>NZ_BMFN01000001.1:0-1851109 GCF_014638675.1 Hymenobacter qilianensis
GGTAGTTGCCTACCGCCGGCAGCCTTACCAATTTGTCTTTTCCAATCATTCAAAGAACGTGCGCTAGCTCCTGTTGAGCTAACCTTGCCGCTACTCCCGTAGCTCTCTCCTTACTGCAATCCTAAACGTCTTTTCGTTAGGGGATGCAAAGGTAAAATACTTTTTTCTATTTGCAAGTTAAAGAGAGAGAAATTAAATCTTCTTTACTTTTCAACTTACTAAGCCCCTTCCTATTGAAGCGGGCTGCAAAGATACTATAATTCAAAACCAATTGTCAAGGACAGAACAAGATTTATTTTCGCTCCAATATGACCAAGCTATATTAGCTAACGATCATAATGACCTATTGACTTCTTACCATTATTTTAAGTTCAAATCCTTTCCATTTTCAATATAGTAAGTATTGAAAAGCAGAACATCCTAGACAAAGCTCCGTTTGAGCGAAAGGGCTACAAAGATAATATGCTTTTAGCCTTTATTCCAAGAGAAACAGCTGAAATTCTCAAATAAATAGTACTGTAAGCCGATTGCTTGAACAGGATGACAAAGGTACGGCGAGTATTGAATAAGTCAAGGCCCACCGTACCTTTTTACCTAGTTTAGGTGAAGAGTACTTACTCGGTCTGGGCCAACACTAACAATACGGATAGGTACTTCTAAATGACGCTCAAGGAATTGCAGATACGATTGAAGCTCGACAGGTAGATCATTAGCTGTTGAAATATTTTGCAAATCGGTGCGCCACCCGGGTAATGTGGTATAAACAGGAGTTAATGCCTGTAATGCTTCATAATCCGGTAAGAGGTCTGTATCGTTACCATCGGACGTCTTGTAATGAGTGCATACCTGTATTTCGGTGAACTCATCCAGTACATCGGCCTTCATCAGGTGGAGTTCTGTTACCCCATTAAGCATGATACTGTAGCGCAGAGATGGCAAGTCAATCCAACCACAACGACGTGGCCGACCAGTAGTAGAGCCGAATTCACGTCCAGCCTGCCGAATCCTCTCCCCTACCTCATCATGTAGCTCAGTGGGGAAAGGGCCGCTACCTACACGAGTACAGTAAGCTTTGGTGATACCATATACCTGATCAATGTGACGAGGAGCAATACCTAGGCCAGTGCAAGCCCCTGCAACGACGGTATTAGATGAGGTAACAAAAGGATAAGTACCAAAGTCAATGTCGAGCAAAGAGCCTTGAGCTCCTTCAGCAAGAATACGCTTTCCTTGGCGCAACAAATCATTAAGCAAATACTCTGTATCGGTAAGCTGAAGGGTACGCAGGAATTCGACAGCTGAGAAAAAATCCTCTTCTAACGCTTCAATTTCAAGATCCCGACCGTGAAAGGAAGCAAACTGCGCGTGTCGGGCTACTGCCTCAGCATAACGGGCTTGAAAGGTTGGAAGTAGTACATCACCTACTCGCAGCCCAGTACGACCAATCTTGTCCTGGTAAGTGGGCCCTATGCCTTTAAGTGTTGAGCCAATTTTGCCCCCCCCACGTATCTCTTCCGAAATACGATCGAGAGCACGATGAGATGGCAGGATGAGTTGCGCCTTTTTGGAGATGTAGAGATTTGCCCCCCAGCTTACTCCTCGGTCAGTTAGCTTTTGTAGCTCTCCCCGGAATACTACGGGGTCGAGTACGACGCCATTACCAACTACATTAATAATATGCGGGTGAAAAATACCGGATGGTACTTGGTGTAGTACATGTTTCAAACCATCGAAGGTAAGCGTGTGGCCAGCGTTGGGGCCACCCTGAAAACGGGCTACCACATCGTACGTGGGGGCTAACACGTCTACAATTTTACCTTTCCCTTCATCTCCCCACTGTAATCCAACAAGTACGTCAACTGGCATTAGGTTGTAGCTTTCAATTGTTCGGCAGCTGATGCATCATCAGCCGCAATATTAAAGATGGCGTCGAGCTTGGTAATGACCAAAAGCTTACGGACAAGGTCAGAAGGATTGATAAGCACTAGCTCGCCGCCCTGATTGCGGAATTTTGTCAGAATAGAGACTAGTACCCCAATGCCCGTGCTATTAATAAAGCGCACGTTAGACAAGTCAATCGCACAATAACTTAACCCCTCACCAAGGTGGTCGTTGACAAGTTGGAGCAGAGGTTGGGAATCGGGGCTGCCGATGAGGTCGCCAGAGAGGCGAACGAAGAGGATACCGTCTTGAACGGCGGATTCAGTTTTCATTCAGAAAGTAAGCGGGCGGCTTTGGCGCGACAATCACCACAAACGCCGTACAGATTCAAAGAGTGGTGCAAGATATGGAAATTCAAAAGTTCCCCGACCATGGTCTGGATGCCGTGAATACGAGGGTCGCAGAATTCGACCACTTTGTGGCACTCCGTACAGATGACGTGGTCGTGCTGACGATAGCCATAGGACTTCTCATACTGAGCCAAATTACGCCCGAATTGATGCTTGCTTACCAATCCGTGCTCTACTAGCAAGTCAAGCGTATTGTATACAGTGGCTCGGCTCACTTGTAAGCCTTGCGCTTTCATGCCGGTATACAGCTCCTCAACATCAAAATGGCCAGTACGAGAGTATATTTCCTCCAAGATAGCGTAGCGCTCAGAGGTCTTGCGCAATCCTTTATTCTCTAAATAGGCAGTGAAAATTTTCTTCACTTCCTCAAATTTATCTCTATCAAGCATTCTGCAACCTTATATATAAGGAGTAACAAAGGTAAGCGGGCAAAGTGAGTTAGCGGGCTCAACTTTCAGACGATAGCTTAAATCACCAAATTTTTATCCAGCGCTGGGGGGCTTTTTTGCTCGATAGAATAACTGTTGACCCAATTGCAGACCGACAAAAAGCCTCCAGCCTATTCTTTTATACTAACTAGGGCTCACTAAGACTATTAAGAACTTAAGTAGCGAATCGTTCCACCAACAGTACGCCATTTACTTTGCTCAGGCGCTGAATCATCTTGTGTAAGTGGTCCGTATCGTTGACAAAGACCATTATCTGACCCTCAAACATCCCATCATTGGAATCGATGGTGATGGAGCGCATATTGACTTTCAGGCTGTTGGAGATAATACGAGTCACGTCGTTCACCAACCCAACCCGGTCGGAGCCCTTGATGCGAATGCCGGCAAGGAAAGCAAGTTCCAGCTGATCGGTCCACTTGGCGCGCACAATGCGGCTACCGTAGTTCGACATAAGCTTAACCGCCTGCGGACACGACGTGCGGTGAATTATAATTCCTTCGGTTTCGGTTTCAAAACCAAACACATCGTCACCCGGAATCGGATTGCAGCAGGGGGCAATATGATAGTCGAACTTGTCGGTATGCTCACCAATGACGAGCATATTAGCATTCACCCCCCGAATCTTCTGCACCTCCTGATCGAAGGATCTAGGGTCTAAGGAAGAAGGTAATTGAGGCGACTCAATCGTTGGATCGAACAATTCCACCTTAATCTCCCGCCCATCGAGCTGGCCGATTGCCAAGCGATAAAAGAAATCCTGCGCGTTGTAAAGGTTGAAATGAGCAAGCAAGCGGTTCAGATTTTCCTGATTATTCTCAACACCAAGTAGTTCTAATCGCTTCTCTACCAGATAGCGCCCATCCTCCGCTTTGGAGCGCTTATCATCCCGCAAATACTCTTTGATCTTTGAGCGGGCTTTTGATGTAATTACGTACTGTAGCCATTCCTCCGTAGGTCGTTGCTTATGAGAGGTCAGGATTTCGACCTGATCACCGTTGCGGAGCTGGTAGCTCAAGGGCTGCAGCTTCTGATTGACTTTGGCCCCCAGGCACTGCAAGCCAATTTGAGAGTGAATGTCGAAGGCAAAATCCAGCGCCGTTGCCTTGTCTGGCAGAATAACCAGCTTGCCTTTGGGCGTAAAAGCATACACTTCCTTGACGAAGAGGTTCTGCCGAAACTCATCCATAAACTCCAGCGCGCTGGAATTATTGGTCTCAAGCATCTCCCGCACCTTTGCAATCCACGATTCCAGCGTCGATTCAGGCTGTACGGTGCCGGTATCTTTGTATTTCCAGTGGGCTGCGTAGCCTTTTTCGGCAATATCGTCCATGCGCTTGGAGCGAATCTGGACCTCCACCCACTGCCCTGTGCGCGACATAACGGTGGTATGCAGACTCTCGTAGCCATTGGCTTTGGGTGTACTTACCCAATCGCGCAGACGATCGGGATTGGGCTGGTAAAAGTCAGTGACGATGGAGTATACCTGCCAGCAGGCGGCTTTTTCCTGCTCCGGCGGCACGTCCAGAATAACGCGAATGGCAAACAAATCATACACCTCATCGAAGGTCACGTTCTGCTTGCGCATTTTGCGCAGGATGGAGTAAATTGATTTGGGGCGGCCTTTTATCTCAAAATCAAAGCCTTGGGCCTTCAATTCCTCGTCGATAGGCGTGACGAACTCCTTAATAAAGCGATTACGTGCGCTACGGCTCTGGCGCACTTTCGTCACCAAGTCGTTATATACTTCGGTGTCGGTGTACTTTAAGTAAAGGTCCTCCAGCTCGGTTTTGATGGCGTATAATCCCAATCTATGCGCCAGCGGAGCGTATAAGTAAATAGTTTCGGAGGCTATTTTGAGCTGCTTATGCCGGGGCATCGACTCCAGCGTCCGCATATTATGCAAGCGGTCGGCAAGCTTGATCAGAATGACGCGTACATCCTCGGAAAGCGTAAGCAGCATCTTGCGGAAGTTCTCGGCCTGCTCGCTGGTACCATAGTCGAATACGCCCGAAATCTTGGTCAGCCCATCAATGATGCGCGCCACTTTGGGCCCAAACTCACGTTCGACATCCGATATTTCCATCGGCGTATCCTCTACCACGTCGTGCAGCAGGGCCGAAACAATACTCGTGGTACCCAACCCAATTTCCTCCACCGCAATCTGCGCTACCGCCAACGGATGCAGGATGTATGGCTCCCCGGATTTGCGACGCATATTCTTATGAGCCTCCAAGGAAGTATTGAAGGCTTTTTTAATAAGCTTAGCGTCGTTGCCGTGCAAATAAGGCTTAGCAGTACGAAGTAAGCGGCGATAATGCCGCAGAATTTCGTTGCGCTCTACTTCAGGATCAATAAGGGTAGCCATGTACGCGGGCGGAGCCAAAGCCCCGTGGTTATCTGCGAAAGTACGAACTCAGCGTATGATTAGCGGACGAGTCGTGTTTACAACAATACTGCAGCTTAAAAAGGTGCGACTCAATAGCTGGGGGGCAAAATCAGGTTTTGAAGGAACGTAGTGGTCTTCAAAAGGAAACCTGGCCGTGCTGAATTTCATCAAATAAAGTGCTTGGGGGGCAAATTTTCGCAGGATTACTATAATCATTCTCTACTCATTGCGGAGTTGGTTTGAATTTCCCGACTCGTTGTGTAGCTTTGCGGCCCCGAGGCAGTTGGCCTTGCGGCGGATGTGGCGAAATTGGTAGACGTGCCAGACTTAGGATCTGGTGCCGCAAGGCGTGTGGGTTCGAGTCCCTCCATCCGCACTTAGTAGTTTAAAGAATGCCCAAACCCTCAACCCAACCGTTGGGGGTTTCTTTTTCACCGGCTGCCGGCCCATTTCTTTTCCATTACCCTTTAACCGACCACCTGTTTTGGATATTACCCTCGATAAAAACGACGACCAGCTTAGTGCCATCCTGACAGTACACCTGACTGAGGCCGATTATGCTGCCACGGTTGATAACAAGCTCAAGGACTACAGCAAGAGAGCGCAAATCAAAGGGTTCCGGCCGGGCAAAGTACCCGTGGGCTTGGTTCGTAAGATGTACGGGAAGAGCATTCTGGTGGAAGAAATCAATGGCTTGCTAGGCAAAGCGGTTGATAACTACATTAAGGAGAACAACGTGCGCATTCTGGGCGAGCCCCTGCCCGTGGCCAGCGACATTGACTTTGACACCCAGAAGGATTTCGATTTTAAGTTTGAGCTAGGCTTACTACCTGATTTTGAGTTACCTGCCGACCAAACACTGAATGTGGAGCGCCACCAGATAGGTGTTGACGAGGCTACGCTACAGGAAACCTACGACCAGATTTCTCGCCAGTATGGTGAGAGCACCAACCCTGAGGCTTCGGAAGCTTCTGACTACCTCTATGGTAAGCTCAAGAAAGCGGATGAGGAAGGCGAAGGCCGCACGGTATTGCTGCCTATTAATAAGGTAAAGAACAACGTCGATAAATTTATCGGTGTAAAGGCCAACGATTCGGTAACGTTCGATCTGAAGGATGCTTTCGATGGCGACGCTTCTGCCATTGCCAACTTCTCCGGTCTTTCGAAAGATGAGGCGGCCAACGCGAGCGGCGAGTATGTACTGAATGTTGAGAAAATCAACCGCACGACCAAGCCTGAGCTAGATCAGGAGTTGTTTGACAAAGTATTCGGCAAAGACATCATTACTTCTCGCGAAGAATTTGATGAGAAAGTGCGTACTACGGTACAGGAGAACTACGACCGTGAGTCTGATGGATTGCTCAACCGCCAAATCGTGGACCAGATGGTAAATAACACGACCATCGAAGTACCCAAAGAGTTCTTCAAGAAATGGTTGGTGCGCGCCAACAAAGGCAAACTTACCGAGGAGCAGGTAGAAGAGCACTACGACGACTACGAGCGCGAATTGAAGTGGTCGATGATTCGCAATAAGGTAGTAGAAGAGCAGGGTCTGAAGGTATCGAACGACGAAATCGTGGAGCGCACCATGCAGAAGATTCTGGGTCAATTCAACATGGAAATGACGCCAGAGTTGCAAGAGTCCATCCGTAGCTTCGCTGACAATTACCTGAAGCAGGAGAACGGCAAAAACTACGTAGACGAGTATGAGGCCATTCTGGCAGAGAAAGTACTTGAAAACCTGCGCGGCAAAGTTGTTGTTACTGATAAGCCGATTTCGGCTGAGGACTTCCGGAATCAGGCAGCTAGCCAACGCTAGTCTGCCGGTTTTCTAACCCACAAAAAAGCCCTTACTTGCCGTTAGGGCTTTTTTGTTGCCCGACGGCTTCGCTTTTACACTTCTTCTCCCATTATTATTTGCCATGCTGAATAAACAAGAATTCCGCAAGTTTGCTGTTAAAGGCCAAGGTCTGAGCGGCTTGGGTGTCGATCAATACCTGCACCACATGGAAGGCCAGATGCGCCATTCCGTTACGGGCATGACCCGCTCCGTGATTGAGGAGCGCCCCACGCGCTTTGCTGAGATTGACGTGTTCTCGCGCCTAATCATGGACCGCATCGTGTTCCTAGGCACAGCCGTTGACGATTATATTGCCAACATCATCACCGCTCAACTGCTGTTCTTGGAGTCGGCCGATGCCAAGAAGGATATTTTGCTTTACATCAACTCGCCCGGCGGCTCCGTGTATGCAGGCTTAGGCATATATGACACCATGCAGTATGTAGGTCCTGATGTAGCTACTATCTGCACAGGTCTGGCGGCTTCCATGGGTGCCGTATTGCTGGCTGGTGGTGCCAAAGACAAGCGTTCGGCTCTCCCCCACGCTCGCGTGATGATTCACCAGCCTTCCGGCGGTGCTCAAGGTCAGTCTTCTGACATTGAAATCACGGCTCGTGAGATTCTAAAGCTCAAAAAAGAGCTGTACGACATTCTGGCGCAGCACACTGGCAAGACATATCAGGAAATTCATGACAACTCTGACCGTGACTACTGGATGCGTGCTGACGAGGCCAAAGAATATGGTCTGATTGATGAGGTGCTTGAGCGTAAAGTAGCTTAAGCTACCTTTATTGGTCGGTCTGCATGACGATCTAACACAAATTGAAATCCCATTTCTGGATTGAAAACCGGAAATGGGATTTTTACTTTTAAATAGAAGCCCTACGATGGGGCAACTTTTTTTTGTACGCAGGGCGTTAGCCTTTTGTACCTTTGATGCCGCTCCGGCGTGAGCGGAGATTACCTATCCTATTCTGATAATCCAGGCAATGGCAGATATTACGTGCTCCTTCTGCGGCAAGAGCAAAAAAGACGTCTCGGTAATGATTTCCGGCATCAACGCGCACATTTGCGAGCGGTGCGTAGGTCAGGCCCAGCAGATTTTGAACGAAGAGAACAAGATTCGCTCAAACAGCAAGACGCCAAAGTTTAACCTCGTGAAGCCGCGCGAGATGAAGGAGTACCTGGATCAGTACGTAGTAGGCCAGGATGAAGCAAAAAAGGTAATGTCGGTGGCAGTGTACAACCACTACAAGCGCCTTATGCAGAAGCCTAGCACTAAGGATGATGTGGTGATTGAGAAATCCAACATCATCATGGTGGGTGAAACCGGAACGGGCAAAACCTTCTTGGCTCGTATGCTGGCCAACATTCTGCAAGTGCCTTTCTGTATTGCCGACGCCACTGTGCTTACTGAGGCCGGCTACGTGGGCGAAGATGTGGAAAGCATCCTGACTCGCTTGTTGCAATCCGCTGACTACAACGTGGAAGCAGCCGAGCGCGGCATCGTTTATATTGACGAAATAGATAAGATTGCCCGCAAGAGCGACAACCCCAGCATCACGCGCGACGTGAGCGGCGAGGGGGTACAGCAGGCAATGCTGAAATTGCTGGAAGGCACTACAGTAAACGTGCCGCCCCATGGTGGCCGCAAGCACCCTGAGCAGAAGATGATTACGGTGAACACCGAAAACATCTTGTTCATCTGCGGGGGGGCTTTTGTTGGCATCGAGCGCATCATTAAGAGCCGCCTGAACACCAAGCCCATGGGCTTCTCCAAAACGATGCTGGAGGAAAAGGTAGATACCCAAAACTTCCTGCGCTACGTGACGGCCGTAGATTTGAAACAGTTTGGGCTTATTCCCGAGTTGATCGGCCGTTTGCCCGTACTTACGCACCTCAACCCGCTCGACCACGCTACGCTGCGCAAGATTCTGACGGAGCCTAAGAACTCTATCGTGAAGCAGTATCAGCGCTTATTTGAGATGGAAAACATCAAGCTTTCCTTCTCTGAGGCAGCCATGGAGTACATTGTTATAAAAGCCGACGAATATCGTCTTGGCGCTCGCGGTCTGCGCTCAATCTGCGAAAGCATCATGACAGATGCGATGTTCGATATGCCTTCTGAGACTGACGTTCAGGAACTCGTTATTGACTTGGATTATGCTCAAAGCAAGTTTGAGAAGTCACCATTGAAGCAGTTGCGGGCTGCTTAACATTGTTACTTACAAAAGGAAAGGCCAGCGGAGATATCTCTGCTGGCCTTTCCTTTTGTAAGTAACAATGTTAAGCACATTCCATTATATACGCTCTAAGTCTATTACTGTAAATACCCATTACTGTAAATACCCAATCATCAGCTTAGCCGCCTTCTGGGCAGCATTGCTACGACCAAGCTTCTCCCGTAGCTCGGCGTAATCCGATTTTTGGCGAGCGATATACTCTGGATTCTCCAGAATATTTTTCAACTCCTGCACGAGGTTGCGAGAGTTGAATTCGCCCTGAATTAATTCTTTCACCACTTCTTTTCCCGCCACCAAATTCACCAGGGAGATATAAGGCACTTTTATCAATGCCTTGGCAATGGTGTAGGAAATAGCGCTAGTGCTGTAGCAAACTACTTGCGGCACGTCGAAGAGGGCGGTTTCGAGGGTGGCGGTGCCGGACGTGACCATGGCGCCGTCGGCGTGGCGAAGCAAGTCGTAGGTTTGATCGGAGACGATGGTGATGTTTTCGCTGCGCTGAAAATTCTGGTAATAGTTGCGGTCAAGGTTGGAAACGGCAGCAATGACGAACTGATAATTCAGAAACGGCGGCAACACGGAAAGCATGACGTAGAGCATGCTCTCGATTTCCTGTTTGCGCGAGCCGGGCAGCACGGCAATAATCGGCTTGTTGGCCGGAATCCGGTTTCGTTCGCGGAAGTCAGTGGATGCTTCGTGCTCAGCTACGGCGTCTACGGTAGGGTTGCCGATGTAGTCTACATCGTAGCCGAAACGCTGGTAGAACTCCCGCTCGAAAGGCAGGATGACAAACATCTTGTCAACCACGGCTTTCACGGTGTGCACGCGGCCCTGGTTCCAGGCCCAGATTTTGGGCGATATGTAGTAAAACACCTTGATGCCGTGCTGCTTGGCAAACTTGGCGACCCGTAGATTGAAGCCCGCGTAATCGACCAGAATCAAAACGTCCGGCTTATACGCCAGCAGATCGCGCTGACACTCCTTCAGGAAACCACGAAATTTCAGGATACTGGTGGCCGCTTCCAGGAAACCCATAATGGCCATCTCCTGGTAATGATGCACCAATTTTCCCCCCGCGGCCTCCATCATATCACCGCCCCAGCCCCGGAACTCGGCCGCAGCGTCTTCTGTGCGTAGGGCACGCATCAGGTTGGCGGCATGAAAATCTCCGGAACGCTCGCCGGCAATCAAGTAATATTTCAAGAGAATAAACGGCTAAATGGGTGAGGGTTAAATGAATGAATGTATGAAGGTTAAACGACTGATTGTTTCTGTGCCTTACTAAGCAAACAACCATTTAACCTTCAGCCATTTAGCTATTTATTCCCCATAATATTCCACGAAATTCCGGGGCGTTTCGTAGAGTTTGATGCAGTGCAGCTGAGCGGAGGAAATGGAGCCTAACTCACGCGTCAGGATTTCCCAGAAGGCCACTACCAAATTCTCAGTGCTGGCCATTTTGCCCTGCATGAAAGGCACATCGAGGTTAAGATTTTTGTGGTCTACCTGATCGGTAATGTGCTCGCGAATGAGGTTGCTGAGCTGTTTGAGGTCGATTACGAAGCCGGTGTCCGGGTCGGGCTGACCTTTTACGGTTACGATAAGGTCGTAATTGTGGCCGTGCCAGTTGGTATTGGCGCAGGGGCCAAATACTTCGCGGTTGCGCTCGTCGGACCAGTTGGGGTTGTGCAGCTTGTGCGCGGCATTGAAATGCTCCTGGCGGCTGACGTAAATCATTTGTTGCGGTGCTAGTAAGATAATATTCGGTATGGAATGAGATGGGGCAGTGCTTGATGAAATGACTAACAGCGCGACGAATCAGCCTTTCAACCAATCAGCACAATAGCGCATCAACTTAGCAGCCCATTAAAGCGCGACGCGCTTTTTCCGCAGCAAATATACAAAGAACGGTACGCCGAAAAGGGCGGTGACCAAGCCCACGGGAAGGCCTGCCGGCGGATAAAGCAGACGGGCCAGCAAGTCGCAGGCAAGCATAAAATTGCCCCCCAGCAGGGCGCAGAACAATAAATTAGCCCTACCCGTAACGCCCAGCAGCCAGCGCGTGAGGTGAGGAATCATGAGCCCGACAAACCCGATGGGGCCACAAAGCGCTACAACACAGCCCGTCAGGCCGGAAGCGGTGAGGATAAGTATCCAGCGCAGGCGGGTCACATTCAGGCCCAACGCTTGGGCGCGCTCCTCCCCTAGCAGCAGCACGTTCAAGTCTTTTTGCAGAAAAGTAAACAGCAATAAAGCCCCACCGACCGCCACGGCCGGATACGGCAGCAGATTCCAGCCGGCCCGCTCGAAACTGCCCATAGCCCAGAAAATAACGGTACTCAGCTTGGCGTCGGTGGCGGCCAGAAAAGTAACCAGACTGCCAACTGCGGCCGTAAGCGCACCCACGGCTACGCCGGCCAGCAATAGTTGGGCGGGCCGGAGTTGGCCCTGCTGAGTCCCGAGCGCCACTACAACGATGGTGGTGAACAGGGCACCGGCCAGGGCAGCCAAAGGCGGCAGATAAAAGCCCCCCAGCACCAAGGTATCCAGAAAAGCAAAGCACAAAATGGCCCCCAGCGACGCGCCCGAGGCCGTACCAAGCAAGTATGGATCGGCCAGGGCATTATTGACCATTGCCTGCATCAGATAACCACTAAACGCCAGTCCCGCACCGGCCAGCAGGGCCAACAAAAGGCGCGGCAGACGCAATTGTACCAGCACCAGCTGCACCGGATCGGTGGAGTCATAATGACTTAAGGCACGCCAGATGGTGGCATAATCTGTGTCGAAGCTGCCCACTCGGAGCCCCGCGACCAAGAGTAAAAACGTAACAAACAGGCTGGCCAGCAGCCAGGGCCCGACGCGGCGGCTCATAGCTGGGCCGGGCTTTGGCGCAGCAACTGCTGTAGTTCCCGCACCGACTCCACTACGCGCGGGCCGGGTCGCTCCATCAGGTTGCCATTGATAGCGTAAATCCGGCGCGTTTGGTAAGCCCGAATGCGGCGCAGTTCCGGATAACTTTTGAAGAAGGTGCTGTCGAGCTTTCCAAAACTGCCCCCCAGCAGCACATCCGGATTCAGCTGCAGAATGTACTCGCGCGTAAGGGCCGGATAAGGCTGCGAAAACTTCTCTATCACAGCATTTTGCCCCCCAGCCCGCCGGATTTTGTCGGTAAACAGGGTATTCTGACCGTACACGTAAATGGGGTCTTGCCAGGTAATGGCCAGCACCTTGGGACGTGAGCCGGTTGGCGTTTGCTGTTCCAGTTGCTTCAGCTCCGCGGCCAACGAATCGGTGAGGCGGCGGGCTTGGGGTTCACGGTGCAGAATACGACCAATATCGCGCAAGCCGCGCAGCACGTCGGGCACCGTGGTATAACGCTGGTAATACACCTGCACGCCGAGCTGTTGCAGGCGCGTGGCGTCGTCGAGGGAGGTGATGCCTTCCACGGTAAACACGATATCGGGCTGCAAGGCCACCAAGCGCTCCATATCCAGCGGGTAGCTATTCACAACGGGCTTGCTCAGCACTGCTTTCGGGTAGTCGCACACCTGGGTACGGCCGATAATGGTAGCAGTATCAGCCACGGCGTAAAGCATTTCGGTCATGGATGCGGCCAGGGACATAATGCGCCGCGGGTGAGCCGGTATTGTGACGGAGCGCCCTAAGTCGTCGCGCAACTGCTGGGGGGCATTTTCTGCCGGTGTCGATGTCTGAGGGGCTTTTTGATCGGAATTACATGCTGCCACTGAAGCGCTGAGCGAAATGCAAGTCAGAAGTAGACGCGAAAAACGAAGCATGCTGCAAAGATGGTGATTTAGCTTGCCTCATAGCTATTTGAGAAAACGTCATGCAACACCAGTTTGAGCCAACGTCATGCAACACCACTCCGTCATGCAGAGCGCAGCGACGCATCTCGCGTGCTGATGTTGCAGCGGTAACTCCAAAGACCGCGAGCGAGATGCGTCGCTGCCGCTCTGCATGACGAGTTAGTATGGAAACACAAGCTAGAGTCTACTCCACGGCTTTTGCCTACTTTTAAGGCAAAATTAGCCCTATGATCGTTGTCACTGGGGCCGCCGGCTTTATCGCCAGCTGCCTTGTCACCCGCCTGAATGCCGCCAACTTCAATGATATTGTGGTGGTCGATAACTTCACCGTGGAGCGCAAGCTCGCCAACCTGAAAGGCAAGCGCCTGCGCGAATACGTGGACCGCAACGACTTTTTTGAATGGCTCGACAAAAACCACGAGCAGGTGGAATTTATCTTTCACCTCGGTGCCCGCACCGACACGACGGAGAAAAGTCGCGAAATTCTGGATTTGCTGAATCTGGAGTACTCCAAAAAGGTGTGGCATGCTTGCTGTCAGTACCAGTTGCCGTTGGTGTATGCCTCGTCGGCGGCCACGTATGGCTCGGGCACGCTGGGCTACGCCGATGAAGATGCGCTGCTGCCGTTGCTGCGCCCGCTCAACCCGTATGGAGAATCAAAAAATGACTTCGACAACTGGGCCGTGGCGCAGGAGGAAAAGCCGTTTTTCTGGGCCGGACTTAAGTTTTTCAACGTGTACGGACCCAACGAATACCACAAGGGCCGTATGGCTTCGGTGATTTTTCACGCCTACGAGCAAATTCGGCGTACGGGCTCCATGGAGCTGTTTCGCTCCCACAACCCTGAGTATGCCGATGGCGAGCAGAAGCGTGACTTTGTGTATGTGAAGGACGTGTGTGAGGTGTGCTATTTTTTGATGCACCACCGCAAAAATTCGGGCATTTATAACCTGGGCAGCGGCGAGGCGCGCACCTTCCTGGATTTGGCGCTCAACACGTTCGCGGCCCTCAACCAGACGGCGGATATTCGGTTTAAAGACACACCCGAAGACATTCGCGACACCTACCAATACTTCACGCAGGCCGAAATGCAGAAGCTGCGCAGCATTGGCTACGATCGGCCCTTCACTCGTCTGGAAGACGGCATTCAGGACTATGTGCAGAACTACTTGGTGAGCGGCGCTTATTTATAAAGCAGCCTCATTTCTCTGGTTAAACAAAAACAGCCTGACCTTGGTAAACCCTTGGTCAGGCTGTCCGTTTTAAGGCCTACCTTCCACCCGTTCTTCCCCACCTGCATGCCCCAACGACGTACCATTACGATAATAGGCGCGGGGTTTTCGGGTTCTATGTTGGCTGTGCAGCTTGCCCATGCCAGCGGCAACTACCCCTACGATGTACATCTGGTAGACCCTCGCCCCGCTCCCGGGCAAGGTTTAGCTTATTCGGCACCGCGACTAGAATACCTGCTGAATGTGCGCGCCGGTCGCATCAGCGCCTTTCCTGATAAGCCCCGGCATTTTGTGGAATGGCTGCGCGAGAAAGGCTTGCCTGCCGACGAGGCTGAATTTTGCCCACGCCAGACGTACGGGCAGTACATTCAGGAGTGCGTAGGTCAGATCCTGGGTCATGCCGAAAATGGGATGCAGATTCAATGGCATTCGCAGGCCGCCGTAGCCGCCACCATCCATAAGACAGATAATACAGCGCTGGTAGAGCTTACAGATGGCCACGTGTTGCGCAGTGACCGCGTAGTGTTGGCGCTGGGCAATTTTCCGCCATTGGGGCTTGCTGGCGCCGGGCTGGGGGGCAATTTTCCGCCAAACTATCATCCCAATCCGTGGACGCCTGGCGCACTGGCCGGAATTGCCCCCCACGATTCAGTTCTGCTTATTGGCACTGGCCTGACCTCCGTTGATGTACTGATGGCGCTGCACGCTGATGGGCACCAGGGACCAATTATGGCCGTTTCGCGGCATGGCTGGTGGCCAACGGTGCACGGACCAGCGCAACACGCGCAATACCCCAGCTTTTACGCTTCCGATTTAGCTCACCTCACGAATGTAGGAGATGTAGTGCGCGTGGTGCGCCAGCACATCCGCGCCGCCCAAGCTGCGGGCTACGACTGGCGCGATGTACTGGATTCGCTTCGTCCTGATTTGGGTCGGATATGGTCTGGCTGGCCTTTGCTGGAGCAAGAGCGTTTTCTGCGGCATGTAGCGTCTATGTGGTCAGTGGTGCGGCACCGTAGTCCGGAGCAGAATGTGGCCGTGCTAGAGCAGCTGCGGAGCCGCGGGCAACTCCAAACCCACCTGGGCCGTGTGCGCCAAATTGCCCCCCAGGGTGCTGATTTAGGTGTTGAGGTAACCCACGGCAGCCATCGAACGCACCTTGCCGCTCGTCATGTTATTGCCTGTACCGGCCCTCTACTCGACTACAGCCGCGTACAAGACCCGCTGGTAAAAAGCCTCCGGGAAGCGCGTTACCTCCTCCCCGACCCTTTGCGCTTAGGCATTCAGACCGACGAACACGGTGCGCTCTTGAATGCTGATGGCCTGGCCTCTTCGCTGTTTTTCACCCTAGGCCCCAGCCGCCGCCCGGCGTATTTCGAGTCGACGGCGGTGCCGGAACTACGGGAGCAGGCGGCGGCGCTGGCTCAGCATATTCTTAGCCAGCTATAAACAAACGCTGGCCAAACCAGTCAGCAACAAAAAAGGGCGCCACTAGTGGCGCCCTTTTTTGTCTTTATTATCAGCCTAAGCAGCTTCGGCATACATAGGAACTACGGCAGTTTCAGCGGTGATGGTAGTGGCTTCAGGAGCAACTGTTTCGGGGGCATTGCGACGAATAGCGCGCAGTAACAGGTACTTGTACTCTTCCGCGTCGGCTAACGCTTCTTCCAGCGCCAGCAACGCATCGTCGTAGGTGACAACCGGTACCGATTCGGCGACTTCGCCCGTAGGATAAGTCAGTTGGAAAACTGGGCCAGTGAGGTATTCAGCAGGTGATTTCATAGCTAGAGCAGTAAGATATACGTCAGAAAAGCAGTCGAAAATACAACAGCCTTAGCGCAGTTTTCATTCCCTGATCCGCCTATTATCAGCTTGTATTTTTCCGTAAAATACAAGCTGCATTTTTTACCTAATCTTCTCTATCTCAGGCTTGTTTAAAGCCCCAAAATACTGGCCTTACTCCTTTATCTTGAGGACAACTTTACCGAACTGTGCGCCGTCGGCCAGACGACGAATGGCGGCTTCTCCGTCGGCGAAGGGGAAAACCTGATCGACAACGGGAACAATCTGTTTTTCCTCTATCAGGCTCACCATATCGGCAAAATCCTGCTCCGTCCCCATCGTGGAGCCCAGGATGGTGAGCTGCTTCCAGAAAACCTTTGCCGGCGGCACCTGCGGAATAGCGCCCAGCGTGCCGCCAAAGAATACGATACGACCACCAGGCGTGGCCGCATCGAGCAGCGCATTGAAGCTGGGACCGGCAGCACTGTCTATAATCACGTCAAAAAGCCCCCCAGCCTCCTTTGTAAGGTCGGCAACCCAGTTTTCATCGTTATAGTTGGCTCCTCCTTTAGCGCCCAGCTCCTGAGCGCGAGCCAGCTTTTCGACCGAACTGGAGGTAACCCACACCTCCGCGCCGCGGGCTACCGCCATTTGCAAGGCCAACACTGCTACGCCTCCACCAATACCCGTGATGAGCACCCGCTCGCCGGCCTGCAAACCCGCCCGTGTGAAGGCAGCACGGTAAGCAGTAAGCCCGCCAAGCGGCAGCGCAGCCGCTTGCTCGAAGCTCAAATGAGCTGGCATGGCCCGCACGTACTGAGCGGGCACACTCAAAAACTCGCCAAACGTACCTTGATCCGGCAAGCCCAGAATCTTGAAGTTTTTGGCCTGCGCCTTCGGGTTGTCGCCCCAGTTATGGCCCGGATTAATAACGACGGCTTTTTCCAGCAATGACTCATCGACACCCTCTCCCACCGCGACTACTACGCCGGAGCCATCAGAGCCCAGAATACACGGGAATTTTAAGCCGCCATATTGACCCTTCTGAATCCAGACGTCGCGGTGGTTAAAGGCAGCGGCCCGAATCTCTACCAGCACTTCGCCAGCCGCGGGCATAGGGGTAGGTACTTCCTGAAGAACAAGCGGTTGGTTAATACCATCGAGTTGTAAAACCTGCATGGAGATATGGTAAGTGAAAGAATATCCTTTAGTACGGCTAGAAAGCAAAAAACGCATACATGGTTATAGTAATCGTATTTACTATAACCATAATTACTACCCGCAATACCCCCGAAATATGCTCTGATTGGCTTGTATGCGGCCTACTTCATAGTTGAGCAAAGGCGCCGTAGTTAGCCACGCTGTGCTGGCTGGGCGCTACAATCTGGCGGCTCGCGCAAGACGACAGTCCGAAAGTACTACTTCTGTTGAGAGTTCAAACAGCGCTTATAAAATTGCTGGGGGGCTTTTTTAGCGCCAATATTCCCCTGTCCGTATGATGAGGCAACAGATTCAGTTCACCTCGTTTTCACTACTCATAATTGATGGTTGCCCAATCGCTTTTTTCCTTTGAAAGTCCGGATGACAGCCCTGGCTTTTTGCTTTGGCAGGTGAGCAATCATTGGCAGCGTGAGATAAAGAAGGCCCTGGAGCAATTTGGGCTTACGCATGCACAGTTTGTGGTGCTGGCGGCGGCCTACTGGCTGGGGCAGCAGGGCAACATTACACAGACGGACTTAGCAGCCCATGCCCGCATCGATAAGATGATGACCAGCAAGCTATTGCGCACGCTGGAAGCTAAAGGGCTATTGCTGCGCGCCGAACATGCCACCGATACCCGCGCCAAAGCCATAAGCCTTACTCCAGTGGGCGTGCGGACGGCTGTACAGGCCGCGTGGGCCGTAGAGGAATTTGAGAATCGTTTTTTTGCTTCTCTGGGTGCTGATGCCGCCGTGCTTAAGCAGCTAAAAACCCTGTTGCCCGCCATCACCGAGGTGTCTCCTATATAGGCAGGTTTGTGACATCAGGTCTTCTGACTTAACGCAGCAAACCCGCTTGCTGCAAAGGCGGCTCAGTTTACAGAAAGCGCTGCGCCAGCTCAGGCGTGGGCAGCATACATGATTCCTGCTGGCCAAACCACTGGTAGCGGTGCCGCGCCACAAATCGATACAACGAGTCGCGCAGCGCGCGCGGCAGAATCATGGCTACATACAGCACTTGCCAGGCTCCACCTAACCCACGCAGAATGCGCAATACGGCCGTGGAGTGGGTAAATAATTGGCCCTGCTCAATTAGTATTACCGTTTCGGGAGTGGCGGCTACGGTGGTGCCGTATTGAGCCAGCAGCTTCTGACCCGCCTCCGATTGCAGCGAAGTAAACCGAAAATGCCCCCCAGAGTCGTGATTAATAACGAACTGCACGAAACCGTTGCAGAGGTTACAAACTCCATCAAACAAGATAACGGCGGGCTGAGGTACCATAGGTAGTAGCTGTATTTCCAGCTATAACCAGCTAAGCGGGAAAGTATCTTTTATCAGCCATACGAAGCCCTGCCAAACCAGTTTGCCCAGTGGCATAAGATACTGTGTTACAGGGCTAACCAGAATATGCGCAACCAGCTGTTTGACAGGTAATAAATACGGAACGGAATTTTGAATACGTATTTGCTGCCTGTGGTTTGTCTCCCAAAAAACAGGTATTTCTTCAAGGTCTACTTTATAGCTGCACGGTCTGTTGTACCCGTATAGCTGCTGAATACAATTTTAATTTCTGTTTCTGATCCACAACCAACATCCTTTCTTTCTTTCATTATGAAAAAGCTACGAATCAACATTTTAACTGCCCTATTTATTACTGCAACTCTTTCCTTGGGCGCTTGCGAAAGCGGCAACAAAGGTGGTACGGAAGGCACAGGCGGCACTTCCACAGAAAGCAGCACAGGCACATCGTCAGATACTGATATGATGTCTACTGATTCGGCTGGAGGCACGATGGAAGGCTCGACAACCACCAGTACCAGTGGTTCGACGGCTGGTAGCACAGCTGGTGGCATGGGTTCAACCGCTGGTGGCTCTACCGCTGGTGGCTCTACCGCCGGAGCTGGCTCAACGGCTGGTGGCACGGGCACTACAGGCGGTGGCACTGGTGCAGCAACGGGAACGGGAACAGGTAGCGGCTCAACGACTCGCTAATTATTAGTAAAAAGCGGCTCCTGCGTCTATTTTATCTAGCTATTTAAGCATCAACACAGGTTATTATAGAATCATAATTATGACCTCAGTATCGTTCAAATTGATAGCTACGAGGACATTCTTATAAATAAATCATTGATTTATTGTCTATTATTTGGATAAGCCAACAAAAATAAATCAACCTATCAGTAACTATTTCTTTCGGTTTGCACGTAGAAGGGGCTCCTTGAATTATATCCCGCTCTGGTTTAACCCATTCACCAACTAATCCTTCCAATGAAAAAGTCACGGATTTTCGTATCGACCCTCGCCTTCGCTGGTATGTTTGTATCAGCCTCACTCATGTCATCTTGCGCTTCTACTGGCACGGATGGTACTACCACTAGCGGTAGCACTACCGGAACCACCAGCGACTCAATGACTGGCGGCAGCACTAGCGGCTCTACTTCGGGTAGCACTACTGCCACCACTTCGGGCAGCACCAGCGGCAGCACCACTTCCGATATGGGCAGCACCAGCGGTACCACTACTGGCTCTACTACCACCGGAACCACAACTGGTTCAACCACCACCGGCACTACCGGTACCACTACCATGGGCAGCACGTCAGGTAGCACCAGCGGCAGCACCACTACGGGTACTACTACTGGCAGCACTACCACTGGTACCACCAGCGGCAGCACCACTACGGGCACAACCACCCGCTAGGGTTACGTTCATTCATTTGAACACTTAATTTAAAACAAGAGGGATACTTACTGCTGAGTAATTATCCCTCTTGTTTTTTTTAGAAGCTGGCTTCTGCGGTCAGTCTCTGAGCGCGGGGCTACTCTTACGTTGCTCACCAGCTTACAAGTTACCGCCTATGGTTTCTGTTATGCTACTGTTCATTTCCATATCACTTGTTTTCAAAAAGCTATGAAAAAGTCATCTTTTGTATCGTTTGCTGCTCTTTTGGCAGCAGTATTTGTTTCGGCTGGTGCTACCGCCCAAACGACCGCAGGCTCTACTACCGGTAGTGGCACCGGCAGCACTACCGCTGGCTCCACTACTAGTGCTACCACAGGCACAACCTATGGCACCACTGCCGGTGCCACTACCGGGAGCGTAACCGCAGGTTCTACCACAACTGGTACTACTGCAGGAACTACCGCCGGCACCATGACAACAGGCAGCACCGCCGGCACCATGACCACCGGATCTACCACGGGCACAATGACGGCCGGCAGCACAACAGCTGGTACTATCACCGCTGGCTCAACGGCGGGTACAACAGCCGGCAGCACCGCTGGCTCAACAGCTGGTACTACTGCTGGTACCACCAGTGGCCGCACTACGGCTACTCAGTCTACCCGCACCGCTACTACTGGTACTACTTCGGGCCGCGCGAACACGCGTACCACATCGGGTAGCACTACTACTAGCCGTACCACTACAGGTACTACGTCAGGCACCAAGTCAGGTCGTACTACTACTGGCGCTACAACCGGTACTACTTCGGGCCGTACTACCACTGGCACCACGTCGGGAAGTACTACTACGCGCACTACCAGCGGTAGCACTACAACCGGCACTACCGGCGGTAGCACCACTACAGGTACCACTACCAACTAATTTCTGACTCCGGCCTTCAGGTCGGTCGCTCTTTTTGAAAGCGAAAAGGTTAACCATCCAACTAGGTGGCGTACCTTTTCGCTTTCTTTTTATCTTCCATTTTGCCCCCCAGCGCGGCTCCTATGACCCGTGTCCTCGATTTTCTGCGCCGTCCTTTCATTCTCGATCTGCGCGCGTTAGCCTTACTGCGCATGGCCACGGCAGCCGTTGTTCTGACCGACCTTGCCATCCGCAGCACCGATTTGGAGGCGCATTATGCCAACATGGGCGTGCTGCCGCTGCATGTGCTGTACGAGCGCAACTGGAACGCTTACCAGGTTAGTCTGCACAACATCAGTGGTTTGTGGCAAATACAGGCGCTCCTGTTTCTGATAGCAGCCGGGTTTGCCATCATGCTGCTGCTGGGCTACAAAACCCGCTTAGCGACGGTAGTATCGTGGCTGCTGCTGGTGTCGTTGCAGAACAGGAATCCCATCATCGGGCAGGGCGGCGACGATTTGCTGCGAATGCTCCTCTTCTGGGGGATTTTTCTACCCTGGGGCCGTATGTATTCCGCCGATGCGGGCCGCACTGAGCCCAAGCCAGCCTCGTATTCGTACTTCAGCGCGGCCACGGTGGCATATGTGGTGCAGCTGGCCTTGGTATACTGGTGTACGGCCTTGCTCAAAAATGCCCCCGAATGGACCACCGAAGGCACCGCCATCTACTACGCCCTCAGCCTCGACCAGGTGCTCATGCCGGGCGGCCGGATTCTGTATCAGTTTCCGGAGGTGATGCGCTTTCTCACGTTCGCGGTTTATTACACCGAGCTGCTGCTGCCGTTTGTGCTGTTTATTCCGGTGGGCGTGCCGTTCTGGCGGGTGCTGTTTGTGGTGGTGATGTATGGCTTCCATCTCGGCATCAGCCTGACTTTGTTTGTGGGCTTATTCTTCCTGATCAACATGGCCTCCGTGCTGGGCTTGCTGCCGACACCGGCCATGGACTGGATAGATCGGCACGTGCGGACGCGCACGCAGCGCTTGCAGCCCCATTTGGCTCGTCTGAATAGCTGGCGCAGCCCGGTGCGGGTAAACGTGGAATCGAGCCTGAATTTGCCCCCCAAGACCATTCGACTACTGCACGGCCTGCGCAACGCTGTGGTTACCTTACTACTCGCGTATATATGTTGGTGGAACCTCGATTCCATTGCCAAGCCTTCGCTCACCATGTCGGAGCCCCTGCGCTGGTTTGGGTATCTGTTTCGCATCGATCAGCACTGGGGCATGTTTGCGCCGGCTGTTTTCAAAGATGACGGCTGGTATATCCTGGACGCTACCACGCGCAAGGGCCAGCACATTGACCTGAACCGGCAAGGAAAACCTGTCACGTTGGCCAAGCCGAAGTCGGTGGTATCGTTATTTAAAAACGACCGTTGGCGTAAGTACTCCGAGAATTACCTGTTCGTTTCCAACGCTTATCTGCGCCCGTACTACTGCAACTACCTGTTGCGCGTATGGAATGAAGACGCCGGCAATGCCCCCGTGCAGCGTCTCGACGTCATTTATATGAAGGAAGTTTCGCAGCCCAACTACCGGGTGGTTAAGCCTACCCGAGAAGTGCTCTGTAGCTGCGAAACCGCGCTGCCCGCTAAGTAAGCGGCCTCTTTGATTCTAGAGCTACTCCGGTGGCCAATATGGTGTCGCTGGTTTTGCCGGGGGGCTTTTTTTGGTTGATTCCAACCAGAAAAAGCCCCCCGGCGTATCACTTGCTACCTACTTCACTATCTCTAACCAAAACACTTCTGTATGGCTAATCGAGCTAGTACACCTCAACTCCAGGCCGTTGCGCCGGGTATCTGGGGTCTGCGTAATGTATTTACCAACCTATACTATGTGCGTGAGCCGGAAGCGCCAACCTCTGACTGGGTCTTAGTGGATGCGGGCCTGCCGGGCTCAGCTGGCACTATTCGTCGCCACGCGGCCGAAATCTTCGGTTCGGAGGCGCGGCCGGCCGCCATTATCCTCACCCACGGCCACTTCGACCATGTGGGGGCGCTAGTTACCCTAGCCAACGAATGGGATGTGCCCGTGTACGCGCACCCTCTGGAGCTGCCATACCTCACGGGCCGCTCGTCTTACCCACCACCAGACCCAACGGTAGGCGGTGGCGCCATGGCGGCCATGTCTTTTCTCTACCCAAAGAAGCCCATCGACCTAGGCAGCCGGGTGCAAGCGCTGCCCACCGATGGCTCGGTGCCGCACTTGCCCGGCTGGCGCTGGTACCATACGCCCGGCCACACACCCGGCCACGTGGCGTTTTTCCGCGAGCATGACCGCGTATTACTTGCCGGCGACGCCTTCGTGACCGTGAAGCAGGAATCGGGCTCGGCGGTGTGGGAGCAACGCCAGGAAGTGCACGGCCCACCCGCTTATTTTACGCCTAACTGGCCCCAAGCCCGTCAATCGGTGGCGCTGCTGGCCGATTTGAAGCCCCAAATTGCTGCTACCGGCCATGGCATTCCGATGCACGGCACGCAGCTTCTACAGCAGCTCCAGGCGCTTGTGGAGCACTTCGATGAGGTAGCCATCCCGAAGCACGGCCGCTACGTACCCCAGCCAGCTACTGCCGACGAAACCGGCGTAACCTCGGTGCCGCCAGCTGTGAGTACTGCTTTTTCTAAATGGGCGCTGGGCCTGGGCCTGGCCGCAACTGTCGCTTTAGTATTAGTGAATAACAAAAAGGGCAAAAAGCGTTACCGACGCTAGTTTTTGCCGTAAACTACTCTCGTTTCCCCCGTGAGACCTCACTCCGCCCCTTTTTAAAAGGGCTGGGGTGAGGTCTCATTAGGTAATATACCATCCAAGCTCATCTGTGTTTACCATCCCTCTCTCCCACCCATGCGTTCCTCCCAACCCAACACCCATAAATCGGCTGCGAAGGAAATCAAAGAGAAAATAGCCGCTATTCATAAGCTCGACCTTCGCGAGCAATCCGTTGATGATCTGGTGCCGCTGATGCGCGAGCTGCTAACGGGCCACGCGCTACGCTGCCTCGATTTCGATGCCGGTCTGCTGCTGTTTCGGGGTACGCCCTGCGAAAAGCTTCCGCACCGCTTCGCCGATGTATCGTATGCGCCGGCTGAGCGGGTAAAAAACGATCAGCGCGCCAATCGGGCGGGCATACCCATGTTTTATTGCAGTGCTACCTGGCACCCACCATTTTTTGAGGCCGGTGTAAAAAAAGGCGAACAGATCATCATCAGCCGCTGGCAGGCGCGGGAGCCCCTGCGCATCGCGGGCTTTGGCTACGCCGATCTGTGCGCCGACGACCCACACTCCGACCGTGAAAAGGCATTACAGGAGTCCCTGAAGCAGCTACCGGAAACGGAGCAGCACCTGACTGAGTTTATGATAGATTGCTTTACGCAGCCCATCGGGCCCGGCGAGGAACACCGCTACCGCTTATCCATTGCCCTCACGGAGGCGCTAGGGCTAGGCGAGCAGTTCGACGGCCTCCTGTACCCGTCGGCGGCCATGCCCAGCCCTTCGCACAACCTGGCGTTGCATCCGCGCTGCATTGATGAGCAAAAGCTGGTACTTCAATACGTGGAGCACTTGTCGGTGAATCGCGTCGAGACCGAGACCATTGATGTATGCTCGCTCAACTTTGCGCGCGGCGTAGCGCCCGATGAAAAGCTGCACTGGCTTAACCGGCCCGGCAATTGGATTCTGCGCGAAGGAGCTCAGGCCAATGAGCATTGCCTATAATCAAAAAAGCCCCCCAGATGCATTTCCGGGGGGCTTTTTTTGTTCTTATACTTATTTAGCCAGCGCCAGTAGTGCCGGAATATCCAGCGGATCCGTGACCATGTTGATTTCGCCGGCGGCAGAGCGGGGCCACTCTTCCTGCGGCCGGTCGTAGTACAGCTCTACGCCGTTGCCGTCGGGGTCATTCAGGTAAATAGCTTCCGACACGCCATGATCGGCGGCGCCGGTGACGGGGTAGTTGGCATCCAGCAGCCGCTTCAGGGCTACAGCCAGCTCCGGGCGCGTGGCGTACAGAATGGCTATATGATAGAGGCCGGCCGTGTTGCGCGGCGCGGGCGGCCCGCCCAGGCTATGCCACGTGTTCAGGCCAATATGATGATGGTAGCCACCCGCCGAGATAAATACAGCCTGCGAGCCGTAGCGCTGCGTTATTTCAAAGCCCAGCAGGCCGCAGTAAAAGCTGATGGCGCGGTCTAGGTCGGCCACTTTCAGGTGCACGTGCCCGATGCGGGTAGTTGCGGGGATGATATAGGGCTGGCTCATAGTTGTCTGAACCACGGATTAGCGCGGATTTTTCGGATTTCGTGGATGATTAAAATTCAACAAATTTTTTTCAAGTATAGCCACATCAGGGCTGGTCCCGCGCACTCCCATAATCAACATAGGCCGATGACGCGTCGTCTACGGAATGAAATCCGTGGAATCCGAAAAATCCGCGCTAATCCGTGGTTCAGATCAAATCGCAATACCAAAAGCCGGCTTCGGGCGCGCCGGGCACGGGAGCCGGATAGGTGCGGCGCACCAGCTCGCCGCGCACAAAAGGAATCGGGCTGCTGAAAAACGGGGCGTCGAACACGAAGCTGTGGTACTCGCCATTTTCGCCGCAGGGGTCTACGCCGGGGGGCAAATCGCGTAGAAAATCGGCGTTGAGAAGGCGGCCGCAGAAGCTGGCGTCGAGGTGCTGCTCATTTACGCACACTACTACGGCCTGAAAGCCCAGATCGAGAAACTCGCGCAGCAAATCGGCTGCGGGGCGCTTCCAAAGCGGAAAAATGCCCCCCAGCCCCACCCGCGCCAGCTGCTGCTCGCGGTAGGCCCGAAGATCTTCCAGATAGATATCCCCGAAAATTGCCTGACTCACACCCTGAGCCTGCAATGGAGCTAACGCCTTGTGCATAAGCTGCTCATACTCCTCCATGCCGGGCGACTCGGGCAGGGCCAGCTGCACCAGCGGCAGCCCGATGCGCTGGGCCTGCGCTTCGAGCAGCGCCACCCGCACGCCGTGCATGGATACGCGCTGGTAGCGGGCGTTGATGCTGGTGAGCAGGTGGGTCACCTGGTAGCTGGGGTCAAGCAGGGCGTGGTGAAGGGCGAGGGCTGAGTCTTTGCCCCCACTCCAGTTCATAAGGGCTGAAATGGGCATCCGGCAAAGGTATCGGGCAGCGGGCAAACGGGCGATTTGGCAAAATTGGTCGCACTAAACCTTCTTGCTGATTTTGCTTCGGCTATTGACGCCCGCTTGTCGTATACAGGGCTTCCAATCTAGTCTTTCAACTCAAAACACTTTTTATGAAACTCCAACAGCGTTACGCGCTGGCTATTCTGCTGGTCGCTACGGCCCCGCTAGCCTCCTGCGATTACGAAAAGGGCCCCGGCAAAGACACCCAATTCGATAAAAATTTCAACACGGAAGCAGCCAAAGAGCCTACCAGCAATGAGGTTGCCCGCGACAGCGTAAACCGTGTACAGAACGTCCAGCCCCCGCTAGGCGAAGGCTCGGCCGCTGATCAGCAGCAGTCTGTTGACAAGGCGATGAACTCGGCTCCTAGCGGCAACACAGCTACTTCGCCGCAAACGGCTTCGGGCCAGCCAGCTCCTCAGCAAGATAAAGCGCAGGATGGCAACAGCCAGAACGCGAAGCAGGCTCCATCCAAAGCGTCAGGCACTGACCAGAGTGGCAATGGCGGTACTACCGCAGGCGGCACAACGTCAGGTAGTGGCGGTGGCCAAACCACCCAGCAATAACAGCCAGCTGAATCCGCTAGCAAGCTGTTATTCGTGTTTGCATAAAAAAAAGCCCCCCAGAATCTATCTGGGGGGCTTTTTTTTATGCAAACACGAAGCTAATACAGCTTATTATTGGTGCTGCGGCGGGCATCGTGCGCCACGGCAAGGGCGCTTTTAAGCACCAAGCTATCTTCCGCTATCGCCCACACCTTATCAGGCAAACCGGTGCTTGAACCCAGCGCTTTGCGCAGATACAGGGCCCCGTAGCTGGCGGCCACCGCTACGGCGCCGCCAATAAGCGCGCCCTTTACCACACTGTCTTTCTGCGCTTTATAGGCTGCCGCGCCCGCTAGTCCGCCCGCCAGAATACGACCCAGCAGTACTGGTGGCGCGGTGCGGTTGGGCATGCCGGGCAGCTTGTCGGCCGCCATTTCAGACACGGCTATCCCTTTCAGGACCTTGGCCGTGGTGGGCGACTGCAAAAATCGCAGCGGCGACCGGCCGATAGCCTTCGATTTATGGTTGCTGAGGACGTGACTGATGGTGGCGGGCGCCGACATGCTGCGCATACCAGCTATCGCGCCGAGGGCGAGCGTTTGTTGAAGTTGCTTAGACATCGAATTGATCGTTAATAGAATAAAGGATAGTACCTTAAACGGGAAGCCGCTGGTAGCAGCCACCAGCCGAGCATAAAAAAAGGCAGCCAAGTGGCTGCCCTTTTTAGTTGATGAACGGCACGCGTTGGGCTTACTTATGCGTGGCGGCCCAGGCATCCATTTTGCGCTCCAATACGGCCAATGGCATCACGCCGTCTTTCAACAGCTCGTCGTGGAAGGCGCTGAGCTTGAATTTGCCCCCCAGCTGCTTCTCGTACTTCTGGCGCAGCTCGCGAATCTTGAGCGCCCCGATTTTATAGCTCAGCGCCTGACCCGGAATGGCCATGTAGCGCTCAATCTCGGCGGTGGCGCCCTGCTCGCTGATGGCCTCGTTGTCCATCATGTACTTGATGGCTTGCTCGCGGGTCATGTTTTTGGTGTGCATGCCCACGTCCACCACCAGGCGAATCGCGCGGTGAATTTCGTCGCCCAGCGCACCCATGTATTGGTACGGATCGGTGTAGAGGCCTAGCTCCCTGCCGAGGCTCTCCGTGTAGAGGGCCCAGCCTTCGCCCATGGCGCCGTACCAGGCAAAGCGGCGGAATTTGGGCAGGTTTTCATTTTCCTGCTGCAACGAAATCTGGTAGTGATGGCCCGGAATGGCTTCGTGCAAAAACAACGACTCCATACCTGAAGTGGTGTTGAATTCCTTGGCATTCAGAATCGGGATGTAGAAAACGCCCGGCCGCGAGCCGTCGGGGTTGCCCTGGTTGTACTCGGCTGAGGCCGAAGCGGCGCGGAACGCCTCAGTCTGCCGAATCTCAAATGGCGTTTTGGGCGTGCGACCAAACATCTTTTTCAGGTTCGGATCAATCTTAGCCTGAATGGCGCGGAATGCTCCCAACACATCTTCCGGCGTCTGGTAAGGCGTGAATTTCTTGTCCGTTTTCAGATAGGTGAAGAAAGCGGGCAGGTCGCCTTTAAAGCCAACTTCGTTTTTCACGCGCTCCATTTCCGAGCGAATACGTTTTACCTCGGCCTGACCGGTCTGGTAAATCTCTTCGGGCGACTTGTCAGTGGTGGTCCAGCTCTTAACATAGTAGCGGTAGATTTCCGGACCGCCAGGAATGGCCGAAATGCCAGTCGTGGTGCGGGCTTTGGGCAGGTATTCGTTCTTCAAAAAGGCCCCCAGCTTCTTGTACGTTGGCACTAGGTCCTGCAGAATAACATCTTTGTAGGCGGCGGTGAGGCGCTGCTTATCTGCGTCCGAAAAGCCATCCGGAAACTTCGCTACCGGGCCATAGAATAAGCTTTTCGTTGGGTCAGTGACGACCAAATCCTGCATCTGCGGAATCATCTTCTCTACCAGCGGACGCGGCAATACCACGCCGGCGGCCATGCCCTTGCGGAAGTTGCCAATGGCCGAGTCGCCCCAGGCGGCAAAGCCTTTGGCGCGGCCTATCCAGTCGTCGTAGTCCTTCACCGTTTTGAAGGGCTGAATGCCCGAGCCCGAGCCAAACTGACCCAGCGTAATGGGCAGGCCCCAGAACTGCTGAAACGGTATCATCCAAGTGTTTAGCTTCAGACCAGCCAGCTTATTCTCTAGGTCGTACTTAAAAATATCGTAGCTGATTTTGTCATTGTCCGACAGCTTTTCGCGGTCAAACTTCTGTAGTTGGCTGAGGTAGTTTTGGTACGTCGTCTGGAGCGTGTCGCGGAAGGCCTGGGTCTGGTCATTGGGCAGCCGGTCATTGTAGCGCTTATCGCCCTGGGTGGTGGCGTCGAGCGGGAACAGCTTGAGGTTTTCTTCCCAATAGTTTGCAAACAGCGTCGATAGGTCTTTCACTTCGGCGGTGCCGGTAGCTGCAGTGTCGCTGCCGCCATCGGCCGTGTTTTTTTGCTGATTACAAGCGGTTAGCAGCGAGCCAACCAGCAACCCGGTAAGGGCTAGTTTTTTCATGAGGAAAGGGGTGAGAGATGAGGAGGGTTTGAGTGGGGAGCAATATAGCTAGTCAGTTACACAGTAAGGCTAAAGTTGCAGGCGGAAGCAAGATTGGGGTAGCATTCCGACCAACTAGCGCAGTGTTTTACTCCCGTGCATAAGATCGTTCTAGTCTAAAAAGGCTGCACCGCTCAGCCAGAAATAATGTGGACGTGGCATTTATTAGGAATCAAATATATTCCGACATGAAACGTCATATTCCGCTGATCTTTGCCGGTCTTAAGTTTGTGCTTGGCTTTGTGCTGGCCAGTCGGGTGTATGAACTGCATCGCGACGAATATCTGTACCTCAACTATGGCCAGCATTTGGCCTGGGGCTACCTGGAAGTGCCGCCCCTGATGGCCGTGCAAAGCTGGCTCACGCTGGCCCTGGGTGGGGGGTATTTTTGGGTAAAATTCTGGCCCTTGCTGTGGGGCGCGGGCACCGTGTACGTGGTAGGTCGAGCGGCCCAGCGGCTTGGGGGCAGCAGGTGGGCACAAGTGCTGGCGTGTTTGAGCTATATCGTCTGTGCTTATTCCCGCCTCAACTTTCTGTTTCAACCCAACTCGTTCGAAGTCTTTGCCTTTACGCTGAGCTGCTACTGGCTAATTGCTTACATCCAGCAGCCAAAGCCGCGCTATCTGTATGGCATTGGCGTGGTGCTGGGCCTGAGCCTGCTGAATAAGTACACCACTTTCTTTTTCATCGGGGCCCTGATTACCGCCTTACTCCTGACTGAGCAACGCCGTATTCTGATTACCAAAGCCGGGTGGATTGCGGCCGGCATTGCCTTGGCGCTGTTTTTACCCAACCTGATCTGGCAGCTAAGGCACGGCATTCCATTTTTTCACCATATGGCTTTGCTGCACGAGTCGCAGCTAGTGAATGTGTCGGCCGCGGACTTTTGGCAAGACCAACTGCTCATGTGTTTTCCGGCTTTGTGGGTGTGGGTGACGGGGCTGCTGGCCCTCTTGTTCTACCAACCGTTTCGGCCGTACCGCAGCGTGGGCTTACTCTTCGTTGGGGGGCTTTTATTGCTGACTGTACTGCACGGAAAGAGCTATTATGCCTTGGGCTACTACCCTATTCTTTTCGCGGCGGGTGCGTCGTGGCTGGAACATCGGTTGGTGAGCTTTCCGCGACTGAGCAAGCTAGCGCGACCCATACTGCCGGCCCTGTTGCTGGTGCTGGCCGTTCCGCTGTTTCCCTATGCTTACGCCCTGTATCCGCCGGCCCAAATGCAGAAGATTGGCGAAGCCTACCGCAGCACTGGTGCCAACCGCTGGGAAGACGGTAAAATTCATCTCTTACCCCAGGATTTCGCCGATATGCTGGGCTGGCAGGAACTAGCCGACAAAGCCTGGCAAGCCTACCAAAGTCTGCCCGATTCTTCGCGCAGCCGCACCCTCGTGCTGTGCGATAATTACGGTCAGGCCGGAGCTTTGAATTACTATAATCGGGGGCGAGATATGCCAGCGGCGCATAGTTTCAATGGCAGCTATTTGTATTGGTTTCCAACGCGCCCGGCCCAGCCGTACCGGCACATACTTCTGGTCACAGATGACTCTGAGGACTTTGGGGGGCATTTTTCCAGCTACCAGCGTCGGGGCAAAATTGAGAACAGTTACGCCCGCGAACAAGGCACTACCATTGCGCTCGGCACCAATCCCGACACGGCTATTCTTAACCGAATTTATCAAGAGCACCGACTCAAACTGGCTGAGTGGGAGCAGCACAAGTAAGCGCCACCTTCACCAAAAACACCACGCCCCAACTCCGTGTAGAAGTTGGGGCGTGGTGTTGAAAAGGTATTGTGTTGGACTAGCGAAAAGCCCCCCAGCGTGCTATTCTATCCGGCCATTGCGAATGCGCACATCGGCCTTAGGCTCGGGCTTTTTTACCATCGTTCCGAAGGCACCTTTCTGCTCAAACGACTTAGCTACTTCATCTTCCAGCGGAGTACGTTTTACCACCGGATTATTGGCCCAAAACTCGGGGTCGTATTTCACCTTTCTAATGGTTTCCAGGTCGCGCTCGTTGCTGGTTACTTTGTTGTACGTCAGGCTAGTAGGCTTGCGACTGGTGTCGTAGAAGAAGGTGAAAGCCGACACTTTCATTTTGGCTGGTGGCAAACCAGGCCGTACCAAATCATAGGTCATGTCTGCTTTGATGTGCTCCAGCGGATTCACGGCAGTCGTATCGTTTTGAAACACCATATCCAGCTCTAGCTCCGTGTTTTTGAAGGAGAACGTCGGGTTATTGGCTTTGCGGGTAAGCTGGGGCGTGGTCATTTTGTAGCGAATTACCTGGTAGGTATCCACATCAATCCAGACGGTGCCTTTCGAGCGGTACTTGGTTTGCTCGGGGCGCGTCTCGAAAGCAATTTCGGCCACACCGCCGGTCTCTCCTTTCTCCAGCACACCTTTAATTTCCAGCAGATAGTTTGCCACCACGTTGGGGCTGAACAGGCCCAGCGCTTTGGTCGTGTCGGCTTTATCATCGTAGAGGCCGAACGATTTGGTGTACAGCGAAAAGTTCTTGTCACTGATCAGGGCTTGCTTGGCAGCATAGCGCCCCTGTGCTATGCTCGTGCCCTCAATGCGGGCGATGTTGGACTTGGCATTCCACACCATTTCCAGCAGCTCCGTGGGGTCGTTGTCGATGCGCGTGATCTGGCGGTAGTAGGCTTTGCCGTAGAATTTGCGGCTGTAGTTTTTCTTTAACTGCTGATACGCGCGGTCCACCAGCTGGTAGGCGTAGCTGGCCACTTTCACCTCCGACAGCACCACCGTGGCCGGCGCCAGCTCTATCTCCAACGCTTGGCCCGCCTGCGTAACCTGCACCGTATCCTTGATGTGGGCCAGCTCCGAGAAAATCAGCGTTTGCGGCACGGAAGGCAAGCTTAGGGTAAACTCGCCGTTCTCGTTGCTGGCCGTGCCCATGGTCGTGCCTTTCACGCCAATGCCCACGAAGGGCAGCGGTTCCTTGGTTTCTTTATCCCGAACAATGCCCCGCACCGGGTACTGAGCATAGGCACCGTGACTTAGGCCGCCAACCAACAGAAACACGACACCCAGGCGGGCAGCCAGCTTACCGGCAGCTAGGCGTGAACGAAGAAAAGCAATAAGAATCAGGAGCGTATTCAAGGGCAAAAGTCGTTTAGTTTTCAAGGGAAGTAGCACAAATAACGCGCAGCGGCGGCGTGGCGTGTGCCCGACTCACAAAAATTAGACCGTCGGCAGATGCTCTTGACGGCTGGGGGGCTTTTTGTAACAGTTACTTCACACAAAGCGCGTCGCTCCTTCTGCTCTATTTTTCATATTTGCAGCATGAAGAACCTTCTCCTGCTCTTGAGTTTGCTATTGTATCTGGGCAGCCCGGCGGCCGTGGCTCAGCACAAAAAAGCGATGACCATTGCTTTCGGCTCCTGCGACCGCCAAGACCTTCCCCAGACCATCTGGGGGGCAATTTCGAAGGATAAACCCGACCTCTGGATCTGGCTCGGCGACAACATCTACGGCGACTCCGACGACATGGCCGTGCTCAAAGCTAAGTACGACCAGCAGTTCAATCAGGCCGACTACAAAGCCTTCCGTACGCAGGTCCCCGTCATCGGCACCTGGGACGACCACGACTACGGACGCAACGACGGCGACAAATCGTTTGGGCCGAAAAAAGAAAGTCAGCAGTTGGCCCTCGACTTTTTACAAGAGCCCGCCAGCAGTCCGCGCCGGCAGCAGGAAGGTATTTATGCTGCCTATAATTACAATGTTGGCAGGAAGCGAGTGAAGGTAATTCTGCTCGATGACCGCTACCACCAGGATACACTCTTTCGGGATGCTAACAAGGTGTATCAGCCCAATCCTACGGGCGACATTCTGGGCGAAGAACAGTGGAAATGGCTGGAGGAACAACTCACCAACAGCGACGCCGATGCCCATATTATCGGCTCCGGCATTCAGTTTCTGGCCGAAGAGCATCGGTATGAGAAGTGGGCCAATTTCCCGGTTGCCCGCCAGCGCTTTTTAGCCTTATTGGCCAGCACGAAAGCAAAAGGCGTACTACTCATGAGTGGTGACCGCCACATTGGCGAAATGGCCAAAATGACCATATCTGGCGTACAGTATCCAGTGTATGAAGTCACATCAAGCGGCCTCACGCACCCTGCTACCAACAATACCGGTGAACCAAATAAATACCGCGTTGGCCCGCTGGTAAATGAGAAGCATTATGCCCTGTTCCGCCTTCGCCAAAAAGGCAAAAAGCTACAGGCAACGATGGAGTTGAAGGGTGAAAATGGAGAGGTTTTTCACACAGAGAAAACGGTCATTCAGTAGTTGAAACTTTCCTTAGCGCACAAAAAAGAGCTGGAGATATCTCCAGCTCTTTTTTGTGCGACAGTAATCTACGATTCAAAGAACCTGACAACATCTACATAGAACGTCATGCAGAGCGGCAGCGAAGCATCTCGCGTGCAGTCGTTGCCACGCTAACTGTCATGCTGAGCTTGCCGAAGCATCTCTCCCGCTTCGTTGAGATTCCTACTCGTGTAGAGATGCTTCGGCAAGCTCAGCATGACGTTCTTCTGAATTGTATTACACACTTACTAAACACGCGAGATGCTTCGCTGCGCTCTGTATGACGGTCTAATAGAAATTATATAGTACAACTGCAGCTCCTTGCTCTGCTATTTGCAATCCACTTCTCAGCTATTGTCGCATAACTTCGTGGGTTGCCGTATTTTTACGGCTGACTTCCACCCGAACCCTGCGCCCTTGCTCACGCCCCGGAATTTCTCGCTCTTCATCCTGCTTCTGTTGTTCCTGCCGTTCGCCACTTCGGCCCAGCAGCGACGGAAGAAACCCGCTAAACCTAAAACTGCGGTTGCCACCATCAAGCCGCGCTCCATGAACGCGCCGGTGCCTTTTGCCCCCCAGATGGCGGAGTCGCGCTGGGTTGACTCGGTGATGGCCACGCTCACGCCCGACCAGCGGGTAGCGCAGCTCTTTATGGTGGCGGCTTATTCCAACCGCAAGCGCATTGATGAAGACTCCGTGTCGCAGTTGGTGCAGCAGTACGGCGTTGGGGGGCTTATTTTCTTCCAGGGCGGACCCGTGCGCCAAAGCAAATTGCTCAACCGCTACCAAGCACAGGCAAAAGTGCCGTTGCTCGTGGCCATGGATGCAGAGTGGGGCATCGGTATGCGCCTGGATAGCACCACGCGTTTTCCGTATCAAATGAGTATGGGTGGCGTGCAGGATACCGCCTTGCTGTACGAGATGGGCGCCGAGATTGCCCGCCAGTTCAAGCGCACTGGCATGCATGTCAATTTTGCGCCGGTAGTCGATGTGAATAACAACGCCGCGAACCCCGTTATCGGCTTTCGCTCTTGGGGCGACAGCCGCGAGGACGTAACCGCCAAAAGCTACCAGTACATGCGTGGCATGCAGGACAACGGCATTCTGGCCGTAGCCAAGCACTTCCCCGGCCACGGGGACACCGACACCGATTCTCACCTCGCCCTGCCCCTCATTCGGGTAGACAAGCGCCGCATTGATACGCTGGAGCTGTTTCCCTTCCGCGACCTGATGCGGCGTGGCCTGGGGGGCATTATGATTGCCCACCTCAACATTCCGGCCCTCGACAGCACTGGTATCCCCTCTACCCTTTCCAAGCCCATCGTGACGGGTATGGTGAAGGAGAAAATGGGTTTTGAAGGCATCATTTTCACGGATGCCATGAACATGAAGGGCCTCACCAACATGTTCCCCCCCGGCGAAGGCGACGTGCGCGCTCTGCTGGCCGGCAACGACATTCTAGAGTTCTCCAAGAACATTCCGCTGGCCCTGACGATGGTTCGAGAGGCCATTAACCGGGGTGAAATCACGCAGGAAGAAATTGACCGCCGCTGCCGCAAGGTGCTAGCGCTGAAGGAGTGGTCGGGGCTGAATAAGTATCAGCCCATTGACCTCAAAAACCTGTACCAAGACCTCAACACCCCGCACGCTAATTATCTGAGCCAGCGCTTGAGTGAGCTTTCTTTGACTTTACTGCGCAACGAGAAAAGCATCCTGCCTTTACAGCGCCTTGATACCCTGCGCATTGCTACCGTGACCATCGGTACCAAAGACACCACCGACTTTCAGCGCATGGTGACGGACTACGCCCCCGCTGACCATTTTTGGTTGTCGGCCACGCCTACGCTGGATGAGTTGGTCAAGATTCGGGAAGCGCTCAAAGGATATAATACGCTGCTCGTTGGTCTTAATAACCTGGGTCGCTTGCCAGCTACCAACTTTGGCGTGACGCCCGAAACCAACGTGCTTCTGCGGGAGCTGGCTACGGCCAAACAGCGCATTGTGGTCACCATGTTTGGCAATGCCTACGCCGTGGCCAAAGTCCGCGACCTGGCCCGCGCCGACGCCGTGGTGCTGGCTTACCAGGAAAGCAAAAATATCCAGGACTTAACTGCCCAAATGATTTTTGGCGGCATCGGTGCTCAGGGCAAACTCCCCGTTACTATCTCCGATCAGTACCAGCGCGGCTTTGGCCTTAGCACGCAAGGCGGCATGCGCCTGAGCTACAGCTACCCCGAAGCGGTGGGCATGAATAATAACCTCGAAGCCCGCGTGGATTCCATGATGCAGCAAGCTCTAGCGGCCAAAGCATTTCCCGGTGGTGAGGTGCTGATTGCCCGAAAAGGCACGGTGGTGTTGCGCAAAAGCTACGGCACCCACGACTACGCCGACAATCCACGCCTGGGGGGCAAAAAGCCGCGCCCAGTGCAGAACACCGACATCTACGACTTGGCTTCGGTCACGAAAGTATCGGCGGCGCTGCCGGCACTCATGCGCCTTCAGGATCAAGGAAAGTTCAACCCTGACATGACCATGGGGCAGTTGTACCCTGAGTTTGTGGGCACCAACAAACAGGACCTGAAGCTGCGCGATGTGCTCACCCACCAAGCCCGCCTCAAGGCCTGGATCCCATTCTGGAAAGATTACACCAAGCCCCGCGGCATTTTCAATAAGCTGTTTGGCAAAAGTCCCGATGCAGCCGACGTATCAGCTACCAAACCATCGGAGCTAAACCGTCGCTTCTTCCGCGCCGATTCATCGGCTCGTTTTCCGTACCAGGCTGCTACCAACCTGTGGGCCCGCAAAGATTTCCCTGAGCGTATTCGCGAAGCCATTGCCGAGTCGCCGCTGAATGAGAAGCCCGGCTACGTGTACTCCGATTTGTCGTTTATTATGTACCCGCAGTTTGTGCGCTCAGCCGCGGGCAAGCCACTCAATCAGTTTGTGGTCGATGAGATTTATAAGCCGTTGGGTGCTACGACAATGGGCTACAATCCCACCCGCCGCTTCCCACTCAGCCGCATTGCGCCCACCGAGTACGATTCCCTGTTTCGCCACGGCCAATTGCACGGCACCGTACACGATGAAGGCGCAGCCCTGCTGGGGGGCGTTTCTGGCCACGCGGGCCTGTTCGGCAATGCCAATGACCTGGCGAAAGTAGTGCAGATGTATGCCTGGAATGGCAAATACGGCGGGCAGCAGCTCATCAAGCCCGAAACCATAGCTGAGTACACGCGCTGCCAGTTCTGCCCCGACAACCGCCGCGCCCTGGGCTTCGACCGCCCCGCCGCCAATCCTTCAGTAAACTCGGCCAAAAACGCCAGCCAAAGCAGCTACGGCCACACCGGCTACACCGGCACCTATTTCTGGGTCGACCCGCAGTACGACCTCATGGTAATCTTCCTCTCTAACCGCGTAAACCCCACCCGCAACAACAATAAGATCAGCGACCTGAGTGTGCGCAGTCACTTATTGCAGGTTGCCATCGAAGCCGTGCAGCAAGGCAAAAGCACTCCTACGGAATCGCCGGTGCTGAAGGAGAATTAAGAGGCTTCAACGAGGGCCTCACCCCCCGGCCCCCTCTCCAAAGGGAGAGGGGGAGCCTGACGCTAATCGTTCTACGCCGCACTTTCGGCTCGCGCCTACAGTACGGCTACTGCTTTCGCTAGGAAGTAAAGAGTTGTAAAAAAGCCCCCCGGAAAATATCTGGGGGGCTTTTTTGCTTTCTACAAAGGCCCCGGTAGCGGTTGCGGAGGCGGCAGCCGACGTAGCCGCGTAGAAACAGTCGGCTGGCTCCCCCTCTCCCCTAGGCTCTGCGCATAAAGCAGACCGGGGGTCGGGGGGGTGAGGCCATTCGTGGCCCAGAAGTGAGACCCTCGTTGTTTTTTCTTAGCTTAGAAAACGGTATCGTCCGTTTCCCACCCAACCTGTTTTTCTATGCTCGGCTTGATGATGAACCAGCCCCTGCGCATCGCGGGGCTTCTCGAACACGCGGCCAAATGGCATGCCGACACCGAAATTGTGTCGCGCCTAACGGAAGGCGGCATCCACCGCTACACCTACCACGATGCCCACCAGCGCAGCAAGCAGCTAGCCAACGCGCTCAAGAGCTTGGGTATCGGCATGGGCGATCGAATCGGGACGCTGGCCTGGAATAACCACCGCCACTTCGAGCTGTATTATGGCGTGTCGGGACTTGGGGCGATTTGCCACACCATCAACCCGCGTCTGTTTGCCGAGCAGCTGATTTTCATTATCAATCACGCCGAGGACAGCTATATTTTTCTGGACCTCACCTTTCTGCCGCTGGCTGAGAAATTAGCCCCCCAATGCCAAAAAGTAGCCGGCTGGGTCCTGCTCACCGACCGTGCCCACATGCCCGCCGACTCCTCTCTGCCCGGCGAGTTGCTGTGCTACGAAGAACTGTTGGCCGCACAAACCGCCGACTTTGAGTGGCCCGTTTTCGACGAAAATACCGCTTCTTCCCTCTGCTACACGTCCGGCACCACCGACGAGCCCAAGGGCGTGCTCTACTCCCACCGCTCCACCCTGCTGCACAGCTACGCCGCTTCCCTCCCCGACTGCTTCAACTGCTCCGCCCGCGACACGGTGTTGCCCGTAGTGCCTATGTTTCACGTCAACGCCTGGGGCATTCCGTACGTGGCGCCCATGAACGGCTGCAAGCTAGTGATGCCCGGCCCCGGCCTCGATGCGGCCAGCTTGTACGAACTGTATGAGCAGGAAAAAGTCACGTTTACGGCTGGCGTGCCCACTATTTGGTTTGGCCTGTTGACGTTTATGCGCGAAAAAAAGCTGCAATTCACTACTCTCAAGCGCATGATTGTCGGCGGATCGTCCTGCCCGCCGGCGTTGCTGAAAGCCTTTGACGAAGAGCTGAACATTGAAATCCGGCACGCCTGGGGTATGACCGAAACCAGCCCGCTCGGCACCGCCTGCACGCCCAAAGCCAAACACCTGCTGCTCTCCCCCGATGAGCAATTCGCCATTCAAACCAAGCAAGGCCGGGCCATCTTCGGGGTAGACATGAAAATCGTGGACGATGCCGGCCAGGAACTACCCCACGACGGCGTCGCCTTCGGCGACCTGCTCGTACGTGGCCCTTTCATCGTGGGCGACTATTTCCGGGCCGGCGAGCCGGGCCAGCTAACGCAAAGCGGCTGGTTTAAAACCGGCGACGTAGCCACCATCGACCCCGATGGCTTCATGCAAATCACCGACCGCTCCAAGGACGTTATCAAGTCGGGCGGTGAGTGGATTTCGTCCATCGATCTGGAAAACCACGCCATTGCGCACCCAGCCGTAGCTGAGGCGGCCGTTATCGGCGTGCCTCACCCAAAGTGGAGCGAGCGCCCATTGCTGGTGATAGTGCTCAAACCCGGCGCTGAAGTCACCAAAGAAGAGCTGCTGCAATTCTTCGAGGGCAAAATTGCTCGCTGGTGGACGCCTGAGGCCGTGGAGTTTGTGGACCAACTGCCGCACACGGCTACCGGCAAGCTGCTCAAAACCAAGCTGCGTCAGGATTTCGCTGATTACACTTTCTGAAATAAAACTCTACCCCGTCATGCAGAGCGCAGCGAAGCATCTCGCGTGCTGATGTTGCAATGGTAACTCAATGACGACACGCGAGATGCTTCGCTGCGCTCTGCATGACGCCCTAAAGAATGAATAGGCTCAAAACCTGTTCACTTCAGCTCATCAGACCTTAATAATAATACGCCGATTGTACATCACCCACAAAATGCCCAGCCAAATAAGAACGCACACGATAGCGCCCGCCAGCGAGGCATTGATGGGGGTGAAATAAGGCACGAAAAACGTGTCGTAAAGCCAGGTGCGCAGGCCCACAGGTTCGCCATTTGCCCCAGCCACTTTAATCATTTGCAGCAGGCGCGGCACCAGTCCCGACAGGAAAAACACGGTGATGGCGTTGACGCCATATACCAGAAAAGGCTTGGTCCAGGCGCGGTAGCCGTGCACGTCGCAGAGCCAATAGAGGGCCGCTAACATGGCTAACGCAATACCGGCAGTGTACAGCACATAGGAGCTGGTCCAGAGGCTTTTATTGATGGGAAACCAACCATTCCAGATCATTCCCAGCACAATAGCCGCTCCGCCAGCCACAAACAGCCACGCCACTTTCGTAGCCGGCTCCAGCGTACGGCAGCGCAGCCACTGGCCCGCCAGCATACCGGCGAGGCCCGTACCGATGGCCGGCAAAGTGCTCAGCAAACCTTCCGGGTCCCAGGTTTTGCTGGATTTCCAGAGGTGATTTTCACCCAGTATAAGCCGGTCGAGCCAGGCGCCGAGGTTGGTGGCGGGCTCCAGATTAGCTGGGCCGAAGCCGGGCACCGGCACCACTTGCATCAGGATATTATACAGCACCAAAATGCCCCCCAGCAGCCACGCCTGCGTGCGCCAGCCGGTTTTGACGAATACCGTTCCGCACACCAAGAACACGACAGCAATGCGCGCCAATACGCCCGGAATTCGCACCGTTTCGAACACAAAGCTGGGAAACAGCGCCGAAAACAGTCCCAGCCCAAACAGGATAGCCGAGCGCTTCACAATGCGGAGCAGCAGCTGCGAATGGCGGCTAGAGTCCTGCTTAGCCGAGTCGAGCGCATACACAATGCTGACGCCCACAATGAACAGGAAAAACGGAAATATAAGGTCGGTGGGCGTGCAGCCGTGCCACTTGGCGTGCTCCAGCGGCCCGTAGATGTGACCCCAGCTGCCGGGGTTGTTCACCAGTATCATCGCCATGACGGTGATACCCCGAAATACGTCGAGCGACACCAGCCGGCCCGGTCCGCTGGCTTCCGCAAGTGGCACGGTGTGCGTAGTTTCAATGGCGGCCTGGGTAGTAGATTGCATAGGAAGTAGGTTGAGGCGCTCTAAGGTAAAAAATACGTTTCAGGAAACGCTGGTAGGTTGTCACTTGCCTTTTCAGAGTTCAAGCGCCACTAATAAAATTCCATATATAGTTGTGCAGCTTAATCTTCAGCTTTAGCTTTAAATCCTTTTTTCCGCGTTTCTGTGCGCTGAATCGATGAATAGCTGCTGAGTAGTTTATACTTTGCAGTTCAGTTTAGCTACTCCCCTATGGGCACCTGTACCTGTTTGTGTATTGTCCCCCAATAAGTTCGGACGCTTTGTCGACCGGAATCCAACTGCTTTGAGCACTCGGGTTCCGGTCTTTTCTTTTCATGCTCCTTTCCTTCCCTTTCACCATTCTCTCCTTTCAATGAAAAAACTTCTATGGTTTTTCCTGGCGCTGGGGTGGCTGCTAGCCCCTCCGGCCCTTGCCCAAACCACCCGAACCGTAACCGGCGTTGTGACGGCCGCCGATGACCGCTCGCCCCTGCCGGGTGTGAACGTGATTGTCAAAGGCACCACCAATGGCGTTCAAACCGACGCTGAAGGCCGCTATACTCTCAACAATGTTGCCGAGGGCGGCATGCTCGTTTTCAGCTTTATTGGCTACACCGCTCAAGAGCGCCCCGCTACAGGTGCTACTGTTGATGCTGCTCTGGCTTCCAGCACCACTAATCTGGGAGAGGTATTAGTAACGACCGCGTTTGGTATCGAAAAAGAAGGCCGCAGTATTGTAACCAGCGTGCAGTCAGTGCAGGGCACCGAGTTAGTCAACTCGCGCCAGCCCAACATCGTGAATGCCTTGCAGGGTAAAATCGCGGGTGTAAACATCACCAGCTCGGGTGGTGGTCCTGGCGAAGGCGCTGCCATCGTAATCCGGGGTGGTACTTCGCTTGATGGCGACAACCAGCCGCTGTTCGTTATCGACGGCGTGATTATGGACAACTCCTCTTTCGCCGAATCGACGGCACCGGGCGGTGGCTCAGCCTTCAATGGTATTCTGGGTCGCTCGGTGGGCACCACCAACCGCGCCTCCGACATTAACCCCGAAGACATTGAGAGCATGACGGTGCTGAAAGGCCCCGCGGCGGCCGTACTCTACGGTCTGCGCGCGGCCAACGGCGCCGTAATTATCAAGACCAAGAGCGGCACCGCAGGTCGGGTTACGCTGAATTATCGCACCCAGTTTTCCGTGGATCAGGTAAACCGCCTGCCCAAGCTACAGGATCAGTACAAGCAGGGCTCGTTAGGCATTTTCGATCCGGGCACCCGCCAATCTTGGGGGCCACGCTTTGCGCCCGGCGAGACCATATACAACAACCTCGAGGACTTTTATCAGAAAGGCACTTCTTTCCAGAACTACCTGAACATGACGGGCGGCACCGAAAAAGCCAGCTTCCTGCTCTCCGTTCAGCACCTCGACTCGAAAGGCATTACGCCCGAAAGCAAGTACGACAAAGCCTCTGTACGCCTGGCGGGCACGGTGCAGATTTCGCCCAAGTTCAGCGCCAACGCCTCGGCCAACTACCTGAACTCAGGTGGTGAGCGGCCCGTGCAAGGCCCTGGTTTGTTTGGCGGCTCGGGGGGCTATTTGATCAGCTTGCTAAACTGGCCTCGCAACGATGATGCGCGCAACTACCTCAACCCCGACGGCAGCCGCCGCCGCCTCACCGGTGCCTCTACCAGCGCCAACGATGCCGACAACCCGTACTTCACCGTAAACCGCAACCCGCAAACCGACCGCACCAACCGCTTTATCGGCAACGCAACCTTGAATTTTGCGGCCTATAAGTGGTTGAACTTCAGCTACACCCTGGGCACCGACTTTTACCAGGAGCGCGTGCGCTCGGTACGGGCCGTGGGTACTTCCTTGGTGAACAACCAGGACGGCGGCATTGCCGAAACTACCAATGCCAACCGCATTCTGAACTCGAACTTCCTGGCCACGCTGAACCATCAGTTCAGCGAGAACTTCAGCGGTACGCTGACGCTGGGCAACACGGTGGAGCAGAATCAGAACGAGACAACGAACGTTATCGGCCTGATTTTCCAGAATCCAAACTTCATCAGCATCAATAACACCGTAAACCGCAACGCGCTGACCAGCAACGTAAAGCGCCGCCTGGTGGGCAATTTTGCGCAGTTGAGCATGGTGTTCTGGGACCAGCTGTTCCTGGAGCTGAGCGGACGCTACGACATCTCGTCTACACTGCCCCGCCCCGACAAGAACAAGATCTATGGTAAAGGCTTCGGCTATGGCTCCATCGGGGCAGGCTATGAGTTTACCCGCACGCTGGGCCTGGAGCAGAATCCTGTTCTGAACTACGGCAAGATTCGGGGCTCTATTGCCGAGGTGGGCAAAGACACGGGTCCTTACCGCGTGGAGTCGCCGCTGGCCGCCAACACCTACATCGGTGGGGGCTTCCGCAATGGTTTCTTCGGCTCCAACAGCCTGCTTATCCCTGAGCGCAGCCGCTCGTATGAGTTGGGCGTGGAGTTGCGCTTTCTGCAAAACCGCCTCGGCTTGGACGCCAACGTGTACCGCACCCGCACCACCGACCAGCTAATTGCCCCCCGCGTAAGTCAGGCAACGGGCTTTATTCTGCAATACATCAACGGTGGCACTGTAGAGAACAAGGGCATCGAAATCTCCCTGAATGGCTCGCCGGTGAAAACCAACAATTTCACCTGGGATGTGCTGGCCAACTTCTACCGCAACGAAAACCGCACGGTGGAGCTGCCTAGCGTACTCACGGTAGTAAACCAGTCGGACGCGTTCATTATCGACTTTGCCCAGGGTGGTGCTTATCCCGGCAAGCCAATTACGGGTATTGGCGCCAGCGACTGGCTGCGTGCCCCCGATGGTCGCGTGCTGATCAGCCCCACTACGGGTTATCCCTTGGTAAATGCCAACTTCACTTACCAGGGCGACCGGGCTCCCGACTTCACCACTCAGCTTACCAATACGCTTACATACAAAGGCTTGCAGTTCACTTTCCTGTTCGATTTCCGCAAGGGGGGCAAAGTGGTGAACGGCAACGACTGGTATGCTACCCGCACCAGCGGCCTGAGCGAGCGGACCCTAGACAGGTATAAAGAGGTGGTGTTTGACGGAGTAATTGCCACGCCAAATACCGATGGCTCGACTACCTACACTCAAAACACCCGTCCCGTAGAGCTGACCCAAGGCTACTACCAGAACACCCTGGGCACGGTAGGTTCTGCCTTTATCGAGGATGTATCGTGGGCCCGCCTGCGCTATGCTACGCTGAGCTACAATATTCCCTCTACCGCGTTTGGGCAGTCATTCATTAAAGGCGTTGAGCTGAGCGTAACGGGCCGCAACCTGCTGCTGCTCACCAACTATACCGGCGCTGACCCAGAAACTTCGGCGGCTGGTGCCGGCGTACGCGGCGGCGGCTCTAATGGCTTCGACTACGGCAGCGTTCCGGCTACGCGCGGCGTGGATATGGGCGTGCGCGTTACTTTTTAAATGGCCGAATGGCCTTGGGTTAAATGGCTTGTCGTTCAATAAAACAGAGGAACAATTAACCATTTGACCATTCAGCCATTTAGCCTCCAACCATTTGACAATTCAGCTTTCTATATGAAAAAACTCATTCTCCTGCTGGGCCTGGTGCTGGGCGGCGGTATGTTCACTTCCTGCGACGATTTCCTCGACGTGAACACCGATCCGAACAACCCTACCACGGCCACGCCTAACTTCCTGCTCCCGAACATCATTTCCAACGGCGCACAGACGCAGATGTTCACGGCCCTGCGTACGCCCTTTATTACCCAGTACCTGGTGGCCCGCACCGGCGGCAATACAGTAGATAACTACTTCTACACCAACGCACAGAGCACCAACTCCTTCAACTACACCTACTTCTACTCGGGGGGCAATATTCCGCCGATGATTGCCGCTGCCGAGGCAGAAGGCTCAGTGTATTACGTGGGCGCGGGCAAAATCATGATGGCCCTGATTCTGAGCCACGCCACCGATATATTCGGCGATATTCCTTACTCAGAAGCTTTCCTGGGCGCTCGGAACTACACGCCCAAGTACGATTCGCAGGAAGAGATTTATGCCACGATTAATCGGTTGCTGGATGAGGGCATCGTGGAAATGAGCAAGCCGGCTTCGGCCAACTTCCGCCCGCTCTACGTGACCTCGCCCAGCATCAGCGGCGATATTCTATACCGCGGCGACGTGACGAAGTGGATTAAGCTGGCTTACTCGCTGAAGGCCCGGCAGAACCATCACCTCACCAAGAAAGCCTCCTACGACCCCAATGCTATTCTGGCGCTGGTTGATCAGGGCTTCAAGGCTACTGCGGATGATGCCCAGCTTCAGTTTCAGGTAGCTGTGGCGCCTTTGGTAAGCACCACCAATATCTTCGGCACGACCCGCAATAACTTCGCGACGTCTACTTTCTCGGCCAACTTTATCAAGTACTTGGACGGACGCACGTTTGGCGTTGTCGATCCGCGCTTGCCCATTATGGCTACGGCCACCAGCACCGGCGCCGATCCTGGCCTGGGTGGCGGCCCGCAGCCTACTACGGTTCAGACGGATTTTTACGCCAGCTGGTACGCCCGCGAGCTGGGTTACTTTGAATTGATTACCTACCACGAGCTGAAATTCATCGAGGCTGAAGCTGCTTTCCGGGGTAACAACCGGGCGCGGGCATTCACGGCTTTTCAGGAAGGTATTCGGGCGCACATGCGCAAAATTGGGGTAGGCGGCACAAGCACCAGCACGCCGCCTTTGACTTATCCGACCATCACCGAGGCTCAGATTACGGCTTATCTGGCTAGCTCGGCCGTGCCCCAAAGCGCCGCCGATCTGACGCTGAAGAGCATTATGGAGCAGAAGTACATCGCCATGTTCCTGAACCCGGAATCGTGGTCTGACCTACGCCGCTTTGATTTCAGCCCGGCCATCTACGTGAATTTTCGGGTGCCAAGCGGAGTAAACACGGCTTTGGTAACGGCCGCAACGCCAACCACTCCGGCGAGCATCCGTTTCCCTCGCCGCCTGCTGCCCGGTGCCACGGAAGTGCTCTACAACCCGAACGAGATTGCGCGCATGGGAGCCAACGCCCCCGATTATATAGCTATGCCGGTATGGTGGGATCAGCCGTAAGGCCCGATTTGCCCCCCAGCCTACTTTTCTCTGACTTTCTTCCGCAACGCTGCATATGAAGCATATTTTAAAACGCTACGCTCCCCTCCTGCTGCTGACGCTTTCGGGCCTCATCACCAGCTGCGATGATGAGCTGGACGAAAACTACACCGAGGTCGGGCCGCAACTCCCGACGGTTCTGGCCAACACCAGCTTTACCCCCGACACCAAGTATGCCGTGGGGGAAACAGTACCATTGGAGATAAACTTCGCCTCTCAGGGCGAGCCAATCCGGGAAGTGTTGGTGCTGCAAAAAGTAGAGCCCAGCCGCGACTCCGTGGTAGTACAAACCATTCCGTATCAGCCGGCTTATTCGCGTATCAAGCGGGCCGATACATTGGTAGTGCGCTACGTGGTGCCCCAGGCGGCCAATAAAGCAATCATTCGGGTAGATGTGCGCGTGGTTAGCCAAAATGGTCAATCCAAAACCCGCTCGGCTGCTTTCCGGGTGGCTGAGCCCACGCCAACTATTCGCATCAACAGTGTCTCGAACGTAACCGCGCCCACCGCTGGCCCCGTAGTGTCCGGCGACGTGGTACGTTACAACCTGACGCTGAACGTGAACGGCGTGACGTCGGCCACGGCTACCACGCCGGCCACCAGCATTCTCTACAAAGACCTCGACAGCCTGATTACCTACGTGCGCGTAGGCACAACTGCCGAGCGGCGCCTGCTGCGCCAGCGCTTGCCCGCTGTTGGGGCCCAAACCGGCGCCGCTACTACCCTGAACGTTGACGCCCCGGTGCCAGCCAACTCGGCCGGGCAGGCTGTTACCTTCCGCTTTGAGGCGAAAGTGCGCACGCCGGCTCGTACGGCTTCGGTTTCTTCGGCTCCAATCACGCCTGCGGCAGCTACGGCACTGGCGGCGGTGCGCCCCATCACGCTCAGCTACACCGGCACCACCGGCGGCGACCAGGCAGCGTTCAACTTCGCCACCTTCAGTGCGGCCACGGCTGCCGACGCGGCTACGGTGAAGGATATTGCCATCACCAGCATTGCCACCAACCAAGTAAAGCTGGATGCCCTGAACACTACCCGCTTGGTTAAAACGACGGCCGCAGTATACAATGCTGCTACGTTGAACAGCATCCGTCAGACTTATCTCACGGCCACCGCTGCTAATCAGGTAGCCAGCGTAGCCAACGTACTGGTAGGCGACGTGTATGTGGCCCGCGTGCGGGGCGGCGACCAGTATGTAATCTTCACGGTAACTGGCCTGAACCGGACAGCTACTGGCGCGAGTTTGATCTTGGATGTGAAGGCGCTGTAGCCCAGCATTTTTGCATTCATCAAAAAAGCCCCCCAGAACTTCTGGGGGGCTTTTTTGTGCGTTTAATTTTTAGTTGACACTACGCCGCAGGGTCATCGGGGGTGACGGGGTTGTTCTCGCGCTCCGTGCGCGGGTATGGATAGAAGTTACGGTTGCGCTCGGAGCCCGCCGCGCCCGGACCGGGGCGGTTGAAGCGCCGGCTGTCCTCCAGCCGGAAACCCTGGAAAGCAAGCTCCACAAAGCGGTTGCGCAGAATATCCAACAGTAGCGCCTGCTGCGTAAGCGGACCGGCGTACGGTGCCAGACCGGCACCGGGAGGCGCCGTAGGAAAAGCACCCGTCGTAGTGGCAGCAGCGGTGCTGGTGCGCACCCGGTTCAGCTCCAGAACGGCGTTGGCCAGATCGTTTTTGCGGGCGTAGGCTTCGGCCCGGATAAGCAGCATCTCGCCGGGCACATACACCGGAACAGGTGCCGCGCTGGCGCTATAAAAGCCGGTGCCCAGATTTTGTGTGGAGGTGGCGTTGGCGCGGGTATAAAACGGGATTCGCCGGTCGCCGGCTTCGGGCGCTAGCGCTCCTGTCAGGCCCAGATTCGCGTCAGTGGGCTCAAACACGTTGCGGTTGCCGAAAGCAACCTCGAATATTGGATTGCGGGCCAGCTCGTCGAAACTGAATACCGAACGGCTTGCCAGATCTACCCGCCCCGCGGCTGCTATGGCTTTGTCGTAGTCCCCGGCCATCAGGCTGTAGCGGGCAATGAGGGCCTGCACGGTGTTGGGCAGGTTAATGCCCCCAATAATTTTACTGTTGAAATCCGCTGATACAGGCGCGGTATTCAGTTGCGCAGCGGCGGCCTCTAGCTGCTCCACGGCCGATTGTAGCGCCTGCACGCGGCTCACGAAGGGAGCGTTGGCTTGGGTTACAATAGAGATCTGCTCGAAATTCTGCGCCAGAGTACCAATTGCCAGGGCCCGGAAGACACTGGCGTACGCCACAATGCCGCTTCGGGTGCCTGGGTCAGCAGCGTTGTTGGCATTGGCGAGCACGAGGTCGGCATTGGCGCGCACCAGTTGCGACTGCGTCCAGAGGTTGCGCACTACGCCGTTGAGATTCGTCACGTTGCCGGCCCCGAGGCTGACGTTAAACTCCTCGATGTTGCCGACGTTTATAATCCTCAACTCACGGGTGCTCAGGCCACCAGCGGCCACGGTATTATACAGCGGGCTCAGCGCCCCGCCCGTCGTGAAGCGCGCCTGCAAGCCGTTGCACACCGTAATCAGGCCGTCGGCGTTGGTCAGCACCTGCACGTCGCTGGCGGTGCTGGGGTTCAGGTATTCTTTGTCGCAGCTGCTCGTCGCCATCGACAGCACAGCCAGCAGTATCAGTATCTTTTTCATGAAATGGCGAGTTTGGAGAACAGGAGACCTCATTAGAATGTGGCCGACAACCGGAGCTGGTAAGTGCGCGGAATGGGCACATTGCCAAAGTCCACTGCCCGAAACAAGTCGGAAGCGCCACCCGCGCTGGTTTCGGGGTCGAAGCCCTTGTAGTCATCCCACGAGTACAGGTTGCGACCAATGAGCGACACATTAAGGTCGCTGATAAACTTACTGATGGCAGGCAGGGTGTACGTCAGAGCCGCCTCGCGGAGCTTCACAAACGAGCCATCGTCAATGCGGAATTCCTGGGTGTTATACACGGCGAAGATGTAGCCGCGCGGCAGCTCACCCCGCAGTTCCTGCTCGGCCAAGTCGCCCAGGCCCACGCCCTGGCGGGTACGGTAGTCGGCATTAAATACGTCCACGCCCTGCACGGCATCGAGCAGCACCCGCAAGGAGAGTTTCTTGTAAGTGAAGCTGGTGCTGAACGACCCGGTCCAGTCCGGGTTGGGGTTGCCGATAACTACGTTGGCAATGGTAGTGCCCGGTGCATAGCTGGGCTGACCTTCGCCGTTACGGGCAGGCGTAAAATCAATCGAGCCAACGCCTTGGCCCGTGGTGCGCTCGTCCTGCGGAAAGCCCTGCGGAGTCAGCAGCAGCGAACCATCGGGGTTGCGGGCATAAGCCGAGCCATAAAACACGCCCGCTGGCTGTCCATTAATAAGATATACCGGCGCGCCAGCTACGTTATCGACGAGTATAGCCGACGAACCCACCAGATCCACAATCTTATTGCGGTTGCGGCTGAAGATGGCCGTGAAGTCCCAGCTGAAATCGGCAGTTCGCACCGGCACAGCGCTCAGCTGCACTTCCACGCCTTTGTTATTAAGCCGGGCCACGTTCTCAACGATGGATGAGCCGCCCCGCGACGGCGCCAGTGGCCGGTCTACCACCAGATCCGTGGTTTTCTGATTGTACACTGTTACGCCCAAGCCCAGGCGGTCGTTGAAAAAGCCCAGGTCGGCTCCTACTTCCATCTCCGCCACGCGCTCTGGCCGCACCCGGGGGTTTGCTAGCCGCGCGTTGGGTAGGAAAGTATTGCGGCCTTGAAAGCCAATGGGAGTAAACTGGTAAAACCGGTCGTAGGAGCCAATGCCGTTCAGGTTGCCGGCCTCACCGTAGCTGGCGCGCAGCTTCAGCGAATTGAAGGTCTTGGCGTACGCCGCATCCTTCCAGAAGCCCAGATCGGAGAGCACCAGCGAGCCGCTCACCTTAGGGTAGTATTGGTTGGTTTCGGAGGATGAGAATTTCGACGACCGGTCGCGGCGAATAGCGCCCGTGAGGAAAGCCAGGTTGCGAAATCCAAAAGTGGCCTGCCCGAAAATGCCACTCAAATCGAATTGGTCCAGATCAGCGTTGGAAGCTACGGTGTTGCTGGCCGCCCCACTAACGGTGGTGATAAACGGCGCCAGGTTTTGCCCCTGCGTGCGCACCAACTCTCCGCGCAGGTACTGGTAGCTATAACCGGCCAGCAGCGTAACCTTGAAATCTTCGGTGAGCTGCCGGTCGTAGCCCACGTTCACATCGGAGTTGAGCTGAAGCACGTTATTATTGGCATTGGCTGCGAAACCCGATGGATAGCGCTGTAATGGCAGGCCGGCCGCGGCCTGATATGGGTAGGGTCGAATGTAGTTCTCGCCCACTTGCGCGTACGTGTCTACCCCCAGAATATAATCCACCGAAAATCCTCTAAACGGCGTCAGATTCACCTGTAGGTCGGTGATGGTGCGGTTGATACGCTGCGTAAACTTCATGTCCTCGATGGTGGACAGGGGGTTAACGCGGGTAGGCTCTACGGCCAGCAGATTGCCATTGGGGTCGCGCCGGTTTATGTCGTAGATGTTGTTGGTGATGTTTATTGAGTTGATAGGGCTATAGAACACGTTGCCGTTGGCCTTTTCATCCGAAAAGCTATTGTTATAAGCTACCCCGGCCGAAGCCCGAATCCAGCTGGCCAGGCGCTGGTCAACGCGGGCCCGCACGTTGTAGCGCGTAAATTCGGTCCCATCAATGATACCCTGATTTTTCAGATAGCCAACCGAAACCAGATACTGCGTCCGCTCGGCCCCGCCTGAGATGGAAACACCATTATCAGTACCATAGCCCGTCCGGAAAATATCGTTGAAATAGTCGTAGCGCGGTGTTTCTACCAGGTTGGTGGCCAATTGGGTGGTAGCTCCGGCCCGTGTGATGCCGATGGTTGTGACGCCGGGGTTGGCAGCTATCTGCGCAGGTGTGGGAGCACCAATCGTGTACAGGCGTAGACCCTCGAAGCCAAACTGCTGACCAAAGGTGTTCACGGGCACTGATTTGCGCAGCTCATTTATATTAAAGCTAGCGTAAGCGGATACCCGCGCCGCACCTGTCTTGCCGCGTTTGGTGGTAATAAGTACTACCCCATTTGAGGCCCGCGAGCCATACTGCGCCGCCGCTGCCGCACCGTTGATGACGTTGATACTGGCAATGTCATTGGGGTTGAGGTCGGCGAGGCGGTTCTGGCCGGCATTCGCAGTTCCAATGTCCGGTCCCGCCGCCAGCTGCGACACGTTCGCGCTGTTATTACTCACAATTACGCCATCAATTACATACAAAGGATCGGAAGAGCCCCGCAGCGAGTGAATGCCCCGTAGTCGCACCGACATAGAGCCCGAAGGGTCGCCGGAGTTCTGCACGATTTGCGCGCCGGGCAATTTGCCCTGCAAAGCATTGAGCGCCCCGCCCGTGCCGGTCTGCTCCAGGTCGCGGGCCGTCACCGTGTTGATAGCGTTGCCTAGCTCCCGCTTGTTCACACTTATCGTGGAGCCTGTCACTACCACATCATCCAAGGTCTGGACCGCTTCTGTGAGCGTGACGTCGGTAGTTACGGTTGGGGTACTGCCCAGATTGATAGGTTTGAACTGAGACCGAAAGCCGATAATGGAAACCGAAAGTGTATAAGCACCGGGCGTCACCTGCACCGGCAGGCTGTAGGAGCCATCGGCGCTGGTGGCCGTGCCGAATGTAGTGCCCCCCAGCAAGACCGTAGCACCAGGCAGCGCCTGCCCGCGCTCATCCACGACGCGCCCCTGCAAGGTGTAGGGCTGGCGTGTGCCACCGGGCTGCGCCGCCAGCTGCGTAGTCAATAGCACGCACATGAGAAGCCAGCCTAATGGCAGGACCAGCCTCAATGGGTAAGTGTTACGCATAAAAGGAAGAATTAAAGTGAAAAAGGAGTAGTGTCAACGCTATCAATATATGGTATAAATACCATTTAAAATAAAACTATACCTATTATAGATAATGTAAATAGCCCTACAGACGCACGCCATAGATACTTACCGTGAAGAACCAAAAGCTGCGTCGGTAGGGCTGCGTAGCAGCTTGTACGCATTATATATTGAGCTATTGTCGACTTAACACCACAAAAAAGCCCCCCAGACGTGTATCTGGGGGGCTTTTTTGTGGTGTTAAGCTTACTATTTAGATTACTGATGCCAGTTACCGGCCGAATACGCGTTCCAGCAAACCTCCACGCTTGCGCTTTTTCATCTTCACTTTAGTTTTGCTGGTGGTGTTCGGTGCGGGTCGGCTGATGGTAGGGCGGGGCGCAACGGGTGGGCCGGACCGGACCGGCGGCGTAGAGGCTACAGGCGGAGCAGCGGGTGCCGGCGTGGGCACTACCGGCGGAGCCTGCGCCACCAGCACTGGTGAGCCGGCTCCGGTGCTGGCGCGCACGGGCGGGCTTTCATTGTGAAGGCGGTCGACGGCGGTGATATAATACGCATACTCCACGCCGGGGCGGGCGGTGGTATCTACCAGAGCGGGCTGGTTGTTAGCGGGCCGCGGCACGAGGGCCACGATGTGGCGTGGGTCGTCGGGGGCGGGCGTTTCGCCGGGACCGAAGCGGTAAACCACAAAGTAGCGGGCCACATCGCCGTCGGTGGCAGCAGGACCGGGTTGCCAAAATAAGGTTACGGCCCGACCAGTGCGCGTCAGGACCAGGTTTTGAGCCGGACGAGGTGGCACGGCATCCATCCAGGGCATGGTGGGCACCAAGGCCGGGTAGCGGAATAAGTTTTGGCGCAGGGTATCGGCTACGTGCAGCGGGTTGGCTACCAATGACTTGGAGCTGAAAAATACGCTGCCGCCCACCTGCGTCGGATACGAGCGGTTGAGACGAATCTGGCGGGGCAGCTCCGTGGGGTCGCGCCATGATGGGTCACGCTTGCTGGTTTCGAAAATACGATACGCCCCCTGCCCGATATACAAATGACGGTCGAAGCGGTTGCGCGCCCACCAGTCCAGCAGCACAGGGTAAGAGGCCACTTTGAACGTAGTGCTCCAATAAAGCTGGGGCAAAATATAGTCGACCCAGCCCTGCTGCATCCACAGGCGAGCATCGGCATAAAGGCCTGAGTAGCCCTCGAATGCAGCCGAGTTTGAGCCTTCCGGATTGCTGGTTTGATTCATCCAGACGCCAAACGGCGAAATCCCGAACTTCACCCAGCGCTTGGTACTTTGAATATTGGTGTGCAGATCCCGCACCAGCGTGTTCACGTTCTGACGGCGCCAGTCGGCCAGTTTCAGCTGATCGGGGTTGTGCTGCTGGAAGGCTGCCTCGTCGCGAATAACCTGGCCGGCTTCGGGATAGGGATAGAAATAGTCATCGAAATGCACCCCATCAATATCGTAGCGGCGCACCACGTCCAGGATGACTTTGTTGATATAGTTCCGCACTTCGGGCAAGCCCGGATTGAAGAGCAGCTTGCCGGAATAGCGCAAAAACCACTCAGGATGCTGCCGATACGGATGATTTGCGGCCAGCTTACTCGTCACCGAATCGAGGGAAGCGCGATACGGGTTGAACCACGCATGAAACTCCATGCCGCGGGCGTGGGCTTCATCGATCAGGAAAGGAAGCGGGTCGTAGGCGGGGCTGGGGGCTTTGCCCTGCTGGCCGGTCAGCCACTTACTCCAGGGCTCCAGGTCGCTTTGATAGAAAGCATCGGCAGCGGGCCGAATCTGCACAAATACGGCATTAATGCCATTCTTTTTCTGCGTGTCGAGCATCTGGGTATACTCGCGGCGCTGCTGGTCGGGCGTGAGCGAACGGCGGCTGGGCCAATCAATATTCTCGACGCTGGCAATCCAAACACCACGCATTTCCCGTTTCGGGGGAGCATTTTGGCTACGAGCAGCGGGGCCACATAGTAGCCCGCACAACGTTAATAGGAAAAAGAAAGCACGGAAATCAGTGGAAAGCAATGGGGGCATCGGCACATAAACGGGTAAGACGCCTGCAAATTACATAGCTCAACGCTCGTAGCCGACACAAAACGCACATTTACCGCTATTTATCTGAGGTATCGGCCAACCTGTGGGCCAGTACCCGATCTGGGCTACGCCTGTAAATCAGCGAACTCCAGGTCCATTAAGTCTTGATTTTCCCAGCACTTATGATCGAAATGCCACCACTCACCAGGGTATTGCTCAAAGCAGTGGCGGCTCATAACAGCCCGCAGAACCGCCCTATTTAGCTGAGCCAGCGCCGGAACTTCCGAAAAATCAGCGTGGGCAGCAGGGGTTAAGTCATCGAAGTCGGTGGGCATGACAAGTTCCTCGCCCGTACTTAAGCTCACCAGCGTTACATCCACGGCGCAGCCCCGATTATGACGCGAGCCTCGCCACGGAGGAGCAGCGTAGGTTTCATCACGCACATGATCATAGAAGGCCACAGTAGCACTATATGGCCGATACGCGTCAAACACCTTTAGTCCAATTCCGACAGTAGCCAACTCCTCCTGAACAGCCCGCAGGGCGGCTGCAGCCGGGCGGCGCAGAAAGGCTTTGGGCGCTTGGTACAAAGGCCGGCCTAATAAATTGGCAGCAGTGGCGTAGCGGATGTCCAGTATGATGCTGGGAATAAATTCTGCGAGATTAACCAGCTCACTATCTGGGGTTTCCCGCACCTGCCGGTGGTAATAGTCCGGCGTTGTGACGACCCGTAGGCCATGCATATTGGGGGAAATTAGCTCGCTGGGGGGCATTTTTTGTTCTCAGTAGCTTGCCTATAGGTGAAGGCAGGCTTGGTACTCATGCAATATAGCGGCCACTTTTCACGCAGCCGACAAGCGCCAAAAAGGCCTGACGAATACATAGCTGAGTTCCGAGTACTGGTGTTTACTCTTCATTCAACTATTAGTTGCTGGTCAGCTTCAAAAGATATTTAACAGTTGAGCTTTAACACCCAGTTATTCATTTAAAATACTTGAAAACAGACTTTTACGGTGGATTCACTTAGTCATAAAAGGTTACGTGATTTACTAAATTACTTCAGTTGCACTTCTTTGAATTGACTTAAATCGGGCCTGTTGCGGCGGGGGCGCTTTAGTTCATACTGATACACGGCCTGGCCTAAATCGCGCATGAATGGAAAGCCAATTGCATCATACTCATATTGGTCGTCGTTGAGAATGCCATCGGCATTGGTATAGATCACGGCCGATAGTAGAAACTCCACGCCTCGCGCCTCATCCATGATGTAGGCGTTATCGATCAGAAAGCCGTAGGCCTGCCCTATTTTGTTGAAGATGCGCACGCCGGGGGGCAAAGGACCGGCCGGTCCGCCCGCCAGCAAAAACTTGGCGTAGTTGTCGGGGTATTCCAGCGAGTCGTAGCGCGGGGCGCGGCTCTGCCGGGGCAGCATGGACAGGTAGCGCTGCAGAAACTGATAATCAGCAGCGGCGAGCTGAAAGCGTCGTTTTGCTGGCAGGCTTTCGGGAAACATGATGGCTCGGAGCACACCTTGCAAATCGGCCAGGGAAATGTAGTTCTTGGTGCTGAAGTCGAGGGGCTCTTGTATTAGCTCATCGCCTTGCATATAGCCCCGACCGATCTTTTCGCCCTGGAGCTTAAGTTGGGGCCAAGCACCAGCAAAAAGTCCAGCTCTCTGCTGATACACTGGCATTTGCAACGACGAATCGGCAAAAAATACCATGGGGTTGGTATGGCGAGAGCCGGGTTCTTGGTCGCCCACCGAAAGGCGATGCATCAGGCGCACCCGCCGGTAGCCGCGCGCCTGCAAGGCCGCGTTCAGCGGGCCGGGCCCCATAAACTCATATAGCCGGTTGTAGGCGTCGTTATCGCTCACCAGCAGCACTTTCCGAATGTAATTGCCAATGCTGGGCCGGAGCGTGGCATTGGTAGAATCCCAGTCGACGCGGGTTTGGCCGGCAAAAGCCGAGTCGATCCGCAGGGGTGACTCGCGGGTTAGCCCCGGATATTGGACGCGCAGGTTTTGCAACTTTTCGAGCGCCAGCACGGCGGCCGGCAGTTTCACGGTACTGGCCGGATAGAAGTAGCGCCGCAAATTTTGCCCCCCATAGGTGTAGGAGCGAAAGTGCGGCCGGTTCTGCGCGTCGCGGTTTATCTGGGTATAGATAATCTGGACGCGATACTGCTCCGGGGCGCGCAGCACTCGGCCAAAACGGGCCGTATCAGCATGCAAAAGGCGCGGCAAAGGATTGCCAGATTGCGCCTCAGTGTTGGTGCTGCTAAGCTGACTAAGCCCGACCACCAAGCCATAAAAAGCCCCCCACGAGTTGGGCCGCCACCGTTTGCAGATTTTCATAGCGGAAAAGATACAGCGGAGCGGTTGCTTCATGCCGCAGGCATTTGCTCAAATCAAAATAAAAGCGGCTGGGGGGCAAATTTCGGCTGTCTTTTACTCTTACGGATCAGTGGCCCTAAAACGACAACGGTCCGACAGCTTCGAAGCCGTTGGACCGTTGCATACTCACGCCTGAAAGGCGCTTATTCGTTATTTGCCGGAGTTTTCGCTTTCGCCACCTGCCTCAGCAGAGCGGCGCATATCGGCGCCATCTTCGCCTTCCATGCCGTTGGTCTGGTCGCTGTCGCCGTAGTCGCCGCGGATGCCGGCGCCATCGCCCATGTTGCCCTGAGTGCTGGTGGTTTTGGGGTTTTGACCGCTTTGCTGCTCTTCCTTTTGGTCAGCTTTCTTGGCTGCCGAGAAGGCTTTATTAATGGAGGTGCCGTCCTGACCGCTATTGGTGGTGCTTACGCGGCCTGAGCCGCTGTCTTCGGAAGTTGTGTCGGTATTTTGGGGATGATTTGCCATGATATTAAAGAGTAGGTTTGGGTGGGTAAATTGAATTAACTGTTGTTTTCGTCGTCGATGGTACCACCGTCGTTGGCGGCACTGCTGGCAGCGTTGCCGGTGCCGTAGTCCGATTTATCGGCCGTGGTATTCTTGGTTTGGTTGGACTTCTCTTTATCAGAGCCGCCGCCTTGGTTGCGCTGAGCAGCGCCGGGCTGGTCGCCGCGGTTGCTGCTGCCTTTGGCGTCGGGGCTGCTTTGCTGATTACCGCCCCGGTTGCCGCCATGGTCGCCGTCGTTGGTGTCAGCCGGGCCGGTTTGCTGTTTCTGACCTTGCTGCTGTGCTGCTACGCCGCGCTGGTTTTCGGGGCGCGGCGTGTTCGAGCCATCGTTGGCCGTTGCCTGATTTGCTTTGTCATTTGCCATAGCTAGGGTGGGTTAAGAAGGATATAAGAAACTAGTACGGTGGGGGCCTAAAGATTTACCCGGCCTGTTTCACCACCCGATACGCCCGTGCCACTGCTGGTTGTGCTGCCGCCTACGTCGCCTTCGGCGGCGTTGCCGGGTGTGTCGTAGGTAGTGCTGGTGCTTACGTTTTTGCCTTTTATTTCCTGGCCGCCTTCGGTGCCGCCGCTGCCGGAGTTGTCATCGGCGTTGAGGCCGCGCAACGAATCTCTGCCGGCACCGGACGCCTGGCGGCCTTCGGGCTGGCGCTGATCCGATTGAGAAACGGTGCCCTGCTGGATAGCGCGGCCATCGGTGGGTTCTTGTTCGGGTTGGTTTTGATCGTTTGCCATAGCAGAAGTAGTTAGTGCGAAAAAGTACTTGCTAAACTATACGCGGGTTCAGCTTAAAAGGGGTGGCATTGCCGTGCTTTTTTGCCAACTTGGGGAGTTTATTATCCTCCCTATCTCTCACTTTCTATCCGGCTTACGCATGTCATCAGACTCAACTACTCCACTTGATTTATTTACCCAGAAAACCGATACCGAGCTTCATTATTACCTTGAGAATCCAGACCTGTATCACGCTGATGTGGTAGCAGCAGCACAGCAGGAGCTGCATCGGCGCGAAGCAGCGACCCGCCCTCACCTTATTGAATCTGAAGACTTTGCAACTGACGACTATGATAATGAGCCCGTTGAGCGGCGCTGGCTGGCGCCCGCTATTGGCGCGGCCCTGCTGGCAGTTGGATGCGTGCTGTATAGCCAGTTCCATAAGCCCTCGCCTGCATTAGGTGTCGTGCCGAAAGCTCCCACAGAGCTACAGTCAGTGGAGCTGAATGTGCTACCGACCTTTGAAGTTGAAACCGCCGCCCAGGTAAAAACGGAGCCGAGTCTTTTACCAGCTAAAGAGCGCACCGACAAAAAGCCCTTGGGCAAATACCTGATCTTGGCGGGTCGTTTCTGGAAGGCTGAAAAGCAAGCTGAATTTCTGGCCGACCAGGTAGCCATAGCCAAAATAGACTCGACGTTTCCGGGCAAAGCCTCCCTGGTGTATGATCAATGGCGCGAGCTAACGCGCGTATTGGTGTATAACCATAATCTACGGCCGGTAATGCAGCAGCGCATAAACATGATGCATGACGTAGCCAACCGGCGCATGCAGTCGTTGCAGCAAATGCGCGAAAACTATTCTCTGGGTCGCCCACCAATGAATAGCGAAGTACTCAAGACCCTGGCACCGGTGGAGGATATGCTGTATGAGCTGCGCGGCGGTAAGCAGCCCACCCATCACATCGATCTGACGGTGGCGCGCTGAGAATCAGGCTACTGTCCTTATGGACCCCGACGAACCCCTCGATCTATTCGCCCAGAAAACCGATGCTGAGCTTTTCTTTCTAGCTCGGCAGGCGCAGCGCTTTCCGCCCGCGGTGGTCCAAGCGGCCGTACGCGAGTTGCAGCGGCGCGGCCTTGTGCCAGCCGAGGCCCCCGCGCCGCCCCCTCCTCCGCCCCCACCGCTCCCCGACGAAAGCACCGGCCGCCTGTTGCTGCGGAGCTTGCGGGCGATGCTGTGGCCGGCCGGGTCGTTCTTCGTCACGCCCCTGCTGCTCGACCTGAACTTGCTTATTTATGCGCTCCTAGCGCTAACGGCCGCCGATCCGCTCGCGCCGGGCGGCGAGGAGCTGGTAATGTGGGGGTCTAATTTTTCGCCTCTCACCCTGCATGGTCAGCCCTGGCGCCTGCTTACCAGCTGTTTTCTGCACGGCGGCGTGGCGCATTTGCTACTCAACGGGCTGGGATTGTTGTTTTTAGGATCGTTGTTGGAGCCGCTGCTGGGCCGTTGGCGCTTGCTGGGGGGCTTTTTGGTGTGCGGCATCGGGGGTAGCTTGGCCAGCTTGTGGTGGAATACCGCGGGCGTAAACTCGGTGGGTGCCTCGGGGGCCATTTTTGGGTTGTATGGGCTTTTGCTCGCTTTGCTTCTGACGCGTGCAGTGCCCTTCGGCCGCTCTCAGCGCCGAACCATGCTGTGGTTTGTTTTCTATTTTATGCTCAACGGACTGGTAGGCGGGCTGGGGGGCAATATTGACCACGCGGCGCATCTGGGGGGCTTATTTACCGGCTTACTGGTTGGGGCAATACTCGGCCGGACGCGGCTACCGGGCACTACTGGAACCTCCTGATTTTTTGCATTTTCTTACAAAAGCGCAGCGGCGTTCTTTTTGTTGCTCGAATTAGCTTCGAACAAACAACCAAATAGCTAATCAGCAACGTAGTGTACCCGTATCTTACAGCTGAGCGGGCCGCTGCTTTGCTCTTCTTTTATCCTACCTCAATCTGACACCTGCATGAAGGCTTCCTTACTTTCTCTTTTAGTACTCAGTGGTTTATGGTGGTCGGGCACGGCCGCGGCCCAAAGCACGTTAGCGAATGGCACTTTTGAAGCCTGGGTCACGGCAAGCAACGTAGAAGCGCCCACACAATGGATTACCTCCGACGAGATTGGAGCGGCAATCTTGCCCTTAGCCATAAACGGGGTATCGAAATCGACGGAAGCGCATGCCGGACAGTTTGCCGCCCGCCTGATGTTTAAGAGCTTAAGCATCCCGCTGGTAGGTACTATTCCGGTGCCGGCAGTACTGCTACTCGGTACCGAAACGCCGCTCATCAACCCCAATAATCTTCCTCGCACGCAGGAGGATATCCTGCGGCTGCGGCCCGGCGGCATTCCGTTTACGGCCCGCCCGACTTCTATGCAGTTTTGGTTTAAATACACCGGAGCCTCAACCGAGACGGGCCAAGTAGGCTTGGTATTGTCGAAAAGCGGCCAAATCATCGGACAAACCTCGATTCAGCTTACGGGTGGCGTACCCGATTATCGGCAAATCAATCTCCCTATCACCTACACCGCTACCACAGCACCCGATACGCTGCGCATTTTCTTTGTGGCCGGCACCGGTGCAACACCTTCTCCTACTGCCGCTTTGTTTGTGGATGACGTGACCCTGCCCCTCACGGTCACTGCCAACCGAAACCCACAACTGGACGCTGCTTTAGTTGTTTATCCCAATCCCAGCTCCAATGGTGACTTCTCGCTGGCTTCTTTACAAAAACCCGGTGTAGCCACTGCTCCTTTCACCATCTCGGATGCCGCTGGCCGGATAGTACAGCGACAGGGCGCGGCGCCCATCAGCGCCGCCAATGGCCGGCTTATCAGTCTGCGGGGCCAACCTGCGGGCGTTTATTTACTGCGCCTGAGCACGCCGGAAGGCACGCTGACGCGCAAACTATTGATTCAGTGACCGAAAAATTACCCCCCGAGAGCTCTGTACCCAACCCCGACGCTGATAGCCCACCGCCAGACCAAGAGCCGTCGTCGCGGTGGCAGCGGGCCAGAGCGGCTATGCGCCGGGCAGCCGCTTTGCCCGTCACGGGCCTTGATTTTCTGTATCGCACGGGTCAGGCGTACCGTCATTTTACCCTACCGGTGCTCAACGGCGCCATCGGCGACCAGCTAGCCGAGCGCCAGGACCGCCGGGCCATTCAGATGAGCTTTCGCCAACACGGCGCTGATGTCGACGTCGCTGATTTACGCCTGAGCAGTGAGCCGCAAAAAACCGTTGTGTTTTTGCATGGCCTGATGGGCGATGAGATGATCTGGCAATCGGGTGCGGCCGATACACCGCGCTACGGACCGCTGCTGCAAAAGGAGGCCGGTGTGCGGTCGCTGTATGTGCGCTACAATAGCGGCCTGCATATTTCGGAGAATGGCCAGCTGCTCAACACGTTACTGACCAAATTATTCAAGATTCACGCCGCTGCTATCGGCGAACTGGTGCTGGTGGGCCATTCCATGGGCGGCTTAGTCATTCGCAGTGCAGGCTATTATGGTACTCGTAAAGGTCAGGAGCAAGCGCCGTGGGTGAAGCACCTGAAGTCCGTATTCATGCTGGGCGTACCCAACGACGGCTCTTTTCTGGAGCAAAACAGCCACTTAACGTCGGTGCTGCTGCGCAAGATAAATGTGGCCCCCACGCGCTTTCTCAGCAAAGCCATGGATCAGCGCAGCAACGGCATCAAGGACCTGCGGCATGCCTGGCTGGTGGATGAGGACTGGCAAAACCCGCGCGCCAACGACATTTTTGCCCCCCGCACCGTGGTTCCGCCCCTGCCCGGCGTGCATTATCATGTGCTGGTTGGCTCCTTGCTCAAAACGATGGGCTCAGCCCTCGACCATTACTTCGGCGACGGCCTAGTGGGTGGCGGCAGCGCCATCGGCCGCACCTTCGGCGACCCGGCGCTACCAGCCGGCACCATAGTGACTACCAGCGTATTTGCTCAGCAAAGCCATATCGGGCTGCTCAGCAACCCCGAGGTGTATCAGTATCTGCGGGCACATGTGTAACTGGCTTCTCCGCGCAAAAAAGCCCCCCAGAAACATTCTGGGGGGCTTTTTCATAAGTAATTCTTACTAAGCAAGTGCTGTTATTTAATTACAACCTCCGCAAAACCTGCATGCACGATAACTTCGGGCAGCACTGCATCTGTCTCAGTCGTAGTTTCCGCCAATGCAGATGATTTGCTGTCGGTAGTAGCCTTCAGCGGCGCGAAAGGCAGACCGTGAAACACTACCCGATACGTGGTGAAGCTAGGCTGATAGTCGCCTTCAATTTCCTGACGGAGCGTGAGACTGGTGTCGGTGCCGATTACCGTGAAGCGGCGCGTGGTGGCGTGCCCTTCCTGGTAGCCGTAGCCTTCGCCCCCATCATCGTAAAGGACGCTGTACTCCGTGCCGTTTTTGTAGTACACATGCAGGGTTACTTCTTCCACTACCTTCTCGCCCACGTACTGCAAGATCGGATAAAGCGGAATAACAGCGCCAGCTTTCACAAAGAGCGGTATACGGTCAAGGTTGGCACTTGCCCACACTTCGGCGCCACCAGTACGTTCCTCATCCGTCCACCAGTAGTACCACTGGCCTTTGGGCAGATACATCCAGCGGCCATCGGCGCCGGCGGTGGTGATGGGGCACACGAGCAGGTGGTCGCCGAGGCTGAACTCAGCCATGCGCAGATACGTGTCCGTGTCGGTCTGGTCAAGGAAAGCCAGGGGGCGCAGCATGGGTGTACCCTGCTGCACATACTGCCAAAACGTAGTGTACACGTAAGGCAGCAGTTGGTAGCGCAGGCTGATAAACTTGCGCGCCAGATCGGTTACTTCTTCGCCAAAAGACCAGGGCTCCTGGTCGCCGTGGTCGCCGCTGGAGTGGGTGCGGAAGAACGGATGGAAAGCCGCCAGCGCAATCCAGCGGGCATACAGCTCGCCGTCGGGCGTTTCCACAAAGCCCCCCACATCACTACCCACGAAAGAGAAGCCGCTGATACTCAGACGCTGGCACTGAATATTAGCCAGCCACAGGTGATCCCAGGAGGCAATATTGTCGCCGGTCCAGGCCGAGGAGTAGCGCTGACCGCCAGCGTAAGTGCTGCGCGTGATGGTGAACGGCCGATTGGGATACGTGAACTGCTTTACGCCCGCAGCCGTGGCCCGCGCCATCTGCATTCCGTAGATGTTGTGCGCTTTTTTGTGCGAGGCGGGGTTGCCGTCATAGTTGAAGCGCACATCATCGGGGAAGGTACCTTTCTCGAACACGGCGGGCTCGTTCATGTCATTCCATACGCCGCGCACGCCATCTTCCTGAATCAGACCTTTAAACAGCCCCGCCCACCACTCGCGCACATCGGGGCGGGTGAAATCGGGGAAGTTGCACAGGCCCGGCCACACCGAGCCGCGCATGAGTGGCCCATCGGCGCGACGGCAGAAGTAGTCATTGGCTAGGCCTTCGGTGTAAACCGAATATTCGGGGTCGATCTTGATGCCGGGGTCGATGATGACAATGGTTTTGAAGCCATCGGCGGCCAGTTCCCGCACCATGATTTTGGGGTCGGGAAAGTGTGTGGGGCTCCAGGTAAAGCACCGGTAGCCATCCATGTAGTCGATGTCCAGATACAGGGCATCGCAGGGAATTTGCCGCTCCCTAAAACCCGCGCCAATCGCCTTGAATGTACTTTCGGGGTAATAGCTCCACTTGCACTGATGGTAGCCCAGGGCCCACATGGGGGGCATTTCGGGCGGGCAAGTGAGGCGGGTGTACTCCTGCGTGACTTCGGTAAGCGTGGGGCCGTAGAGGAAGTAATAGTTCATCTCGCCACCTTGGGCCCAGAAGCTGGTTACGTCAGCACGCTCGGCGGCAAAGTCGAAGCTGGCTTTGAACGTGTTGTCGAAGAAAATGCCGTGGGCAATTTTCTGGTGCAGCTCCAGATAAAACGGGATGTTCTTGTACAGCGGGTCAGAGCCTTTTACGTAGCCGTAGGTGTCGGTGCCCCAGTTGGTAAAGCGCTTGCCGCGCAGGTTCATATTGTCGGGCTTGTCGCCGAGGCCATAGTAGTGCACGCCGCTCTGCACGTGCTTGCTCATCTTCACGATGTCGTTGCCAGTGTCATCGTCGTGCTCCCAGTGAAAGCCTTTTTCATCGGCCGAAAGCACCGTACCGGAGCGGTCAAGCACGCGGGTGGTCAGGTTTTCCTTGGCAATGGTGCAGATAAGCCGGTCGGTAGTGATACGGTAGTGATCAGTCTTTTCCCGAAACTCCAAAAAATCCAGGGCGGCGCGAGGCAGATCGGCGGGTACGGCATAGCTGAAGTCGGGCGCGAAGCCAACTTCCGTAGCGTAGCGAAAACGGAGTATTTTATCCGTGATTACCTGCAAGCACAGCTGTACGCCGTTGTCGCAGGTGAACAGAAAGTCGTTATCTATTTGCTGGCATGATACAATCTGGCCGGGCGAAAGCTCTTGCTTCCCCTTGGTAGCCAGGTCGTTCACCATGTAATTATTTTCCTGAATGATATCAGCCATGAGCGTAAGCAGCAGTTGAGATGGGCAAAAAAATACCGGCAGCGCCGGAAAGTTTTTTCACATAAGTCTGCAAGGTAAAACTGATTACCGCGAAAATTGCCTAACCTTAGGAGCAGAATCCGTTAAACACGACTGTAGAGCTTCTACAGGGCTTTTTTGTTGCCCATTTTTTTCCTGTCATCGTCCCGTTCCCATGGAAAATCCCAATCTCAAGGTATTGTTGTTAGGCTGGGATGAGACAACGCAGGTCAACGACTCGGATCAGCCCGACTCGCTGCCGCTGTTGCAAGCCTTAGCTTCTCGCACTGCCCTGACGGCTATTTTGCCGCATCTGCCTACGGGCCAACTTTCTAACGCGCGCATTACAAGCCTCGACACGCTAACCCTAGCGGACCTGGACGAGCTGCAGCCAGTGCGTGATATTAGCTCCTGGCAAGCGCCGGCCGCGCCGTATATAGGCGCAACGCAGGATAAGGCAGAGAGTGCAGGCCTCAGCCAAACGGCGCCCGATGAGAAGGATTATCTAACACAAAATAGCCCCCCAGACCTTCTCCTGACCGATGAGCAGGCAGTGGAAGCGTCGGAGCCCGGAGCAGATGAGGCCCACGACCTGGACCACCCCGGCGATAATCTGACCCTGGACAAGCCAGCCGTGACTGTTCAGCCAGAATATTTGCCCCCCATCGAGTTTACGGCTGAGCGGGCTACGCTACGCAATCTGTTAACGGCATTGCCAGAATCTCCCGGCGACCTTAATTTTCAGATAATTCAGTACACGCGCTTCGCTACGCGCTTGGCTTTGCGCGAACAGTTCGGCGTGATCTACGCGCCCGAGTGGCATGTGTGGTTGGCGGGCCTCGAAATCCGGCAGCTTACCGGCCGGCCGTTGGTGTTACACGTGCATTCGCTGGCGCTGGACCGCGATTCGCTTAACGACCGGGGCTGGATTCTGGAGCTGGAGCGGTTGGCGCTTCGTCGGGCTACATTGGTTCTGGCCGCGTCTGAAATCTTGGCGGAGCGCCTGCAAAGCGCTTATTCTGTGGCCGCCGACCGTATTAAAGTGGTTGCGGCTCACGACGAGGAAGCCTTAACAGTAGCGCTGCAATCCATCAACCGGAACTAGTAGTAGTTGGCAGCGTTGTTTCTTTGTCAAAAAATTGACTGATGACGACTCCCTCCCCTACCGCCTCTGAGCAAACCTTCGACGCCCAGCTTGAGCTACACCGCTCCGATGGCGGCGTATTCCTGACCATTCCTTTCAATGTGGACGAAGTGTACGGACAGCGCGGCACCTTACACGTGCGCGGCACCATCGATGGCTTCCCGTTTCGTTTGCCCCTGACGCCCACCCCCGAGGGCGAGCACATATTGACCGTGCACAAGCAGATTCGCAACACGATTGATAAGACATGGGGCGAAACGGTGCATGTTGTGCTGACCCCCGACACTGAAGAAAGCGTTCTGGAAATTCCAGCGGAGCTGACGAATGCGCTGGCTCAAAACGATCTGCTCGCCAAGTTTGAGCAGCTTTCCTACGCTCAGCGCAAAGAGTACGCGCAGTGGATAACCCGCGCCAAGAAATACGAGAAGCGCGCCGAGCGGGTAGCGGAAGCAATTGAGCGGATTAAAATTGGCCGCCGCTTTCGGTAAGAAATCAGCCTACAAGCGAAACCGCCCTACCAAGCTATTACAGCTTGGTAGGGCGGTTTCGCTTGTAGTTGCCAGCCGTTTTTCTGGCTGTGTTGTCTTGTTATCGGATGCTAGCTTCAGCTACGGGCTGCTCTGGCATGACGGTGGATGGGTCCATGTACATGACTTCCCACAGATGGCCATCTAAATCCTGATACCCATGCCCGTACATATAGCCGTGGTCCTCAGGCTCTCTGGTTATGGTACCACCAGCATTTACCGCTTTGCTGATCATCTCATCTACCTGCTCGCGGCTATCCGCCGAAAGACAGATAATGGCCTCCGTACTTTTGGTAGCATCCACGATTTCTTTTTTGGTGAGAGTTTGAAAGAATGGCTCTACCAAAAGCATAACGTATATGTTCTCGCCTACAATCATGCACGTGGCGTTCTCATCCGTGAATTGCTGATTGAAGCGGTAGCCGAGTTTTGTAAAAAACTCCACCGACCTGAAGAGGTCTTTTACGGGCAGGTTTACGAAAATCTGAGTTGCCATAACGTTGTTGTTTTAAAGAGTACACAACAAAGATATTAGCCCCCCATAAGAGCGAAACTGTGTGAATGCGACAATGTAAGGGGGTATTTGCGACATATTTTTCAGCCGTGTTTACCTCTCACAATTTGACTCATTTGCCCTGATAAAAGCTTACACCCGCGCCAGCACCAACGCCGTGCGGCTCGTTACGTACAGGCTCAATTTGTCAACATCATCTTCCCTGAAAGTCTCATAAATCAGGGCGTCATCTACGCGGTTGAAGCCATCGAACTGAGGCGAATCGGAAGAAAGGATGACACGGTAGCGACCAGGATTGGGCACGAAGAATCGGTAGTCTGGCACACTGCGCTCAACATGGAAATTGAACACGAATATCAGCCCCCCACGCTCGAAAATAAGGACCTGGTTTTCGGGGTCATTGTTGAGCAGTTGCGCATGACCGGCGGCCAGCAGGCGGCGCGATCTGGCCATGCCTATCATTGCCTTATCGAAGGCCAGTAAGTACTGATATTTAAGGTCGGGGTTATCGGCCAACGACCACTGCCGACGGGCGTAGTGGTAGCTCCAGTCGTTGCCCTGCCGCGGAAAATCGACCCACTCAGGATGCCCAAACTCGTTGCCGATGAAGGTGAGATAGGCTTCTCCACCCAATGCCAGCGTGATAAGGCGAATCATCTTGTGCAGCGCCATGCCACGGGCTACAACCGGGTCGGGGTCATTTTTGCTCATGTGCGAGTAGATGGCCGCATCCATAAGCCAGTGCGCCAGGGTTTTATCCCCTACTAGCGCCTGGTCGTGCGACTCGGCGTAGGCCACGGTTTTCTCGCCCACGCGGCGGTTGGTGAGCGTGTACCATAGTTCGCCCAGATTCCAGTCTTCGTCGCGGCGGTGCTTGAGCAACTTAATCCAGTAATCAGGAATGCCCATGCCCAGGCGGTAGTTGAAGCCGACGCCGCCCTCGCTGATGGGCCGGCACAAGCCCGGCAAGCCGCTCATATCCTCGGCAATAAGCAAGGCGCCGCGCTTTAGTTCCTGCACCAGCGTGGAGGCCAGTTGCAGATACAAAATAGCATCTTCATCGGCCTCGGGGCCAAAATACTGCGCATAGGTACTGAACGCCACGCCCTCGCCGTGATGATGGTAGAGCATGGAAGTCACCCCATCGAAGCGAAAGCCATCGAAGTGAAACTCTTCCAGCCAGTAGCGCAGGTTGGACAGCAAAAACTGCTGCACCTCCGGCTGCCCGTAGTTGAAGAGCTTGGAGTCCCAGCCGGGATGGTTGCCACGGGGCCCAGCGTGGAAATATTGCCCCCCAGAGCCATCAAAATCGGCTAGTCCCTCAGCCTCATTTTTCACCGCATGCGAATGCACCACATCCAGCAGCACCGCGATGCCCCTGTTATGAGCTTCGTTTATCAGATGCTTCAGCTCTTCGGGTGTGCCAAACCGTGACGAGACCGCGAAGAAATTAGCCACATGGTAGCCAAAGGAGCCGTAATATGGGTGCTCCATCACGGCCATAAGCTGCAAGCAGTTATAGCCTAAAGCCTGCACGCGGGGCAGCACTTTTTCGGCAAACTCTAGGTAGCTGCCTACCTTCCCTTCTTCCGTAGCCATGCCTACGTGGCACTCATAAATGAAGGGCTCGCGCACATAATTATTGATGCGAAACTTCTGGTCAGTCCAGATAAAGGGCGCTTCAGGGCGCCACACCTGACCTGTATAATCTTTGGTCTCGGGGTCCTGTACGGCCCGGCGCAGCGTGGCCGGCAGGCGGTCTTTTGCCCCCTTCTGGGTGACTACATGCACTTTATAGCGGCTGTGGTGCGTGAGCCTTTCCTTGTAGTCTTTATCGGACAGAAACACCTCCCACACGCCATTTTCACCTTTTTTCAGAGGAGTGGCGGCGCGGTCCCAGCCATTAAAATCGCCCACCAGAAACAGCCCTTCGGCCGCCGGCGCCCACTCCCGAAACCAGTAGCCGCGGCGGCGGGAGTCATAGTTAAGGCCCAATTGCTGATGAGCGGTGGCAAATTTGCTCAGCGAGCCATGCGACTGCTCAATTTCCTGCAAACGCTGTCGCAGGCGCTCTTGCCGCGCCAGCAGCACAGGTTCGTAAGGTTCGAGCCAGGGGTCCTGCTGCACGATGGGCAGGCTAGCGGTGGGGGCAACAGTGAGGTCAGGAGTTTTCATAGCGCAACTAGAGTTTAGGCAAAACTATCATTACCGTCGGATTATCACCGGCTCTTCTTGCGGAGGCGGTGTTAGTGAGGCAGTTCGGTTCTTAAGCTACTCAAAGCTGCCTTATTTTTATCTTCTCAGCGTAACATGCCGTGCTGGGGGGCAAATTTGGGGTCGTTTTAAAAAATATATTTTACCAAGGCTATATTATTAAAAGGGGCACAAAGCTTGGTAACGGCTGTAAGCCTTATCTTACTTGCATGAAGTCCCGCTTTTACTCCTTCGTCCTGTTGGCGCTGCTGGCGTGCACCACCAGCACGCCAACCGCTTCTGTTACTCCCGCCAACACGCTGGCAGCGCCGTTGCCAGATTCCGAGCCGAGCCTGATTACGGCGCAGGCCATGGTAGTATCGGCTCACCCGGAGGCGTCGCGCATTGGTCTGGAAGTATTGCAAAAGGGCGGCAATGCTTATGACGCAGCCGTAGCGGTACAGTTTGCGCTGGCAGTGGCTTTACCAACGGCCGGCAACCTTGGCGGCGGCGGCTTCTTTCTGTATCGGGGGAATGAGGGCAGCATAGGCGCCCTGGATTTTCGGGAAATGGCCCCCAGCGCCGCCAGCCGCGATATGTACCTGGACAAGCAAGGCAATGTCATTACGGATCTGAGCACGGCGGGCCACCTGGCGTCGGGGGTTCCGGGCACAGTAGCCGGCATGATAACCGTGCACCAAAAGCTGGGCAAGCTCCCCTGGACCGAGCTGGTGCAGCCCGCCGTAGAGCTGGCTCGCCGCGGCGTGGTGCTCACGAGCAAAGAAGCCGCTGGCCTCAACCGCACCCGGCCGGATTTCATTAAGTATAACCCCAAGCATACGCCCGCCTACGTGCGGCCCGATGGCGATACGCGCCCCTGGCAGGCCAGCGACACCATTCGCTACCCCGACCTGGCGCGCACCCTAGAACGCATTCGTGACAAGGGCTGGGCGGGCTTTTATCAGGGTCAAACGGCCAAGCTCATCGTGGCTGAGATGCAGCGGGGCGGCGGCATTATTACCGAGCAGGATTTGCTGAGGTACCAACCCAAGTGGCGCGCTCCGTTGCGCGGTAGCTACCGGGGCTACGATTTGATTGCAATGCCCCCACCAAGCAGCGGTGGCGTGGCTTTGTTGCAAATGCTGCAAATGCTGGAGCCCTACGATTTGCGCGCCGCCGGCTGGCACTCGCCGCTGGCCGTGCATTATATAACGGAGGCTGAGCGCCGGGTGTATGCCGACCGCGCCACCTACCTCGGCGACCCGGACTTCGGTAAAGTGCCCGTAGCCCAACTCACCGATCCGACTTATGTTAAGAATAGGATGAGTACGCTGGAAAATAACGGCCGGGCCACGCCGTCGTCTGAGGTGCAGGCTGGCGCGGGCCTGCCCGTGTACGAAAGCGACCAAACCACTCACTACAACATCGTGGATGCTATGGGCAACGCGGTATCGTGCACTACTACGCTCAACGGTAGCTACGGCAGCAAAGTGGTAGTGGCTGGCGCGGGCTTTTTGCTGAATAATGAAATGGACGACTTCTCGGTGAAAGCTGGCGCGCCCAACTATTATGGCCTGGTCGGCGGCACTGCCAACGCTATTGAGCCCGGTAAGCGCATGCTTTCGTCTATGACGCCGACAATCGTTACGCAGGGCGGCAAACTGTTTATGGTGGTGGGTACGCCCGGCGGCAGTACTATTATCACCAGTGTGCTTCAAACCATCATCCACGTGCTCGATTATGGCATGACTATGCAGCAAGCGGTATCCGCACCGCGCCTGCATCATCAATGGCTCCCCGACCAGATTGACGCGGAAGAAAACGCCCTCCTCCCCGCCGCCCGCGACACGTTGCAACGGCGTGGTTACAAAATCAATCCGCGTAGTGCCTGGGGCCGCGTAGATGCCATCCGTGTGCTACCCGACGGCCACCTGGAAGGCGGCGCCGATCCAAGGGGCGACGATAAGGCGATGGGTTATTAAGGCGACTAATACTTAGTAGATCATACACTAAAAGAACGTCATGCAGAGCGGCAGCGAAGCATCTCGCGTGCTGATGTTGTGATAGTAAATCAACCAAACACGCGAGATGCTTCGCTCCGCTCTGCATGACGTTCTTACAAGCATAAGCTGATTTATAACCAAAGCAGGAGGTTGATTACATGCTATAAACCAGCATCTAATCAACCCCCTTCTTGTTCTTCTAAATGAGAATTACTTTAACTGGCCGGCCGCACTGCTGAGCATTTGGCCTAACTGCTGTAGCTTATCGGCGGTGGCGCCGTCGGCACCAGCGGCGGCTTTGATGGTATGCTCGCCCAGTTTAGTGAGCGACTGGCTAAGCTGGGAAGTATCCGGCATGGGTAAATCGAGCAGGTCTTTGAGATTTTCCAGCTCGTGGGCTACACCGTTTAATTTAGTATCGGCGCTCACCTTTAGGGTATCGATCCAGCTGTTGATGCTACGAGTAGCACCGTGACGAGCTTCGTGCAGGCCTCCATTAAGCGAATTGAGGGTCGAATCGAGGTGGGCGAGGTTATTTGGGGATGTTGACATAGCAGAGAAAGGCTTTGAAAAAGAGCAGAGAATAAGGATAAAGAAAATCGGACCATGCCATACAGCAACAATCCGATTTCTGGGGGGCAAAATGAGCGCTTAATGAATCTGGCTGGCGGCCGAGCTCAGTGCCTGACCTAGCTGGCGCACTTTTTCTTGTGAGCCTGGATCGGCCGATTCGGCGGCCCGCATGGTATGTTCGCCCAACGTTTTTAATGACTGCTGTACCTGCAAAGTATCGGGCGAGCTGCCCGATAGCGCGTCGTTGAGACGCTCCAACTCGGAGGCAATACCGGAGAGCTGGCCGTTATTGGAGTTCTGCAACGTGCTGATCCAGTTTTGAATATTAGAGCTAGCCTGGGGGGCTAATCCGGCAAGGTTGCCGCCTTGCAGAGCTTGAATAGTAGCGTCGAGTTGGGCAGTACCGGTGAATTTGCTTTCTTCTTGCATAACGATTGGGGTTTGGTAGGTGGATAGATGGGCTTACGAGACAGGTTTAGTACAGTTGAGTTTTAGATAGTGCAAAATTATGTCCAAAATACTCATTATCAGATACTTAAAACTAATATTAAGCTTGCTTGTTAAGCACCGAAACGAGCCGCAATAATTCTTCCTCAGTTGCTGTATTATGAATTCCAGGCAGTCTTAAGGGCCACTCTACTATACTCTTAAAGCTTCAAGCCTTCTGTTGCAAAAACAAGCACCACAGGGCACATTATGCGGCTCAATGACCATAGCTTGGAACTAACAATCAGCTGACGTTAAAATCCTTCGAACCCGTAAAAAGAGTCGGTTGCTTCTTCCTAGAGTAGCCGACTCTTTTTCTTGCTTCGGCTAATAGCCCATGACGATACGCCGGAGGCTATTTCACACCGTTGCTTTGGGAAGGAGCTTGCCCGCGGCTACATCCAGTATCTTGCCCCGCAAAGTCCCTACGCTATGCCCCTGCTGTTAAGCCATTGCCTTCTCCTGCTCTTTCTTTCAACCACGCTGAGCCTGCCGGGCTTCGGGCAGCGCGAAGGTGAAGGGCCACCTACCCAGGACCCATTCCAGAAGCCTGCCGCCCCGGCGCGCCCTATTGCGGCGTACCGCTCGCATCAGTACACGGCCGGCCAGCTCAGCATCAGGGCTACCGATGGGGCGACGCTGCGGGTGCGCCCGTGGGCGACGGGTGTGGTGCGCATAGAGTACTTCCCTGCTGGCAGCCCCGTGCAGCCCGATGCGTCGGTGAGTGTGGTCACGCAGCCAAGCGCTGGTCTGGCAACGGGTGTTCGTGAAACCAGCCGAAGTCTGGAGGTCGGGTTAGCCGAAAACCTGCGGGTGGCAGTCAGCAAGAGTCCGCTGCGGGTGCACCTGCTGCGAGGCCCCGATACGGTGGCGACGGAGGCCTGGGGGGCTTTTCAGCGCGGCGCAACTACCTCATCCTCAAATGAAACAGGCGTGAGCTTCCGGCTGCGGCCCGGCGAGCAGCTTTATGGCACCGGTGCCCGGGCCTTGCCGCTTGACCGCCGGGGCCGCCGCCTGGAGCTGTACAACCAAGCCCGCTACGCCTATCAGAACGGTACCGAAAACCTCAATTTAACGCTGCCAGTTGTGGTGTCGAGCCGGGGCTATGCGGTGTTCATTGACAACCACACGGCTGGCTACCTCGATCTGGGCGCAACCAATAAGAGCGTGCTGGAATACGGTGGCGAAGGCCTGCGCAACCTGGGCTACTTCCTCGTAACCGGCGACTCATACGCCACTATTCTGGACCGCTACACGGCGCTTACCGGCCGTCAGCCGCTGCCTCCGCGCTGGGCATTGGGCCTGATTCAGAGTCGCTTTGGCTACCGCTCCCAGGCCGAAACCGAAGCCGTGGCCCAACGCATGCGCCGCGAAGGGTTTCCGCTGGATGCGTTGGTGCTGGACCTGTACTGGTTTGGCACTACCAAAGACCAGGGCAACCTCGATTGGAACTACCCGAAATTCCCGAAGCCCGCCGCAATGATGCGCAATCTGGATTCGGTGGGCGTCAAGACCATCCTGATTTCGGAGCCGTACGTGATGCGCGCTTCCCGCAACGACTCCGTTGTGCGCACCCAGGGCCTGGTTGGCACCGACTCGGTGGGGCGTCCGTTCACGGTGGCTTCCTTCTGGGCCGGGCCGGCGTCGTTGCTCGATATGTTTAAGCCCAGCGCCCGCCAGTGGCTGTGGTCGTACTACAAAAAGCGCAAAACCGAAGGCGTGGGCGGCTGGTGGAGTGACTTAGGCGAGCCCGAAAATCACCCCGTGGAGATGCACCACGTCACCGGCCCCACGCGCCAGGTGCATAATGCTTATGGGCAGGCGTGGGCCAGCATTCTTGCCGAGAAATACGCCCAGGAATATCCACAGGAGCGATTATTCAACCTGGCGCGCTCCGGGTGGGCGGGCATGCAGCGCAATAGCGTGTTTCCCTGGTCGGGCGATATCAACCGGTCGTGGTCGGGCTTCCAGGCCCAGATTCCCATTATGCTAGGCGTGAGCATGGGCGGCGTGGGCTACATGCATTCCGATGCCGGCGGCTTCTGCGTGGGGCCCATCGACCCGGAACTGTACACCCGCTGGCTGCAAATGGCCTCGCTTTGCCCGATCATGCGCCCCCACGGCGAAGGCGTTCCGCCCGAGCCTTACTATTACCCGGAGCCCTACAAAAGCATCGTGCGCAATGCCGCCCGCCAGCGCTACGAGCTGCTTCCCTATCTCTACACTCTGGCCTGGCAGAATGCCCAGACCGGCGCGCCGCTCGCCCGCCCGATGAACTACGAGGCAGCTCCGGGGCTGGATAATGAGCAGCTGGGCAACGTGAACGACCAGTATTTGCTTGGGCCAAACCTGTTGGTGGCGCCCGTAGTGCAGCCAGGGCAGCGCCGCCGCAACGTGCTGCTGCCCGTCGGCAACTGGATTGATTTTCACTCCCATGAAACCCTGGCTGGGGGGAAAATAGCAGGGCGTAGTGCCCCGTTGGAGCGGGTGCCACTTCTGGTGAAGGCCGGTGCTTTTCTGCCGCTGGCACCCTACGTCAACACCACGGCCCGCTACCACACCGATACCCTGCGCGTGCGCTTTTATGCTGATTACGGCGTTCCTGAATCCAGCTTTACGCTTTATGAAGATGACGGAAAATCAGCGCAGGCAATGGATGGGGGGCAATTTCAGCTACTTTCTTTTGCGGGCACAACGGCCGCCAACCAAACCGAGATTCAGGTAAGTGCCAGTGGCCAGGGCTACGCCAAAATGCCCCCCAGCCGCGTTATCGAGCTTCTGATTCCGCGCGTAGCTGCCGCCCCTACCGCTGTGCTCGTAGCCGGACAGCCCGCCCCCGCCGATACCTGGCGCTACGATACTACCGAACAAGCTTTGCATGTGCGTGTTCGCTTTCAAAATCAGCCGCTTACCGTTGCTATTCAGGGCCTTCGCCTGAACAGTGCTTCTACTGCCGCCGCTCCCGAAACGTTAACGCTGACGGCCCCCAGCGACCGGGTGTTTGGCGGCCGCACTACCCTCCACTATACGCTGCACACGCCCGGCCAGCACACATTGCGCATCCGCGATGCCCAAGGCCAGGTAGTGCGCACTTTCCAGTCATCCACCGAAATGGGTCCTCACGAGCTGCCCTGGAATGCTGAAGACCAAAACGGTCGTTCCCTGCCCAGCGGCGTGTATACGGCCGAAATGCTAGGTCAGCATCAGCGCTTGGTGCTGGTGCGCCCCGACTAACACTTGGTGCTGGGACAACTGCCTCACTGACTTTTAGCCTTCTGGTTTCTTGCTTTTCCTACCCTACTCGCTTTCCAACGTAAACCGAAAGCATTTCTAACCTGGCTTATTTAAGCAAAACACCATCTATTATCATGAACAAGCGTCAACTAGGTAACTCTTCGCTCTCTATAGCTCCTCTCGTATTAGGCGGCAACGTATTCGGCTGGACCGCTGACGAGGCTACTTCTTTCGCCGTGCTCGACGCCTTTGTGGCGGGGGGCGGCAATGCCATTGACACCGCCGACGGCTACTCCGTGTGGGTGCCCGGCCATGTGGGGGGCGAATCCGAAACTATTATTGGTAAATGGCTGAAGCAGCGCGGCCGCCGCGACGACGTGGTTATTGCCACCAAAGTAGGCTGGGAAGTGAATGCGGAGAACAAAGGCTTGGCCAAGAACTATATTCTGCGGGCCGTGGAAGGCTCGCTCAAACGCCTCCAAACTGATTACATCGACCTATATCAGTCGCACAAAGACGACCTGACCGTGCCGGTAGAGGAAACGCTGGAAGCCTATGCTCAACTGGTGAAGGAAGGCAAGGTGCGCGTGATTGGTGCCTCCAACTTTTCGGCGGCACGGCTGCGCGAATCGTTGCAGGCCAGCAAGCAGCACGGCTTCCCCCGCTACGAGTCGTTGCAGCCTCTTTACAACCTCTACGACCGCACCGAGTTTGAGCAGGAGCTGCTGCCGTTGTGCCGAGAGCACAACGTAGGCGTCATTCCGTATTACGGCCTTGCCTCAGGGTTCCTGACGGGCAAATACCGCTCGGAAACTGACCTCAAGAAAAGCGCCCGCGGTGGTGGCGTTGGCCAGAAGTATCTGAACGAGAAAGGCCTATCTATTCTGGCAGCTCTTGATGCGGCCAGCGCCCGCCTGCACGCGACGCCCGCCCAAGTAGCCCTGGCCTGGATTATGGCCCAGCCCGGCCTCACCGCGCCTATTGCCAGCGCCACCAGCGTAACGCAAGTAGAAGAGCTGCTGAAAGCCACCGATCTACAGCTTGATGCAGAGGCGCTGGAGCAGCTGCAAGATGCCAGCGTAGCAGCCTAGCTCCAGCAGCAGAATCCGGCTTGCTCTTCGGATGTATCGATAAAAAAAGCCCCCCAGAAACCTGTATAAAGGTGTACTGGGGGGCTTTTTTATGAGCAGGCAACTTTTACTTACCTGAGTAATTGTAGGGCACATAATTCTCCCAGCGCCAGGGCGTGGCGGTATCGCCGAGTATCTTTTCCAGCAGCTCCTTGAACAGCTTATCCGCGTTGGAGCTGTTGCTCATGATAACCAGGCCCTTCTTCTGGTCACTAAACGCTACGCTGTGGTTTTCCCATCCGTCGTCGTGGCCTTCCTTGAAATAAGCAGGACCATACGGCGACTCAAACACGCCCCAGCCCAGCCCATAAGCCAGCTTAATCGCCTTGTTCTCGTCGGTGGCTACGGTGGCTAGCGGGCCAAACTGCGCCTTGAACGGAATAGCTACCTGCGCCCGCACCATCTCCTGCTTCGCCTTGGGAGTGAGGTCTTTGCCTTGCATCACGGCGGCCATAAAGGTTGCGTAGTCGGTGATGGTTGTTTCCATGGAGCCGGCCGCTTGTGCTTCATCGCGCTTTTCCTTGGGCACCGCCTTGCCATCCTCCATATAGCCAATGGCGTGGCTCAGCTCGAAAGCCGGCTGCCAGATATAGCTGGTGCGCGTCATCTTAAGAGGCTTAAACACTCGCTCCTCGCTTAGCTGAAGCAGGCCCTTTCGAGTAATTTTCTCCACCACCACTTGCAGTAGTTGGATGCCTTCGCCGGAGTACCAGTATTTGGTGCCGGGCGCAAACTTAAACCGCAGCTTCTCATCGGGTTCAAACCAGCGCCAGTTGGGGAAGCCGGTGGTGTGGGTGAGGGCCATACGCGCGGTAATTTGCTTCCAGCGCTCATCAGTAGCGAGGTCCTGATAACCTTTTATTTCGGGCAGGAGCTTGCCAAGATATTGATACAGTGGCTTATCCAGATCCAGGGCACCTTCCTGCACCAGTTGCATTACCAGGTAGGCAAACACAGCTTTACTGAAAGACGCGGCATACATGGCCGTCTGCGGTTCCAAAGGCAAACGCTTCTGCACGTTGCGATAGCCGAACGTTTTCACGTATTGCACCTTATTATCTTCCAGAACAGCCAATGCCAAGCCCGGCACCTGAGCCGAATCCATGAGTGCGAGCACCAATCGCTCTATTTCCGGCACGGATATACGACTACCATCAAGCCGCTCAATAGTAGCTTTCTGAGCCTGAGCGGCCGGAGCCATCGGTAGCACCAGCGTAAAGGCGAGCAGCAGCTTCCATAGTCGTAGGATCGTGTGCATGGGCATACTGATTAGTTGTACTCACCTATATTTTACGATATCAAATCATACACTACATGGGGAAAGTTAAGCATCTTTGGCTGTCCTGAAAAAGCCCCCCATGCGCCACACCCCCTACTATCTCTTCGTTCTTCTCACCTTTTTGGGCTGCGCCAAAACGCCTTCCCAAACCGCGCAGCAAACCACCCAGACCCAAACCGACCTCTACTTCCCCGCCGCCGGCGACGCCTGGCAGCGCAAAGAAGCCGCACAGGCAGGCATGGATGCGGCCTTGCTGGAACAGGCTGTAGCCTTTGCCAAGCAGCAGGAAACCACCCAGATGAAGCCCGACTTCTCCACCCAAAAGGAGATTTTTGGCGAGCCTCTTGGCCCATTGCCCCCCAGCCGGGCCGCCACCAATGGCCTTATTCTGCGTCATGGCTACATCGTGGCGGAGTGGGGCGATACCAAAGCCGCTGACCCCACTTACAGCGTGGCCAAAAGCGTGCTATCGACTATTGTGGGGCTTTCAGTAGAGAAGGGCATTATCAAAGATGTGCGCGACCCGGTGGCCAATTACATCAAAGACGGCAGCTACGCCTCCGAGCAGAACCGGTCCATTACCTGGGAGCATCACCTGCGCCAGACCAGCGAGTGGGCCGGCGCGCTGTGGGGCAAAAACGTCAATTTTATTGGCAAGGAAGCCTTTGGACAAGGCGAACGGAAGCCCCGCGCCCTCCAGCCGCCCGGCACATACTACGAGTACAACGATGTGCGCATCAATCGCATGGCGCTGTCCTTGTTGCAGCTTTGGCGCAAGCCGCTGCCGGACGTATTTCGGGATGAAATCATGACTCCTATCGGGGCATCCGACACCTGGAAATGGGTTCCTTATCGCAATTCTATCGTCGAAATTGATGGTAAGGTGATGCCTTCCGTGAGCGGCGGCACGCGCTGGGGGGGCGGCCTCTGGATCAGCACCCGCGACGAGGCCCGCTTTGGCTACCTCATGCTGCGCCAGGGTCGCTGGGGGGCAAAACAGCTCGTGCCGGCCAGCTGGATAAAGCAGGCCACTACCCGCGGCCCCGTCGGCCCCGACTATGGCTATTTGTGGTGGCTGAATACGGAGCAGAAAGCCTGGCCGAGCGCCCCAGCCACTAGCTACGCCGCTCTCGGGGCCGGCTCCAACACCATCTGGATTGACCCTGAGCATGATATCGTCGTTGTATGGCGCTGGCACGATGGCAAACCCGATGAGCTGATCAAGCGGATACTGGCGGCGGTACGGGAGTAAGCTTTGCTATATAGCGTTTGCAAAACGCTCCCGTATGGCAGACCACGCCCCTACCATTACAGTAGAGCTTGCCCTCTGGGGGGCTTCTCAGCCATTATCCTGTTTCAATCCCCTTTTATGTCTGGATCTGCTTCCTCCACCGCCTCCCTCGACATCCCAGCGTTGTCAATGAGTCGCCGAATCAAAAATACAGGCTTAGTACTGGTTGGTATTCTGTCTGCCGGCTTTGGGCTAAAGGGTTTTTTGCTTTCCAGTCATTTCATCGATGGCGGCGTCACGGGGGTTTCTATGCTGCTCTCATCCACTTTGGGCATTCCGCTATCCTGGCTGCTCATCATCATAAACATTCCGTTTCTGCTGCTGGGCTACCGCCAGATAGGGGTAGCATTCGCGATTAAAAGCGCCATAGCTATTGCTGGACTGGCGTTGTGCCTGGCCGTGGTGCCCTACCCCGATGTCACCCCCGATTTCTTCCTGACTTCGGTATTTGGGGGAGTGTTTATTGGCGCGGGCATTGGCCTGGCCATGCGCGGCGGGGCGGTGCTCGATGGCACGGAGGTGGCTGCGCTCCTCATCAGCAAGCGCAGCTCCCTGCTCAAGGTCAGCGACGTTATTCTGCTGCTCAACATCGTAATTTTTGGCATTGCCGCTTTTATTCTGGGCGTGCAGGTGGCGCTGTACTCTATTCTAACCTATGTATCAGCTTCCAAGGCGCTTGATTTTGTGCTCAATGGCATAGAGCAATACACAGGCGTTACCATTATTTCGGCCCAAAGTGAAGCCATCCGGCAGGCCGTTACTACCAATCTGGGGCGGGGCGTAACCATCTATCAGGGCAAGCGCGGCTTCGGTAATCGGGGGAGTACAGACCTGGAAATGGATATCCTGTTTACCGTGGTCACGCGCCTTGAGCTTCCTGCTCTCCGCGCCGAGATACGTCGCCTCGACCCGCAAGCCTTTGTTGTTCAGCACCATATAGATGATGCGGAAGGTGGCATGGTCAAAAAGCGCCCGTTTCATTAAAAGAAGCGAGAAAAAGTCAGGTGGGCGGCACCTGTAGCTCAACAATAAGTTGCACTACTTCGTTAGCGCAGAAGCCTTTATCTGCCTCTATGCTATTTCTTGCTGCCCCTGTTGAGCCCTTCGACTGGAACCGTATTTTTTTGTCCGAGGACGCGCCGCCTCTCTTTTTGCTAGAAATAGCCTTTCGCTGCGTACTTACTTACCTATTCATTATTGGCGCTCTGCGCGTTACGGGTCGGCGCGGCGTACGGCAGCTTTCCCTCTTTGAGCTGAGCATTATTCTGGCGCTGGGTTCGGCCGCCGGCGATGCCATGTTCTACGAAGATGTGCCCATTCTGCACGTGCTCGTGGTATTCTTGGTGGTGTCGGGCCTTTATCTGTTCTTCAACCGTCTGACCGAGCGGTATCCTGGCTTTAGCGACTGGCTGGAAGGCGCTCCTGTGCTCTTGGTGGAAAATGGTGAAATTCGCTTAGAGAATTTCAACAAGCAGAATCTAACCCAGAAAGAGCTTTTCGGCGAAATGCGCCAACTCCAGGTCGAGCATCTGGGCCAGGTTCGGCGCGCTTACATTGAAGCCACCGGCGACATTAGCCTCTACTTTTATGAAGACCAAGACGTGCGGCCCGGCTTGCCCATCTGGCCCGAGCGAGTAGCCGACACGCGCCGCCGGGCCCAAGAAGCCGGTTTTCATGCCTGCGCCCAGTGTGCTCATGTGCAGGAGTTGGCCCGTGGCGAAGCAACCAAGTGTATCGTCTGCCAGCACGACGCCTGGGTGCCCGCTTGCGCCACGCGCCGGATTGCATAAGAAGTTTTTGCGGCTCCCTTTACTTCATGTGGTATTATTGCGGCGTCACAGTCAAGCTGCTGTAGTCATTGGCTTTGTCTATTCTTAGAAATTATAGATTGCTGTGGCCAGTCCTCAACTTGGCTTTAAGCGCCATTTAGTTACATCTACAGCGCTAATTTGCCCCCCAATATGTCCAGCGTAACCCAGCCTCTGCCCTACCTTATCATCGACTTCGACAGCACCTTTACCCAGGTCGAAGGGCTGGATGAGCTGGCGGATATTGCCCTCCAGCATCATCCCGAACGCGAAAAAATCGTGGGGCAGATTCGGGCCCTTACGGATCGGGGGATGAGTGGGGAACTGAACTTCTCGGAGTCGCTAAAGCAGCGCCTGGCGCTGCTGGAGGCGCGGCGCGAGCATCTGCCCTTGCTGGTGGCCCAGCTCAAAACCAAAGTTTCGGACAGCATCGTGCGCAACCGCAGCTTTTTTGAGCGGTTTCGGGGCCGCATATACATTGTGAGCAGCGGCTTTCGCGAGTTTATTGAGCCCGTAGTAGCCGATTTCGACATCGCGCCCGAATTCGTGCTGGCCAATACCTTCACTTACGACGCTGGGGGGCAAATTACAGGCTTCGACCCCGATAACGTGCTCAGCCGCGACGGGGGCAAAATCGAGCAGCTCCGGCAGCTCGATCTGGCCGGCGATGTGTACGTGCTCGGCGACGGCTACACCGATTATCAGATGCGCGAAGCCGGCCTCGCCAACCGATTCTACGCTTTCACCGAAAACGTGGCCCGCGCCGCCGTAGTAGCCCAGGCCGACGAAGTCATCCCGTCCTTCGACGAGTTTCTCTACCAAAATAAGCTTCCCATGACGCTCAGCTACCCCAAAAACCGCATCAGCGTACTCCTGCTCGAAAACCCCGACGCCCGCGCCGCCGAGCTGTTCCGCCAGGAAGGCTACCAGGTGGAAAGCGTGCCCGGCGGCCTCGACGAAGATGAACTGGTAGAGCGCATTGCCGGCGTCAGCATCCTCGGAATCCGGTCCAAAACGCAGGTTACGCCCCGCGTGCTGGAAGCCGCCAACCGCCTGATTGCCGTGGGGGCATTTTGCATCGGCACCAACCAAATTGACTTAGTAGGCTGCATGAAAAAGGGCGTGGCTGTGTTCAACGCCCCTTTCTCTAACACCCGCTCCGTTGTGGAGCTGGCTTTGGGCGAAATCATCGTGCTGGCCCGCCGTATTCCTGACAAGAACCCAAAGATGCACCAGGGCGAGTGGGACAAATCGGCCCGCGGCAGCTTCGAGATTCGGGGCAAAAAGCTGGGTATTGTGGGCTACGGCAACATCGGCAGCCAGCTTTCGGTGGTGGCCGAAGCGGTGGGCATGCAGGTGCTTTATTATGACATAGCCGAAAAGCTTCAGCTCGGAAACGCCGTCAAGTGCCGCACCTTGCAGGAGCTTTTGCAGCAAGCCGACGTTGTGACGCTGCACGTAGATGGCCGCGCCGAGAACAAGAACCTCATTGGCGCCGAGGAATTCGCTTTGATGAAGCCGGGGGCCATTTTTCTCAACCTCAGCCGCGGCCACATCGTGGATATTCCGGCCCTGGCCGACGCCGTCCGCAGCGGCCACCTGGGCGGCGCCAGCATCGACGTGTTTCCTTACGAGCCCAAAACCAACCACGAAATCTTCGAAAGCGAGCTGCGCGGCTTGCCCAACGTGCTGCTCACGCCCCACATCGGCGGCAGTACGGCCGAAGCGCAGCGCAACATCGCCGAGTTTGTGCCCGAGCGCATCATGGGCTACGTGAATACTGGCAACACCCAACAAAGCGTGAATCTGCCTAATATACAACTGCCTGTGCAACAGGCGCATCGTCTTATTCACCTGCACGCCAACGTGCCCGGCGTACTGGCCAGCATCAACAATCTATTGGCGGATCATCAGGTCAATATTCTCGGTCAATACCTCAAAACCAACGAGCACATCGGCTACGTGATTACTGATATTGACAAGGAATATGCGCCGGAGGTAATTGGAGCCTTGCGCAAGGTGGAGCACACGATTAAGTTTCGGGTGCTGTATTAAAGTAACATAGCCAACTTCAGCTACTACTCAGGCAGATTCTCTAAGTCTCGCAGATCCTGGGGGCGCCCGGTGGCCCGCTTGGTTTGCCGCAGAGCAGCTAGGCTGATATGCTGTACTGGCACACCAGCGAAAGTTAATTCCAGGCTTCCATTAAGGCAATCCTCTAAACTTACTCCCAACAGTTGTGTCATCAGATCAATCCACACGCCATTGGAAGCAAAGGAAATGAAGTTAGGAACCGTCGTAAAATCCGTTTCCTCAAACTCGCCGTCAGTATAGCCAAAACGCTCAAGGGCCTGAACAACCCGGCGGGCATTGGCAGTTGAAGGCCGCACCAATATGTCCAGATCGCCGGTGGTGCGCGGAAAACCGTGGGCAATGACGGCGTAGCCCCCCACTACCACGTACTCAACGCCGATCTCTTGGAATAGGCGTAGTAGATTTAAGTACTCGTCTTCCATGTTGGTGGGGGGCAAAATCAAGCGACGAATTGGCCGGATTGGCCGCGTAAATAGCCCGCGCCTGCCGGTTCAGCTTTACGGCCAGCGCCACTCGCTCGTATGGCGTCAGCGACCAGAAATAGCGGCGCTGGGCTTCCTCCGCCTCGGCCTTGCTGCGGGTTTTGATAATGGGCTGCATAGAGGTAAAAATATATAATACCTGTAGAACGGCGTGGGGCCACACCTTTTTTGTCGTGGCACCACTATCGTTGCAGACGTTGCTTGCGTAGCGGAAGTTGAAATAGCGGCTGCGGTTTCAGTAAAAAAGCGCCCCAGCCGTCTTGTTCAACGATAGTGGTACCACCCGGCCAGGCTGGTGAGCGCGTTGCAACGCGCTCCTACATCCGCTCGCGCACTTCTTTCAATACCCGCTCCATTTCATGGCGCACCACAGTCGTCTCTGCCACGTGGTTATTGTTCATAAAACTGACAGCCAACAGCTTACCTTTCCTCGTTTTGAGGTAGCCACATACGTTGTGGTTGTTGCTGAGCGTGCCGGTCTTGCCCCAAAACCACGGCCCGGCCTTGTCGCGGTACACGCGGCGCAGCGTACCGTGGCCACCACCAGCCGCCAGCAGGCTCATTAAGCGGGGCTCCGGCACTTCCTGGTGCAGCTTGAGCAGCAAAGCTGATAGCGTGCGGGGCGTAATCAGGTTTTTGCGGGAAAGGCCAGAGCCATCTACCCAGTGTGGGGCGTCGGGCAGATCTTGCAAATACTGTGTGCTGACAGCCTTGATAACACTTTGGGTGCTCAAAGAATCGGCGCGCAGGCGCGCGGAGCACATAAGCAGCAGCTGCTCCGCCAAAAGATTGTCGCTGACTTGCAGCATCCGCCGGTACAGCGAATCAACGGGCAAGCCCGCTAGCGTACGTACGGCTTCCTGCGGGCGCACAGGTCGCCAGGAGGCATTTAGCACGGGCCGGCGCAAGGTGTCCTGCAACAGCTGAAGCACCAGCTGCGAGCTTGGGCGAAACGGTGTTTCGTCTATCCATTTCTTGGGCGAAGTGAAGTAAACGAAGCGGTTGTCGGTTAGCTCACGGCGCACATGGTCGTCGGCGGGATGCGGAAAACCGGCCGGGGCTTCTTTCACTACCGGATTGAAAAAACGAGGCCGCACGGACGGCCGCCGGTTTGGGCCAGCATAGAAGCGAATCACATTGCCATATACCGGAAATGCCGAGCGCTCGGGCTGGTAGTAGTAGTTGTAATCGTCCCAGCTCCAGCCGGGCCCAAAGGCGGCCTCGGTCATCGGAATTTCCCGATAGAAAAGCTTCTCGGGCCGGTTTTGCAGAAAGTCAAACGCTTTCCGCGAGGGCACATCGCCGTGCAGTAGCGTGGGGTCGCCGGTACCCCAGAACAGCAGGGAGTCGCCGCGCACAACGTAGCGCAGGCTGGGCAGAGAATCGCCCAACAGGTGCAGACCAGCATAAAAGCTGAAGAGCTTCATGTTGCTGGCCGGAGTGAAATAGCGGTCAGCATTCAGCTCGTACAGCTTTTCGCCCGAGGCGACTTCGGTAATCGAAATACCCACCTGATGCTGGCGCAGCACCACCGATTCGGCAATCATTTTATTCAGCCAGCGCGGCCCTTTGCCGCGGTTAGAACTCATCTCGGCCTCCTCATCGTCGCTCGAAACCCCGTAGCGCGGCGCGGCGGCGCTTAGAGGCAGCAGCAGCAAAATCAAGAAGGCGAGCAAACGGGAGTACGGCAGCATTGCTAGAGAGTTATTACCGCAATATGCACAAAATAATGCCGTAAATGAAGCGCTAGGGGGCTTTTTCGCAATGATTCTGCACTTTATTCCAGGCTTGAAGAGTTGCAGGAGTGTAGCGCGAACCCAAGGACGGCAGAGCCAAGCTTGGCCCTACAAACAACGATTTGCTGAGCATCTGACGGGCTTAGCGCAAAAAAGCTTCGTGGCCCCGGATATTCCCGCTAACTTTGTTTCCCGTTATGCCAGACCGAAATACCTCCTCCCCGACTGCAACGGCCAAGTACATCTTTGTCACCGGCGGGGTGACCTCCTCCCTGGGCAAGGGCATCATTTCTGCCTCCCTCGCCAAGCTCCTGCAGGCCCGCGGCTTCCGCGTCACCATCCAGAAGTTCGACCCCTACATCAACATCGACCCCGGCACGCTCAACCCTTATGAGCACGGCGAATGCTTTGTGACGGATGATGGGGCCGAAACCGACCTCGACCTGGGTCACTACGAGCGCTTCCTGAACACGCCCACGTCGCAGGCCAACAACGTGACCACGGGCCGCATCTACAACCATGTAATCAGCAAGGAGCGCGAGGGTGCTTACCTGGGCAAAACCGTGCAGGTGGTGCCCCACATCACCGACGAGATTAAGCGGCGCATGCTGCTGCTGGGCCAAGGCGACGAATTTGACGTCATCATCACCGAAATCGGGGGCTGCATTGGTGACATTGAAAGCCTGCCATTTGTGGAGGCCGTACGCCAGTTGCGTTGGGAATTGCCCCCCAATGATTCGCTGGTAATTCACCTCACGCTGCTGCCCTATCTGAAGGCGGCCGGTGAGCTAAAAACCAAGCCTACGCAGCACTCAGTGCGCGATTTGCGCGAGGCCGGCTTGCAGCCTGATATTCTGGTGTGCCGCTCTGAGCACCCGATTCCGCTGGAGATGCGTCGCAAAATAGCGCTCTTCTGTAATGTCCAAATCAACTCGGTTATTGAAAGCCTAGACGCCGATAGCATTTACTCCGTGCCCCTGCTCATGCGCAAGGAGCAACTCGATGAGCGAGTAATTAAACGCCTAAAGCTTACAGGCGGCGCCCAGCAGCCCGATTTGGAAGTGTGGAAGGACTTTTTGGGCCGACTAAAAAACCCAACCGAGGAAGTGACCATTGCCTTGGTTGGCAAATACGTAGAGTTGCCCGACGCCTACAAGTCTATTAACGAGTCATTCGTGCACGCTGGTGCTCAAAACGAGTGCAAAGTGACCCTGCGCAGCATTCAGTCGGAGCATATTACGCCCGAAAACGTTGGGCAGCTCTTGCAAGGCGTCGATGGCGTGCTGGTAGCGCCAGGCTTCGGCGAGCGGGGCTTTGAGGGCAAAGTGTGCGCGGTGCGCTACGTCCGCGAGAACAACATTCCTTTCTTCGGTATCTGCCTGGGTATGCAGGTGGCCATGGTAGAGTTTGCGCGCCACGTGCTGAACCTGCCCAACGCCAACTCTACCGAAATGGACCCCTTGACGCCCACTCCCGTCATTGCCATGATGGAGGAGCAAAAGAATATCACGCAGAAAGGCGGTACCATGCGCCTCGGCGCCTACGACTGCGACCTGCGCCGCGGCTCCAAAGCAGCCAAAGCCTATGGTCGTAACCACATCAGTGAGCGCCACCGGCACCGCTACGAGTTCAACAACGAGTATCTACAGCAATTTGAAGCTGCTGGCATGGTGGCTTCCGGCGTTAATCCCGGCACTGGCTTGGTGGAAGTGATAGAGCTGAACGGCCACCCGTGGTTTGTGGCCGGGCAATTTCACCCCGAGCTGAAAAGCACCGTTGAGAACCCGCATCCTTTATTTGTGCGCTTCGTGCGGGCTGCCATTCAGCACCACAAGAATGAGCTGTAACTAATTGATTAAGAACAAGGAGAGGAATTTGGTTGAGTTCATGTTACTACTCAGCCAGGTTCCTCTCCTTGCTTGTAACAACAGGGCAGTTTCCCTGTCACCTCGTCCGATTTTTCTACTTCTGCATAAAATAAGCTGCCACTACCGACCTTTGCAGCAGCGTTGCCGAATTATTGCTCACAAGCGTCGCGCGCTGGGGGGCATTTTTCCCGGCTATTTCCTTAGTACCGAACACCTTCGCATTTATTTCCCCTTCAATGGACAAGAACTCAGCAACCGGCCTGTTTTTGATTTCGGCCTTGCTCCTCATCTATCTGTTTTTCTTCGCGCCGAAGTCGGAGCCGGAAAAAGCCCCCGCTAAGCCCACCACTGCCGCTGCTACCGCCCCGGCTCAGTCGGCAGATACAGCGGCCGCCGCTACACCTGCTCCCCTCGACTCGGCCGCGCAGGCGCAGGCATTCGGCGCTTTCGCCACCGCAGCACAAGGCACCGCCCAGGATGTGCAGTTGAGCAACGAAGACTTGTCAGTAACTTTTTCGACCAAAGGCGGGCAGGTGCAAGCCGTACGCCTGAACAAGTACAAGACCTTCTTCGGTCAGCCCTTCGATTTGCTGGATAAGGAAAGCGCTAAGATTGATACCCGCTTTCGAATTACCGACGGCCGCACAGTACGCTTTTCAGACCTGTACTTTCAGCCAAGCGCACCTCAGCCTACTGCCGATGCCAACCGCCCAGGCCAGCGTCTAACCTTCACCGCCGCTGTGGCTGGGGGGCAAATTGAGCAGATATACACGCTGTATAACGACAACTATCAGCTGGCCTACGAGATGCGCTTCACGGGCCTGGGCAACGTCATTGCCCAGGAGCCGATCACGCTCACCTTCCTGGACCGCGTCCGCCAGACGGAGCAAGACCGCGCCCAGAACCGCAACCACACCACCATCAACCATTACTTGGCTAACGACGACGATGGCTCGCTGGCCGAGGCCAGCGAAGACCCTGAGGAAATCGTTATCAACGAGCCCGTGAAGTGGGCCGCGCATAAGCACGATTTCTTCGTGGCGGGCCTGATTGCCGAAAACCAGTTCAGCACCGGCAAATTCAACTCGACGGTGCCCGCCGCTGCCGATTCGACCAACAAGTTCATCAAAACGTTAAGCACTACGCTTACGATTCCGGCCGCCGATGTGCTGGGGGGCAAAGGTCAGTTCCGCTACTATTTTGGCCCTAACTCCTTCCAGATTCTGAAGGAAGTGGCGCCCGGCTTTGACCGCAACGTGTACCTGGGCTGGGGTATTTTCCGCTGGATGAACCGCTTCATCGTGATTCCAGTGTTCCATTTCCTGGAGCAGTTTATCAGCAGCTACGGTATTATCATTGCGCTGTTGGTGCTGCTTATTAAGCTGGTTACCTGGCCATTGACGTACAAAACCTACGTGTCGCAGGCGCGCATGAAGGTGCTGAAGCCGGAGCTGGACGAGATTAAGGAGAAGTACGGCGACGACCAGGCCAAAGTGCAGAGCGAAACCATGAAGCTCTACACGTCTATGGGCGTGAGCCCGCTCAGCGGCTGCATTCCCACTCTGCTCACGCTGCCCATTCTGTTTGCCATGTTCAACTTCTTCCCAAACTCAATTGAGCTGCGGCAAGAGGCGTTTTTGTGGGCCAAAGACCTGAGTAGCTATGACGTATTTGCGACGTTGCCCTTCGCCATTCCTTATTATGGCAGCCACATCAGTATGTTTACGCTATTGATGACAGCTTCCACCCTGCTGATGACCTGGCAAAGCAACCAGCTCAACACCGCCATGCAGGGCCCCATGAAGTTCTATAGCTACCTGATGCCGCTGATTTTCCTGTTCGTGTTGAACAGCTTCGCGGCCGGCCTCACTTGGTACTACTTCGTTTCCAACGTCATCACCTTTGGCCAGCAAGCCCTTACCCGCCGCTTCGTGGACGAAACCAAGCTGCGGGCTCAGCTTGAAGCCAACAAGGTGAAGAACAAGGACAAAAAGCCCGGCGGCTTCCAGGCCCGCCTCGCCGAAGCCATGAAAACCGCTCAGGAGCGCGAAGCCGAAGCCCGCAAGCAGGGTCCAGCAAAGTCGAAGAACAAGTAAAGTAAGCTATAGCATTATATAAAAAGCCCCCCAGAATAGTTCTGGGGGGCTTTTTTGTGAAGGCTGATTTGTAGTTTGGCTTGGCGAATCGTCCGGGTCATTGCTTAGGCACATATAGCGCGAAGCTTCCGCTTCGCGCTACATCCCAAGGGCGGCTCAAACTAGCGGTTGCTTTATAGTTTCCGCACCCGCTCCAGTACCAGCTGATTCATTGGGTTTGGCTTCAGGCCCTGCACGTTGTTTTGCGTAAGTCGCACTACCTCATCGTAATACAGCGGAATAACGGGGCTTTCTTCCACTATAATGCGGTCCATCTGGCGGTATAGATCGTAGCGCTTCTCCGTATCCTGCTCCAGTTGGGCGAGTTCATAGAGGCGGTCATAAGCGGCATTTTTAAAGTGCGTTTTATTGGGGCCGGCGGGCGAAAAGTTCTTGCTGTAAAACAGCGCCAGATAGTTTTCCGCATCCGGATAATCGCCCAGCCAGGACTTAGTAAAAAAAGCCGCACGTCCGTTATCCACATTCTCCTGATGAGCCGCCCCCTGACTCACATCGATGGTCACCTGCACGCCCACTTCCGCCCATTTCTTCTGCAGATACTCTGTTATTTCCTTGGTTTCAGCCACCGTACCCAGGCGCAGGCGCAGTGCTTTGCCAACCCCATAGCCAGCGGCCTTCAGTAGCTCGCGGGCCTTTTCGGGCTGATAGGTGTAGCCGGGAACCAGCTTCTCGCTAAACGACGGCAAAGAAGCCGGCACAAACCCTGAGTTGCCGGGCCGGCCCACATTATTGAGGAAATAAGCAATCAATTCAGGCTTATTGAGCGCGTAGCTTAAGGCCTGGCGCACCCGTTTATCGCGCAGCGCAGGATTCGCCGCCTCCCCCCGCAGATTAGTAGGATCCTGCTGAATTCCAAGATATTCCGTGTTCAGATATGGCACTTTCTCAAAGCGGAACTTGCCCTCAAAATCTTCGCGGACAGTGCCATCGGGGTGCAAAATCAAGTCGCGCGAGCCGGCCCTGATGCCGCTCACAAAGTCAAGCTTACCCTGCTGAAACGTTAGAAACTCGGTTTTGCGATCCTGGATAAAGGATATTTGGACGGCATCCAGGTACGGCAGCGGCTGACCCTGCGCATCCTTGCGCCAGTAGCGTGGATTGCGGTGGTAAACAATCGCATTGCCTTCGTCCCAATCCTTAAACTGAAACGGCCCCGTACCTACCGGGTGCTCCCGGAAGTCCTTGCCATAGCGCTGCACTGCCTCGCGGGGCACCACGTAGGCGTAAGGCATCGTCAGAATGCTCAGAAAGGGAATAAACGGCTCCTGCAAATATATTCGCACAGTGCTATCGTTCACTGCCACAAAGGCCGTATCCGAAGGCTCGCCCGCGGCGTTTTCCAGCACTTTGCCCCTGAAAATCCAGCCGCCAGTGCTGGCCGTAACAGGATCGAGCAGCCGACGAAAACTGTACACAAAATCCTGAGCCGTTACGCGCCGACCTTTGCCCCCCGGAAATACCTCGCTGTCGTGGAAGTATACATTAGGCCTAAGCGTGAATGTATAGCGGCGGCCATCAGACGAAATATCGTAGTGCCGGGCCAGAGCGGGGCCGGGTTTTAGTTGGTCGTCGAGCTCTACCAAGCCATTATATAACTGCGTCACGGCCCATGTATTAGCCTGATTGCGGGCAAAAGCAGGGTCAAGCGAACTGAGGGCTTCTGGCTGGTTATAACGGAAAACGCGGCGCTCGTCGGTAGGGCTACTTGGGCCACCGCAGCTAGCTAATGCCGTGAGCAACGGAAGGGCAAAACCAGCAAAACGACGCAAAAACGGAAACATGAGAAAGGCGAAACAGTGTATATTTGTGCTAAGTTCGGTGCAAGTGTAACGCTAAATTGGCGTCTGACCGCTCCTTTCCGCTTCGCTTTATTTATGAAATTGACCTATTACGGCCACTCCTGCTTCCTGGCTGAGATTGGCGGCACCAAAGTGCTCTTCGACCCCTTTATTCGTCCTAATGAGTTAGCGAAGAACATTGACGTCGAGAAAATTGAGGCTGATTTTATCTTGCTCAGCCACGGCCACGGCGACCACGTAGCCGATGCAGAAGAGATAGGTAAGCGCACGGGTGCTGAGTTGGTGGGGATGTTTGAAGTGCTCAGCTGGTTTGAAGCGAAAGGCTTGAAAGCCAACTACAAAATGAACCTGGGGGGCAAAATAAAGCTGCCCTTCGGTACTGTGAAGCTAGTGCCCGCTGCTCACTCTAGTTCTATGCCTGATGGCTCCTACGGGGGCTTAGCGGCTGGCTTTGTAATTGAAACCACCGAGAAAAACTTTTACTTCGCCGGCGATACCGCCCTCACCTACGACATGAAGCTCATTAATGAGCGGCATGAACTGGATTTTGCTATTCTGCCCATTGGTGATAACTTCACCATGGGCGTTGACGATGCAATCGAAGCGGCCAACTGGGTAGGGGTCCGCCAATTTATCGGCATGCATTACGATACTTTCCCGCCTATTAAAATCGACCACGACGCGGCCCGCGAACAGGCCACGCAAGCCGGAAAAGAATTAGTGTTGATGGCCATCGGGTCGACAATGGAGTTGTAATTCAACTAGTTAAAAGGCTGAACGATTGATTTATAACATCAGCAATCAGCCTTTTACTATTTAGAATATCAGCTATTAAACAAGTAAGAATAAACCCACATGGGAAAAATTATCGCGGTAGCCAATCAGAAGGGTGGAGTGGGAAAGACCACGTCATCCATCAACCTTGCAGCTAGCTTGGCGGCTTTGGAATACCGTACTCTGCTCGTTGACGCCGACCCACAGGCCAACGCTACTTCCGGTGTTGGCTTCGACCCCAAGGATATTCAGAACAGCATCTATGAGTGCATGGTAGATGGCATCAATGCTCAGGATATCATTCTGCAAACCAACATCTTGCCTCACCTCGACCTTATGCCTTCCCACATCGATTTGGTGGGAGCGGAAGTGGAGATGATCAATCTGCCTAACCGGGAAGAGAAGATGAAAGAGGCGCTGCGGCCACTGGCTGATCAGTATGACTTCATCATTATTGACTGCTCGCCGAGCTTAGGTTTAATAACGGTGAACGCCCTTACGGCGGCGCACTCCGTTATTATTCCGGTGCAGTGCGAGTACTTCGCGTTGGAAGGCTTGGGCAAATTGCTGAATACCATCAAAATCATTCAGAGCCGCCTTAACCCGGAGCTGGAAATTGAGGGAATTCTGCTGACGATGTACGATGTGCGCCTGCGCCTCTCTAATCAAGTGGTAGAGGAAGTAAAGCTCCACTTTCAGCAACTCGTCTTCGATACCATCATTCCGCGCAACGTAAAGCTGAGCGAGTCGCCGAGCTTCGGTATTCCGGTCATTCTGCACGATGCGGACAGCAAAGGCTCAATTAGCTACCTGAACTTAGCCCGCGAGATTGTGGAGAAGAACTCGGTAGCTGCCGACCCGGAAGCAGCTGAGGATGAAGCAGCTTAAGGTCTGATTAACCGATGAAAAAACGAAAGCTGGCAGGTGGTGTTCCATCTGCCAGCTTTCGTTTTAGGGCAATGAAAGCAGCGGGAGGTAAAATTTCAGGTCCTTCCCCGGCGTTTGTGTATTTTTGAATCCCGCTTTGGCCCGGTACTGGGCTCAGGCTGTTAGTAGGTATGTCAGAGAAGAACGAAGAAAAAACTCCCGCATCAGTTCCGAAGCGCAAAATTGGCGGCTTAGGTCGCGGGCTAAATGCCCTTATTGAAGGCAGCTACGAGAAAAAAGGTGAACGGCTGGTGCCGCATCCGGTTAATTCGGTGGGCTTCATTTCGGTGAATCATATCGAGGCTAACCCGTACCAGCCGCGTACGCACTTCGACCAGCAGGCATTGCAGGAATTGGCTGAGTCTATTCGGATTCAGGGCATTATTCAGCCCGTAACCGTGCGCCAGTTGGGCACCAATTCTTATCAGCTCATCAGCGGCGAGCGGCGTTTGCAGGCTTCCAAGCTGGCCGGCCTGGACACAATTCCGGCGTATATCCGCAAGGCCGATGACCAGCAAATGCTGGAAATGGCCCTGATTGAGAATATTCAGCGCGAGAATCTTAACGCGATAGAAATTGCCCTGAGCTACCAGCGACTGGTAAGCGAGTGCAGCCTAAAGCAGGAAGAACTCGGCGACCGGGTGGGCAAAAACCGCTCAACGGTAACTAACTACCTGCGGCTGCTGAAATTGCCCCCCGACATCCAGATCGGCTTGCGCGACGCCGAAATTTCGATGGGTCATGCTCGCGCCCTCATCAACATTGAGGATGCCGAGCAGCAGCTGATGCTATATCGTCGCATTGTGGCCGAAGACCTGTCGGTGCGTCGTGTAGAACAGATTGTACGTGGTGGCGGTGCGGCCAGTGCTCCGGCCACTACGCCTGGTCAGAAAGCTCCCGAAAACGCCCCACAGCCAGTTCCCGTAGCCGAGTTGCGCCGCACGGAGCGTCACCTCTCCGACCGCTTCGGCAGCCGGGTGCAGGTGAAGCCAAATCCGCAGGGCAATGGCGAGATCAGAATTGCGTTTGACTCGGTGGAAGACATGCAGCGCATTCTTCATATTCTTCAACCGTCTTAGTAGGTAGCAACGGCAGATGACTGGGCATTGGAAAGCGGCGATTTTGTTATGCTTAGTGGGAGCCCCACTGGCCCAGTCGGCGCAAGCCCAGGTAGTTACTGCAGGTTCCGATTCGACTCAGGTCAGCACCCCAGCGGTAGCTGATACCACGCGGCGCACCGAGAGGCTATTCGGGCTTCACCTGACGCGGCCAGGCAAGGCTGCCATGCTGTCGGCGCTGGTGCCCGGTGCCGGCCAGATCTACAACCGCAAATACTGGAAGCTACCGATTGTGTACGGCGTGTTAGGTACGGCTCTTACGGTGGAATTTCACTTTCAAAGTCGCTTTAAAGAGTTTCGGGAAGCAAAAGCAGCCCGCAATGATAACGACCCTTTGACCATTGATACCGGCCCGCTTTCCAGTACGATCGAGGACAATGCGACCATCGACCGCGGTTTGATTATCTACCGTCGTAACCGCGACAAGTGGATTGCTTTTTCAGCCGTGGCTTACGCAATCGGCGTGGTTGATGCCCTCGTGGATGCCCACTTACGCGACTTCGACGTCAGTGACGATCTAAGTCTGCGCTTGGAGCCCACGATGCTCTACATGCCCACGGCGCAGCCCACAGCCGGCATCAATCTTAGTTTAAATTTGAAGTCTACTACCCGCTCAACAAAATGAAATTGCTGCTGATTGGCTACGGCAAAATGGGCCAGGCCATTGAGGCCCAGGCTATTGCCCGAGGCCACCAGATTGCTGGCATCGTGGACCCCTCGCGGCCCGGCGCGCGCATCTCCGACTTTGACGCTACAACCGTTGACGCCGCCATTGAGTTTACCCATCCAGATGCTGCCTTCGCCAATGTGAGTGCTGCCCTGCGCCAGGGACTTCCAGTTGTTTGTGGCTCCACGGGCTGGCTGCACCATTTTCAGGAAGCCCGCGACCTATGCAAGGAAACGGGTGGGGGGCTTTTTTACGCTTCTAACTACAGTGTGGGCGTGAACCTGTTCTTCCATTTCAACGAATACATCGCCGCCAAAATGCACCACTTCGGGGGCTACGATGTGCAGGTGCGCGAAATTCATCATACGCAGAAAGTAGATCAGCCCAGCGGCACCGCTCTTACCGCCGCCGAATCTATCATTCGTCACTTTCCGACCAAGACCATCTGGCGCAACGAGCCTACTTCTGCTCCGCAAGAACTGGCTGTACTTTCGGAGCGGACAGGCCAAGTAGTTGGTACACACATTGTTACGTACTCATCCCCCGCCGACACCATTGAGCTAAAGCACGAGGCGCACACGCGTGATGGATTCGTGCAGGGAGCGTTGCTAGCCGCCGAATGGCTGCCAGGCCGCAAGGGTGTATTTGGCATGAAGGAGCTACTCGGATTGTAGGAACGCACTATATTATGATGCGTGTTATTTGTCGATTATTCAGTGTCTGACCTATACAAAGCACATTCCTTCATTAATTCGGATATTTAATCATTCAATTGTATCCTTGCTTTGCTTGGGCAGCGTGCTGTCCGTTTTCGTCTTGATTTATGGCCGTAAAATTCTGGGAGAAAACCTCCACTACCGAAGCAGCACCAAAAAAGCCGAAGGGCTTTTTGCGGGAGTGGGGCGACGCCATTCTCTTTGCCGTGGTGGTAGCCTCGCTTATTCGCTGGGCCACTTTTGAGGCATACACCATCCCGACGCCTTCCATGGAAAGCTCCCTGCTGGTCGGCGATTATCTGTTTGTGAGCAAGCTGCACTACGGTCCGCGCACGCCCCAAACACCTCTGCAGGTGCCACTTACCCACCAAACTATCTGGGGCACGAACATTAAGAGCTATTCCGATGCCATTCAGCTTCCCTCCTACCGCTTGCCCGGTTTTTCGGAGGTAACGCGTGGTGATGTTGTCGTTTTTAACATTCCTTTCGAGAGCGAGCACCCTGCCGACCTGCGTACCAATTACATTAAGCGCTGCGTAGCTGTAGCCGGTGATGTACTGGAAATAAAGAAAACGCAGGTGCATATCAACGGTCAGCCGCTTGAGAATCCGCCACAAATGCAATCCAGCTATTACTTACAGGTAGCTGAGCCTGTGCGCGATAAGGTATTCCAGGATTTGGGTGTAACGGACTCCAACACGCCTAACGGTGTGCCCCAGGCGCAAACAACAGCTATTGGACCGGCTTACGTGGTAAATACTACTTCTACAATAGCAGCTTATTTCAAGCTGCAGCCCTTCATTAAAGGTGTGGTGGAAGAAGTAGCGCAGCCGGGCCAAGCTGAATCAGAAGTTTTCCCGAACAACCCTGACTACCCACACAGCACGCCTACGGCTGCTTTTCCTTGGAACCGCGACAACTACGGTCCGCTGCAAATCCCGAAGAAAGGCCAGACCGTGGAGCTTACGCCGCAGAACACGGCTATCTATCAGAAAATCATCATGCGCTACGAGCGCAATGAAGGCGTGACGTACGCGAATGGAGTGTTGTCGCAGAATGGCAAGCCGCTCACCAGCTACACCTTCAAGCAAAACTACTACTTCATGATGGGCGACAACCGCCACAACTCGCTCGACTCGCGTTACTGGGGCTTTGTGCCCGAAGATCACATCGTAGGCAAGGCCGTTCTGATTTGGCTCTCCGTAGATCCTTACGCTGATTTCTTCAGTAAAATCCGTTGGAGCCGTCTATTCGATATTATCCACTAAGTCAATTTCGATTTGGAATCAAAAAAGCCCCCCAGAACAATTCTGGGGGGCTTTTTTGATTAAGAGAGCAAACATCAAACGCTACTTTACCACTTAATTGGTTCTAAGCCGTGCTGACGCAGATATTCGTTGGTTTTGCTGAAGGGCCGAGAGCCAAAGAAGCCACGGTCGGCGGCGTAGGGCGAAGGGTGCGCAGCTTTCAGAACCAGATGTTTTTTCTCATCAATCAGCTCCACTTTCTTTTGAGCATAAGCGCCCCACAGAATGAATACCAGGTGCTCTTTCTGCTCTGAAACGCGCTGAATAACCGTATCTGTGAACTGCTCCCAGCCCTTTTTTTGGTGGGAGCCCGGCTCAGCAGCCCGAACAGTAAGCGTAGCATTAAGCAAAAGCACACCTTGTTCGGCCCAGCGGTCGAGGTTGCCGTTGGGAGCCGGCGGAGTTTCGGGCAGATCGGCCTGGAGCTCCTTGAAAACGTTTTGCAAAGAAGGCGGCGTGCGCACGCCATCTGCTACCGAAAAGGCCAGCCCATGCGCTTGGCCCCGGCCATGATACGGGTCTTGGCCCAAAATCACGACTTTGGTCTGGTCGAAAGGGCAGGCCTCAAAGGCATGAAAAATTTGCCCCCCAGGCGGATACACGGTAGTTGTGGCGTACTCGCCTTTTACAAAAGCGATAAGATGTTGAAAATAGGGCTTTTCGAACTCGTCTTGTAGTACTTTGCGCCAGCTTTCTTCTATCTTTATGGACATAGGGAAAAGATTTTTACGGGTTCGGCAAGCCTTTCTGCAGGCGGCTTGCGTAGATAAACCAAATTCCAAGAACGGCTGTTAGTTATCCACCGAACCGCACAGGCGCCATGAATACTACCACTACGCAGGGAGTGACCGTTAGTGTTACGACCAACTATCTACCCGATTATTCCAGCCCCGGCCAGGAACATTACGTGTTTGCCTATAAAATTGATATTCGCAACAACAGCGAGTACACCGTAAAGTTGCTCCGTCGCCATTGGTACATTTATGATGCTAACGGCGTCGTACGCGAAGTGGAGGGCGAAGGTGTTGTAGGTCAGCAACCTGTATTAGAACCCAGCGAGGCTCATCAGTACGTGTCAGGGTGTAATCTCAAAACCGGCCTTGGCAAAATGCGCGGCACCTACCAAATGGAGCGCCTCGCCGACGGCCGCGAATTCACGGTTGAGATACCAGAATTTACGCTGGTTGTGCCGTATCGCCTAAATTAGACTTCAGGTCAAATGGCTGAGTGGTTAAATGGTTAATCGTTCAACGACCAGCCATGTAGCTATCCACCCATTTAGCCATTCAACTTCTTGCTTTACCAAGCATTCAGTTACATCCGATTTTTGCTCCGCTCGGGGAATGCGCACGGCTTGCATTCCCCGTTCGTTTTTGCGTTATATAATAATGTGGTGCGCCATACCGGCTTTTTTGCCCGCTACGAGGATGTTGAGCACTGCCGCACCGAATTACTAGCCAGTGAGCAGATTATAACCGTAACCGACTTCGGGGCCGGCTCCCATACGGGCGCCGGTCGGCAGCGCCGCGTGCGCGACATTGCCCGCACCGCCGCCAAGCCGCGGCAGCTCGGGCAGCTTCTGTTTCGGTTGGTGAATCATTTTCAGCCGCGCACGGTGCTGGAGTTGGGCACGTCGCTGGGCCTGACTACTGCATACTTGGCTACGGCAAACAGCAAAAGCCGAATAATTACGTTTGAGGGCTGCCCGGCCACCGCTGCCGTAGCTCGCGAAACATTCAATAGCTTAGGTCTGCGCACTGTGGAGCTTATCGAAGGCAACCTCGATGATACCCTTGCCCCTACCCTAGCCGCACTATCTGCCCCCATAGACTTTGCCTTTTTCGACGGAAACCACCGCTACGAGCCTACGGTGCGCTACTTCGAGCAGTGCCTCGCCTGCCGCACCGACCAAAGCGTGTTCGTCCTCGACGACATTCATTGGTCAGCAGAGATGGAGAAGGCCTGGGAAGCCATCAAAGCGCACCCGGAAGTGATGTTGACCGTGGACCTGTTTTTTATGGGCTTGGTATTTTTCAGGAAAAACCAGCCGAAGCAGCATTTCTCACTCCGTTTCGATCATGTGATGGATAAGCTGTTAGACCGGGCTCGCCGCCTTTCGGCCTAAGCTTAACGGCACGCTGAGTCGTTTTGATTACCGAATTGCATCCCGCACTCGTGTGAGCTTCACCATCAATGCCTCCAACTGATCCAGAGGCAGCATGTTAGCGCCATCCGATTTGGCAGTGGCGGGCGTCGGGTGCGTTTCGATAAACAAGCCATCGGCGCCAACAGCAATGGCGGCTTTGGCGATGGTTTCGATGAGGGCCGGCTGACCACCAGTCACGCCGCTGGCTTGGTTAGGCTGTTGCAGTGAGTGCGTCACGTCCATCACCACGGGCACATCGAAGCGTTGCATCACGGGCAGATTGCGAAAGTCAACGACTAAATCGGCGTAGCCAAAAGAGTTGCCGCGGTCGGTGAGCACCACGTGCTCATTGCCCGACTGCCGCACTTTATCCACGGCAAACTGCATGGCCTCGCCCGACAGGAACTGACCTTTTTTAATGTTGACCACCTTGCCGGTTTTGGCCGCAGCCAAGAGCAAATCGGTTTGGCGGCACAGAAAGGCGGGAATCTGAAGGACATCCACGTACTCGGCCGCGAGAGCCGCTTCATCCGACTCGTGAATATCCGTGACGGTCGGCACCCCGATTTCGCGCCCTACTTTTTGCAGGATGCGCAACGCCGTTTCGTCACCGATACCAGTATAAGAATCGAGGCGCGACCGGTTTGCCTTGCGGTAAGAGCCTTTGAAGATGTAAGGAATTTGCAGCTTGTCCGTGATGTGGCGCACACGCTCGGCGATGCGCAAGGCCATGTCTTCACCCTCAATGACACAGGGACCAGCCATCAAAAAGAACTGACCGGAGTTGGTGTTGCGAAAATGGGGGAGCGCGTTGGCGAGAGAATTAAACATGAGCAGGGTTTTGATTACTTTTTCTCCAAACAAATAAACAACTCCCTATCCTGCCGGGGCCGGATGGAGTTGTACGCAGTATCGAAGTGAATGAACTTGAAATACGGCTCAAAGTACGCTCGGTACTCCGAGCGGGTGCCACCGAAAGGTGGTTCGGATGAGGGGCCAAAATCTGCCTCGAATAGCAAGCCCACTAATTTGCCCCCCGGCCGCAATAAATGCGCGCACTGCCGAGCATAATCCGGACGAAGCGTGCGGGGCAATGCACAAAAGAACGTCTGCTCTACAATTAAATCATAAGGGGGCTCAGCCGACAGCGCAAAAAAATCTTGCTGCAATAAATGCCCCCCAGGGAAGCTGGGCACACGCTGCTGCAGCGCTTCCAGTGCCTCCGGCGCCAGGTCGGCTACGAACACCTCGCTGAAGCCTTGGCGGTGCAGGTATTCGGCTTCATACGCCCTCCCCGCGCCTGGAATAAGGATACGCCGATTATCGGGTGGCCCTAACTGCTTAAAATAATCCTGTAATGGGGGCGTTATGGCTCCCACATCCCAGCCGGTTTGGCCGGTAGCATACCGGGTACGCCAATAGGTCTCATCAAGCAGTAAATCCATATTCGTGCAAATGGAGTATTTAGTGCCGAAACTTGCCCACGTGGGTAAGTCCTTTATTTTTGTGCGTAAAGGTAGCGTACCGTCCTAACTAGCCGCGTACTTCCACATTAATTAACCAATCCCCTTCCTCAATGGAACAAAACGAAAACACGGAGCCTAAAAACAAGAGCCGTCTTTTGCTGATAGTGGCTCTATTTCTGGTTCTGGCCGGTATCAATGCCCTGCTTTTCTACATGAACAATCAGAAAGGCAAGCAAAATGAACAGCTGACAGCCGAGGTAAAGGCAAAGGATGTCCGGCTTGAAGAACAAATCAAACAATACGAGACCCTCAAAGCCGATTTTGAGCGTCAAAGCCAGGAAGTACAGGCCATGGGCCTTGCCAATGACTCGCTGGAAGCCCGCATTGCTACCATCAACTCTGACTTGCTGAAGCTTCGCTCCTTCCGCAAAGGCAGCTTCTCGCTGGCCGAGCAAGCCCGCTTCCGCAACCGCGCCACCAACCTGGAGCAGCAACTTCGCAAAAAGGACGAGGAAATTGCTCAGCTGAAAGCCGACAACGAAGTATTGTACACGGAAACTACCACGCTGAAAGAGCGTCAGAACAAGCTCACCGACACCATTTCGACTATCGCTCGCACCAACCAGGAGCTTTCGGAGAAAGTAGCGGTGGCCTCCCGCCTTCAGGCCGACAATATTCGCGTGAACGTGATTAACGCTCGGAACAAAGAGAAGGACGACGACGATAACGAGTTCAAAGCCAAGCGTGTAGAGAAAATCAAGGTGACCTTCAACCTTGCCCGCAACGACGTATCGCCTAAGGAAACCAAGCAGATTATGATGCGCCTCGTGGAGCCCGACGGCTCGGCGCTGTATAACCTAAGCACCGGCGGTGGCACTTTCATGATTGATGGCTCCGAGGCCTTCTACACGGCCAAGCAGGACATCGTGTATGATAATACCCGTCAGCCCGTGCAGTTTGTGTACGCGAAAGGCGCAGCCTACAAAACGGGTCTTCACACCGTTGAGCTGTATGAAGGAGGCGTGATGATCGGCAAATCGACCTTCACCCTGAAGTAAGCCGCAGATCATTTCACCTACAAAAAAGCCCCCCAGAAAGTATCTGGGGGGCTTTTTTAGTGAATATTGAACCAAGACAGCTTTTACGCTTGCACGATCTGTGCTTCAAACTCCTCGATCTGCTTGATTGTAGAAGGTATTTTCTCTGTAAAAACACTAATGACAGAGCCTGGCCGGGCAGTATGCAGTACGTGATGGATGGCTTCTGTCTCGTCTTCGATGTACGTAATCGGCAGATCAGGCTTGTCCATACGAAGGCCACGCGTCATCAGAGCATATATCTCCTCCCCTGACTTACCCCGCAGGTCTTTATCTTGGCGAAGGATCACTTCATCGAATATTTTTCCTGCTACGCGTGCAAAGCTTATAGTATCCTCATCACGACGGTCGCCCAACCCTGATACGATACCCACCTTGTGCGTGGCTGGTGTATTATTCAAAAACTCAGCGTACTTGGTAATTCCGGCCGTATTATGCGCATAGTCCACAATCACCTCAAATTCCGGAAACTTGAACACATTCATACGACCTGGAGTCTTGGCAGCTGAGGGTACGAAGGTTCGTAATGCAGTCTTGATAGAATCTTTCGTAAATCCGGCTACATAGCCAGCCAGCGCTACTGCTAAGCTATTTTCGATGTTGAAAGTAGCGCGTCCGCCTAGGGTAATAGGAAATTCAACGGCCCGATCTATGCGCAGCTTGTAGCTATTTTGATAGATAGTCACGTAGCCTTCCTCGTACACGGCTGCCACACCACCATTTTCAACGTGATCGAGAATGCGAGGATTTTTTTCGTTCATGCTGAAAAATGCTACGCGGCAGTGCAGTCGTTCGGCCATAGCGTATACCAAGTCATCATCGGCATTGAGAATAGCCCAGCCGTTTTTGCATACTGTGCGAGGCAATACCCCTTTTACAGCGGCCATTTCCTCTACCGTATTAATATCGCGCATGCCAAGATGGTCGGCCGCTACGTTGGTTACAATAGCGATATCGCAGACGTCAAATCCCAGACCGGAGCGGAGCATGCCGCCTCGCGCTACTTCCAGCACAGCATAGTTCACCGTGGGGTCACGCAGTACAAACTCTGTGCTTTGCCCCCCCGTACAGTCGCCTTGCTCTAGCTGGTTACCCTGAATATAGATACCATCGGTAGTCGTAAAGCCTACTTTGTAGCCTTGTGCAGCTACCATGTGGGCTAACATGCGGGTAGTGGTAGTTTTGCCATTAGTACCCGTGACGGCCATAATAGGAATACGCGAAGGAGTACCACGCGGAAATAGCATATCTACCACAGGTGCAGCTACGTTCCGAGGCAGGCCCTCAGCCGGCGAAATATGCATCCGGAATCCTGGTGCCGCGTTTACCTCAATCACAGCCCCGCGAGATTCGTTAAGCGGAATGGCAATATCTGAGGTAAGCAGATCGATGCCGCATATATCAAGGCCAATTATACCGGCTGCTCGCTCCGCTAATAGCACATTGTAAGGATGCACCAAATCGGTGACATCAGTAGCTGTACCACCCGTACTGATGTTAGCAGTACTCTTCAAAAACAACTCTTCTCCCTCCGGCAGTACTGATTTTAACGTCAGGTCGCGGGCTTCGAGAATGGCCATCGTATGCTTATCAGCCGTTATCTTGGTAAGAACCTTCTCGTGGCCCTCGCCGCGGCGTGGATCCTGGTTAACCTGGTCAATAAGCTCCTGAATTGTGCTTTTCCCATCGCCTAGGACGGAAGCAGGCTTGCGTTTTGCTGCTGCCACAAGCTGGCCATTAACAACCAGTAGTCGATGGTCAAAACCCTCTATAAACTGCTCTACGATGACGGCACGCGAATATACCTGGGCTTCCTTAAAGCCCGTTTGAGCTGTCTTCCAATCTGTAATGTTAATACTGGCGCCTTTACCATGATTTCCATCCAAGGGCTTCGTCACAATAGGAAACCCTAACTCTTCAATGGCAGTGCGCAATTCCTCGATAGAGTAGACCGTGGTACCGCGAGGTACCGGAATACCTGCATCAGCAAGCATTGCCTTTGTGCGGTTTTTATTACCTGCAATGTCTACTGCAAAAAACGCTGTATTAGTAGAAGTGGTAGCCTGAATTCGCTTTTGATTTACACCGTAGCCCAATTGAATAACAGACGTATTCTTGAGGCGGATATACGGAATATTACGCGAAACGGCTTCCGCCACTATACTATAGGTGCTGGGCCCAAAGAACTCCTCCTCCCGAATATTGTGCAGTTCTGTGATGATGGGCTTAATATCTACCTTTTGTTTTTGGCATAAGGCATCTACAATCTCCACCGCGGCCCGGGCGGCTACACGACCAGCTCGCTCTTCTTGATAAGAAAACACGACGAACTCCACTCCTTCCTCATGCGCTGAAGGGTAAGATTTGCCCCAATACACCGGCATCCCCGCCAAACGCTGTAACTCTAATGCTACGTGCTGAATCACATGGCACATTGGCTCACCGTCGGTAAGCTGCTCCAGTGTTAGAGGCGGGTACTTAAGTTTTTGTTTTGATGAATCGGGAGTGGGGCACGGCTGCCCTACTCCGGGTAGCAGCTTTGTGAGACGACTTGCTAACCCTGGAATAGCATTGGACCATTTGCCCGCCAGGTCCTCCAAGTCTACTTTCATCACAATGAGCTTTAGGTGCTTGACAGACCAGTAGCTCGGGCCGCGCATAGTGCGGAGGTCAATAATTTTCATAAGAAGTTGGGGCGGAAAAAAGTAAGCTAGCGGTTGTACGCACAAATGAAATGTAGGGATAATGCGATTGTAAACCCAAGGATCAGCCAGTGTAAAGTTGCCCAGACGAGCTTATAGTCAATATATTGACTTGAAATGACCTACACTTTGAACTTGATTGTATGTATTGTTGAAAAAAGATTGCTACAAGAGTCTTCATTGACCCTTACAGCAGGGTTTAAAAGCAAAAAACCCCGGTTGGGGCTAATCAACCGGGGTACTAAGCAAAAGAAAACAGGAACAGGAAAGAGGTGACGGGCGGATTCGAACCGCCGTAGGAGGTTTTGCAGACCTCTACCTAGCCACTCGGTCACGTCACCGGGTTAGGAGGGTGCAAACTTACGCCATTATCTGACCTTCGCCAAACCTGGGGGGCTTTTTTCAACCATTAGCGTCCTAAGCTATTGGCTACGTGCGAAGTAGTTTGAAATCACTCGTGCTTAAAGCTCACAAAAAAGGCCCTGACAACTGTCAGGGCCTTTTTATTACTCAAAAACTAAGAAAACTATGCTTTCTCTCCGTCCTTCTTGTCAGCATCTTCGTTGCCGGGCAGCAGATCTTTGGCTTTTTCAACCACATCGCCAGCTACTTCTTTCGCTTTCGCGAAAGCAGCTGAATCAGCTACGGTGTCTACTACGTCGCCAGCTACTTCCGATACCTTATCGAAGGCAGCGGAGGCAGCACCAGTTACGGCAGCCAGGATTCCACCTTCAGCGGCCGGAGTCTCTTCAGTAGTGTCAGCTTCAGCGGCAGGTGCTTCTTCGGCTTTAGCAGCCTTAGGAGCCTTCGCTTCCAGCTTCTGCACACCAGCGTCACGCTCGTTGCCCATCATCTTGTCGCGCAGAGCCGACAGAGCATCCAGGTCACCGAGGGTCGACTTGTCAGCCGTTGCCGGCTTCTTAAGGTCGCTCAGCTTGCCTTCGCCTTGGGCTGCAGCAGCACCAGCGGCTGGCTTCTTCTTAGCAAACTTCGAAGCACGAGTGTCTTCTTCCTGCTGCGCCTGATTGAACACGGCAGTGTGCGACAACACGATACGACGATCATCCTTCGAGAATTCAACCACACGGAAGTCTAGCGCTTCGCCGTTTTCGGCGTTCGAACCATCTTCCTTCACCAATGACTTGGGGTAAGCGAAACCTTCGATGCCGTAAGGCAACTCGAGTACCGCACCACGGTCGTTTTTCTCCGTAATAGTGGCTTTGTGCACCGAGCCAGGAGTAAATACAGTCTGGAACGTATCCCAAGGGTTTTCCTCCAATTGCTTGTGGCCAAGGGCCAAACGACGGTTAGCTACGTCAAGCTCCAACACCAACACGTCCAGACGGTCGCCCACCTTCACCACTTCGGATGGGTGCTTGATCTTCTTGGTCCACGACAGGTCAGACACGTGTACTAGGCCGTCTACACCTTCTTCCAACTCTACGAACAGGCCGAAGTTGGTCAGGTTGCGCACTAGGCCGTTGTGCTTGGTACCTACGGCGTACTTGCCGCCGAAGTCGCCACGAGTCCACGGGTCTTCGCTCAATTGCTTGATACCCAAGCTCATCTTGCGGTCTTCGCGGTCCAGCGTCAGAATTTGCGCTTCAACTACGTCGCCCTGCTTGATGAAATCCTGCGGATTGCGCAGGTGCTGGCTCCAGCTCATTTCCGAAACGTGGATTAGGCCTTCTACGCCAGGCACGATTTCCATGAATGCGCCATAGTCGGCTACGTTCACGATACGGCCTTTTACTTTCGAGCCTACGCCCATATCGGCGGGCAGTGAATCCCATGGGTGAGGAGTCAGCTGCTTCAGGCCCAACGAGATACGCTTCTTGGCTTCGTCGAAGTCAAGAACAACCACGTTAAGTTTCTGGTCAAGCTGCAATACTTCGCTCGGATGAGCGATGCGGCCCCACGAGATATCGGTGATGTGCAACAGACCGTCGACACCGCCGAGGTCGATGAACACACCGAAGTTTGTCATGTTCTTGATAACACCTTCCAGAATCTGACCTTTTTCAAGGTTGTTCAGGATGGCTTCGCGCTGCTTCTCCAGGTCCTTCTCAATCAGGACTTTGTGCGAAACAACTACGTTGTCGAAAGCGGCGTTGATTTTTACCACTTTCACTTCCATGCGGCGACCAACATAAATGTCGAAGTCGCGAATGGGCTTCACGTCAATCTGCGAGCCGGGCAGGAAAGCTTCTACGCCGTCCAGCTCCATGATCAGACCACCTTTGGTCCGACGCTTTACTACGCCTTCCAGGATGTTATCGAACTCCAGAGCGTCGTAAATCGACTTCCAAGCCTGCTTGATCTTCGCCTTCTTGCGCGAAAGGATCAGCTGGCCGTTCAAATCTTCCTGGTCTTCGATGAATACCTCTACCTGGTCACCGATTTTCAGGTCAACCAGGTCGCGGAATTCGGACAGGGGCACGAGGCCGTCGGATTTGAAGCCAATGTTCAGGATCACGTCGCGGTCGGTGATGCCGACTACGGTGCCTTTCACTACTTCTTCCTCCTGGACGGTGGTCAGCGTGTCGCCGTACATTTTCTCCATCTCGGCGCGCTGCTCGGGGCTATAATTGCCACCAAAGCCGGTCGCTCCGACGTTGTCCCAGTCGAAGTTATCTGCTACTTCTGCCATAGTTACTGTTTGGCCCTTATCTACACGTCCGGCTCAGGGCCACCTACCGGAACGCGTTATGAGTAACTCCCTGAAGCTGAGGCTCCAGACCCGCCACCCTGACGGGGCGGCAAAGATACAGGTTTTACAGCAGGATATTTGTGGCAACAGATTGTTTTTTCGTAGTATCTACTTGATATCACATCTGTTGCACCCGACTCTATACAAAGGAACGGTGCTATCATTTCTTATGCTTCTAAGCGGCTGCGGCTTCTACCAGGAGCAATTTGGTAGTTATCACAGAATTAAAGCCAGCAGCAAAGCTTTAACGGAAAAGGCTATCATCAGCTTGATTCAGGATGGCACCCTGCAAACCAGAAATCAACTGTGGCAGTTTCTACTTGCTAAAAGAGCAGCGCTAGGAGAGGTTCGGCTTGCAGGTACATGGGTTGACAGCACTCACGCAATTGGGCACCGAAACAGGAAATCATTCGTAATTTTTCATTCAAACAATCAGGTTTTTTACAGTTTGGCTTTATATAACTGTGGCGAGCCAGTGGTGTCACCGGAAGGATTGATCGGTCCCAACTGTGACCTCCGAATTGAAAGCATTAACGCGTTACAGTCGGACTCAGTCCTGCGTCAAGTGGAGTGGAAAGAGGCAAGCCCTGCCTTAACCGAGTTTAAAGAAGCTATTCTACCGATAATCAGACGACGAATAGAGCTAATGAAGCAGGCAGACTAATTCTTCAACTCTGCCAGAAACTCACGCGCCGTGAGCAGCCGGATGCTGGGAAACTTCACTTGCAGCAGCGCCCGAAAATGAGCGACGTTGGTGACCAGATAATCGGCTTGCCCCACCACAGCTGCCCATCTTATTTATCGGGCTAATTTGCTGACAGAGGTTAAATACCAACAAAAAAGCCCCCCAGAAACATTTCTGGGGGGCTTTTTTGTGCATTGAATAACCTACTTGCGGCCTAACTCCCGCAGATAAGATACGTGAGAGACTACGGCGTAGCGCATCTTCGGATACTCGTTGTAGGTAATGTCGAACTCTTCGCACATCTGCTTGATGATCTTGCTGATGGCGGGATAGTGCACGTGCGAAATCTTCGGGAACAAGTGGTGCTCTACCTGGAAGTTCAGGCCGCCCACGAGCCAGCTAATGACTTTATTGTGAGTAGCGAAGTTGGCGGTGGTTTTGATCTGGTGAATGGCCCACTCGTCTTCCAGCTTATTCGTGATTTCGTCGGGCATGGGGAAGGCGGCGTGTTCTACGGTATGCGCCAACTGGAACACCAAGCTAAGCGTGAAGCCAGCTATGGCTGCAAACACCACAAACCCTACCAGCCAGGCTACGAAACCGGCCGTGTAAATGGGCAGGGCCACGAATAATAAGAGATGAATTACCTTGAAGCCCCAGAAAACTGACTGGTCGGTGGCCGTCATTTTCTTGATGGGCATACCCCCGATTTTGCCTTTGAAATACTTCTGGTAATCCATGAAGAAGATCCAGGCGATGTAAAGCAGGGCGTAGAGAAACCAGAAATAGAGGTGCTGAAAACGGTGCAGCTTGCGGCGCGGCTGAGTGCTGCTCATGCGCATCCAGGGCTGCACGTCGAGGTCGTCGTCCACGCCGTCCACGTTGGTGTACATGTGGTGGATGAGGTTGTGCTTCATGTTCCACATGAAAGAATTGCCCCCCAACACGTTCAGGGTAAAAGCGGCAAACTGGTTGAGCCACTTCGACTTGCTGAAGCTACCATGGGCGCCGTCGTGCATGACGTTGAAGCCGATGGCTGCGCCGATAAGGCCGAGCAGAATGCACTCCAGAATACCGAGTAAGGCGCTTGGCGTGAAAAACACTAGGTGCAGATACACCAGCACAAAGGCCGTCGTCAGAATAAGCGCTTTGACGAAAAGCCCGGAGTTGCCGGTTTGCGGTTTGCCCGCTTCCTCGAAGTAGGCGTTGATCCGAGCCTTTAGCTCGGTGTGAAAAGAGCGGGAAGCCGCAAACTTGGGAACTGACATGAACGCTGGTTGGGTGGAACGGGGGGCAAAGGTATGCCTCTAACCTCAACCAGCGATGGTTAGTTTAAAGCCGAGCAGTAATTCCTTGGGTTAGTAGAAAAAACTGGGGCGGCAAACCTTGGTTTACCGCCCCAGTTGTAGCTCAATTCAGGTAATCGTGCCAGTTCTGATCTATGGTGCCGGCCGAGAGCTTCAGGAAGCCGGCTAGCGTTGGCTTCTTGGGCTGCTGTCGTACCGTGAGGCCTGCTTCGTGCGGTGTGCGGTGGCCTTTGGCGTGGTTGCAGCGGGCGCAGGCCGTCAGCAGATTGGTCCACGACGATTCGCCGCCGCGGGAGCGGGGCAGCACGTGGTCCAGGGTCAGGTTTTTAGTTGATCCGCAGTACTGACACTCGAAATGGTCGCGCTTCATAATGTTGTGCCGACTCAGGGCAATGCCTTTGTAGGGCACGCGCACATAGCGCTGCAGGCGGATAATGCTGGGCTTGGGGAAAGCCTGGCTGATGGAGCGCAATGTTCCGTCTGACCTGGCAATCATCTCAGCCTTGTCCAAAAAAAGCAGCACAAAAGCCTTCTGCACGCTGCAAAGCGTAATCGCGGTGTAGTCACCGTTCAAGACAAGCACTTTTTGATCCATACGCTCAGGGAGAATCGGGTTAGCGAAAGCTAGGTGATTCTTAGCGCATTAACAACAGCCGCCGGGTTAAGTTTCCTTTAGCTCAGGGCTGTGGGGGGCTTTTTTGGTCGTATGGCCCGGCGATACTTTAATCGGGCAGCAACCGCTTGATCAGGCGCAGCTTGTGCGAATATTTCTGGCGCTGTCGGTTGTAAATGCCGTTGTGGTCGAGCGGGTCGATGCGGACCTCGCCGCTGGCGTGCAGAATTTGCTGGTCTTCCAGCAGCATGCCTACGTGTACAATGTTGCCTTCGGCGTTATCAAAAAAGGCCAGATCACCGGGCTGGGTCTGCGAAACGAAATGCACAGTGCGGCCATGGTCAATCTGCTGGCGGGCATCGCGGGGCAGCTGAATATCAACCAAGCCATAAAGCTGCTGCATAAGCCCCGAGCAATCGACGCCAAACAGCGTTTTGCCCCCCCACAGATATGGTGCCTTCAGAAAGGCCTGGCCCATTTTCTGAAGCAGTGCGGCCTTGCGGCCAGGGTCACCATTGGACGTAGGATTGGTTGCGGCGCCGTTATAAAACAGCTGCCGCTCGCCCAGGCGCAAGGTCATGCCATCGAAAAAAGGCAGGCGGGCACCCAGCGAAATAGGCTGGCGCGTGTCCGCATCGCTTACCATCTGCACCACGTCGAGGCTGCGAGGGTGAGCATGTGCGCCCCATTCGGTGAAGTAGGTGCTGGTTACGGGTTGGTGTTGCTTCACATCCATCCAGCCCACGTATTGATCGGCCGCAATGCGGACCTGGCACCAATTGCCCTGCGTGAGCACGATGGTATAGCACTCGCCGAAAATGAGCTGGGTGACAATTTCGGCCCGATCAGTAGGCTCGGCCCGCACCGGTACCACGCTCAGGGGGCAAATTCCGTATTCCAAAATGGTGAAATTTTGAAGTTGTGAGTTTGTGGAATACGAACAGCTTTCACTCTGACTTGCTTACCTATTCACGCTGCGAAGCTCCGCCTTTCAATTGAAGCCACCAAGCCATCCTCCACAATTTCGCAATTTCACCACTTCACCTAATAATCGCGCGCCCGGTCCATTTCGCGCTTCTGATCCTTGGCCTTGATGTCTTCGCGCTTGTCGTAGAGCTTTTTGCCTTTGGCCAACGCAATTTCGAGCTTCGCAAAGCCCCGGTCGCTCACAAACAAGCGGATGGGAACAATGGTGAGGCCCTGCTCCTGGCTTTTGTCGGAAAGCTGACGCAGCTCGCGCTTGGTGAGCAGTAATTTCCGCTCGCGGGTGGGCTCGTGGTTGTTGTAAGTGCCTTCGGTGTACTTGGAGATGGAAAGATTGTGCACCCACAGGCTACCGTCGGGGTGGAAGATGCAGAACCCGTCCTGCATGTTCACGTTGCCGTCGCGGATGCTTTTTATTTCGGTGCCTTGCAGCATCATGCCCGCGTCGTACTTCGTCAGAAAAGAATACTCGTGACTGGCCCGGCGATTAACAATATTGACTTTGCGTGGTGCGTCTTTTTCTTTGGCCATAATAACAGAAAGCGCGCTGAGGCGCTGATTAAGCAGATGTTGGGGAACCGGCGCGCAAGGCGGCAAACCGAGCCGCTAGTTTTTCACGACTCACAATGCGCTGTCCGGTGCGGCCGGTAGCTACCAGCCGCTCGCCCACCCGTACTTCTACGGCGCAAGTCAGCTCGCGATTTTCCAGGGCGGCAAAAGTAGCGCGAAATTCCACGGTTTCGCCCGCGAAGGCTGGAGCGTGGTGCTCCACTTGCAGCATCGTCCCGATGCCCTCCTCCCCTGCTTCCAGCATTTCCAGTACAAACAGCCGCCCTGCCCACTCCATCCCGCGCCCCAAGGCAAACGTGCTCAGCACCTCATGCACCGTATGGCCTTCCATCGTCGCAAAGTCAGCTGCTGTCACGACGAAGGAATAGGTTTTGACGTCGCCGGGGTGGAAGGGGCTTTTCATGAAACGCTAACGGATAATGGCAATAAAGGCGGTCATGCCGAGGCGGAGCCGAAGCATCTCGCGTGCTAATGCTGGATTACTAATCTTACTAAACACGTGAGATGCTTCGGTTCCGCCTCGGCATGACTGCCTTTTTGTTTTTTGTCATCACCCCTCCTATCCCAACTTCAACCGTGGGTCAGGGCTGACGAGCTGGGGGGCAAAATCGCCGGCCTCGAACTGAAAATGCGCTGTCATGGCGACCATAGCAGCATTATCCGTGCAGTACTGAAACTCGGGAATGAATACGGCCCAGCCTTTTTCTAAAGCTAATTCCTGCAAAGCGGCGCGCAGACCGGAATTAGCGGCCACGCCACCAGCCAGCGCAATCTGCGTCAGGCCTAAGTCGGCGGCGGCGCGCTGAAGCTGGCGCAGCAGGGTCTGAATAATAGTGTACTGGATGCTGGCGCAGAGGTCTGGCAAATTCTCCTGAATGAAGTCCGGGTTCTTGGCCGATTGCTGACGAAGAAAATACATCACAGCCGTCTTGAGGCCGCTAAACGAGAAATCGTAGCCGGGCATGGCACCCACCGGAAACGGGAAGCGGGTGGGGTTGCCGGTGCTGGCCAGCTTATCCAGGTGCGGACCGGCCGGATACGGCAGGCCAAGCAGCTTGCCGGTTTTGTCGAAAGCTTCGCCGGCCGCATCGTCGATGGTCTGGCCGATTACCTGCATGTCTGGGGGGCTTTTTACGACCACCAGTTGCGTGTGGCCGCCACTCACCGTCAGGCAGAGAAAGGGAAACGTAGGGCGCGGCTCATTAATAAAATGCGCCAGAATGTGTGCCCGCATGTGATTGACAGCCAGTAGCGGCTTACCCAGCGCCAGCGCAAAGGTTTTGGCGAACATGCTGCCGACCAGCAACGAGCCCAGCAGCCCCGGCCCTTGAGTAAAAGCCACTGCATCAAGCTCAGCTTTGGTTACGCCAGCTTGGCGCAGTGCCTCCTGCACCACCGGAATCAGGTGCTGTTGGTGAGCCCGCGAAGCTAACTCCGGCACCACGCCGCCGTATTGTTCGTGTACACGCTGCGTGGCCACTACATTGGAGCGAATTTGCCCCCCAGCTAGCACAGCGGCCGAGGTGTCGTCGCAGGATGATTCGATGGCCAGAATGATTGGATACGGATTCATAGGATGCAAGCCAATGTGCCTTAGTACTACTGGCGTCAAAAGAGAGTAAACAGCAGTTAGCATTTCGTTAACCAACCGCCACAGATTTATAACCCAAAGGTCGTTTAAATACCTAAATTTCTGCCCTGCTGTCGACGCTTGAGGCTGCGTTTCCTGACTCGACAATTGATTGAGAAACTTAAAAAGCCTTGGCTTACAGGCCAAGGCTTTTTGTGTCAGAGTTCAACGATAAGGATGGTTAGGTTCAAAAGCCTAAACCCATCGTGAAGCCACTAATATCTCTATCAGAGTTAGGAACAAATAAGCTAACATCGCTTACTAATGTAGCCCTGCCCGTCGATAGATTAATGGTGTAGAGCCCGGTCGTAATGTTGCTGCTACCACTCCTATTCATAATAGCGTAGGCACTATTACTGGTGCTACCAATGTCGAAATCAGTTCTGCCAGCTCGCATACCCAAGGGTCCGATTTCTACCAACGTGCCCGCATTAGGGGGATTCTGCAGATAAAGGCTGTTAGCGTCGATGACATACAAATTAGTAGTTGTCGCACCCACAAAGTTGTTATCGTAGGCTACCGCACCGACAAATGGCCTGAAACCATTGAAATTCGGATTGAGACCTCTATCCCTTGTAACAGTTGCGTCAAGTGGATTTACACGCAGGTTAGCGTTAGTGTAACCCTCCACAATGCGGATCTCGTCTGTTACAGGATTAAAATCAAAGCCAAGAAAGAAATCAGCAAACACCACATCTAAGGAGCCAACAAACGTAGCCGCAGCTGTAGCTGCGTTGATCGTAACAAGCCGGTAATTAGTTGTAATTGCATAAATCTGTCCATTCGCCGGACGAAAGTCTATCCCTTGAATAAACTCATTGGTGAGTAGTCCTGTAATAGGCTTACTGACGCGAGCAGTGGGATTGGTAGGATTAAAAATTACTAAATCGTTGAATTTAATGGGATTTGTGTTCCTATAATTTGCCAGTACAGCATAGGCTACCGGTTGAGTTGGAATAGCCACTCCCGAGTACCCTAGGCTCTGACTGTATTGAGCAAGCGGTTGGGTATCGCCCGTATTCAGGTTAACCGTAAATAAGGTTGGTTTGCCGGCTACATCAAATAAGCCCAAAGCGGTACCACTTTTGGCGTCAATATCGAAGCCGCCGTCGCCGCTGATGCCGAGCTTGAGGTCGCCCACGACCGCCAGCATACCATTGTTGGGCGGATCCTGGCGGTAGAGCTTATCGGTGGCTGGGTCGAGGTCGTAGAGCACGGTGGCGCTGGCACCAGCTACGTTGTTGGTATAGGCAGAAGCCGTGATTATGGCTCCGGCAGCACCGTTGATGGTTCCGTCAACGATAGTTCCGGCCCCAGTCTCCGGATTCAGCCGCAGGTTCTGCCCCGTGCTGGTCACGATGCGGATGCGGTCAACCGTGGGATTGAAGTCAAAGCCCACTAGGCTGCCCTCTAATGCAGGCATAAAAGCACCCGAACCAACGGCATGGGCCCTGCCCGTCAGATGGTTAATTATATAAATGCGATTGGCGCTGCTTACTCCATAGAGCTGCCCCGAGGCGGGGCGGAAGTCGATAGCCAAGATGCGTTCACCACCCTGCAAACCTGTGATGTCGACCGAAGCCGTGCGAACGGCCGGAGCCTTAGTAGAGTACGCGTCTAATTTGGTACCACCAGACAAGGTATAAAACGGAATGTCTAAGCCTAGATTAGGAAAAGAAGGTGGTGGAGTGGGTTTAGGAAAGTACTGCTCCAGAATATCCTCACAACTAGTCAGAGAAGCCAATAGCAGCAAACACATACCAAGCTTCTTGAAGTATACAGTTTTTTTCATTCATCTAATTTTTTAGGATTTAAACAATAAAAATTTAAGTTATATGGTTTCTAACGTAGGGGGATTCTTTATGGATGCGTAATTTATAGTCTTATTTAAATAATATATTAAAAGCACCAATTAGGCTTATCGGAGGGCTTTTTGAGGAATCTGCTATGTATGTTTTCTACTTTAAAATCAAAAAACTCAGCTATTGATTAAACTAAACAGGTTTAATCGACTCTCTAAGGAAATGATGAAATCTTGAGGCCACGTTTAAGTCCCTGATTCGTACTTATGGCAACGTCAGCCAACGATTAGGCGAAAAGCAGCATCTTCGTCGTTACATTCCTTTCTGCTCATCCTCTTCCCGTGCCCCGTTTTATCTCCGTTCTGCTCAAAATCCTGCTGGGGCTGCTCCTGCTTGTGGTGCTGGCGGTGGGCACGGTGTTGGTAGCGCTGCGGATACCGAGCGTACAGACGAGAGTGGCGCAGCGGGCAGCCACTTATTTGTCGGATAAGCTGGGCCAGCGCGTGAGTATTGGACGGGTGGATATCCGGCCGTTTTCGCGGGTGCTGCTCCAGAATGTGCAGGTGCAGGACCGGCGCGGCGGCGAGCTGTTTCACATCGGGCAGGCGGAGGCGGATATTCAGCTGTTTTCGCTGTTGAATCCGCGCCATCTGCATGTAGGTCAGCTGGTGCTGAATGAGCCGCGCTTTGCTCTCGTCACGTACGCCGATGCCCCTGATTCTACCAATTTAAGTCAGTTTGTGTCTGCTGTGCGCTGCCTGCTCGGCCCCACCGACACCACCAAAGTTAAAAAGCCCTTCGATTTTCAGATTCAAAGCGTGGGGCTGCGCAATGGCCGCTTCGTGTTAGAGAGGCAAAACCAGCCGCGCGTCAAATACGGCATCGACTACGCACACATGCAAGTCGACAGCATCTATGCTGATTTCTCGGGCATCAAAATGCACGGCGACACTATCATCACCCGCATTCGGGATATGCGCGCCGTAGAAACGCCTTCGAAAACCCGCGTGCAGCACTGGGACACCGACATGACGTTTGCGCCCACCTATTGGGAGTTTGCCAATACCGACCTGCGCGTGGGCCGCAGCTACCTCAAGGACTACGTTCGCTTTGACTATAAGCGCTTTCTCAACTTCACGCACTTCAACGATTCGGTGCGCGTCACGGCGCGGCTAGGGCCCACGCGGCTTTTCTCCGACGATATCGCTCATTTTGCCCCCCAGCTCCGCGACCTGAACGAAACGGTGCTGCTTTCAGGTGAGGCCAAAGGCTACGTCACCAATTTTACCACCCGCAACCTCGACGTGCGCTACGGGCAAAACACGCACGTAGTAGGCAACATAAACGTGGAAGGGCTGCCAAATCTGAAGGAAAGCTTCGTGGAAATGCGCTTGCAGCCCTCCGTGATTGATGGGCGCGACATTCGCAAATTCGTGCCGGCCAAGGGTTGGGCTTATGTGCAGCGCTTGGGTACGGTGAAGCTCAAAGGGCAATTTCTGGGCTTCTATAACGACTTCGTCGCCAATGGATCCTTCAATACTGCTTTGGGTGATGTGGTTTCGGACGTTAATATCAAGTTCAAAACCGATCCGCGCTATTCTAATTATGAAGGCCAGGTAAAAACCACTGGCTTCCAGCTGGGCAAGTTTCTGGGCGACCAAAGCACCGTGCGCGACATTGCCTTCAGCGGGCGTGTGGAAGGCGTAGGCTTTACGCCCGAAGGTGCCCGCCTGCGGGCCAATGCCACCGTGCAAAGCATTTGGCTGAAAGGCTACCGCCTGCGCAACATCACCACCAACGGCCAGTTCAGCCGCGAAACCTTTGAGGGCAAGCTGGCCATTAATGACCCCGCCCTGCAGATATCCGCCGACGGCCGCGTAGACCTGAACAAGGCGCGGCAGGCTTTCGATTTGCGGGCGCAGGTGCGTCGCGCCGATTTGCGGGCCCTTGGCCTCACCGATCAGGCCGTTACCGTTGCCACCAAAGCCGATCTGCGGTTTCAGGGATTGAAGCTTGACGATCTGATTGGCCGCATTATTCTGCGCGAAACCAAGGTGGGCTACGCCGGCCGCAACGTGGCCATCGACACTCTCGATATTGTAAGCCAGCGCCAGAACGGGCAGCGCAGCGTGGCTGTGCGCTCCGAAGTACTCAACCTTACGGCCAACGGCGACTTCGACTTCACTACTGTAGCCCGTGATGTGCAGACGCTCATCAAGGAATATCAGCTCAACTTCGAAAGCAACGAGACTACGACCGCCAACTACTACCGCCGCAAGCGCCAGGGGGCAATTTCTGAGTATGCTATTGACTTAGATCTTCATCTGAAGCACGCTAATCCGGTGATTCAGCTATTCGTGCCCAAGCTGGAGATATCCGACTACTCGCGGGTGGAGGGTTCTTTCCGCAATGGCCCTACTTCTATTTTCACTCTGGCCGGGCAATTTGACAGCTTGCGCTACGATAGCATTCGGGCCGTGAATACGTCGATGGAGTTGCTCACCTCCAAGTTGCCCTATCAGCCCGAAATACTCGCACAAGCTAACATCACTTCCGAAAAGCAAAAGCTTCCCCTTCTGAATCAGACAGAAAACTTCTACGTGGAAGGGGTTTGGGATCAGGACAAAATCAATTTTTCGACCTCGCTCGCCCAAACCGGCACCACCAACCGGGGTGCTATTAATGGCTCAGTAGCTTTTTTGCCGCAGGCCGTGCAAGTGGTATTTCGGCAGTCGGGCCTCAACCTTTTGGGAAAAGACTGGACGCTGGCGCCTGAAAACGTAGTTCTTATTTCTAACGCCGGCAAAGAGATTGATATCCGCAGCCTGACTCTATCGAATGGTGCTCAACAGGTAAGTGCTCAAGGCTTCATTTCCACCGATCCGGCCAAAACGCTACAGCTTGCCGTTCAGAACCTGGAGCTGGCTACGCTAAGCTCACTGACCAAACAGAATATTACGGGCGTGGCCAATGCGCAGGGAACCGTGAGCGGCGTTTTTGGCGCCCTGGTTGTGAACAGCTCGCTGGTCGTCGATTCGCTTCGCTTTGATGATATCCTGATCGGTAACGTTACGGGCAGCAGCGACTGGGATAACACCACCAGTAAGCTGGGTGTGAACCTGGATGTGATGAACAGCCAGCAGCGCGTGCTCACGGTGACCGGCACCGTAGCGCCGCGCGAGCCTATACGCCAGCTCGACCTTACCGCCGTGCTCGACAGTGCGCCGGTGAAAATAGCGGAACCCCTGCTAGGCACACTCTTCGACAATATGCGCGGCACGGCCGTGGGTCGGCTGCGGCTGACTGGTCCGCTGGCCGGCCCCAACCTTGTGGGCGACGTGGATGTGAGCAATGGTCGTTTCAAGTTTATTTACCTGGGCACCACCTACCGCTTCACCGACCGTATTTCCTTCCGCGAAGATCGTATCGTTTTCCGGGAGGTAACGCTGCGCGACGTGTTCGGCAATACAGGCACGCTCGACGGGGAAATCCGACATCAGGGCTTTCAGAATATGGTGCTTAATCTGAGCGCCGATTTCCGCAAGCTCCAGCTGCTTAATACTACGCGCAAGGAAAACGAGCTCTACTTCGGCCGGGCCTACGGCACAGGCGAGGCGCGTGTGTTTGGCCCAGTCGATAACCTAACCGTGAACGTGACGGCGCGTAGCGAGGCGGGCACCCGGGTTTCACTTCCCCTGGATAATGCAGCCAAAGCCGAACAGGCCAGCTATATCAAGTTTGTAAATCGCAACCTGCCCACCGATACAACCTCCACCGTGCCCATCGTAGCGTCCGCTGCCGGCCGGGTTGATTTGTCGGGCTTGCAACTCAACTTCAACCTCACGGTGACTGAGGATGCTTACGTGGAGATTATTCTCGACGAAAGCACCGGCGACGTAATTCGTGGTACGGCTGTGGGGCAGTTGCGCCTAAACGTGGATACACGCGGCGAATTCAATATGTACGGTCAGATCGAAATCGTGCGGGGGGCTTATAATTTCACCTTGCAGGGCCTGATTAACAAGGAATTTGTGGTGCGGCCCGGCGGCACCATTTCTTGGAATGGCAACCCGCTGGATGGTCAGATGAACGTAACGGCCGCTTACACGCAGCGCACCTCTTTGGCGCCGGTACTAGGCACAGTTACTGCAAGCGGAGGCGCAGTAGTTCCCGTTACGGCCGTGATGAATCTGACGGGTCCGTTGTTGTTGCCGGCCATTCAACTAGGATTGGAATTTAATGACGCCCCTTCAGCTTTAGAAAGTGAGTTAGCCGCGTTTACTAACTCTCTTCGCAACGACGAGCAAGAGCTCAATCGCCAGGTTTTCAGTTTATTGGTCTTTAAACAACTTTCACCTCTTGGCTCTTTCGCTCAGCTTTCGTTGAGTGGCAGCAATAACACAGTCGGCAATAGCCTGGGGCAGGTTCTCTCTACGCAGCTAGGTCTGCTTACTTCCCAGATCGACCAAAACCTGGAAATTGACTTCAACCTCAACGGCCTTTCCCAGGAGCAGCTTCAAGCGTTGCAGGTGCGTCTGAGCTACAGCTTCATGAATGGCCGCCTGCGTGTGACCCGCGAAGGCGGCTTTACCAATTCCACCAACCTGGGCACCGTTCCCGGTTCCGACATCGACCAGACAGCCCAAACGTCCCTGCTCGGCGACCTGAGTCTGGAATACTACCTCCAGCCCGATGGCCGTTTTCGGGCGCGCTTACGCTACCAGACCACGCCCCGCGACCTAGAAACCATCAATCAGCCGCGCGCGGCCGTCAGCTTGCTGCATACGGAGCAGTTCGATTCGTTGCAAGAGCTTTTTGCACGTAAGCGCGTTCGTCGCCGCGACGAAGCCGCTCGCAAAGCCCGCGAAGCCCTCATCGTAGACGATGATCCTCGCACCATTATGTAGTCGACCACTATGCTGTGTTTGTGGGGAGGCCAGAATTGCGTTTTGACGGTGCTGGGGGGCTTTTTTCTAATTCAAATCTGGTAATTGCGTTCATTGCTAATTGCTAATCCTACCTTTGCGGCATGGCATCACCTCCCCGTTCGTCCACTCGTAAGAAAAAGCTGGGTAATTACCCGCACACGATGGTCGTGTTTAGTATCACGCTGGCGTTGCTGGTTATTGGGCTTTTTGGGCTGCTGCTGGTTCACGCCCACAAGCTTTCCAACTTAGTAAAAGAGAACCTGGAAATGCAGGTCTATCTAGACCGCGACCTGCCCGAAGCCCAGCTCCTACGCTTGCAGCAAGCCTTTTCGAGTAAGCCCTATATTGCCTTCCGCGACCGGCAGCCCCAAGTGCGATTCTTATCAAAAGAAGAAGGAGCCCGGCAGTTCATCGAGCAAACCGGCGAAGATTTCCAGCAGTTTCTGGGCGATAATCCATTGCGCGACGCGTATATTCTGCGCATCAATTCTGAGTACACTGACTCGCTCAACCTGCGCAAAATAGAGCAGGAGCTACGCGCTGAAAGTGGCGTGCATGAAGTGCAATACGTACAAAGCCTGATTACCAGCATCAACCAGAATGTACGCAAGCTCAGCCTAGTGCTGCTTGGCTTTGCCGTGGTACTTACGCTCGTCGTGACGATACTCATTAACAATACCATCAAGTTGGCTCTATTCTCCCAGCGTTTCCTGATTCGGAGTATGCAGCTGGTTGGGGCTACTTCCTTCTTTATTCAACGCCCGTTTTTGCGACGTGCTACCTGGCAAGGCTTTGTTAGCGGAACCTTGGCGGCCCTTATTCTCCTGGCTTTGCAGCAATACGCTTACTTGCAGGTAGATGAGCTTCGGCTTTTGCTCGATGAGCGGTTAATTGGCGCTTTGCTGGTACTGATGGTCGTGCTAGGCTGCGTCATTGGCTTTTTCAGCTCCTACCGCGCCGTGCGGAAGTACCTAGGCATGTCGCTCGACGATTTATATTAACATTAACTCACCTCTATCAAGCTGTGCCGAATACATAGCTTGAAACCCCATTTGGATTCCATGGAACAACGCCCCACTTCCCATTTCGCTTTCGGGCCACGCAATTATCGGCTCATGTTTATAGGCTTGGCCATGTTGGTGGCAGGGTTTATCACCATGACCCTCGACACTGCGGACTACGGCCTTGGGTTTCTGGGCATCACACTTGGTCCCATTTTATTGGTTGTTGGGTTCATTATTGAGTTTTTTGCCATTATGGCTAAGCCTGGGGGGCAAAGTTCAACCCCCGCCGAGACTATTTCAGTGGAGGCAGCCTCAACTGCCAGCGTCTCGCCACCAGTGGTTGCCCCTACCCCGGCAGCACGCCCTACTTACAAGCGTTAATAGATGAATTATTGGCATGCGCTGATCCTCGCAATTGTGGAGGGTCTGACGGAGTTTTTACCGGTATCCAGCACCGGCCACATGATTATTGTGGCCAATCTGCTCGGAATCGGGCAAGCTCCGTTTACGGAAGTTTACATTACCTCTATTCAGTTTGGGGCTATTTTGTCGGTAGTTGCGCTGTACTGGCGCCGCTTTTTGCAGAGCTTTGATTTTTACCTAAAGCTGGCCGTTGCCTTTATTCCGTTTGGAATTCTGGGCTTCGTGTTGAAAGACGTAATCACCGAATTATTGAAAAGCGTGACGGTGGTAGCCATTTCCTTGGTCCTGGGGGGCATTATTCTACTGTTCGTTGATAAGTGGTTTGATGGGGAGCGCAAGCAAGTGACCACACCCAACATCAAGCAGGCGTTCAAAATCGGTTTGTTTCAGTGCATCGCCCTGATTCCGGGCGTGTCGCGCTCGGCGGCCACCATCGTAGGTGGTCTTAGCCAGGGCTTCGACCGCCGCTCCGCCGCCGACTTTTCGTTTCTATTGGCGGTGCCCACCATGTTTGTTATTACTGCGTATCAACTCTATAAAGCCTACAAAATCACGCCGCTACAGCCCGGCGATTTGCAAGTGCTGGCGTTTGGTAATGTGGTAGCGTTTGTGGTGGCGCTGTTGGCGGTTAATTCGTTTGTAAACTTTGTGTCGCGCTTTGGCTTCCGGTCCTTTGGCATATATCGCATCGGCATCGGCGTTATTATTCTGCTAATGATAGGGTTGGGTATTGATCTGCAATTGATATGAAGCAGAAGGAATTTGACTTTGAGGCCGGCGAGGTTTTGTTACTGGACAAGCCGCTTACCTGGACGTCGTTTGACGTGGTGCGCAAGGTGAAAAACATGCTGCGCATCAAAAAGATAGGCCACGCGGGCACACTCGATCCGTTAGCAACTGGTTTGCTCATCTTGTGTACGGGCAAGAAAACCAAGGACATCGACTCGATTCAGGCGCAGGAGAAAGAATATACTGGCACCTTTCGCCTCGGCCAGACCACGCCTAGCTTCGATCTGGAAACGCCCGTCGATGCGGAGCTGCCCTATGCCCACCTCACCGAGGCCGACCTGCAAGCAGCTACTGCGCCTTTCGTGGGCCTTATTGAGCAGACACCGCCGCTATTCTCAGCCGTAAAAATCAATGGCGAGCGAGCCTACGAAGTAGCCCGCCGTGGCGATACTGCCGAAATCAAGAGTAAGCAAATTACTATTACCGCGTTTGAGCTAACCAGCATTTCCTTGCCTGATATTCAGTTTCGGGTGGTATGCTCTAAAGGCACCTACATCCGCAGTCTCGCTCGGGATTTTGGAGTGGCTCTTGGCTGTGGCGCGCATCTTACCCAGCTCGCTCGCACTCGTATTGGGGAGTACTCATTATCGGATGCACTTACTATAGCTGATATTGAAGCCCTGCGCCCACCCCGCTCAGAAGCTGACCTAGCCAAGCAAGCGCGGCCAGCCGATAACCGGCGGCGACCTGTGCGCCAGGGCTTAGCTTACTACGACGCTTCTACCGCCGCGGCAGCTTCCGCCGCCGACGAAAAAGCCCCCCAGGAATAGTTTTCCCGTCATTTAGCCACCCAAGCAGATGCAAGTTTTCCGTGACCCGGCGCAATTCCCGTTTCTAGGTCAAGCTGTCGTGACGAGCGGCACCTTCGATGGCGTACATGTAGGGCACCAGAAAATCCTTCATCGGCTATTGGAAGTGGCCCGGCAAAGCGGTGGCCCGGCCGTAGTCATTACCTATTGGCCGCACCCGCGCCTGGTGCTCGACCCACCACCTACTCACCCGGAGCCGCTTGATTTGCAGCTGCTTTCTACCTTGGATGAGCGAATTGAGCGCCTTGAACAGTTTGGTGTCGATTATCTGCTGATTGTTCCATTTACCCGCGAGTTCGCGCAGCTTTCTTCCGAGGAATATATTCAGCAGCTGCTCCTACGCACGGTAGGAACAAAAAAGCTGGTAATAGGCTATGACCACCGTTTTGGCAAAAACCGCGAAGGAGGATTTGAATACCTTAGCAAACATGCCGACCGCTACGGCCTGGAAGTAGAAGAGATTCCGCGCGAAGACGTAGACGCGGTTGGGGTGAGCAGCACCCGCATCCGTCGCGCTCTGCTTAGCGGCGACATTGCCACGGCCAATCGCCACCTCGGCTATCCTTACTCACTGACTGGCAAAGTGGTACGCGGACAGCAGCTCGGCCGCACTATCGGTTTTCCTACCGCCAATCTGGAACTGGAGGAGGCCTCTAAGCTGGTGCCGGCTCATGGCGTGTACGCCGTACTGGCTACCACCGCCGACGGGGATGTGCAGCAGGGCATGCTCAATATTGGCGTGCGTCCTACCGTAGGGGGCAATTTGGCGCAAACCATTGAAGTACATCTGCTGGATTTCTCGGATGACATATACGAGCAGCCGCTGACCATTCAGTTGATAGCCCGCCTCCGCGATGAGCAAAAATTTGCGAACCTAGATGAGTTGAAGGCACAATTGGCCAAAGACGCCGATGCAGCCCGCCAGCATTTGGTGGGGGGCTAATTTGCCGTCCTCTTCCGCGGAATCCATTATCCTTTTAACTTTCCGCTCCCAACTACCCCACCCGATATGATAAATAAAGTTGTAGCCGACGCCCAGGCGGCCCTGCACGGCATTACTGACGGCATGACGCTGATGCTCGGCGGCTTTGGCCTCTGTGGCATCCCCGAAAACGCTATTCAGGAGTTGCTGCGCCTCGGAGTGAAAGAGCTGACCTGCATCAGCAACAACGCTGGCGTCGACGATTTTGGTATCGGGCTCTTATTGCAAACCAAGCAGGTGCGCAAGATGATATCGAGCTATGTGGGTGAGAATGCAGAGTTTGAGCGGCAGCTATTAACAGGTGAACTGGAGGTAGAATTAATTCCGCAGGGCACTCTGGCCGAGCGCATTCGAGCGGGCGGAGCCGGTATTCCAGCATTTTATACGCCTGCCGGCTATGGTACTGAAGTAGGCGAAGGCAAGGAAAGTCGGGAGTTTAAAAGCAAAATGTACTTGCTCGAAACCGGCCTCACCGCTGATTATGCCTTCGTAAAGGCCTGGCGCGGCGACACCGCCGGCAACCTCATCTACAAAGGCACCGCCCGCAACTTCAACCCCATGATGGCCACGGCCGGCAAGATTACTGTGGCCGAAGTAGAGGAACTTGTGCCTGCCGGCGCGCTTGACCCCAACCAGATTCATACGCCCGGCATCTTCGTGCAGCGCATATTTGAGGGTAAGAACTACGAGAAGCGCATCGAGCAACGGACCGTGCGCAGCTAAGTTTAGTTGCTGATTTGCGGAAGTTGTGATTCAGCCCATCTGATTAGCGTTGACTGAAGATTTAGACGGTACTATGAAAAAGACTTCCCTTATTCTGTTGTTGGCGCTAAGCAGCTACGGCACTTTTGCTCAGGTTGCGGCACCGGCTAAAAAGACCACTCGCCCGAGCAAGGCGATGATGGCGCCCAAGCCGGCCAACTTCCAGCGCATTGACCAACTACTGCAGGAGTACACGGCCGACAGTCGCGTGCCCGGCGCAATTGCGCTGGTGATGCGCGACGGCAAAGTAGTCTACCGCAAAGCTTTCGGAGTGGACGACATGGCGGCCAAAACCCCACTACGCCCCGATGCCATTATGCGTATTGCCTCCCAAACCAAAGCAGTGGCCAGCGTGGGCCTGATGCTGCTCTATGACGAAGGCAAGTTTCAGCTCGACGACCCCATTTCGAAGTATTTGCCAGCCTTCGCCAACCCCAAAGTGCTGGCAACATTCAATGAGAAGGACTCCACGTACACCACCGTACCGGCCAAAAGCGAAGTCACCATCCGGCAGTTGTTTACGCACACGTCGGGCATCAGCTATCCGGTAATCGGCAGCAAGGAAGCACAAGCCATTTATGCAAAGGCAAACATTCCAAGCGGCATCGGCACGCCGGGGGGCAATTTGGCTAAGTCCATGGACGCGCTGGGGCCGCTGCCGCTCATGCACCAGCCGGGCGAGCGGTTCACCTACGGGCTGAGCGTAGACGTGCTGGGCCGCTTGATTGAGGTACTGTCGGGCCAGTCGCTGGACCAATACCTGCGCACGCGACTTTTCGAGCCGCTGGGTATGCGGGACACCTATTTCTACCTGCCGGCCAGTAAGCAAGCGCGGCTGGCCAAGCTCTACACCGAGGATGCAGCCACGAAAACCACCGTGCCTATGCGTCCGCGCCAAGGCATGATACCAGATTATCCCAAAGAGGCAGGCACGTACTTTTCAGGCGGTGCGGGCCTCTCATCAACCATAGATGACTATGCTGTCTTTCTGCAAATGATGCTGAACAACGGCACGCACAACGGCCGCCGCCTGCTCAAGCCTGCCACGGTGGCCTTGATAACTCAGAACCAAATGGGTGAAATAAACCAAGGCAGCAATAAGTTCGGCCTGGGTTTCAGCGTCACTACCGCCCAGAGCGCGGCTGCAAAACAGCCCGGCTTATCGGAAGGCTCATACGAGTGGGGGGGCATTTTTGGCACTACCTACTGGGTCGACCCTAAAGAAAAACTAGTGGCCCTGATTTATACCCAGAAGTATCCCAGCGGTACGGCCCGCGCCCTGGCCGACAAGTTCAAAACGGCTGTTTATCAGTCGCTGGCACCGCAGCAGATGGCTCCCGCTGCGGTGGCGGCTCCCGCAGCGAAGTAATTCTGTAACCCTCCCACTTTCCCACCCACATAATCCGCGACTCCGACTCATCCGTCGAATCAGTGGTTCATGACACTTCTTATGCTTGATAAACACGGCATCGCTAAACGCATCGCTCAGGAAGTGCGCGATGGATATTACGTCAATCTTGGCATCGGCATTCCCACGCTGGTAGCGAATTATATTCCGGCAGGCATCAACGTCGAGTTACAGTCCGAAAATGGCTTGCTGGGTATGGGCCCCTTCCCTACCGAGGCCGAAGTAGATCCTGACCTCATCAACGCAGGCAAGCAAACCGTAACCACGCTCCCCGGCTCCAGCCTCTTCAGCTCCGCCGACAGCTTCGGCATGATTCGCGGCGAGCACGTGGACTTGACCATTTTGGGAGCTATGGAAGTATCCGAGCGCGGCGACATCGCCAACTGGAAGATTCCGGGCAAGATGGTGAAAGGCATGGGCGGTGCCATGGATCTGGTAGCCTCCGCCAAAAACATCATTGTAGCCATGCAGCACGTGGCCAAAGATGGCAGTAGCAAGCTATTGCCCGATTGCACCTTGCCGATTACTGGTTTGCGCTGCGTGAAGAAAATTGTAACGGAGTTGGCCGTAATCGATGTTACGCCGGATGGCTTTGTGCTCCGTGAACGAGCACCCGGCGTGAGTGTAGAACAAATTAAAGCTGCAACAGCCGGCAAACTCGTAGTACCCGAGGGCGGCGTGCCGGAAATGCAATTATAGTCTGATAACTGGTAGTGCGATAAATAGCAAAAGCGGGTAAAGCCCGCTTTTGCTATTTATCGCACTACCAACGTGTAGCGTTACTGGTTTCCAGTTGTCGTCGTTTTGCGGGGTGGGGCAGAATATTCCTCGGAACGTACATTCTGGGGCATGTCGGGCACTGGCCCGGCTGAATCAACGCGTTCAGCAACGGCTGATGTATCGTTGGAAGTGGCAGCTGGCGTCATATCGGCGCCGTTTGTTGGCGCATCGGAAGCGGCAGGATCTGAAGTACACGCCCCAACGGACGCAAGCACAAAGAACAGAAGAAGGAAGCGGACAGCGCGCATAAGGCTAGGGTGCTAAGAGTGAATCACTACTACCCGAAACGAATCTTTGCACCTTGTAGTTATCTCCCGCGGCATCTGCTTATCTTTCTTTAGGCCATTGGCTGTTCTTAACTCCGCTTTCATTTATTAAGCTGCACTGATAAGGAAGTAGGCTTACTTCCAAGCTGAGCCTTAGCAATAGTGGCAATCTTTCCGGTTTTGGAAGGCCCTTCTATAAACCTTAGGGCCCAAAGCAGAGTACCCTACCCACAAGCCACGTTCTAACAGTATATTTCCAATAGGATACTGGCCTTTCGATTGCGTTTACAAAACCACATAATACCTATGGCAACAAGTTCAAACGGTAAGGCTGGCACTGGTGGCAGCCACGCCAAAAAAATTACGGACAAACCATCATTGCCAATTCCCGAGCTGCTTACGCCGACAGCCGTACCAGCTCACAAGTTGGTACTCCGGACCTTGCGCCGCTCCGACTTTAAGGCAGTGAAAGGCATCATGGATAAGGTGTACTCCAACATGGAGGGCTCTTGGTCATCTGACGAGTATTCCGCTTTGATCCGCAAGTTTCCAGAGGGACAAATTGGCATCGAAGACAACGGCACTTTAGTAGCCGCCGCTTTGGCTATTATCGTGCAATACAGCGACTTTGGAGACCGCCATACCTACGCCAAAATCACTGGCAACGGTAAGTTTGACACCCACAACCCTGATGGAGACACCCTTTATGGTGTCGACGTATTCGTGGACCCTGAGTACCGCTCCCTACGGCTGGGTCGGCGTCTTTATGATGCTCGCAAGGAACTCTGTGAGAACCTAAATTTGCGTGCGATGGTGGCTGGGGGGCGAATTCCGGGCTACGCGGCTTACGCCGACGAAATGACCCCAGCCAAGTACGTGGAAATGGTGCGTAACAAGGAAATCACGGACCCAATCCTGACTTTCCAGCTTTCCAACGAGTTTCACGTTCGCAAAATCATTCGCGGCTACCTGCCTTATGATTCTGAGTCGAAAGCTTTTGCTACGCTTCTGGAATGGCTAAACGTGTACTATGAGGAAGAAGAGAAGCTGATTGGCAATCAGAAAAGCAATGTGCGCATTGGCATTGTACAGTGGCAAATGCGCGCCACCCGCAGCCTCGAAGACCTATTGCAGCAAATCGAGTTCTTCGTAGATACCGTCAGTGGCTATAAGTCGGACTGCGTGATGTTTCCGGAGTTCTTCAATGCCCCGCTCATGGCGCTTACCAACGAGGATTCGCCCTCGGTAGCTATCCGGGCCATGGCTGCTTTCACAGAGCCCATCAAAGCGAAAATGATGGAGCTGGCAGTAAGCTACAACATCAATATCGTGGCCGGCTCCATGCCTGTGTATGAAGATGGCAAGCTGCACAACGTGGCTTTCCTCTGCCGCCGCGATGGCACCATGGACGAGCAATACAAGCTCCACGTAACGCCCGATGAAGCCAGCTACTGGGGTATGCGCGGTGGTGATAAGCTCAAGTGTTTTGAAACGGATTTTGGCAAAATCGGTATCCTCGTCTGCTACGATGTGGAGTTTCCTGAGTTAGCCCGCATGCTCTCCGATGAAGGCATGAAAATCCTGTTTGTTCCTTTTTGGACTGACACCAAGAACGCCTACCAGCGTGTGCGGCTCTGCTCCCAGGCCCGCGCCATCGAGAATGAGTGCTATGTAGCTATTACGGGTTCGGTGGGTAACCTGCCGCGCGTCGAGAACATGGACATTCAGTACTCGCAATCGGCCGTGTTCAGCCCTTCCGACTTCGCATTCCCCCACGACGCCATTGTGGCCGAGGCCACGCCGAATACGGAGATGACCCTCATTGCTGACCTCGACCTGGACTTGCTTAAGGACCTGAACAGCAGCGGCGCCGTGCGTAACCTCCGCGACCGTCGCAAGGATTTGTACTCCGTGAGTTGGGTGGTAAAGAAAGCCGATCGTGATGACGAACTGCTAAGCCAAGGCGAAGAGCGTGCGCCCCGCACAGGCAAGCGCAAGGCTATAGCGGCTGGGTAACTACCGTTGAATACTTATAGAAAAAGCCCCCCACAATACTATGTGGGGGGCTTTTTCTATTCAAAAAGCTTAGAATGCGTAACAAACAGCTGAGATAAAATAAGCTGGTTAATTTTGACACCTATCTGCTACTGTCCATATGCTTCGTCACCACTCTTTATCTTTCGCTTTCCTTACCTGTCTCTTACTGCTTTTCAGCAATAATAGCTACGCCCAACCGTCGGCGGCGGAGACGCGCAGCTTATTGCCAGTGCCCGCCCAGGTAAAATGGGGAGCAAGCCGTTTCGCCCTGAAAAATACCTGGCGCATACAGCTTAACGCCCCTGCTACTCCCGATTCGGCTGTACGAGCCGCTGCCCAGCGCATGAGCACCTGGCTAATTCAGCAAACAGATGCAAAGCGCTTAGCTCCTGAGTTTACTTCTTCCGGTGCCGCCGATCTTACCATCCGCTACGGTCAGGTGGGGCATATGGAGGCCGGCGATGAGGAGCGCTACAGTCTGCGCGTAACTCCGGCGGGCATTGCGCTGGACGCGCCTACTAGCTTAGGTGCCTTGCGGGGGCTGGAAACCTTGCGTCAGCTGCTGACCAAGGATAAAAAGAACTTCTATTTCCCCGAAGTAGACATCACCGATCAGCCCCGATTTGGTTGGCGTGGCCTACTCATCGATGCTGCCCGACACTTCATGCCGGTAGCTGTGATTAAGCGCAACCTGGATGGTATGGCGGCGGTGAAGCTCAACGTCATGCACTGGCATCTATCAGATGATCAAGGATTTCGGGTGGAAAGCAAAACATTGCCCCGCCTTCACGAAGTAGGAAGCGAAGGGCAGTATTATACCCAGGCGCAAGTGCGAGAAGTATTACGCTACGCCGCGGCCCGCGGCATTCGGGTTATCCCGGAGTTCGATATGCCCGGCCACGCTACCAGCTGGCTGGCCGCTTACCCCGTGCTGGCCAGCAACGATTCAACGTATGGCGTGGCGCAGCGCTGGGGAGTGCTTAACATTGCTATGGACCCCACCCGGGAAACGACCTACCAACTTCTTGACACCTTAATTGGGGAAATGGGAGCGCTTTATCCGGACCCTTATTTTCACATTGGCGGCGACGAGAACGACGGCCGGCAATGGCGGCGCAACCCGCGCATCGTGGAGTTTATGAAGCAGAAAGGCTTCATGACCGCCAAAGGCCAGCCCGACAAACATGCCTTACAGACTTATTTTAATCGGCGCATTCTGGAATCGGTAACGGCGCGGGGTAAGAAGATGGTGGGTTGGGACGAGATACTTGGTCCGGGTTTGCCCCCCAGCGCCGTTATTCAGAGCTGGCGTGGCCGCAAGGGTCTTTATGAAGCCGCAAAAGCCGGCCACGCCACTATCCTATCCAATGGCTATTACATCGACCTAAACTACAGTGCTGCTTCACATTACCTCAACGATCCGCTGCCCGCCGACGCGCCGCTTACGGCCGTTGAAAAGCAGCGCATCCTGGGCGGTGAGGCCACAATGTGGGCCGAGTTTGCGGATTCAGTTATTGTCGATAGTCGCATTTGGCCACGCGCGGCCGCTATTGCTGAACGGCTTTGGTCGCCGGCTATGGTGAAGGATGTACCGGATATGTACCGGCGGCTGGGGGGCATTTCTACCCTGCTCGAAACGCTGGGCCTCCAGCATAAGCGTGCGCCGGAGAAAATCCTGACTCAGTTGGCCGCAGGTCGGGAGGTGGCTCCGCTACGCACATTTGCCAGCGTACTGGAGCCCGTGAAGGAATATAAGCGTCACTTTCAGGGTATGAAGTACACAACCCAGACGCCCTTAAACCGGCTGGTCGATGCCGCGCCAGCTGAGTCGGATGCGGCTCGCGAGTTCGGCGTGGCAGTCGATAAACTGTTGCAGCTGCGTCAAAATGCCCCCCAGACTGGTTCTGCGCTTACTGCCGAATCTAAAGTGGCCGCCGTAGCCGTTGCGACATCGTTGCGCCAATGGCAATTGAATGACGCCCTTGTGCGCCCGATGCTTCTGGCTCAGCCTAGCTTGCAGGAATACGCGCCTTTGTCGGCGCAGCTAAGTAGTATTTCGGCGCTGGCTCTGGTGCGGCTACGGCAAATGGAAAAAGGCGAAAAGCCTTCAACTGCCTGGCAAACCGCAGCGCTCAAGCAACTCGATGCTGCCAAAGCACCGGCCGGACAAGCGGAACTGGCAATGATAGCAAGCGTACGAAAGTTGATTGAAAGCAAATAAGCTGCACTAAAACAGCACCGATACCTGCATCCGACCCGTATGCACGGCGCTCAGCCCATTGGGCTTGCGGCCATCATAAGCTAACGTCACGTTCAGACCATTGCTCAGCCGCTGCTCCACGTTCACATTCCACGTCAGATTGTTGCCGGGGCGCAGAGCATTCAGGATTTCCAGAGCTACAACCGAAGCTTGATTGCCTTCAAAATCGATGCGCACGTACCGCGTGGCCGCCGTAAGGGTGCGCTTACTCACCTGACTCAGACGGGTTTCCACTCCTAGTTCGTCGAAAACGCCACGGGTATTCTCATCAGGCCCGGCAAAGGTGTTGCGTTTGTTGGAATGCAGATAGGTGCCGGTAAAGCGCAGGGCCGGGCTCGGCTGGTAGCTCAGCTCGGGCGCAACTTCATAGAGCAGCACCCGAAAATTACGGGTTTCGAGGTAGTTAGACGTGTTTTCGCGAATACTGCGGGTGGTGATGAGGCGGCTCGTGAATGACTGCGCCAGCGTCCGCCGCAACAACACCGACTGGCTGGCCAGATTGCGAATGTCGGTGCCTTGGGTGAGAAGCGCCTTTTGCTGGGTTTGCTGCACCGTGAACTCAGCCCCAAAAATGGGATTGGAACGATTGAAATACAGCGTATTACGCAGAAGCTTATTCAGCGAGAGCAAAAACTGATCTTCGGTCTGAAAGGCAAATGGATTGAGACGAGAACTCAGGTCGCGCTCGGTAGTGCGCCGATCCAACGATACAGTGCTGATGCTAGTAAACCGGGCAGCGAAACCGCGGATGCCTGGCTGATCGCGCCATTGTCGGGGCAAACTGCTAGTGAGACGGTAGCTGAAGCGGTTGGTGAAGGCGATGATGTAATCATCGGTGGGCAAAAACACCTTGATATGCGTCCGATACTGCGCATCAGGCGTTTGGGCCTCAAAAAATTCCTCCTTATCCTGCCGGTTATTGGCGTTGGCATCGCCCGCGTAAAAGTGCGTGCCCTGGCCGTTGGGTACGGGCAAGAAAGAGTAATCGCGCCGCAACTCACGACCCGTAGCTACACTATAGCTTAGCTCTGAGCGCAGCAGATTATTGAAGAGAGAAGCGTTCCAGTCGAGCTTACCCAGCACGGTGCGTTGGCGAGCACTGTCGCGGGCGGCTAGGTCGCGGTAGGTTAGCAGCACCGACAAATCCTGGTTTTTGCCCAAGCGACTCGCAAACATTCCTTGCCACGTTTGGGCTCGGCCGCGGGTGCGCAGTTCGTCATTGAGTGGCGCTTGGTCGCGGCGGTAGGTATAGTCGAGGCGAAAGCGCGTGGTGGCACTATCGCGGCTTTGCACAAACACAGAATGTTCGTCGAAGTAGTTGGCCGACGTGAGCGAAGTGCCATCGGGCAGCGACACCCTGTTTTTGTCGAAACGATACGCGTAGCCCGGCACAATTGCCCCCCGAACAAATCGGGCTGTTGCCTCGCCCCGCGCCCAGTTGGACTGGCGCGCTCCCGCCTGCGAGTTCAACACAAAAAGCCCCCCACGCAACTCCACGTCGCCAATTTGCTGGGCTGCGTCCACCCAGTGCTGCACTCCGCTCACCTCACCTGCCCGGTAGCGCCGACTTAGGCGGTAGGAAAAAGCATTCTTTTCATTCTTTACTAAGCCAGCCGAGAAGTTAAAAATATTATCCTCGCGGGCGGGCCTGAAAGCGGCATTGCCTTGCACCGTGCTTGCGGTGCTCCAGTTGCGGTCAAACTCGATATCGCGGTAGCGGTCGATAGGAGCAAGCTGCCGGCTGCTGTACTCATAGTCTAGCGTAGAGCGCAGCTTGTATTGCTTCATAAATGGCAGATTTACAGGCTTATCCAGTACTGCGTAGCCCACCCGGAAAGCGCGGCCTTGATCCGACTGGGGCGAAAACCGGTTCAAATCCAGTTCGGATGAAGCCAGATCCATGAACACGGTACTGGTCGAATCGAGGCGGTAGCTGGCACCGGCCGTCACGAGCTGCTTTTGCAGGGGGGTGGGCAAACGTCGCTCTGCCCTGTAGTTTCCCCTTCCCGCTCCTACGTATTGAAATACGCGGCCATTGGCGTTGATATTCTCCGCGCTGGTGCTCAGAATATAATCTCCTTCGTTCTGAGTCACGCTTGTAAAACGCACATTGTACACGCCGCGCGTGGAGTCGGTGCTGTACACAAATATGGGAATGGGCTCCTCACCGGGCAACGTCAGCACTTCACGGCGGTACTGCACCTGGCGGCGGTCGTAGGCAACTGAGTCGGCGCCGGGAGTGGTTGCCAAGCTCACGTTGTCGCCGATATTGCGCAGCAGCTCACGATCGGTTTCGTTCAGAATCAGGTTAGGTGAGTTGTCGGGGTTGTCGGACTCACGGTAGTAATTCAGATGTAAGCTCAGCTTTCCCAACTCCTGATAATGGCTCAGATCGAATAGGGAGCGAGCGTAGTTGAAATCAGAATACTCGAAATCAACCCGGATGCGCGAGTTGCGGGTAATCAGGTGCTGGGGCGAAAACGTGACTTCAGCTTGGTTGTAGTCAATAATATAATCGAAATCGAAGCCCCGCGTCATCAGCCGACCATCGAGGTATACCCTCTCCGAATTAGCCAGAACCACGATAAACTGCTCGCCATTCGTGCCGCGCAAACGGTATGGGCCCTGAACATTTTCCAGGGGGGGCAATTCGATGGAGGCAAACTTGCCCTTGGCCACGCCGGCCGCGGCAGTGGTTACGCTACGCTTGCCGGCACCTTGGGTTAGTTTCGCCTCCACAGCAGCCCCTTGCACGTTTTTGTAAAACCTCAGAAAATAATCGGGGCGGTTGCGCAGCACTACGTCGCCGGCTGTCAGGCTCCAGCGCGGATGCGTAAGGGTAATATAAAGGCGGTCGAACTCTTGCAGCTGCTGGGTATTGCCTTCGGGCTGAAACGGCACATTTTGGTCTGAAATAGCGGCCGTGAGATTAATCTGATCAGTGAGTTTGCCCTCCAGCTGCAGATTCAGCGCCGAGTTCACAAAGACATTCTGCGTATTGCCGAAGGAAATGCCGCGCGCCAGACTACCCGTTTTGTTGATGCCTGGCGTTGCCAGAATCTGCTCTTTCACCGCAAAATCGTTGTAGCCGAATGACCGGGGGGCAAAATTGACGCTGTCAATAAGCGTTCGCGGGCGACGAGCTACCGGCGTCGCCAGCCGTAGCGGCAGTACCCGATAACAGACCAGCACCGAATCGGGCCCAGTGGGCTGAAACACAATATCTGGTTGGCCAGGATCGGGGGCTGGAAACCGACGGGAAGACCGGATAATGCGGTACTGATCCGTGTTTGGGTTGTAGCCGACGGAGCGCCCATTCGCTGTTACCGACGCCGGAACAATCGTTAGGGTATCGGGCAACGAAAAGTTGGTGGTGTCGCGGTTGGGTAGCAGGCGCACCCAGCGGCAGCGGCGCGTAGACGGCGGCCCAATTTGCTGAGCCGCTACCACCTGAGCCAACAGTAAAAACGTGAGTAGCAGGCTGAAACGCGGAAGACTTTGCGTAATGCTGCTACTCATGCTAGATATGTTTCAAGCGGGGGCTTTTTTCAGCTCCACAACGTGCGAAGCCGCCAGATTCGTGCCGTTAAACCAGAATAGGGCGTAACGCGCGGGCAAAAGAAGTGGAGGACTACAACCAACGTTTATTCCGGTGCCAACGGTAGCTCTATACAGAACCGCGTACCCACATTTTCCTCCGTTTCAAACCAAATTTGCCCCCCAGCGCTTTCAATTCCTCGCCGGGCAACAGCTAGGCCAATTCCCGACCCGGACGTCTTGGTAGTGAAGTTGGGCACAAATACCTTCGCCTGCACCTCCTCGGAAATACCGGCCCCGTTATCGGCTATACAAATCACGATGCGGTCGGTTCCGCGCGGCTCCAAGCTGGCATTTATCTGCGGCTTCCGTCCCTCTGGCACCGACTGCAGCGCGTTGATCAGCAAGTTGTTAAAGGTACGCACCAGCAGGTTTTCGTCGGCAAAAACAATATACCGGCCGTTCTTCGCGTCGGCGGGCACTTTCAACCGGATGCTGCCTTCTCCCACTCCGCCTTTGTGCAAACTCACGCAACGCCGCAGAATGGGCACTACATCCAGCCGCTCGGGGCGCATAGCTGGCAGGTTGGTGAAGGTAGAAAATGACGTAGCGATGTCGCTGAGCACGTCGATTTGGGTGATGAGCGTTTGGGATATTTTGCCAATCAGCTCCTCCGTATTTGGGCGGCGCTCCGCAATGGCTTTCTGCAAATACTGCAGGGAAAGCTTCATCGGCGTCAGCGGATTCTTGATTTCGTGAGCTACTTGGCGGGCCATTTCGCGCCACGCGGCTTCCTTTTCTTGGGTTGCCAGTTCCTGCTTACTTTCCTCTAGCTTCAGTAGCATGGCGTTGTATTCCCGTACCAGCAGCCCAATCTCATCCGACGATTCATAGGCCAGCATCTCATTTTGCCCCGTAAGCGTGGTTTGCTTAAGCTTCTCCGTGATGATCTTGAGCGGAGCCGTCAGAATACGGGAAGCGACAAAAGCCAGCACCAGAAAGATGATGAACATCACCGTGAAGATGTTCAGAATGGTCGAAATCAGCTCAATAAGCTTATTATCAAGCTCTTTCTCGGAATCGAAGAATGGAATACCGACGTAGCCAACGACCACGTCGGGGCGGCCGGGCCGCACTACTGCTCGCAGTGGCAGATACAGCGTATTGAAGGACAGGGAACCAGCCGTTTCGGTGAGTAGCACTTGTGGCTGCCCCTTCTCTGCCAATTCGGCTACCGCCCGCGGATGCATTAAGGTGCTCAGCAATCCTGACTCAAAAATCAAAGGCTGACTACTCACTTGCAGGCTGCCATCGGCACCATACAGGTTAAGATCCGTTTCGGTCAGATCTGATACGTTTTCGGCCAAATCAATAAGGGCGGCCCGGCCGGAGGAGTCGGCCAGCAGCGCCCGATTTTTCAGCAGGTTTTCCTGCACCGTTTTGCCCCTGCGCTCATACGTACGCCGCAAATCCCGCTGATACGACGACGTAACCTGGCTAGCCGTGGCGATACTCACAATGAGGAGCGGAACGAGAATACCGAAGTTGAGAAACAGCTGAATCTTGGTGCTGAACGTGGTACGAAAGACCTGAAAGTATTGCCCGCGCGCCAGCATGTAGCCTCCTATTACCAACAAGCTAAAGAAAGTGTGTAGCAGGAAGAGAAAGGAGAAATTGGCCAGCCAGTCGTTGAAAGCATAAGTGGCCGTCGTTACGACTACCATGCGACGCTGTGCACCACGAACAGCCAGATGATGGAAGCCCTCAACAGACAATCCTATACTAAACAGGCGCGGATCCTGCCGTTGAGCTGGGGTAAGCTGATTTACGTAGTCAAAGTCGCCTTCCTTATATACTAGCCGTCCGTTTTCGTAGCCGGCATAACTTAGGTCAGAGCCCAGGCCAGGCTGGAAAAACTTCTGATCGACCAGCAACTCAGGTACCACGCTATAGGCTGTCAGCTTTTTAAGCGAAAGCTCCAGCAGCACGGTGCTTGTACCGCCTGTGGAAGTAACTACCGGCACAAAAGCCACATAGCGGCGCGAGCTAAAGGAGTTGCTGTTGTGAATCAGATACAGGTCGGGATGGTCAGTGGATAGCGCCGTGCGCAAAAGGCGCCGCCGCAGCTGAGGCAGATTCAGCGTTTCCTCGTTCCCATCCAACGAGCGCCCCGCAGGATCGAAGAGCGTGACTACAATTTCATATTTATCGAAATAGTCACGGAGATAATACTTAACGATCTTCTGACGCACCACATCTTGGTTGGCAAAGGGGCGCGCCAGCATGGTCTGAATCAATGGGTCGGCGGCCATCTGCCGGGAGCGCTCTGCTAACAGGTACTCGCCCTGCAAGTCATTATCGACCAGAAGATTGCTAGCAATACGCTGTTTATTAATAACCAGCTGACGATCAAAATGCTCATATAAAGCCAAAGCACCTACTACCGAGCTCACCCCCAGCATCAGGAAGATAAACAGATAGACCTGATAAGGCACCACCGACGCTACTTGGCGCAGACCCGTTAGCCGTACGATGAAGAAGAAAAGCAGGGTGAGCCCAAACAGGATCCCGTTGGTCAGGCCAAAGGCAAGCCCCAAAGGCAGAATTGTAAGCGTAGCGAGCCCTAACAAGATAATACCTGCACTGCGTGTAGCTGGCCGAACTGCTGCTATGAACAACTGCGACAGCATATAAAACCCAACCAGATAGCTGCCGGTATGCAGAATGATAGCCAGACACAACAACCCCTTGAATACCGATACATCGATACTTTGGGTCACATCGAGTACTAGCTGAGAGTTATTGAAGCTATTGGAATAGAAACTAAACAGTAGCTGTAATAAGCCATAGAAGCTCAGTACTGCCGCGGTACCAATGATGAAAAGCAAGTAAAAACGGCGGATTTGCCGCACCCGGCGCACTATTCCAAAGCGCCGAAACAACAACAGGGCATAATACGCCAAGGCCACAAACAGGAAGGCGTTGATTAGCAAGTCGCCTAGTGAGGGTGAAAGCCACGAAGCCGCATACAAGCGTGGATCGAACAAGGGCACTTCTACCAATGAGAAAGGAAGCCCTAAAAACAGCAGAGCCGCTCGCATTGCCATGAGCGACAGTACGACGGAACCGACGCCGGCAAATACCCGACCGGTGGAGAACAACCCGATTGCCAACCGGAGACAACCCGCCAGATACAACCCGAAACCCAATAGCAAAAAAGCTACCGGCAGGTATTTACCCGTTACAGGATCGGGCGCAGAGCTTTCTATCGAGAAGAGGTAATCACCTTCTTCAGAAAACAGGCGCGGTAATCGGGGATTGTTATTGACAACTAACCGCACATTTGCCCCCCGGAACAGAGCTTGCTCGGCGCCCTCGCGCAGGTAACGGTTGCTGATGCCATACCGCTTTTCCAGAGGAACATACGTGAGAATAACGTGCCGCCCAACGGAGCGGCGCAATACCAGATATTGCCCAAAGCGCATATCTACCAGCTTCTCGCGGAAGTCCTGGCCTGCATTGGCTACCTCCGGCCGGATCGTATGGTCCGACCAATACAATAGCTTCTCGCCCTCAAATACGAAGCAAGGGTAAGTCGTTAATCCAATAAGGGAGTTAAAATTGAGTGCTTGACCCTGCAAGCGCTCAGCCACTTCGTCGGCTTCGCGTTCGGCAGTGCGCTGGGCTTCAATTACCAGGTTTTGCAGACGCGTCGTTTCGGCACGCAATAACACCTCCGGCACTTGGCCATATCGATTGCTCAGATAAGCCGCTACGAAGCAAAGCGTGGCAGCTAACAGCAAAACCAGCGGGGAGGAACGAACTAGCTTCAAAGGCAATCAGGATGCTAAAGCACCACCACAGATGAGAATAGGGTTTCAACAAAAATGCCGCCATTCGGCGGCATTTCCTATTCTATTAAAAGCTATGCTCTCTATCAACACTAGATTATCAGTGCTTCTTAGCCCTGTTTTTTTGCTTGGCTATGCCGATACCAAATAAACCCGACAACCCCCATCAGCACATAGGGCACCGTCATAAGCATCAATATTCCTTTGTTTAAGCCAGAAGCATCGTACTCATCTTTATCGCCCCGCGCCGACTCAACTTGCGTTTTACACATCGAGCATTGAGCTTGTGCGGAAATTGGGGCTATACAAAGTAATAAGCCCAATAAGAAGGTAAACAAACCGGTAATAGCTGCCTTTTTCATACTATTTCAACACATTTAAGAAGACAAAGTTTCTTTATTGCTAGGTGTAATAAGGCGAGATCATAAAGTACACGATAACGCCCGTGACCGATACATACAGCCAAACTGGAAAAGCCCAGCGAGCTATCCTACGGTGTTTGACGAACTGCTCCGTCAAAGCAAAGTAAAGCGTGAACAACACTAACCCTACTGTTACGACTGCTAAAGCAATATGTGTAAGCAGAAGAAAGAAGTACACATATCGTATAGTCCCCACTCCCCCAAACCGAGTAGAATCTACCTGAGAGTGGTATACCACATAAGAGAGCAGAAAAATGCCCCCCAGCGTGAAAGCAGTAGCCATCATGGCTCGGTGACGAGCTACTTGTCTGTTTCTAATAAAGTAGAAACCTAGTAATAAGCATAACGCCGTTAGCGAATTAAGTACGGCATTTAGGGCAGGCAAAAACTTTACTTCTGCGCCTGGAATACGGAAAGCATTGGGGAAATAATGCAGGACTGCGACTAGCAGAGGTACAACAGCCGCCAGAATACCGAGGATGATTTTGTACTTAGTAAAATCGCCCGGTTTAAGTGCGGGGTTCGTTGTTGTGGTCATAGGTGTAAAGCAACACGGTAATTTCGGTGATCAGGCGGTCAATCTCCCTCGCTTTCGTACCGTCATAAATGCCCCGTACCCGGTGGTTGCGATCTACTAGGAACAACTGCTGACTATGCTGTATTGTAGGCGCCACTCCCGTAAGAGCAGGAAGTCGATACTCTTCCGTCAATAACCGGTTGAGCTGGTTTTTGTCACCAGTTAGAAAAAACCATTTGCCCGCAATAGCTCCATATCGCTCGGCATAGCGCTCTAACACAGATACTGAATCCTGCGCTGGGTTTACGGTATAAGAAACCAGCCGAACTCTTGGCTCAAGGCGAAACTTCTCCTGTACACGCGTAAGCTGGCTGTTCCGCTGTGCGCAGTCTTGGGGACAGGTTGTGTAAAAGAAACTGGTTACATAAAGACCATCTTTCAGATCCTTTTGGCCTATAATCCTTCCCGTTTGAGAAGGAAAGCTGTAATCCTGCAATTGGTGAAAAACAGTATCGCGCTGCCACTTACCGTCGACCTGTGTTGAATCAACACTGTCGGGCAGGTAAGTTGGCAGCGCGAAACGGTTTGTACCGAATGACTTGAGGAACAAGAAAGCCAGTACCGGTACCAAAAGAATAAGGCCCAGAAACAATGTTTGTTTGGGCCTCATTACTTAGTTGAGCGCGTTTTGAATTGACTCTCCGACATAAGAGCCTTCACTGACTAAAGCTACTAATAGCCAAATCAGGAGACCCATTGGAATAAGAATAGTCCAGATCAGTCCTTTAGTTTCATGCTTCAAGTGCATGAATTCGGCTACAATAAAGAAAGCCTTGAAAATTGTGAGAATAATGAAGATTGTATTCCGCAGAGTGCCCGGATCCATAAGAAACACGAACACGAACTCAAGCGCTGTAATACCTACAAGTACCCAGAATGTCTTCCATATCCAGCCTGTATTAGGCTTTGGGATTTCGCCTAGCTGTGGCGGCTGGTTGCTGCTATGTTGAGCCATAACTTTTGAATTTAGATCTTAACTCAAACGATCAAACGCAAATCGTTTTTATTAGGGTTTTAGCTTCTGAGGTATTAAACGAGGTAAAAGAAGGTAAACACGAATACCCATACCAAGTCTACAAAGTGCCAGTACAAACCGATCTTTTCTACCATCTCATAATGGCCTCTTTTTTCGAAGGTACCGTTAGTAGTAGCAATAAATGACCAGATCAGTAAGCAAATCCCACTAAATACGTGAGTACCATGGAAGCCGGTAATAAAGAAGAACAAGTCGGCGAAAAGCACTGGGCCATACTGATTTCTTTGCAAGTTAGCTCCAAAGAACCGCGTCCCATCTTCCATTAACGTACCTTCATCTGTTCCGGCAATAAAGTGAGACCACTCCCAAGCTTGGCAGCTTATGAAGGTGATACCGAACAAAATGGTCCATAACAGCCACTTTTGAACATCCTTCTTATCCATACGATGGCCAGCCTCAACAGCTAATACCATTGTAACAGAGCTAAAAATAAGAATCATGGTCATTAGAGCCACGAATCCAAGAGGTAGATCTATACCGTGGAGTCCAGGAAAAGCATTAAATACTTTATCCGGAATAGGCCAATAAGCTGTTGAGAACTCAAACGCCTCGTTGGTGCCGGTATAGGCCAAATGGCGATGACGCATCAAGCCATAGGTAGTCAGAAAGGCAGCAAACGTAAAGGCATCCGACAACAGGAAGAACCACATCATCAGCTTGCCATAGCTAGCCTTGAAGGGCTCATTGCCCCCGTCCCAGGTGCCAGTGCGTGGCTGCTCTTGGGTAGATGGCGAGGATAGAGTCTGTGTCGTGGAGGTAGTGGCCATATAAAGCGGGTAAGGACGAAATCAGTGGTTCAAAAGTAGGAACAAATACAAGTACAACCAAAGCGCTCCTAAGAAGTGCCAATAGATAGTTCCATTCGTAATGGCTAACATTTGGCGAGAATGCACCTGATAGCGCAGACTCTTAACCACTACCAATACGAGAAAAATAAGTCCAGTGATTAAGTGAAATCCGTGAAGTCCTGTGAGCACATACATAAAAGAGCCCGACGGATTGGAATCAGCCCCACCAAAGTATACTCTATTGCTCACTAATTCACTCCATACCTGCCACTGACCAATCAGAAAAAGTATCCCTAAAGCCAGGGTGATCAGCATTCCGATTTTGACCTGACGCAAATTGTCATTGCGGGCGGAAAACCAAGCCCACTGCATGGTAGCAGAGCTAATGGCAATAACGATCGTATTAAATAATAGTCCGGTAGGCAGATCGAACTCCAGCCAGTTACCCTCATCGCGGCGCACAATATAGCCGCTGGTTAAGCCTGCGAACATCATAAGAATACTGATGATTAGCAGAATGAGAAGTAAGCGCAGCGGATGCAAGCCGGTGCCGGTCTCTTTGTCGGTAAGCGTTTCAGAAGGATGCATACAGCAAAAGCTTTATAGTTTGTCGAATACCAGCGCAATCTGAACGATTGGCAGGTACAGAAAAGACCCAAACATGATGTTCATCGCCGCTTTTTTGGAGCAGGTGCGCATCAGGTAAAAAGTCTGCATGAGAAATAATACTCCACACACAACCGCAATCATGGCTGATACTTTGCCGGCCATCCCAAACTGAAGAGGCAATAGACTTAGTGGAATCAGCAGAAGCGTGTAGGTCATTATCTGGAAAGCGGTGCGCAAATCCTTGCCCCCCGGAGTAGGAAGCATCTTAAATCCCGCACGCTTGTAGTCCTCATCTAGAACCCAGGCGATGGCCCAAAAGTGCGGAAACTGCCACATAAACTGGATACCAAATAACACCCAAGCCTCTACCCCTAACACCCCTGTGGCGGCGACCCAACCAATGAGTGGCGGCATACCGCCTGGAATGGCCCCCACGAAAACACAGATTGGTGAAATGGTTTTAAGGGGCGTATAAATGAAGCCGTATAAGATGAGCGACAGCAGAGAGAGGGCCGCAGTCAATGGGTTGAAATAATAAGCCAATAGGCCTAAACCTGCCACTCCTAAGACCAATGCGAATACCCAAGCCTCCGGAATACTGAGTACTCCCGTTGGTAAAGGTCGCTTAGCGGTGCGCTTCATGAGCTTGTCTAGGTCCCGTTCATGAATCTGGTTAATTGTATTGGCCGAACCTGTTACAGCTAACCCACCGAGCATTACCAGCAAGGCCCGACTCCAGTCTAATTCGTGTACCCCAAGAAGGTAACCGATAGCACTTGAGAAGGCAACAGTGATGGAAAGCCGGAATTTGAGCAGCTGAAAATAAGCTTTGAGTTTCGTCATCAAGGATGGGTACAAAACGTCCGCCTGAACTTTGTCAAACGGGGCCGCAAAGTTACGCAACAACATGCGGATAAGCGGGCTTCACTACTGATTTAGCCCTTCTATGATAAGCCACCAACAACAGAAATTGCCCCCCAAACAATAATGTAGCTACTGTAAGGTGTACAGGCTGCACAGCGGCGGGCACCGCAAAATAAGCGAGAATAATACCAGCCAGAATCTCCAAACCCAAGAAGCCAAGCATTGCGGTAGTTAATGTATGTATCCGCCTAGATGGTAACTGGTACAGTTGGTAAGCGACATAGATATTAAGAATCAATAACACCAAGGAGAACGTCCTGTGTACCTTAAAAATGCCCCCCAGTTGCTCAACCCAGCCTTCACGATTACTATAGTTCATCGATGACGCTACCAAGTCTACTTCTTCACGCACTTGCGTACCAAGTACAATCTGGCCAAATGTGAGCAAAACCACTACCCATAGCCCAGCTGCTAAGACAGGAGAGAATGGTATTGTTTCCGTTCGTTCAGCGGATTGCTGAGAACGATCGACAGCATACAGGAGCATAGCCACAATCACGAGTGCTAACCCCATATGAATAGTCACCATTATAGGCAGCAAGTTCGTGGAGACAACCAATGAACCCAACCATCCTTGCACCCCTACCAGAATAAAACTTCCGAAGGCAAGCCATAACACAGTTTTATCGAGTCGCCAATAAGGCAAGGCAAAAACTACTGTTATAAAGACAAACACTCCAATCAGGGCTCCCAACAATCTGTTCAAATACTCAATCCACGTTTTCGTAACATTGAAATCCGTTTCAATGTACTGTGTTGGGTGCGCGAAGATGTCGCCGGCTACCTGCGCAAATCCAAATCGCTCCAGTGTAGCAGCCAGTCGTTTGTTTTTGGCTACTCGTTGGGCAGTATAAATTTCTTTGTAATCAGAAGGGAGCTGACTTATGTGAGTAGGTGGTATCCAGGTGCCAAAACACTTGGGCCAGTCAGGGCAGCCCATTCCCGAACCAGTACTTCTTACCACTCCACCTACTAAAATTAGCAGATAAACAGCAGCAACTGTCAGGATACCAATAAAGCGAAATCGGCGCACGAAAGCAGGAATCATTATGCTCAGAGGTTGTCGAGTCTGTTTTGATATATAACAATCAGAACTGAGTTTTTGCCCAAAAAAGAAGGGAAATTCAGGTCGACCAGCCGACACTGAACTTCCCTTCTAATAAAAAAGAGCCGCCGTAAATACAGCGGCTCTTTCTCTTTTACTGGGGGCAATTATTCCGCCATCTCCCGCTCATTCGGCAGGTTAGACGACTGCGTCTGTGAATACGGTACGTTCTGGGGAATAAAGTCTTTCTCAGCGCCAGGCTTGCTATAATCATAAGGCCAGCGGTGTACTGCGGGAATAGCGCCGGGCCAGTTGCCATGACCAGGATTGATTGGAGTAGTCCACTCCAAGGTGTTCGAATTCCACGGGTTCTCCGTAGCACGGCGGCCACGCCAGATGCTATAAAAGAAGTTAAAGATGAATACGAACTGACCAATGAAAGCAAAGATGGCAGCAGCTGAGATGAACTTATTTAAGTCAGCAAATTGGCTGAAGCTATCAAATCCTGTGAAGGCGTAATAGCGACGTGGGAAACCTGCGATACCAACGTAGTGCATCGGCATGAATACCAAGTATACGCCAATGAAGGTGAGCCAAAAGTGAACGTAGCCCAGCTTCTCGTCAAGCATGCGTCCAAACATTTTTGGGAACCAGTGATACACACCTGCAAACAGGCCAAAGAATGCTGAGCTACCCATTACAAGGTGAAAGTGAGCTACTACAAAATATGTGTTGTGCATCTGAATATCCAGAGCAGCATTACCCAGAATAATTCCGGTCAAACCACCTGAGATAAACAACGATACGAAGCCAATGGAAAACAACATAGCCGTAGTGAAGCGAATATTACCTCTCCACAACGTAGCCAGCCAATTGAACACTTTTACACCGGATGGTACAGCAATAATCAATGTCAAGAACATGAATACTGACCCTAAGAACGGGTTCATGCCCGTCACAAACATATGGTGGGCCCATACTACAAATGACAGCAGAGAGATACCTAGCAACGAGCCAATCATAGCACGGTAACCGAAAATAGGCTTACGTGAATTGGTTGCAAGAATCTCTGAAACCATACCCATGGCAGGCATGATAACGATGTACACCTCTGGGTGACCCAAGAACCAGAACAAGTGCTGGAACAGAATAGGGCTACCACCAGTGTTGCTTAGTGCCTGACCAGCAATGTATATATCCGACAAAAAGAAACTAGTGCCAAACGAGCGGTCAAAAATCAGCAATAGAGCTGCTGAAAACAGAACGGGGAATGAAAGCAACCCTAATACCGCTGTCAAAAAGAATGACCAAATCGTAAGCGGCAGCTTGGACATCGACATTCCACGAGTCCGCAGGTTAATCACTGTAGTAATATAGTTAACCCCACCCAGCAACTGAGATATGATGAACAACGCCATACTCACAAGCCAAAGCGTCATACCAGCTCCTGAACCTGGAATTGCCTGAGGCAATGCACTCAATGGGGGATAGATTGTCCAACCAGCGGAAGCAGGCCCTGTCTCAAGAAAAATTGAGATAAACATGATAATACTGGAAGCGAAGAAAAACCAGTACGATAGCATGTTCATGAACCCTGAAGCCATATCACGCGCTCCAATCTGCAATGGGATCAGGAAGTTGGAAAATGTACCACTCAATCCAGCAGTTAGCACAAAGAACACCATGATAGTGCCGTGCATCGTAACAAGTGCTAGATAAAATTCTGGATTGAGCTTACCAGCTTCAACCCATTTGCCAAGTACAGGTGTTAGCCATGACATAGTTGACTCCGGCCAGCCTAATTGAATCCGGAAGAGACTAGAAAGCGCTCCTCCCAAAATGGCCCAGAAAATACCAGTTATAAGAAACTGCTTAGCAATTACTTTATGATCCTGACTGAAAATATATTTAGTCAGGAAGCTTTGCTCGTGATGCTCATCATGATGCATATGCTCGTCGTGCTCAATATGAGGCACTACGGGCATTCCATGCACTGGAGCGTTGGTGGGAATATTAGCAGCCATACAGTGGAGCGTGCGTTATAAGGTAAGTTAAAGCGAAGCTTTGGTAGTCTGATTCATGACAGCGGCAGCATCAGTATTCTTGCTTTTAACAAGTTTATCTGACTTCTGTTTGAAGCTAGCTAAAACATCAGGATTCTGCTCTGCGAATGACTTTTGCTGAGCAAACCAAGCTACATAATCGTCAGGCTCATCTACAACTATGATTGCTTTCATAGCAAAGTGACCACGACCACAGATCTGGGAACATGCTAACTCATAATTGAATTTTGGATTCCCCAACTGAGCACGCATCTCATCCGTTGTCTTCGTAGGAGTAAACCAAAACTTGGTTGGCATACCCGGTACTGCGTACATCTGAACCCGGAAGTTTGGCATATAAACTCCATGTAGTACATCGCGTGAGCGAATCTTTAACAGCACAGGATGGCCCTTCGGCACATGGATTTCATTTACAGTAAAATCGTCCATGGCATTATTGTCATTCAAGTCGAATCCGAACTCGTTTGTAGCATCAATCAGGCGATAGTTAACAACACCTAATTTCTGATCACGTCCAGGATAGCGTACCAGCCAGTTGAACTGCTTGCCCATTACTTCAAGTACAATGGCATCCTTAGGAGCCGGACCGGTAATTTTAGTCCACTCTTTCCAACCTGCAAACACGAGGCTAGCCATTACGATGGCCGGAATCAGTGTCCAGATAATCTCAATCTTGTTATTGTGAGAAAAGAAAAAGGCTCTCCGTCCATCCTTATGCTGATAGCGATATGAGAAGATGAACAACATAAGATGGGTAAGTGTAAACGCTACGCCCAAAATGATCATCGTAGTCCAAAACATATTTTCCACCGCATACCCATGAATGGATGCAATAGGAGGATTCATCTTGGCGTAGTTGTCGATGAACGACCAAGCGAAAGCGCCTCCGCCGACCACCATGAAGACGATCATTAGGATGGCATTAACGCGGTTGCTCATACCGATTTCGCGGGTCAGGCTACCAGAAAAGATGGAAGTAAGGATCTGGAGGCGGAACAACAAGCCGAATACGACCAGAAGCAGCACCAATACCAGTAAGATACCAAGAGCAATCATTATCTAGGGATAGATGTGAGTACAGCATTTTTGAATGTGTAAACAGCGATGACACTATTTACATAGGTGATTTATCACCCAACACTCAAATCAATTTTAGGTCGTGTGGTGCACACTTTCATCGAGGAAAGGGTGATTCACAGGCACCAACGAAGCCTGAGTCAAACGCTTCGTAAACAACAACAGGAAAGAGCCCAAAAAGATCAGTGCGATGCCTATTTCAATTACAAACCCGCTTTCACCTTTCATAGTTGCAGGCATTATCATCAAGTAGAAATCAAACCAATGACCTATCAGGATGGCAATGCATACAATTTTCAGCATGATCATTTGACGCTTTGCATCCCGTGTCATCATCACCAGAAATGGGAAAGCAAAGTTGATAATCAAATTGAAATAGAAGATCCAAGTGTAATGGCCATTAAAGCCCCCCAAGCGCTGATTGAAGTAAACAGCCTCTTCTGGCAGGTTGGCATACCATATCAACATGAATTGTGAGAACCAGATATATGTCCAGAAGATACTAAAGCCAAACATGAACTTGCCTAGATCATGTAAATGGTTGGCATTCAGAAATCGTAAGTAACCGGCTTGCTTTAAGTAGATAGCGGTAAGTGTTACAGCTGCCAATCCAGATACCCACCAGCTTGCGAATACGTACCACCCAAACATTGTACTAAACCAATGTACATCGATTGACATAACCCAGTCCCAGGCTGCCATGGATGAAGAAACAGCGAATAGAACTAGAAATAAAGCACCGACATTAATGCTTTTGTGGAAATATTCTGTTCCGCCATTTAGGTCTTCTTCAATCGAAAGTTTTCTAAGTTTTTCAGAGAAGAACCACCAAATACCTAAGTATATGACCATTCGGATAACATAGAATGGCAGGTTCAAGAAGCCGCTTTTGCCAGCAACAATAGCATCGTAATTTTCATGACCAGGGGTCATAATACCATCATGCGTCCAATGAAACAGGTCGTGACGACCAACAAAGAACACAATAAGCATAATGATAGCGCCAGGTAGCAGCCATGCACTCAATGCCTCAGAAATACGTTTGATTAGTACTGACCAACCAGCATAAGCTACATATTGTAGTGCGACGAAGAATGTGCCGATCACAGCAATACCAATGAAGTAAACATTGCTATGCCATAGGCTAACAAGGATTCGCTTAACCCAGACAGGGCTTCCTTCGTGATGTTCAGCAGATGCTCCTGCACCAGTCCCAGCTTCATGCCCAGCAGCAGCACTATGCTCCTCTCCTATTCCTAGAGCAGCTAATACTGCTCCAATTATCAACAGGATAATGCCCGCCGCAATTATTGCAATAAATTTTTTACGAGTGCTAGGCGGCAGTTGTAAATGTTCAGCCGTAACACTGTCTTGGTGCGTCAGAGTTGCCATATTTATTGGTTCGCCGTTCCGTTTCTTGCTTCTGTACCACCTTGTCCTGGGGTCTTCGATGCTTTGTCAGCCTGAGCCTCTTCTATTGGACTTTGGTTAGCACGATCAGTCATCTCAGTTGAATCTTGACTAATGTCTACTAATTTGGCTAACCCATCAGGGCCTTCACCTTGTTGTAGTACACGAACGTACATGGCTATTTTCCAACGTTCTTCAGGATTAACAATGGAGCCATGTGGCATCATGCGGTTACGTCCCCATTGAATGACATGATAAATATGCCCATCATTCATTGTTTTGTAAGCGCCTGCAGAGTAACTCGGCACACCCTTAAACTTAATGCCTACAGGGCCCTGGCCTTTTCCGTCTTCACCATGGCAATGAGAGCAAACTCTAGTATAGAGTGCTTTTCCTTCTTCTAGGTTAGCCTTTGAATAAGGATAAGGATTACGTAACACGCGTTCCGCAATACCAACACTATCCTTAGGTATATGTGTGTAGTAATCTAGTTTACCCAATGGAACGGTTCCTACAACTGGAACACGTTGGTTGGTACCCATTGGGTTAATTACATTGACGTTTGTTTGTTTGAGCGCTTCATATGGAATGGGCTCATACATTTCGGGGGCATATTGGATAGCCGGAACATCAGCACGATTGCAGCTAGTAGCTAATACTGCAGCAAAGAGCATCGTAGACCCCTGAAGACTTACTTTCAGCCAGTGCATCATTATTTCTGGGTCATTTCTTTTTCGTTGACTTCTGACGCACCGTTTTCACGGAGTAATTGAGTTAAGCGGCTCAATTCAGAAGCATCATCCTTTAATTCTATTGCCATTACAAACTTATCGTCTGTAGCACGCACGTCCATCACTGGCACCTTCCAACGTGGATATAGTTTACTAATTGTGAAGAAGGTAAGTACCATGCCGTGGGCACAGAAAAGAACTGTCATTTCAAAGCTCACAGGAATAAATGCTGGTAAAGCGATGTGAGGTTTGCCACCAATGATCATTGGCCAGTCGAAACCCAGCATATAAATCTGCATCCACAGAGCAAATGATAAGCCTGTCAGACCAAAGAAGAATGCTGCAATTGGTAAGCGTGAGCGCTCAATTCCGAGAGCGTCGTCAATACCATGAACAGGGTAAGGAGAGAACACATCGTGGATCTTAACCCCAGCGGCGCGGATGTTCTCGATGGCGTGCAATAGCACGTCCTCGTCGTCAAAGATTCCGAGGGCGAAGCGCTTAGTCATGCTTGTTATAGTTTACGGGAGCTGAAGCTGGTATTGCAGGTGCAACGGGTTGATGAGCTGGAGCAACTTGGTGGGCATGACCATGATGACCAGTGTAGGTTGGGCCATTATCAACCCCATACTTAAGAATAGTCTTTACTTCAGCCATATTCACTACTGGGAAGAATTTAGCGAAGAGAAGGAAAAGAGTAAAGAACAAGCCTAGCGTACCTACATAAATTCCAATATCAACCCATGTTGGAGAGAACATCACCCAGCTTGAAGGCAAATAATCACGGTGTAGAGACGTAACAATGATTACGAAGCGCTCGAACCACATACCGATGTTCACGATAATAGAAAGAATGAACGTTGCCGGAATGCTGTAACGGATGCGACGGAACCATACCAACTGAGGTGTAATTACGTTGCAAGTCATCATAGATGCATATGCCCACCAATACGGTCCTGTAGCCCGGTTGATAAATGCATATTGTTCGAATTCAACTTGTGAATACCAAGCGATGAAGAATTCAGTGATATATGCAACACCTACAATGGAACCTGTGATCATCATGATTTTATTCATGAGAGCGATGTGTTCTATTGTAATATAATCTTCAAGCTTAAATACTACTCGCGTGATCAGCATCAGTGTTAACACCATTGCAAAGCCCGAGAAAATGGCTCCTGCAACGAAGTAAGGAGGAAAAATAGTAGTGTGCCAACCTGGTACTACAGAGGTGGCAAAGTCCATTGATACAATAGTGTGTACTGAGAGTACCAAAGGCGTAGCAACACCTGCTAATATCAGAGACACAGTCTCATAACGTGACCAAGCTTTAGCCGATCCCTTCCAACCAAAGCTTAGCAACGCATAAGCGCGCTTAGCTATAGGTCCTTTAGCCCGATCACGAATTGTAGCAAAATCGGGAATGAGACCGATATACCAGAAAACCAGTGAAACGGAGAAATATGTGGATATAGCAAAAACGTCCCACAGAAGAGGAGAGTTAAAGTTTACCCATAGAGAACCGAAAGTGTTCTGGAATGGGAATACCCAATAAGCTAACCAAGGGCGGCCCATGTGTAATACTGGGAACATGGCCGCACATATTACAGCGAAGATGGTCATTGCCTCGGCTGCGCGGTTAATCGAACTCCGCCATTTCTGACGGAATAGTAACAATACAGCTGAAATCAGGGTGCCAGCGTGGCCGATGCCTACCCACCATACAAAGTTGGTGATGTCCCAAGCCCAGCCAACTGTTTTATTCAGGCCCCATTCTCCTATACCATACCATAAGGTGCGGTATACAGAATAGAAAAAGATACCTAGAAAAAAGAGCGCCACGCTCAGAGCTGCCATCCACCGGATGTTTGGCTTAGCTTCCACTTGGCGGCACACGTCCTGCGTGATGTCGTGGTAAGTTTTGCCCCCCGTAACGAGCGGCTCTCTTACTGGCGATACGTGCTGCATAATATTGAATGTAAAAAGTGGCGAGACGAGCTATTTTACCAGTGATATAATCCCTTGTCCCTTCGCTGTTTCTAGACTGTTAGCTCTTTGTTTGGCTCCACATTACGAATCTTAGTCAGATACGTGATGTTTGGCTGCACGTTAATGGCATCGAGTACGTGGAAGCCACGCTCCCCATCCTCACGACGAGTAACTTGTGATACACGTGAATTTGGATCACGTAAGTCACCAAAGATGATAGCTTGAGTAGGACAAGATTGAGCGCAAGCAGTTACTACTTCACCATCCACCGGACGACGACGCTCTTTTTTAGCTTCAAGCTTAGCAAGCTGAATCCGCTGTACACAGAAGCTGCACTTCTCCATTACACCGCGTGCCCGTACGGTTACATCGGGGTTCAGAACCATGCGACCAAGGTCAGTGAACATATGACCGTTCACTGCTTCAAACTTTTCGTTTGTGTAGTAAGAGAACCAGTTAAAGCGCCGCACTTTGTAAGGGCAGTTATTAGCGCAGTAGCGAGTCCCTACACAACGGTTGTAGGTCATCTGATTTAAGCCTTCGCTGCTGTGCGTTGTAGCTAGCACTGGGCAAACCGTCTCGCAAGGAGCATGATTGCAGTGCTGGCATAGCATTGGCTCGAAGATCACACTCGGGTTTTCCGATGGATCCTCCATTGCTGCATAAGTGTCTAGCTTACCTTTTTCCGCAAAATCCTCTTTGGTTGTATCTGAGCTATAGTAGCGGTCAATACGCAACCAATGCATCTCACGACGATTAATTACTTCTTGCTTGCCTACTACTGCTATGTTGTTCTCTACTTGGCAACCGATCACGCACGCCCCACAGCCGATACAGGAGTTCAGGTCGATGACCATACCCCAGTGATGGTTTTTGTACTCGTAATCCTGCCATAAAGAGACTTTATTCGGCTTCTCTAAACCATCAGGAGTGGCGATTTTGTCGTATTCAGTGACCTCTTTCGGGTTCTTAATATACTCAGCCAAAGTAGCTTCCTGTACTACTGGCTTACGATCCATGACCGTATGATGCGTTTGCGTCTGAGCTATAGGGGACTTTGCATCGGTCTTCTCCAGCGTAGCAATGCCATTATACTGCAATGAGTTGCCGCGCACGGTGGCTAGTGGGTAAGCGTTTGCTCCCACTTTGCTCCCTACTTTTCCAGCCAACTCCCGGCCATAGCCGACAGCAATACTAACCGATCCTTTTGCTTGACCGGGCTGAATGAGAACAGGAAGTTCAATAGATGTGCCGTTAGCGGTGATTTTAACTACATCACCTTGCTCCCACTCATTCGCTACGGCCATATCCCGTGGTACGGCTACATAGTTACCCCAAGTAGCTTTAGATATTGGATCAGGTAGTTCTTGTAACCAAGGGTTATTGGCTTCAAAGCCGTTGCCAACGCCTACTTTCTCATAAAGCGTGAATTCAACGCCTGCACCTTTTGGGGCGCGGGTTATTGAACTGATTGCTTGGTTAATATCAATTGCAGCAGCAACTGGGGCCGCAGATGCAGGAGAAAGAGTACCAGCAGCAACACCATCATGAACAGCCTTATCCCAACCTTGCTGGAAATTGCCCCCCAGAATACTTCTCCAGTTGGCACGCAAGAAATTATAGTAGCTCTGGGCGTTACCAGCCCACGTCAGCAAACTATCCTGAGCCTGACGAGTAGCAAATAATGGCGAAATCGTAGGCTGAGCTAAACTCAATGAGCCACGCTTGGGCTCATAGTCGTTCCACGACTCTAGGTAATGATGGTCAGGAGCAGCGTAATAACAAAGGCTACCTGTCTCATCCAACCGGTCATTAAGAGAAATACTTAAAGGCACTTTAGCAATCCCCGTTTTAACCTTAGCAGCTAGCGGGTGATCATAAACAGGATTAGCATGATAGAATATCACAGCGCCAACGCTGCCCGCATTCATCTCATTTACAAGACGGATCATGCGTGCATCGTCTCCCTGACGTACCAAGGAAGGATTTGCAGTATCTATTGCCGCGCCTACGTTGCCTAATGACTGGTTAATAGCAGCTACAAGCGTTTGAATAGCTACATCATTTGAGCCAGCTACAACTAAGCTACGTCCTCTATTAGCTTTCAGCTCGGATGCGGCCTTTTTCAGTTGTGCATTATTATACGTTGATGCAGCACCGCCACCTACTACCTCATTATACAGTGCCAGCGTAGCCTGGCCCATTTCTGACGGCTTCAGTGGTACGCGCACATCGGCATTAGAGCCCGTTAAAGAAAGGTTGGGCTCAAACTGAAAGTGACGCGACATCGTTTTTTTGTCGCTTGATACTTTCCGATTGGTGATATACTGATGAGCATGCTCAACTGGCGATACCCAAGTACCTAAGAAGTCGGCTCCCAGGCTTACAATCACGTTAGCTTTGCTAAAGTCGAAAGAAGGCAGTACACCTCCATTAGCCTGTATCAATGCCGACTGCGACTGAGAATCGTACATCACGTGTTCCGTAGCAGGATAGCGTGAGGCAAATTCAGCAATAGCTCTTTTAGTCGAAGGACTAATAATGGTTGGTGATACGATAGCAATTTTGCCCCCCGTAGCTGCCAGCTTACTGCGAATCTCTTGGTCAACGCGATCCTTGTCAGCCTGTTGACCTTTGATGGCAAAATGCTGCAGACGAGCGCTGTCATATAAGCTCAAGACGGATGCTTGAGCACGGGCTGACAAACCGCCACGCGTAATTGGTGACTCCGGATTTCCCTCCAATTTAATTGGGCGACCGTCCCGAGTCTTTACTAATACGCTGTTGTAATCTGCACCGTTGAAATAAGTCGAAGCATAGAAGTTAGCAATGCCTGGATCAACTTCCTCGGGTTTGTTCAGGTATGGAATTGCTTTATGAATGGGTGCTTCACAGCTAGCCAAAGTGGCTGCAGCTAAGCTGAATCCCATTAGCTTCAAAAAATCACGCCGTGGAGAAACAGTGGCGTCAGTAGAGCTATTTTTTTCGCTCACCGGCAGGAAATCGGCGAATTCGCTGAAAGCATTCTTTGCAAACTCTGGTGAGTTCTCTAGCTCTTCGATTCCTTTCCAGTACTTGGGCGACTCTTGCATTTTGTTTGACTTATATTCTTGGAGATTCAAAACCCTGAGAGCAACTCAGTTGGATCTCTAAGTAAGACGTATTATTTTGAGTTACTGGGCTTAATGTATTACCAGAAAATCGGCTAACATTTAAGCTATATGCAAACTTAATAGTGGCACTTAGAGCACTCAGTACCACCATTCGATGACACAGTGAATGCGGCACCTTGGTTGGCAGCATCGTGCAATTTCACGAGGTTGTCATAGTAACCGTTGCCCTTTGTGTTAAGCGGCTGCTCGCGGTGGCAGTTGATGCACCAGCCCATAGTTAGAGGCGAGTACTGGTACACTACTTCCATATTCTGAATAGGGCCGTGGCACGTCTGGCACTCAATACCGCCTACCTGTGTGTGCTGTGAGTGGTTGAAGTAAGCCAGATCTGGCAGGTTGTGTACACGTACCCACTGAATAGGCTGCTTGCGCTCAATGGCACGGTAAATCTTCTTGATTTCGGGCGATTCCGTTTTGATCTGCGAGTGGCAGTTCATACAGATGTTAGCCGAAGGGATGTTAGCGCTCTTGCTTTTGTACACGCTAGTGTGGCAGTAGGCGCAGTTGATCTGATTCTCGCCAGCATGCAGTTTATGCGAAAAGGCAATGGGTTGAGTAGGCTGGTAGCCCTGGTCCAAACCGATAGCCATTACACCTTGTACTGACTCATATAGAACTACGAGAACAAAAAGCCCCACAGCCAAGCCGCGTACTAGATTAGACTTATAGATCTTGCTGAAATCAAACTTCTGATCAAGCAACTCCACGTCGCGGCCATCAAGGTCTTTGCGACCTTTCAGCACATCGCCCATAATATTGGCAATGATAACCAGCGTTACTACCAGTACGATCAGAACTACTACTAATACGATTAAGAGCAAATCAACATATTGACCCGCGCCTGTACCAGCAGCGCCTGCTCCTGCAGCTTCCTGACCATCAACTTGGCCAGCATTTCCGGCAGTAGCACCACCGGCAGTTACTTGAGACGGCTTCTCGCTCTCGGCGGCGATGTAAGATACAATAGAGGTGATTTCAGCATCAGTCAGTGCGAAGCTGGGCATCTGCTGCTTCTGGTACTGGTTAAAGATCTTAACCGAATACTCATCCCCGCTGGCGACCATCTTGCTGGAATTCTTGATCCAGGGAATCAGCCAGGAAATAGGGCGGCGTTTGTGAACATCCTTCAGTGCGGGGCCTACTACAACCTCGTTGATGGCGTGGCACTGGGCACAATTACCTTTGTATAAAGCGTCGCCAGCGGCAATTGCGGCGGCGTCGCCGGTAGTAGTGCCTGCGGCGGCAGCGGGCGCAGCTTGGGCTGCAGCCCCTGGGACCACTCCTTCTTTACTCACATCCGGAGCGGAGCCAACGTCCTGTGCCGAAGCACGGCCGACGGAGGCAAACGTCAGAAACAGAGCAAGAAAGAAATGGGGGAGGGTACGAAGTCGGATGCTATCCATAGCACAAATTCACTGGGGAAAAGAAACGCAGGGGTGCCTTAAGGCCACAAATGTAGGTCGGGAATCGCAGGAAACAAAAGCGATACTTCTAATTTTTGGGAAAGGAAAACACAGCAAAACCCATCAAAAACCCACTTCGTAGCACCTTGGCACTAAATAAGGTGTTGTAGCTCAACTCGCCAGATATAAGTCCAAGATACTAGCACGCTTGGCAATTATCGTGAGCTGTTAGTTATCCAACTGCTGTTTCCAGTGAAAGGTTTTACTTAGTTTAGAGTAAGTAGCGTTCCAATAAAAATTCTCATTTGGCACCTCTATATAGTTGTTTGGCAGGAAGTTGATTTTCTGGTTTTGAGGAAAAATAAGTAGCGTGTTTAATGCAGATATCCTGCGATTTAGCTACCTTTGCCCCCTAATTTAGTTTTTCACTTAATTTTTTCATCCCGTCTAATGGAAGTAAGAAATTACGAGACGGTCTTTCTCCTGACGCCCGTTCTGAACGAAGGTCAGGTGCAAGAGACGATCGAGAAGTTCTCGCAGGTGCTTAAGGAAAATGGCGCCGACATTATCAACACTGAAAACTGGGGCCTCAAAAAGCTTGCTTACCCAATTCAGAAGAAATCAACCGGGTATTATCACTTGGTAGAGTTCTCTGGCGCGGGTAACATAGTGGACCAGCTGGAGCTAGCATTTCGCCGCGATGAGCGTGTGATTCGTTTTTTGACTACGGTGCTGGACAAGCATGCAGTAGCTTATAACGAGCGCCGCCGCAACGGAGAAATGAATCAGCAGAAAGCCCAGAAACAATCGGAAGCAGTTGCCCAATAACAAGAAGATGAGCCTCGCCAACGAAAAGATCCACAAGCAGGATACCCGCAAAAAGTACTGCCGCTTCAAGAAGAACGGTATTAAGTACGTAGACTACAAAGACCCGAACTTCCTTCTGAAGTTTGTAAATGAGCAGGGCCGCGTGCTGCCCCGGCGCATTACGGGCACTAGCCTGAAATTCCAGCGCAAAGTGGCTCAGGCCGTGGCTAAAGCCCGTCACCTGGCTCTTATGCCCTACGTAACCGACTCTTTGAAATAGACAGTTGTTGAAAGTTAAATTGTTGGTTGTCAAATGGTTATTCTTCACAATCAGTAACAATCAGCAATCAACTATTTAGCAATCAGCCATTTAGAAATCATGGAAGTAATTCTGAAAGACGACGTAAAGAATCTGGGCTACAAGAACGACATCGTGACGGTAAAGCCTGGATATGGTCGCAACTTCCTGCTCCCGCAGGGTTTGGCTATTCTAGCCGACAAGACTAACAAGAAGATTGTAGCTGAAAACGTACGCCAAGCGGCGCACAAGGCTGAAAAGATTAAGACTGAAGCTCAGGGCATCGCCAACCAGATTGGTGACGTTGCTTTTGACATTCGCGCCAAAGTAGGCGAGAGCGGTAAGATCTTCGGCCGGGTGACTACGCTTCAGCTTGCTGAGGCGTTGAAAGCCAAGGGCATCGACGTAGACCGCAAGCGTATTTCTTTTGATCAGGAGCCAACTTCTGTTGGCGAGTACACTGCTACTATCAACCTGCACAAAGAAGTAAAGCATCAGGTTCGTTTCAATGTTGTAGCTGAGTAAGCTGCTTCGCTTAAATAAAAAAGCCCCCCAGCGCGATGCTGGGGGGCTTTTTTATTAATCATCCTTACTCATTTGATCAAGGACAGTAACTTTGAAAATGCCATGTCTATTGGCTGAATGGAAGGCTAGCATTACAGGAGGTGAAAACCGCTGTTTTGGCTAAAAGAGGAGAGTTGAGTAGGTTGCTTACCCATTGACCCATTTCTGGTCATTTATTATTCTGATGTTTCGTACTGAAATACCGCTAACGCCTCACCCTACCCCCTTATCGCTCGCGGCCCGCGTGCTGACCATAGGCTCCTGCTTTTCAGATGTACTGGGTAATCGCCTGAGCAACTATAAAGTACGATCTCTTGCTAATCCGTTTGGGACCGTTTTTAATCCCTTGTCGGCCTGCAAACTGCTACGGGCAGCAGCCGGAGAGGAGACGGATTGGCAACAGCACTTAGTGCCGGCTCGGGGACGCTGGCAGAGCTATGATTTGCATGCTACGGTAGGGTCCGACTCGCCCGTGGAGCTACTACAGCACATTCAGGAGCTTATGCAGCGTACTGGCCAGTTTCTCGAAACGGCTGATGTAGTTGTTTTGACTCTGGGAACGGCTTACGCGTATCGATTGCGTGAAACGCAGGAAATAGTAAGCAATTGTCATAAGGTGCCTGCTGACCAGTTTGAGAAAGAGCTTCTCACTCCCGACGAAATTATTAATGCCATAGCTGAGACTCATGCTTTGCTGCGGCGGCGCAATCCGAAGCTGCGCTTTGTGCTGACGGTGAGTCCTGTACGTCATATCAAGGATACGCTGCCACTGAACGCGGTCAGCAAATCGATACTGCGGGTGGCTTGTCATTACCTCAGCGAGCTGTTGCCTGATGTGACGTATTTCCCGGCGTATGAGCTGCTAATGGATGATTTGCGGGATTATCGGTTCTATGCCGCTGATATGATTCATCCGACGGCAGTGGCGGAAGAATACGTCTGGGAGCGTTTCTCGCGCGAATATTTCGACAGCAATTTTGGACGCTTTCTAAAAGAGTGGGATGCTGTGCGCCAGGCAATGGCTCACCGTCCGCTGTACCCAGCTTCTCCCGAGCACCGACAGTTTCTGGAAGCTACGCTTACTCGTCTGCAACGGCTTGGCAACCAAGTGGATGTGCGGCCAGAAATTCGAGAGGTGCAGAAACAGCTTCACTCGCTGCCAGCACCCATTAAGCCCCACCCAATTGCGGTACCTGAAGTTGATGAAGAAGAGCGTATTGATATAGGAGAGGCTGAAAATGCCCCCCAGCGTATAATAACTCCTGCTGCGGTTGCTTCTTTACCTGCGCCCTACATTCCTCCTGCCTTGGATGAAGCAGTGAGTGACGAAGAAACACCTGAGGTGACAGAAGCCGCCCCATTCAAGAAGAAACGTCGGTCGCGGGGTGGAGCTAAGCGCAGTGGCCGCAAGAAGGCCGCACAGTTGGCCGCGTCGTTAGCCAATTCAACAGATGACGAACTTCCGACTGCTGATGATTCTTCCCAGCAACCAGAAATAGTAGAAGCGGCGGTAGAGATGCCCCCCAGCTTACCAGTCGAGACGGCTGACTACACAGACTCAACTGTTGAGGCTTCTGCTCAGTCCGCTGTAGTGGAAGAACAGGCTACTTCTGAGGTAGCAGAATCCGGAACAGCGCCGGTCACTTCCACACCTGCATCGGCGCGGCCTAAGCGACGTACAGCGGCGCAGATAAAAGCAGCCAAAACTTCCCGCAAACCTACTAAAGCAGCTGCGGCGAAGTCTGAAAGCAAGCCACGCGCTGCTCGTCCGGCCCGACGTAAGCCAGCCAGCGAGCCGCCGACACCAACTCCTGAGCAACTTTCCCTTACGTTGGTCGCGCCTAGCTCGCCAGCCTTGGACGCTCCCATAGCGCCTGCACAGGAAATGCCCCCCACGGCGGAAACAAAGCCTGCTAAAACGACCCCCAAGCGCCGGGCAAGGCCTCCGCGCAAAAAGCCGGCACCCTCGGCCGACCAACCTACTTCTGAAACGTAAAATGAAACCCGGTCTTTTTAGCCGGGTTTCTTCGTTAACAAGCATCATATCTATTTTATCCTATGTCTAGCCCTCAAATGCCCGCTTATACCAACTTTCTTAGCCGCGAAACCAGCCCCTACCTACTCCAGCACGCGCACAATCCGGTAAACTGGTACCCGTGGGGTGAGGAGGCGCTGCAAAAGGCCAGAGCCGAGCAAAAGCCGATACTGGTAAGCATTGGATACGCCGCCTGTCACTGGTGCCACGTGATGGAGCGTGAGTCGTTTGAAAATGAGCCCATTGCGCAGATAATGAACGAGTATTTCGTGTGCATCAAAGTAGACCGGGAAGAGCGCCCCGACGTGGATCAGGTGTATATGGATGCCGTACACGCGATGGGCGTACAAGGCGGCTGGCCGCTCAATGTATTTTTAAACCCCGATGCGAAGCCTTTCTATGGCGGCACCTACTTCCCACCGCGCAACTGGACCCAGCTGCTCACCAGCATCGGCCAAGCATATCAGGGGGAGCACCGGGCTGAACTGGATGAATCGGCAGAGCAGTTTGCCAATATTCTGCAAACCAGCGACTTGGCTAAATACAGTTTAGGGCCAGCCGCCGCTACGGTGTCGGACAAACAATTTGAGTTGCTACTGGATAATCTGGGGGGCAAATTTGACCGGGAACGGGGTGGCCTGAACCGGGCGCCCAAGTTTCCAATGCCCAGCGTCTGGCGCTTTCTGCTGCGTGCCCACCATCTGACAGGCAACCAGGACCTCTTCGACCAGATTAACCGAACCCTCCGTGAAATGGCCTGGGGGGGCATTTATGATCAGGCAGGCGGTGGTTTTGCCCGCTACTCGGTTGATGAGGAGTGGCTTGCGCCTCACTTTGAGAAGATGCTCTATGATAACGGGCAACTCGTCAGTCTGTATGTTGAAGCGTATCAAGCGACGAAGGACGAGTTGTACAAGAAAGTGGTGTATGATACAGTTGAGTTCGTACGCCGGGAGCTGACAAGTCCGGAAGGCGGGTTCTATTCCTCGCTGGATGCCGATAGTGAAGGTGTAGAAGGAAAGTTTTACGTCTTCACCAAGAATGAATTACGCGATATTCTGGGTGATGAAGAGCTGATGTTCTCAGCCTACTACAACTGCACGGCTGCCGGCAACTGGGAGCACGGGCAGAACATCCTGCACCGCCGCCAGTCGAACGAGGACTTCGCACTGGCCCACGAAATTGCCCCCCAGGTGCTTGCGGAGCTGGTGGAGGGCTGGAAGAAAAAGATCATGGCGGCTCGTGCCAAGCGCGTGCGGCCCGCTACCGACGACAAGATTCTGACGGGCTGGAATGCTCTCATGCTCAACGGCCTCATCAACGCATACCGCGCTTTCGGTGATAAATCGTTTCTGGAATTAGCCCTGCGCAACGCACAATTTATTCAAACAAACCTGCGCAATGGTTCGGGTTTGTGGCGCAATTACAAAGCGGGCCGGGCCACAATTGCCGGATTCCTGGAAGATTATGCCTTGGTCATTCAGGCATATATGAATCTGTACGAAGCCACTTTTGACAGCCAATGGCTGCGTGAGGCCGCGGCACTTACTGATTATGTACAGGAAAACTTCTTCGATCCAGCAGAGAATCTTTTCTTCTATACTGATGCCAATGGCGAGGCCTTAATTGCCCGCAAAAAGGAGCTATTTGACAATGTCATTCCTGCCTCCAACTCGCTCATGGCGCACAACCTGCACCGGCTGGGCCTGCACTTAGAAAAAGCACCCCAGAGCGAACTGGCCGCTATCATGTTGGCGCAAGTGCAGGAGTTGATGATAAAAGAACCGCAGCACCTCACCAATTGGGCTAGCTTGTATGCGGCCTTCCTGCGGCCGACGGCCGAAATTGCGATTGTGGGACCTGAGGCAGAAGAGGCCCGAAAAGAACTGAGTCAGCACTTTTTGCCCAATGTGGTGTTAGCAGGTAGCCTCACTCCTACCGACGAGCTTCCCTTATTGCAGCAGCGCCCGGCGCTTGGTGGTCAAACCACGCTTTACGTGTGTTTCAATCGGGCTTGCCAACAGCCGGTTCATACTGTGGCTGAGGCATTAGCGCAGCTGTAGCAGTAATTGGCAGGGGATTTTTTGGGGCATTTAACCCTTATAACGGTTTAGTAAATAGGGTGTGTATACTGCCGCATTCCTAAGAATAGCAGAGAGCAAGCGCAGGTCCGCGCCGCATCTCCTGTTATCTTTACCTTCCGACCTTGCCTATTCTTTCCGTTGAGCCTCACTTTTGATTTTGTTTCGCCGGAGCCGGCGGCTACCGACCGCGTCACGCTGTTTGCCGACGTAATCCTGCCCTTGCCCCTGCCCAAGCTGTACACCTACCGCGTGCCCTACGAGATGAACGACGAGGTCGTGATCGGGGGACGGGTAATTGTGCAGTTTGGAGCCAAAAAAACGCTTAGCTGCATCGTAGCGGCTGTACACGAAACTCCACCAGCCCAGTATCAGGCCAAGTACATTCTCGAATTCATCGACGACGCGCCCGTCGTGACGCAGCCACAGTTGAAGCTATTTCGCTGGATGGCTGACTATTATATGTGTACGCTGGGCGAGGTTATCAACGCGGCCTTGCCCTCGGCGCTGAAGCTTAGCTCCGAGTCGCGCATTCAGCTGCACCCCGCTTTTATAGCCGAGGGTAGCCCCTACCCTATCTCGGAGCAGGAGCAGCAGATTCTGACGGCGCTGAGCACTGAGGATGGTAAGTCGATGACGTTTACCGAAGTTGGGGAGCTGCTTGGCAACAGCAACTTTCATAAGGTAATTAAGTCCTTGATGCAGAAGGATATCATCTTTCTGTTTGAGCATCTGGCCGATAAGTATTCGCCCAAAGTGGTGAAGAAAGTGCGGCTGGCCCATCATTTTATTGAGGAAAGTGCGCTGGAAACGCTGTTTGGCCAACTAGCTGGCCGGCCCAAGCAGCTTGATGTGCTGATGCGCTATTTGCAGCGTGTGCCGGTGTATCAGAATATCCACGCCAATCATCGGGGCTTAGAGAAAAGCGCCCTGACCAGTAGCCCGCACCTCTCGCCGTCGGCGGTGAATACGCTCATCAAAAACGGCGTGCTGGAGCAGTTCGACGTGATCGTGTCGCGCTTCCCGCTTGATGATGAGCCCGAAGCCAAGCTGCACTTTACGCTGAGCGAAGCCCAAACCACTGCCCGCGACGAAGTATTAACCCAGTTCAGTCAGCGCGACATTGTGCTTTTGCACGGCGTGACGGGCGCGGGCAAGACCGAAATCTACATCGACCTTATCCGTAATGCCTTGGATGGTGGTGGACAGGTGCTGTACCTGCTGCCCGAAATTGCCCTTACCGCCCAGATCGTGACTCGGCTGATGCGGGTATTTGGAACGCGTTTGGGCGTATATCACTCCAAATTCTCGGATAACGAGCGGGTGGAAGTGTGGAACGGGGTGCTCTCAGGCCGGTTTCAGGTGGTGGTGGGTGTGCGCTCGGCGGTGTTTCTGCCGTTTGATAACCTCGCGCTGATTATCGTGGATGAGGAGCACGAGTCGAGCTACAAGCAGTACGAGCCAGCACCGCGCTACAACGCCCGCGAGGTGGCGCTGATGATGGCCAACTTCCAGGGAGCAAAAACGCTGCTCGGCTCGGCTACACCGGCTGTCGAAACCTATTACCAGACTAGGGCTGGACGTTGGGGCTTAGTACAGCTTACCAAGCGCTTTGGCGAAGCTGGCCTGCCTGAAATCGAGCTGGTGGATACGCGCAAGCAGCGCGAGGCGAAGAAGATGCACAATCACTTCACGCCCGAGCTGCTGAGTGAGATTGAGCGCAAGCTGGGCTTGAAGGAGCAGGTAATTCTGTTTCAAAACCGCCGCGGCTACTCCCCTTTTATCAATTGCCTCGACTGCGGCTGGATTCCGAAGTGTAAGAACTGCGCCGTGAGCCTAAGCTACCACAAGCACAGCCACGAGCTACGCTGCCACTACTGCGGCTACAACGACCGTATGCCCGTGGAATGTCCCGCCTGCGGTTCTCGCGCTCTGAAAACAGTCGGTTTTGGCACCGAGAAGATTGAGGACGACCTCAAAATCATGCTGCCCGCCGCCAACGTGCAGCGCATGGACCTAGACACGACCCGCGCCAAAAACTCATACCAGCAAATCATTGCTGACTTCGAGAATCAGGTGACGAACGTGTTGGTGGGTACGCAAATGGTGACCAAGGGCCTAGATTTCGCCAATGTGAGCCTCGTGGGCATTATCAATGCCGACAGCATCATTCACTACCCCGATTTTCGGGCGCACGAGCGGGCCTTCCAGATGTTTGTGCAGGTAAGCGGCCGCGCCGGGCGTAAAGGCAAAAAAGGCAAAGTCATCATCCAGACCGCCGACCCGACTCAGGTTATCTTCGATAAGGTGATCCGCAATGACTACCTCGAATTCTATGAGTACGAAATAGGGCAGCGCCGCGAGTACGGTTTTCCGCCCTTCATGCGCGTAATCCGGCTTACGGTGAAGCACGTAGATCAGCTGCTGGCTGAGCAGGCCGCTATTTTGCTTACGCAGGAGCTGGTGGAAAGGCTGGGGCGCGAAGCTGTTTTGGGGCCGGAAGCGCCGTATATCTTCCGCATCCGCAACTTCTACCTTCAGGAAATTACGGTTAAGATTGACCGGGAGCATACGGTGCTCAAGCAGGCCAAGGCCGAAGTGCTGGCGGCTATAAACGTGGTGAAGGACCAGAAGGAGTTCAAGCAGGCCCGTATCGTTGCTGATGTAGACCCGATGTAATTCTGATTCAATTCAAGCACAAAAAAGCCCCCCAGTGTAATACTGGGGGGCTTTTTTGTGGAATATTATTCTTATAACTCATCCAGCAAATAGAGAACAATAAGAACTATACCTACAAGAACGAGAATGGTAGATATTATACCGAATATCGTTCCGATTGGCCCACCAACGAAACCTAATAAGCCTACCAAGAGACCAACAATGACTAGGATGATACCTTGACGCAGTTTGCCTCCAAGTCTTTCAGCTTCTGCTGTTTCAGTGCGCTGTTTTATCTGCATTTTGCTTGACAGCTTATCGGCTTTCTTAGCGATTTTTTGCACTAACGCCTTCTGCATCAAGTTCAGCTTAGGAGCCGTCACGGCAGACTTTGCTGGCGTAGCAACTACTGCGGTAGCAGCTTGAGCAGGAGCTTCAGTTACGGCTACAGAGGCCGTGGGAGCCTCAACCGGCCGAGCAATAGCTACTTCTTCTGAAACTGCTACAGGAGCCTCGGCAACGGGAGCAACTTCGGTTACGGCAGTTTCCTTGGTGGCCGGAGCTACCGTTACGGCGCGCTGTGCAGTGCCATGATACGATGTTGTTTTGGGCAGCATAGCGTATTCGGCGCGATTACAGCTACTCAAAGCGGCAGTTACGGCTACAACGAGTGTCAGCTTGTGCCAGAGTCCGGACAGGTGTTTCATGGGGCGTAAAATGTGGTTAAAAGAAACAAAAACGATGTTTTGTACGGGCCAAAGGTAGAAAGGGGTGGATAAAATCGTCGTTTTGAATATATTTTTTCTGAATTAGCCGACGTTATATAAAGCGCTTCCGCTTGTGGCGGAGTGCCAAAGTGCGGTCAGATTTATTTTCCGAACGCTTCGGGCCTCTCGGCTGTTTAGCTCATCTGTAGCATCCCTGTTTGTTTCTATGCATATCGTTTCGCTGATTTTTTCGTGGATTGTATTGCCAGCCGCGCTGCTTATCCAGACCACTTCCTGCACGCAGCCCCCCACCGAAAGCCGTTTCCCGCTCGAAACGGAGCAGCGCCTGAGTGCCTCGCGCGATACCAGCGGTTACCAAATTAAGCCCCCCATCGACCCCAATGGCATCGGCAAGTACTATATGGGCCGCCAGATTGCCCACGTAATGGGTCATGAGGGCGCGGGCTGGCTGGAGCGCGATGATCGGCAGCAGGAGGAAGGCACCGATATTCTGCTGCGCGAGCTCAAGCTGAAGCCCACTGACGTGGTGGCCGATATTGGCGCGGGCACCGGGTACTTCGCCTTTCAGATGAGCCAGCTGGTGCCGCAAGGCAAAGTACTTGCGGTTGATATTCAGCCGGAGATGATTGCTTATTTGAAAGAGAACAAGGCTCGCAACAAAGTATCCAACGTTGAGCCCATTCTAAGCACCAAGCAAAACCCCAATTTGCCCCCCAACAGTGTCGATCTGGTACTCATCGTGGATGCCTACCACGAGTTTGACTACCCACGCGAAATGATGACCGCTATCCGCAAAAGCCTCACGCCTACGGGGCGGCTGGCGTTGGTGGAGTACCGTGCCGAGGACGTAAATGTGCCCATTAAGCGTATCCACAAGATGAGCATAGAGCAGGCCCGCAAGGAAATGGCTGCCGTGGGGCTCGAGTTTATTGAAAGCGTGGAAAGCCTGCCGCAACAGCATTTGATGTTTTTCCAACGGGCGGATTAAGCACATTGATTTGCAAGAATCATCTATCATACAGAGCGCAGCGAAGCATCTCGCGTGCTGATGCTTGATTAGTACTCTCGCTAAACACGCGAGATGCTTCGCTACCGCTCTGCATGACGTTCTTACCGTAATGGGCGGCTGACTTTTGCGCGCCAGCCGCCGACGGCCTGCTTACCTTTGCAGCCATGTCCGCCTTCTCCGATCCTCGTCAGCTTTCCATTCAGGATTTCACCTACGAATTGCCCCCCAGCCGCATTGCGCCGGAGCCCTTGCCCAACCGCGACCAGTCGCGCCTGCTGGTGTACCGTGGGGGGCAAATCTCCGATCAACGCTTCCACAATCTACCTTCCGAATTGCCCCCCGGCGCTCTGCTGGTCTTCAACGACACGAAGGTGGTGCGGGCGCGGCTGTTTTGCCAGAAGCCCACGGGTGGCGTAGTGGAGCTGTTTTGTCTGGAACCCGTAGCGCCTCACCGGGCCGTGGAGCCAGCCATGCAGCAAACCGGCAGCTGCATTTGGAAATGCTTGGTAGGCAATGGCAAGCGCTGGAAAACAGGGTCCGTTCAGCTGGTTTTTAGCGTTGATGAAAAACCAGCAATGCTTACAGCGGAACGCGTAGAGGCTGCCGAAGGCTATTCGCTTATTCAGTTCAGCTGGGAACCGGCCGCGCTGCCTTTTGCGGAAGTATTGCGCTACGCCGGGCATCTGCCGCTGCCGCCCTACCTCAACCGTGAGGATACCGACGTGGATGCGGTGCGCTATCAAACCGTGTACGCGGCAAATGAGGGCGCCGTAGCGGCTCCCACGGCCGGCCTGCACTTCTCCGACGCCGTCCTGACCGACTTAACCGCCCACGGCTTCCAAACGGCTCGCGTGACGCTGCACGTGGGTGCAGGCACTTTTCAACCGGTGAAGGCCGAAATGATGGCCGGTCACGCCATGCACGGCGAGCATTTTGTGGTGGACGCGGCCGTGCTCCGGCAATTGCTGGCGCATGCGCCCTTACCCATCATTGCAGTGGGTACCACCAGTCTGCGCACCCTGGAAAGTATGTACTGGCTGGGCGCCAAGCTAGCCAACCAACCGACCGACGTGCCAGCTACCGAGCTGCACGTTGGACAGTGGCAGCCTTACGAGGAAGCAACCGCTGTTTCTTTCACGCAGGCCTTACAAGCGCTGCTTCAGCACCTGGAAAGCACGGGCAGCTCCTTTCTGCGCGCTACCACCCAGTTGCTTATTGCGCCCGGCTACCAGTTTCGGGTAGCAAATGGCTTGGTAACCAACTTCCACCAACCGGAAAGCACTCTTTTGCTGCTTGTAGCGGCACTTATCGGCCCCGATTGGCGGTGCGTTTACGACCATGCTTTAGCGCACGATTATCGGTTTTTGAGCTACGGCGACAGCTCGTTGCTGCTGCCAACTGAGCCCAAGTTGTAGCTCAACTGTAAGAAAGAAGGAAATAAGACGTACTTATTTGCGGGCCTGCCGTATAAGGCCCCGTAAGACACATTTGTCTTCTCCCTTACTTATCAAACTCGTTATGAAAAAGGCTCTTTTGCTGTTCTTCGCAACAGCTTTTTCTTCCGCTGCCTTCGCGCAGACTACTACCACTACTACTGGCAACGAAGCTACCGGCAACACCACCAAAACGGAAGTTGACGTGCGTGACAATGGTACTGTAAAGTCAGAAACTACCACCCGCACCGGCCGCACTGAAGTTGGCCAGAAGCGTTACAACACTACCCAAGACGTAAAGCGTGCTGGTAAGAAAACTGGCAAAGCCGTAGAAAAAGGCGCCAAGAAAACCGGTAAAGCCGTGAAGAAAGGTGCTAACAAAGTCGGCAACAAAGTTGAAGACGTTGTCGATTAGTATTTTTTAGTTTTTGTGCATTAAAAAAGCCCCCCAGAACTTCTGGGGGGCTTTTTTAATGCACTTATTAGGAGCACGGAGCCTACTGTCCGACAAAGAACAGCGCATTGCCAAACAGCAGCTTGCCCCCCTGCCAGAACCCGCGAAACAGCGGATTATCAGCCAGATACACTACCTGGCCACGGCCCATGCCTTGTGTACCGAGCACAAACGTATCGGTGAGCTTCTGGCGGGCCCGACGGCCGGTGAAGCCTGCGGCAGAGCCTTCCTTTTTGAGAATACCCACGTTCCAGCCACCGTCGCCCAGAAAGCGGTAATTGAGCGTATCGCGCACCAAAGCGTAGTAAGTAGAGCCGTAGCCGAAGGCCAGGGGGTGCGTATTGTCGAGCTGCACCCGGTAAACGCTGCCCTGCACACGCTCCTCAATCTGACGCCGCTCGGAATCGGCGTAACGGCGCAGCGGCGCGTAAGGACTGGCTTTTTTGGCGGCAGCGGTATCGGCTGGCTTCGTTTTCAGCAGGAAATCCTTGCGATTGGCGAGGTAAGCGGCGGCACCTTCCATCGCAATCAGCTTACCACCGGCCCGCACCCAGGTCTTCAGATTTTCCAGGCTTTTTTCGGGGTAGATATCGGCATAGTTGCCATCGGGCAGAATGAGCACGTCGAATTTTTGCAGCGGAATGCTATTCAGGTAGTCCGTGCCTATTACGGTAACAGGGTAGCCGATTTGCTGCTCAAAGAAGTGCCATATCTCGCCAAACGCGGTCGGCGAAATGCCTTCACCGGCCACCAGGCCCACCGTAGGCTGTTTCACATAACGAACCGAGCTAGACCCAAAATCGGCGCCCGTAGTGGAGAAGCCCGAGCGCACGGCCTGCACCATCACCCCCATCGAGTCGGCCTGGGCGCGTACAATCTGGTCGAAGCGAGGGCCCATGTTTTCGTTGCCGGTGCGGGTAATAACCAGCGTACCGGCCTGATACTTTTGTCCTTCCGCTTCAAATGGCAGCTCCGCTACCCGCACTTTCACCTTTTTCTGCAAGAGTTGACTCAGAAAGCGCAAGTCCTGAATATTGGTCCAGCGGGCCACATAGGCATACGGAGTACCAGTAGCGGGCGCGTTACGAATTGGTGCTGAAGGTGCTCTGGCAGTTGCTGCATCGCTACCTTTCAACTGTTCTTTCAGCGCATATGCCTTCAAGCCATAGGCATACGGCAAAGCCCAGGCGGTAATGTCGTAGGTCAGTGAATCTTCCAGCGCGGGGCGCGGCTCAAACAGCACCTTCACCAGCGTCGACTTAGGCTGATACATGCTCACCACAAGGTCGCGGGGCTGTATTTCCACCGATTCATTTTTGCCAGTGGTGTAGTTGAAGCCCTTCGTGCGCATTTTACGCGGCGCATAGCCATAGCTGATCTGCTGCCGATCGAGGTATTTGCGAAGGCTTTCCAGTTGGCCAGGGTCGTTGGAGGCGGCCAGCACGTACGTTTTGTAGTCACCGCCGGGCTTGGTGCGAGCGGTGGTATAATACTTCTCAAACTCCCGTACCAGCGGGTCGTGGCGCTCGGCCGTGGCTTGAATAGTGGCCATGCTCGCGGCGTGGTGGTGGGCAATCCGCTGGCTGAGCGTGAGCGTGTCGCCATCAGATTTCAGAATCTGAACCCCGGCCCGGCCCGATCCACCTTGCTCATAGGTCATCCCGATGGCGCCGTTGAACGAAGGATACGTGTCGCCGTAGCTGGGATAGAACAGGTCGTAGGTTTCGCGGGTGAAGTACAACCAGTTGTTCTGGTCGAACACCTTACGGTTGTACTCGCCAATCGTGTTCTGGAATTCCCGCTGAAAAGGCGTTATATCCGCGTGAAAAGGCTTGGCCGCGGGCGAGAAATAATACGGGTTATCTACGCCCATCTCATGAAAGTCGGCGTGTACCTGGGGCAACCACTGGCTATACAGTGCCACGCGCTGCTGGCTTTCCTGCTGCGTTTGCCAGGCCCAGTCGCGGTTCAAATCGAAGTAATAATGGTTAAAACGCCCCCCAGGCCAAGGTTCGTGGTGTTCCCAGGCGTAAGGTGAAGCGTTGGGTGTGCGGTTGCGCACGCGGTTGTACCACTGCGCATACCGCTCGCGGCCATCAGGGTTTACGCACGGGTCCAGCAGCACCACCGTATTCTGAAGCCACTGCTGGGTCTGTTGATTCTGAGGGTTGGCCAAGTCGTAAAGCACCTGCATCATGGCCTCCGACGATACCGCTTCGTTGCCGTGAATGTTGTAGCTCAACCACACGATGGCTGGTTCAGCGGCTTTAGCCGCACCGCTTTCCAGGCCGGCCCGACGCAGGTTGTTGCGGCGGATTTCTTCTAGCCGACTCAGGTTCTCGGGCGACGCGATTTGCACCACTTCCAGCGGCCGATTTTCGTAGGTGCGGCCGTAGGGCTGCAGGCGCATCCGGCCACCGGAGTTCTGCACTACATGGTCTACGTAGCGTAGCAGCTCTGAATGGGGCGTAAAATTGCCCCCCAGCGGATAGCCCAGGAATTGGGAAGGCGTAAGCAGAGTGCCAGCGTTGGAAGCTGGCGCGGTCGTTTGGGCCTGGGCCGCGGTCAGGCTCCAAAGCGGTAGCAGTAAAAGGAAAAACAGGGTTTGGAAAGAGCTGGCGGAGAGGTAAGTCTGCCAGGTAGTGGGTTTCTTCATGGATTAAAAATGACCAGCTAGTGCTGGAACAACAAAAAGGACAAATAACTCAGCGGACAGAGCAGCTCAGCGCAACTTTTAAAGCAAGGTACTATTCCGCTGGTAGCAGTGCGCGAATCTCTGTTACTTTCGTCGTATTCTTTCTGCCGACCATCCACTTTTTCCTCCGCCGATGAAGCTACCGTTATTCTTTCGCCTGCTAGCCACCGCCGTGCTGCTGACCAGCACAACCGCGTATGGGCAGAAAATCAATGCCGACTCGGTGTATGTGCGCCAGCATTACACCAAAACGGAGCAGCTGGTGCCTATGCGCGACGGCCGCAAGCTGCACACCATCATCTACGCTCCCACCGACGCAGCCACCAAGCGCTACCCGGTGCTCATGAACCGCACGCCGTACTCGGCCGGCCCTTATGGCCCCGACACGTATAAAACAGCGCTCGGTCCATCACCTACCATAATGCGCGAGGGCTACATTTTTGTGTATCAGGATGTTCGGGGGGCTTATATGTCGGAGGGCGAGTTTGTGAACATGCGCCCGGCCAAGGATAAGCCTCGTGGCAAACAGGACATTGACGAAGGCACCGACACGTTTGATACCATTGAGTGGCTGGTCAAAAAAGGCCCCCGCAACAATGGCCGCGTGGGTCAGTGGGGCATTTCGTATCCGGGCTTCTACACGTCGGTGGGCCTGACTAGCCGGCATCCGGCGCTCAGGGCTTCCTCACCGCAGGCCCCAATTGCCGACTGGTTTTGGGACGACTTTCACCACAATGGAGCCTTCTTTCTGCCCCATGCTTTCAACTTCCTGGCCAGCTTCGGGCAGCCCCGCCCCCAGCCCACTCCCAACCGCAACCCGTCGTTTCAGCACGGCACGCCCGATGGCTACGACTTCTTTCTGCGCCTTGGGCCACTCAAAAATGCCAATGAGCGTTATTTCAAGGATAATGTTGCCTTCTGGAACGACCTGATGGCTCACCCCAACTACGATGAGTTCTGGCAGGCGCGCAACCTGCGTCCGCACCTGAAAGATCTGAACACGAAGACGGCCGTGCTCACCGTAGGCGGCTTCAACGACGCCGAAAACCTATTCGGAGCGCTGCAAACCTACAAAACCATCGAAAATCAGAACCCTAAGCTTTCCAATCGCATCGTGATGGGGCCGTGGGTACACGGCGGCTGGGCGCGGGGCACCGGCGAAATGGTGGGCAACGTGGCCTACGGCGCGTCGCCGTCGCTTTTCTACCAGGACAGCATTGAAGCGCCGTTTTTCCGGGCGCACTTGAAAGCCGAGAAGCCAACCGACCCAAAACTGCCCGAAGCCTACATCTTCGAGAGTGGCACGAACCGCTGGCGCACCTTTGATGCTTGGCCGCCCAAGCAAGTGAAAGATCGGACGTTGTTTTTCCAGCCTGGGGGGCAAATTTCGTTCAGTAAACCCACCGCTACTGCCGCTGGGGGGCTTTTTGACGAATATATCAGTGACCCCGCCAAGCCGGTTCCCTTCACTGAAGCCACCGCCACCGGCATGACGCGCGAGTACATGACCGACGACCAGCGCTTCGCCAGCCGCCGCCCCGATGTGCTCACCTACCAGACTGACGTGCTCACCGAAGACCTTACCCTTGCTGGCCCTATTCAGGCGCTGCTGCAAGTAGCCACCACCGGAACCGATGCGGATTGGGTTGTCAAAATCATTGATGTGTACCCAAACGATACGCCCGACAACCCACGCAACCTGCCCAATGTAAAGCTGGGCGGCTACCAGCAGCTCGTGCGCTCTGAAGTAATGCGCGGCCGTTTCCGGGAAAGCTTTTCGCAACCCAAAGCCTTTACACCCAATGAAGTAACGGCCGTACCCTTTGCCTTGCAGGACTTGTGTCACACCTTCAAGAAAGGCCACCGCCTGATGGTGCAGGTGCAAAGCTCCTGGTTTCCGCTCGTCGACCGCAATCCGCAGACCTTTGTGCCTAATATTTACGAAGCCAAAGACGAGGATTTCCAGAAAGCCACGCACCGCCTCTACCACTCGCCGGAGCACGCTTCGCAGTTGGTGGTGAAGGTGCTGTAGAAGAATACCTCTGCTGCTCAGGCCGCGTATTACTCTCTTTCTATGGAAATTACGCTTACTACCCCGGCGCTACTCTTTCCGGCATTGTCGCTGCTGCTGCTGGCTTATACCAACCGCTTCATGGCCTTGGCCAACCGCGTGCGCACGCTCAAATCGCAGTATCAGACCACGCATAGCTCGCACCTGATGCTCCAGATTCAGAACCTGCGCCAGCGCCTCGTGATTGTGCGTAATATGCAGGCGGTGGGGATAGCCAGCATGTTTGGCTGCGTGCTGTGCATGTTTCTGCTGTTTGCGGGCTTCGTGCAGGCGGGTCAGTTTATCTTCGGCGCGAGTTTGCTGGCGCTGCTGGTATCATTGGCGATGTCGCTGCGCGAAATTCAGATTTCCGGCGACGCGCTTAATATTGAGCTCAATGATATGCAGAATGATGAAGAGCGCCGCCGCGAAGCAGCGGGCCTGTCTGGGCTGCAAAACCCCGACGGAACATAATAATTCATGCTTTCAAAAAGCCACAAAAAAGCCCCCCGAAGCGCGCTACGGGGGGCTTTTTATTCTACATCCTCTCTGATAGTTGAGAAGCAACATCGCACCCCGAATTTATCCGGCGCGATTTAATGATTACTCCTGCGGAATCTCAGCTGCTACAACCGCCGACGGGCCTTTCTCCCGGATTTCGTGCAGCACGCCTTCAGCCACGCCCCGCCCAAATACACATAGTCCGGCATTGAACACGCCCAGCGCCAATGTACCGGCGGCTACCCACTCGCCGGTAGGCACTTGTTTGCGCTGCAAAGCGGTAGCCCACTGAATCAGGCAGGTGCCAAAACCAATAATCATGAGCCCGGATGGGGCAAATAGCAGCCATTTTTTCTTATGTGTCATCTGTAGGAAGGTTGGAATGATAGGATATAAATGAAGGAATTTTGTCGCCGCCTCAGGGCAGCTGAGCGAGCGGCTGCAATGAAGTGACGGCTAAAAAGCGCGCGCGTCTTTTCTTCAATCGTACCTTTCGCTCTTTAGGTTACGTCATTAGTAGCTGGGGGGCTTTTTCGGAGCCAACCCAGGCCAAGCTCAGCCTTTTCTTCCTTCTCCATATTTCCCTGCCACCATGAGTGCTCTTCGCTACGAACAACTGCTGCGCGCTGCCTTCCGCACCGACGCCGATGCGGCCTACTACCTCACTGAGCCCGACACGGCCGCGTATGCCACTTTCGAGCACGCCACCCGCGCCGATGTTCCCTTCCGGTTTGAGCGCGTGCGCCTGGGCGTAGCTATGTCCTTGCTTAAGCTGCTCACCGACCTGGGCGACCACGAAGAAAGCCGCCGTGTGCTGGATGTGCTGCACCGCGCGCTGGGCGCTCGCTCCGTCGCCGACATCGACAACGTCATTACCCGCGACGCCAAGCTGTTTGAGCGCCTCTACACCAATCTGTACGTGAACGACGAGGGCGAGCAGATTCTGCAGCTTTTCGAGCGCACCCTCGACGCGGATACCAAGCCCATGATGGATGCTGTTATCGAAGAAGCCTTGGAATTGGCCCAAGAAATCGACTTCGATGCGCTGAATGAAGACGATGAGGACGACGAGGACGAGCAGGAGGTGGGGAAATAGCCAAGTAGAAGCCGGGCTTCCAAAACAGCCGGCAAAAGCTTATCTTTTCGTAGCGGCTGAGGGGCAATTTGCGCTGACTTGGCCGCGTCCTGTTCCACCCAAATCCCTCGGCTATGACCCTAGTTTTCGTTGGCCTCGTGCTACTTATTGTGGGGTATAATGCGAGTAAGATATCGTATTCCGCGCATCGGTTTCGCAGCTTGCTGCTGTTTGCGGGCGCAACGCTGGTAGTATTGGGGCTGGCGCTGAGCACCGTAGTGCAGATTGATGCCGGACAGGTGGGCGTTCAGACATTGTTTGGCAAGGTGCAGCCGCGCATTCTTATCAGCGGCCTGAACGTAGTGAACCCTTTGGTGAATGTGACCAAATTTGACACGCGCACCCAGAACTATACCATGTCGGTGCAGCGCGAGGAAGGCCAGCGCGCCGGCGACGATGCCATCCAGGTGCTCACGGCCGACGGGCTGGAAGTTGTCATCGACCTGACGGTGCTGTACCGCGTGGTGCCCGCCCGCACGCCGCATATTCTCTCTACCATCGGCCCCAATTATCAGGATGCCATTGTGCGGCCCGTTACGCGCACCCGTATCCGCGACAATGCTGTGTACTATGATGCCGTGGCGCTTTACTCCACCCGCCGCGACGAATTCCAAAATCGCATCTACAATACCATCAACCGTGACTTCCAACAGCGCGGCCTGCAACTAGAGCAGCTTCTGATTCGCAACATTCAACTCCCTGCGCCCGTCAAGCGCAGCATCGAGAGCAAGATATCCGCCGAGCAGGAAGCCCAGAAGATGCAGTTTGTGCTCCAAAAAGAACGTCAGGAAGCAGAGCGCAAGCGCCTCGAAGCTCAGGGCATCGCCGACTACCAGAAAATCATCAGCGCCGAGCTCAGCGACCGGCTATTGCGGTACGAAACCATCAAGGCCAACCAAGCCATTGCTACTTCCGCCAACAGCAAAGTCATCATCATGGGCAACAGCCAAAATGCCCCCCAGGTATTGCTGACGGATAAATAGCGGATAAATAGTACGTAAAAAAGCCCCCCAGAAAGTTCTGGGGGGCTTTTTCGCAATACTCTATCCAACTAGTAGCCAGGGTTCTGGATCAGACCGGGCTCTACGTTAATCTCGCGCAGCGGAATGGGAAGCACAAGAATGTCGCTGTTGATGTCAACCTCTCTGGCGGGGTTATTACCAGATGCTGGCACAAAGATGTTGGTTCTGGTGCGCTTCAGATCGTGCAGACGGAAGCCCTCGAATGCCAGTTCCAGTTGCCGCTCACGCAGAATAGTAGCCAGCGACAGTTGAGGAGCCGTAAGCGGGGTAGCCGTAGAGCGGGTCCGAACACGGTTTATGTCAACCAAAGCTGAAGGAATATTCCCGGCTCTGAAGTCGGCCTCTGCCCGGATCAGGTACATTTCGGCAAGGCGAATAAGTGGAATGTTCTGACCGAAAGCTATCCATTTGCCCGTCCGTAGCTGACCGGCAGCCCGGTTGGTACCCGTGCCTTCATACAAAAGCGAAGCAGTACCACGGGCATCGTTTGCCCCGTAAAGGTTAGCAAAAGCAGGCAATACGCGCACATCGCCCCGGCCTTGCTGACCGATACTGGAGAAAAATGTAGCTAAGCCATTGTTAGATGTTCCGGCGTTATTCTGGTCGTTTTGCTGAATTTCCAGCAACGTTTCAGAGGTGTTACGACCCGTGAAAACCGAAGAAAGCGTAGGCGAAAGTGCCTTACCGCTGTTGCGAATAACATCATCGGCCAGAATGCGTGCCTGCGCAAAATTGCTTTGCTGCAAATACACGCGGGCCAGCAGTGCCTTGGCGGTGAAGGTGGTAGCGCGGGCAGGGTTTTCTTCAGGCAACAGGGCAATGGCTGAGGTCAGGTCGTTAATAACCTGCGTATACACCTGCGCTACCGTAGCCCGCTGCTGCGGAACCGTAGCCTGCTCCAACGATTTCACTGGCACCAGGGTGATAGGCACCCCAAGCTGTGCGTTGGCTCCGCCTGGCTCATACTGCTTGCCATAAAGGCGTACTAGTTCAAAGTACAGCATAGCCCGGACAAACCGTGCTTCCCCTTCATACTGGCTCTTCAAGGCAGGTGTAGTTACTACTGGCAGCGCATCAATAACAAGGTTAGCTGTGTTAATAGCCTCGTACGCATCACGCCAAGTAGTTTCAGCAGTCGACGTTGATGCGTTTGTGGTTCTATTAACTAATGCGCGGTATTGGGTAAAACTGCCCTGAAACTGAATGTAGTTGTCGGCAGCCATTAGCTCTGGCACCAGAATCAAATCGGTACCATAGAGCGTTGGACCACCCAGCTGGGCGTACATACCAACTACGGCGCTCCCTACATTAGCTTGGTTACCAAGCGCCGTAGTGGCATCTATTGATTGGGAAGGATTAATATCGAGTTTGTCATCGCATGAGCTCAGACCCAGGCTTAAGCCCAAGGCCAGCAAAGCGACCGACCGAGAAAATATCGTTTTCATCAGAAGTTACGTCAGAAGATTAAAAGCCTAAATTGATACCAACCAAGAAGGTTTTAGCCAACGGCGGAGTGTAGAAATCAACACCCAGCACGTAGTTGCCTTGGCCAAACGCGGCAGTATTTACTTCCGGATCATAGCCATCATAGTTGGTAATGGTGGCTAAGTTCTGGGCCTGTACATATAAGCGAGCGGTTTGCAGGAACCCTAGCTTGGCTACCGAAGCAGGCAGCGTATAGCCGAAGGTTACATTCTTCACCCGCAGGAAAGAACCTTTTGTCACCCAACGCGAAGAAGCCTGCGCTCCGTTGCCTGAGAAAAGCTCGGCACGGGGAACATTAGTTCTGTCGCCCGGCTTCTGCCAACGGTCTAATTGCTCGATAGTCTGGTTATCAAAGAAGTCACCGTTGACGGCTTGATAAACACCAGCCGAGTTGTAGATGTCGTTGCCGTATACAAACTGACCGAGAACGCTCAGGTCAAAACCTTTATACGAGAAGGTGTTCGTGATACCGCCCGTGTAATCGGGGTTCGGATTACCAACAACCTGTAAAGGCGAGTCGGTAATTTCATCAGTAGTTGAGCCATCCTCGGCGTAGTACAAGGCATTGCCATTAGCAGGATCTACGCCAGCGTACTTACGTCCCCAGAAAACACCAATTGGCTGACCTTCACGTACGCTAGCCAGCTGACCGCTTTGAATAGGCGAGGTCAGCTCTGTGATTTCGTTACGGTTGAAGGAGATGTTGAAGTTAGTGCTCCACTTAAAGTCCTTGTCGAAGTTGCGTGTGTTTAAGGAAATCTCCAGACCACGGTTTTCCAGTTTGCCTACGTTTTCGGTTACGGTGTTATAGCCATTTACATAAAGGAGTTGGCGGCCTAACAGCAAATCGTCCGTATTTTTCTGATAAACGTCGATTTCACCGGAAATACGGTTATCGAGGAAACCGAACTCTAAGCCGATGTCGGTTTGAGCCGTGCTCTCCCACGATAAATCAGGGTTACCAACAACGGTGCTAGGACGAATACCAGCCTGGTCGGCGTAGGGAAGAGCAGTAAACAACCCACGAGAGAGGAAGTTGCCAATCTCCGCATTACCGGTCAAACCGTAGCTGGCCCGCAGCTTCAGGAAATTAACGATAGAGTTGTCTTGCAGGAAGCCTTCTTCCGAAATCACCCAGCCCACCGAGCCAGCGCCGAATGTTCCATACTTATTGTTGGCACCGAAGCGCGACGAACCATCGCGACGAACGCTACCGGACAGCAAGTACTTGCCCTGGTACGCGTAGTTGACGCGGCCGAAGAACGAAACAAACGAGAATTCGTCCCGCGAGGAGCTTGAGCCGCCCGTCTTGATAGCGGCGCTAGCAATTCGGGTAAACTCAGCGTTCGGGAAGCCTCGCCCTTCAGCGGAGGTTTGCTTGAGATCAGAGCGCTGGAAGGAGAAACCAGCAAGGGCTTCGATGGTATTTGCTTCGTTCAGCGTCAGCAAGTAGTTCGCCGTATTGTTGGTGGTGTAGTTCATTACCTGCGTCTGGTTGCTGAAGCCTTCCCCCGTATTACCACCACTCGATGTACCTGCCGGAGCATAGATATCTTCGTTCAGATTCAGGAAGTCAGCACCGGCTTCGGTGCGGATAGTCAGGTTCTTAATTGGATTGAACGACAGGTAGGCATTGCTAAATGAGCGGTACGTACCTGCTCTGTTTGTTACCCGCTCTATGTCAACCAGGTTGTTGGTATACAGCGTCAGCTGATTCAGCTCGCCGGTCTCGGGGTCAATTTTTGGTTGAAGCGGTGGCAAAGCATTCAGCTGCACGGGGTTAGTGAAGGCGTTGTCGTTCGGAATACGGTCGTTCACTGAGCGGGTCAACGACAAGTTCAAGCCCACTTTCACCTTTTCTGTAATCGAGTGGTCGAGGTTGATGCGAGCACTACCCCGACGGAAACGGTTGCCGATGATGATACCGGTCTGGTCGTTGTAGGTAGTGCTTAAGTAGAAGCGGGTTTTGGCATCGCCGCCGCTAACGTTGGCATCATACTGCGACACTTTACCGGTACGGAAAGCCTCTTCGCTCCAGTTCTGATCAACGCCAGAGTTAAGATCGATTCCAAAATCCAGGAATAATGCATCGACCTCATCTGGGTCGGTGATGCCAGCATTGGCCGCCGACTCTCTGAACAGCTCATTGTACTGGGCAGCGTTCAGAAATTTCTGCCTTCTGGTGGTTTCGCTGGTACCTACGTAGTAGCCAACATTTACCTTGGTTTGTCCCTGGCGGCCGCTTTTGGTGGTTACCAACACCACGCCATTCGAAGCCCGCGAGCCATAGATGGCCGCCGAAGCAGCATCCTTCAGAATGGTAATGGACTCGATGTCATTGGGGTTCAGGTCAGCCAGTGGGTTCAAGGGCTCTACATCGGTGCCTACGTCCTGCGACGTTACGGGAATACCGTCAATCACGTACAAAGGCTGGTTGGATGCCGTTACCGATGAAGCACCCCGCACCCGGATTTGAACACCTGCTCCGAGCTTGCCGGAGGTCTGGTTGATAGTAACACCAGGCGTACGGCCCTGAATAGCTTGCTCGAAGCTTACTACCGGCACGTTTTCTACGTCCTTGCTGCTGAGCTGCGTTACGGAGCCGGTCACTTCTGATTTGGCCTGGCTACCATAACCTACTACCACAGCTTCGTTAAGCACTGTCTCGTTTGTTCCCAAACGAGCATTGATTACTGATTGGTCGCCTACCGGAATAGTCTGGGTATTATAGCCAATTGAGCTAATTACCAAGGTAGCGTTCGGCTGTACGGTAAGCGAAAAGGCGCCATCGGCGCTGGTGCTGACGCCGTTGGTAGTGCCGCGCTCCAGTACTGTTACGCCGGGCAGGCCCGACCCGTCAGCATCGGTTACGCGGCCAGTCACCGTCCGGGTTTGAGCCCATGCGGTTGTCACCAGCAGCAAGCACCAGACAAGAGAGAGTAAAAATTTTTGTTTCATTTAGGAATTGGCTTGTGGCCCAGTTAGAGTGAACAAATACCGATTTGCCAAACCGGCAGCATAAGTGTGAAAGTGTGAAAAAAGTGAAAGAAATGTTATGACCGTTTTTGCTAAAGCAAGCCTGCATTAGCACTTGTGGCGCTTAAATTAAGGAATAAATGCATTTTATTTAGTGTTGGATGCTATGACAGCCATCTTAGAAAGGCCCAACTCGTGTTTTTTGGGCTCGTGAATGCTTTCTTCCTCTACTGCTGACCTCACCTCCTCTTCGCTATTTCATCCTTTCCTGCACATACGGCACCAAGCACAAGCGCGGTTTTCCGGTCCGTAGTCTCCTAAAAAGCCCCCCATTTGTTCGTGTATGCCTTATCCAACTGCTAGAGTGACTTTAGATAAAGTTACTCATTTCTAGTATTATTTTAACAAGTTATAAAAAGCGTAAGCAATATGCATACTTGCTGCTTGGTCGGCTTATTAAATTACTATTCGCGCACATTAGCACAATTAATGTTTTAGCTACGACACAGGCTCAAAAAAGCCCCCCAGATCAATGCTGGGGGGCTTTTTTGAGCCTGTGTAACCGCGAATAATTACTTCAGCATCTCGTGCAACACCGTTTGCATAGAAAACACCCGGTTGCCGGCCTCCTGAATCACCAAGGAGTTCGGCGAATCTAGAATGGCGTCCGATACTTCCACGTTGCGGCGCACGGGCAGGCAGTGCAGGAACTTGGCGTCGTGGGTGCCGGCCATGTGCTCGGGCGTGAGCATCCAGCTAGGGTCATTGCTAATAACCTGACCATAGTCGAGGTAGCTGCTCCAGTTCTTGGCCTGCACGAAGTCGGCGCCTTCCAGGGCGCGTTTCTGGTCGTACTCAATGCGGGCACCTTTGGTGAATTGGGGGGCTAATTCGTAGCCTTCGGGGTGGGTAATGACGAAGTCTACCCAGTCTACTTCCGAAAACCAGTCGCAGAACGAGTTGGGCACGCACTGAGGCAGGGCGCGCACGTGCGGGGCCCAGGTCAGCACCACTTTCACGCGCTCTTTCTGCTTGTGCTCCGCCACCGTAATCAGGTCGGCAAACGACTGCAAGGGGTGCAGCGTGGCGCTTTCCAGGCTGATAACAGGCACGGTGGCGTACTTCAGTATCTTGTTGAACACTTCCTCGCTGTAATCGGCCTCGCGGTCCTTGAGCGTGGGGAAGGTGCGCACGCCCAGCACGTCGCAGTACTGGCTCATCACGGCAATGGCCTCCTTTATGTGCTCCTGCGTGCCGCCGTTCATCACCGCGCCATCGGCCATTTCCAGCGTCCAGGAGTCGGCGCCAGCATTGAGCACCCAGGCTTGCGCGCCGAGGTTGTAAGCCGCTTTGATAGAGCTGAGACGGGTGCGCAGGCTGGGGTTGAAGAAAATCAGACCGACAGTTTTGTTCTTGCCGATGTGCTGGTAGCCGTAAGGATTCGCCTTGATTTCCAGGGCTTGCTGCAATAGGGCTTTATAGTCGCCCGCATCAGCGAAGGAAGTGAAGTTTTTCATGTTACTCATCAGTGAACAGCTTCTCTGAGTTATCAGTAGGGCCTCTTATTAGGCGGTGCTTGTGTCAACGGTCCGCTCAATTTTTACCGCTAGTATCCCAGGGGTTGTGCGCCACCACGTGAACCGCGTTTGGTAACACTCTTGATTGGAGCCAGACTTAGTACCAAGGCTTCTTCAGCTACCACAGTTGCCTCCATACCAGTTGAAGAATTGAAAATCCCTTTAATTAAGCTGCCTTGCTCTTCAAACCAGAATTCAAAAAGCACATTTTGGAAGTTGAAATATTTGAAATCGATTTCCTCTACCCCGGAAAACTGGATTTCAATTAGGCACTGCTTGGCTTGCTTGTAAAATCCTTGTGCGTCTACTTCAGCCAGCATTTCAAACGCCTCTATGACAAACGTTACCGAATAACGACCGGTAATATGCGTTTCAAATGTCACCTTGATGACTTCAGCATCATGGAAGTTTGGCCAATACCCAAAGTACTGATGAATGATTTCCGAGTTGATAACTCGGTTTATAGCTGGATAAGGGGCTTCTTCCATGATGCTTTTCGTTCAACGATTGAGACGCGAGTATGCGTCTCTACATCGCCTTATACTCGTTCCAGCTCTTGATCTTCAAATCCTTCATTTCCAAGGTGCAGAAGGCTTGGATGAAGGCCTTGGCCAGGCGGGCGTTGGTGAGCAAGCCAACCCCGAAGTCCACGGCGGTGCGGCGGATTTTGTAGTCGTTGTCCAGCTCGCCCTTCGAGAGGTTCTTGGGAATATTGATGACTAAGTCGATTTTCTTCTCCTTGAGGTAAGTCAGCACGTTGGGCTCTTGGTGGTCGTCGGGCCAAAAGACCAGGGAGCTGGGCACGTTGTTTTCGGCAAAGAAACGATGCGTGCCCTGCGTGGCGTAGATGGTATAGCCGCTTTGCACCAGCAGCCGCGCCGATTCCAGCAACGCTATCTTGGACAGAATCGGGCCGCTGGAAATCAGCACCGACTTCTGCGGAATCTTGTAGCCCACGCTCAGCATCGATTTCAGCAGGGCTTCCTCGGCCGTATCACCTAGGCAGCCCACCTCGCCGGTGCTCACCATGTCCACGCGCAGTACGGGGTCGGCGCCGGGCAGGCGGGTGAAGGAGAACTGGGGGGCTTTTACGCCCACGAAGGGCAGGTCGTAAACCAGCTCGCTGGCGTCGCGCTCCACTTTCTTGCCCAGCAGCACCTGCGTGGCCTTGCGGATGAGGTTGTGGCCCGAGACCTTGGACACGAACGGGAAGGACCGGGAAGCGCGGATGTTGCACTCAATCACCCGGATTTCGCGGTTTTTCTCTAGAAACTGGATGTTGAACGGCCCGCTGATTTCGTAGCGCTTGGCAATCTTCTCGGCGATGACTTTGAGTTTGCGCACCGTGCCCACATACACGCGCTGGGGCGGGTAGTACATGGTAGCGTCGCCGGAGTGCACGCCCGCAAACTCCACGTGCTCCGAAATGGCGTAGCTCACGATTTCGCCTTTATCGGCTACCGCGTCCAGCTCAATTTCCTTGGCTTCCTGCATAAACTCCGACACCACCACCGGGTATTCGGCGCTTACTTCCACGGCGGCTTTCAGGAAGGCTTCCATCTCGAAAGCGTTGGAAACCACGTTCATGGACGCGCCCGACAGCACGTAGCTCGGCCGAATCAGCACGGGGTAGCCTACCTCGCCCACAAACTCAAACATGGCTTCCAGCGAAGTCAGCTCCTTCCAGCGGGGCTGCGCAATGCCTAGCTCGTCCATGATGCTGCTAAACTTGTGGCGGTTCTCAGCCTCGTCAATACGGGCCGGAGAAGTACCCAGGATAGGCGCGTTGGCGGCGGCCAGGCGGGTAGCCAGGTTGTTCGGAATTTGCCCCCCAGTGCTCAGGATTACGCCTTGGGGCTGCTCAAACTCCAGAATATCCATCACCCGCTCAAAGCTCAGCTCCTCGAAATACAGCCGGTCCGAAACGTCGTAGTCGGTGCTGACGGTTTCGGGGTTATAGTTGATGATGATGGTTTTGTAGCCTTCCTCGGCAGCCGTTTGCACGGCCTGCACACCGCACCAGTCGAACTCCACGGAAGAGCCAATGCGGTACACGCCCGAGCCCAGCACCACCACCGACTTGTCGGTTTCCGGCTCCAGGTCGTTTTCGGTGCCGTGGTAAGTGCTGTAGAGGTAGTTGGTTTTGGCCGGAAATTCAGCAGCCAGCGTGTCAATCTGCTTGATGACGGGCAGCACGCCCAGGGCCTTGCGGCGGGCGCGCACTAGTAGCTCGTCGGCTTTCACGTCGCCTTCGCCGAGCAGCTTCACGGCAATTTGCTGGTCTGAGAAACCGGCTTTCTTGGCCTTGCGCAGTAGAACTGTTTCCAGCCCATTCAACCCGTTTTCACGACATGCCGCCAGCTTGTTGCTCAGCTCGAAAATGGTGTAGAGGCGCTGCAGAAACCAGTGGTCAATCTTGGTTAGGTCGTGCACCTGGCCTAGGGTGTAGCCGGCCTCAAACGCCAAGTTGATGGCGAAGATGCGCTCCTCGTTCGGCTCGCTCAGCAGCTTGTCGATGGTCGCGTTGTCCACCTGCTCGGGCTTATTGGCCACGAAGCCGCGCTTGCCGGTATCCAGCATGCGCAGGCCCTTTTGAATAGCTTCCTCGAACGATTTGCCGATGGCCATTACCTCACCCACACTCTTCATGGCCGAGCCAATCTGCCGGTTCACACCCTCAAATTTAGCCAAGTCCCAGCGCGGCAGCTTCACCACCACGTAGTCCAGGGCCGGCTCGAAAAAGGCCGAAGTCGTTTGGGTCACGCTGTTTTTCAGCTCCGAGAGCGAGTAGCCCAAACTCAGCTTGGCCGCTACAAAGGCCAGCGGATAGCCCGTAGCCTTGGAAGCCAGCGCCGAGGAGCGCGACAAGCGTGCATTCACCTCAATCACGCGGTAGTCCTCCGACACGGGGTCGAGGGCGTACTGAATGTTGCACTCGCCCACGATACCGAGGTGGCGAATGGTTTTGATGCCGATGCTGCGCAGCTTGTGGTACTCGCGATTGCTCAAGGTCTGCGACGGAGCCACCACGATGCTCTCCCCGGTGTGAATCCCGATGGGGTCGAAGTTCTCCATGTTGCAGACCGTGATGCAGTTATCGTACTGGTCGCGTACCACTTCGTACTCCACTTCTTTCCAGCCCTTCAAGGATTCTTCCACCAAAATCTGATCGGAAGTGGTGAAAGACTTCTGAGCCAGGGTGCGCAGCTCGTCCATGTTATTGGCGAAACCGCTGCCCAGGCCACCCAGCGCAAACGCCGCCCGCACAATAATCGGAAAACCGATTTTCTCGGCTGCGGCCAGCGCGTCCTCCATGTTCGTTACGGCCACGCTGCGAGCCGAAAGTACCCCAATCTGGTCGAGCTTCTCCTTGAAAATATCCCGGTCCTCAGTATCGATGATGCTTTGCACGGGCGTGCCCAGCACCTTCACGTTGTACTTGTCAAACACCCCAGCGCGGAACAAAGCCACGGCGCAGTTCAAGGCAGTTTGCCCCCCAAAGGCCACCAGAATGCCATCGGGCTGCTCCTTCTTAATGACTTCCTCCACGAAGTAGGGCGTCACAGGCAGGAAGTACACGTCGTCGGCAATGTTGTCCGACGTCTGCACGGTGGCGATGTTGGGGTTGATGAGGATGGTGCGGATGCCTTCCTCTTTCAGCGCCTTGAGGGCTTGGGAGCCGGAGTAATCGAACTCACCGGCCTCGCCAATTTTCAGCGCGCCGGAACCGAGGATGAGAACTTTCTGTGGTTTTTCCATTCTAGGGGTTAGGGTAACAGGCCGCTGGTGCGGTCATGTTCAAAGGCAGTCGTGCTAAGTCGGCTACAGCCGATGGTGTAGGTGAGTGGTTTCTATTCGGTAAAGACGGTGTCACTTTTCACTATTTGCCATTCACCCGACGGGCGCCTGGCCATCCAAAGCCTAACAGTGGCATCGGCACGCTCACCATCCAAGAAAAAGCGGAAGGAGAGTGAATCTTTTGTAGCGCCGAGTTTCTCCACCTTGAAGTTTTTGGCAGTTATTGGTCCTGTTCTATTGGTTATCCGAGGGGAAACTCGGGCCGTACTCATGGCTTTTGTAATCAACCCACCCGGTTCGCCAAGCACTGCTTTCATAATCGTTTGCTGGCCCATGTTCTTGACAAAATAGAACCCTGCAAAAGCCAAAGCGCCCAACAGTAGATATCCCCAGTTCGGAAAACCTCTATGTTTTGCTGGCATAAGAGTGGTGCGTTGGGAAGTCGTGAAGGTGAAGCAAAAAACGTCATGCTGAATCAGGGCTCTGTATGCAATTTATCACAGTCCATTACCATTCGGATACTTCGTAAGAGGTTACAACTGAGTCTGGCCCTAATGTCAGGTCGAGTGTTTTGCCGTGTACTGGATCAATATCTGATTCGAAATCCTCAACGATTAAGTACCGAATTGTACCGTCGGGTTCACCATAGTTCGATGGCTCACCGAGCGAATCAATTAGTTGCAGGTAAGTAAGGCCCTTTAATTGATGATGCTTGACTAAGTCACCAATCATTTGCTCACGGTACGGGAAACTTCCTATATCACCTGTAGTGGACCACTGATGCCTGTCAAATTTCGTTTCCTGCTCACTACAGCCATTAACTACACTCCAAAGGGCGAGGAGCAATGTGAGTGATAGTAAGCGAAACATCTTAAGACTCACGGTTACTTCGCTGCCTTGTGCTCGGCTACTGCTTTCAGGAAGTCATCGAACAGATACTCCGTATCCTCAGGGCCGCCGGCGGCTTCGGGGTGGAACTGGGTGGAGAAGAACGGCTTGGTTTTGTGCTTGATGCCTTCGCAGGTGCCGTCGTTGAGGTTCTCGAATAGCATTTCCCACTCAGCGGGTAGCGTGTCAGTATCTACCGCGAAGCCATGGTTTTGGCTGGTGATGTAGCTGCGCTGGGTGCCGGTAAGCTTCACGGGCTGGTTGTGGCTGCGGTGGCCATACTTCAGCTTGAAGGTGTCGCCGCCCGCGGCTAGGCCCATGAGCTGGGAGCCCAGGCAGATGCCGAAAATGGGCTTGTCCTGACCTAGCGCGGTTTGCAGGTGGCCGATGGTAGCGGTGCACATCTTCGGGTCGCCGGGGCCGTTGCTGAGGAACAGGCCGTCGTAGTCGAGCTGTGTGAAGTCGTAGTCCCAGGGCACGCGGATCAGTTCCACGTCGCGCTCCAAGAAGCAGCGGATGATGTTGGTTTTGGTACCGCAGTCGACGAGCACGATTTTGTGCTGGCCGTGGCCGTAATGCTTCACCTCGGTGGGGCTTACCTGGGCTACCAGGTTTTCCTGGTTAGGGTCGTGCAGCTCTACGTCCTCTTCAGCCACAACCTTACCTAGCATGGCGCCTTTCTCACGCAGAATTTTGGTGAGCATGCGCGTATCCACACCGAAGATGCCGGGGATGTTGTACTCCTTAAGCCAGTCGCCGAGGCTTTTGGCGGCATTCCAGTGGCTGTGCTCCTCAGAGTAGTAGTTCACTACCAGGCCGGCAATGTGAATCTTATCCGACTCGAAAATCTTGGAAATCGACTCATACAGCTCCTCGCCGGGCACGCCGTAGTTGCCCACCATGGGGTAAGTCAGCACCAGAATCTGGCCGGCGAAGGACGGGTCGGTAAGGTTTTCGGGGTAGCCGGTCATGGCCGTGCTGAATACCACCTCACCGGCAGCGGACGTAAATGCGCCGAAGGATTCGCCCTGGATTTCGGTTCCGTCTTCGAGGACTAGTTTTACTGTTTGGGACATCTGTCGTTGTGATTGTAGAGACGCAATACTTTGCATCTCAATCGTTACTGATATTGGTGCCGCATCATCTTGGCGCGAGCCGTTCAACGAAAAGACGCGAAGTGTCGCGTCTTTTCGTTGTTCTAATCCAGCGCGGAGGCCTGCTGAATGACAGCGGCCGACTTTTCTGTCAATTCGTACAGCGACTGCAGGAATCGGTTTACTTCCGCCTTCGTGATATTGAGCGGCGGCAGCAGACGTAGCACCGTTGGGTCGGAGGCGTTGCCGACGAAAATGTGGTGCTCCTGAAGCAGCTTGTCCCGCAGCTCCTTGATGGGGAAATCGTACTTGATACCGATCATTAAGCCACGACCGCGAATTTCCTGAGCACCAGCGTTGGCTTCTAGCTCGGTCCGTAAAAAGCCCCCCAGCTCATCAGCGTGGGCTATCAGGCTTTCCTGCTCGATGACTTCCAACACGGCCAACGCGGCGGCGCAGGCTAGGTGGTTACCGCCAAACGTGGTTCCTAGCAAACCATACGACGCCTTTAGCTCCGGCGCAATCAGGATACCGCCGATGGGAAAGCCGTTGCCCATGCCCTTAGCCACCGAAATAATATCGGGCTGAATGCCGGCGTGCTGGTGGGCAAAGAAACGGCCGCTGCGGCCGTAGCCGCTTTGCACTTCATCGGCAATGAGCACTACGCCGTGCGTTTTGCAAAGCGTCGCGAGGCCCTGCAGAAACTCATCGGAAGGCATAATAATGCCCCCCACGCCTTGGATTGGCTCAATAATGACAGCACAAACCTCTTCGCTTTGCATAACACGCTCCACTTCGGCTAGGTCGTAGCCGACGAAAGAGATGCCGTGGCCTGCGTTGAATGGCGCTACAATCTTGGCGTTATCAGTAGCAGCTACGGCGCCCGATGTGCGACCGTGAAATGCGCCTTTGAACGCTATGACGTGCTTTTTGCCGGTGTGAAATGAGGCTAGCTTCAGGGCATTCTCGTTGGCTTCGGCACCAGAATTACATAGGAACAGGCTGTAGTCCGGGTAGCCCGATACGTCTCCTAGCTTCTGCGCTAGCTCAGTTTGAATCGGAATTTGGACCGAGTTAGAGTAGAACCCGATCTGGTTCAGCTGCTCGCTGATGCGACGCACGTAATGCGGGTGGCTATGACCGATGGAGATAACAGCGTGACCACCGTAAAAATCCAGGTAATCCTGCCCGTTTTCGTCCCAAAGCGTTGCCCCCAAAGCCTTTACCGGCGTGATATTGACGAGCGGGTAAACGTTGAATAAATCCATTAGAAAGCAACTGATTTAAGCTGAAGTCCTTGATTTTCTGGATACCCAAAGAGCAGATTCATGTTCTGCACGGCTTGCCCGGAAGCGCCTTTCACCAGATTATCCAGCGCGGAAGTGATGAGCAGCTGCTTACCGAATTTCTGCACGTGCAGCACACACTTATTGGTGTTCACTACCTGCTTCAGATGGATTTCCTTGTCCGAAACCGTGGTGAATGGCGCGTCGGCGTAGAAATCTTTGAACAGCTTTCGCGCTTCGTCCTGACTTAGCTCAGAAGGCGTGTAGACGCTGGCAAAGATGCCGCGCGAGAAATTGCCGCGGTAAGGAATAAAGTGAATAGCGCCCTCTAACTGGGGCTGAAGCTGCGTGAGGCTCTCCCCTATTTCACCCAAATGCTGGTGGGTAAAGGGCTTGTAGATAGACACATTGCTGGTGCGCCACGAGAAGTGCACCGTCTCCGACAAACTTTGTCCGGCACCCGTAGACCCGGTAATGGCCGATACGTGCACATCATCGGTGAGCTGTCCAGCTTGCGCCAATGGTAGCAAAGCTAGCTGAATTGCCGTGGCGAAACAGCCAGGATTGGCAATGTTCTGGGCCAACTGAATAGCGGCTTTGTTCAGCTCTGGCAGGCCATACACGAAGCTGCGGCCAGCAACATCTTTGTCCATGTTCAAGCGGAAATCATTGCTTAAGTCAATGATTTTGGCCCCCGAAGGTACGCTGTTCTTCTCTAGAAAACTGCGGGAGTTGCCATGACCCAGGCACAGGAAAACCACTTCTTCGTCGCCGTTTAGGTCGCTTTGAAAGCGCAGATCGGTTTCGCCTACTAGGTCGTCGTGTACGTGGTACACCGGGTTGCCCGCATTGGAGGAACTGACGATGGCGCTGATAGCTACTTGCGGATGATATAGCAGAATGCGGATCAGCTCGCCGGCCGTGTAGCCGGCCCCGCCCACGATGCCTACCTTAACCTTCGCCATTGAAGCTGCTGTGAATTTTGAGCTGATTGCTGAATATTTTGATAAAGCCTTGCGCGTCGCGGGCGTCCCAGGCGTCGTTTTCCTCACCGTAGGTAGCCACTTTAGAGCGCATCATATCATACTTGGATTCAATGCCTTGCAACTCAAACTGATACGGCTTCAGCTTGATAAACACCGTACCTGACACGCGGGCCTGCGACGACTCCAGGAAAGCTTCCATGTCGCGCATCACGGGGTCGAGGTACTGAGCCTCGTGCAGGAGCGTGCCGTACCAGTTGGCGATGTAGTCTTTGTGCAGCAGCTGCCAGCGCGACGATGTGTGCTTTTCCAGCAAGTGGTGGGCTTTAATCAGAATCAGCGGAGCCGGAGCCTCAAAGCCTACGCGGCCCTTGATGCCCAGAATCGTGTCGCCTACGTGAATGTCACGGCCGATGGCGTATTGGCCGGCTAGCTCGTTCAACTCCTGAATAAGCTGCACGGGGGGCATTTTTTGGCCGTTCAGCGCTACCGGCTCGCCTTTCTCGAAGGTAACTTCGATGGAGGCTGGCTCGGTTTGCTGAAGCTGGGTGGGGTAAGCCGTTTCGGGCAGCGCCTGGTGGGAAGTCAGCGTTTCGACGCCGCCTACGCTGGTGCCCCAGATGCCTTTGTTAATTGAATACTTCGCCTTTTCCCAGCTCATTTCTACGCCGTGACTTTGTAGATACTCAATCTCGGCCTGGCGGGAGAGCTTCTGGTCGCGGATGGGCGTGATGATTTCGGTCTGGGGGGCAATTACGGAGAACGCCACGTCGAAACGTACTTGGTCGTTGCCGGCGCCGGTGCTGCCGTGGGCGATGTAGTCGGCTTTGTGCTCGCGGGCATATTCGGCCAGCGCCAAGGACTGGAACATGCGCTCGGCGCTAACGGACAGCGGATAGGTGTCGTTTTTGAGGATGTTGCCGAACAGCAAAAAGCGCAGGCAATCCTGATAAAAGCGCTCCGTCACGTCGATTACTTCGTGCTTGGAGGAGCCCAGTTCGTAGGCGCGCTTCTCAATGCTCTGCAATTCCTCGGCAGAAAAGCCCCCCGAGTTGACGATGACGGTGTGTACTTCCAGGCCTAACTCTTTGGTCAGATACACCACGCAGTACGAGGTATCCAGGCCGCCACTGTACGCTAAAACTACTTTTTTCATTTGTCAATTAACTGTACGAGAACGTCATGCAGAGGCGGAGCCGAAGCATCTCGCATGTTTAGCGGGATTAGTAACCTCTTGTCAGCACGCGAGATGCTTCGGCTCCGCTCTGCATGACAACCAATTTTATTGCTCTTGACTTAAAATCTCGATTGTCTGCTGGCTGAACTGGTCGTTCAGGGTGTCGTAGACCATGCCGGTGCAGAGGCACATTTTGCGGTCGTTCTCCATCAGGATAGGATAGTTTTTGCAGCTGGAGCAGCCCTTCCAGAAGTCGTCGCTGCGCGTTAGCTCCGTGAAGGTCACGGGCTTATAGCCCAACTCCGTATTGATTTTCATTACCGCCAGGCTGGTGGTGATTCCGAAAATCTTGGCCGCCGGGTATTTGGTACGCGAGAGCTTGAACACCTCGTGCTTAATGGCGCGGCCCAGGCCTTCCTTGCGCAAAGCGGTGTTCACGATCAGGCCCGAGTTGACCACAAAGTTGTTGTTCTCGTAGGTTTCGATGTAGCAGAAACCAGCTAGCTCGTCGTCGATGAAGGCGATGATGGCGTCGCCTTTGATCATTTTTTTGGCGACGTAATCGGGATTGCGCTTGGCAATGCCAACGCCCCGCTGTTTGGCCGATTCCTCGTACCAGTGACAAAGTGTTTCCACGTACCGAGCGTCGTCGGCATTGGCTACGCGTATCATCATGGGAGTATAACTGGGGTGCCTGATGGCAGGTAATACGATGTGAGAGGAAGAAAGGCGAAGCTTACGGACAAGGCTACGCGGCAACCGAAACCGGTATCGAGAAAATAAACCCGGAAGAAAGTGGTGGTTGCGTGGATCTCGCTAGGGCAGAAAAAACTGTCGACTAGGCAAGAAAAGGCGCACTAGGGCTTACACTCGTGTCAAAGGATGATTCGTGAACGTTCTCTTTACTGGGGTTCTGGGTGAGGCCCCGCGCCGGTTTTTATCGTTCTAAAAACGCAGGCGAATTATTGCAGCCAGCTCTTAAGCTGGCATTGTTCGCACGGCCATTGTGGGCCGCGGCAGAAGCGCAATAGAAGAGAGAAGAATCATGACAAGTACCGTAGTACAGAGTAGGTTTATGCGGTTTAAATCGAATAGGCCGCTAAATCGTTGCAAAACTAGACGTTTTTTTTTGGAAACTTTACCGGCCCGGCTTTAAAAAAGTGTTAAGCTTATCTATGCTTCGGGCTAGCTGACTGCTCAGCTAGTTCCAAACTTGGCCTTCACAGGCCTGAGTGCCGCCTTTTACCTTTATCACACGAATGAGCGAAGTCCTGAAAATATTTAAAATTGGCGGTGGAATCATTGATGATACCGCCCAGCTCAGCTTCTTTCTAAGCGAACTGGCGCGAGTGGGGGGCAAAAAAATCGTGGTACACGGCGGTGGCAAAGGCGCCAATGAGCTGCTGACGACGCTGGGCATGCTGCCCAATATGGTGAACGGCCGCCGCATCACCGACGCCGCCACCCTAGACGTGGTAACGATGTTTTACGCCGGCAAAACCAACAAGCAGATCGTGGCCCTGCTCCAGCAAGTGGGCGTAAATGCGCTGGGCCTGTCCGGCGCCGACGGCAACGTTATTCGAGCCATCAAGCGCCCCGTTGGTGAGATTGATTACGGCTTTGTGGGTGACTTGCCCGAGCAAAGTATCAACACGGAGCTGATTCAGCTGCTGCTGGAGGGCAATTTGACGCCCGTTTTCTGCGCTATCACCCACGACGGCCACGGGCAGCTGCTCAACACGAACGCCGACACTATTGCCAGCACGCTGGCTCGGGCGCTGGCCCATTTTTACCAAGTGGAGCTGCATTTCTGTTTTGAAAAAGATGGAGTATTGGCCGATGTAAACGACGAAAGCTCCGTGATTCCGCAAATCACACCTTCGCTTTATACGGATTTGAAAGCCAGCGGCGCCATTGCGGCCGGTATGCTGCCCAAGCTAGAAAATGCGTTTGCCGCGCTGGAAGCCGGGGTCGCAAAGGTTATCATCGAAAACGCGCTGAAAATCAACAAGCCGGTAAAAACGATACTATGCCGGGACTAATCGAGCGGCTTTCCGAGGACGCCATAGCGCTGTTGATTCAGCTTATTCAAACGCCTTCTTTTTCGCGGGAAGAAGACAAGACGGCTGATTTGATTTTTGCATTTCTGACGGCGCACGGCGCGCACCCCCGGCGGGTTCAGCATAATATATGGGCTGTTTCGAAAGAATTTGCCCCCCACAAGCCGACTATCCTACTCAACTCCCACCACGACACCGTGAAGCCCGGCGCAAGCTGGACTGCTGAACCATTCGGGGCTGTATTGGAAGGCGACAAGCTGATTGGACTGGGCAGCAACGACGCGGGCGCGTCGGCTGTGAGTCTGCTGGCTACGTTTCTGTATTTCCAAGAGAAGAAAACCGATTTCAACCTCATTTGTGCAATCACGGCCGAGGAAGAAGTATCGGGTGCCAATGGCATTCGCCTCATTTTGCCTAAGCTCGGCAACATTGATTTGGGGATCGTAGGTGAGCCAACCCAAATGGACTTGGCCATTGCCGAAAAGGGCTTGGTGGTCCTAGACTGTGTAACCCACGGTCGCACCGGTCACGCCGCCCGCAACGAAGGCGAAAACGCCCTCTACAAAGCTCTGGATGATATGCTGTGGCTTCGGAGCTACCGTTTCCCAAACGAATCGGACCTGCTGGGACCCGTAAAAATGACGGTGACGCAGGTGCAGGCGGGCACGCAGCATAATGTAGTACCCGATATCTGTCGGTTTGTGGTGGATGTGCGCACCAACGAGTTGTATTCCAATGAGGAAGTTGTGCGCATTGTGCGCGAGCATGTGCAGGCCGACGTGACGCCGCGCTCTGTGCATTTGAACTCTTCGCGCATCGACCCGGCGCATCCGCTGGTGGTGCGCGGGGCGAATTTGGGCCGCAAGCTGTTTGGGTCCGCCACGCTTTCGGATCAGGCGGTGATGCCCTTTGCCACAGTGAAAGTAGGTCCCGGCGACTCGGCCCGCTCCCACACCCCGAACGAATACATTTACCTTAGCGAGGTAAAAGCCGGCATCAAGGGCTACATCGAGCTGCTGGAAGGCTTTCGATTTTAAAGTGCTGTAGAGACACATACTTGTGTCTTGTCGCTGAACAGTTAATGAGGAGTTGTTCAGCTGAACAACGCGAGGAGACACAAGTATGTGTCTCTACACCATTCGCAAACAATCATTTAGACATGAAAATCTGGGAAAAGGGCATCGCCGTTGACGAGAAAATAGAGCGCTTCACCATCGGAAAAGACCGGGAGCTAGACCTTTATCTGGCTCACTTCGACGTGCTGGCCTCCAAAGCGCAGGCCGTGATGCTGGCGCAGGTGGGGCTGATTTCAGCCGAGGAAAAAGACCACTTAGTGCAGGGCCTTGGGGAGTTGGAAGTCGAAATAGCGGCCGGCCGCTTCGTAATTGAAGATAGCTTCGAGGATGTGCACTCCAAGATTGAGTTCTATCTAACTGAAAAGTTTGGCGATGCCGGCAAGAAAATCCACACCGCCCGCTCCCGCAACGACCAAGTACTGACCGCCATTCAGCTTTTCTTAAAAGACTATACCGAGCAGGCTGCCGCCAAAATCATGGATTTGGTGACGGTGCTACTTCAAAAAGCCGAAACCCACCAAGCCGATTTGATGCCCGGCTACACCCACTTCCAGGCCGCCATGCCCAGCAGCTTTGGCTTGTGGTTTTCGGCCTACGCGGAGCATTTGCTGCTGGATATCGCGCTGTTTGAAGCCGCCCACACCGTTGCTGACCAGAACCCATTGGGTTCGGGCGCCGGTTTTGGCAGCAGCTTCCCCATCGACCGTAAGCTGACGACTCAGCAGATGGGTTTCGGCCACTTGGCCGTTAGCGCTGTGGGGGCACAAATGCTGCGCGGCAAAACAGAGAAAACGCTGGCTTTCGCGCTGGCCGGCGTGGGCGCTACGCTCTCCAAGCTGGCCTACGACCTAGTTCTGTATAACAGTCAGGATCTGGCGTTTGTAGAATTGCCCCCCGCTTTCACGACGGGCTCCAGCATCATGCCGCACAAAAAGAACCCAGATGTATTTGAGCTGGTGCGGGCCCGTTGTAATGCCTTACAGGCGTTGCCCAATACTATTGCGCTCAGCATCAACAACCTACCCAGTGGCTACCATCGCGACTTTCAGCTGCTAAAGGAGCTTTTATTCGAGCCAATGATGCAGTTCATGGACATTCTGGACATGCTGCTGTTTGCCTTGCCACAGCTCAAAATCAAGCCCGACTTGCTGAACCAGGCCAAATACGACGGTGTTTTCTCCGTAGAAAATATCAATCAGCTTATCCAGGCCGGGGTGCCTTTTCGGGAGGCGTATCAGCAGGTGGGCCGGGCAGTAAACGACGGCAGCTACGTGCCACACCGCGAGTTTACGACCACGCATCTGGGCAGCGTGCACAATCTGGGGCTTGCCGAAATTCGAGCGAAAGCCGAGCAAGTGCAGCAGCGTAGCGCCGTGTTGCAGCGCCTCCAAAGCGGCACCTAGCGGCAGGTTGCCAACGTTGCTTTTGCCCCCCAGTCCTGCCTACCTTTGGTAAAATGCCCCCAGGCCTTCTGCTTGACTCTTGCGGCTCGTTTTTCGTTTTGCTTTTCCATGTTACAACCTGATATACAATACCTAACAACCCACGGCGCCGTACAGGACGCGGCCGCTGCCATGCGCAAAGCATCACGCTTGGCTGTGGATCTGGAGTTTGATGATATGCGCCACCGCTATGGTCGCAATCTTGCTCTGATTCAAATATTTGACGGCTCAACCGCGTACCTGATCGACCCGCTGCCGCTCACCAATCCGGCTGAAGAGTTGGAGCCAATTTGGGAGCTGCTGCGCGACCCGGTCATTGAGAAGGTTTTCCACAGCTGCAAGTCGGATATTCTGCTGCTGGATGAGCTGTATGGCGTGCATGTACGCCACATTACCGATACCAGCGTGCAGTACACGCTACTAGCCGAAGCCGACAATAATATCTCTCTGGGCCGCTTGATTCAAAGTGAGTTAGGCTTGGAAGTAGATAAGGGTGAGCAGAAGTCGAACTGGCTGAAGCGCCCGCTGACGGAAGCACAAAAGGTGTATGCCGCCAACGACGTTATCTATCTGTTTGAGCTGGCCGACCGCCTCACCGCCAAGCTGGAAACGCTGGGCCGGGCACATTGGGCCGACGAAGAAAATGCCGCGCTGGAAGCAGTACGCTACACCCGCGACGAGCGCCCCTACCTGCGGATAGCCGGCAAATATCGGATTCTGCCGGGCGAGCTGCCCTTGTTCCGCGACCTGTATATGCTACGCGACCAAGTGGCGAAGCAGCTGGATCGACCGCCATATATGGTGTTTGCCAACGACCGCCTGTCGGAGCTGGTGCGCGACACGCCCCGCGACCTCAGCGACTGGAAAGCGGCCCGCGGCCTTCACCCCGAGCTGAAGCGCGCACCATACCTCGACCAGCTGGCTGCGCTTTCTTCTGATACATTTGTGCCCGTGCCCGAGCCTGCTGCCACGGGCGAGCAGCGGCGCTTCCCTTTCCGGCGCCGCCTCAACGGCGAAAAAACCGCCCGCGCCGACGCCCGCGAGCAGCTTTTGCTACAGCTAAAAAACCACATTACCGCTGACATGAATAGCTACGTGGCCAACCTCGTACTCTCTAACCGGCTCGTAGCGGACATTATCGAGATGGGTGCTGAACAGGTGCTACGTCCTTGGCAACAGACCATTCTGCGCGAAACTGCTCAACGCCACTCGCTGGATTATAGCCTGATTGCCCAGCCTTTCGATCAGGCCAGCCAAGCGTAGGCAGCAACTTTTAGGAAAAAGCCCCCCGCCCGTCATGCAGAGCGGCAGCGAAGCATCTCGCGTGTTTAGTAAGAATACTAATCTAAATGCGTGAGCGAGATGCTTCGCTGCCGCTCTGCATGACGGGCGGGGGGCTTTGTGAAGAGGGGTTGGTGCTATCCGTGAAACTGAGCTTCCTCCGTCGAGCCAACCAAGGCGGCCGTGCTGGTTTTGCCCCCCGACACTACATTTTGAACTGCGTCGAAGTAGCCGGTTCCTACAAATGCCTGGTGCTTAACCGCCTTAAAACCAGATTTTTGCAGAGCAAACTCCCGTTCCTGCAACTCAGAGTAGCCGGCCATTCCCCGCTCACGGTACGCTTGGGCAAGCTCAAACATGCTGGTATTCAGGGCATGAAAGCCAGCCAGCGTAATAAACTGAAACTTATAGCCCAGCGCCGCTAGCTCTTCGCGGAAGCTTTCCATTTGTTCCACGCTGAGCTTGCTGGCCCAATTGAAGGAAGGCGAGCAATTATACGCGAGCAGCTTCCCCGGATACTGAGCGTGAATAGCCTCCGCAAACTGCCGCGCCTGACCAAGATCCGGGTGTGAGGTTTCCATCCACAGCAGGTCGGCGTAGGGGGCGTAGGCAAGGCCGCGGGCAATACACGACTCTACACCGGGGCGTACGCGGTAAAATCCTTCATTGGTGCGGCCATCCTTTGCAATCACAAAGGGCTGGTCGCGCTCATCTACATCGCTGGTAATCAGGTCGGCGGCATCGGCGTCGGTGCGGGCTACAACCAGCGTGGGCACACCCAGCACATCGGCCGCGAGGCGGGCTGCCACCAGTTTGTTGATGGCTTCCTGGGTTGGCACCAGAACTTTGCCCCCCAGATGCCCGCATTTCTTCGCTGATGACAACTGATCCTCGAAATGCACGCCGGCAGCCCCGGCTTCAATCATCATCTTCATCAGCTCAAATGCATTGAGATTGCCACCGAAACCAGCTTCCGCATCGGCCACAATCGGAACCAGCCAATGCACGTTGCCATCGCCCGTCAGGTTCTGAATCTGGTCGGCGCGCAGCAGGGCGTTGTTGATGCGCTTTACCACGTTAGGCACGCTGTCGGCGGGGTATAGGCTTTGGTCGGGATACATCTGGCCGGCGCCGTTGGCATCGGCGGCTACCTGCCAGCCACTGAGGTAGATAGCGTTCAGGCCGGCCTGTACTTCCTGCACAGCTTGGTTGCCGGTGAGCGCACCTAGTCCGGCCACATACTCCTCCGAATGCAACAACTGCCACAAACGCTCGGCTCCCTGCCGGGCCAACGAATATTCGATCTTGATGGAGTTTTGCAGCTTCACTACCTCTTCGGCAGTGTAAGGACGGGTGATGCCTTTCCAGCGAGGATTGGTGGTCCAGTCGTGGTTGATAGCGACGATGCGTTCGAGCTTGTTCATGGCAGTGTAAGGTTTAGGAGGTGACGATATGATTGGGCATGGCACGCCCAGGCTACTTAGTAGAGCGGCTTTTTTGTAGTTTAGAAGAGGGTTGGGTAGATACCGCCGGCCGGCTTACGCCAGCTGTTCGTAGGCGGGCATGGTCAGAAACTCGGTGAACTCCTTGCTTACCACGAGGCGGTCGAAGAGGCGAGCGGCCTGCTCGTAATGCCCCTGTGCAAATTGCTCCTCCCCTACTGCTTTGCGCATGAGCGCAATCTGATCGGTGAGAAGCGAACGGTACAGCTCCAGCGTGACGGGGCGCCCATCCTGAAGCGTGGTGCCGGGCGTGTGCAGCCACTGCCACACCTGCGCCCGCGATATTTCGGCCGTGGCCGCATCTTCCATCAGATTGTAAATCGGCACGCAGCCATTGCCCCCCAGCCAGGCTTCGAGGTAGCGGATAGCCACGTCGATGTTCAGCCGCAGACCAGCTTCGGTGATGGTGCCTTCCGGCGCTTGTACTAGGTCGGCGGCGGTTACGTGCACATCTTCGCGCTTGCGCTCTATCTGGTTGGCATTGGGCATCAACTCATCAAACACGGCCAGCGCGACGGGCACCAAGCCAGGATGCGCCACCCATGTACCATCATGCCCGTTTTTGGCTTCGCGCACTTTATCCTGGCGCACTTTTTCCAGGGCAGCTTCGTTGGCTTCCGGGTCGTTCTTGATGGGAATTTGGGCAGCCATACCGCCAATAGCATGCACACCGCGACGGTGGCAGGTTTGGATTACTAGTTGTGAGTAAGCCGCCATAAATGGCACCGACATGGTTACCTGGGCGCGGTCGGGAAGGCGGAAGCTGGGGTTCAAACCCAGGCGTTTGATGTAGGAGAAAATGTAGTCCCAGCGCCCGCAGTTCAGGCCGGCGGAGTGCTCGCGCAACTCATACAGTATCTCGTTCAGTTCAAAGCTGGCGGGCAGCGTCTCAATTAAAACTGTTGCTTTGATGCTGCCTTTCGGGATCTTGAGCGACCATTGGGCAATGCCAAACACGTCATTCCACAGCCGGGCCTCTAGGTGACTTTCGATTTTGGGCAGGTAGAAATAAGGCCCGCTGCCCCGCGCCAGCAGCTCGTGGGCATTATGAAAAAAGTACAGACCGAAATCAAACAGCGCGGCACTTATTGGCTCCCCATCCACTAACACATGCTTTTCGAGCAGATGCCAGCCCCGAGGGCGCACGATGAGCGTGGCGACTTCCTCATTCAGGCGGTATTCTTTCGTGGGCGTGCTGAGCGAAATCGTCCGGCGCACGGCATCGCGCAGATTAATTTGCCCCCCAATGACGTTGACCCACGTTGGCGCGTTCGAGTCTTCCAGATCGGCCATGAAAACCTTCGCTCCCGAGTTCAAGGCGTTGATAATCATCTTCCGCTCCACGGGCCCCGTGATTTCCACGCGCCGATCAAGCAGATCGGCGGGCAGAGGTGCTACAGTCCAGGGCTTTTCGCGGATCAGGCGGGTTTCGGGCAGAAAATCGGGGAGAATGCCAGCCGCAAATGCCCGCTGACGCGCTGCCCGGCGAGCCAGCAAATCGCGCCGCGTGCGATCGAAGCGGCGATGCAGCTCGGCTACGAAAGCCAAAGCGGAGGGCGTCAGAATCTCAGCAAACTCCGGGGTATAAGCGCCCAGCACTTTCACACGCTCGGGGGCCAAATACTTCGGGGGAGAAACTAATGTGTGTGGCTCGGAGAAAGTCATAGCTGAAGCGATTTGGTGAACTTGATAGAGTACTCACCAAACATACGTAAGCGAATTTTATAAAACAAGCGAATATTCGCTAATATTTAAGAATCGCTCAAGAAGCGTAGATTTGTCAACCTCGCCACGCTAAGAAGTAAGGCGGCAACATTGATTTTGACCGCCACATTTATATTAATATGCTGAGTCACGGCCAGATAGTACGATTGATTTTTGGGTTGAAGCTGCGGGAGCTACGGCAGGAGCGCGGGCTCACGCCTGCCGAGATGGCCCGTGCCTGCGACGTTTCGGTTTCGTACCTCAATGAGATTGAGAAAGGCAAGAAGTACCCAAAGGCGGATAAGATTCTGAGCTTAAGTAAGGTGCTCGGGGTGAGCTACGACCAGTTGACCTCGCTCACGCTGAGCCGCAAGCTGGAGCCCATTTCGGAGCTATTGCAGTCGGACCTGCTCAAGGAGTTTCCGCTGGAGATGTTCGGGCTGGACCCGATGCGCATTGTGGAGCTGATTGCAGATGCGCCGGCCAAGATGAATGCGTTTATCAGCACGCTGTTCGAGATTGGTCGCAACTACGAGATGCGGCAGGAGCACTTTTTTCTGGCGGCGCTCCGCTCCTACCAGGAAATGCACGATAACTACTTCGAGGAGCTGGAGCAGGATGTGCGCACTTTCACCGTGGAGCAAAAGCTAAATGCCGCCGCGCCCTTCGATACAAGCCAGCTGGAGCGCGTACTAACCGAAAAATATGGCTACTCCCTGGACCGGACGCTGCTTGGTGAGTACGCTTCGCTGGGGCGGCTGCGGTCGGTATTTCAGCCCAAAACCCGCCGCTTGCTGCTGCGGCCGGGTCTGAGCAGTGCGCAGGAGGCTTTTGTACTGGGCCGGGAAGTGGCATTTCACTACCTCAACCTGCGGGAGCGGCCTTATGTGAATGCCAGCTTTCCGGTGCGCTCATTCGATGAGGTGCTGAATAATTTTAAGGCTTCCTACTTCGCCGGGGCCCTCCTGATGGAGGAAGAAGCCCTGGTGCGGGACCTGCAAAAGCTGTTTGACGCCACCAAATGGGATGCTGGCCAATGGCTGGGTCTGCTGACCAGGTATAATGTGTCGCCGGAGATGTTTATGCAGCGCCTCACTAACCTGCTGCCCCGGCATTTTGGCCTCCAAAGCCTGTTTTTCCTGCGCTTTGATCAAACGGATGCTACGGCGCCCTACGAGTTGACCAAGGAACTGCACCTTTCGCGCCTGCACAATCCGCACGGCAACGAGCTGCACGAGCACTACTGCCGACGCTGGATTTCGCTTAGGCTATTGGCCGAGCTGCGTCTGCAAGCCAAGCCGGGTGCGCCTACGGTGGCCATTGGTGCCCAGCGCTCGCGCTACTACGGCACCGATAATGAGTATATCTGCCTGACGCTGGCGCGCGCCTCCACGGCCACCGAACCAGCGGTGAGCGTGACCGTTGGCTTACTCTGCGATGAAAATCTGAAGCGGAAAGTTCGTTTTATCGACGATCCGGCCATTCCGCTGCGCATCGTGAATGAAACCTGTGAGCGGTGCCCGATTCCGGACTGCGAAGTGCGCTCGGCGCCACCCGTGGAGATTGAGCGGCAGCAGCGGCAGCAGCAACTCGCCGAGGCAGTGGCCGCGCTGGTGCACGGCGCGTAAAAGGCGTTAGTGGCTCTTCCAACTTTCAATCCTAAGCAAAATGCCCCCCAGCTCTGCCAAAGAACAATTTGACCGCCAGGCCACGCACTACAATGCGCAGTGGAACTCCTGGACTGCTTCCTCACTGGACTGGCTGCTGGCGCAGGCCACGTGCCAGCCCACTGATATCGCGCTGGACGTGGCTACCGGCACGGGCTTCACGGCGCTAGCATTTGCCCCCCACGTGCAGTCGGTGGTGGGACTGGACGTATCGCCGGGGATGCTGTCGCAGGCAGAGCAGAATCAGGCGGCGCGTGGGATTACGAATGTGAGCTGGTGGGAAGGTGCGGCGGAGGCGCTGCCTTTTCCAGAGGCCAGCTTTTCTGTCGTTACGTGTCGGATTGCGCCCCATCATTTTCAGTCGGTGCCGGCTTTTTTGGCTGAAGTATATCGGGTGCTGACACCTGGGGGGCGTTTTTTGCTGGCCGACACGACTATCCCTGACGATGACCCGACAACCGGCGAGTGGCAAAACCGCGTGGAAGCCCTCCGCGACCCTTCACACGCTCGCAATCTGGCCCCGAGTGAGTGGAGGAAGGCGATGGCCGAAGCGGGCCTTACGGTGCAGGCAATGAATTTAGCGGGCGGCACTACGCCTATGTCGCTGAACGATTGGCTGGAGAAAGCCGGTTGTACGAATGCGCCGGCCGCAGCCGTACGCCAGGCCTTTGCCACAGCACCGCCCGCAGCCGTAGAAGCATTTCAAATTCGGGTAGCGCCGCCCGATGATTATACTTTTGTGTGGCAGCGGCTCGTTGCGAAGGCAGAAAAGCTTGGCTAGTTTTCCACGCTAACATGCATTTGTTGATACGAATCCGGTTTGAATAAAGTAGCTTCTTCTCACTCCTCAACGCGGCGCTGGCGCTGGCTGGGGGGCATTTTGCTGGCCTTCGTTTTAGTAGCGGGAGGCATGGGACTTTATGCGGCCTGGCGCGTGTGGTGGAAACCCAACGTGGCTGTTTCGCCTTTTGGGCCCGCGTACCTGTACATCCGGACGGGGTCTTCGTTTCAGGCGGTGCTCGATTCTATCCGGCGGCAGGATCTGCTCATTGACACGGAGGCTTTCGCTTGGCTGGCTGAGCATCGGGAGTACCCAAGGCAGGTGCGGCCGGGCCGGTATCGGCTGGAAGGCGGCTTGGGCAATGATGCTCTGCTCGATAAGCTGATGAATGGTCAGCAGGATACGGTAGCTTTTGAGCTGAACGCATTCAAGTACAAGCCGCAGCTGGTAGGTCAAATTGCCCCCCAGATAGAAGCCGACTCGGCCAAGCTGCGTGCTTTACTCCAGGATAACAGCTTTTTGCGCCGCCGCTACCAGCTTGACACGACGACGGTATTGACCATGTTTTTGCCCGGTCCCTACCGCTTTCTGTGGAATACGTCGGCCGAGCAGTTTCTCGATTCGGCCGCGGCCGTGCATCGGCGGTTCTGGACGCCGGAGCGCCGGCGGCGTGCCGATTCTTTGCAGCTTTCGCCCGTGCAGGTGCATGTGCTGGCCAGCATCGTGCAGCGTGAAACGGCTAAGCCGGAGGATAAGCCCATCATTGCGGGCGTGTATCTCAACCGACTGCGCCAGGGCATGCGCCTGCAAGCCGACCCAACGCTGCTGTGGGCCATTGGCAACTTCGGGGTGCGGCGCGTGCTCAATAAAGACAAGCTGGTGGATTCGCCCTACAACACCTACAAGCGCAAAGGTTTGCCCCCCGGACCCATCACTTCCGCCAATCGTCAAAGTCTGAACGCGGTGCTCAAGCCTGCCACGCACGACTATCTTTTCTTCTGCGCCCGCCCCGACTTCAGCGGCTACTCCGATTTCGCCGCCACCTACGCCGAACACCGCCGCAACGCCCGCCGCTACCAACGCACGCTGGATAGTTTGAAGATTAGGCGGTAAGGATTGGGGACCTAATTATTATAATCCTTCCCTTAACCGTCATGCAGAGCGGTAGCGAAGCATCTCGCGCGCAGTCGTCAGGGTTAGCATTGCAACGAAGCGCGCGAGATGCTTCGCTGCGCTCTGCATGACGGTCTTATAAATAATCAGTTGCTTGATATACACTTAATCAAGGCCAATTATCCGCAGTTGAAAGGAGTCGCGGGCGGCGGCTTGCTGGCGGGCTAGCGTTTGGTGATACGTCAGGCCAGTGTATTCTGAGTGTTCGAGGAAAAGCAAAGGAGCTGTAAGCTGCAACTCAGGCCAGGCAGCCACCACCGGCTCACGACGCAGGGCTTCAAACCGATGAACGCCCGCCACGCGCCAGTAGGAATCGAGCAGCACGTAGCGGTGGCCTTGCTGGCGCAAGGCAGGCAATTGTTTTTCATCGGTAACGACAGCGACTGGCATCGGCTCAACGAACGGAGCCGCCCCCTGCCCTATCGTACTGAGCAGCATATCAACTTGTTGATCCTGAAGCCACGTCGCTACTTGCGGGTAATTGGTAGGCGCATATGCATATACTTCGCGCTCGATCCGGTACACATTGAATCCAATAGCCAGCACCACCAGCACGCCCAATATTTTACCGGAAACCAGTTGGCGCAGGCTGAGGAAAGCCAGGGCATAGAACACGCCGTAAGCCAGCAGAAGCCCGCGGGGGGCTTTTATAAGCAGCGACATACCGGCCAAGAAGCAGTAGCCCCATACGGCTAGGTAGCACACCAGATTGGGCTGCCGCAGCTGCTGAAACAACTCCCGCCGCCACATCACCGGCGCCGCCAGCAGCGTCAAGAGCACCAGCGGCGACTCGAAGTCGCGCATGAAGTAGGCGTAGTAGAGTACATCGAAGCGGAAGATGCCGACGTTGCCGGCCAGATTAGGCTCCCCGCGCATGATGAGGCCGTAATACACAGCGGGCCAATGGCGCTGCAAAGGCAACCCGGCCGCCCAACTTACTAAGCCCAGCACCACGAACGGCGCAACCAGAATTGCGAATACCCGCCAAGCATTACCACGCCGAAGAAGCAGGCCATCGGCGGTTAGCAGCTCGAAAGCAACCAGAATTGGTATTGTAAACAGGAAGCGGTAGTTGAAGCTGATGCCCAGCATAAGCCAGACGGCTGCGCGCAGCAAGGTTTGGCGGCTGGGCGCCTGCAAACGATGATAATAAGCCCGCAGCAGGCCCGCAAATACCAGCACGTTGCCGGAATTCATAGTAAAGTCGCGGCCCGAGAAAGTCAGAAATACGGCGGTGCCGATGAACAGCGCTAAGCCTGCCGTTTCCCAAGCGGAAAGCCGAGCTTCGCGCCCGACAAACGTTGCCAGGCTGCCGACAGCAGCCACGCTCACCAAGGAATTGACGTGTTGGAGAACATGAAAATTGCCCCCCAGCCAGACAAAAGGCGCGAATATCAAATAAAACAGCGGGGCGCCCTGATGAAACAAATGCGTGAGGTTGCCGGCGGCTACTTCCTGCACTATTTGCCAGTTACGAACTGAGTCATAATCGGGCAAAGCGGCGCCCGCCAATCCGTACAGGCGCACGGCCGCTACTACCAGTAAAGCCAGAAACAGTAGCAACGAACGCTGATTCAAGGGGCATCAAACCGTTAATGGTGAGCGGCCCAAATCAGGCCTCTTCATTTGAGAAGGCAAGATTAAGGGTTTACTTGCGGTGGTGCCACGACTTTTTTCGTCGTAGCACCACTGTTCAACTTACTTATTTACCAACATGCGCGTAGTAGTTCAGCGGGTGCGTGAGGCCCGCGTGGTAGTGGAGGGCCGAGCGGTAGGAGAAATAGGCCCAGGAGTGCTGGTGCTGGCCGGATTTGCCCCCCACGATGATGCCAAGTCACTTGACTGGATGGCGCGCAAGCTTGTGCAGCTGCGCATCTTCTCCGACGAGGAAGGCAAGATGAATCGTAGCGTGCAGGACATTGGGGGGCAAATATTGGTAGTCAGCCAGTTTACGCTGCTCGCCGATGCACGCAAAGGCAACCGCCCCAGCTACATAGGTGCCGCCGCGCCGCCATTGGCCGATGCGCTCTACCAGCAATTCGTGCGGCAAGTGGAAGAATTGCTCGGCCAGCCTGTGCCCACCGGCGAGTTTGGGGCCGATATGCAGGTAAGCCTGCTCAACGATGGCCCGGTTACGCTCGTGCTCGATTCGCCGGAAAAATGAACTTGTGAAAGGTGAAGTTGTGAACTCACCTTTCACTATCTCACCTTTCACAACTTCACTATGACCATTGAAGAAGCCCAACAAACCGTCGATACCTGGATTCAGACTACGGGCGTGCGGTATTTCAACGAGCTGACCAACATGGCCATGCTCACGGAAGAAGTGGGCGAAGTGGCCCGCATCATCGCGCGTCAATACGGCGAGCAGTCGTTTAAAGAATCTGACAAAGGCAAGGTATTGGCCGACGAGCTGGCCGATGTACTGTTCGTAGTGATTTGTTTGGCCAACCAAACCGGTGTGAATCTGACGGAAGCGCTGGCGAAGAACCTGGAGAAAAAAACCAAGCGCGACGCCACGCGCCACCACGACAACGAGAAGTTGCGCTAAGCTGAGATTCCAGTAGCGCTCGCATCGCAAAAACGGTTGTCATGCAGAGCAAAGCAAAGCATCTCGCGTGCTGAGGAGAGATTACTAATATAAATGCGCGAGCGAGATGCTTCGCTTTGCTCTGCATGACCACCGTTTAATTTACTTCATCAGCTCTGTCACAGGGCTACGATTCGTCCATCTTGCCAGATAGGAACAATGTTATACTCGTCCAAGCGAATACAAAAATCCATATCCTGATTTACTTCCAGACTGTTGAGACGGCGCACGTGGGATGATTGGAGCAAGTAGCCCGCCAGGTCAGGATTGGCGAGCTGCCACAGATGCAGCGCGGCCAGCGTCGCGTCGCTGCTGCTGATATCGAAGCCGTCAGCCAGGCGTTCAGCCAAAGCGCCACCGTAGAGCGTGTCTTCCAGATTAAACATGCCTTTCCACCCGGCGCACACGACTACCACGTCTTTCTGCTGCTGGCGCAGGAACTGGGCTACTGCCTCCAGGTTTAAAAAGGCCCCCAGCACCACTGCATCGGCACTCAAGGAAAGGTGAATGGCACGCGTACCGTTGGTAGTGGTAATAGCAACCGCGCGCTCCTGCACGGCCACTTTGCCATCGAGGTAGCCAAAGGGCGAATTACCCAGATCAACGCCTTCGGCTTGCAGGCCGTCGCGCTCAGCGGCGGTGAGGTAGCCCTGGGGGGCAAATTCGCGGCACTCGGCCAACTCCGCCACCGGCACGATATGCGTAACACCCGCCGCCAGCGCCGTAACCATAGAAGAAGTAGCGCGCAGAATATCAACCACCACCGCCACCTTCCCCCGCAGATTATACAGCGGCAGCAGCTCAGGCGAAAAGCAAACGTCGAGAGTGGGCATTTTTAATGAACAAAAAACAGAACGTCATGCAGAGCAAAGCGAAGCATCTCGCTCGCGGTAGTGGGATTACTACTCCCGCATCAGCACGCGAGATGCTTCACTTTGCTCTGCATGACGTTCTTTAATAGTATTTCTTACTCTTCGGTACCTTTCACGAAAGGCAGCTTCACGACCGTGGCGGGCAGGTTTTTGCCGCGCACTTGCACGAAAACCTTGCTGCCGGGCGTGCTGAACTCCGTTTTTACGTAGCCTAATCCAACTCCTTTGCCCAACGAGGGCGACTGGGTGCCGGAGGTTACTTCGCCAATCTTGGTTCCGGCCTCGTCTACCAGCTCGTAATGGCTGCGCGGAATGCCGCCGCTGTCCATCAGGAAACCGACCAGCTTGCGGCTTATGCCTTGCTCTTTCTGCTTTTTGAGGTTTTCAGCGTTGGTGAAGTCTTTGGTAAACTTGGTTACCCAACCTAAGCCTGCCTCCAAGGGTGACGTAGCATCGTCGATGTCGTTGCCGTAGAGGCAGTAGCCCATTTCCAGGCGTAGCGTATCGCGGGCACCCAGTCCGATGGGCTTTATGCCAAACGCTGCACCGGCGGCCATAATTTTCTCCCACACGTCGCGGGCACTTTCATTGGGCACATACAGCTCAAAGCCGCCCGCGCCGGTGTAGCCCGTGGCCGAAATAATGACATTGGGAGCGCCAGCAAACGTGCCTTGCACAAAAGAGTAGTACGGAATACTGCTCAGATCTACATCCGTCAGACTTTGCAGCGCGGCGGCAGCTTTGGGGCCTTGCACGGCAAACAGACTGATCTGATCCGAGATGTTTTCCATCTCCACGCCTTCCGTGTTATGCTGGCTGATCCAGTTCCAGTCTTTCTCAATATTGGAAGCATTCACGACCAGCAGATAATCATTTTCGGCCAAGCGATACACGAGCAGATCGTCCACGATGCCGCCTTCGTTATTCGGCAGGCAGGCGTACTGGGCTTTGCCGTCTACGAGCTTGCTGGCGTCGTTGCTGGTCACGCGCTGAATCAGGTCGAGGGCTTTGGGGCCGCGCACCCGGAATTCGCCCATGTGCGACACGTCGAAAATACCGACGGCCCGACGCACGGTGTGGTGCTCATCAAGGTCGGAAGAGTAGCGCACAGGCATGTTGTAGCCCGCAAAGGGCACCATTTTGGCCCCCAGCTGCTGGTGTACGTCGTTGAGGGTAACGGTTTTGAGGTCTTCGGCCATCGGTAAGATAAATGAGGTACGTGGGTGGGTTCTGGGGGGCAAAACTAGCCATTTCTAGCGGCTGGGCTACTTAACCGCGCTTACGACCTTTGAGTTATCGCACGCAAGGGCCAGAACGCGCGAACAAAGAGCCTGTTTTTCTCGTTGCTCGGGGCGAATCCGTACAGAAAGTCTGCATCAGCTCAGTGGGACTTTGGCACTTCATGGGCGACGTTTCTATGCACGAAGATTTAAAACAGGAGTTTGAAATGGCTCAGGTTAGGCACCTGTTGTTCAAATCGAAGCTCCGCTCCGCCCTTTATGGCAGCGGCACCGCTGAGGCGCCCATACGGGATGCGCAAGTATGCGCCCTCGGCGTCTGGATTCGGGAGCGGGCATTGGTGGCGTATGCGCATCTGCCCGAAAGTCGCGAGCTGGATAAAGCGCATCAGCAGATTCATAAGGAAGCCAGCCGCTTACTTGATTTACGCCAGACTGGCCAGGTGGAGCAAGCCATTGCCGGCCTAAGCTCCGTACAAGGCTACGTAGACGAGATTGCGCGCCTGCTACGCACCATGGAGCAAAAGCTGCGCGCCGAAAGTCCAGGTTTGGGCCGGTAGTCTCGTTTATTACCGCCCCGCATGAAGCTCAAGCTTTCTACCAAACTCTTCGCCGGCTTTCTGGCTATCTCGGTCCTGTTTGCGGCAGTGGTAATTATCAATTACCAGCTGTCGCGCAAGGTGCTGCGCAACTCATTGCGGGTGGAAGAATCGCAGCTGCGGACGGAAGAAGCCACCACGCTGCTCCGCAATATCATCGACATGGAAACAGGCTTTCGTGGCTATATGCTCGTGGGCAACGAGGCCATGCTAGAGCCTTACCACGTAGGCGAGCGCAACCTATTGGGCCGCTTCGTGAATCTCCGCCAGCAAATGCCCCTCGATAGTCCCCAACGCGGCCGCCTGGAGCGGGCCCAGCGCTTGTTTCAGCAGTGGGCGTCTTACTCTCACTTAATGATCAGTGAAAAGCGCGAAGCGCTGCGCCGCAACCCCGATCAGGTGGCCCTCGAAGGCCTGGAGCATAGATTGCTGGCGGAAGGTCTGACAGGCAAACTGCTCATGGACCAGATTCGGGCATTGTTTAATGGGTTTGAGGCCGATGAGCTGGCGGCCCGTCTTGAGCGGCGCGACAAGCTCACCGATAGTATTCAGCAAACCCGTATGCTGTCTATCTCCCTCACCATCATTGCCGTAGCTATGGGCCTTGTGTGGGCTACGTATATCACCCGCCTGCTGGCCCAGCGTATCGCTATGATGCTGGACTTGTCGCGGCGCGTGGCGGGGGGCGATTACCAAACCCAGTTGAAGGATACCGATCAGGATGAACTGAGCGAGCTGGTGACGTCCTTGAATACGATGGCCCGCACCATCGGCTCGACCATTACGCAGCTGGAGCGGCGCAACAATGAGCTGGACCAATTTGCCTACGTTGTTTCCCATGATTTGAAAGCGCCTCTGCGCGGCATTGAAAGCGCCTCCCGCTGGATTGAGGAAGATATGGGCCAGGAGGTACCCGACCACATTCGCGAATTTTTGCAGCTTATGCGTACTCGTGTGCACCGCATGGAAAACCTGATTAGCGGCATTCTGGAGCTGGCGCGGGTGGGTCGTACGGCCCAGGCTCAGGAGCGCGTAAACGTGCGGGAGCTGCTCACCGAAATCATCGACTCGCTGGCTCCGCCGGATGGGTTTAAAGTTGAACTGCCGAGTTATCTGCCCACTCTTATTACTAACCGCGTACAGCTACAGCAGGTATTTACCAACCTGATCAGCAACGCTTTCAAATATCACGACCACCCCGAAACGGGCACTGTGCGGATCAGCTGCCGCGAAGACCGCCAACAGTACACCTTTTCCATTGCCGATAACGGGCCGGGCATCGATCCGGAGTATCACGAGCGGATATTCGTGATTTTTCAGACGCTTACTGACCGTGATACACTGGAAAGCACCGGCGTAGGGCTGGCTATTGTCAAGAAGATAGTGGAGCGCCAGGGAGGCACCATCAGGATAGAATCGGCTGAAGGTCAGGGGGCAATTTTCACCTTTACCTGGCCCAAACTGGCTGTGGCGGAAGCCGGTCGTGCTACAGAAGCGGGAGTTCGGACAGCCTAATTTGCCCCCCAGTCGTATAGGGAGCCAGAAACGAGTTCTTTTACCGCTTCAGTTTCTGTGTTCTATGTCGCTCGAAACCACTACTACCCCTAGTATCCTGCTCGTTGAAGATGACCAGATGGATGTCATGAACGTGCAGCGCGAACTGCGTAAGCACGACATCGACGTGCCGCTTCATCTGGCCCGCAACGGCCGTGAGGCGCTTAATTTGCTGCGCGGCGAAAATGGCCAGGAGAAAATAGCCAAGCCCAATGTGGTGATGCTCGACATTAACATGCCGCGCATGAATGGCCTGGAACTACTCGAAGCCCTCCGCTCCGACCCCGAATTCGTGGGTCTGAACGTCTTCATCATGACCACTTCCGACCTTGAAGCCGACCGACTTAAAGCCAGCGAGCTGGCCGTTAGCGGCTACATCGTGAAGCCCCTGAGCTTTGACAAATTCGGGGAGGGCGCCACGACAGTTGACGGCTTCAGCCTTTTTCTGGATTTGCTGCAGATGAAAGGGTAAAAGGTGAATTTGTGAAGTGCTGAATTTGCTGTTCTGAAGGCGCAAACCAAATATCAAACTCACCATTTCACAATTTCACCTTTTTACAGCAGCCGGAAGCCCATGCGGTGATGCTCCGTGGGGCCGTGCTTTCGAATGGCGTCGCGGTGCGTTTTGGTGGGGTAGCCCGCGTTCTGCTCCCAGCCATACTCCGGAAATTCCGCCGCTAAAGCCCGCATACGCTCGTCGCGAAACGTTTTGGCCAGCACGGACGCCGCAGCTATGCTGGCATAGCGCCCATCACCGGCTACGAAGCATGTATGCTCAATTTCCGGATAAGCCCGAAACCGGTTGCCATCCACAATCAGGTGCGTGGGCGCTACAGGAAGCGCAGCTACCGCCCGATGCATGGCTAAGTAGCTGGCCTGCGCGATATTAATACTGGCAATTTCGGTGGGTGAAGCCTCAGCTACGGCCCATGCCACCGCGCCTGCGCATATTTCAGCCTTCACCAGCTCACGCCGACGGGCCGTCATCTGCTTGGAGTCGTTGAGGAAGGCGGAAGTGAAGCTGGGGGGCAAAATTACCGCCGCCGCAAACACTGGTCCGGCTAGGCAGCCCCGACCGGCTTCGTCGAGGCCTGCTTCGAGCGGTTCGTGCGTGTGAGAAATAAGGAGCATAGTAGCCGCGAAAGTAAGCAGTCAGCTTTGCTTGCGGCACTTGTGCCAACAGAAAAGGCTTTCCCTACGGCCAGTAGCGCCGCGGGGAAAGCCTTTTTAGGTAACGAACTATAGATCTGCTGAAGGGCAGAGCAGGTTATTTGTGGTCGCCGGCGTTGCTACCGATTACGGGAGCATCATTTTCGCCACGCCGGAAGCCTTGGCTATCGCGTGGGCCTTCGTCTAAGGCTTCATCTTCTTCAGTGGTGATGTACTCATTGGTGAGTGGGCCGAGGCCGCCGGTTTTCTGAGCCAGCTCGGCTTCTGCCTGCGCGTGCTTGAGGTTGAAGAGCGGGTCGCCGGGCTGGGGCTGAGCTGCTTGCTTTTTGGGTTGGTTAGCCATAGAAATAGTAGAGACCACCCGGGATGTTTGCGGGCGGTTATAGCTTGGTACGAGCATTATCCGCCCGAGGTTGGTGCACGATTACGGCCATCCGGCTGGCTAGCCCCAAACACAAAAAAGCCCACTGCATAGTGCAATGGGCTTTTTTGTGCGTCGACGGTCTGTTGTTATTCACCCTACTCCTAGGTCCGATCGGCGCCCCACGGGAAGATTCTTCCTTTCCACAACCTCTCCCCGCAGGTACTTATAATATTGATACAAAAGTATTATCTGTCAGCCATTTAAGCGAAAGGTTTTGGACCAACTCCGGCTATTACCCGCCCAACCTGCACTTTCTCCCGACGGACGCCTTGCTTGGTCTCTCTTCGGTCAGCGCCTTACCTTTACGCTTCTTATTCTTCGTCGCTATACATTCTCATGCCGCACTCAGCACCCTCCGATTTCGACCCGAATCATAACCCCTGGCAAGTAATCAGCACCGCGCTGCAATACCAGAATCCGTGGATTACGGTGCGCGAAGACCAGGTAATAAACCCCGGCGGCGGTCGGGGCATTTATGGAGTGGTAAGCATGAAAAACAAGGCCATCGGCATTGTACCGCTGGATGCGGATGGCAATACTTGGCTGGTGGGCCAGTACCGCTACACGCTGAATGAGTACTCATGGGAAATCCCGATGGGCGGCGGACCAATTGAGCTAGACGTGCTGGAATCGGCGCAGCGGGAGCTGCGCGAGGAAACGGGCTTGCTGGCTCAGCGCTGGACTACTATTTCGCGCATTCATACCTCCAACTCGGTTACAGATGAGGAAGGCTTCATTTTTCTGGCCGAAGACTTAGAACAGGGCGATGTAGAGCCCGAGGAAACCGAAGATCTGCGCCTGTGGAAGCTGCCGTTAGCCGAAGCTATTCGGATGGTAATGGATGACCGCATTACGGATGCCATCAGTGTAGCCGGCCTACTCAAAGCAGAGAAAGTACTGGCAAGTAGAGGGCAAGCCGCCGAAGCATGAGCTTGCGGCTACGCGCTGGATACGCTATTTTGCTTGTCAACCCTCGGCTGGAATTCATTCCCTTCATTCGTTTAATAATTCGCGTGAGCAAAACCGAGTAAGCTCGTCCCTATTCTTCTAAAAAGAGGCTTATCTCCGTGCTTCTAACTCCTATCTTCTAAATTTGCGCTATGCGTGACTTGCTGCGTTTTCTCGGACATCGGCTTTACACCACCTGGAGTACGTTTTGGTTTGTGATGCCCTTCGTGGTCACGTATCCGGCGCAGTGGGTGCTGGGGCGGCGGCCAATGTGGTATCGCCACCTGCACACGTTCAATCGGAGCTGGTCGATTATTTCGATTCGGATGTGGGGAATGCCCGTGGAGGTGGTGCGCAAAAACCAATTGCCCCCCAGCCAACCTTGCGTGTACGTGGCCAACCACAGCTCTTACATCGACATTCCGATGCTATTCAAAGCCATTCCGGGCTTCTTGAATATCGTGGGTAAAAGCTCTTTGGCTAAAGTGCCGTTCTGGGGGCCATTATTTGGGCGCGTGTACATCACGGTAAACCGGGAAAGTGCGTTGAGTCGGGGCAGAGCCATTGTGCACGCCCGCAACGGGCTGGCGCAGGGCCGCTCGGTGGTTATTTTTCCGGAGGGCACTATTTCCAAAAAGCCCGGCGAGGAAATGATGCCCTTTAAAGACGGAGCTTTTCAGCTCGCTATTAGCGCCGGCGTGCCTATCGTGCCCGTCTCGATGCCGCTCAACCATCGTTTTTTGCCTGATCTGGATGGAGAGTTGCGGGTGCGCTATTCGCCCCTGCGCATCGTCCTCCACGACCCGATTCCGACGCATAACATGACGCTGGATGATGTGGAAGCCCTCAAGCAGCGCGCATTCGCTATTATTGCCAGCGAGTTTCGCCCCGATGCGGCTGGCCTACCAGAGCCCTCTCCCCGACCATTTTGGCGCTCCAGCAAAACGGAAGACAGCAAAAAAGCCCCCCAGCAGCTTTCTGGCTCCGCACCAAATACCCCTCAGACGCTAACCAACGGCAACGCCGAGCTTAGCCTTCCCAATTCTTAAGTATCCCTTTTAATTTTCTTACTATAGTGAGTACTGACCTTGCCACCCTACGCCAACTTGCCCATCTGGCCCGCCTCGAGTTCGACGCCACCAAGGAGCAGGAAATGCTCGGCGACCTGAACAAAATTCTGGATTGGGTAGCTGAGCTGCGCGAGCTCGACACCACCGACGTAGAACCTTTAGTGCATTTATCGCAGGAAATCAACGTATTGCGCCCCGACGAAGCCCAGAACACCATCAATCATCAGGATGGCTTGCGCAACGCGCCGCGCAAAGATTCGGACTACTTCCGCGTTCCAAAAGTGCTGGAATAACCGTTGGTGCCTACTCCCCTTGCATTGCCGCCCGCTCCGCGCCGGCGTGTTACCCTGCTTATTCTAGGTTTAGTGGCATTGCTAGCTGTTGGGCTGGCGTTGTTTCATTACTTCACCGGCTCCGAGCGGACTCTGCCCGTAGTTGCGGTGCCTCAGCTCACGCCCGTCCCAACCTCGCTCACGCCACTCAAAGTTGGCTTCGACGAGTTGGCTCTGCGGCTCAACGGCTACCTCGTTACGCAAACGTATGACGTAGCTGGCCCCTACGTGCAGCCTGAGGCGGCCATAGCCTGGCTGGGGCTGCTGGCGGTTTGTCTGGTGTATTTTCTAGCGGTAGTAAGCACCCTGGCCCGTCCGGCTTTTGTGGTGGGGATGGCGCTGGTTATCTTCCTGCTCATGTCGCTCAATGCCGACTTGCTCGGTGTATTTGACTCGTTACAGCAGTATTTTCTGGTGCTGGCCCTGGCGCTGCTGGGACTTCCGGCTTTTGCTTTTCACGCCTTCTGGCCCGCCGCAACGCTCGGGCAGCGGCTGCTCACATTTGCGGTATTGGTGGGTGCGTTGAGCGCCATTCTGCTGCTACAAAGCAACTTCTCACCTGCTTTCACGGCTCTGCATCTGACCAGCTACGCTACCGTAAGCGGGGCAGTAGTTTTTGTCCTGCTGGTACTGTGGGTAGCCTTCGAGAACATCCACGGGCTATTGTGGCTGAATACGCAGGCGGAAAATCCGGGCAGTCGGTTTGGTTTGCTGCCCTTTGTGCTGGCTAGCGTGCTTTACCTGGGCACGTTGCTGCTGTATTATCTGAACGACGGCGAAGTTCTGATTCTGCCCAACGTCCGCTTAGAGCCCTACTTGCTGCTGGTGCCGGCGGTACTGGTGGGTTGGCTAGGGCTGCGGCGGCGGGCGGCTACTTACGGCACTTGGGTTGGCTACTGGCCGGGCGCGGCGCATATTTATCTGATACTGGTGGCGCTGGCAGCCGGCAGCCTAGGCTATGCACTGGCTACGGCCAATGATCCGCTTATTACCGCCGGCCGCGATTTTACGGCTTTGGCTTTGCTGACCTGCGGGGGGGCTTTTTTGCTATACGTGCTGCTCAATTTTGCCCCTCTTATCCGGCAGCGGCTGCGTGTTTACCGCGTGGTGTATGAGCCGCGTCGGCTGCCATTTTACACCGTTTATATCATCGGGATTGGAGCTTTGGGCATTGTGTCTATGCGCAACAACTTCTTTGTGCTCGACCAGGTCCGGGCGGGTTTCTACAACAACCTCGGCGACTTAAGCCGCCTGCAAAGCGAAGCAGATCCTACCAACGATGGCTTGGCGCTTTTATCGGAGCGATACTATGCCGAGAGCGACGTGTACGACCGGTTTAACCACCGCGCCAGCATGGGCCGGGCGGCGCTGTATCGGTTTCGCAGCCAGCGGCAGAATGAAATTAACGCCCTGCGCCGGGCCTTGAGTCGCGCCCCTTCTGAGAAAATATCCCTGCGGTTGGCGGCTTTGTTTAATGAGCCTTCCGACTTTTTCGACCGCCAGAAAACCTTGCAGGAAGGCATCAGAAATGCCCCCCAGAGTGCGCAGCTGGCTAACGACCTGGCACAGCTCTACTCCCGCTCCGCCCTCACCGACTCCGTCCTGTATTATCAGCAACGAGCCGCCACGCTGTCCCCCAATAATACCGTTGTACAGGCAAATCAGCTGGCTTTTTTGGTGCAGAATCAGGAGTGGAGGGCGGCACAGGAATTTTTGCGAGAAAATGCCCCCCAGACTCAGGATGTGGCTTTGCAAAGCAACGCCCTGCTTTTAGCCCAGCTTACCGGCGACACAAAAGCTACCGAAAACCCAATACTTGCTGATACTACCAAGGATCTGAGTGCCGCCGAGTTTGGCCGTCTTTACCACGCTGGCCTTCGCCGACTTGCCGCCCGTGATACGACGCTGCTTCCGGCTCTCACGCAGGCAGGCAATCGCCCCAGCAACAGTGCTTACTCTGAGCAGCTCACGTTTTTGCGCGCTTTAACGCAATACTCCGGAGGCCGACCTGTAACGGCGCAGGCAACGCTGCTGCCACTGGTTATTGGCAACTCGCCCAGCGCGGCGTACTACCAGCAAGTGCGGGCCATGTGGCTGCTGGACCAAGGGCTTTATGCCACGGCAGCCGCCTACTTCGCGGAAGCTGCCCGCAATGGCTTTACGGAAGCCGCCCTGCCACGCGCTTACGCATTTGCATTAGCGGGACAGCTTGATTCGGCTGAAGCGCAAGCTGCCGTAGCTGCCCGCGACCCAAACCCTGCGTTAGCTCGGCAGGGCCAGCGGCTACGAAGCATTCTCGCGCTGGATTTCGCCACCCAGTACCCATCGGCTCCCGACTCCATAAAAGCCCAGTATATCGTAGTCAGAGGGGCTACGGCAGCCAACCCTACGGCCCTACTGACAGCAGCCGAGACGATTGCGACGCCCGCAGCACGGCAGGTAGCGTTGCGGGCTCAACTACCGCGCGTTTTAGCTGCTGGTGATGCGGAGTCAGTGCGCGCCGCTTTGCAGCGACACGCACCTTCACCAACTACTAAAAATGTCACGGCCTCTGATTGGAATCTGCTGCGAGGCAAGCTTTACGTGCAAGCAAAGCAGCCCGATAAACTGCGCCAGCTAGTTAGCACGGCTTATTTTGCCCCCCAGCATCAGCCGTACCGTCTTTATTATCAGGCCACCCTTGCCGATAAACCCGCCGATGCTGCGCGTCGTTATGCGAAGCTTGTGAGGGAAGCGCCTTTCGTAACAGATGGCATTCTGGCCGCCGCCAATTTCCACACCCGTCAGCGCGATTATGCAACGGCGTACGATGTTCTGCTTAAAGGATTAGATTATAATCCTGAATCGACGCCACTGCTAAAGGCTTATGTATTAGCGGCTGTGCCCGCCGGCTTGGTGGCTTATACGGAGGCGCCGCTTGAGAAATTGCGCACATTGCTCGCCCCGGCGGAATATGCTACCTTTCGTAGTAAATACGAAGCTCAGCGCGCCGCCCAGGCCGCTGAGCTTGCTCCCTGGAACTAACCTGGCTCGCTGCTCATGCAACCTCCTGTCATTGAAACCACTGGCATCTCCAAAATCTATCAGATGGGCGCCGAGCGCATTCACGCGCTACGGTCTGTCACGATCAGTATTCAGCGCGGCGAGTACGTAGCTTTTATGGGCCCGTCGGGCTCCGGCAAATCCACGCTGATGAACATTGTGGGCTGCCTGGACACGCCTACGGATGGCACCTATATTCTTAACGGACAGGATGTAAGCCGAATGTCGGACAACCAGCTGGCGGAGGTTCGCAACAAGGAAATTGGCTTCGTCTTCCAGACTTTTAACTTGCTGCCCCGCGCCAGCTCCCTGGATAATGTGGCTCTGCCGCTTATCTACGCCGGCTACAACAAGCGCGACCGCGAAGCCAAAGCCATGGAATCGTTGCGAAGCGTCGGCCTCGACACTCGCGCCAAGCACCGGCCCAACGAGCTATCCGGTGGTCAGCGCCAGCGGGTAGCTATTGCGCGGGCTTTGGTCAACGACCCCAGCATTCTGCTGGCCGACGAACCTACAGGTAACCTCGACACTAAAACGAGCCATGAAATCATGGATCTGTTTGAGGCGCTTTATGCCAAAGGACACACCATTATCATGGTGACGCACGAAGAGGACATCGCCCGCTACGCTCACCGCATCGTGCGTCTGCGCGACGGACTGGTAGAGTCGGATATGGTCAATACCGACATTGCCACGCATCACCTGGTGAATGGCTAGATGGCTGAATGGTTAAATAGGCTGGTCGTTCAAGCAGCTGCCAGAACAATTAGCCATTTAACCGTTTAACAGTTCAGCCATTTAATTTCCCATGAAGATTTATACTAAAACCGGCGATAAAGGACTTACCTCCCTTATTGGCGGCACCCGCGTCTCAAAAGCTAGTCTGCGCATTGAAAGCTACGGCACCGTAGATGAGCTCAATTCCTACATCGGTTTGGTCCGTGACCAGGAAATAAATGCCCCCCGCCGCGACTTGCTCAAGGAAATTCAGGACCGTCTTTTTACCATCGGCGCCTCTTTGGCCTCCGACCCGGAGAAGTCGAAAATGAAGATTCCGGATTTGCACGCGGAAGATGTGCTCTTGCTGGAAAGCGAGATGGACCGAATGAACGAGCAGCTCCCCGAGCTGCGCGCCTTTATCCTGCCGGGCGGCCACGTGGCGGTGTCGTATGCTCATATAGCGCGCTGCGTATGCCGCCGCGCCGAGCGGCTGGCTATTCATCTGAGCGAAGAATCTTTCGTGGCCGAGCTGGTTGTTATCTACCTGAACCGGCTTTCCGACTATCTGTTTGTGCTAAGCCGGCAGATGGCGCAAGACCTTGGCGCTGAAGAAGTAACCTGGAAGGCACGGCTGTAACGCCGTGAACTTATCTGGGGGGCATTTTTATTATATTGATTCTAAAAGGCCCACTCCTACCCCAAAGCAGCCCTTCCGCCAGCGCCAGCTTTCAGTAGCTTACCTTTGTACTCCAAGCGGCGACAACTGCCCACCCCAGTCCGCCGTTTGATACCTTACCCACCCACCCTTTTATTACTCACCCTATGCTTGATACCTTGACCATTCGGACACAGCGTACCACAGCCTCTCGCCTGTCGAACCTCGATGCTAGCACGCTCGAGTTCGGCAAGATTTTCTCCGACCATATGTTTGCGGCAGATTACCACGATGGCGAGTGGCAGGAGCCTCAGATTGTTCCTTACGGTGATATGGCGGTCAGCCCTGCCAACTCAGCTCTGCACTATGGTCAGGCTATATTCGAGGGCATGAAGGCATACAAAAACGCCGATGGCGAAGTAGCGCTGTTTCGCCCCCTCGACAACTTTCACCGCCTCAATGCCTCAGCCGAACGAATGTGCATGCCCACGCTTCCTGAGGAGCTATTCATGCAGGGCCTTACCCAGCTTGTTCGCCTCGATTCCGCTTGGATTCCTGACGGACCGGGCAGTGCGCTGTACATCCGTCCCTTTATGTTTGCCACCGATGGTTTCGTGGGGGTTCGTCCTTCCAACTCCTACCGCTTTATGATTTTTACTTGCCCCGTAGGCTTGTATTATAATAAGCCACTGCGGGTTCGGTTCGAAGAGAAGTTTGTTCGCTCGGCTGAAGGCGGTGCGGGCTATGCAAAAGCGGCCGGTAACTACGGAGCGGCTATGCTGCCCACCAAAAAGGCCAACCAAGAAGGCTACCAGCAATTGCTGTGGACCGATGCCTCGGAGCATCGCTACGTAGAGGAATCGGGCACCATGAACGTGATGTTCGTCATCGATGGCTGCATTATCACGCCCGCTCTCAGCACTTCTATTCTGGATGGCATTACGCGCAAAAGCGTGTTGCAAATAGCCCGCGATTGGGGCTTGCCAGTAGAGGAGCGTAAGATTTCTATTGATGAGATTCTGAAAGCCCAGGCCGAAGGCACGTTGCAGGAAGCATTTGGCGTAGGCACTGCCGCAACTATCGCCCCGATTGCTACTATCGGCTACCGCGACCACGACTACGATTTGCCCCCCAGCGGCCCTGAGTCCGTTTCAAAGCGGGTTTCCAAAGCCCTGGATGCCATTCGTAATGGCGTAGCCCCCGATACGCACGGCTGGATGGTGAGCGTATAACGCGCTGGTCAGCTAATTACTGCTTATTCGTGAAGCGGTCAGCCTACTACAAGGCTGACCGCTTTATTTTGCGGACCTTTGCCGCTTTCCTAATTAGTATCCATTTTTCTGTTCCCACATGACCCAAGATCAGGTTAAGGAATTGAAGGGCCGCGCTGAGGCCCTGAGGAGGTATCTTTGACTACGATAACCGCAAAGCCCAGATAGAAGCCGCCGAAGAGCAAACTACCGCTCCCGACTTTTGGGATGACTCTAAAAAGGCCGAGACCATTCTGAAAGACATCAAGTCGATTAAGGTCTGGACCGATGACTACGAAGCCGTAGCCAACTCCGTAGCCGACACCGAAGTTCTGTTCGATTTTTACCGCGAGGGCGAAGCCACCGAGCAGGAAATGCAGCGCGAGTTCGACAAGGCCCAGAAAGCCGTGGAAGAGCTCGAGTTTAAGCGCATGCTTTCCGACGAGGAAGACCAGCTTTCCGCCATCATCGACATCAATCCCGGCGCCGGAGGCACCGAAAGTCAGGACTGGGCTGAGATGCTCATGCGCATGTACATCATGTGGGGCGAAAAGCACAAGTTTGAGGTCCGGCAGGTCAGCTACCAGCCCGGCGAAGGCGGCGGCATCAAGTCGGCTTCGCTAGAAATCAGTGGCGACTTTGCCTATGGCTACCTCAAGAGCGAGATTGGGGTACACCGTTTGGTGCGCATCTCCCCTTTCGATTCGAGCGGTCGACGTCATACTTCATTCGCTTCGGTATTCGCCTACCCTGTGGTAGATGATACCATCAACATTCAGATCAATCCGGCCGATATTACCTGGGATACTTACCGGGCTGGCGGCGCTGGGGGGCAAAATGTAAACAAAGTGGAGACGGCGGTTCGTTTAAAGCACGCTCCGTCCGGCATCATCATCGAATGCCAGATTGAGCGCAGCCAGCTCATGAACAAGGAGCATGCTCTACGCATGTTGAAGTCGCGGCTTTATCAGATTGAAATCGATAAGCGTAATGCTGAGCGTGATAAAGTAGAAGCAGGTAAGAAACGTATCGATTTTGGCTCTCAAATTCGCAACTACGTGCTGCACCCCTATAAGCTCATCAAAGACCTACGCACCGGCATTGAGCGCACAGATGTGCAAAACGTATTGGATGGGGACCTCGACGAGTACATCAAGGGCTTCCTGATGCAGAGTTAGAATTTAGTTTTGCTCACAAAAAAGCCCCCCAACGAATTGCTGGGGGGCTTTTTTAGGAATGCTTAATTAAGTTATGGATTAGCAATATCCCACTGCTTCTCGGCTGCAGGCCGCTCCAAGCGGTTAAACAAACGGAAGGGAGCTTCTGTTAAAGCCAGCGTCTGACCCGGCGCTGGGTTCGGATTCAACCGATTCAGACGACGCAGGTCAATCCAGCGGTGGCCTTCATAGAACAAGGAATACCGACGTTGTTTCAAGATCTCATTAATGTACTGAGGTAGCCCCGTAAGCGAACCAGCCGTGAGAGCAGGTAAGCCTCCAGCCCGAGTCCGAATAGCATTAATGTCAGCCAGAGCCCCAGTCAGATCACCTGTATTAGCCCGCGCCTCAGCTGCTATTAGGATAAGCTCTTCGTTGCGAATAATGTCGAGGGAAGCATTTTGCGAAGTAAATACACGAGCCTCATAGGCTCCGGTTATACCACCCAAGGTGCGGGGCGTAGTACGCAGGGCAACCTTTGCTAAGCGCAAGTCGCCCGCTTCAGCCTCTGTTACAAAGTTGCTAGGTACTGCTACTAAGTTATTGGGCTCACCATTTGCCACCTGAAAATACGGGTTACCCACGTCGCTGGCAGTAGTTGGGCTAAATGTAATTTTTGGGCCCAACGTAAGACTACCAGCCCGATCATAAAATGAAGCATTTAAAGCCGTGAGGGCCCCAGCATAGTCAGCTTGGTACAATGCCACCCGAGCAGCCAGTGCTCGATTGAAACGCCGGAAGGTAGCGGGCGTATTGAAACCAGTATAACCACTTGACAGCTGGAATGCAAAGGAAGCGCCAGCTGCAGCCAGATCTTGGTCAGCCTGATCGAGCTGTTGACGGATGTTAGTTAGAGCTTCGGCTTGGGTAACAAATTTGCCAGGGCGCCGAATATCGTCCAAATCAACCCTGATACCATTCTCCCCTTGCAGGTTGAGTAGATGCAGTTTGCTTAATGCCTCATAAGTACGGGTAAAACCAGCAATACCACTCTTCTGCTCAACATTAATGACATTACTTGCCTCAGCGGAAGCGCGGAAAATCCGGGCCGCACGGCCTACGCGTGCAAAATCAGTATACTGACCATTGTAGAAAGCAGCATCATCAAGCACATCCACACTAACGTTTCCAGTAGCTCCCCGGCGACCTTGCAGTTCCAAATACCAACGGCTTTCGGTTTGGTTTAGTACGACTACCTCCCGGCCCAGCGTACCTACTATTTGGTTATACGAGCTATTGTTCGCGTGTCCCAGACGGAGTGAAGCTTCTACCCCAACGGCCAGCGCATTAAGCTGAGCTTGGCTGGCATTGGCAACTACACTCTCAATGCTTGCATTGTTAGGGTCATTTACCTCATCAATTTCAAAAAAGCTGCAACTGCTCGCACTAAGTAAAGTAGCCAGAGCACCTGCCATCAATAAGGGCCGAGCTTGAAATTTTAATATATTATTCATGGGTAGGTTGAAGCAAGTAAAAATTAAAAATCAAGGCTCAGGTGAAAGAACACACGCCGAGTATTGGGGAAGCTGCTCACATCTACTTGAGCACCATTAGAGGTAGCGCCAAAGTTGGAAACCTCAGGATCATAGCCCACATAATCAGTCCAGGTGAGCAAATTGTTTCCTGATGCTCCTATCCGGATGTTACGCACAAAGTCTTTAAATATGGCAGTGCGAATGCTAGCTGGTACTGAATAGTAGATACTAGCCTCGCGCAGCCGTACGTAGCCGCTATTTTGAATATACTCACGAGCGGGTAAGGTTTGCCGCTGCAAACCATTTACTACCCCATTATTATCATCATCCTGGCTCCAGTCCTTTGTCGTGCCGCCTTCATCTTGCAGCAAACGGCTCAAATTACTTGTATAGGAATCCTTGCGCCAGTGGAGCAGAAATGATACTTCCACATTCTTAAACAAGGTAAAGTTGTTTAGAAAGGACATCTGGAATCTAGGCTGTGCCTCTTCATAACGAGTCAGGAAGCTAGGATTGTTGGGGTTGTCAACGGCACTCGTGGGTGTACCGTACCAACGTGAAGGCGACTCACCTAATGTGAATACGTTGCGGCCAAAACCGCTACCAAAGCCTAAACCAGTATTGAAGGCTGGTACCACGATGCGGGTTACCTCTGTGCGGTTAAACCAATACTGGGTAGTTGACACCCAGTTGAAGTTTTCGCTGCGTATAGGAGTAATACCCAGTGACAATTCTAGACCTCGGTTTTGCAGGTCACCTACTGGAAAAGCCCGAATAGATGTCACACCGGTGCTAGGGGCCAATACAAACGAGTTGACAAGGTCTTTGGCTACCTTATTATAATAAGTTGCCTCAAGAGTGATGCGGCTCTCAAGAAAGGCAAGGTCTACGCCGGTTTCAAACTCTGTGGCGCGCTCTGGCCCAATGTCCGGGTTTCCTACCAGCGTTGAAGGCAAAAAGCCTACGCGGCCACCAGTACTTGTGTTAACCAAGGGTGAGAAAGTAGAACCGAAGAAGCCAGGAGCCCCAGTTTCACCGTAAGCTGCCCGGAGTTTCACCAGGTTTACCGATGGCAGATCAAAGAATCCAAACTTAGCTATGTTAACTGCCAAAGAGGCCTTCGGGAAAGCATAGTACTTGTTAGGGTCACCGTTGCGGCTCGATTTGTCGAAGCGCACACCGGCGGTAGCGATGATCTGATCATTGAAGTTTACCTCCTGCTGCGCTACGTGGCCAATGTCACGCTCTGAGCCAAGCTCCACTTCTTGGGTTACCAGTGAGCTACGGTTTGGAGTCAGTGGTTCGCCAGGAGCCAAATTTTGTCCTTGGCTGAAGCTCAAGTTACGATCCAAACCTAAGCGTACCGTTCCAACCTGCGAGGTGAGGTTGATGGTTTCGCCCAAGCGCCAGTCATATACCAAGAACCCTTGGAGGTTATAGTTAAAGAACTGATTTTTTAGCACACGCACTGCACCTGGGTTGGGCAGGTTGCGCTGAGATTGTAAATCAGCCGGCAATGCCAGAATCGCATCACTATTTGAATAGTCGATACCACCCTGCACAGCTAGACGAAGTGATGATGACTCATTCTCCAGTATGCGAAGCGTACCGTTAACGGCTTGAACCGTGCGATTGGTATTTTCCTCGTTTACCGCCCGCTCTACGATAGCTAATGGATTATCACCGCCATATGGATTGTCTGGGAATATACCTGCCTCATTAGGCTGTAGCTGAGCATAGCTTGGCAGATAGCCCAAAGTATAGCCTAGGCTTACACCACGGTTATCATTGCCCGTGAATCCGCGGCGGTTTTGCGAACGAATGAAACTGGATGTGATGCCAATGTCGATCCGCTCTCCAATTTTCTGGTCAAGGTTGGCGCGAACAGAATTACGCTTAAAACCCGTACGGTTAACGATACCACCTTCGTCAGTGCTGGTACCAGCTACATAGAATTTCGTTTTCTCCGAACCACCTGAGACGCTTAGTGAAGTATTACGCAAAAAAGCAGTATTACCGAAAATCTGCTTCTCGTAATCGTATACCTGTCCACTTGCTTGAGCGTCTGCCAGACGTTGCTTTTCAAGGGTAGCGCGGGCTCCAGTGTATTTAAGGTCAATCTTCTCGTTGGTCCAGTCTTCCTTACCCAATAAATTCCATGCCTTAGCAAATCCTAAATCTTGGTTGAAGCTAACACGGGTTTGACCAGCCACACCGCGCTTTGTCTTGATGATGATTACCCCAGCATTTGCGCGGGTACCATAGATAGCGGCCGCGCTGGAACCCTTTAGTACCTCGATGCTCTCAATGTCATTGGGGTTTAGGTCGGCAAGGCGGTTTACGGGGTTATCCTGTGTACTACGGCCAGCAGTGGTAGAAGCAGCAGCTGAAAAAGCGGCTGCTCCAGCTCCATTGCCCACTTCGGCATTTACGGCATACACACCATCTATAATATAGAGTGGCTGGGTACCGCCAGTAAGCGAGGAGATACCACGCAACTGAATAGCTACACCGCCACCTGGCGCGCCTGACGTCTGAGAAATATTAGCCCCCACTACTTTACCGTTTAGGGCAGCATCTACTGTTACAGGCCGTGTGCTGCCTACCAGTTCCTTGGCCGAAATAGTCGTCACGGCATTAGCTAGGTTTGAGCGCTTGATAGAAGTGGCCAGACCAGTAACGACTACCTCTTCCAATTGGCGGGTATCAGTTGCCAGCTGCACATTGATTGTGCTGGCATTTCCAATAGTTCGCTCAATGGTCAGATAACCAATGGAAGAGAAGGTCAGCGTGGTGGCTGAAGCAGGCGCATTCAAGCTAAAACTTCCATCTGTATCAGTTGAGACACCTACTGTTGTGCCCTTCACGAGAACGGTTACCCCCGGTAGGCCCTGACCGCTTGACGCGTCGGTTACCCTTCCGGAAATACTTCTATCCTGGGCCACCACCTGCTGCAACAGTGCAGTGACCATCAAGAAGATGATGAATAGATTTTTTTTCATGTGAGTTAAGATTGTTTGGTTTCTTAAAAAAGCAGTTTGGTGGAAGGAATGGAAATAAATTAGTGAAAAGTATGGTTTTCCCCGACAAGCTAAGCAAAAGTTCTTAAGAATTCTACTTCCCTTATATAGACTATTGATAAGCGATCTAATGACCAATATGCCAACACGCTAAAGTTATATAAACCCACAGCTTATTATTCAAAATATTCAATATTAATAAATGGATATACTCTGCATGTCATTGCATGTTTTTAATCTAAAAAGTGGTCCTGTTAACACCATACTTAATTTTCAACCTTTGTTGAGTTATCATTTTAACCTATACTTGCTATAGTTATTCACTCACTAATTCAATTTTCCTTTCTCTCACCAAATTATTAACCCAATGAAAAAACTCTTATTTATGGTCATTCTGTTGATGACTAGCTTGTTGCAGCAGGCTATCGCGCAGGATAGAACCGTTACTGGTCGGGTTACGGACCGCAGCACTGGCGAAGGCTTGCCAGGCGTTACGGTACTCGTGAAGGGTACTTCTGTAGGTAGCTCTACCAACTCAGAAGGTGCTTTCTCTATTAGTGTACCTGCCTCAGCTACTACCTTAACTTTCTCCTCTATCGGCTATGTAAACGTGGAGCGTGCTATTGGTACTGAGTCAGTTATCGATGTTAGCTTAGGCACCGACACCAAGCAGCTAGGCGAGGTAGTGGTAACAGCTTTGGGTCGTACAGAGGAAAAAAGGTCTCTGGGCTATTCCGTACAGGATGTTCAAGGTGAAGTTCTAACCCAGGCTCGTGAGTCGAACGTGGTTAACTCACTGGCTGGCCGTGTAGCTGGTGTTTCTATTAACAACAGTAATGGCGGCTCACCTGGTAGCTCTTCGCGTATTGTTATTCGTGGTAACCGTTCGATAACGGGCAACAACCAGCCACTCTTCGTAGTAAATGGTCTACCAATCGACAACTCCAACTTCTCTCCTGCCAACGGTAGCGGTGGTGTTGACTACGGTAATGCCGCTTCAGATATTAACCCTGATGACATTGAGTCGATTACTGTATTGAAAGGTGCTAACGCAGCTGCTCTTTATGGCTCGCGTGCTTCTAATGGCGTGGTATTGATCACGACCAAATCTGGTCGTAAGCAACAGGGATTAGGGGTTAGCGTAAACAGCACGACTACCTTTGACTCTGTTCTCAAACTACCTGATTTCCAGAACGAATACGGTCAGGGTAATGGCGGTGAATTCGAATTCGTGGATGGTGCTGGTGGTGGCGTGAATGACGGTTCGGACGAAAGCTGGGGCCCGCGCCTCGACGGCCGTTTGATCCCACAATTCAACTCACCAGTAGATGCAGCTGGCAACCGCATTCCTACTCCCTGGGTAGCTAACCCCGACAACGTGCGTGACTTCTTCCGCACCGGCCGCACTCTGAACAACAACGTTTCTTTATCTGGCTCTTCTGAAAAGGCTAATTTCCGCCTTTCCTATACCAACCTAGATCAGACGGGCATCCTGGAAAACACCTTCCTGAAGCGGAACACCGTTTCGGTAAGTGGTGGCACAGACATCACCAAGAAATTCAAAGTATCTACTGACATCACTTACACCCAGAACCGTGGTCGTCGTCCCGGCCTAGGCTATAGTGGTCAGAACGTTATGCAGCAGTTCAGTTGGTTCGGCCGTCAGGTAGACATTTCGGAGCTTAAGGACTACGAGCGTGATGGTGAGAAGTATAACTGGAATTACAACTACCATAACAACCCATACTTCACGCTCAACGAGAACACCAACGATGATCGGCGTGACCGTATTAATGGCCAGCTTTCAGCAACTTACATGCTGACTAACTGGCTGAATCTTACGGCACGTACTGGCAATGACCTTTACACTGAAAAGCGTCAGCGTCGTATTGCTGTAGGTGATATCGAGAATTTGAGAGGCAGCTACGCAGAAGATGAGTACTATGTGAACGAGCGTAACTCGGAGATTCTGGCTACTGCTAACAAAGACTTGAATGAAAATTTCAACATCGACTTCGCTTTAGGTGCTAACCGTCGCGATAACAAAGTAGAGCGGATCAGCGGCCTAGCTCCTGAATTGGCTGTACCAGGTGTTTATACTCTGTCTAACTCTGCTATTGCCACTCAGCCTTCTAGCGTAAACAACAGACTGCGTGTAAATAGCGTCTACGGTTCGGCTAAACTGGGCTTTAAGAACTTTGCATTCCTTGGAGTAACAGGTCGTAATGACTGGTATTCGACGCTTGCCGACGCGAACAACAGCCTGTTCTATCCTTCTATTGATGGTAGCTTAATTGTGACTGAGGCGCTTGGTATTGAAAACTCGTTCCTGTCGTTTGCTAAACTGCGTGCTAGCTATGCAGAGGTGGGTAACGGTGGTCAGGAGCCATACCAGTTGGTTAACATCTATCCTTTCAATACTCCGTTCGGCAGCAACCCAGCTATTACAACCAGCAATGACCTGCTCAATCCCGATCTGCGGCCTGAGCGTACGGAGTCGTTAGAAGCTGGTATCGAATTGCGTTTCCTCGAGAATCGTATTGGCTTGGAATTGACTGGTTATAAAACCAACTCAATTGACCAGATCTTTAATCAGCTGGTATCTTCTTCGACGGGCTTTGCAACGGCACTCGTAAATGCTGGTGTCATCCAGAACAAAGGCATCGAAGCTATTTTGAACTTCGCTCCTTTGAACCCAGAGAACCCATTCCAGTGGAATGTGACAGCCAACTTCGCCTTGAACCGCAATGAGGTGAAAGAGTTGAATGGCGACTTGAAAACCTTGGTACTTGGTGGACAGTGGAATGCAAACGTAGAAGCTCGCGTAGGTGAGCCTTATGGTGTATTGTTCGGTAACGGCTTCCAGCGCGTACAGGAAGGCCCATACAAAGGTCAAATCATCAACGATGCTACTGGCCGTCCTATCATTGATCCGACCCGTAAGGTGTTGGGCAATGTAAACCCAGACTGGACTGGTGGTATCAGCAATTCGTTCAGCTTTAAAGGCATCAACCTCGGCGTATTGATCGATACCCGTCAGGGTGGTGATGTATACTCAGTAAGTAACACTTGGGGTAACTATGCTGGTACGTTTGCAAACTCACTCCGCGGCCGTGAAAACGGTATCATTGGAGAAGGTGTAATTGCAAATGCTGATGGCACGTACCGTCCTAATGACGTTACTAGAGCTGCTGAAAGCTACACGAAGCGTTACTACAGCAACAGCGTAGCTGAGTCTAGCATTTATGACGCTTCATTCGTTAAGCTGCGTGAGATTAAAGTGGGATACCAGTTGCCAAAAGGCCTGATCAGCAAGACCCCTTTCAGCACGATTGGACTATCTGTAGTTGGTCGTAACCTGGCTATCCTTCAGTCTAATGCGCCCAACATCGACCCAGAGACTTCTTTCAGCAGCGGCAACGCCCAAGGTTTGGAGTTCGGTCAGATTCCTTCAACGCGCAGCATTGGCTTCAACGTAAACCTCACGCTGTAAGGAATCATACATGACTGGTTGTTGTATGCGACTAATCCGTCACAACAATCAGTTATCACTTCTAAAATCAAATATTATATGAACATTTCTAAGTATCGGAAGCTAACTCTGATAGTCCCTTTTACACTTATGCTGGGATTGGGTGCTTGCGAAAAAGACTTCGAAGAACTCAATACAAACCCCAACGTAGCGGAGGTGCCTACCCCGTCTTTTATCTTGACCAATGCACTTGAGTCGACGATAGACCGTCAGTTTGGTGTAGAGGCAAGCATGGATGGTGGCGATATCATCGTTCAGCACATGGCGAAGATTCAGTATCCGGATGAGGATGCTTATTTCTTCCGCACTACTACCTACCAGAATATCTGGAATGGTTTCTATGCGCAAGGCCTAGAGGACTTCAACCTCATCACAAAACTGGGTGTAGAGCAGAAGAATCCAAACTATCAGGCTGTGGGTCTGATCATGCGGGCGTACACCTTCTCACTGCTAACAGATATTTACGGTGACATTCCTTACTCTGACGCTTTGCGTGCTAAAGAGGGGGTTCTGCAGCCTAAATATGATAAGCAACAGGATGTCTATAAGGGCATTTTGGGTGAATTGAAGCAAGCTACTACGCTGATTGATCCATCAGGAAGTGATATCTCTGGCGATATCCTTTTTGATGGCGATATGACGCATTGGTTGAAGTTTGCCAACTCGCTGCGTCTGCGCTTAGCTATGCGCATCATTGATGCTGACCCAGCAACAGCTGAGCCTATCATCAAAGAGGTATTAGCTAGCCCTGCTACTCTTTTCCAGAGCAATGCTGACAATGCTCAACTTGTTTATCGCAGCGCAGCACCGAACAATAACCCGATAAATGAAAATCGCAAAACACGTGATGATCACCGGGTAAGCAAGACGCTGGTAACGAAGCTCACTGCTTTGAAGGATCCTCGCCTGGCCATCTATGCAGAAAAGCCTGAGGCTGGTGGTGATTATGTAGGTGTACCAAATGGTATTGACGCAGAAACAGCTAACGGCCTCGGCTTGAGCAAAACATCCAGACTTGGTCGCTACTTCACTCGTGGTGAGGCACCTGGTGTACTGATGACCTACGCTGAAGTATTATTCTTCAAGGCTGAAGCAATTGCTCGTAACCGTGGACTCGCTACAGGTGATGCTGCTGCTACTTACAACGCTGCTATCCGTGCCTCGATGGAGCAGTTCGGAATTGAGCCTGCTGCAATCACGACTTATTTAGCTCAACCCGCTGTTGCTTATAATGCAGCTAACTATAAGCAGAGCATTGGCAATCAGAAGTGGATTGCTTTGTTCCAACAAGGTTTGGAGGCATGGTCGGAGTATCGTCGTTTGGATTACCCAAATGACTTGAAGCCCGGCCCAGAGGCTGCTTTGACTAAGCTCCCAACTCGTCTTCGCTATCCCGGCAACGAGCAATCGGTGAACTTGGCAAACTATCAAGCGGCAGTTGCTAACCAAGGCGCTGACAACTTGACGACTAAACTTTGGTGGGATAAGTTTTAATCTTACCTCTTCTTTGAAAAAAGTCCCCCAGCTATCTGGGGGGCTTTTTTTGTGCTATTCGAACCCAGACTCAACAGTATTTGAATTACCGGAAGTCAGAAGCCTAAATATTTGTCCGTAAATTTCCCCTTGTGCTGTTGCTGTAGATAGAATTGCCCCCACCCACCATTATGTATCTTCCCTTTCTTAGTCGTGCGGCTCAGCGTCGGACATGCGCTAGCTATATAGGACTTCTTATCCTACTCAATTTATTAAGCATTGCAGATGTCCTGGGGCAGAAGGCAGTAACGTATACGGAGCACATTGCTCCCATTATTCAGAGTAATTGTACTTCCTGCCATAAACCCGGCGGTGCTGCGCCTTTTTCGTTGCTTACCTTTCAGGATGTTGCACGCCGTGCGCGCACGATTCAGTCGGTGACGCAAAGCCGGTATATGCCGCCCTGGAAGGCTGATCCGCATTACGTTTCCTTTGCCAACGAGCGGCGGCTGACCGACCAACAGATAGCGCTCATTCGCCGCTGGACCGAGTCGGGGGCCAAGCGTGGACCTGAAGTAGCGCGTACGGCTTCTGTGCCAACCCCAGAAAAAGCCCCCCAGCGTAAGCCCGACCTGATTTTACGTCCTAAAAAGGCTTTTACTATTCGCGGAAATGGCGCGGAGAACTTTGTCATGTTCAAGATTCCATTTGAGATACCTGCCAATCAGAATGTGCAAGCGGTGGAATTTGTACCGGGTAACCGCTCTCTCATGCATCATGCTAATTACGCCGTGCAGTCAGTAGGGCCCGAAATCGACATCAATACCGGTCAAGACTATGTACTATCAGATCAATTCCTGACTAATCTGCAGGAGTTCCAACCGCTTATGCAGCATGTGGCCTATTATGGTGGTTGGATACCTGGAGCAAGCAAGCAGGAGTTCCCGGCCGGCATAGGCTTCACAATGCCCAAGCGTGGAGTTATTCTCCTGACTGCTCACTACGGGCCTTCTGGCGTGGATACCACCGACTGGTCTCAAATCAAGCTCTACTTTACCAAGACGCCTATTACACGTGAGATCCAAGCCACCAGCATTGGTTCAGGCGGCTTGGGCACCATTGATCCACCGCTAGTCATTCCAGCTGACAGCGTCAAAAAGTTTCAGGTTCAGCTAAAGACAAGCACCGATTTATCACTGCTCTACGTCTGGCCGCATATGCACCTGATTGGCAAAAGATTCAAAGCGTGGGCAACAACTCCTGAAGGAAAGCAGATTCCATTGGTCAGTATTCCAGAATGGGACTTCCGCTGGCAAGAATCTTATCAATTTCGCCATTTGACGTTAATTCCTAAAGGGTCAGTAATTCAAGTGGAGGGCACTTATGACAATACGGCTAATAACCCCAATAATCCCTTTTCACCCCCCAAAACCATTATATCACAGGATTTAATGGAAAGCCGAAGCGAAATGCTGAATCTGATAATGCTTTTTCTTCCTTATGAAAAAGGGGATCAAGAAAAACGAATCTGACAGAGTCTGAGGCTCATCTGTATGACTTTGCCAATTTTCAATATGATATCTTATGAGAAATGTAATTTTTTTCATCATTTAAATACAATACCTCAACTATTCGACCGCTACGAAAAAATATTATAAATGTTGTTTTAAACAATTCATCGCTATTTTTAGCGGAGCAAAAGTTAAGTTTCACAATTCTTCTTACCCAAACCTTTTTTGCATGAAAAGAATCTTACTCATGAGCATATTGCTCATGTTCACCTTGCTACAGCAAGTCACGGCTCAAGACCGAAATGTATCGGGACGGGTCACAGACCGTCAATCAGGGGAAGGATTGCCAGGTGTCACAGTATTGTTAAAAGGCACCAACAATGGCATTTCGACAAACTCTGATGGTACCTTCACCTTGACAGTACCTGCTACGGGAGGTATCCTCGTATTTAGTTCTATCGGTTATATTCAGTTAGAGCGTGAAATTGGTACGAATGATCAAATAAACGTGGCTTTGGCCGGCGACACCAAGCAGTTGAGCGAAGTTGTCGTAACTGGTTATGGTACGCAAGAGCGCAGAGACGTAACAGGCTCTATCTCTTCCGTGAAAGGTGAAGAAATTGCTAACCTAGCTACTCCTAGCTTTGACCAACAATTGGCTGGCCGGGCAGCAGGTGTACAAGTTACTACCCCCTCAGGTATCCTAGGTCAGGCACCCCGTATCCGTATTCGCGGTACGAACTCAATCTCTTCGGGGGCTTCTCCCCTGATTGTAGTAGATGGTGTTCCGGTAATTACTGGTAACCAAAGCGGTGTAACTCCTAACAACCCACTGGGTGACATCAACCCTGCTGACATCGATTCTTACGAAGTTCTGAAGGACGGTTCGGCTACCGCTATCTACGGCTCACGGGCTGCTAACGGCGTTATCCTGATCACAACCAAGAAAGGAAAGTTGGGCAAAGCCACTATCAGCTATGATAACTGGTTTGGTTGGGCAAAAACTACCAAGCGCTACGACGTACTGAATGCAGACCAATTCATTGAAATCAGCAACGAGAAGTACGCTGCAGTTGGCGAAAAACCACAAGCCTTTCCTTTTGAGCGTAATGGCCAAAATGTAAGCACTGACTGGCAGGATCTGATTTTCCGCACTGGCTTCCAGCAAAACCACGTAATATCTGTTGGTGGTGCTACTGAGAAAACAAATTACTATTTCTCAGCAGGTTACACTGATCAGAATGCCGTTATCAAAGCCAACTCCTTGAAGCGCGCTACCTTCCGGGGTAACCTGAATCAGGAAGTAACGAAGTGGCTAAATCTTGGTATGAACGTAGGTTTGACCCGTACTGAAAACGAAGGTTTGAATACGGGCCGTAATAGCCTGTCAGGCAACGTACTCAATGCGCTGTCGGTATTCCCGAACGTACCGGCCCGCAATGAAGATGGTACTCCTTATATCCTCCCCACTGCTCCGGCTGTAATTGGTCAAGGCAACAATACGCAGGGTATTTCCTTCAACTATCCTAACGTATTATTCGCGTTAGAGAATAACGTATTCGGTGCTACTAACTACCGTATTCTGGGTAATGTGTTCGCTGAAGTACAGCCATTAGAAGGCTTGCGTTTGCGTACCCAATACGGCACGGACTTTTTCCTGAACGACGACTTTCAATTTCTGGATCCCCGTCATGGTGATGGTCTGGGCTCACGCGGTGTCGTATTTCAGCAGTTTGCTCCTACGTTCCGTTGGAACTGGCAGAACACAATTGCTTACGACAAGCAATTTGGTGATGCTCACAAGATTGGTGTAATAGCAGGTGTTGAATACCAGAAAACGCGTGCTCAGTCCTTCTTCGCTCAGGGTACCGGTATTTCAGATCGCTACTTTGGCTCTAACAACATCATCAGCGGCACTTTGGCTACTCCTACTGTTGGTGGTGGCTTCGGCGAAAATGGTTTCGACTCTTACTTTGGTCGCATCAACTATGCCTTCAAAGATCGTTACCTATTGAGCGCAACGGTTCGTAATGACGCCATTTCATCGCTGCCAGAAGCTAACCGCCGTGGTACTTTCCCCGGTGCCTCTCTTGGCTGGCGCGTTTCGCAGGAGCCTTTCTTCAAAAGCTCAGGCATAAGCAGCATATTATCCGATTTGAAGTTACGTGCTAGCTACGCGGAAGTAGGTAACGTAGACATTGGCAACTACCCATATGCTAGCTTGTTCGGTCCTGCCAAATACGGTTCGCAAAATGGTATTGGTTATAATATCAATGGTCAGTTTGGTAACGAGAACCTGAAGTGGGAGACATCCAAGAAAAAAGACTTCGGTGTTGATTTAGGCTTCTTGGACGACCGTTTCACTTTGACTGCTGACTACTATCAAAACAACATTGACGACCTCATCCTGTTCGTTCGTGCGCCTCTATCGTTAGGTATCCCTAATAGCGGCTACAATGCTAACATCGGTCGTATGCGTAACGAAGGCTTTGAATTTGCACTTAACACGCAGAACATTGCCAATGAAGACTTCAACTGGACGACTAACATCAACTTCTCTACGAACAAAAACGAGGTATTGGAGCTGAATCAGGCGGACAACAATGCTGACCTTCTCTTCACTTACAATGTTACCCGCGTAGGAGAGTCAATCGGCTCCATTTATGGCTATGATTTCCAAGGCGTAAACGCAGCTAACGGTAACCCTATCTACCGCAAGCGCGATGGTTCATTGGTGCAGGGCAATATTGCCAATAACACGTATTACGTGTATGACCCAAGCAGCCCAGAAGTAACAACTACCTCTACTCGTTCGACTCTACGTGCCGATGAGGACCGCTTTATTTTAGGCAACTCCAACCCTACTTGGTTCGGTGGTGTGAACAACTCGTTCACTTACAAAGGCCTTGACCTGTCAGTATTCTTCCGCTTCTCTGGCGGCAACAAGATTATGAACGTAACGCGTCAGCAGTTGCTGCGCATGGAGTTTTTGAATAATGGCACCGAGATTCTGGACCGTTGGACTACACCTGGCCAGCAGACAAATGTTCCCCGTTTGGAGTTTGCTAACTCGGACTTTATCAACCTGAACAATGCTTCGTCGAGCCGCTTTGTAGAGAATGGAGACTTCTTGCGTCTACAGAATGCTACCATTGGCTATACCCTTCCTCAGAACTTGGCAGGCGTTGCTGCTCTAAGCCGTTTGCGCGTCTATGGCCAAATACAAAATGCCTTCACAATTTCGGGCTACAAAGGACTTGATCCGGAAGTAAACGCCAATGGTGACACCAATTCGCAGGCTGGCATTGACTTTAATGGCAACCCGCAGCAGCGTGTATTCACGGTAGGTCTGAATGCATCCTTCTAAATTTTAATTACTCATGAATAATCAAATATTAAGATTTTTTGCCCCCCGTCAGGCCCGCATGTTGGCGTTGACCTCTTTTCTGGCGCTGGGCTTGGGTGCTTGTGAAGTAACAGATCTGGAGCCTCAGGATAGCGTGGCCGAAGGGACTGCTTTTGAGGACGCTGCGAAGGTAAATCTTTCAGTAGCCGGTTTGTATAATGCAGCTCAGTCCGGTTTCTACGACCCGCTGAACGGTACTGCTCTCGCCGTTCGAGGCTATCCTTTCGGCGCGGCTGCCACGGAATTGGATGATATCCGTGGGGAAGATGTAGTAGATCTAGCAGGCTTCTTTGGTATCGTATACGCCAACACGATTACTCCATCAAGCCCCAACGTGGTAAATATGTGGTCAACGCTTTATGCATTGATCAATCAATCCAATGTAGTTATTGAGGGTGTTCGCGCCGCTGGCACCAAGAATCTGATTCCCGCACCTGAAGCACTGGCATTCGAAGGTGAAGCACGCTTCCTGCGGGCGTTGGCTTATCACGAATTGCTGCTGCATTTTGCCAAGCCATATGCCGACGGTCAAGGTAGTGCGGAGGGCGTACCAGTGCGTGACTTTGCCATTAATTCCACCAGTACGTTGGAGCGGGCACGAGTACAGGGCCGTAACACAGTAGCAGAAGGTTACACCCTGATGCTGGAAGACCTGAAATTTGCTGAAGAGAATCTTCCTGCCACTCGGACGGGCGGAATTGCCAACAAGGTAACGCGAGCCACGAAAGGTGCGGCAATCGCACTTCGCCAGCGTCTCCTTCTTCACCAAGGAAACTACGCTGGTGTGGTAACAGAGGGAGCAAAACTGATTGCTGGTACGACAGCTTTCACTAGCCCGATTGGTAGCTACGCTCTCACGGCTACTCCCCTGGCAGCATTTCCTGGTATTGCTGGGGCTACCGTTGAGAATATCTTCTCAATTGAAAACAGTTCAGATGATAACCCAGGAGTCAATGGCGCTTTACCTTCCTTCTTTGGCTCAAACTCGCCTGCTCCCGTTGGTATTGGGGGACGGGGCCTTATAGCTGTTAGTCCGGTTTTGTATAACTCTAGTTTCTGGACTTGCACTGACCTACGTCGTACTCAGCTATTGCAGATGGCGCCCACCCGTTATTTCAGCTTTAAGTATAGGGACGTTGCTACTGGAAGTGACTTCGCACCTATCATTCGCTATGCTGAAGTATTGCTAAATCAGGCTGAGGCGCAAGCTAGATTAGGCAAACAAGCTGAAGCACTTGCCTTGCTAAATGCAGTCCGCAATCGTGCCGTGACGACTGTTGCTGATCAGTATACGGCTGCATCTTTTGCTAATCAGACCAGTTTGATTCAGGCGATTCTCAATGAACGTCGTGTTGAGTTTGTGGCAGAAGGCTTCCGTTGGGATGACATTCACCGCTTGATAGTCGATCCTACTTTCAAATCGGGAGGTATTCCCCGTAAGTTCTCGGCTGCACAAACCGTAATGGCAAACTATAAGTGTGGAACACCAGTAACAGTGACGGGAAGTGTAGCTCCAATTCCTTACACAGACCCACGCTTCTTGTGGCCAATTCCATCCGTTGAGATTGCTAACAATCCTAATATTGCCCAGAATCCCGGGTACTAATTGATTGGCATTCTGTAAAAAGCCCCCCAGAAAATTCTGGGGGGCTTTTTTGCTTTAGTTGTTCTGATCAACAACCTTTAAAGCAAGTATCTCCAGAAATGAGAATCAACTAATAGCAGACTTAACTATCCCTAAACTATATATAGTTTCTCAACTAAATGTTAAGTCATCGTAAAAAAATGCAATTAATTTATAATTATAATAATATTGTGATTGTTAGTAATAAAAAATAGTGTCAAATGATGTTATCATAATATTATCTCACTTGATTTATAATTACTTTAGCTAAACACTCACCTTTTCTCATTAATCAATCTATTGCATGAAAAAAATCTTACTAATGAGCTTTCTGCTCATTGTCACTCTGTTGCAGCAGGTGACAGCCCAAGATCGAAGCATTTCTGGCCGGGTCACGGACCGGCAAAGCGGTGAAGGCCTACCTGGAGTAACGGTCTTACTTAAAGGTACTAGTAACGGTGTCTCAACTAACTCTGATGGCACCTTTACGTTATCAGCTCCAGCTTCTGGCGGTGTTCTGACATTTAGCTCTATTGGTTTCATTTCCCAAGAGCAAACTATTGGAACAAGTAACCAAGTTAATATCGCGCTTGCCAGTGATACTAAAGCATTAAGCGAAGTAGTAGTTGTTGGTTATGGCAGCCAGTCTAAGGCACTTGTGACCGGTGCAATCACATCCGTAGATGCGAAGGAATTTCAGGGGCAGCCTATTGCTGGCGTAGATCAAGCCCTGCAAGGCCGGGCGTCGGGAGTACAAGTAAATGCTAGCTCAGGTACCCCCGGTGGAGGTGTAGCCGTACGAATTCGGGGAAACAACTCTATCTCAGCTAGTAGTGACCCTCTGTATGTAGTAGATGGGGTTCCAATTAACACAGGCAGTTATTCTAACATTGGTGTTGGTAACCAGCAACTGAATGCGTTAGCAGACATCAACCCTAATGATATTGCCTCGATAGAGATCCTGAAGGATGCTGCCGCAGCCGCTATTTACGGCTCACGCGCTGCCAATGGTGTTGTTCTGATTACTACTAAGCGTGGACAGGCAGGACGTACCAAGATTACGTTTGATACATATCAAGGCGTTCAGCAGACAATCAAGCGCTTAGATGTGCTTGATGGTCAACAGTCGCAGGATTTAATCAATGAGTCCCGTACCAATGTTGGATTAGCGCCACGCTATGTAGAGGCTAACCCTACTGCGCAGCAGTCATTATTTACGGGTGCCAGTACTAACTGGCAAGATGAGATTTTCCGCTCAGCTCGCATAGCCAACTACACTCTCACGGCATCTGGAGGTAATGAGCAGACTCGCTTCTTAGTGTCAGGTAGTTACTTTGATCAAGAGGGAATCATCATTGGTTCAGGATACAATCGTGGTAGTATGCGTCTGAACCTTGATAATAAGGTATCCGATCGGGTACGAATAGGCGTAAACGTAACTGGCAGCCGCTCACTAAGCAACCGGATTGCCAACGACAACAACATCTATGGTGTTCTAAGCGCTGCTATATTATTGGGTGGTCAGACCCCAATCTACAATGCTGATGGCAGCTTTGGGCGTGATCCTTATTCTTCAGTTGAAAACCCGATTGCAGCAGCTACCCTGCCCATTTTAGAAGCACGTAATAACCGCTTAATTGGCAGCATTTACGCAGAAGCGGATATCTTAAAGAGCCTCCGTTTCCGCACTACTCTAGGAGCTGACTACTTAAACTTGAAAGAAGACCGCTTCCTGCCAAGCACATTATTGCAGGCTACAGGCAGCAATGGTTTAGGCAACTCTAACAGCCGCTATGATTTGCTTTGGCAAACAGAAAACACCTTAACCTTCAATCAGACTTTTGGTGACCACAATCTCACTTTATTAGCTGGTCAGAGTGCTATCAAATCTACTCAAGAAGGCATCACTACTACTGTGTCGGGCTTTGCAACTAACAAGATCACGCGCCTAGCTGCTGGGTCAGTCAGAACAGAAGCTTCATCAGATGGTACTCTCTGGACACTGCTTTCCTTTTTTGGGCGTGCCAACTATGATTATAAGGGACGCTATATTTTGAGCGGCTCCTTACGCCGTGACGGCTCATCCCGCTTCGGTGAGCAAAACAAGTACGGTATTTTCCCAGCTATCTCGGGTAGCTGGCGTATTTCGGAAGAGGCATTCTTCCCTGAAATATTCCTGAGCGAATTGAAGCTACGCGGTGGCTATGGTGAAACAGGCAACTTCGAAATTGGCAACTTTGCGTCCCGTAATCTATACGGAGTAGGATCTGATAACTTAGCTAACTACAATCAGCTAGCTGGACTTGTGCCGACTCAAATTGGCGTATCGGATTTAACTTGGGAGAAATCTAGTGAAGTCAACGTTGGCGTGGATTTAGGCTTTTTCGATAGCCGGCTGCTATTCTCAGCTAACGTATTCCGCAAGCAGGCAGACGCGTTGCTGCTCAACCGTCAACTCCCTTTAACGTCAGGTTTCCTTTCGGTAACTCAGAACATTGGTGGCCTTCAGAATAAGGGCTTGGAATTGGAGTTGACTTCGCAAAACGTCAAGAACGATGCATTTACTTGGACCACCAACTTCAATGTTTCCTTTATCCGGAACGAAGTAACTAGTCTTGTAAATAATGCTCCATTCGCAGCTGGTTTCGCCAACCGCGTACAGGTTGGTTCACCTCTCGGCAGCTTCTACGGCTATACGGTAGATCGCGTATATCAAACCCAAGCTGAGATTGATGCTGATAACGCCCGTGCCCGTGAACTGGCTGGCCGTACAACTGTCTTCTATCAAGCACAAGGAACCCGTCCTGGTGACATTCGCTTCCAAGACAGAAACGAAGATGGCTTGATCACCCAAGATGACCAATCTATCATTGGTTCAGCACAGCCTGATTTCTTTGGTGGCATTAACAACCAGTTGAGCTTCAAAGGATTTGACTTGGGTTTCTTCTTCCAGTTTCAGGCTGGCAACGAAATTTTCAACAACACTCGCTCCTTTGCTGAAGGTATGAATGGCCAGTTTGGTCAGCTTGCTTCAACTCTTGATCGTTGGACCGCTGATAATCCAAGCACTACTTTCCCCCGCGCTGCATTTGGTGATCCCAACAATAACCGTCGTACCTCAACTCGCTTTTTGGAAGATGGCTCATATGTGCGCTTGAAGACTATGACCCTGGGCTATAACATCCCAGAAGCACTCACGAAAGTGGCACGCTTGCAGACGGCTCGTATCTACGTTTCGGGGCAGAACCTGCTGACATTCACGGATTACTCTGGTCTCGACCCCGAAATAAACACCTTTAGCGGTAGCAATATTTCATTGGGTACTGACTTTCTAACTTTTCCGCAGGCCCGTACCATCCAGGTAGGCCTCAACTTGGGTTTCTAACTTGTCTTTGTTTTCTGACCATATGACTATCCGTTCCAAATTTGTAACACTAGCAATGCTTGGGCTACTTGGCCTGAGTGCAACTAGTTGCTCTGATTTCCTTGAACCAACCCCACAAACTTCGGTTGACCGTAATGATGTATTCACGGACTTAGAGGGTGCGCGAGGTGCAGTAATTGGCATCTACGGTGCTTTAACCAGTGCCAACTATTATGGGCTTCTTTATCCCGTTTTTTCTGATTTAGCAGCAGATAACTTAGCGCATACAGGTACTTTTCCAACTTACGCCCAAGTAGACAATCAAAATATCCTTACGGATAATGTCAATAACCAAGACATTTACTACGCGATTTACCGTACCATCAACCGCGCTAATAACGTTATTGCACAGGTTCCGGGCATAACAAGTATTAGTGAAGAGCAGCGTAATGTATTCGTAGCTGAAGCCCTATTCCTAAGAGCTAACGCACATTTCGATGCTACTCGTTATTGGGGTGATGTGGCCATCGTTCTTACTCCCACTTCCGAGGCTGATGCTACTTTGAATGTATCACGCTCACCCCGCGCTGCGGTGTATGAGCAAGTAATTGCCGATTTAGCTGCCGCTGAGACATCATTACCAGAGGTAAATGTAGGACGTGCCACTAAATCTACAGCTAGGGCCCTGAGGGCTCGAGTAGAGCTATACCGCGAAAATTGGCAAGCTGCTGCTGCCGCCGCTGATCAGATTATTGCCAGTAATCGTTTCCAACTTCTGTCAGACTACAGAAGCATTTTCACAACCGAGAATTCCGCAGAGTCTATTTGGGAGATTCAGTTTGATGCGAATACTCAGAGCTCGTTTGCCTTTTTCTTCCTACCTGGGGCGAATGGTGGGCGTAATGAAGTTCGGCCTACAGGATCTGGCAGTACGCTACCAACTGCGTATGAAACTGGTGATAAACGCAAGGATGCTTCTATCTCTAACGGAACTTTCCAATTAGCTAATCGTGCAGTAGTAGCGGGCGTAGGTGTCAAATACACTGATCCAGGCACGGGAACGGACAACTTCCGTGTTTTCCGTTATGCTGAAATCCTGTTGATTAGTGCAGAAGCGAAAGCTCAATTGGGTAATCTCCCAGCGTCCCTACTACTCTTGAATCAAGTGCGGCAACGGGCTGGTTTGGCACCAAAAGCTACTCTAACTAAAGCAGCGCTATTAGATGCTATTGCGCAGGAGCGCCGAGTAGAGCTAGCAATGGAAGGCCACCGCTGGTTTGACTTGGTTCGTATAGGCCGGGCCCAAACCCTATTGAGTATCGTGGATCCTAATCGTTTACTTTTCCCCATTCCCTTCCGCGAAACGGTTAATAACCCGAACATCACTCAAAACCCTGGTTACTAGAGTTTAGTGTTTTCTTTAAAAAAGCCCCCCAGCTACGTAGCTGGGGGGCTTTTTTATTTATAGTTTGTAAGCAGAAGCGCTACCATGTAAAACACAAATTGTGAATGCACCCATTTGTACTTACTAAATGAAATGACCTGATAACTTATAATTTTCATAGTCGAGGTGTACCATTTCTCTATTTAACAGGTTAAAAAAATAGTTATAATTGCTGCGTAAAATCATATAACACCCTTACTATAAGCTTGTTAAATAATTTCAGCATTCGTTATCTTAGTCTATATCACTCACTTAACAACAATCAACTGAATGAAAAAAATTTTATTGATGAGTATGGTACTCATCCTCACTCTGTTTCGGCAGGTGAGCGCTCAGGACCGGAGCATATCAGGGCGGGTCACGGATCGACAGACGGGAGAAGGCCTGCCTGGAGTAACAGTACTTCTTAAGGGTACTACCAATGGCATCTCGACGAATGCAGATGGCACCTTCACATTAGGCGTACCAGCTGCTGGGGGCAGCTTGGTGTTCAGCTCCATCGGCTACACGCAGCAAGAAGTGGTGATCGGGCAAGGCAATGAGGTAAATGTGGCTCTGGCCAGCGACACAAAGCAACTCAGCGAAGTAGTTGTTACGGCACTTGGCATCGAACGCGAAACACGCTCACTAGGCATTGCCACGCAGGAAATTAAGGCGGAGCAGATTTCGCAGAAGTCAGAGCCCAACGTCCTGAATGCACTGCAAGGTAAAGTGTCGGGTGTTAGCATTACCAACTCCAGCGGATTGCCAGGAGCATCCACAAACATCAATATCCGGGGCATTACATCGCTACAGGGTAGTAACCAGCCGCTGTTTGTTGTTGACGGCATTCCAGTCAGTAATAATCTGGACCGGACAAGTGGTGGTGGTACGCTGGGCTCGCTGGGTGGTGCACAAACCGCAAACCGGGCGCTGGATATTGATCCGGAGACCATTGAGAGCATCAACATTCTGAAAGGCCCGGCTGCCGCCGCTCTTTACGGCTCACGGGCAGCAGCAGGAGCAGTTATCATTACCACCAAGTCAGGCCGCAACGCCAACAAGAAATTAGAGATAACTGCAACTTCTGGTCTCGCATTTCAGCAAGTGTATGGTATTCAGGACTTCCAAAATGAGTATGGGCAAGGCCTTAATGGCACTAATTTAACAGCGCTTCCTTCCGCTGCTAACCCGGCTTTCGGAGACGTTAATACGGGTAGTACTCAATCCTGGGGGCCACGTTTCGATGGGCCGAAAACAGTACCTAACGGCCTAATTCTGGGTGATGGCAGTGAACTACCTTACCGAGCATACGAAGACAACATAAAAGACTTTTTCCGCACAGGGCGTCTGCTCACCACTGGTGTCAATATCCGTGGCGGTACTGCCGACCAGAACTTCGTACTCGGAATCAATAATACCGATCAAAAAGGCATATCGGAATTTAACGACCTGAGTCGCCTGAATGTGAATGTGGGTGGTAACACCTTGCTACTTAACAAACTTAGAGCTGGAGCCTCTGTCAACTTCGTTAGTACTGATCAGCTCGGCTCGGCAGTAGGCAACGGAGCCAGTGCATTCGGCTCGCTCGTAAGCATACCACGTAGCTATGATTTAATGGGCCTGCCCTACAGAAATCCGGTTACAGGTGCAAACGTTTTTTTCGCGGGCACCGATAACCCTCGCTGGAATCGTGAGAATATACAAACTACCTCGAAGCTGACTCGATTTATTAACGTGGCTAATTTAAGCTATGACATTACGCCTTGGCTGAATGTATTGTACCGAGGAGGCTTAGATACCTATACCGACCGTCGTAAAAACGTCTCTACTCCGAGTGGATCGCGCGTGCCTACGGGCCAGATAGTTGACCAAGTCTTCTACCGGAGCGAATTCACCGGTGACTTTATTGCGACCTTAAAGAAGCAAGGGATCCTGATGGAAGGCTTAGATGCTACTCTTTTGCTTGGTCAGCAAATCAACTCCCGTCGCTTCCAATCGATTACATCGCAAGCTGACAACTTACTCGTAAGTGGCTTCGAGAACTCTTCTGTTGCCTCCGTCTATTCCAATGGAACCGGCGAAACTACCAGTCTTCGTCGCCTATTAGGCTACTATGGCTCGCTGGATCTGGCCTACAATAACTATTTGTATCTGACCTTAACCGGCCGGATAGACGAATCATCAACATTACCGAAGAAGAACAATACGTTCTTTTATCCTTCAGCTAGCGTTGCGTTCGTATTTACCGATGCTTTTAATGTCTCATCGGATATTTTCTCCTACGGTAAAATCAGGGCGGCTGCGGCTGAAGTGGGCCGTGATACAGATCCCTACAATCTGGGAACTGTATATGGGGTAGCTTCTTTTGGTAATAACGTTGCCAACCTAAACTTCCCCTTCAATGGAGCAGGCGGGTTTGCTTTAGGCAATCAGCAAGGCAACCCCGACCTGAAGCCTGAATTCACTCGTTCTTACGAGGGCGGAGTCAACCTCGGGTTTTTCAAGAACCGTCTGAGTATTGAGGCAACGTATTTCTATCAGACCAGCCGTGATCAAATCATCCCATTGGCAACGCCAGCCTCAACGGGCTATAGAACCCGCATTGCCAATGCTGGCCGGCTGGATAATAAGGGGATAGAAGGCTTGGTTTCTTTCAGCCCTATCAGCAGCGACAATTTCACCTGGAACGCTACTCTAAACTACACGCGTATCCGCAATGAGGTTGTCTCCCTGATTGAAGGAGTAACACGATCGGCTATTGCGGGTAATGCTTTCATTGGCACAACACCTTCTTTCGTGGTTGGAGAGCCCTACGGAGTTATCGTAGGCAACAAGAAAGCAACTTCTCCTGATGGCAAATACCTGATTAATCCGACCACCGGCCTGTTTGCCCCTGAAGTAGCCGGCGAAATCATCGCTGACCCAAATTATGATTGGCAAGCAGGCTTAAACAACTCCTTTTCTTACAAGGGCCTCACCTTTTCATTTTTGGTTGATACCAACCAAGGAGGCGACGTCGTATCCTTCACCAACAACTTCTATAAATCGGGGGGCGCTTTAGAAGAAACCGGAAGAGACCGGGAGCTTCCCCGGGTTATTCCGGGGGTTATTGAGGAGACAAACGCCGACGGAAGCAAGTCATACCGGCCGAATAACATTCAGATAAGCGCCCAGGACTATTGGAGATCGTTCGGCTTACAGAGTGACCTCGGTGTGTACGATGCCACGGTATACCGCCTACGGGAAGTAACGCTGGGCTATAGCCTGCCCAAGCCAGTGTTGGAGCGCCTCCCATTCGGAGAAGTGAATGTTTCATTTTCAGGCCGCAACCTCTTCTACTACGCTCCTAATGCCAATTTTGACCCTGAGCTGAATACGCAGGGAGCTGGCAACATCCGGGGCCTCGACCTGCAGGGACCACCGAACTCCCGCACATATGGTGTAAACCTTCGCTTCACTTTGTAAACCATGAAAATGAAATATTCCTTTTTTGCCCGTTATGCTGTAGCAGGAGCATTGTTTCTAGGTGCTGCGAGCTGCGATAAAGACGAGTTTTTTGGCGATAATGTGGACCCCAATAGTCCAAGTGAGGTGCCTGCTGGGGTAGTACTTAGCTCACTCCAGGCCAGTACGGCTTTCATCAATAGCAATACAATTGGCCGAGTGGGTGAGCTATTCGTGCAGCATATGGCAGGTGCGGAAGGCATACAGACTCCTGCCTACGACCGCTATGCTATTCGGGGGGACTTTAATAACGAGTGGGAATTCGACGTATATGCTGGTGCTTTGGCAGATGCTCAAAACATCATAGACACCGGTGACCGGAGTGGGCCTGCCTTTACGGGCATCGCGAAGCTTATGAAAGCATATAACTTCGCCGTAGCGACGGATATATGGGGCGATGTACCTTACTCGCAAGCGCTAAAAGGGTCCGCCCAACTTCAGCCTCGGTTTGATAAGCAGGAGGACATTTACAAGGGCAACGCGCAGTTAGAAATTCAAAGCTTATTTGATTTGGTGCGCGAGGGCCTTAATGACTTGGATCAGCCGCCAGGTCTTATTGTGCCAACTGCCGCCAATGATCTGATTTATGGAGGCAACATTGCCAGGTGGCGGAAATTTGGCAATACGCTGTTGCTCAAGTTCGCGCTTCAGATAAGCAAGAAGGAGCCAGCCTTGGCGACCTCCGTCATAAGAGAAGTATTGGCAAAAGGCCCGGCGAGTTACATATCAGACAATGCCGACGACTTTCAGCTTGCTTTTGGCACTACAGTAGGCAACCAGAATCCCTTCTTCTCCTACAACGTCACGAACCGCCCCGGTGATCAGATAGCCAGCCAGCGCTTCATCGATACCATGAACCTGCGGAATGATCCGCGCTTGCCGCGCTTTTACTCTACGTCGCCGGCCAACGCAGCTGCTACTACCACGGCCTTTGGCACTTTTACGGGCTTTCAGAACGGTAGCAATAACGCCGTACCAGGCATTGCCAACCGGTCCCGGCTGGGTCCCTACCTTTTGGGTAACAGTGGTGACGCGCCCGTGCGGATGCTGACAAACTTCCAGACTAAGTTTATTCTGGCGGAGGCAGCCCTGTTGCTTGGCACCGGCGGCGATGCCCAAGCCTTGTTTACCCAAGGCATCAGGGCTTCCATGACAAAAGCGGGTGTTGACGCCGCGGCTATTGATGCTTATCTCGCCAACCCAGCAAATGCGCGCTGGGTTACGCTATCGGGCTCGAATACCAGAAGGCAAAACCAGATTATTACCCAGAAATGGATTGCCTTGTTTGGGAACGGCTACGAAGCCTGGAATGACTATCGGCGTACTGGTTTTCCGCGCTTAGCTCCCGTAGAAAATCCCAGCTCGGATAGCCCGACTATTCCGCAGCGCTTCTTCTACACCAATGGAGAAATATCCGCCAATGCCAACCAGGTTCCAGCGGATCGGCCCAATATCACGGTTCCGGTCTGGTGGGCCAGTAATTAAGGCTGGATACTTCATCTAAAACGAGATAGTCATGAAAAAAAACATAATCCGCTTTGTAGCGCTCCTTATCCTGTCGGTAGTCACTTTCTCTTGCGAAAAAGACTATGGTGATAAGCTTGGGCCCCTCGATGATGCTATTGCTGAAATTCCGGTGACGGTCAAAAACGCTCAGTACCATGAGCGGGTACCCGTCATTACCACCTCGGTAGCCGCTGGGGGGCAATTTGATATTGTTTTGCAGATTCCGGCTGGCAGGGGCACAATAAGAGAAATTAGCCGGGTGGCTACCGGCAATACGCTGGCTAACCTGAATACCGGGGGCGCTTTTCTGCTCAACTATAATACTGCAACCCAAACGCCGAGCCCTATTGCAGGCAATGGCAGCAATGAAATCACTTTCTCAACCAGCTTAAGTGCCTATTCAGCTTACCGTACCCGATTGACTACAGTGCCGGGGTATAATGCTGGTCTCAATACGGCAGGCAACGCCCCAACGGTAACTATGACCACCGGGGCAAACCCAGCAGTAAATGAGCGCGATCCTAATACACTTCGCTATTGGTTTCTCGTTACGTTGGAGAGCGGGCAAGAAATCATAACCACAGAAATACGCGTGCGCATCTTGCCTTAAGCACAAGCACATTTCCTTAGTCATAAAAAAGCCCCCCAGATGATATCTGGGGGGCTTTTTAACCTAGTTTGCCTGTAGCGAGGCTAAAATCTTGCGGGCGACTTCTACCGGGTCCGCGAGCTTATCCTCCGAATGAAACGCCACAAACTTATCAACCTCACTGAACTGCCGGTTGTCCGTGTTCCGAATCTGCTCCTGCATACCGGTATCGAGTACGCCCGGCGAGATGGTTTGAACCCGCACCCCTGTACCGCGCAAATCCTGCTCCTTCTGAATAGCGCGCGACAATGCATCGAGGGCAGCTTTGGAGGCTGAATAGGCAGCCCACCCATCTACGGCGCGCTGCGCTGCCCCGCTGCTGATGTTGAGGATAGTGCGTGGGCACGTCATGGCGGCGTAATTACGCAGGAAAGTATTCATGAGCATGGCCGGAGCTACCAAGTTCACGTCGAAGGCAAACGTGAAATGCTCATTGGGCAGCTCCCCCACGTACCCGATCTGGCCCAACACCGCCGCATTATTTATCAGCGTAATGCTAGATGCATCAGGGTGAGGGGCAAATACTGTATAGAGGTTGGCTTCAACAGCCAGAATATCAGATAAGTCGAGGGGCCGGTGATGGTAACGAGGGTGCTCGATGGTAGCATGGCGTGATACTCCTATCACCGTCGTATCGGGTTGGCGCAGTATTTCTTCAGCCAGTGCTTTGCCCAAGCCCCGGCTGGCGCCCGTAATAATGTAATAACGCATTGCGTATAGAAAGTGAAGGTGAGACCATCGAAGGAAGTTCTTATACGGGCAAACCAGTTGTAGAGGAAACCCAATAAAAAAAGCGACTTCTCGAAGCCGCCTTTTTTACAGTAGTAGTCAAACAGATGGATAGCTTACCTATTCAGCTGATCAGAGAATATACTGCGACAAGTCGCGGTTGCGAACCATGTCGCGGAGGCGCTCTTCCACCAGCTCGCGGGTAATCAGGATGTGCGCATTGGCGCCAATACGGTCGGGTACGTCGAACAGAATGTCGTTAAGCAAGCGGCTCATAACAGTGTGCAGACGGCGGGCTCCAATGTTTTCGACTTCCTCATTCACCTCAAAGGCGATTTCGGCCACGCGCTCCAAAGCGGCGTCATCAAAGGATAGCTCTACTTCTTCTGCCATTAGAAGCGCTTCATACTGCTTAGTAAGGGCGTTCTTAGGCTCTTTGAGAATCCGGTAGAAATCGGCTTTGGTGAGGCTTTGCAGCTCAACGCGAATCGGAAAGCGGCCTTGTAGCTCGGGAATCAGGTCGCTGGGCTTGGCTACGTGGAATGCGCCAGCGGCAATAAACAGAATATGATCGGTGTTGATGACACCATACTTAGTGCTGACGGCTGAGCCTTCCACGATGGGCAGCAAATCGCGCTGCACGCCCTCACGACTGACGTCGGGCCCGCCTCCCCCACTTTTGCCGTTGCGGCTGGCTACCTTGTCAATCTCATCAATGAAGATGATACCAGCGTTTTCGGCGTTGCGGATGGCTTCGTCTTTCACCTCATCCATATCGATGAGCTTAGCCGCTTCCTCATCGAGCAGAATTTTGCGGGCTTCCGCAATAGTGACTTTACGCTTGCGGGTTTTCTTAGGGATCATGCTGCTGAGCATATCCTGAAGGCCGGCCATGGAGGCTTCATCCATGCCGCCGGGTCCGCCTACTACCCCAATACCGGGCGCGTTGCTCTGCTGAACCTTGATGTCGATTTTGCGGTCGTCCAGCTCACCAGCCCGAATTTTCTGGCGGAATTTCTCGCGAGTACGCTCGTTTAGCTCATGGTCGCTTTCGGGCATCGCGCTTCCCTCGCTGCCAAAGCCGGCGGAAGGCTTCGCTACCGTAGTTGAGCCGCTGGAAATGGGCGGAATAAGCGCGTCCAGAATAATATCTTCTACCACCTGAGCGGCCTGCACTTTTACTTCCTCCTTGCGGCGCATGCGCACCATGTTCACCGACTGCTCTACGAGGTCGCGCACCATGCTTTCTACGTCGCGGCCCACGTAGCCGACTTCCGTAAACTTGGAGGCTTCTACTTTGGTGAATGGCGCATCGGCGATGCTGGCCAGGCGACGGGCAATTTCTGTTTTTCCCACGCCCGTTGAGCCAATCATGAGGATATTGTTAGGCACTATTTCGCGCTGCATATCGGCGGGGGCATGCAGACGGCGCCAGCGGTTGCGTAGCGCAATAGCCACATGGCGCTTGGCATCATGCTGGCCAATGATGTACTTATCGAGTTCGGCCACTATCTGGGCCGGGGTAAGGAAAGAAGCTGATTCAATCATGGGATATACAAAAGGTGGGGCCGGTGTGAAACCCACAGGTGGTGAAGTAAGCTGCTGCTTGTGAGCGGGACTCTTATACGTCGTGCTCACCGGTTAGGCTATCGAAGCGAATCCACTTACCAAACAAATTACGATGGGAAAAGTGAGCCGCCAGCCGATAATGTCAGCCCACTAAAGGCGGCATTCCGAAGAGCGTTGGCTGCAATTTAAGTGTTTGATAATGACATCAATTGCTGCTAGACTTGTTGAAAATCGAGCCTAAAGTACGGGCCACGGTAAAGTAGTTGGCCGCCCCCGACGCATGGTAATACGCGCGGGTATAGTCGAGCTGAAACTCGCTGATACGCAGCATCGCCCCGAAGCTCAGCCCAGCGCCCGCCGAGGTATTTTCGAGGCGCAGCTCGCGGCGCTGCAAGTGATTGTAGCCCGCCCGCAGATGAAAGTTCTTGCTAAACAACAATTCGCCCCCCACCACAAAGTGCCGGGCAATTTTATCGCCCAATGTCTTTTTTGGCTTGATTTCCACCCCATTTTCGTCGAGCTGCCCGCGCTGGTTAGGGTCGAGGTACACAATATCCAACTGCTGAAGATGGTGCGCCGTGAGGGAAAGGCGCACAGGCATATGCTCAGGCTTAAAGGAAGCCCCCAGCTGCACATCGAGCGGCATCGGCTCGCGGTCGGCGCCGGCGTAAGGCTGGAACTGGTAGCCCACATTGCGCACCGTAAGGCCAACCGTAAAGTCCTGGGTTGGGTGTTTAAAAATGCCCCCCACATCGACCAGAGCGGCCAGCGAATGATTGCCGGCAATACCAGACACGGCCAGCTTGAGCGTACCGGCCAGCGTAAAATTGCCGCTGGTGTAGGCATCCGACACGCCCAGCGCATATTCATTTACCGAGAATTCGCCCAGACTTGTGCCGGCCGCATCAAACTGCTCAAACCGGCCGTAGTTCAGATACGTAAGCCCCACGCCCAGCCGACCCAGTGACTTGGTATTGAAAACGTAGGCTGCCGTACTCTGCTTGATATCAGAGAGGTAATCGACGTAGCCGAGCGCCAGCCGATTATCCATGTCGGCGTTGAGCAGGGCGGGGTTGCCGTACATCATGGTCGCATCGGCATCGCGGGAGCTGACGTTGACGCCGCCCAAACCGGCCAGTTTAGCGCTGGGGGGCAAATTCAGGAAGGTAAATGCCTGCTGTCCGCCAATCTGCGCTGCCGCTGGCTGGCTTACCAGAATGGCACCCAGCACTACACCAGCGAAGGCAGGCAACAAACGAGAGGGTACCGAGCAAATCATCGTTCCAAGATACAGCGTTTCGGCTACTCCTACTCTACTCAAATAGGGTATAAGGAGAAATAGCAGCGCCCGCAGTGTGCATCATTACAGCTGTTGGGGGGGCTTTTTCCTCCTGCTGCAACGCTACACCCGGCGGGCGCTGATCTTCCTGCTTCCTTACGATACTTCTACGCTCGGGCCATATAGCGCTGGCGTAGGCTCGTCGCGCACGGTGAGTTTAATTGGATTAGCCACCAGCTCATCCAGCAACGCCACTTTCAGCACATCATCCACGCGGGCGGCATAATGAATCGTCAGGTCCTTGAGATACTCGGCCGAAATCTCCTGAATGTCTTTACGGTTCTTATCGCAGAGGATTACATCGCGGATGCCGGCGCGCTTGGCAGCCAGAATCTTTTCCTTGATTCCGCCCACCGGCAGCACTTTGCCGCGCAGGGTAATCTCGCCCGTCATGGCCAAGTGCGAACGGATTTTGCGCTGCGTAAACACGGAGGCGATGCTGGTGAAAATGGCAATACCCGCGCTGGGGCCATCTTTCGGCACGGCACCTTCCGGAAAGTGAATGTGCAGATCATATTGATCAAACAACCGATGGTCGATTCCCAGCGAGTCGGCGCGGCTGCGCAAATACGACAAAGCAGTAACGGCCGATTCCTTCATCACATCGCCCAATTGGCCGGAAAGCGTCACTTTGCCCCGCCCCCGACTCAGCAGGCTTTCGATAAAGAGAATATCGCCCCCCACCGACGTCCAGGCCAAGCCCGTCACGACGCCGGCCGTTTCGTTATCCTGATACAAGTCCCGGTCGAATGTAGCGGCGCCGAGAATGCGGCTGATGTCTTTCGGCTCCAGCACCGCCACATGCGGCTCTTTTAAGGCTTTGCTTTTGGCAATGTTACGAGCTACCGATCCAAGCTTGCGCTCCAGGCCACGCACCCCCGACTCGCGGGTATAATCGTCGATTACGCGCTGCAACGCGGGTTGCGTGATGCTCACGTCTTTCGGGGTAAGGCCATTTTCGTGGAGTACTTTCGGCCAGAGATGCTTTTTGGCAATCTGGGTTTTTTCCTCCAGCGTGTAGCCGGTCAGGTCAATGATTTCCATCCGGTCGCGCAGGGCCGGATGAATGGTGTCTAGAGCGTTAGCCGTAGCAATGAACAGCACCTTCGACAGGTCGTACTCCACCTCCAGATAGTTGTCGGTGAAGGTTGAGTTCTGCTCCGGATCGAGCACCTCCAGCAGTGCCGACTGCGGGTCGCCACGGAAGTCAGCGCCGACCTTGTCAATCTCATCCAGTATAATAACCGGATTCGAGGCGCCAGCCTTTTTGATTTGGGAGATAAGGCGGCCCGGCATGGCGCCCACATAGGTTTTGCGGTGCCCGCGAATCTCGGCCTCGTCGCGCACGCCACCCAAGCTCATTCGCACATATTTGCGGCCGAGCGCCTTGGCTACTGAGCGGCCCAAAGAGGTTTTGCCCACACCGGGAGGACCATACAGGCACAGAATCGGCGCCTTCATATCCTGCTTGAGCTTCAGCACCGCCAGATACTCGATGATGCGGTCTTTTACCTTTTCCAGGCCATAATGGTCCTGGTCCAGAATTTTGCGGGTGCGCGTCAGGTTGAAGTTATCCTTCGTGTACTCCGACCAGGGTAAATCAAGCAGAAACTCCACGTAGTTTACGCTCATCGGGTACTCGGCCGCCGCCGGATTCACGCGGCTCAGCTTGTCCACTTCCTTGGTGAAGTGCTTGGCCACGGCTGGGGGCCATTTTTTATCCTTGGCGCGGGCACGCAGCTTGTCCAGCTCCTGGTCAGGGCCATCGAAGCCAAGCTCGTCCTGAAGCACTTTGATTTGCTGACGCAGGAAATAGTCGCGCTGCTGCTGGTCAATATCAGTGTGAACCTTGCTCTGAATTTCGTGCTTGATTTCCAGCAGCTGAATCTCTTTCAGCATCATTTCCAGCAGGCGGGTGCCTCGCTCCACCCCATCGTTGATTTCCAGCAGCTTCTGCTTCAACCCTACCTCTACGTTGATATTCGAGGACAGAAAATGGGTCAGAAAAGCCGGGGACTCGATGTTATCCAGCGCAACCTGAGCTTCCTGCGGAATCTCGGGGTTGAGTTTGAGCATTTTGGCAGCCGCATCTTTCAATGACGCCACCAAGCCTTTCACCTCTTTGGTAGTCTTGCTGGGAAACGTTTCGGGAAAATAGCTGACGCGCGCTGTCAGATACGGGCTGTCTTGCTGCTCTTCCTCGACTTTAAAGCGGCTTTGGCCTTGGATGATGATGGTGGTGTTGCCATCGGGCAGCACCAAGAGCTTTAGAATACGGGCCATGGTGCCCACTTCATACAGATCAGCGAGCGTTGGATCGTCGCTTTGGGTATTCTTCTGGGCCAGTACACCCACAATTTTATTTCCACGATACGCCTTGCGCACCAGGCGTATGCTCTTTTTGCGCGTCACGGTGACGGGCAAAACTACGCCCGGGAACAGCACTGTATTGCGCACGGGCAACAAGGGCAACACCTCGGGCGCGTCCTGCCCCGAAAGTGTCTGATCGGGGTCAGTGGCAATGATGGACACCATCTCGGCGGGATCTTCAGCCATTAGTAAAACGGATGATTTGGGACGGCGCGAATTGCGGTTTTCACTCATAATAATACAATCGGGGAAAGGCTGGCGGCGCCAGAATGACATAATTGCAGCGCTCCGTAGCTCCCCAGGGACAACGGTAGTCCGAAGGTACGGCTTTGACAAGTGCTATGCCACTAAAGCCCACGAATGCCGCGCCGACAAATCGGCATAAATACCGGTAAGCAGCGAGCCAATCAGGCAGATAATAAGCTTAGCACTTGCATTGAAAAACTTCTATTTTTGGTCTCTGGCGCGGCAATTGTAGCGGCTATTTAAGTTCAAAAAACGTCGTATGCATCGCTTATCGGGTCTGGTTTTACTGCTTTGGTTTTTAGCCGCTCCGGCTACGTACGCGCAGCAGCCCACGGACAAGCCTTTGCAGGTGCGGCCGCTTACGGGCAAAAAAGCCCCCCAGTTGCGCTTACGGCCCGATGCTACACCCAGCTTTCCTAACATAAATCGGGTAGCCTACTATCAGGACAAGAAAGCGCTCAAAGAAATTCAGCGCGCGGAGAAACGCAAGAACTGGACGCAGGCCCGCAAGCTGCTGGAAGCCTACGTTCATCAGTTTGGCATCCAGAACTTTACCAAGGACACCCCGATGCTTTGGCGCTTGGCCCAACTTTGCGAGCGCACCGGCGATGAGGCGCGTGCCAAAGCATACTACCGTCTGGCTCTCAAGCATCATCGGCAGGATATCACCAAAATTCAACTCTACTACGACTCACTGGAACAGAAAACCCAGGATTTGTACGTGCCCCTCAAAACCTATTACGACATAGTTGAATACCGTAAAAACATCGTCACGTTTCATCCGCCCAAAGGTGTATACACGAGCATGGGCGATGGGATCAACTCGGAGGTAGAAGACTATGGCCCAACGCTGAACTCGGAAGCGGGCTTGTTTATTTTCTCCTCCAAGCGCAAAACCCGCGGCATTACCACTCCCGTGGTTGATGAGGACTTATACACGTCGCGGAAGGAAGGCGACTATTGGACCGACGCCGAGCCGCTGCCAAAGCCTATCAATTCGCCTTACAACGAGGGCTCGGCTTGCATAACCAAGGATGGCCGCACCATTTACTTTGCCCGTTGCGAGTGCCCGAATTGCCACGGCAACTGCGACTTATTCCAGTCGACCTTTCAGGATGGGCAATGGTCGGTGCCCAAGAGCCTGGGGGCCAATGTGAACTCAACGGCCTGGGATTCGCAGCCTACGTTGTCGAGAGGAGAGGACACGCTTTACTTCGCTTCTGACCGGCTGGGGGGCTTTGGCTTATCGGATATCTGGTTTACAGCCAGGCAAAAGAATGGGCAGTGGGGCAAAGCCCAGAACCTGGGGCCAGTAGTAAACACGCGTGAAAGTGAGGTCAGCCCGTTTTACCATCCTATGTATAACGTGCTGTATTTCAGCTCCAGGGGGCAATTATTGAACTACGGCGACTTCGATATCTACAAGAGCTACCGCGTGCAGGGCCGCTGGCAGGAGCCGCGCAACGTGGGCCCATTGGTAAACGGAAAAGGCTCGGAGTATTACTTCACCATCGATGGCGACTCCAAGAACCTGTACTATGCCCGCTCGGAGATAAAAGACCTCAAGAACCTCGACCTCTACTCCTTCCCGCTTCCGATGGAGGCCCAGCCGCTGGCCACCACCCACGTAGAAGGCGTGCTGGCTGATTCGGTAACTAAAAAGCCGCTGGGAGGCATTGTCAGCATTATTGATACGGATAACGGCATTGAGGTAGCCAGTAAATACCTGCGCCCCGATGGCTCGTTTGACTTCGATTTGATTGAAGGCTCGCGCTATGTAATGCTAATTCAAAGCCCGGACTTCTTCAGCGTGGAAAAGCAATTTGAGTTGAAAGGTGACACCTTGATGCGCCTGCTCACCAATTCGATTGACTACCGCCTGCCCCTGATTTTCCGCAATATTGAGTTCGACCAGGGCAAATCTGCTATCCTCCCCTCCATGCATAAGACGCTGGACCAGATTGCATTGTACATGGTTGATCATCCCACGTTCCGGCTGAGCATCTCGGGCCACACCGACTCCAGCGGCGACCCTGATGTGAATGTGGCCCTCTCGCAGGACCGCGCCCAGGCCATTCGGAATTATATTGAGCAGAAGGGCAAGCTGAAACCTAACCGCATCGACAATACAGGTTATGGCAGCACGCAGCCCTTGCGCGAGGAAAAAACCGAAGAGGACAGTCGGTTCAATCGCCGAGTGGAATTCCGGCTGATTAAGCCTGAGGAGGATAAAGACGCCGGAGCGGGCTGGTAGCTGATTGCCTCATAAGCAGAGCTACCACACATACGTGGCAGCTGCCCCGGCCGGCAGCGTATGACTCACGGTTTGCTGCCCACGGCGGATACCAAAGGTTTTGGGCTCACTACTCTCGTTCAATACAATAACGACGAGACGGCCAGCAGGCGTGCGAAAAGCCACATTCGGCAAGCCCGCCGCTTCAGTGGAGGCGACGCGCACTGAACCGGGCAGCACGAATTTGCTGGCGTGGGCAATGATGTAATACGCATCTTCGCGCCGCACCGAATCACCATCGATGGTAATTGCCCCCCGGCACTCCGTGCAGCCACCGGGCGTGTGCGGATTTTGCTGGGAGTCGGCGGCTACGTTCCACTCAAGAACGGTACGCGCCCAGTTGCGCGGTGCCCCGATGACGAGGTTTTTGATGTGCCAGCCGAAGTTATCGGCAAACTTGGTTTTGGAGCCCACCCACTGCTCCGTGAAATACACGTGCTTGTCGGGAAAAGCCTCGTGCACTTTGCTGAGCGCCTCAATTTGCCCCCCATACAGGTGAAATGCCGAGCCATCGATGTAAGCACGGGCTTCCGGGTCGCTGAGAACGGTAATCGGGTACTCCGGCTTGTCGGCGTTGTGGTCGTAGATGATGATTTTGGTATCCAGCTTCGCCGCTTTAAAGGCCGGGCCCAGATGGTTCTTGATGAAGCTGGCTTGTTGCTCGGGCAGCATCAGCAAACTGGGGTTATTGCCAGGGTGAAGCGGCTCGTTCTGCACCGTAATGGCCTCAATGCGAATGTCTTCCGCCGCGTAGCCCTGCACGTATTTCACAAAGTAGCGCGCGTAGGCATCATACCACTCCGGCTTGAGGCTGCCACCCTTGGAGTCGCCGTTGGTTTTCATCCAGGTTGGCGGCGACCAAGGCGAGCCAAGCAGCTTCATACGAGGACTGATAGCCAGAATCTCTTTCAGCACCGGAATCAGGTGCTCTTGATCGGGGGCTAAACTGAAGCGCGCCAGCGTCGGATCCGTCTCGCTGGGGGGCAAATCATTGTAGGAAAACACCCGGTCGTCGAGGTCGGAAGCGCCAATGCTCAGGCGCAGGTAGCTTATACCGATTGCGTTGCCCTCCGTGCCGAACAACTCGCGCAAAAGCTTAGCTCGGGCATCAGGTGACATTTTGTGTAACAGCATGGCGCTCCCGCCCGTGAGCGTATAACCAAAGCCGTCCATGGTTTGGAAGCGCTGCTGCTCATCGATAGTAATGATGGGAACGTCGGGAGCGGGCGGGGTTCCGGCTTGCAAAGTAGGCTGGGGGGCAAATCGCTCCAGCTGGGCCGGATTGGTCAGCCATACCTGCATGGAGCTGGTAGTGGCGCGGCCGCCTTTCGCGCCTGTCAAGGCACCGCAGCCAACAGCTAGTGTCAGCAGAAGGCTGGCACTGAATAGAATCAGAGTTAAGGAAGAACGCATAGGCGGTGAAAGTAGTAAATAACTAGCTGGACTATCTACTAGCCAAAAACTACGTTTGTTCGCTACTGTCCCTACTCCAAGCGAGTAACCCAGACTAAAAACTCAGCTGCTGCTCGTCGTTGCCAGCGCGAAACAGAGCACTTTGCTTTTTGCCACCGCCTTCCAGGTTCACGATATTCATCTGATCCTGAAAGGTATCCAGTAGCAGGCGGTGGCGCAGATAGATGGTAGTGGCAGGCCTGGGGGGCATTTTTACGGAGAAATACACCCAGTGCGCGTCCTTATCCTTTTCAATACCAACGAATCGGAGCGGTAGGGCTTCGCCGGGCTTGGTACCGAAAGCCACCGAACGCTGCAGCAACGCTGTGGTCAGGCTGGAAACCTGAGCCGTGGTAAGCTTATCGAACGTGACCGAGTTGGGCTGGCCGGCGCTCAAGGCTTTCTCAAAATCATCGGTAAACACTTTCAGCGCTACTTCCAGCTGCTGCTTTTTGGGGTTGTACTGCACGTCCATGATGCTGGCATGGTAGGCATGCGCCATGGCAGCGAAGCTAAGCAGACACAAAGCGCAGAAAACAAGCAGATGACGCATAATCAGGAAGTTGCAAACAAAAATAGAACGAAGGCGGCCTTCGTTCTATCTAGGTAAAAACAAGACAAATAAGTTCTAAAACAGCGTTTTGAACAGGTCGTTGAAGATAACGAACACCATCAAGCTCAGCAGCAATGCCATACCTACCTTCTGCGAGTTCTCCAGAAACTTGTCGGAAGGCTTGCGGCCCGACACCATCTCGTAGGTCAGGAACATGACGTGGCCGCCGTCGAGGGCCGGAATGGGGAGCAGGTTCATGAAGGCCAGCACCATGGACAGCATGCCGGTCAGGGTCCAGAACTTGATCCAGTTGAAGGTGCCGCCGTAGGTTTGGGCAATAGCCATCGGGCCACCTAGCGACTTACTAGCCGATGCCTCACCTCGGAAGATTTTACCGAATGCCTGCACTTGGTTGCTCACAATGCCGAAAGCCTGCGAAGCACCGGCCGGAATGGCTTCAATGAAATTGTAATCCTTGGTCGAGTATTGGAGCAAAGACTTAGGTAGGAAGCCGAGAGTTCCTTCTTCCTCCACGTTAGCGGTAAGGGTGATTGGCTGGCTATTGCGCTGCACGAGCAAGGCGGTAGCCTTACCAGCGTTGTCTTTTAGGGCTTGCTGTAGCTCAGGGAAAAAGTTGATTTCCCGGTCTCCAACGCGCAGGATACGGTCTCCGGCCTGTAGGCCTGCTTTGGCGGCGGCGCGGCCTGCTACCACTTCACCTACCTCAAACGGATTGAGGGGCTCCACGAAGCGGGCCGGATCGTTTTGGTTATCAGCCAAGCGGTCCATGAAGTCGCCGGGCAGCTTGATGTCGAGTAATTGGCCGTTGCGCTCCACGGTGTAGTAGCTCTGGTTGCCCATCACCACCTCCGGGTCATACACATCGTCGAACTGCTCGAAGGGGCGGCCGTTGATTTTTACAATCTTGTCGCCTTTGCGGAACCCTATTTCTTCGCCCAACTTGCTGGGTACCACACCGAAGCGCACTTCCGAGGCCGGCAGATAGCTCTGCCCGTACTTGGCCGTCAGAATGGTGAAGATGAGAATACCAGTGAGCACGTTCACGATAATGCCCCCCAGCATCACAATAAGGCGCTGCCAGGCTGGCTTGGCCCGAAACTCATACGGTTGTGGCTCCTGGCTCATCGCTTCTGTGTCGAGCGACTCGTCGATCATACCGGTGATTTTGACAAAGCCCCCCAGCGGCACGGCGCCAATCATGTACTCAGTTTCGCCAAATTTTTTGCCGAATAATTTCGGTGGAAAGCCAATAGCGAATTTCTCTACCCGCATTCCAAACCATTTGGCCGTTAGCATATGCCCCATTTCGTGCACACCCACCAGAATAGTCAGCCCCAAGATGAGCTGCCCGGCCATTATCAGAATATCCAAAGCTTTTTGTTTTTACAGAGTTAAGAAAATCGGTGGTCTGCGCTGCTTATCGTCTGGTTTACAGACTGTAGATAAGCGCAAGTCAGCATCGCAACGCGAGCGGTAATCCGGTGGCACTGCAACGAAGCGGTAGCGGTGCTTCGTTCCGCGCGGCTGTACTTAGAAGGACACAGGTTTTGGGTTAATGTTTTAAAAATTCCTGCGCCATGCGGCGCGTTTCCTGGTCGGTTTGCACGTAGTCGTCCAGCGCCGGCTCGGCAAGGTACGAAACCTTCGACAGGCAGCTTTCCACGAGGTCGGGCATTTGCAGAAAACCGATGCCGTCGCGCAGGAAAGCAGCTACGGCTACTTCGTTGGCGGCGTTGAGAATACAGGGGGCATTTCCGCCCCGGCGCATGGCTTCGAAGGCCAGCGGCAGGTTGCGGAAAGTGCTCTGGTCGGGTTGCTCGAAGGTAAGTTGGGGATAATCGATAAAGGAAAAGCGCGGGTATTTGCTCGGTAAACGCTCAGGGTAGCCCAAGGCGTATTGGATGGGCAATTTCATATCGGGCAGGCCAAGCTGGGCTTTTAGGGAGCCGTCTTCAAACTGCACCAAGGAATGGATGATGCTTTGTGGGTGCACAACTACCTCAATCTGATCGTCGCGCAGGCCAAACAGCCATTTCGCCTCAATCACCTCAAGGCCTTTATTCATCAGCGAAGCGGAGTCGATGGTGATTTTGGCCCCCATGTCCCAGTTGGGGTGCTTGAGCGCCTGGGCCTTGGTTACCGTAGCCAGCTCCTGCATACTACGCCCCCGAAAAGGCCCCCCAGAAGCCGTGAGAATAATCTTCTCAATCGGGTTTTGCTCCTCTCCTACCAGGCACTGAAAAATGGCCGAGTGCTCGGAATCCACGGGGTAGAGGCCCACACCGTGCTCCTTAACCAAGCGCGTGATGAGCTGCCCAGCTACTACCAGGGTCTCTTTGTTGGCCAAGGCAATAGTTTTGCCGGCCTGAATGGCGCGCACGGTGGGTAGCAATCCAGCGTAGCCCACCATCGCTGTAAGTACAATGTCGGTATCGGGCCGGCCGGCTATGTCGGCCAGGGCGGCAGTTCCGGCCAGCACTTCCGTAGGCTGCCCGGCCAGCGCGCTTTTAACGGTTTCGTAATGCTTCTCGTCGCCAATAACCACGGCGGCCGGCCGAAACTCCAGCGCCTGCTGAATCAATAAACCGGCATTGGAATGGGCCGAAAGCGCTGAGATTGTAAACCGGCCCGGCTGGGAGCGCACTACGTCCAAAGCTTGGGTGCCGATGGAGCCAGTAGAGCCGAGTAAGGTGAGACGTTTGGGTGGGTGGGACATGCTAGGCAGTGACGTGCGTCAACAAAGGTAAGATAAGCCTGCAACCTCATGCGCTAGATTTTCGAGCGCATGAGGCAGCTTCTTACTGCACCTTAATAATTCGTACCGCTTTGCCATTGAACACTGCTTCCTCCCCTGCCCGCTTCCCACTCAGCGCCATTGCCACTGGCGCCGCCGCCGATACAGCAAAGTAATCTTTGCAATCCACGGTAAGCTTACCGGCACTGATACTGATAAAAAAGCCCCCCATACTCGTTTCGACCAGCGCGCCGGGCCGCACCGTGTCGCAGACTTGCTCAGGGTTGATACGCGCTAGTTCGGCTTGCAGGTTCTGGGCTTCACGGAGCTGCACGGCGTTACGGTTGCGCTCCTCCTGGGCCATGGCGCGGCCGGTTTCGTACTTGTCGCCGGCGCTGCTCTTGGTTTCGGAGTTAGCCGATTCCTGAGCGGCTTGCATGGCTTGAGTGGCGGCAGCTATGCGCTCTTGAACGTAAACGAGGCAGGCGGCATGGAGACGAGGTTTAATTAGCTGGTTTGCGCTTTCCATTCAATGGTTTGTTGCTGCTTTATTTCCCAATTAAATAGGCTACACCCTAAATTATTTATCGAAGCCGCTTCTGCTAGAATAGAAAATTCAACTCTGCATTTTTTGGGCAAAGGTTCTTGATTATCAATAATTATATGCAGAGCGGTGTGTCCTTGGTCATTGTAACAGTAAGCCTTAACTGATAAATACCACGGGCCATAGCCTTCATCCTTCCCCTCTTGAAACCATACTTCATGCGCAGTATTATTCGGGAAGTTCATCAATGACTTACCAAAATCTTCAAAGGTATCTGTGTACCCCAAAAAGCTTATCGACTGACGAACCCAGCTTGTAGAAACGGTCAGATCAAATGTGCAGTAATCGTCGCAATGATTACTTGCAGAGATTACTATTGAATCATCACCCATTAAATATGAGCATCTATAGCAAAGATTTTACCTACTGTAACAACCCATCCGCTACCGTCCGGTCATTGCTCAGTCGCGGTACCTTATTTTGCCCCCCAAGCTTCCCTAAGCTCTTCATATACCGTTGAAATGCTCCTTGCGGTAAGCTTGTAAGCCGGAGCGGGGCTAGAATATTGCCCCCCAGCAGGTCATCATAATATGTATTGCGGCGGCGCAGGCCAGAATCTAAAGCAGCCGCGAAAGCAGCAGTATCTTGGGGCGGGCGGGCAAACTCCATCAGCCACTCGTGCTGGGAAGGCTCAGTGGGTGTGGTGCTTACGCGAGGCGCGACGGTGAACTCGACCACTTCCACCTCCGGAAACTGCGCCATGACTTCGCGCAGAGTTTGCTCTACCTCTTCGCCAATGACGTGTTCGCCGAAGGCCGACAGAAAATGCTTGATGCGCCCGGTCACTACTACACGGTGGGGCGAAAGGCTCACAAAGCGCACCGTATCGCCGATGCTGTAGCCCCACAGGCCGGCATTGGAGTTGAGCACCAACGCGTACTGCTTGTCCAGCTCCACATCGGCGATGGTAAGGCGAGGTGGGTTGGGCTCGAAGAAGCGCTCGGCGGGGATGAACTCGAAGAAGATACCCGCATCGAGCAGCAGCAGCAGGCCGGGGTTGCCGGGCTCGTCCTGAAAAGCTAAAAACCCTTCGGAAGCCGGAAAAAGCTCGATGCTATCCACGGGGCGGCCGATGGTTTCAAACAGCTTGGCGCGGTAGGGCTCGAAGTTGACGCCACCGTACACAAAGAGGTTGAAATCCGGGAAAATATCCTTAACAGGTCGGCCCGTGCGCTGCACAAGGCGGTCAAAATACATCTGCACCCACGGCGGAATCCCCGAAATCAGGCTCATCGGCTGATCGACCGTCTCGTCTACAATACGGTCGAGCTTTTGCTCCCAATCTTCAATGCAGTTGGTGGTGTAGCTGGGCAGCTGGCTGCGGCGCAGGTAAGCGGGCACATGGTGATTGACGATGCCTGATAAGCGCCCCGTCCGGATTCCGTTGACAATACTCAGCTCCGGACTGCCGGATAGAAACATCAGCTTTCCGTCCAGAAACTGCGCTTTGCCGGTGTGGTGCACATACGTAAGCAGCGCATCGCGGGCACCGTTTATATGATTGGGAATGCTGGCGCTGGTAATCGGAATATACTTGGTGCCCGAAGTAGTGCCGCTGGTTTTGGCCAGATACAGCGGCCGGCCGGGCCACAGCACGTTGGCCTCGCCTTCCTGCACTCGCTTAAAGTAGGGAGTGAGCGCTTCGTAGTCGCGCACGGGTATCTGGCGAACCAGGTCAGTGGGGCCGCTGATACTGGCAAGGTCGTGGTCGCGGCCGAATGCAGTAGCGTGCGCTTGGCTAATTAAGCTTGCTAACACGCTTTTCTGCGTAGCTACCGGACGGCGCAGCCACTGCTGATAGCGATGGTGCAGAAGAGCAGCGAGTGGACGGCTGAAAGCGGCCTTGAGGGCCATAAACAAATGAAAAAAAGTATGAAATAACTGCGCAAGCGAAGTCAGCACGTCGTACCGACAAATACGTACGAGTTTTTATAGCGTATGTAGTAATGCAAGGGCAAATTACCGGATTAATTTACCCAAAACACCCACACCAGTGCCTAACGCGGCAGTATCCGTTGATGTTGTTGCAAATTGCCCCCCGGTTATTCAAAATCCGGCGCAACCACAACCCAACACGTATTTTATGGGTTGGTAGATAGTACAACCTATTTTTCATCCCTTACTCATCTTATTATGGCAGATCATGCAGGCAAAGCCGTATGGAACGGCGACCAAAAAGGCAGCGGCACTCTCACCACCCAAAGTGGTGCTCTAAACGCACCCTATTCGGTGGGTAGCCGCTTCGAAGGCAAGCAGGGCACCAATCCGGAAGAGCTGGTGGGCGCGGCGCACGCGGGTTGCTACACCATGTTCTTAGCCATTCAGCTCAGCAAGGCCGGCGCGCAGGTGCAGCAGCTCAACACTGAATCGAAAGTGACCATGGACACAGTGGATGGTAAGCCCAAAGTCACCAAGATTCACGTCACAACGGAAGGGCAGGTAACCGGCATCTCGCCCGAAGACTTTCAGAAGCACGCCGAAGACGCCAAGCTAAATTGCCCCATTTCGCAGCTCTTACAAGCTGTGCCCGAAATGACGTTGAGCGCCAGCCTCAAGTAATATCGGGCGGCGACAGTGCCCGTTGGCTAATGCAGCCGATGCCGATTATGAAGCAACTAAAAACCGGTAAAGCCCCCAGCCTTACCGGTTTTTAGCTTACTTTGCTTTTTGCCGAATTATCTGTTCTTTATATGCCCGCTACTTCTACCCGTATTCGTCTGCAACCAGCCAATACCTCGCGCGTTCCGTTTTGGGGCCAGGTGCTCATTGCCTGCTTCTGGATTGCCTACACCTTGTTTTCTATGTCGTCGGATGATGGCGTAAACGATTATCACTTCCTGCACTGGGTATTTCTGGTGTTTAGCTTCGTGTATCTGGGCTACGTGCTGGTGCATAACGCACCCATATTCGGTACGCAGAGCTACTTGGAATTTACGCCCGGCTACATTGTGCACAAGGGTGGTTTGTTTCGGGCTAAGCAGGCTTTTGCCGCGGAAGATATTGCTAGTCTGGATTTTGTGGCTCAGCAACTCCGCATCAAGCTCAAAGCCGGCGACCAGTACAATCTGAGCATGCGCGAAGTAAGAGGTGTGCGCCGCAGACGCACCCTCCGCGACCAGGTCCGCACCTTTGCCCAGCAGCACCAGGTACCGCTGCGCGAGACGCAGCCAAATGCCTAGCCATTTGTAATAAATCAAAAATGCCCCCCCAGACGCTATCTGGGGGGCTTTTTTGTGACTGGAATTAAAGCTCAGGTTTACTTGCCAGCGAATTTCTTGCGCAGCTCCGCAATGGTGCTGCGGAAGCTCTTGTCGCTATCAATCAAGTCCGATACTGTTTGCACAGAGTGAATAACGGTGCTATGGTCGCGGCCACCGAAGTTGTGGCCGATGCTTTTGAGGGAGTGGCTAGTGTGCTCCTTGGCAAAATACATAGCTACCTGTCGCGCTGTTACGACTTCTTTTTTGCGGGTTTTGGCTTTCAGCAAATCAACTGGAATGCTGAAGTATTCAGCTACCGTTTTCTGGATGAAATCGAGGTTAACCTCAGCTTCTACTTCTTCAATAATGTGCCGCAATGCCTGCTTGGCCATTTCCAGGTCAATCTCCCGGCGATTGAGGCTACTTTGGGCCACCAGCGAAATGAGCACGCCTTCTAGCTCGCGCACGTTGGTATTCACGGAGTGCGCCAGATATTCCACAACCTGCGGCGGGATGTCGATACCATCCTGCTGCATTTTGTTCTGAATAATGGCCATGCGTGTTTCAAAGTCCGGGCTCTGCAAGTCGGCCGTAAGCCCCCACTTAAAGCGAGACAAAAGCCGATCTTCCAAACCGTTAAGGTCGCGCGGAGGCCGGTCGGACGTCATTACAATCTGACGGCCGGCTTGGTGCAGGTGGTTGAAGATGTGGAAGAACATCTCCTGGGTTTTATCCTTACCCGACAAAAACTGCACATCGTCCAGAATCAGGGTATCGACCAACAGATAGAAGTTGGCAAAGTCCTGCACGCCATTGTTGCGCAGGCTCTCGATAAACTGATTTGTAAACTTTTCCGCCGACACGTAGAGCACGAACTTATCGGGCGTAGTGGCCTTGATGTGGTTGCCGATGGCTTGCACCAAGTGCGTTTTACCCAAACCCACGCCGCCATAAATCATCAGCGGATTGAAGCTGGTTGTACCCGGCTTATTGGCTACGGCCAAACCTGCTGAGCGGGCCAGGCGGTTACAATCGCCCTCAATGTAGTTCTCGAAGGAATACGTATGGTTGAGCTGCGACTTCAGGTAGTTACGGTCGATGCCCTTTGCGGCCTCAAATGGGTTTCGTAGCGTGTCCGGATTGGCAGGCGCGCTGGCCGCGGCAGCTACATTGCGGGCCGATGCCGTTTGCGCACTGGCGGCTACCTGGGCCACGCTGTTATTGCCGGGCGTAGGATAAGCTGCCTTGCGCGCCGTCGGAATATTTACCGTGCGTGGCTTCGACTGGCCATTGCCCTGATCAACGACAATGCTGTACTCCAGGCGCCCTTCGTGGCCAAGCTCCTGGTAGATACTTTTCTTAAGCACATCCACATAATGCTCCTCCAACCATTCATAAAAGAACTGGCTGGGCACCTGAATAATCAGGACATTATGATGGAGCTGCACCGGCACGATGGGTTCGAACCAGGTGCGGAAGCTCTGCTCACCAATGTTTGCCTTGATGACGCGAAGACAGTTAGCCCATACGGTTTGGCAATCCTTCAGCATCAACAATATAAGGCAAAAGCAACGGGTGCAGGGTAGAAAATAGGGGTCAGAGCACGGGGCAGCCGGGCCCCGATTTTTTAGGGGGAGACAAAAATGTGGAAAAGTCAGGACACAAAAAAACGCTTGACTCCTTGCTTTTGTCAGGCAGTTCGCACGGGTACTACCGAAGCGGACGCCACTGAAGGTCGCCGCGACTTACGCTCGAACTCATAGTCTATACGGCCGAGGTTGATTCCGGACCAACCGACCTGATTAATTAACGTCCGATGGCCGTTAGGACCGTCGATTGGCACGGGCGCATCGAGGAAGGTATGGGTGTGACCGCCCAAAATCAGGTCGATGCCAGCTACCTGCGCAGCTAATTTATGGTCATCAACTTTTTCGTTTTTATACTGATATCCCAAGTGCGACAGGCAGACAACCAAATCGCACCGCTCCGTGTCGCGCAATCGGGCCACGGTGGTACGAGCCGTAGCAATGGGGTCGAGATAAACGGTTTTGCCAAAGTTTTTATCGGCGACCAAACCAGCCATTTCAATGCCTAAACCGAACACGCCGATGCGGTGCCCAGCCTTTGTGAACACCTTATAAGGTTGAAAACGACCAGCCAGCAGCGTTTGGGAGAAATCGTAGTTGGCAATCAGGAAAGGGAAGTTGGCGTTCGGCAGCTGCTTGGCCAGACCCTCTAACCCATTGTCAAAATCGTGGTTGCCGAGCGTGCCGGCATCATAGCCCATCTGCGACATGAGCTTGAACTCTAGCTCTCCTTCGAAGAAGTTGAAATAGGGCGTACCCTGAAATACGTCGCCCGAGTCGAGCAGCAGCACGTTAGGCTCCTGCGCCCGAATTTGCTGAATCAGAGTAGCCCGCCGCGCCATGCCCCCCATGCCCGCGAACTGCCCGCTGCCCTCCGGAAACGGCTCAATTCGCGAGTGCATATCGTTGGTGTGCAGAATAGTGAGGCGCGAGCCTTTGGTATCGGCGGCCAAGGCTGGCACTCCCAACAGGCTCAAGCTAGCGGCGCCAAGGGTCGAGTTTTTAAGAAAGTCGCGACGATTCATGCTTCTGATGTGCTAATAAGTTGCTGGGCTAACGAATACTGGATCGGGATGGTGCAAAGCTGGATGTTAGCGCACCCGGCCCTCTACTTTGGCCTCCACGGGCTTGCCTTCTTTGGTAAGCTGCCGAATGTGGTCAGCAATGGCATTGCGCAGCAATACGCCGGTGCCACGAGGCTTTATGGTTTTGAAGAACACCATATTATCACCGCCCCCAGCCAGATAATCGGAGATGGCGACGGTATATGTAGCGGCCAGATTAAACGACTTTCCCCCGATCAGGATACTGGTGGCTTTTCCATCAGGGCCTACGGTATAGGTAGCACCCGAAATAGCCATTTTGATACGCGCGGAATAGTCGAACAGCTGCTGCATTACGGGCCCTGGAACATCCAATACCACCAGCTCATTTTCGAAAGGCATAAGCTCAAAAATGCCCCCCAGCTTGATGGGTCCAGCGGGAATCTCGGCGCGCAGGCCGCCATTTGTTATTACACCCACATCAATGGGGCTGCCCATAGCGGCGCTGGCCCGCTGCCGCTGAATATCGGCAATAAAGTTGGCCAGCGGCGATTCGCCCGGGTTCTTTTTGAGCGCCACCGGCGCATTGCCAATCACTTCGGCCATCTGCTGCGTCACCTTCTGCTGATAGGGCTCAATGAGAGCCGCTATTTTGGGATCGGGGGGCAAAGTCTGGCCTACGGGCTGGGCCGTGGCGGGGGCCAATGTGGGCTTGGCCACGTAAGCCGCGCGCTGACAGGCTGGCGTTACGGCAACGGCAAGTAACAGACCGAGGCTGGCGACACGGGAGCGGAGAAAATGCATAGAAACAGCAAAAGGCGAAGAGACGGACTGCAAAGATAACGCTGGTCATTGGGCTTTTGCCCAAACCCGGTGCGGCATCTCCACAACTTTGATTGTCTGCTTCGCCTTTTGCTATCCGAGTTGCTATTTGCCTATCGTATATCCAACTAACACGGAGGTAGTAGTTGCACCAGACAATATTCCGGATTCGCTTAAGCTATCCATCTTATCCAATCGAGCTTCCAGCTGGAAAGTACCCGCCTTGCCTGCGGGCAGAAGCAGGCCGGCACCCAGCACTCCGCCGAAGTTACTTGGGCGCAACTCAATCTCCCGACTGCTGGGAGCAGGTGGCGATGCAACATCATAGGTAGTAGTCAGAACGGCATTCCTCTTGATATGAGCCGCAAGTTGCGGCCCAACCTGAATAAATGGTCTGATGGCACCCGTAGTGCGTGCATAGCGCAGAAGCGCAACCAAGTGCAGGCTCGTCGCCTCGACTACCAGATTACGCTGAGCCCGCTGAGTTAGAAAGGGTCCACTACCCGGACGCGTGTATTGCAGCTCGGTTGACTGCTTTGAGTACAATCCTTCCACACGCATCGACAGCTTTTCATTAAATCGTGATGGGGCGAAGTCAAACCCAAAGCCCATAATCGGGCCTACGGTGGAGCTCAACTTTTCCTCACCTTCGTCATTAAAAGTGAAAGCGCCCCGTTGGGCTCCTGCCAACAGACCCGCTTTGAAGCGGCCGGTACGAGGTGCAACAACTTGCGCAGTAGATCCGGTAGCGCAGTTATTGTAGCTGTTTACTAGCCTCGTCAGTTGGGACTCTACCAACTCGGCCCGCCCGAGCTGGGCCTGAACTGCTGGGCAACCATCCAATGTAGAATTTAATACGCTTCGGAAAGGATACGAACGAACTTTTACTTTTTGAACACCGCTGGGGCTTGATTTAGAGACAATGGTATCTTTTTGAATCAGCTCGACTACAGGCGCAGCGTCTTTCTTCACGTAGAAGTGACGTTGGTCGTCGCTGTCAACACTGGTTAGCAGTGCCACTTTGCCGAAGGCCAGTATTTCCAAAAAGGTGGCGCGGGCAGGTGCGGCAGGTAGAGGTTGACTCATGTATTTGGCACCCTGCTTAAAGCCGTAGCCGCGTAGCTGCTCCGGCTGATAATCAACGACAGCAGCCTGACCATCAGTGCGGAACCGGCATGACAATGCACTGCGCTGTGCTCCTTGATAAGCAATAAGGCCAGAGACCGTATCCCCAGCAGACTGCACAATATAGCCGACACGGAAATCAGATTGGGCAACCGCTGACATAGAAACGGTTGATAAAAGCAGTAAAAATCCTAAAGATTTGTTCATGTAAATAATAAAAGGGAGAAAGGAAGAAGCGCAGATTAAAGGAGCGGCCAAAGCCAAAAGCTGCGCGCCGCCGTACAAACAACTTGCCCAATTCGCCATTATTAGCCCGATGCGGTATCTTTAACCCGCATTCCTCACCGGAATCATAGGCTCTTTATCACTCCCGTATGGCCGATACCCCACGCCCGGCACCCGTTTCTTTTCCCGAGTTTCAAACCGTCAGCACGGAGGCCTGGCAGGAGCGTATCCGTCGTGACCTGAAGGGCGCCGACCCGGCTGCGCTGCTGTGGCACACCAGTGAAGGGTTTGACGTACAGCCTTTTTACCACAAGGAGGCGCTGGAAACGCTAGGCGATTTGCCCTCTCCCCTCCTGCCGGAGCCAGCGGCGCCCGACCGCGCTTGGCGCAATGTACCAGTGGTGCGCGTGGCGCCCCAGAACAGCGGGCATGATGCCGTGGATCAAGCCCGGATAAGCTTGGACCGTGGAGCCGACGGTGTGCATTTTATTTTCACCGACGATGCCAGCACTTTTGACGTTGATTATCTGCACAGTTTCCTCCCGCTTGAAACCACTTTTATTGGGTATTCGGTGCCGCACCACCCCAGCAGCCTGCTGGGTCGGCTGCTGGCAGCCAGTAACGAGCTGGGGGGCTTTTTACTAACGGATCCTCTCACTCACCACCATAACTCAGAGTTTGCCAGCCACTTGTCTGAGCTGCGGACGGTAATAAAGCTGACCCAGCATCTGTCTAAGTTTAAGGCGCTGACAGTTGATGCCAGCTTCTTCGGCAATCGGGGAGGCACCAATACCCAGCAGATCGGCTATGCGTTGAATGTGGCGGCAACTTATCTGCAGGCCCTGCCTAACGCCGATATGAGCGTGGCCGATGTGGCTACGGCCATGCAGCTCCATTTGGCCATAGGTACCAGTTACTTCCTCGAAATTGCGAAGCTGCGCGCCGTGCGCCGGTTGTGGGCGACCTTGCTTCATGCCTTCGATTTGCCCCCCAGCCTCGCCACAACGCTACGAATTCATACCAGCACCTCATCGTGGCTGCAAACTACCCTTGATCCGCACACCAACTTATTGCGTTTCACGACGGAGGCCATGGCAGCCGTCTTGGGTGGTGCTACCTCGCTTACCGTGACCCCATTCGACAGCCTGTACCGCGAGCCGAGCGAGTTTTCGGAGCGGCTGGCGCGCAACTTATCCATTATCCTGCGCGAAGAATCTCAGTTGGGCCGCGTACTTGACCCCGCCGCGGGCTCCTACTATCTCGAAACGCTCACCGACACCCTAGCCCGCGAGGCTTGGGCGCTTTTTCAGGCCACAGAAGCCAAAGGCGGTTTGCCTAAAGCCTGGGGCACTGTACTGGAAGAGTTGCGCATTGTCAGCCGCCAGCAGTTTCACCGCATAGCTACCGGCGAGCAAGTAATCGTGGGTAGCAACCGCTTCACGCAGGCCGAGGAAGAGTTTGAGTTCGATCCTAAAAAGCTACTGCGCAGCCGCAGCTTCGATACCACCCGTGCTGCGTATCCTACGGAAGTATTGCGGCTGGTAACGGCAATGCACTTCCGGCGGCAGTTGCAGCAGAATCAGCGGGCGGCGGTAGTGCTATTGGGTCAGGATGCGAACCGCGCCATTCTGGAGTCCTTCCTCAAAACCCTTCCCCAGGAGGAGCAGACCTCGCTACCGCTGCCCGAGCTAGCAGCCGATACGCTGTCGGTGCTTTTTTCCACGCCCGAGACAGTAACCTTGATGTACGCCACCGTGGACCAGTACCACGCCTTGGCCCGGGAAGTATCTGCTCCCGATACGGCCGACCTGTCAATCCATCTGCCTACTTTGCTCTCCAGTGATGTGGCAACCATGCAGGCTGCCGTTGAGCGTCATGGCTTCCAGGAGCTCAGCGTAAATACCTATAAAACCGACGATATCCTCGCCCGGCTTCAGGGAAAAACATAGGATTGCTTTCTGTAAGACGGCTTTTTGAAGCAATCAACCTCCGAGTAATCTTTAACTCCATACCCTAGGCCACCCAATCTATCCTCCATCCAATGAAGCCTGACTTTTCCCGGATTCCGTACGATGCAGCGCCGTTGCCGCCCGCCCCGGCTGCGCCCACCGAAACGCTGACGCCCGAACAGATTCCGCTCCGCAGCCACTATACGGCCCATGATGTGGCCGGCTTCGATCATATGGGTTTCGGAGCGGGCGTAGCACCTTATCTGCGCGGCCCCTACGCTACCATGTACGTGCAAAACCCGTGGACTATCCGGCAATACGCGGGTTTTTCGACGGCTGAGGAAAGCAATGCTTTCTACCGCAGGAACCTGGCTGGGGGGCAAAAAGGGCTTTCTGTCGCCTTTGATCTGGCTACGCACCGCGGCTACGACTCCGACCATCCGCGCGTGGAGGGCGATGTGGGAAAAGCGGGCGTCGCCATCGACTCGGTGGAGGATATGAATATTCTTTTCGACCAAATTCCGCTGGATCAGATGTCGGTGTCGATGACCATGAACGGGGCCGTGCTCCCGATTATGGCTTTCTATATTGTGGCCGCTGAAGAACAGGGCGTGAGTCCGGAGAAGCTGGCGGGCACGATTCAGAATGACATTCTGAAGGAGTTTATGGTGCGCAACACCTATATCTATCCGCCTGCCCCCAGCATGCGCATCATCGCCGACATCTTTGCTTATACGGCTAAGCACATGCCACGCTTCAACTCCATCAGCATCAGTGGCTACCACATGCAGGAAGCCGGTGCCACCGCCGATCTGGAGCTTGCCTACACCCTCGCCGACGGGCTGGAATATGTGCGCGCCGGCCTAGCCGTGGGTATGGATGTCGATCAATTCGCCCCCCGCCTGTCGTTTTTCTGGGCCATCGGCATGAATCACTTCATGGAGATTGCCAAGCTGCGCGCCGGGCGGCTGTTGTGGGCCAAGCTAATGCAGCAATTTGCCCCCCAGAATCCCAAATCATTGGCTTTACGCACCCATTGCCAGACTTCGGGCTATTCTCTTACGGAGCAGGACCCTTTCAACAACGTGGCGCGCACCTGCATCGAGGCGCTGACCGCAGCTTTAGGCGGTACGCAAAGTCTGCACACCAATGCGCTGGACGAGGCTATTGCCCTGCCCACCGACTTTTCCGCGCGTATTGCCCGCAACACCCAGCTTTACCTTCAGCATGAAACTGACATTACGCGCGTCGTGGATCCTTGGGGCGGCTCCTACTATGTGGAAAGCCTCACCCACCAGCTCGCCGACAAAGCCTGGGCGTTGATACAGGAAGTGGAGGAGCTGGGCGGTATGGCTAAAGCCATTGAGACCGGCTTGCCTAAAATGCGCATTGAGGAAGCTGCCGCCCGCAAGCAAGCCCGCATCGACTCAGGGAAGGAAATTATTGTGGGCGTCAATAAATACCGCCCTACCGAAGAGCACAAAATTGATGTGCTCGACATTGATAATGCCGCCGTACGGGAAGCGCAGCTCGCCCGCCTGGCAACCATCAAGGCCGAACGCGACACTAACGCTGTTCAAGCTGCGCTAGAAGCGCTAACCGCGGCGGCTCGTAGCGGCGCCGAAAATCTGCTGGAGCTAGCCGTACAAGCTGCCCGTATACGGGCTACGCTTGGTGAAATATCGGATGCGCTGGAGAAAGTATACGGCCGCCATCAGGCTACTATTCGCGCCATTTCGGGCGTGTATTCCGCTGAGCTGGACTACGACGCTGAGTTTCAGCGCACCCGTGAAATGGCTGACGAATACGCCAAGCTGGAAGGCCGGCGGCCGCGCATCCTGGTAGCGAAAATGGGCCAGGATGGCCACGACCGTGGCTCCAAAATCATTGCTACCAGTTTCGCCGATGTGGGCTTTGACGTAGACATTGGCCCCCTGTTTCAAACGCCGGCCGAGGTAGCCCGCCAGGCCACCGAAAACGACGTGCATGTAGTAGGCGTCAGTAGTTTAGCGGCGGGCCACAAGACCCTTATTCCACAGCTTATTGAGGAGCTAAAAAAACTTGACCGCGCAGATATTCTGGTAATTGCTGGTGGTGTGATTCCCGCTCAGGATTATGAGTTTCTCTTTGAGGCGGGAGTAGCTGGTGTGTATGGACCGGGAACGGTAATTGCGGTTGCAGCGCAAGAAATATTGCAAAAGCTGAAAGAGCAGTAAGAGTAGTGTGTCGCATAAGCTCTGTTTATGGGTTTTCCTACGGTCGGGGCTTATGCGACACACAATATACACTCAGCCTATATTGATTTTATAAGTAGTTACCCGCTATAGAAATTGGCGGCGAATACGTAAGTTTAACCGTATTACGCTGCTCATTCCTAGCTGAAACATAAGGTTTCAGCTTGCTTGGCCTTTACTTGACACGATACTTAAATAGTACAATTGACGAGCTTTACTTATCTGTTTTCTTAATTAATTTGGTTTATCCAAATGTTAATGACGATTTCTATAGGATTAAAATAATATTAAATCATAAATTGCATTGACAACGATTCAGCATACCTTCTTACAATCAATTTGATGAAAGCACAGTTACGAAATACTTTATCCCGGATTTATCGCACTAGTGAGCGTGTAGTACGGGAGAACTTACATCTGTACGATTCGGAAGATAAACTGATAGCTGATTCTCAGCATTACTGGGAAGGCATTGATCGTGAGTACATACCTGGGAATGCTCATTGGCGGGGCAAAGGCATATTTACCAATGACGACGAGCGGTGGCTCAAGATGGGTCGTCATAATTATGAGATGTATCGTCGCTTGGCTGGCGTAGCGACTGTGGATAATCAGCCGGCTACTATTGTCGACTGGGGCTGTGGCGGGGGGGCCAATGCTGTGCACTTCGCTCCCGGCTCGAGTCGCTATTATGGCACTGATATTACCTCTGCTAGTGTTAATGAGTGCCAGAAGCAACTAATACAGGAAGGCTACCACAACTTTGTTCCTGTTCAGTTTGAGGCTGGTACCCCTGAAACCGTCCTCAGCACAATTACAGAGCCCTGCGACCTGTTCTTCTCAACGTACGTCTTTGAGATTTTCCCTACCAAGGCGTATGGTACCCGCGTGCTGGACATAGCTTACAAGCTGTTAAGGCCAGGCGGGCAAGCGTTTATTCAAATCCGCTACGCCGATAATACCCCTATAAGCCAGCCACATCGTTGGGGCTACGCTCAGAATCTGCCTCACATGGTAACCTACCGGATTGAGGAGTTTTGGGAAAACGCTATTAGCTGCGGCTTCGAACCTCAACTCGTAACCTTGGAAATTGAGCAGGAGGTAAAATTGGGACGGCGCTATGCCTTTTATTTATTGACAAAGCCGGCTTAGTCTGGTTTTCTCAGCTATTTGCTGAAAAGAGGGCGGGCTTATGCAACAGTTTGTTGCATAAGCCCGCCCTCTTTTCAGTTAGGTTTCCACTTAGCAGAATAACGCACAGAAAATTCATTAAGCCGACTTCCTTGTACTGAAGTTTTGATAGTCCAAGGCTCGGAAGCGTGCTATGTACAGGTGTAGCTTTAGTAATAGCAGTACTGAGCTTACAGCCTGAACCCAGCAAGACTTAAATGAAAAACAGCTTTTAGCTCATCTGTAGAATCCAACTGTCGAGTTTAATTTATGCATCTTTTTTATATAATTGAATTATAATTATACATAATATAATTTTTATTGGGGCAAGGTTTCTTAAATCATACCTTGTATTCAAAGTTTTATGTCTCACCCTATACAAATAGTGTAATGAAAGGTCAGTTACGAAATATGTTAGCGCGGATTTACCGATCCAGTGAGCACGCAGTGCGGGAGAACTTACATCTGTATGATTCAGAAGATAAGTTAGTAACTGACTCTCAGCATTACTGGGATTCCTTTCATCGTGATTTTATTCCTGGCAAGGCTCACTGGCGGGGTACAGGCATTTTTGTTAATGACGATGAGCGGTGGCTCAAGATGGGTCGTCATAATTACGACACGTATCGTCGCTTGGCTGGCGTAGCAACTGTGGATAATCAGCCGGCTACTATTGTCGACTGGGGTTGCGGCGGGGGGGCCAATGCAGTGCACTTCGCCCCCGGCTCGAGTCGCTATTATGGCGCTGATGTTACAACGGCCAGTGTTATGGAATGCCAAAAGCAATTAATACAGGAAGGCTACCACAATTTTGTTCCGGTGCCGTTTAAAGTTGGTACTCCCGAGACGGTTCTTAACGTCATCACGGAGCCTATTGATCTGTTTCTCTGCGTCTACGTCTTTTGTGTTTTCCCTACCAAGGCCTATGGCTCCCGTGTGCTGGATATTGCTTATAAAATGTTAAAGCCGGGTGGGCAAGCGTTTATTGAGATTCGCTATGCTGACCATACTCCCATTAGCAAGCCGCATCGTTGGGGCTACGCCCAAAATATGCCTCACATGGTAACCTACCGGATTGAGGAGTTTTGGGAAAACGCAATAAAATGTGGCTTCGAGCCCCAGCTCGTTACCCTCGAGATTGAGCAGGAAGTGAGGATGGGCCGGCGTTATGCGTACTACTTGTTGACAAAGCCGGCTTAATCTGCTTATCATTAATTAGAACAGGCAGTCATAAAAGAAGCGCTGGCATATCTAATGGGTGTTAGATATGCCAGCGCTTCTTTTATGACTGCCTGTTGTTTGAAAGATTCTTTTATACAAAGCCGAAGCTTATCAACTAACGCGGCAACACATCGCGCCGATCCTTTCGGATCAAATTATCTACGCTCCAGGGTCCGGAGCCTTGGGCGGCGATGTACAGAAACACAAAGCAGTACACAACCGCCAGCTCTCCCTGATTCAACAGCGGAATTGCCCCCTGCGGCGCGTGAGCCATAAAGTAAGCTACCGCCATGGTGCCGCTGGCTACAAATGCCGCAACACGTGTCAGGAAGCCGAAGGCAATCAGGAGGCCGCCGACCAGCTCTATTATTCCGGCTAGGCCCATGAGCGAAGCAATTTCCACGGGCGGCTTATCACCGGGAAAACCTAGTAGTTTCTGGCTACCATGCATTGCGAAAAGCAAACCTACCACAATGCGAAGCAAAGCATAGATGTGGGGGGCAAATCTGGCTAAACTGTCCATCAGCAGAATATGTATATCCTCGTTATTGGCTTCAGAACGAGCGTTTCAGAAGCAATTTCGGGTTATACGGCAAATGGGCAGTAAGGTGGCTGAACAGTTATTGAAGCAATTGCAAAGCTTCCTCATTGCCTTGCTGCACCGCCAAGTCCAGCGCGGTAAGACCCCGGATATCGCGAATAGTAGTATCGGCGCCAGCGTCGAGCATGAGTTTTACCAGCTTATTGCGTCCGAACAAGGTGGCAAACATAAGGGCCGTGCCGCCGTTGCCATTCTGTAGGTTCAGATCGGCACCGTGCGCTATCAGCAGGCTGGCAACCTCGGCGTGGCCTTTGAAGCAGACGCCCATAAGGGCATTGTTGCCGCCGGCATCCTGCACATCTACATCGGCGCCGGCATCCAGCAGAAGTTTAACAGCTTCCAGCTGGTCATCGTAGGCAGCTACAATCAGTGGGGTAAAGCCTTTGCCATTCACCGTATTAACGTCGATGTTGGTGGCAATCAATTCTTTCAAATAAGAAACATCACCCCGACGGGCGGCATCAAACAGTAAATCTTCGGGGCGGGCGGATGAGAACGACATATGAGCGGTAAGTGTGTTGTAAATAAAAAGGCACGAAATCAATACGGATGCAGCGCTAAGTAGGCTGGCGCTGTAGCAGGCGACTAACTCAGCCGCTAACCGTAAAGCTTAACATACAAAATAAAGGCTCACTGGTTTAACGACTCTCACTTTATCGTTTGAAATAGAATGGATCTGCACCTCACAAATAAGATAGCTTTAGTAACAGGCTCTACCGCTGGCATCGGCCTGGCCATTGCCCAGCAGCTGGCCGCCGAAGGTGCCCACGTCATTATTACGGGTCGTACCGAAGCCCGGATTCAGGCGGCTACGGCAGCTATTCTGGCCCAAACGCCCACAGCCCAGGTACGCGGCGTGGCCGTAGACTTTGGACGCGCCGACGAAATACAGGACTTGCTGCGCGAAGTGCCCGCGGTGGATATTCTGGTGAACAACGTTGGCATTTTTGCCCCCCAGGAGTTTGCCGATATTACGGATGAAGACTGGATGCGCTTTTTTGAAATAAATGTGATGAGCGGCGTGCGGCTTTCGCGTCAGTATTTTCCGCTCATGCTTGCCCAGAACTGGGGACGCATCCTGTTTATTTCCAGTGAGTCGGGCCTACAGATCCCACAGGAAATGATTCATTACGGCACCACCAAAACGGCCCAACTTGGCGTGGCTCGTGGTTTGGCCGAACTGACAAAAGGCACCAACGTGACTGTAAATTCCGTGCTGCCTGGCCCCACAGCTTCCGAAGGCGTAGAGGATTTTCTGCAAAAGCTATCCGCGGAAGGCAAATCGAAGGAAGAAGCCGAGCACGATTTCTTCCAGAATGCCCGGCCGTCATCGTTGCTTCAGCGCTTTGCCACGCCCAAGGAAGTAGCCAATATGGTCGTGTATCTAGCTAGTCCGCTGGCTTCAGCCACTAATGGGGCCTCCGTACGGGTAGATGGCGGCGTGATACGGAGTATCGGCTAAACAAGCCTATCTGTCTTTCTCACGCATTTCCTGGCGACGCATGGGCATGGCGTCGATTGTCTCGAATAAGGCTTTGGGGTCGATGGGCTCGGTTTCTTTGCGCTTCACGCCACCATCCTTACCAATGAGCACCAGAGCAAAACCGCCTGGCTTTATACCCAGCGTCTGACGCACATACTGCTTTTCACTGGGGCTTAAGCTGGTCTCAATAGCTTCCAAGATGAGCATATCGCGTGCATTTACCTGCGTTTGGGCGGCAGCCATGCTTGCTTTTTGCTGCTTAAGCTCCGCTGATTCGGCCGTGGGCGCACAGAGAACAACAACGCGTTTTTGCCACCGCTGAGCTTTGATCCGCTCAGGCAAGGACGGTTTAGTAAGCGGCGTCTGAGCCAGCGTTGCCAAAGCAAAGCCACTGACCAACAATACCAGAGCAAAAGAGCGCAGCATATACAGGTCGGAATAAGGAAGGACAGTGTAAGTATAAGATCTGGGGGCTTTTTTGCGTTTTGCTGAGTTCAAAAAAGCCCCCCAGATCTTATTCAAACTCCGTAAACTGCCTATCTGTTACTTTTCACCGCCGGTTTTCACGGGCCTCTGCCGGCACTAGCTATATTACCTTGGCACGAAATTCCGTTTTCTTTCCAGTAGCGCCCCTTACCACATCTGCTCCGGCGCTTTGCAATTCTATGAAACGACTTCCTCTTCTGCTCCTACTTATTAGTCTGTTTACCAGCTCGTCAGCATGGGCTCAGGCCGAGCAATCTACCTGGTACTTCGGCAATATGGCGGGTCTAAGCTTTGCACAAGGCAAGCCCACTCCCCTTCTCGACAGCAAAATGGTGAGCTACGAGAACTGCGCCGTAGCTACTACCAAAAGCGGACAGTTGCTGTTTTACACGAATGGAGGCACTATTTTCAACCGGCAGCACCAGCCTATGCCCAACGGTCGTAAGCTGATGGGCGGGCAGGAAAGCACGCAAGGCGTGCTGATTGTGCCCGATCCCGGCAGCGGCAACGTGTTCTATGTGTTCACCACCGACTTTCAGGGTAGGCCCGGCGGCATGCGCTACTCCGTAGTGGACATGACCCGCGACAATGGGCTCGGCGACGTGCCGCGCGCCAATATGCTGCTCATTTCGCCGGTGGCCGAAAAGCTGGCGGCAGTGCGCCACCAAAACGGCCGCGACGTGTGGGTGGTGGGCCACCGCTGGAACTCCAATGCCTTTGTGGCTTACCTCGTAACGGCCGATGGCGTCCAAACGAAGCCTATTCTGAGCAACGTGGGCACTATGCACGCCGGTCCGGGCCGCAACGCCATCGGCTGCATGAAGTTCTCGCCAGATGGCAACAAGCTGGCAGCCGCAATCTGGCGCGAAAGCAACAAGTTCGAGGTCTTCGACTTCGACCGCACAACGGGCTTGGTGAGCAAGCCGCGCCAGTTTGGCCCCTATGAAGAAGCCTATGGTGTAGAGTTCTCGCCTGATGGCAGCAAGCTCTACGGCACCAATAACGGCACCGGCGGCGGGGCGGCCCAAATCTGGCAGTTCGATTTGAAGACCAGCAAAGCCACTAAAATAGGTGACTCCAAAAACCGTAAAATCGGGGCGCTCCAGCGGGGGCCGGATGGCAAAATATACGTGGCCCGCGAAGACAACCCCTTTTTGGGAGTTATTGAAAATCCCAATGCTGCGGGCCTGGCCTGTGGCTACAAAGACGATGGTATCAGTCTGGGGGGCAAACGTAGTAAGTTTGGCTTGCCTAATTTCATCGTCAAGTAAGGGCAACTCGCATATATGGCCAAACGCTTCACCGCAGACGAGTATGTAGCCGGCATTCAGGCCGGCAGCCGCGTGGTGCTGAGTCGCGCCATTACGCTGGCGGAAAGCACTTTGGCCACCGACCAACAACTTGCCCAGCAGGTTCTCGACGCGGTTATGCCTCAGGCGGGCCGCTCCATTCGGATAGGCATTACGGGCGTGCCGGGCGTGGGCAAAAGCACATTTATTGAAGCCCTTGGGCTGTATTTGGTAAACAAGCTGGGCAAAAAGCTGGCTGTACTGGCCGTCGACCCGACTAGCCAACGCAGCGGCGGCAGCATACTCGGCGATAAAACCCGCATGAGTGAGTTAGCTGCCCATTCAGCCGCCTACATTCGGCCTTCGCCGGCGGGCAGCTCCCTGGGGGGCGTTACGCGCAGCACCCGCGCGGCTATGCTCCTGTGCGAAGCGGCCGGCCACGACGTCATTTTTGTGGAAACCGTGGGCGTAGGCCAAAGCGAAACCGCCGTGCACGGCATGGTCGACTTTTTTCTGCTGCTGATGCTGGCCGGCGCCGGCGACGAGCTACAGGGCATCAAGAAAGGCATTATGGAAATGGCCGACGCCGTGACCATCACCAAGGCCGATGCGGGCAATGAATTAGCGGCTCGTCGTGCCCGCCGCGAGTACCAGAATGCGCTTCACCTTTTTCCCAAAGCCGCCTCTAGCTGGGCACCCGTCGTTACGACCAGTTCGGCGCTGACGGGTGCGGGCGTGGCCGAAGTCTGGGAGATAATAGAACAGTATCAAACGCAAATGCTGGCCAGCGGCTACTTTCAGCGGCGCCGGCAAGAGCAGAATCTGCACTGGCTGCACGAGGCCATCCGGCAGGAGCTGGAAGAGCGGTTCTACGCCAACCCACGCGTACAAAAGCAGCTGGCTGAGGTACGCGAGCAAGTGATGGGGGGCAAAAAATCCCCCTTCGGAGCAGCGGCCGAGCTATTAGGATTGCAGAGCGAAGCCCGGATTAACTAGGAAGCAATGCGCTGCTCCAGCAAGTCCCACTGGTTGCCGTAGCAGTCCTCAAACACGGCTACGCTGCCGTAGCTCTCGTGCCGGGGCTCTTCCAGAAACCGCACGCCCCGCTCTCGATACAAGGTGTAATCGCGCTGAAAATCATCGGTGTGCAGAAAAAGAAATACGCGCCCACCGGCCTGATTGCCGATTTGTTGCACTTGCTTCTCCGAGGCAGCCTGAGCCAAAAGCAACCTAGTGGAAGTTGACTGCGGCGGCGCTACCAGCACCCAGCGTTTGCCCTGCCCAAGGTCGGTATCTTCTACCAGCTCAAAGCCCAGCTTACTGGTGTAAAACGCGATGGCTTCGTCATAATCGCGCACGAGTAGTGTGAGAGCGCCGATGTGCTGTGGCATGGGTGGTAGCTGGGGAACAAAAAGAAAGAATGTGCGTCGTTTACCTAAATACCCTTACGCTTCAGCATCAGATAATCGAGATAATACAACACTTTGATTGACAATGAATTGCTGTGGGGCGTATTTACAGTGTTGGTCAGATTATCGAAGTAAAGCGGGGTGGCTTTGTCGGCCGTTAAGAAGCTGGAGCCCGCATTTTTCCATACTACGCTGATTTGGGAGCCGGGCGCAAACCACCACGAATACACGGCATCCACGTTGAAGGCGTTGAAGCTTGTGTCGCGGTTGCGGCGGTAGTCGATGGCTTCTTCCTGACCTTTTTCCAGCAGACGCAGGTAGTCGTAGTAGTGCACGTTGCTGGTGTAGTGGCGCGTGCGAATGGTAAACGACATTCGGTTATTGAACGTGTAAGACCCCGAAACAGTGTTGGTTACGGTAACTACTCGGCGCCGGCCCAATACTGACTCGTCCAGATAAAGCTCGTCCAGAGGTTCCTGGCTGCTCATGCCGCCGGCGTAGCCAATCTGGTTATCCTGCCGGCTCCAGCTCAAGTCGTAGCGAAAAGTCAGCTGATTACTCACCCGATAGCGCGGACTGATGCCGATGCCGAGGCCCGTACGGTTGGGCCGGCCCCGGTCCTGAGCATAGTAGCGGCCTGATAAGCTGATATCATAGGCCAGCTTCTTGCGGTAATCGGACGACACAAACATGCTGCCGCCTACGTTGGCGGGCACCCGCACGTACAAGCGGCCCAGCGGCGACACGCGCGGCTCGAAGTAGTCGTGGCGGCGCGGCGAGGCGTCAAAATTGCCCCCCACCGTCATAAAGTTCTTGGTGAACGTAGTGTTGCCGCCACCGTACAGCTCCACGCTCCGGTAGCGCCTGGGGCTATACAACACCTCGTTGCTGATGCCCCAATAGGTGTACATATTGTTCACCTTCCAGAACGGCTTGTACTTATTGTAGTTAAAGTCGATAGCCTGTTCGATGCTGTTATTGCTGAGCAGCAGCCCTAAATCGTTCGAGTCGTAGGTATCGGATTCAATGCCATGGCTTACTTTCCAGGTGAAGTTGCCACTGATCTTGCCAACCCCTACCAGGTATTTGAAGCCATCCTGGTTGTTTACGTCGGCGTCGGAGGCGAAAGACTTGCCGCGGCGGCGCGAGTACACCACCTGCCCATCAATGGCATAGGCATTCTTCTTGTCAGCAAAGCGAAAAAGCCCCCCAGTCACGTTGGCGTCGTAGGTTTGGCCCCAGCGCGTGACGTTGGTATTGACGAGACTCACGTAGGAGTTGTTCTTCAGGCTCTGATCCAGCACTACGATATTATAATTCGAAAAAGGCTGTGTCAGTACGTCGCGCTCCTGTCCGGTGCTGTCGCGCACGGTGGCATATACGTCGTTGCTTAAGGCATTGAACAGGCCAATACCTAAGCCTTTACTTGTCCGGCCCGATACTTTGGCGGCATTCAGCAGACGAGTTTCACCAGGATTTTTCACCAGTTGCTCGCCTTCCCTAAGCTGGCCATTGACGGCGTAAAAACCCACCGGCTGCGCCCCTACCCGACGAGAATAAAAGAGGTTGCCTTTATTAAAAAGCTCGGTTCCTTCGGTGAAAAACTGGCGGTTCTCGTTGTACTGCACCTCAAATGGCGTGAGGTTGAGCACCACGTTGTCGCTTTGCGTTTGGCCAAAGTCGGGTACCAGCGTGGCGTCGAGCGTGAAGCTCTCGTTGATGCCGTACTTAATATCGGCGCCGCCATTAAAAGAGAAGCTCGTGTTACGCACGCCCTGCTCCTGGTAAGGATAGTGGTTGAGATACGTGGATACGTAGGGCGTGAGCGACAGGCGCAGCGGCGGCTTGATGTCGCGGATGCCTTGCAGCTGGCCCCACTGATTCACAAAGCCATCGGCTTCAGGCTTTACCTCATTCCAGAAAAAGTCCTGATTGTCGCGCTTACGTCGGCGCATGAAGTTGAGCCCCCAGAGCTGCTCCGGCACGGCGCTAAAGCGAATGGCGGAATACGGAATGCGCATTTCCACGACCCAATCGGTACCGCGCAGGGCCGTGCGCGCGTCCCACACGGCATTCCAGGCAAAATCTTCGCCACTGGCCGGCGAGTAGCGCGCATCAAGCTGCACGCCGCCGGGCGTGATAAAGAAGCTGTAGCCGTTGAGCTTATCGTTGTAGGTATCGAGAAAGATGGCGATGAAGTCGGTGTTGCCGAGGTCGTCGCGGGCCGTCAGCTCACGCATGATGGAGTCGGCGGAGGTCTCGTGCATCACGGCTCCCACGTACAGGGCCGCATCATCGTACATCACGCGCACTTCCGTCGGCTGCTTCTCGCGCGGGCCGGGGTTTGGCCTATTCTGAATAAAATCGGTGGCGATGGGTGCCTCCTGCCACTGGGCTTCATCGAGCAGGCCATCGAGCTTAATCGGTTGGGTGAGGCGGACTGCCTGGAGTTGACGCTTGGGCGCTGCATTGGCATTAGGAGCCGGCGCTGTGGGGGGCAAATTTTGCCCGACAGCCATGGAGGTGATCAATACTAAACACCAACAAAGTAAAATTCGGCGCATATACTGTAAATGTGAAACCGGAATTTCCCGCCGGTAAGCCAATAGATGCACGAAGCCTGGCGAGAGTTGCCGCGGGGGGCATTTTTAATACCAAAGCCGGCTTTCTGTGTTAGAAAGCCGGCTTTTATCCAGAAAAGAAGAAAAAAAGGCTACTCCTGAATGGAGATGTTCATATTGAACTTACTGTTCTTGCCTTCGCCCAGCAGCTGCCGGTACTTAGCCGCCAGCTCATCCGACTGACGCTTGCCGTTCACGGTCATGCTGGTGGCATTGATTTGAAACTGATACGACTTGTCGTTCTTCCCAATCAGTCCATCCTTCCGCAATTGGTTGCCCAAATCCACGGAATTGATAGCTGGGACGCGGGGAGGCGCGGGAAGGCGTGGGGCGCGGGGCGCACGAGGTGGGGCAGGCGGGGCTGGTATGCCCGCTGCGCCAGGCGCGGCGGGCGCAGCAGGTATTCCGGGCGCAGCGGGCGCGGCCGGAGCCGCAGGTGGCGCAGGCGGAGCCATAATGTAAGTGCTGGAGCCGTCGTTGCTGGAGTAAATGCGGTTCACGTTGCCACCGTTGTAGCTCAGCAGCACTTTACCGGTGGCGCCTATCGTGCGGGCAGTGCCTTCTTCGTACAGCTTGCGGTATTTCGTAAAGACGGTTTCCGGCTGCTTCTGGCCATTCACTTTCAACTCGCTACCGGTAAGCTCAAACTTAAAGTTCTGCTTGTCCTTAATAAGCCCGTCTTTGAGCAGCTCGGCAATGATGGCGTCTTCCGCCTTGCGGGTTCGTGCTGCCCGTTCGGCCCGTTCTTTATCGCGCGCCGCCCGCTCACGTTCCCGCTCTACCCGCTGCTCTTCGCGCTCAACCTGGCTTCTTTCTCGAATGACTTGCTGATTGTCACGGTCTTCCTGTAGCCGGTCACGCTCCTCCTCAGCCGCTTCTTGCAACCGTTCGCGCTCTTCCCTGATATTATCAAACTGCGCTCTGATTCTGGCTTTTTCCTCATCGCTGTCAGCACGTTGCTCGGCAAGGCGCAATGCTTGCTCCGCCGACCGTAGTGCTTGTCGGCGTGCGTTCTCGCCTTGAATTATCTGGACGTTACCATCCAGGTTGCGCTTAAGCAACGCCATTGACTCATTGTTCAGGCGCAACAGCTGGATAGAGCGGCGTAGCTCATCCTTATTCAGGTCTATTACTCTCAGATTATTGGCGTCGAAGTCAAACTCGGATTCGTTGCGCCCTAACACACGTAGAGTCCGACCTGAGTTCAGGCGAATAACTTGGGTGCCTTCGTCTTTGCTCTTCTTTCGCGTCGCGTTCAGCTCTTGGGCATCAATGCGGTTTCCATCAACATACATTTCCGTCACGCGGCCTTTTTTGTCGCGCTCCAGTACTACCGTTGCCGCGTCGCGGCGGCTTCGCGCGCCATCCTGAATAATTACTACCCGGTTGTTATCGTCCTTCCGACGGCGCTTCTTTTTGTCTTTGTCCTTATCCTCGTCGTTCACATCCACTGCCTCCAATAAAGGACCCTGGGGAGCAATTTTGGCAACAGGTGGGGCCACCAGCAGACCGGGCATCAGCTCAGCACGCCAGGTATTGCCCGCAGCCATTGTCTCATTGCGGCTGATCTTGAAATGCGGATCAGCCATGGAGAAGGCCGTGCTCACGCCCAGCAGCACAATGCCCCCCAGCACCACAACGGCAGCCATAAAGCCTTCGGAAAATGTAGGGGCCGAACGGCGCTGCACCAGCCGCCGCACACGACTCAGCAGCGAGCCATCCGGTCCGACGGCAGCCACCGCCAGTCGGGGGGCTGAGAAACGGTCGTGACCAAGCTCGGCTAAGCCGGTAAGCGCTTGTGCCAGAGTAAGCGGGCTGCCGCACATGGCCGTAGCCATATCGTCGCAGCAGTTTTCGCGCTCGGTGCGCAGGCAGGCATTCACAAACCAAACGCCGGGATGATAGAAAAACAGAATTTCGGTTATGGACTGCACGAGGTTCATCAGGTAGTCGCGCCGGATAATATGTGCCAGCTCATGCGCCAGAATGGCCTCCAGATGTGCCTGGCTCAGCCCCGAAATGGTGCCCAGCGGCAGCAGAATAACCGGGCTTAGATGGCCTGCCACCAAGGGCGCTTTCACCAGCGCCGACTCCAGCAGCGTTACTGACCGCCGCAGGCCGGCCCGCTCACCCAGTTCCGTCAGGCGGCGCTGCCATACGGCCGGCAGCGGCCGCACGCGGTAGTGCCGCAAGCGGTCCAGATACGCCAGTCCGCCCAGAAAGCGTAGCGTCATAGCCAGTAAGCCCAGCAGCCACGCGGTCACAATAAGGGGCAGATGTTGATCGAAATATGGCAGCCACGACACATCGGCGGCGGCTGGTGCAGCAGCCTGTACCGTTGTGGCAGGTGCTGCGTGTTTATCAAAGGCATATACCAAGGGCAAATTGCCCCCCAGACTCGCAGGAACAACAGTGGATGTAGTTGCAGTTGTACTTGCCAACGCAGTGGGAATAACTGCCTCTCTGTCAAAGCTATCAGCCAGATAATAGCGGCCAAATGTAACGGCCGACAAGCTCAGCATCGCGACCAGCGCCACACCCGCCACCCGGTAGCGAATACGCGCCGTGTGCTGACGCAACAACAGCAGCAGACCGGCCAATGCCAGCGCCACTACGGCTCCCTGCCACAACGAATGCACGATAGTCCAGCCTAGGGCCCGGACAACGGCTGGGGATAGAAGATGCTCAAGCCAGTTCATTGGTCCCTCCTTTCTCGGTTGTGTTTTTTTGCTCTTCCATTTCGTTTAGCAGATCCCGAATCTGGTCCAGCTCTGCCTGAGAGGTGCGCTGGTGGCCCAGGGCCTGCACCACAAGCTTGAGCGCCGAGCCACCAAAAGCCGCATCCAAAAGCCGGTCGATGAGCAGGCCCTGGGTTTCCTCCTCACGCAAGGCTGCCCGATAGACGTGGGTGCGGCTGTCATCGTCGCGGAGCACGAGGCCCTTATCAAGCATGAGCTGAAGCAGCTTGAGCGTGGTGGTGTACCCTACATCGCGCTTTTTATTTAGCTCGTCGTTTACAAAGCGAACAGTGGTGGGGCCGTGCTGCCAGAGCACCTGCAAAATCTCCAGCTCCGATTCGGTAGGCTTAGGGAGGGGTGGCTTGCTCATTGATTTCGGACGTTATGGTGGTACGAAGAGATTCGTATGACAAACATATACGAAACTCATCGTACTAACAAGCTTTATCTACGAATATTTTCGTAAAGTAGATAGACGTGCCTTTATCCTTCTCAGATATTGGTCATTTATATGACAAGTTCAGAGGCAGGCTCTGCCTTTGCTTTCTACATAAGACGCTTGGTAAACAGAGCTAGCTGCGCACAGGGCAATACGCTACCAACTTAGATTTAACTAGGAGACATAAACTCCAACTCATGCTGATAAAGCCGTCACCATAACAATTATAACTAATTGCTTTCAAGATAATTACATTTACAAGAAAGCTAGTATTCAAATGTTTTTATATACGCAAAAGTGTCTGCCATAACTGTCGAGCTTTATGAAGAAAGCGTGAATATAATTATGATCAATTTTCAACTTAGCTGAAGGCACCCCGTATGATTTAACACCTGAGTATCACTAGGTAACCAATGATATAAGCGTGTCCACCTATGGAGCCTTCCAACAATCGTTTCGAGAACCAGCAGCCTTACCAGATGCCTGACCCACAGGTAACAATACCGGTGGTGGAAGAGCAAGTGCAGATCGGAAAGGATGTGGTGGAGACCGGCCGGATTCGGGTATCAAAGACGGTGCATGAAGAACAGCAGGTCGTAGACGTGCCTATTATTCAGGAAGAGGTAAACGTGGAGCGCGTGGCCATCAACCAATATGTAGCCACTCCGCCGGCAGTTCGCTACGAGGGCGACACGATGATCATGCCTATTCTGAGGGAGGTATTAGTCGTGGAAAAACGGCTGCTGCTGGTAGAAGAAGTGCGCATCACGAAGCATCAGACGGAAACGCGCACACCCCAACAGGTAACGCTACGCAAAGAGGAAATTCATTTACAACGCGTAGCACCTAACCCCTCTTCCTCCTCTGAACCAACTACTTAAGATTTACCATTACCCTATTTTTTATCATCCTTTCACCCACAACCCAAATACCTTAACAACATGGCACATACCGTAATAGGAGTTTTCAACACTGCCGCTGAGGCCCAGCGTGCCGTACAGCAACTTGAGCAGAATGGCTTTCAGCGGGACTACGTTGACGTAGCACCCTTTAATCAAACGGGTGCTTCGGGCAGCAACTATACTACTGGTGCTAATACCAGTACAAACACCACCGGCACGCGCGCCGAAGCCGTTGCAGATAATGCAGGCGACAAAATCGGTAATTTCTTCAGCAACCTGTTTGGTGGCGACGATGATAATACAACCCGTAACTACTCGAACGTAGTACGTAGCGGCAAATCGTTGGTAACGGTACACGCCCAGTCGGCCTCGGAAGCCGAGCGTGCCCGCGACCTGCTCGATGATCTTGGCGCAGTAGATGTTGATGATGTGGCTTCGCAATACGGTGCCGGCACTACTGGCAACGCGTATGCTGGTACTGGTACCCAAGCAACCACCGGCCAAACTGACCAGACTGGTTCGGTGAAAGTAATGGAAGAGCAGTTGCAGGTTGGTAAGCGTGTAGAGCAGACAGGCGGCGTGCGCGTACGCAGCCGCATTGTAGAGCGCCCAGTAGAAGAGCACCTGCGACTGCGGGAAGAGCACGTAAACGTGGAGCGCCATGCCGTAAACCGTCCGGCTACGGAGGCTGATTTCAATGCTTTCAAAGAAGGCGAAATCGAAATTACGGAGAGTGCTGAGCGCGCCGTTGTAGGCAAAGAGGCCCGCGTGGTGGAAGAAATCAGCCTTGGCAAAGAAGTGACTGAGCGGGAAGAAACCATTCGCGACACGGTACGCAAAACGGAAGTGGATATTGAGCAGATAAACAATCCCACAACCAACACGGCCAATGACCTAAATAACCCGAATAACCCAAACAGAAACGTATAAGCACTAAGCAGCTCATAATTTCCTGTTAACAAAAAAGGCGACCATAACTGGTCGCCTTTTTTATGTCGGAGCAAGCTCCTGGTCAAGTATATCCTAGTTATCTGAGTTCTGGGGGGCATTTTGGGCTCGTTTGCGCTTGAGCGTGATTCGCGCCCGACGACAAATGCCCCCCAGCGGCGGATTGAACTTCGACACGCACACTTTCACGGTATACACGTGCGGAAACTGGGTTAGAATCCGGTCCATCACCCGATGGCCTACATGCTCCAGCAGCCGCGCCGGAGCCAGCATTTCCTCGGCTACTAAGCGGTAAAGCACTTCGTAGTTCACGGTTTCCTGTAGCTTATCGGAAGCGCCGGCCGCGTGCAGGTCGGTTTGGATGTACAGGTCAACGCCGTACTTATTCCCGATTTTCTGCTCTTCATCATAATAGCCGTGAAAAGCGAAAAACTCCATGCCCTCCAGCGCGATTTGTCCCATGACGGTATGTGGTTAATGGTGGCGTAGCGCCTTGGTTTGACTTGTAAGGTGTAGAGCCAGAAAAGCGAAAGGCCCGCAAGCTATTGCGGGCCTTTCGCTTTTCACAGCCGAAGCCGGGTTATATCTCGTCGAAAAACGATTTTTCGGTTGAAGCAGCCGTGGCCATACCGGGGTGCGTGGCTGGCGAGGGCGGCATAATTTCAGGATGACCAGGGCCAACAGGCTGAATATCGGGGGCTGGGCGCTCGATATCCGGGGCGCCGGGGTCGGGTACGCGGGAAGGCTCTGGCTGATAGATGCGGGATGGATCAGCTTTGCCAGGGTTCTCATCAGGTGAGCCGGGGCGAATTTCGGGGCCGGGCGTTTGGGCTGGCGCACCCGGATCAGGCTGCTGACCGGGCTTGGGGTTGTAGTTGCCGGGCTGAGGGCCAATAGCGCGAGGCTCGGCCGCTAAATTGCCCCCCAGGGCGGCGCTGGATGCTCCAGCTACCGCGGCAGCCGATGAAGTAGAAGCAGAAGATACACGCATGGCAGAGTCGTTTTGGGGTGAAGGTTCGGGTCTGCTTACCTGTACGCTACCGGCCCGCGAAAGGATGGCGGCCGCATCTGTTTTAGGTCGGGCTTTTGCTTTCGCTACTTTTTCCAGCGCGTCGGAGGCTAAGTGCTGCAAATCGCGCACGAGGTTTTCCATCTGGGTTTCCAGCCGATGACACTCCTGACCCAAACTATTGACTTCGGTGCGCATAGCGGCCACGCTTTTCTCAGCTTCGCGGGTGGCTTCTTCTACCAACCGACGCGCTTCCTGCTTGGCTTCGCTTAAAAGCTGATCCGCTTTGAGCTGAGCTTCGCGAATCCGCAGGTCGGCATCGCGCTGCGACTGCTCCGTGATGCTGTTGCCCGTGTCCTCGGCCGTTTTGAGGGTACGATACAGGCTGGTTTCCACTTCGCGCATTTTCTGCACATCGTGGGTGGCGTGCTCCAGCTTCAGGCGCAGCTCCCGGTTTTCATCGCCCATGCGCTCCCACTGCTGCGACAGCGTCATTAAGAAGGCTTGTACTTCGTCTTTGTCTACACCCCGAAAGGCTTTTTCAAAGGTTTTCTGCCGGATGTCGAGAGCGGTAATTTTCATGGAACTATGGATGATGGGCTGGAAGCTAAGGGAGCAGCCGGGGCCTTAATGAATGGAGAGATAGGGTAGAAACGAAGCGAGCGGCAAGGCGAGTATTTGAAAGAAACAGATTAGCCATTCGGGAGCTACTGCTGCTTTCTGTTCTTACCTCTCGGCCCTCACTCCTAGTGTCTCAAGAAATCCCCCACACGGCAAGGCTGCGGTCGTCACTACACGAAACTAGCCGATTCTGCCTGCCCGACCAAAATAACTTGTTGACGGAAGTGCCATGGCCGGCATGACGAGCCTTATCTACGACGCGCAGCAAGCGTCCCGTTTCGGCCTCCCATACCTTAATAGACTTATCCATGCTACACGTGGCCAGCAACAGTCCGTCGGGGCTGAACAGTAGGTGGTTAATGGTAAACATATGAGCCACAATGCTGCCTACTTCCGCATAATTGCCCCCCACAGCCCAAGTACGCAGATGAGCATCGCGGCCAGCCGTAAGCAGCTGCCGACCATCGGGCGAATAAGCAGCGGTAAACACGGAGTTGCTATGACCTAAAAGCGTGTACTTCACGGCCAGCGAATCAATATCGAGGATACGAACGACGGTGTCGCTGCCCCCTACGGCCAACTCGCCTCGCTCCTCGTGCAGCGCTAAGCAACGCAGGCTTTTGTCGCTAAGCGGCACCAGCTTTTCCAGTGAAAAATCGGCGGCTCGCAATACTGCCAGCACTCCATTGCCAAGGGCCACATACAGGCGCTGACGGGGCGCTGAGTATGCAAAATCGAAGATGGCAGCTGGCGGCAGCGCGGTGCTATGCACCAGCTTTCGCTCTGCCAACGCAATGGCCTGCACGCCCTGAAAATTATGGCCTAGCACCAGCAGCTCGCGCTCGGGTAAGTAGCGCAGGGCGTACACTGAGTTTTCAACCCAGGCCACCAGCTCACCATCACGCGCAAGGTCATCGATGCTCCACACGGCGACCATACCATCGGCGCCGGCCGAAAAGAAGCGGTTTTCCTCAGCAGAACCGGCTAAGGCGTACACGCAGTCGCGGTGGCCGCTGAGTGTGGCCAGTTTCTGCACCTGCGGACGTGAAAGCAACGGCATGAGCGAGGTCGTAATTTAGGGCGAAATTACAGCGGTTTTTCTAAGCCTATAGCAGAACGGCTAGCGGTTGATTTTGGCGAAACAATTCGATACCTGCTTTTAGACCTGCGTTTAACTAAGTTCTTAATAAATGGGCGGTCATGCAGAGCGATAGCGAAGCATCTCGCTCGTGCCGTTAGGTTACTAATCCCGCATCAGCACGCGAGATGCTTCGCTTTGCTCTGCATGAGGTTCGAAGTAAAAGTATAAGTGTCAATTCCTTCTATCTGCTATAATGCCTTTACACTCCCTCACGCCTCTTTCTGACCATGCTCTGCTCGGGTTGTGGCACCTTACAGAAATGCCCCCCGCGTTGGTCGAGCTTCTCCCCCACTCTGCCCATTACGCGGCGCAGCAGCCGGCAGTGCGCGATTTGACGCGTCAGGCGCAGTGGCTGGCAGGACGGGCGCTTACGCATACGCTGCTGCGGGAGCTAACCTCTGCTCAGTCCCTGCTGCTTAACGACAGCAACGGTCGACCTTACTTAGAGCAATTGCCTGATTTTGCGGTTTCATTGTCACATTCGGGGGAGTGGGTGGCGGGAATTGTATCGACTCAGGGGCGCGTTGGCACAGATGTTGAACTGATAAGACCCAAAGCGCAACACTTGGCAACCCGGTTTCTAGCCGAAACTGAACGAGTCAATGCCGGTGATGACGTAGCAAAATATAGTCTCTATTGGAGTGCCAAAGAGACGCTGTATAAGCTGCATAGTCGCCGGGGCGTGGTGTTTAAAGAGCAATTGTTGCTCAACCCGTTTGAGCTGCGGGAGGCAGGTGTTTTGACGGGGCACCTGCTGCTCGAAAACTTCCGCAGCGAACACCGAATTTCTTATCAACGCCTAGCATCCGACTATGTGCTAACGTATTGCGTTGAAGATGCTATGCACGGCTGAGTTTCGCCCACTTCGTCTGGTTGCAGACGCAACAATCTACCTCATAAAGATTTGGCGCTCCCATCCCACCTTCTAATCTTCCCACCTATGCTTTTTCGTCGAATCTCTATTATTGCAGCGGCCGCCCTGCTTTTCTGTACCGTTGCTATCAGTGTGGCAAAAGCGCAGGATGGCCGCACCGTCACCGACTTTAGTCTTACGAGTCCCACCAACGCGACCGTTACGCTGAGCAGCTATGCCAGCAACAAGGCTGTTGTGGTCGTATTCGTGAACCCTAACTGCGCCTTTTCCAAGCTGTATCAAAGCCGCCTGAATGCCCTGACGGCCGCGTATAGTGGCAAGGGCGTGCAGTTTTTGTTTATCAATGCGCCCATCAACCTGGAAGCTACGGCCGATGCTGCCGACGCGGATAAGCTCAAAATGAAGAGCACCGGCTCCGACGATTATCCTTATCTGACCGACCCTGGGCAGAAGGTGAGCGGCCTGCTGGGGGCTACCAAAACGCCGGAAGCCTTTGTGTTGCAGCCTGCTGAGAATGGCTTCGTGGTGCGCTACAGAGGGGCCATCGACGATAATGCTCAGGTAGAAGCCTATGCCAAGGAGCGCTACGTAGCGCAGGTGCTGGACAATATTCTGGCTGGAAAGCCCGCAGGCGTCGCCGACAAGCGGGCGGCGGGCTGCCTGATCAAGAGAATGTAGGCTTACATATAACTCCAAAAAAGCACCCCAGACTTGCGCTGGGGGGATTTTTTATGCCTTGATTTAACCCGAACTATTCTGTCGGCTCAATATCCGTGGGGGGAGTAATTTCATCGGTCAGGATGGCCAGGAGCTTGCCTACTTCGAGGGCTTTGGCGGGCTCCTGCAGCTTCTCGAAGCTCATCACCAGATTGCGCAACGCCCGGCGCACGATGTCGAGATGCGAGCAGGGCGCATAGAAGATATCGTTGGGCGACAGGTTGAGTTGGGCCACATAATGCTCGATGTCGGTGCGCGACAGAATGAGGCCGCGATTGTAGCAGTTGATGTAAAACGGCTCCGCTATCTGGCTCTGCGACTGATACGTGAGCACAAACAGATTGGGCAGATTCACGCCGTAAATAGGCAAGTTCAGCCGCTGCGCCACCAGCAGATAAATCACGCAGAGCGTAAGCGGGTTGCCACGCTTGGTTTCCAACACCAGGTGCAGCATGGAGTTGGCGGGCGAATGGAAGTTCTGCGTATTGGCCCCCAGCTTATGCACCCGAAACAAAACGTGATTTAGCACCTGCACCTGATCAGTAGGATGCATCTCGGGTCGCATGAGTGTCCAGGCTTCGAAGCGCAACTGCTCAATGGCGCGGTTCAGGGCCTGCAAATCGGCATCGGGATACTGGTAGGAGTTCAGCAGCCACATGCCTTCCAGCAGGTTTTCGCCGCCCGAATCGCGCCACACACGCAGGCGCTGCTTCAAGCCATCAAATTGCAGATCGTGAATCAGATCCTCCAGACGCTGCTGCTGACGCGGGTCGAGGCTCTCCTCCCACGACTCTTCCAAAAACGGAATGATGGTTTCGCCCAATGCCTGAATCCGCTCCTCTATCTGGGGGGCAATTTCCGGGTCGTCGAGCAGCGAGATAAGCGCTTTGATTTCTTTATTAGTCATGAAGCAGGTGGTCGGGGTGTTTGCAGCGGCCCCGAGAAGCACGAAGTAGCAAATAAAAGCAACCGACACGGTTTCGCCGCCGCCGGTTGCCCAGAATCAACACGTAGAATAGGTAGGAATGTTCAAATAAAGTGCTTTAACGAACTGGTTTTCGCCACCTCACTGGCGCGAGTTTAGTGCAGCGTAACTCGTGACCAGCCATGCCGGGAGGCTGCGCCTCCCCCGCCAGAACAACAACGCCGCCCGGATTTTTCCAGACGGCGCGGTCACAGTTTGCCGCTGTGCGGCAGTGGAGGTACAACCTCCACAAAAAGGCTTGTCACGAGCTACAATCTCGCGCCAGTTGGGGGTTACTAAAGTTATTTTATGAATTATTTAAAAATGCCTCCCAATACCAAATTGCAGCATCAGGATTTCGCTGTTCAATTTTTAATAAAAAATCTTGCTTCTGAGTCTCATCAATTGAGTTTTTATCAGTATCGAGTTCGCTATTTCTTTCTAAAGAACTATTATTTAATATGTTGAGTATCTCTTTAAAATCATCCAGGCTCTCTGCTATTACTTGTGGCTCCCAATCACCTTCTCCATGAGCTGCAGTTAAGACTGCTAAATCTGGCGAAGAAGTATCAACTATAATTGGATCACCTAAATCGTCATTAGCAATTACTAGCCATTCCTCCTGCCAATCACCTTCGTTTATTGATGTTAAATTATTTCCTTTCGAATCAACTTTATAACCAATTTGTGCGGCGTCCAAATCATCATAATCAACAAATTTTATTTCGCTATATCCCAAGGAAATATCCTTTGCTTCTAATAAGAAGATTTTGATCTTATTAAGGTCTTTCACTGAATAGATTTTAAATGAAAACTAAAGCGAATTTATTTCATTTCACACCTGAATAACACCCACATTAAACGCTTTCTCAATCGGCGCATGATTAGCCGCATCAATGCCCATTGAAAGTACCTTGCGCGTTTCCAGCGGGTCAATTACCGCATCTACCCACAAGCGGGCGGCGGCGTAATACGGCGACAGTTGCTCCTCGTAGCGGCTCTTGATGCGGTCGAGCAATTCTTTTTCGGCTTCGGGCGTGATTACTTCGCCTTTGGCTTTCAGGCTGGCTACTTGTATCTGTAGGAGCGTGTTGGCGGCGGCGGCGCCACTCATTACGGCAAGTTGGGCCGTGGGCCAGGCTACGATGAGGCGCGGATCATACGCCTTGCCGCACATGGCGTAGTTGCCGGCTCCGTAGCTGTTGCCCACAATGACCGTGAATTTCGGGACCACGGAGTTGCTCATGGCGCTTACCATCTTCGCACCGTCTTTGATGATGCCGCCATGCTCACTCTGCGAACCCACCATGAAGCCCGACACATCGTGCAGAAACACCAGCGGAATACGCTTCTGGTTGCAGTTCATGATAAAGCGCGCGGCTTTGTCGGCTGAGTCGGAGTAGATAACGCCGCCCATCTGCATGCCCGTCTTCTTCGACTTCACGATTTTGCGTTGGTTGGCTACAATGCCGACTGCCCAACCATCAATACGCGCCAGGCCGCAAATCAGCGTCTGACCATAGAGGTCTTTGTAAGGCTCAAACTCCGAGTTATCCACCAAGCGACGGATTATATCCATCATATCGTAAGGCTTGGCGCGGTCGGCGGGCAGCAGGCCATAGATTTCCTCGGACTTCTCAGCCGGCTCGGCCGGTGCGGCGCGGTGGAAGCCAGCTGAGGGCTGGCCGCCCATCTTATCGAAGATGTTGCGGATATGATCGAGGCACTCTTCGTCGTTCTTAAACTTATAATCAGTCACGCCCGAAATCTCGGAGTGCGTAGTAGCGCCGCCCAGCGTCTCGTTGTCGATACTTTCGCCAATGGCCGATTTCACCAGGTAAGAGCCCGCTAGAAACACCGAGCCCGTGCCATCCACAATCATCGCCTCATCACTCATAATGGGCAAATAAGCCCCCCCGGCCACGCACGGACCCATGATGGCGGCTAGCTGCACGATGCCCATACTGCTCATCACGGCGTTGTTGCGGAAGATGCGTCCGAAGTGCTCCTTATCGGGAAAAATCTCGTCCTGCATGGGCAAGTACACGCCCGCCGAATCGACCAGATAGATAATGGGCAGCTTGTTTTCGATGCTGATTTCCTGAGCCCGCAGGTTCTTTTTGGCCGTAATCGGGAACCAGGCACCAGCTTTCACGGTGGCGTCGTTGGCTACTACCACGCACTGTCGCCCTTTCACATAGCCAATCACCACAACCACGCCGCCTGAAGGGCAGCCGCCATGCTCTTTGTACATGCCTTCGCCCGCAAAAGCTCCTATCTCGACGGTTTCTGTGCCTTTATCCAGCAAGTAGTCTATCCGCTCGCGGGCGGTGAGCTTGCCTTTGGCTTTGTGGGCCTCGATGCGCTTTTCGCCGCCGCCCAGCGCCACTTTCTTCTGACGCTGGCTGAGTTGAAAAATGAGTTGTTTGACTTGATCTTCGTTTTTGTTGAACTCCAGATTCATGCGGGTGGGAAAAAGGGTGTTGGGGGGCAAATTGGGTGGTTTCGACACAAAAAAATCCGCCCGAAGGCGGATTTCAAAGGTACTTAAAATTGGCAGACGCCTTATTTAACCGGTGCAATGACTGAATCGACAGGCGCCATGGTTTGCGGGCTGCTAGATTTTACTTTCTGCTCAATTTCTATCTCCCCATCAGGCTTCTTGGTAACCTCCCGCTTCTTCTTATCCTTGCCGCCAAACGAAATCAGCGAAAAGTTGACGTAGCGCTTAGGGTTCGCCTTGAAGTCAACCAGCAGTGCATCGGTGCTGGCAGCGGAAGCGTTCAGATTCGTATACAGCGAGTCATCATTGATAAGCTTGCCGAGCGAGCCTTTGGTGCTGGTCAACGACTCATTAAGCGAAGCCATAGTTGCCTGCGCTTCCGTCACGGTGGCGTTCATTGTGCGCACTGTTTGGCTGATAGGGGCATTTTTGAGCGTGTCCGTGATTTGCGCCAAGTTGGAAGCCAAGCGGTCAAACTTGCGCTCCGTCACGTTAAGCGCACGGGTCAACTCGGCCATGTTGGTCGTAATCTGGTTGATGTTGCGCTGATTCATAATCAACAGGTTTTTCAGCGCCTCCGTCGAGCCCTGTGCATTCAACAGCGTGGCTTGCAAACTGATGCGGGCTTCTTTGGTCAGGAAGCTGTTCACCTTAATCAGCGTCGAATCTACGGTACCCAGTACGGGCAGCGCTTTGGCCTGAAACGCATCGGTAATACTGGCAACGGTGTACGATTTTAGCTCTTCGCCGCCATCATATACCTTCGAGTTCTTGCCCATAAACAGCGTGATGGTCTTGCTGCCCAGCAGCGTACCCGACAGGCTGGCCACGGTGGAGTCGCCCACCACGATATTCTTGTCTATCTCAAACTGCACGCGTACCCGGTTGCCTTCTTCCGGTACCAGATGCATCTCGCGCACCTGCCCCACTCTCACCCCGTTCAGAATAACCGGGTTGCCCAAGGCCAGCCCGTCCACGTTGTCATACTTGGCATGGAATGTACGGTTGGATGAGAAAATGTTGCTTCCTTTTAGAAAGGTGAACCCAAAGTAAAGGGCTACAATGGCCACGAGAGCAAGCAGGGCTACTTTGATTTCTTTTGACACGTTGGGTCAGCTATTGAGGGAGGTGAAGAGCAGGTAGATAAGGTGTTAACTGCTATGGGGGGCTTTTAGTCCCCGTTCATAGCCTCTAACTCATTCTTATAGTCGCGGAAGGCCCGGTATATACCCGAGGCCATATACGACTGACCCGATTTATCGTTCAGGTAGCGTTCCTCGTTGCGGTTAGTCAAGAAGCCAACTTCGATCAGAGACGAAGGCATTGTTGACTTCCAAAGCACCAGAAACCCAGCTTGCTTCACCCCGCGCGACTTGCGCCCCACCTTCGTTTTAAACTGATAATCAACCTTTTGCGCAAATCTTAGGCTATTATCTACGTGGGCGCTCTGAAACAGCGAGAACAGAATGTGGCTCTGAGGCGAGTTAGGATCGAAGCCGCCGTAGCGGGCTTTATAGTTATCTTCTTGTAAAATAACCGCGTTTTCACGCTTGGCTACTGCCAAATTAGCATCGGTTTTGGCCGTACCCATTGTCCAGACCTCGGTGCCATATGCCGCCGCAGGACCCGCGTTGCAATGCACGCTGATAAACAGGTCGGCGTTATTTTTATTGGCAATGCCGGCGCGGTCGGCCAGCTCCACAAACACGTCGGACTTGCGGGTATACACTACCTTCACATCGGGCTCATTAGCTTCGATGAGCCGCCCCAGCTCCAGAATTATTTTCAGGGATACGGCCGCTTCCCGGGCCGACACACCAGCGCAGCCTCTATCCTTACCGCCATGGCCGGCATCCAGTACTACGGTGCGTAGTTGGTATTTCTTGGGGGGCAAAACCGCTGACCCTGGGGCCACGGCTACCGACGAGCCAGAAATAAACAACAGACTCGCCAGACAAACAGCTACAATATTCCGCACAGAGTTCGTTAAGTTGGTGTAGCAACCCGCTACCTTTGCAAATCGCCACAAAATAAACGATAAAAACTACGTGGCCTTGCCCGCGCCGTTCCGCTTGCGTAAATCTTGCCTACTTCCCCATCCGGGGCGGCTGAGGCCGCTGCTCGCAGTAGTGCTATTGGTGCTGAGTATCAGCGGCGCCTGGGCCCAGCAGCAGCGTCCCGCAAAGGCCGTGCCTGCCGTCGTACCGCGCGTCAACTCCGACGGGCGCCAGACCACCAATGTACTAGCCGACACCAGCCGAGCGGCTCGTGGCACGCGGCTCGTATCAGCTATCGATACCAGCGCGGCTGGCGACTCTCTACGTGTGGGAGCCGAAGTGAAAGGCGATATAAAGACCACCGTTAAGTATTCGGCGAAAGATTCCATTCGTTTCGATGTCCAGAAAAAGGTCGCGTATCTCTACGATGAAGCCAACGTGGATTACGGCGATTTATCGTTGAAAGCGGCTGTAATCACCGTTGACTACGGCCAAAACCTGCTTAAGGCCAATGGTGCCCCCGACTCCGCGGGCAAAGTGCAGGGCCGGCCGGTGTTCAAAGACGCTGGGGGGCTTTATCAGGCCGGTACGATCAACTACAACTTCAAGACGCGTAAGGGCAAGATTGCCGACGCCGTTACCCAGCAGGGTGAAGGCTACGTGCATGCCGGCATTGTGAAAAAGAACGCGCTGAACGAGATTTTCGGGCGCAATGGGCAGTACACGACGTGCAATCTGGAGCATCCACACTTTCACATCAATGCCACCAAGATGAAGGTGATTCCGGGGGAGAAGGTGGTCACGGGCCCTTTCAACCTGGTGGTAAGTGACATCCAGACTCCACTGGGCTTCCTCTTTGGCTACTTCCCAACTCCGGGCAAAAGCCGCGCTTCGGGCCTCATTTTCCCCACGTTTGGCCAGTCCGCCGACCGGGGCTTTTTCCTGCGTAATGGGGGCTACTACTTCGCCCCCAACGAGTACATTGGCCTGCGCCTGACTGGTGATGTATACGGCGGTAATGCCGAAGCTTTTGGCGGCTTTGCTTTGCGGGGCGAGATGCAGTACATCAAGCGCTACAACTACAACGGCCTGCTCAGCATTGATTATACCCAGCGCCCGGCTAATCTTATTTTGCGTTCGGAGGCACTCAATACCAACGTAGAATTCCGGCGTCCGCGCAGTCCCAAGACCATCTGGATAAACTGGAGCCATACGCCCACTCCCCGGCCCGGTGGGGGGCGTTTTTCGGCCAGCGTGCAGGCGGGCAGCACCGACTACAACCAGCAAAACTCGTTTGATACGCGGCGCTATCTCACGCCTTCGTTCAACTCCACGATCAGCTATCAGAAGCAGATTCGCAACTCGCCTATCAACTATTCGCTTCAGCTTAGCCAAAACCAGAACACCCAAACGGGTGTCATGAATTTTGTGCTGCCCGATGTGTCGGTGCAGGTAGCGCGGCAATATCCGTATCAGTGGTTTGGCATTGAGCCCAAGGGGCGTTTCTACGATCAGTTTTACGAGCAGATTGCCATAACGTATAACCTCATCGGCCGAAACGAGATAAGCAACTCAGAGCAGCCCCGCCTGCTTAATGGCGGCGTCATACCCGTGATTGGCGGCACCGCTACGGGGCGCACCATTCCTTTCGATTTCTCGAATCTGGCGCCCTTGCTGAATAACGCGCAGCCAACGGTACAACACCAGTTTGGCATTACGCTGGGCAACTACACGGTACTTAAGTATCTGAGTCTCAACCCCACGATCAACTACGGCGAATCCTGGTATTTCAAACGCCTGAATTACAAATTCGAGCCCGAAGCACAGGCCGTACGCATCGATACGGTTTCGCAGTTTGGCCGTTTGTACAACTACTCCGGCGGGGCCAGCTTATCGACCAATATCTATGGCATTCTACCGATAAAAGGCGCCAAGATTGAAGCCATCCGCCACAAGATCACGCCCTCGGTTAGCTACAGCTACGCGCCTGATTTCTCCCGGAACGACAATTTTTATGAGTCGAACCTAAACCTGGGGGCGCTGCGTGATGCACAGGGCCGCTTGTACAACCAGTTTGGCCAGCAAAACGACATCACCCGCAATCCGATAGCTTTCAGCCGCTTTATTGGAGCAGCGGCGGGCAATGCGAATGGCCGGGCATCCAGCGCGGTAACTATTGGACTACAGAACCAGATAGAAATGAAGGTTCGCTCCAAAAATGACACGACCGGCACTACCCCGTTTGAGAAAGTAAGCCTGATTGATGGGCTTGACTTTAACACCGGCTACGACTTTGCCGCCGACTCGCTCAACCTGCTGCCGCTGGCCGTTACGTTCCGCACGCAGGTAGCCAAGAAGCTGAACATTGTGGTGAATGCCGGCTTTGTCTTCTATCAGCGCGACTCCACGGGCCGCTTCATCAACGAATACCTTTTTAATCAGCCCAAGCGGCGGCTGGCCCAGCTGACAACTGCTACGCTGAATCTTAGCTACCAATTCAACCCGGCGGCGGGCACGAAAAAGTCGGCTGTGGCGCGCGATGTGGCTCCGGCCAACGACCCTGTACTAGGCAATCCGGTGCGCGTCGATCCGTATGAGGATTACGTTGACTTTGATATTCCCTGGGAGCTGAGCACTTCTTTTGGCGCTACCTATCAGGATCCGGGCCCCATTCCGGGTCGCCCCAACCGCCCTCGTGCCGATGCGCTTACCGTGGCTTCGCTCAACCTGAGCGGCTCGGTGAAGCTCACTCAGAACCTGCGCGTCGGCTACAGCAGCGGCTATGACTTCCGCAGCAATCAGGTTTCGTTTACTTCCCTCGATTTTTACCGTGATTTGCACTGCTGGCAAATCAGCGGCAGCTGGTTCCCATTTGGTATTCGCCAAGGCTACAACGTAACTATTGCCGCCAAATCAAGCCTGCTGCAAGACCTCAAGCTCAACCGCAACCGCACTTTCCAGAACCGGTAAGGCTGGGGGGCAAATTCAGGCTTAGTCAAAAATCCGCCGATCCGGGTCCCACCTTTATACCTCACTTTCTCCGCTCCCTATGTCCCAGCACAAAGAAGTTAAGCTCGTGACCACCCACCAGTTGCTAGCCATGAAGCGGCGGGGTGAAAAAATTGCCATGCTCACGGCCTACGACTTTTCAATGGCTACTCTGCTCGATGGTGCCGGCATCGATGTGCTGCTCGTAGGCGACTCGGCCTCAAACGTGATGGCCGGCCACGAAACGACCCTCCCCATCACCCTCGACCAGATGATTTACCACGCTTCCAGCGTAGTGCGGGCCGTGAAACGGGCGTTTGTAGTGGTTGACATGCCCTTTGGCTCGTACCAAGGTAACTCATCGGAGGCATTGCGCTCGGCTATCCGCATCATGAAGGAGTCGGGTGGGCATGGCGTGAAGCTGGAAGGCGGCGCCGAAATTAGGGAGTCCATCACGCGCATTCTAACGGCTGGTATTCCCGTAATGGGCCATTTGGGCCTCACTCCCCAGAGCATTTACAAATTCGGCACCTACACGGTGCGAGCCAAAGAAGAATCTGAGGCCCAAAAATTGCTTGAAGACGCTCAACTGCTCCAAGAGCTGGGTTGTTTTGCCTTGGTGCTGGAGAAAATTCCGTCGGCTTTGGCTAAGCAAGTCGCTGAAAAGCTTACTATTCCGGTTATCGGTATCGGCGCCGGCCCCGATGTGGATGGGCAGGTGCTGGTAGTTCACGATATGCTGGGCATCACCAAAGAGTTTAAGCCCCGCTTCCTGCGCCGCTACGCCGAGATTGGCGATGTAATGCACGATGCCGTGGAGCGCTACATTCAGGATGTAAAAACACGCGATTTCCCTTCGTCTGAAGAGGCTTACTAAGTTCTACAAACACAATTTTTTGCCCTCATCTCTGTCCATTGTAGCTCTGGGGGGCTTTTTTCAAGAGTTTATCATTACCCGTCAATTAATCCCGCGTGACTCGTCCTAATCTATGGTCGGAACAGAAGGAAATTCTGTTTGAAGACAATCATCTGCTTATCATTAATAAACCGGCTGGCTTACTTGTACAAGGCGACTCAACCGGCGACGAGCCTTTATCGGTAAAGGCCGCGGAATATTTGCGGTTTAAATACAAAAAGCCTGGGGCCGCCTTCATTGGCGTAGCGCACCGCCTGGACAGACCCGTGAGTGGCGTAGTTGCGCTTGCGAAAACATCGAAAGCCCTGAGCCGCCTCAATGAGATGTTTCGGGATAATACGGTGCACAAAACGTATTGGGCGCTGGTAGGCAAGCGCCCTGAACCCAGCAGCGGGCACTTAGTGCACTGGCTCGTCAAAGATCCTATCCGCAACGTCACCAAAGCTTATTCTGCCGCTCATCCGCAAGGCCAGCGCTCCGAGCTGGACTATGAAGTATTAGGACAAGCTGGCTCGCGCTATCTGGTTCAGGTTAACCCTATTACGGGTCGCCCACACCAGATTCGGGTACAGCTCGCTACTGGGCTAGGTACACCCATCGTGGGCGACGTGAAATATGGATTTTTAGCACCCTTGCCTGATGTAAGTATTGCTCTGCACGCCCGACGGCTGGAACTGTCTCATCCTGTTACTAAAGAGCTGATGACCTTTGAAGCTCCTTTGCCGACTGTGGCGCACTGGGAGGCTGCCAGCATATACTATTGAAGACCAAGGTTTACAGCTTTTTTCAACCTTTTTCTGGTCTACGGGTTTAGAAGTAAATCTTCCTCATAAGGCTTCCTTACATGGGGCTAAAGAGTTCTATAAAGCCATTGTTTAAAAAGCTGAATCTTAGCTAGTGGAAATGGCTTTGTGCTTCCTTTTGAGCTAGCTTAAAAATAGCACCTGAACAAGATTTTGGCCTTTTCAGCCTATTTATTGACCCTACAAAGCTCTGGCTGTAGGTTTGTAGTCGAAATCTGAACTAAAGTCGACTGCGTAGTCTTTTGCGAATAACGCCCCGGTTCTGCTTCCTCTGATATTCAACACTCCTGCTCTATGCCCATACTTATTTTCTTCGTTGCCCACTACTACCTGTCGCTGTTCACCCAGACTTTTTATCTGCATCGTTACGCGGCGCATAAAATGTTCACGATGAACAAGTTCTGGGAGAAGTTCTTTTACCTCTTCACCTACGCTTGTCAGGGCTCGTCATTCCTGTCGCCGCGGGCTTATGCTATTCTGCATCGCATGCACCACGCATACTCCGACACTGAGATGGACCCGCACTCCCCTCATTTCTCATCCAACCCGTTTGCGATGATGTGGAAGACAAAGGTCATTTATACTGATCTGCTCAAGCATAATGTAGAAGCCCCTGAGCGTTTCGAAGGAGATTATCCAGTATGGGAAGCTGTAGAAAACTTTGGTAGCCAGTGGTATTCGCGTTTGGCTTGGGGTACGGCTTACGTACTATTCTACATCAACTTTGCTACTGCTTGGTGGATGTATCTGTTGCTGCCAGTTCACTTTCTGATGGGTCCGCTGCATGGCGCTATCGTAAACTGGGGTGGTCATAAGTACGGCTACCAGAACTTCGATAATCACGACAAATCGAAGAACACGCTAGCCTTAGACTTTTTGGCCTTTGGTGAGTTGTTTCAGAACAACCACCACAAGCTGCCACTGCGCGTTAATTTCGGTGTGAAGTGGTGGGAGTTTGATCCTACCTATGTGTTCATTTGGGGCTTGGATAAAATGCGTGTTATCAAAATCAAGCGTAAGCAGCAAGTACCAGTTCGGGTTGCTGCTTAAGTTATCCTGGATCATAGAAAGGCTGTTTCGGAAACGAGGCAGCCTTTTCTTTTGCCTCTATAATCTGGCTAACACCGAGCAATGAGCTTGAATCTGGTAAAAGGTTTTCAATCTTGCACAGATGTACGTACCTTTGCGCCTCACTTTCAACCAGACGGACGGGTTCCGTCGCTTAACCAACTAGGTTTATGGCAGTTAAAATCCGCCTCGCCCGCCGCGGCCGCAAAAAAGCCGCGCAATTTGACATCGTAGTAGCCGACGCCCGCGCTCCCCGCGATGGCCGTTTCATCGAGAAAATCGGTACCTACAACCCTAACACTAACCCTGCTACCATCAACTTCGACGGCGACAAAGCTTTCGATTGGATCATGAAGGGTGCCCAGCCAACCGATACGGTTCGTGCTATGCTCTCTTACCGTGGCGTATTGTACCGCAAGCACCTGCAACTGGGTGTTATTAAAGGTGCCATCGCTCAGGACGTAGCTGACGAGCGCTTCACTGCCTGGAAAGAGCAGAAAGACGCGAAAATCGAAGGCAAGCGCACTAGCCTGGGCACTGCCAAGGAAGAAACGCGCAAGCAGCAGCTTGCCGCTGAAACTAAGGTTAAAGAAGCCCGTGCTGAAGCAATTCGCAAGAAGCAGACTCCTGCTGCTGAGCCTGTTGCTGAAACCGAAGGCGAAACGACCGAAGCAGCTGCTCCGGCTGAAACCACTGAGGAAGCTGGCGCCTAAGCTTAGTTTAGGAGTTTAAATGTTTGAGAGTTTAGGAGTTGTTGTCTTGCGGCCTGCGTCGCGGCAGCTTCTTCTAAACTCTCAACTTTTTTACCGCCAATGCTGTCTTTGTTGCCTCCTCCCCTTTCACCCTCTTGAACCCCTATCCTATGACTATCGACGAATGTTATCAACTTGGCGGCATTGGAAAGACACACGGCCTGAAGGGCTTCGTTGTAGCTTACCTGGATGTAGACGACGTAGAGGCCTACAGCAAAATGAAGTCTGTGTGGCTAGAATTGCCCCCCACGCCCGGTAAGCTTATCGCTTTCACTGTGGAGCGGGTGCAACCTCAAACGTCTGACCGTGTGTTGCTAAAGCTTAAAGGCATCGACACGGTGGAAGCAGCCGAGCCTTTGCGAAATGCCAAGCTATTCAAGGCGCTCGAGGAGTTGCCGGAGCTTGAGGAGGATCAGTTTTACTTCCACGACGTCATCGGGTACACTGTAGTAGATGAAACGCTGGGCGAGTTAGGAATCGTAGAGACGTTCTATGAGATGCCCCAGCAAGACCTGATGGGCATGCGCTACCAAGGCCAGGAAGTGCTGATTCCGGTGGTAGATGAATTGGTTTTACACGCCGATGAAGCCGAGCAGAAGCTGCACGTCAGCTTGCCGGAGGGCTTGTTGGATGTTTATCTCAAGCCGTCTTCCCGGGAGCGTGATGAGCCCGATGAGTTCATCGAACCGTAGCTGAAAAAGCCCCCAGAGCTTTATTACCGATTTATTTTCAGAACCTAGCTTCATCGCCAACGGCGGTGCTCCCATGCGCCTCGATATCGTCACCTGCCAGCCCGATTTATTGGTCAGTCCCTTTGCTCATTCTATCGTGAAGCGGGCGCAGGATAAGGGCTTGGCTGAAATTTACGTCCACGATTTGCGGCGCTTTGCCATTAACAAGCACGGGCAGATTGATGACTATGTATTTGGCGGTGGCGCAGGCATGGTATTGCGCGTAGAGCCTATTGCGGCTTGCTTGGATGGCCTTTTGGCTGAGCGCCGCTACGATGCCGTCATTTATATGACCCCAGACGGTGAGACGCTTCGGCAGCCGCTGGTAAACCAGCTGTCGCTGACTGAGAACATCATCATTCTTTGCGGACATTACAAAGGGATTGATGAGCGAATTCGGCAGGCCTACATCACGCACGAAATCAGTGTGGGTGACTATGTGCTAAGTGGTGGCGAGCTTGGGGCCGCTATTCTTACCGACGCTATCGTGCGGCTTTTGCCGGGAGTGCTCGGCAATGAAGAGTCAGCGCTGAGCGATTCTTTTCAGGATAATTTGCTGGCGCCGCCTGTATACACACGGCCGGCTGAGTGGCGTGGCCAGTCCGTACCGGAGATTCTACTTTCCGGAAATACCCCTCAGGTTGACATCTGGCGACACGAGCAAGCGTTAGAAAGAACCCGCCAAAGACGCCCGGATTTGCTGGATGAGTAGCTGCCTAACCTCTATATACGTAGCGCTTTGGCCCTTTCAGAATTTAACTCAGTGATAAGTTTGCCTTCCTCAAAACAGAGCGCTATATTTGCGCCTCTTTTACCCGAAACCACTCGGACGGCGGCGCCGTCCTATTTTTAGTTTTTTTCCAGCCATGAGCGTACTACTCGATTTTATCCAGCAGGAATCCCAGGAGCGCCGCGCCAGCTTCCCCGCTTTCGCCGCCGGCGACACCGTTAATGTTCACGTGAAGATTCGCGAGGGCAACAAGGAGCGTGTTCAGCAGTTCCAGGGCGTTGTTATCCAGCGTAAGAATCCAAATTCCAACGGCGAAACCTTCACTGTTCGTAAGATTTCAAACCAAATCGGCACCGAGCGTATTTTCCCGCTTCTGTCGCCCAACATCGACAAGATTGAGCTAGTTCGTCGCGGTAAAGTGCGTCGTGCTCGTCTGTTTTATCTGCGTGGCCTGTCGGGCAAAGCAGCCAAGATCAAAGAGAAGCGCGGCTAAGCCAAGCTTTCTTAAGCATACAAAAAGCCGGCTCCTCAAGAGGAGCCGGCTTTTTGGCGTTTACACGAATTCGATTGTGCAGCTACTAGCCGTTCGAATTCTTCAAATCCTGCTCGGGAGTAGAATTGACATTGGGGTTTTGTACTTGCTTGGCTGCCTTGAGCAAAGCTTCACCCAGGTTGGTTACTCGCTGGGCCGTGTTTGGGTTTTCAGCAAAAACAGCTGCCTTAAGAGTGTTGTCACCCAAGCGGCTCATCAGCTGACCAACGAGCTTATGATCGATTGTGCCGCCATTAAAGTGAGCCTTCAACGCCTGCAAATCAACCACAATCTGGTGTAGCTCCGGGTTGTTCACATCTTTAACATCCTCTATCCAACGCTGAAGCACATTGTCGAAGCCGGCCTTGGAGGCTTCTTCCTGCAAGTCATTGTTCAGGTTATTGATGGCGCCATCCAGATGATTTTGGTGCTGGGTATCGTCTTTGGGAATTTTATTGAAAGACATAGGTAGGGGGTGTTAGTCCGCAGGGGCGGATGGTGAAACTGAGTTTGAGAAAACGGACCGACCGCTACAAAGGTTGTGACACGACATTCTGAGGCCGACCGCGTACTTTCGTCCCGCATTTATTCGCTCGTTACACTTTTCTCTTTGCATGAAAAAGTTATTAGCCAGCTGCTGGCTTGCTTTTCTTCCTCTGGCGCTATCGGCGCAGAGCACTTCACCTGGCAGTTATTGGCAGCAGGAAGTCAATTATTCCATTGATGTTACCCTGGATGACCGCCATCACACGCTCACGGCCCAGGAGGAAATTCAGTACACCAACAATTCGCCCGATCAGCTTACCTTCATCTGGTTTCACCTCTGGCCCAATGCGTACCGCGACAATACCACAGCTTTTGCCAAGCAGCAATTGCGAAACGGCAGCCGGAAGTTTCAATTTGCCCCCCAGGACCAGCGCGGCTTCATTGACCAGCTTGATTTCAAAGTAAACGGCCAACCTGCTACGCTTAGCTTCGATCCGGAGCACGCCGATATGGCAAAGCTAGCCTTACCCCAACCATTGGCTCCGGGGGGCAAAATCACGATTACAACGCCTTTTCGAGTAAAGATTCCAGCCTCTTTTTCGCGCTTCGGTCACGTAGAGCAGTCGTACCAGATTACGCAGTGGTACCCGAAGCCGGCGGTGTACGATAGCCAGGGCTGGCACCCGATGCCTTACCTTGACCAAGGTGAATTTTACTCCGAGTTCGGCTCGTTTGATGTGCGCATTACGCTACCCGCGAACTATACCGTAGGTGCCACCGGCGTGCTGCAAAACGCGGAAGAGCAGGCGCGCTTAACGCAGCTTGCTACCGCCACGGCCGCCAAAAAGGCTGAAGACTATAGCAAAGACCTGACCTTCCCGAGTTCTGCATCGGAGACGAAAACGCTTCGTTACGTGCAGGACCGCGTGCACGACTTCGCGTGGTTTGCCGATAAGCGGTTCAATGTGCTCAAGAGCGCCGTCACGCTGCCTTCGGGCAAGCAGGTAGATACCTGGGTTATGTTCCTGAACAAGGATGTGGCGAAGTGGATAAAAGGGCTACAGGACGTAAACGACGCTGTCACCTACTATTCACAGTGGGTGGGTGAGTACCCGTACACCGCCGCTACGGCCGTAGACGGGGCACTGAGTGCCGGTTCAGGCATGGAATACCCCATGGTAACCGTTACGATGCCATCGGCCATTGTGCACGAGGTAGGGCACAATTGGTTTTACGGTATTCTGGCCTCCAATGAGCGGGCTTATCCTTGGTTGGATGAAGGGGTAAACTCTTACATTGAAAACCGGGTGGCGGAGCGCGACAACCCGAATGCAGGTATGTTTGAAAGCGTACTGACATCGGGCAAAGCTTCTACTATTCTGGGGGTGGAAGGCTTAAATGCGACGGCCCTAAATCAAGTGCCGTATCAAGCCTCAGCCAGCCGGGGCCTCGATCAGGCAGTAAGCGGCCCGAGTGCGGCGGAGTACGGCAAAATCAACTACGGTATTATCGTTTATACCAAAACGGCTTCCCTGCTGAAGTATCTGGCTGGCTACTTGGGGCAGGAGAAGTTTGATGCTGCCATGCGCGCCTACTACCAGCGTTGGCAGTTCAAGCACCCCGCTCCTGCCGACATGCAGACGGCATTTGAAGAAAGCACCGGCCAGCAGCTGGACTGGTTTTTTGAGAACATGCTTCAAAACACCACCCGCTACAATGCCGCTGTCGGCGATATACAGGTGACTAATGACCAGGTAAAGGTGCTGGTTCGCAACGACTCGCCCGCTCCGTTTGCCGTGCCAGTAGCTACGCTTAACGCTCAGGGCGAGGTGATTGAAACGCAATGGACGCCTGTATTTGGCAACGGCGAAGAAGATGAGGAAACCCAGCTTGACTTCCGGCGTGAGGGCGTTGCCGCTGTCGTCATTGATCCAGCTTACCTGACGCCCCAGCTCAACCGTCGCGACGACAAGCTCAAGCTGGAAGGCAGCTTGCCTCGCCTGGAGCCGCTGCGTTTCCGACCCCTCGTAAGTGTGGAGCGCTGGGACCGTGCTGCCATCAACTGGGCGCCGGTGCTGGGAGCCAATACTTCCGACAAGCTCATGCTGGGGGCGGCTTTCTATAGCAGCCCTTTGGTTCCCAAGCGCTTGAGCTACCTGGCGATGCCAATGTACAGCTTCAATCGCAATGAGCTGAACGGTATCGGCACGCTTAATCTGAACATTTTGCCCAAGGAAACCGCTCGCCAGCTCATTACCGGCGTAACGGTACAACGTTTCGAACGCTATGTAAAGGTGGAGCCTAGCTTGACCCTGACTTTGCCTAAGTCGGCGTATAATGCCCCCCAGCACATGGTCCAACTTGCTAACACTTCCGTGCGCAACGAGGATTCTGATGTGACCAGCAGCATCCAGACGTTGCTGTATCAGGTGCAGGCTGGTGACGCCCTGCAAAGCTGGTCAGCCAGCGTGGAGCTGAACCGACTCACGCCGGATTTATCGATTGAAAGCTCGTCTTTGCAAGCTACGCTGTTGCGCGCTTCAGCTTCGTATAGCCGCTATTACTCGCCGAAGAAACGCGTGCAGGCCCGGTTGTTTGGAGGACGCTTCCTGCAAAAAGCTAACGACGCACCTTTCGTCATTGGTCTGAGCGGCAGCCCCGACTACCGCCGCCAAACTGCCTTCTTAGATCGTCAGCAGATTTCGAATGCTTTTACCGCCCAAACGCACCAAACTGATGACCGCGACGGCGCTTTCAAAGCTTTTGTAGGCAATGAAGTTCAGATTTCAGTAGCAAGTCAGCGTTGGCTTAGCACCCTTAACTTGCAAGCTGATCTGCCAGTAACAGGCCTAGGCATCTTCGCAGATTTTGGGGCTATGAAGGAAAACTTTACAGTATACGAAAGCCGTGGGGGGCAAAATTTCTTCTACGATGCAGGCTTGGTCGTTCCGGTGATCAAAGATATCTTCCAGTTCTATCTGCCCGTGGCCGGCTCTCAGTATGAGAATGGCTTGCCTAGCAGCCGCAAGGATTTTACTGATCGGATACGCTTCGTGCTGCGCCTAGATCAACTCAACCCTTTCCGCCAGCTCGATGAGCAGCTAGCTAAGTAAGTCCAAGTATTGATGCAGGGAGCCAAACGACTTATAGTTAGCCTTCTGATTGGTCTCGGCGTAGCTGGTTGCCAAACCGACTACGCCGAGTTACCGACCTTCTCATCTGAGCGAAAGCTGCTTCAAGCTGTCATTGAGATTCCGGCGGGCACCAACCTTGAGCGTCGCTACGATGCAGCCACTCACGAATTTGCCCCCCAGCAGCGGGCGGGCAAAGACCGAGTGCTGGAGTTTTTGCCTTATCCTGGTAATTATGGCTTTGTGCCGGGTACCAGCACCGCAGCTGGATTTCCGCTGCCCGTGTTGGTGCTGGCGGCAAGTCAGCCGGCAGGTACGGTGCTGGAAGTGCTGCCCATTGGCCTGGTGGTGCTTGATAATGCCGGCGCTTTGGAGCGGGTAGTGTTGGCGGTACCAGCCCGGCCCAGCCAGCAGATCTTACCAGAGACGAGAACCTGGACTGATTTTACCCAGCGCTACCCGGCCGCCCAACAGATACTGCGGCTTTGGTTTCAGCACCGGGCCTCTCTTGGCAGGGTGCGCATTATGGGCTGGAAAGACGAACAGGCGGCCGTCGAACATGTGCGTAGTGTAATGCGCTAGGAAAGCTTCCGGGAAGGGTAGAGCACGAAAAAGCCCCCCAGACAAACTCTGGGGGGCTTTTTCGTGCTTGGTATAAGCTACTCAATCTTGTTCATACGATCCTTTACAGCCTCCAGGGCTACGCGCATGTTTACAATGTCGGCGCGGGCAGCTTCCTGCTCTTTCAGGTTCATGTCCACTACGTTGTTGTACTGGAGAAGCTCGGCGGCATTTTTGGCCAGTTCCTGCTGAATCTCCATTTTGCGAGCCTTATTTTTCTCGATATCCTTTCTTACCAAGTCAGCCTTAGCAATTACAGCGTTATGATTATTCTGTGAAATAACCAGAGACTTTTCAGCCTCAGCTACCTGCACTGCTAAGTCTTCACGATAGAGCAGACGAGCAAAGTCTTTTAGGTACTTTTCCGCGGCGCTCCATTGTACGGGAGTAGCCGTTCTGTCGAGGTAAGCATTGCCCAAGTCAATGGCCCACCAGATGGTAGTACCTGTAGGGGTAGCATCAATTTTGCTGAATACCCGAACCGGCGTTTTAGAGATCTCATCGATCGTGACACCCTCCATCGAATACACGCCTTTGTCGTTCTTTACTTTGCTACCAAACCTCTCGTTCAGTCGCTTAGCCCATGATTCTTCTACGCGCTTGCTTTCAAGCTGCAAGGAAATGCGTTGCCCTTTGCGAGGAATGCCTTTGATCGACATATCCGTTTCATCAACGGGCGATTTCTGGGCGTAGCCAGTTACCGTCAGCATGAAGCTCAGGAGCAGAGTAAGTAGTACACCTTGTTTCATATATGAATGAAAAGGGTTGAAGAAAAAGTTATTAGTAGAAAGATTGTGTTGCTGTCTCAAATCTCACTACGCCAAATCTATACCAGACTACCCTTTACTACATACCCTTTAAGTTGTTTTTTTTCAAGAATTGACACTTTTGTTTATTAAGTCATAACCTTTATAGCTTTACTACCACAATATGAGCAGCGACTGACTTACAAGGCGATGCCAACTATTTCATTCGCCGCTAAAGTCCTTTTGATCGTAGAATAAATAGTCCGAACCGAAGTGGACTGAACAAATCACTACACCCGTGGTTCAGCAAGCACTATGCAAGTCACCGTCTGTCGTAAGGAACACTTTAACGCTGCCCACCGGCTCTTCAATCCTGCCTGGGATGATGCGCGCAATCAGCAAGTATTTGACAAGTGTAATAACCCCAACTATCACGGCCACAACTACGAGTTGATCGTACGCCTCACGGGCGCGATTGATCCGGAAACGGGTTACGTGTATGACCTGAAGCGCTTAAGCGACCTGATTAAGCGCGAGATTCTGGATACCTTTGATCATCGTAACCTCAACCTGGATACGGAAGAGTTTCGCCACCTCAACCCCACGGCCGAGAATATCGCCGTAGTGATTTGGCAAAAGCTACGGGCTCATGTTGAGTCCCATTTACTTTTATCGGTCACGTTATATGAGACCGAACGCAACTTTGTTGAATACCATGGATAACGCCGTGCCCGCAGTTGCCGCAACGGACCACCCCGTCCCAAACGATGCCCATTTGCCGGCTGACCTGCGCACCCCCCTGCGCCCCGATGCCTTTACGCTAAGTGAGGAAGAGAAAATAGCAAGCATTTCCGATCATTTTCGCGAAATCATGACGTTGCTAGGCCTCGATCTGAACGATGACAGCTTGAAGGGCACCCCGCGCAGAGTAGCCAAAATGTATGTACACGAGTGGTTTCGCGGCCTCAACCCTGCATATCAGCCCGATGTAAAACTTTTTGACAACCGCTACCAATATCATCAGATGCTGGTGGAGCGTGACATCACTCTTTTCTCCTGCTGCGAGCATCACTTTGTGCCTATCATTGGAAAAGCGCATGTGGCATATCTGCCCGGCGAGCACGTGGTTGGCCTCTCGAAGCTGAATCGGGTGGTGCAGTATTACGCTCGCCGCCCGCAGGTGCAGGAGCGCCTGACGCGGCAGATTGCCGAGGAGCTAAAAAACACGCTACACACCAACGACGTGGCTGTGTTGATTGAGGCTGATCATTTGTGCGTAATGAGCCGGGGCGTGAACGACACCAGCAGTAGCACGCTTACGGCCGAGTATGGCGGGGCTTTCGACCGCGACCAGGCGCTTCGCACTGAGTTCCTGCGGTTGATTGGGAAGTAAATTCTGGTTGTGAGTTGTCGGCAGCCTATTAGCTTGCATCCCCATTCACGACCTCATCTGCCCAACACCTTTTGCTGACCAAACACGTAAGTGCCAGACTGCAATAGGCAACACCCATTAGTATGTCCCAAAAAGTTCTCATCACCGGCGGTACGGGCCTAATTGGCACACGTCTCGCCGAACTACTCATTGATGCGGGCTATGAAGTGGCCCTGCTCAGCCGCCAAACCGGCGCCAGCCACTACCACACTTTCCGCTGGGATCCGCGCCACGATACGCTGGACCCCGCCGCCATTCGCTACGCCGATTACATTATTAACCTGGCCGGATCGAGTGTGTCGGATGGAAAGTGGACTGACGAGCGAAAGCGCGAGATTCTGGAAAGCCGCCTAGATGGTACCAGACTATTGGCAAAAGAGCTGGCGAAAGGCGAACACCACGTTCGGGCTTTTTTGTCAGCATCGGCTATCGGTATCTATGGAGATAGCGGCGACAAGCTTGTAAACGAAGAAACGCCCCCCAATACTCCCTCCGATGATTTTTTGGCTGATGTATCCCGGAAGTGGGAGCAAGCGGCCCATGAAGTAGAAGCGCTGGGCATCAGGACCATTGTTGTGCGCATTGGTATTGTGCTCAGCACGGAAGGCGGCGCGCTGCCCCAAATGGCCCGACCCGTGAAGCTTATGGCTGGAGCTGCCTTGGGCTCAGGCAAACAGTTTATGTCCTGGATTCACCTCGACGACTTATGTCGATTGCTGATTCAGATGCTGGACGAGCCGCAATGGCAGGGCACGTATAATGCCGTGTCGCCGAACCCAGTTACCAATCAAACTTTCACTGAAACTTTGGCGGACGTAATGCATCGACCCTTGGTGCTGCCCAAGGTGCCTGCTTTTGCCCTGAACCTGATGATGGGCGAGATGAGCGAAATCGTACTGGCCTCACAGCGGGTAAGCGCCGAAAAGGTACTGAAACAAGGGTTCACGTTTGAATACCCCAATCTGAAGGGCGCCCTGGAGTCATTTTACGCAACGGAGGAATAAGAATCAGCAGTTCTTATTCCTCCGTTGTATGATGGACTATCCTGATTTACAAGCTGTCGGGTATGGCAATAGTGCCTGCGTTAAGCTTTTCCAGCAGGTTATCAGCGACCAGCGAATCTATGGGCTCTACGATGCGGCGCGGGGCAGGCGTTACGCAGTTGTACTTCTTCGATATCTTAACAGTAGGCTGAGGAAAACGGCCATACTCTATATCCAGGTCTTTATCCTTATAGAGCTTCTCCATATAGGTGCCGTAAACGGGTAACGCCATCCGGCTGCCTTCGCCCTGCTGAGAGCGGAAGAAGTGAATGCTACGGTCTTCGCCGCCTACCCACACGCCGCTCACCAAATCTTTGGTTACGCCCATGTACCAGCCATCGGAATAGTTGGAGGTAGTGCCGGTTTTGCCCCCTATCTCGTTGCCCTTCTTCCACAGGTCGTACTCCCACAACGCTTGTGACGTACCACCGGGTTCTTCCATACCGCCCTTCAGCATGTGAAGCATAAGCCAGGCTGTTTCGGCCGGAATAACGCGCTTTTGCTTAGGATCGAACTGCTTGATGACGTTGCCGTTGCGGTCCTCAATGCGAGTCACGAGCAAAGGTTCGGTACGGAAGCCGTTGTTTACGAACGTGCTGTAGGCGTTTACCATTTCGTACACGCTCACATCGCCCCCCGAGCCCAAGCCAATGCTGGGCACATCGAGCAGCTTGCTGCGAATACCAACTTTGTGAGCATATTTGGCCACGTTCTCCCATCCTACTAGCTCTGTCAGCTGGGCCGTGACGGAGTTGATGGAGCGGGCCATAGCGTGGCGCAGCGTCATGTTGGAGCCGGAGTACTCGCGGGTTACGTTGTTGGGCTTCCACTCCATGTTTTTGCCGTTCTCCACGTAACGAATGGTTACACGCTCGTCGCGGATACGGTCGCAGGGTGTGTACCCATTGTCGAGAGCCGTTAAGTAAACGAACGGCTTGAACGTAGAGCCCGGCTGCCGACGACCTTGCTTTACGTGGTCGTACTGAAAAAAGCGGTAGTTCAGCCCGCCCACCCAGGCTTTGATGTGGCCCGTGAAGGGGTCCATGGTCATCATGCCGGCGTGCAGAAACTTCTTGTAGTATGCCAGCGAATCGAGAGGCGACATGACGAGTGTCGTGTCACCGTCGCCTTTCCAAGTAAACACCTTCATCGGGCGCTTCGCGTTCAAGGCCGAATCCAGGCGGGCGGGCTGGCCCTTGTAGCGCTCAGCTAGCCGCTTGTACTGATCGGTGCGCTTCATCTGGGTTTCAATGAAACCGGGAATTTCTTTCCCCTGATCATCTACCCACGGATTACCGCCTCTATTGCGCCAGAAATTATCGAACTGCCGTTGCAGCACCTTCATGCGCTGCAATACCGATTCCTCGGCGTGGGCCTGCATGCGCGAATCGATGGTGGTATAGATTTTCAAGCCATCACGGTACATGTCATAGCCGTTCTTCTCGCACCATTCATTCACCGTCTGGCTTACGGCCCCACGGAAGTATGCCTCTGGCCCGTCGAAGTGCTTATCTACCTGATAGCGCAACGCCAGGGGGCTTTTTTTCAGAGAATCAACGACTTGGGCGCTCAAATGTCCAGCCTGCCCCATTCGGGTTAGCACCAGGTTGCGGCGCTTGAGCGCGGCTTCGGGGTGAAAGCGAGGGTTATAAGCTGTTGGATTATTCAGTACACCTACCAGCATGGCCGCTTCTTCGGGCTTGAGGCTGTCGGGTGAGGTGCTGAAGAAGGTTTTGGCGGCCACTTTAATACCGAAGGCCTGCGAGCCGTACTCCACCGTATTGAAGTACATGCGCAGAATCTCCTCCTTGGTATAGCGGCGCTCCAGCTCCACGGCCGTCAGCCACTCCTTGGTTTTGCTAATGAGCGTACTCACCACCGGAATATAACCCAGTGCGCCTCTGGTCTCGCCCCGGCGGGTTTTGTATAAGTTTTTGGCTAACTGCTGCGTAATGGTACTGCCGCCGCGCTTTTCGCCGCGCACTACGGCCCAAACCGCGCCGGCCATAGCTTGTGGGTCGATGCCGGCGTGCTCGTAGAAGCGCGCATCTTCGGTGGCAATCAGGGCCTTCACCAGCAGAGGCGAAATCTTACTGAACGGAATAGGTGAGCGGTTTTCGCGGAAATAAGTACCAATCAGTACGCCATCGGAAGTGTACAGCTCGGAAGCCTTTTCCACTTTCGGGTTCTCCAGTTCCTCCAGCCCCGGCGACTTGCCAAAGAGAAACATGAAGTTGGTGCTGACCAGAATAGGATAGAGCAGAAAGACGCCCAGCCCTATAATAAAAGCCCCCCACGCCATGCGCGACAGGATATTAGGCCAGCGCCGACGCGGCTTTTGTACAGAATTGGGCGATTCGGAAGCGGACATGCAGAACAAAACACGTGGCGGCCGAGGGGCCACTCCTAGCAGAAGGCACCGACGACGGATACGCAAATATACCAACTAGGCGCGGCCCCGCAGCCAGACTTCCCGATGAAACCACATTGTTACGCGCTCTGGTTCAATTAGCTTCCGAATTACTGCCCCTTTAGTGAGCTTGAAATGCGACACTTGCTGGGCGGCGGGGAGCACTAGTTTTAACCAAAACAGTAGGCTCCTGCGTTTTTGGGCGCACAAAAATGCCCCCCGGCGTGGCCAGCATGTCTTCCACTCGCCCAAACTCTACGCTCACCGCGTCGGCAAAAGCCAGCAGTCCGAAGCCTCCGGCCCGCAACGTGCGATGGTAAGTGAGCCACACAACGAGCGTAGTGCCGGCCATCAGTACTCGGTAGGCCTGGCGCGTGGCCCAGCGACGCAGCCCGCTTTGGCCTTGCGTAATCTGAGTCAGGGTAAAGCACTGGAAGTTCAGGTGCATTTCTTCATCGCGCAGAATACGCCGACAGATTTGTTGCAGCAAGCCCGAATACGTAGCCTGATACAGTGCCTGATAGTATACGGCCGCAATAATCTCGGCCGTCAGCAACACCCGCAATGTGTGCTCCAGCGAGGCCCATTGCCGCAGCCAGCGAAACACTTTGTCTAAGGCGCTTGACTTGCATAAGCGCGGCAGCTGGTGAATGGCCATATACTGTCCCAATACGCGGGCATGGCCCTGCTCTTCCCTGATAAAAAGGCGGATGGCGGCTACATAGTCAGGGTCGCCGAGGTCTTTGGCTTTTTGGTACAGATGCTTGCCCTCCGAGTGCTCACCCTGCTGAAACTGCGGCAGCGAGTAGCGAATAGCGCGCAATTCGCGCTCGGTGAGGCGGTAGCTGTCGTCCCAGCTCAGGTCGTCGAGGTGGTCTTGGTTGGCACTGAAATAGTTGGCCCAATCGGAGAAAGTCATGGATATATAGTTAGAATACAGTAGAATGAGTTGCGACTTATAGCTTATTGGCTGTCAGCTGCTGATAGGCTCGCCAATCGGCGTAGGTGTAGCTGGGCCACTTGCGAGCCTCCTGCCTTTCTTTATACCGGGCCAGGCGTTGCTGAAGCCGTTGCGCCGCATCATCGGGCTTGAGCTCTATCCAGCTGCCGTAATACTCGTGCACGAGGTGACGCTGGGTGAGCACCTCGGGTTGGGCTGCCAGCGTGGGCAGCACCCGGTCGGGCATGTTGAGTAGGAAGCCGTAGTCGAGCTCGTGCAGCTCGGGGCGCAGGTTGTAGCGCGCAATCCAGATTTCCCAGTTGCCGCAGGCCAGTCCCAGCATAAGCACATAAGCCGCCAGCCCATTCATGCGAACCAGCGAGTACGCCGAGCGGCGCTGCCAGATTTTGAGCAGCACCGTGGCCAACCCAAAAAACGTGAGCAGCAGGAAGAAATACACCCCAATTCGCTTGTAAGCCAGCCCCGTGTAGAGGATGTAATAGTAGTTACGCAGCCCCACCGACACGGCCAACACGGCATTTTGCAGCACCCACACCGTCGCTAGCCAGCGCAGCAGTGGCAGACCCTGCTCATAAAAATTCAGGTTGCGGCGGAAAAACCACAGCACGATACCCATCGCCACGAGAATACTCAGAATGAGCACATAAGTGCCTTCGTGCACAAATTGAGTAAGGTCGAAGCCGGGGGAGGGCTGGAAGCCAAACCAGATCCAGTTGATGTCAACGCCATTGACGACGAGCAGCAACACGTTTACCAGACCGAACATGCTGAGGGCCACGATATATTCCTTGCGCAAATCGAGCGCCCGAAAGCGTTTGGCCCGGAAGTCGGGGCGGCGCACGGCGAAGGAAGCGACTCGGTCGCGCTGGCGCAGAATGAACTCACCGAAGCGGGACTCCTTATCAGCGAAGTAGTGCACCGGCACGATGACGAGCGCCGCCCCGGTTAGGGCCAAGCCAAACAGGAAAAACAGGAAGTGCGGTATCGAGAAAATCTCGAAAAAGGCCTCTACCCACTCCCCTATTGCGTTCAGCACCCGCTCCGTCAGGGCGCTATATACAGGATTGGCGATGGCAAAGAGGATGTGAAACCCTAAAAGCGCCACGAACGGCAGCACGAGCAGACGGCCGTAAAACCAAGCCCGTTCTACGCGCCCATCCAGGCTGCGTGGCAATACCAGCAGCTGCGCCAGCCTGGGCACTGCGCGAATGGCGCTGCTAACGGCCGTCAGTAGCGCGTAGACTACCAGCTTTAAGTGAGGCTGGTTGCGGTAGCCAAGCCACATGGCTGAAGAGGCCAGCCAAGCTAAAAATGCTGCCCCGGAGCCATACCAAGCCACCAGCGCGGCGCTGAGTATCGTACCGGCCAGCGTAAGCCGGAAGCCGGTAGAACGCCATTGGGGGGCGTGGCGCGGCAACTCCACCAGCCCAACGGTGAGCACAAACAGGGTATACAGGAGCACGTTCAGGGCGGGCCGCTCCTGCCAGAACAATGTGTAAAACCAGATTGCCCCGACGGGTATGGCCACTTTCTGCAAAGTGGTAAGCGTAAGCCGATGGGCTGCAACCGACGAATCGGAGCGGGCGGGTGGAAAATTGGTGGAAACTTCCATGGCGAATAAGGCGGCTAGAATAAATTTGACATTTTAAAAGAACTTTGTATTTCAAAGTTAATGAGCAAAAAAAGAGCGTTACCCCCGCAGCAATTTTTCTAATGCGTTCAGATGCTCCTGAAAAGCCTGTTTTCCTTCCTTGGAGGGCATATAGGTCGTATTGGGTTTTTTACCTACAAACTGCTTGCTCACCTCTACATAGCCTGCTTTTTCGAGGGCGGCTACGTGGCTGGCCAGGTTGCCATCGGTCAGGTCGAGGGCTTCTTTTAGCTCATTGAAGCTTACCGGGTCGCTTTGACCCAGCAGCACAGCCATCACTCCCAGGCGCACGCGGTGGTCGAAGGCTTTATTGAGAATGTGAATGTTGTGCTTCACAGGGCGCGGGCAGTCCGTTCGTAACGGTTGTACATGATCAGGCCGTAGATGATATGGCTTAGACCAAAGCCTAGCGCAAAGAATATCAGTCCGTAGCCGGGAAATAAAACCGCCACCAGCCCCAGCGCAATTTCGGTGAGGCCCAGCCACCGGATTTCTTCCAAGGTGTACTTACTGGCGTTCAGCAAAGCTAGACCATAAAACAGCAACATACCCGGCACGACCAGTCCGGCCGCGCCTTGCAGATAAATAGCGAGGCAAAAAAGCCCCCCAGCCACCAGCGGAATGGCCAGACTCAAGGCCAGCCGCCGCCCCAAAGGACTCCACAGCTGCACCCTGTCTTGCTTGGCCCGTCGACGGGTGAAGTAGTAAGCACCACCCAAAGCCAGCAGAATAATGCCCCCCGTAAGCATCAGCAGAAATGGCAGCGTTGCAACCCGCTCTTGCTCTGAGCTTTGCATGATGCGTACAAAGTCCTGCGTACTACCATACTTCTGGCCCAGATACCAATACCCCACTCCCACACCTGCCAAGGCCGCAACCCCCGCCGCAATACCGGAAAGGCCGCTGAGCGACAAGTAACGCGACGAGCGCTCCATGATGGCGCGGATCTCGGTAAGTTGGGCGAGCGGATCGACGGCTGGATTCATATCGACAAAAGTACTTTGTTTTGCAAAGCTGGTCAAGTTTGCCCTGATTCGCAACTAAGATCAGAGCTGATTCTACTTGTTGAAGAATATATTTTTAAACCGGAAGCGACTCGACGCTGCAAATTACGTTGGAACAGGGCCAAAACAACTCCTACGCAGCCTGCCAATCCGTTACAGCACTTCATGCGGCGGTTGAGCAATCTTGAAAATCTTAACCAACTGACTGCTTGAAGCTCCGCCTCCACCTTTTCGAGTTTGAAGACCAAGCCTGGTTTCCAAGTGTTATCCGGGCGGGCATGATGGACTACTTGCGCTTCATGACCAGCCACTTAGGCATTTATCAGCCGCTGGTGCCGGTGCTGCGGGAGGCGCTTCAGCAAACCCAGCAGCTTCATGTGCTTGAGCTGGGTGCGGGCGCGGGCGGCGGCACCGATGGCGTGGCGCGGGCCTTGGGCCAGCTGCCCGGCCTGGCCGATCTGCGCGTTACGCTCACCGACTTATACCCGCAGCCCAGCGCTTGGCAGAGCATCAGGGAAAGCTCTGGGGGGCAAATTGACTACGAAATTACGCCCGTCGATGCGACGGCGGTGCCCGCGCATCTTACCGGCTTTCGAACCATCTTTTCCGCTTTTCATCATTTCACGCCCGCCGCAGCCGAAGCTATTCTGGCCGATGCCGTGCGGCAAGGCGCCGGAATTGGGGTGTTTGAGGGCGCCGGCAAGCACTGGCACGAAATCCTGCTGGCCTGGACGATTTTGCCAATTATGCAGGTGATGGCCACGCCATTTATGCCGCCCTTTCGGCTGAGCCGCCTGTTTTTTACCTTCATTATTCCCCTGATCCCGTTCTGCACCATCTGGGACGGCACCGTATCCATTCTGCGCATGTACCCAACGGATCGGCTGCTGGCCTTAGCATGTAAAGCCGATCTGGGGGGCAAATTTGAGTGGCGGGCCGGTAAAGTGAAGCACTGGTCGGGCTCGCAGGTCACGTACTTAGTGGGCTGGCCAAAAAAGGCCTAGGGCCAAATGGCAGCGTAACTCCGCTTACCTTTCTACCTTATCAGGCAACTGCTACCTAATCGCTCCCATGCTTCTTGCTTACCGCCGTGCTGTGCCGCTGCTGCGCATTCCCTTCTCCGTGTACCTGATGCCGGTATTCTGGTTTGGGCTGAGTGCCTTGCGTGAGCCGTTTAGCTTGTGGCGGGCGGCGGGCGTGTTTGTGGTGCTACATGTGCTGGCTTACCCGGCTTCCAACGGCTACAACTCCTATTACGACCGCGACGAAGGCAGCATCGGTGGCCTCAAAAAGCCCCCCAAGGTATCGGAGGAGCTGCTGCATCTGGTGTGGCTGTTTGATATGCTGGCGGTGGTGGGCGCCTGGCTGCTCAGCCCGCTGTTTGCAGGGCTAGTAGTCGTGTATCTGCTTATTTCCAAAGCCTATAGCTACGAGGGCATCCGGCTGAAGAAGTACCCATTTCTGAGTACGTTGGTCGTCGTTGTGTTTCAGGGCGCCTTCACCTTTCTGATGACGCAAGTGGGCGCGGGGGGCAAATTTGAGGAAATTCTGGCCCCCGACAACTTACTGCTGGCCTTGGTGAGTACGCTGTTTTTGTGCGGTTCCTATCCGCTGACACAGGTATATCAGCACCAAGAAGACCGGCAGCGCGGCGACCAAACCCTGAGCCTCGTGCTGGGCATTCGGGGTACGTTTGTGTTTGCGGCGGTGGGGTTGCTGTTCGGCGCCGCGCTCCTGGGCTTTACCTATTGGCAGCGCGACGAACTACGCAACCTGCTGATCTTCTTGGTGGCGACCGGGCCGGTAGTGGCTTTATTCAGCCGCTGGGCTTTCCTGGCTTGGTCCGATGCGGCTGCGGCCAGCTTTGAGCGCACCATGCGCATGAACCAAGTGTCGTCGCTGTGTTTGAGCGCGGCTTTCGTCCTGATGCTGGTGCTGCGGCATTGGGTAGTGCAGTAGAGAACGACGCAGAGATTCGCTTTAAAAAAGCCCCCCAGAACAGTAATTCAACCTATTCCGTATTGGAAACAGCTTTCCAATTGCCTCTCGTATGCGTCATTTCCTATGCTCGGCTTTCCTGCTCATAGTGCTCGGAGCATGCTCCCGGCCCGATTCCACTCAGATAGAGTCGTCGGATACGGCGAGTGCGACTGCTCCGGCCGAGCCCATGGACACGACCCGCGCGCCAGCCGTCAATGCTCAATCGGACACGCTCAAAACGGTGCAGCGGCGGCGACGCTTTTCCTCCCCTTCCACCGACGATGAATTTAAGCTGGTGCTGCGCGGTCCTTCGCTGCTGGCCGGCGAAGCGACTTTTACCATCACCAATTCCAGTGGCGAAACGATTTTTCGGGAGGTGCTTTCTGCCGCCGATCTGGAGGCGTCGATGGTGTATGAGATGAAAAACAGCACCGCCACGCAGGCTGAGCGCGAAGCATTTGTGCGCCGCCGCATGGACGAGTTTTTTGCCGACAAAAACTTCCGCACGCCGGCCGTTACCGCCAAAGACACTTACCAAGCCGGCACCATCGACCGCACCACCTGGGACGACCTGCGCCGCCGCCCCGATTCCATTGGCTTTCAGTATTTAGTTGGCAAAGAAGACGGCCGCCGTATTGCCTGGTCGCCGATCAAACAGCAGGTGGTACGAATTGGCAGCATCGGCGGCTGACACGCAGTCTAAAGTTGCATTACTGCTCTTCTGCAGCCTGCTGCAAGGCCTGTCGCACGGCTTTGCTGAAGGCTTCATAGGGCTGAAAACCCCGCGCCAGCACGTAGCCCTGCTGGCCCACGCGCAGTATCGTCGTTGGGAAGCCTTGGACGTCAATGCGCTCCACGGCCGCAAACTCTTGGCGGGTCGCCGTGGCTGTTTCGGGGAGCACTAAGCGGCGCTCAAACTCGGCTGCATCCACATCATAAGGGGCAATCAGCGCCGAATAGATAGCTGGGTCATTCAAATCCAAGCCATGAAAATAATGCGCCTGCTGGATGTCGTGGGCAAAATCAATGACACGGCTGGGGTCACTATTCAGCTGGCGAAAAACGGTGAGGGCGCGGCAGGGTGGCTCGGAGCTCTGAATAACGCTGCCTTCCTCTCCTAACATACGATACGCTTCACCAAAACGCACTCCAGCCGCCCGCTCCACATCCTGTAGGGCGTTTTTGATGTAATTCCACTTGGCTCGCAAAGGAGCTACTCGCTCGCCGGTCACCATCCCACCGCTGAGCACAGACACCTGAATCTGGCCCGCCATTTCGGTGCGCACGCGCTGGATTACGGGCGTCATGCCATAGCACCAGCCGCAAAGCGGATCAAAGATGTACAGCAGTTCGGGGAGGTCGGGCGTGTTTTCCATGTTTCAAAGTACCGCCTTGTGCGGGCGTGGTGCAAATGCTGATATATTTACTCATTCCTGCCTTTGTAATTGATTGACAATATGAATGATTTGCAGAACCGTGCTCTCAAAAGCTCATTTGCTCTATCATTTTTATACGTCGGGCTAGGAACAGCAAGTGTTATATGCCTATACCCTCCACTCTATGGGGATTGGGTAATGTTAGGATTGTTGGTAACACTACCAGTTAGCTTCATTGGTTTTGGAATAGCATATATGGAGCCTGATAATTATGCTGAAATTTTGTTAGCGCAGGCTGTGGTATTCTGTGTGTTTTGGTTCATCGTATACCGAATCATGTTGACAAAGTATTCAAGAACTTAAGTCGGTTCATGTACTTGACTTTTTACTTGATGGTACAACCAATCTGCAAGCACAAAAAAGCCCCCCAAATAGTATCCGGGGGGCTTTTTTCATATTTAAGAAACACGTTAGCCGTTCATCGACATCAAGAACTCGTTGTTGTTCTTGGTGTCTTTGATGCGGTCTTTCAGGAATTCCATAGCTTCTACGGCAGTCATGTCGGACATGAACTTGCGCAGTACCCAAATGCGGCTGAGTTCTTCCTTGCCCATGAGTAGGTCTTCGCGGCGAGTGCCGGAAGCTGGTACGTCGATGGCTGGGAAGATGCGCTTGTTAGCCAGTTTGCGGTCCAGCTGCAATTCCATGTTGCCGGTACCTTTGAATTCCTCAAAGATAACCTCGTCCATTTTGGAGCCAGTCTCGATCAGTGCCGTGGCGATAATGGTCAGCGAGCCGCCATTTTCTACGTTACGGGCCGCACCGAAGAAACGCTTGGGCTTGTGCAACGCATTGGCATCCACACCACCCGACAGAATTTTGCCCGAAGCCGGCTGCACCGTGTTGTAAGCGCGGGCCAGACGGGTAATAGAGTCCAAGAGGATAACTACGTCGTGGCCGCACTCTACAAGGCGCTTGGCTTTGTCCAAAGCAATGCTGGCAATCTTCACGTGGCGGTCGGCCGTCTCGTCGAAGGTAGAGCTAAGCACCTCAGCTTTCACCGAGCGCGCCATATCCGTTACCTCTTCCGGCCGCTCATCGATCAGCAGGATAATGAGATAAACCTCGGGGTGGTTTTCGGAAATAGCGTTGGCAATTTCCTGCAACAGAACCGTCTTACCGGTTTTGGGCTGGGCCACAATCAGACCGCGTTGGCCTTTGCCAATCGGTGCAAACAAATCCAGAATGCGGGTACTGAGCAGGCTGGACTTGGTCGTCAGCTTCAGGCGCTCCTCCGCAAACAGCGGCGTAAGGTTGTTGAACGGAATTCGGTCGCGCGCTTCTTCCACCGTGCGGCCGTTGATGCTTTCTACCCCAACCAGCGCAAAGTATTTTTCGCCTTCGCGGGGCGGGCGAATCGTGCATTTTACCGTGTCGCCAGCCTTTAAGCCAAACTGCTTTACCTGCTGTGGTGCCACATAAATATCGTCGGGCGAGGCGAGGTAATTGTAGAAAGGTGAGCGCAGGAAGCCGTAGCCACCATCGGGCATAAGCTCCAGCGTGCCTTCGCCATCCACTACAATGTCAAAGTCGTTGCGCGGGCGCTGCGGCTGGCCAGCGGGCTGCTGACCACCATCAGGGCGCGGGGCGCGCTGCTGGTCGCGGGCCGCAAAGCGGTCATCGCGGCGCTGCTGGTCGCGGCCTTCCCGCGGCTCCCGATTTTCACGCGGCTCACGGTTTTCTCTTGGTTCGCGGGGCTCGCGCAACTCCCGTGGCTCCCGGTTTTCGCGGGGCTCTCGTAGTTCGCGGTTATCCCGCGGGGCATCGCGTAGTGGGCGCGGCTCCCGGTTTTCGCGGCTATTATCGCGCGGTTCGCGGGGCTCCCGGAATTCCCGCGGCTCGCGGTTTTCGCGTGGCGCATCGTTACGGTATTCACGCTCGCGCGGGCCGTCGGTGCGGGGCTCACGCTGCTCCCTAGGTTCGCGGGGCTCGCGGACGTCGCGGTATTCGCGCTCGCGGGGGGCAGTAGGATGATCGGTGCGCGGCTCGCGTGGTGCATTAGGCGCAAAGGAAACAGGAGCAGCAGGCGTTTCGGAGTGCGCCTCGGCAGCAGCCTCTACGGCACCTTCCGGCGTCAGAGAAGCGGGCACGTCGCCCCCCGATGTGTCAATGCCATTGGCGACACCATTCAAAGTCGTAGTGGGTGCTACTTCTTCGGTGCGGGTGCGCTCAACACCATTGCGCAGGCGGCGCTCAGGTCGTTGGTACAACTTTACGGGCCGGGCGGCACCCGCGTCAGGCAGGAGTTCGGTGTCGGCAGCTACAGTAGCCTCTGCGGGAGCGGCTACGGCAACTGGTGCATCGGCCAGCGCTAGCTCAGGCGCCGGAGTTGCAGCAGGAGCCACAGCCAAGGCAGCATCGGCAGCAGCAACAGGCGCTGGAGCGGCACTACGGGTAGCGCGGGCGCGGGCTGGAGCCGGACGCGCAGCGGGAGCCGCAGGTGCGGCGGCCGGTACAGCATCGGCTTCTGCTACATCCGAAAAGGGCAGCTCAGCTCCATTTTTAGCGCTGGCGGGCTTTATCATCTTCTGGGGAAGCTGATCGGCGGGAATAATGGCCTGCTGATCGAGAATCTTATAGATCAGATCCTGCTTGCTGAGCTTTTTGAAGTTACCGACCTTCAGCTCTTCCGCTATTTCTTTTAGCTCGGAAAGCAAACGGTCCTTCAATTCTTCAATATTGTACATAAACTAAACTAGGAGGAAAACGGGCAGAAGGGGGGTGGAGATACCAGACAAGAATGGATAGGGAGCAGCACGGGCCAACCGGGGCATAAAGGGCAACCGCAGCGCGGTGCGAAGCACAGAAGACGTAGGAAATGGGGTACTCGGGAGGCGCTGGAAATAAAAGCGGGCCGTACGCGAGCAAAAAATACTGCGGACCCGGCATCAGCCGCCGGCTTGTTGTCGCAATGTTAGACTAATACGGGTAAACCGCCAAATCAGATATGCTTTTTTTCGGGCTATTCGCCACGATAGTAAGGACATTAGCGCTGTCGTAATGGTTCGCAGCGGCGCATTTACCTACGCGGCGTCTTCTGGTCAGCCTTGATATTTACGCCTGCTTCGAATACAAAAGCTTCCGCTACTTCCCTACTTTTGCCTTATGCTGCAAGTTTCCGTTTTAAAAGAACACACCGACCTCGTGCTGGCCGGCCTGGCCAAAAAGCACTATCCCACCGCTGAAGCCGACGTTACGGCCATTCTCAACCTCGATCAGCGCCGCCGCCAGCTGCAAACCGCCCACGACTCGGCCCAGGCGGAAGCGAATGAGCTGGCTCGCCAGATTGGTGGCTTGATGAAAAGCGGCAATAAAGCCGGTGCCGAGGACCTGAAAGCCCGTACGGCCGCCCTCAAAGCGGATATAAAAACCCACGCCGACGAGCTGGGCCAGGTAGAAATTGCTTTGCAGCAGCTGTTGCTTAAGCTGCCCAACCTGCCCCATAGCAGTGTGCCCACGGGCCGCACGCCGCAGGATAATGAAGTAGTATCGGAGCATGGCGCTAAGCCCGATTTGCCCCCCACGGCCCTCCCCCACTGGGATTTGATAAAGAAGTACGACATCATCGACTTCGAGCTGGGCAACAAGATAAGCGGCGCTGGCTTCCCGGTATACAAGGGACAAGGCGCCCGCTTACAGCGCGCGCTTATCAACTTTTTTCTGGATGAAGCGCGGCAGGCTGGCTACTTTGAAGTGCAGCCGCCCATCTTGGTAAATGAAGCCTCGGGCTACGGCACCGGACAGCTCCCCGACAAAGACGGGCAGATGTACCACGACGCGCAGGATAATCTCTACCTGATTCCGACGGCCGAGGTACCCATCACGAACCTTTACCGCGACGAGATTATTGCCACCGATAAGCTGCCCATCCGGAACGCGGGCTACACGCCCTGCTTTCGGCGCGAAGCGGGCTCTTGGGGGGCAGATGTACGGGGCCTGAATCGCCTGCACCAGTTCGACAAAGTAGAAATCGTTCAAATTTCTTTGCCTGAGCAGAGCTACGGTATTCTAGAAGAAATGCGGGCACACATTGAGGGCTTGCTGCAAAAATTGGAGCTTCCTTATCGCGTGCTGCGCCTCTGTGGCGGCGATATGAGCTTTACTTCGGCTCTTACCTACGACCTCGAAGTATGGAGTGCTGCCCAGGGCCGGTGGCTGGAAGTAAGCTCGGCTAGCAACTTTGAAACGTACCAGGCCAATCGTCTTAAGCTGCGCTACCGGGCAGAAGGCGGCAAAACGCAGCTTCTGCATACGCTCAATGGTTCGGCCCTGGCGTTGCCTCGTATTGTAGCCGCCTTGCTGGAAAACAACCAAACGGAGGACGGCATCAACCTGCCAAAAGCACTTCACAGCTACTGCGGCTTCGATAAGATCACGAATTAATTTTGTCATCAGCGCAAAAAAGCCCCCCAGACTGCTTCTGGGGGGCTTTTTTGCTGTAGGGATTGGCCGAATACGCGTTTACCCCTTGCCTCAGATCATGGCTTAATACTCAGCAAATGCACTATCAATGTAGCACCAGGCCCACCGCTCACCGGGCTCGGCGGAGGTAATAACGGGGTGATGGGTGGTGTGAAAGTGACGGGTGGCGTGCTTATTTTTGGAGTTGTCGCAGCAGCCCACGTGCCCGCAGGTCTGGCATACGCGCAGGTGCACCCACTGGTCGCCCAGGGCTACGCATTCAGGGCAGATATACTGCTTATCCTCGATAATCTCCGTTAAGCTACCAAGGTGACTGCAAGGCGGTTTAGCTTCCATATAAGAGGTTTTAGGAGAATCAGTTGCTTTCGGGCACCAGCTGAGTTCTGATGCGCAAGCCACTCATCAGGGTTTTCTGCACAGGGCACTTCTGCGAAATTATTTCCAAGCGTTGGCGCTGCTCCGGCGTGAGCGGCCCCACCAGCCGCAGTTCTTTCTCTACTTCCTCCAGCATCTGGCCTTCCTGCTCACACTTATCACAGTCGGTGCGATGTACCCGCTGATGGCGCAAGCGCACTTCTATTGCTTCCAGGGGCCATTTTTTCTGGTCGGCGTAGAGGCGCAGGGTGATGGCGGTGCAGGCGCCCAGCGCCGCGAGCAGCATATCGTAGGGCGTTGGTCCTCGGTCTTCGCCACCTACCCCTTCGGGCTCATCCAGCACAAACGTATGGCGTCCGGCCTGCACATCAGCTAACAGGGCATCAGAACCAACTTTCACAAGAACGGACTTAACAGAAGCATCAGCCATAGTATCAGGAATAGATAGGAAAGCTATAATTTACTCTTTTTCTCCCTCATTTATCCCGCTACGATAAAGTTCTATAAACATGGAGGGCTGCTCCCGCCCATTAGCAGAAACAGCCCTCCTGGTCCCGACACGAAGGTCGGATATGCTACACCTTAGGATTTAGGCGTGTAAGGAAACTTCTTTGAAGCATTGCGCATCAGCATGTTCACCATGCCTTCCGTCGAGCTTCCCACCGAGCCAGCGGCTACGTAGTCGTACTTCCACAGCAGCTTACCGGCATCCGACTCGTGAATATTGACGGTTATATTGGCCTGGTTGGTAGCGCCCCAAGCGCCCACCAACACGCCCACGGCCAAGGCAGCGCCGTCGCTCATGGGCTTGGTGGTGCGTACGCTGGTGGTCAATACAGCATCTACACCTAGTGCTGCAGCTAACTCCTGGGCCGAATGCGTGCGCAGCTCGCTATATGGAATCTGCAACTCGCGCAGCTTCGCGTTTGTCTGCGTCACATCCTGAAACTCGACGGTATAGCCGCGCTGCTGGCTGCGGCGCAACAGCCAGGCATAGATTTTTTCCTGAAAGTCGATGCCGCTTTTATACTCCAGCTCGCTATGCTGCTCCGGCGTCGTGTGGCGCGCCTGATTAGGCCGTAGCTGCATTGTTACGGCAGCGGGCAGAATGGCTACCGTTTTGTGTTTTGGGGCATAAGCACGAAAGTCATTAGCCAGATAAATGTTAGGTCCGCAAGCCGTGCATAAGAACAGCATAACCAAGGTGAGGGCGCGAGCCCCAAATGTAAAAAGACGCATAAATTGAGTAAAAGAAGGAAGGGTTAGAATATGGTTTTATCGACAAAGCAACAATTTATTTGCAACTTTTAAAACAACATATTCGTATATGGCCTTCTTTTTTTATTCCGTCTTAATATTTGCCTCTCAGCGGGCTTTTTAAAGGATAAACAGGGCGCGACACAATCTAGGTGCGGGCGGGCAGGCGACTATCAGCGGCCATCGTGGGTGGGGGGCAAATCCAGATCGAATTGAATTTCGCGCATACACTTGAAGTGACCCAGGGGGCATTTTTCGTAGCCAATCTTGGAGCACGGCCGACACGAAAGCCCCGGCCTTTCCAGAATGCGGAATTCGGTGCGGTAAGGATACATACCAAACTCCGGCACCGTATTTCCCCACACGCTGAAGATCTCCTTTTTAAAGGCCGCCGCAATGTGCATCAGGCCCGTATCGTGGCTTACTACGAGCTGAGCTTGTTTTACCAGCGAGGCCGATTGATTGAGCGAATAGTGCCCGCAGGCATTATAAATAATGGTTGTTGGAGCAGTAACAGTACTCGGTTCGGACGGAAAGTAATAAGGGCTGTCGGGGACTTTGCGCGCAAGCGGTGGCGAGACAGCAGCTTGCTTGGCAAACGCCAGCCCCACCACATGGCCCGTCGTTTCGTCCTCGGGGCCACCAAGCAGCACCACCGGCCGGCGCAGCAATCCGCACAACTCGATAATGCGGTCCACGGGCAGGCGCTTGGTAGCATGCTGCGCCCCGATAGCAAAGGCCACGTAACCCCGCTGAAAGCCCGCCGGGAGCATATTTAGGTTTACCTCATCCTTAGCCGGAATAAAATAATCCAGCCCCTGACCATCATTGCGCACCCCCAGAGGCGAGGCCGCAGCCAGGTAGCGGTCCACGATGTGCAGCTGGGGCATGGTATTGATCTTCAGGTTCACCAGCAGCCACTTACGCACATTCAGCTTATCGAAGCTCGAAGCGGGCACTCCCAAACGCAGCTTCAGCAGGCGGGTGCGCAGGTTATTGTGCAGGTCGATGATGTAGTCGAAACGCTCGGCTTTCAGCTCGTTTACCAGCTCCGTGAGCGAACCAGTAAGATAATGCGCCTTATCCACGTACGGATTCGGCTCGATGATACTGCGGTAGGACGGCTTGGTACAAAAATGCACCTGCGCACCCGCCAACTGCTGTTTTAGCGCCCGCACCACGGGTGTTGTCAGCACAATGTCGCCGATGGAGGAAAAGCGCAGAACGAGAATCTTCATAAGCTATTTAACGGCAGCCCGCGCCCCCGTTAAAACAAGGTCGTTTTAAACTCTTCGGCCGGCTTAATCTTGGCTTTTCGCTCTGCAAAGTACGTGGCTACTTCCTCCCTAGACATGGCATTAAACGTCATTTCCTTTGTCAGGCCGCCTTTGCGCCCCATAAATACGCCGTAGCGCATATCCGCGTAGCCCTTGGTATGGTGCGCATCGGGGTTGATGCTCAGCTTCACGCCTTGATCAAGGGCGTAGCGCACCCAGCGCCAGTCAAGGTCAAGCCGCCACGGATTGGCGTTTATCTCAATGATAACCTGGTGCCGGGCACAGGCATCGATAACGGCTTTATAGTCAATCGGGTAGCCTTCGCGGCGCAGCAGCAGACGCCCGGTCGGGTGGCCCAGCATCGTACAATACGGGTTCTCAATGGCCCGAAGCATGCGTGTGGTAGCGCGGGCTTCGTCCATTTTGAGGTTGCTATGCACCGACGCCACCACAAAGTCAAACGACGCCAGCACCGAGGGTTGGTAATCCAGGGCACCATCGCCGAGAATGTCGCTTTCAATGCCCTTAAAAATGCGGAAGGGCGCAAGCTCTTTGTTCAACTCGTCTATTTCGCGGTGCTGCTGGCGCACCCGCTCCGGGCTGAGGCCGTTGGCATAGTGTGCAGCCTGCGAGTGGTCACAGATGCCCAAATACTCGTAGCCTTCATCCCGCAGAAACTCCGCCATTTGGCGCAGCGTGTGCGCCCCGTCGGAGTAGTTGCTGTGGTTGTGCACGCTCCCACGCAGGTCGGCATCTTCCAGCAGCTTAGGCAGCTTATGCTCTTTGGCTAATGTCAGTTCACCGAGGCCTTCCCGCAACTCAGGCTCTACGTATTGGAGGCCAGCTTTTTCATAAATAGCCGTTTCCTGGTAGAAGCGCTCCTTTTTTAGCAGCTGCCGCAACGTAGCCGGCTGGCCATGCGCGGCCTGGGGGGCAAATATCTCCGACAAATGGGCTTCGGCGCCAGTCAGCAGAAAAAGCTGATTTGTAAAATCATCCTTGGCTACCAGCAGCACTTCCACTTTTACGCCGGATGCCGTAGCCGTGCCACGCCACGCAAACGGCCCCGAACGCGCGGGGTCGGCGGTAAGGCCATCGAGGGAGTTCAGCAGCTTGTGGGCTTTCTCGGGCTGAGTGGTGGCCGCTACCAGCACCACGTTTTCCACTACTTCCAGGCGGCGGCGCACCTCCCCCGCCACGGCCACAGACTCCGTAAATAATGCCTCCTGCAAAAGAGCAATCAGTTCATCGGCTAGCTCTTCGGCCTGCGGATACAGCAGCTTGCCCCGACTTTGGTCGTTGAATTCGAGGGCTTGCAGAATGGCGTCCTGGGTTTTTTTGCCGAATCCTTTGAGCTTACTTACCTCGTCGCGCTCGGCGGCGGCACGCAGGGCGTCTGGGCTTTCTACGCCCAGCTCGCGCCACAGCGCCCGAATCTTTTTGGGGCCGATGCCTTTGATATTCAGCATCTCAACCACACCGGGCGGCGTGATGCTCAGCAGGCGCGTGAGCTCTTCAAAAGTGCCGGTATCCAGCATTTCGGCCACGCGGGCGGCGGCGGTTTTGCTCAGGCCCGTGCGGTCGGGCAGGCCGGTACGCTCTACTTCGGCCACCGAAAACTCGAGGCGTTCGAGGGCAGCAGCGGTGCCTTCATAGGCCCGGATTTTAAACGAATTTTCGTCGTGCACTTCCAGCAGCGAGGCCGCTAGGCGGAAGGCGCGAATCAGGGCGCGATTGTCCAAAACAGAAGCAGAATTTGCCCCCCAGCGGGGGATGGAGAAGGAAAGTAAAGGTACAGGGTTGGGAAATATTATGTTTTAAATAATACGGGGGAATAAAGGCCAATAGGCTTTTCGGGTACAACTATTGATGGTAAAATGAAAGCCTTTAATTTACTCGCTCATTCCTCACTCTTACGCTGTTGCTATGCGCCTGTTTTCTCTGCTTTGCTGCCTGAGCGTGCTGCTGCTAGCCGTGACGTGTAAACCCGACCCACGCAAGTCGCCGCAGCTGCTTCTGCTCGAAGGTACTTGGCTGCACGCGCACGAGGAGGATGTGGAGGATATAGAAGTGTACCGGCCTAATACGTATTCGTTTGCCCCTTCGCGGGGCCGTACCGGGTTCAACTTCGAGCACAATGGCCTTTTTACACAATACGACATTGCTCCTACGGACGGGCTTGAAGGTCATAAAGGCCAGTGGAAAGCCGAAGGTGAGTCAGTACTTCGCATCACTTTCGATAATCCGGAGGAGGCAGGCTACAGGCTCGAAATTGTATCGCTGGAAAAGGATTTATTTAAAATTCGTCGTTTGCCGCAATAGCCTTGCAACCTTTCGTTTCGTCTGCGGCTCCTGGTACTGTTCTATTATATATTCAATTATGCGCATTTCTATCCTTTCGCTCCTGACCGCTTTTGTAGCGCTGGTATTGGTGGCCTGTACCGAAAACGTAGGCGATCTGATGAGGCTGAATCCGGAGGGACCGACGGGGCCGCTCTACGGCCGCTCCTGGTACAACTCGCACGAAGCCCGCCCCGGCGATACCGTTATTTATCGGCCCCAGGGCTACATAATGCCCCCCAGCGTGCCGCGCTACGGTCCGGTTTATCTGGATGGGTTGCGCTTCGATAAGGATGGGCAGTTTACGTTTTACACCTTCGGCCCCGCTGATGCTCCGGAGGCGCATATTGGTCGCTGGGAGCCAATGGAGGAAAACCAGGATATCCTGACGATGACGCTAGAAAACACGGAGCTGCGCCCTCCATTCCGGTTGCGCGTGCTGCGCGTGGAGAACGACAAGCTGGTTGTGTTGCGCCTGCGCTAAGCACTTTCCTACGACTGTTGGGGGGCAAAAAAGCCCGGCAAAAGCGAATCTAGAGAAATTTAGGCCGTCTTTTGCCGGGCTTTTTAGCGTGTAGTTTTTTCTGAATTTCCGGCTGACTTATTTTTTGAAGTGAATTACTGGCTTGTTAAATCCGAACCCGCAGCCTACTCTTGGGCTGACTTTGTGCGCGATGGGCACACCCACTGGACTGGCGTCCGCAACTTCCAGGCCCGCAACTACCTCCAACAAATGCAGCCCGGCGACCTCGTGCTGTTCTACCACAGCGTAACCGATAAAACCGTGGTCGGGCTGGCCGAGGTAGCCGCGCCTGCCGCTCCCGATGCCACCGCGCCACCCGAAAGCGGCTGGGTAGCCGTTGCGTTGCGTCCGCACCAGCCCCTCCCCCGCCCCGTATCCCTGGCGGCCATTAAGCTCGACGCGCGCCTCAGTCAGATTGGACTGCTGCGGCAGTCGCGTCTGTCCGTGATGCCGTTGCGCAGTGAGGAGTTTGATGTAGTGCTGGAGCTGGGCAGCTAAGCCCCGAAACGCAGATACTTTGAAAAGCCTGTCTACTGTCCGTAGAACAGGCTTTTTCGCTTAATTATGGGCTGGAGGGCTTTTTTTGGCGTGGCCTGTTTGCTGGCGGCTGAATCAGGCATAAAAAGCCCCCCAACAACAAGCTGCACCACATGACTTTACGCCGTCTTCGTCGTATCTTACTAAGCGTCACAGCGAATAGGGCGCATGTCAGCTATGAAAAATATAATAGTCGGGTGGCTCGGAATGATGGCGCTGGTGGTAGCATGGCAGCCAGTAGCCGCCCAGGAGCCCGAGACGTCCATCGTTCCCGCCCAGCCCGCCCGCCTGGAGTTGCCTTTCACTCAATATGATACGGATGTGCACGTGCTGGCCATCCCCGAGGACAGCAGCGTGGTGATGCTGGTGGAGAAGGACGTTTTTATTGGCTCACGCACTAGCTACACCTTCCACAAATATGACCACCAGCTCAAGGATCTGGGCACGCGGAATGTGGAGATTCCGATCGAGTACGAGTTCAAGCTGATGAGTGCCGAGGCCACGGCGGTGTACGCGCTGTTTCAGTCGCGCTACGCCCCGGAGCGCTTGCTGGTAGCGGGCCTCGATGGTCGCACCGGCGACGTGGCTTTGGTTAAGTTCGATACGGAGGTGACGCGCGATGTGCTGGACCAGAAAGTACTGGCAGGCAATCTGTTCGTGACGGTGCTCCTGGATCAGCACATGACGGTAGTGAAGCTGGATATGAAAACCGGCAAGCACCAATTGCTGCCGTCGGTGTACGAGCCGCTTTCCACGGAACTCACCTTTCTCACCGACTCCGCAACTAAGCGCGCCGAGGTAATTATGCGGCAGTCGAACGGGGTGAAATCGCGCTTGCAGCTAAAGCAGCTTTCCGCCGATGGCGAATTGATTAATTCGGAGTTTGTTCAGACCGAGAGTGAGCGCAGCCTGATAACGGCGCAAGTCAGCCTCGGCGACAGCTCCGACCGTATGTTGGCCGGCACCTACACCCTCCGCGACCCGCGCTATTCTCAGGGCATTTTTTCGGCTGATCTGACGGCGGGTACCACCCCCACGGGCGTCCGGCACTCCCTGCGTTTCTATGATTTTACGCGTCTGAAGCACTTTTTCGATTACCTGAAGCCAGCTAGGGCCGCCCGTATTCGGCAGCGCAGTCAGGAGCGGCGCGCGGCCAACCGGGAGCTGCCGCTGCGCTACCGCCTGCTCGTGCACGACTTAATGCCTTTCCAAAACGGCTACGTGCTGGTGGCGGAGGTGTATTATCCGCGCTACCGCAGCGACAGTTACGGCCCCGGCATGGTAGGCACCCGGTACCGGCAGTTCGACGGATACCACACCACCCACGCCATTGTGTGCGGCTTCGATCGGCGTGGCAACCTACTCTGGGACAACACTTTCGTCCTGAAAGATGTGGAATCGTATGAGTTGGAAGAAACAGTGCGGCTGCGGCCCATGCCCGATGGCCAGCGCCTCGTGATGACCTATCTGGAAGAGGAAAATATCCACTACAAAATCATTGACCGCAGCTTACCAACACCCAATGATCTGGTGGTGCCTTTGCAGCCTGCTAACCCGGAGGTTAAGGAGAAGCTGAGCAGCACCAACTACGAGGGCATGCAAGCGTGGTACGGCAGCCGGTTCTTGGCATTCGGCTATCAATACGTGCGCGCTCACCGGGGCGCGGGCCGCGACGTTTTTTTTCTGAACACTGTTTCCTTCGATTAGAGCCTCCGTTCGAACGGGCTGCCGCCAAGCTACGTATGGGAGCCAAACCACCTTTGCTCCCTCCCTATGTATACCAAACTACGTCTGCTTTCGCTCGTCGCCGTAATGGGCCTTGTTCTCACGGTAAGCTGCCGCACAAGCGGCCCCGAAACCCCAGCCCGTACGGTTGCTGAGTTTTTTCGCAAATACGAGAACCGCTCCGGCTTCAAGGCAACCACCTTATCGGCTGGCTTTACCACCCGGCTGCTGCTGGCACGCCTGGGCAAGCTGGGGGGCAATAATGAGCTAGCGCAGGCGCTGACCTCGGTACGCGAGATTAAAATGCTCACCTTCACCCCTACCACCGATCGGGCCCAGCGCCTGGTGGCGGATGGCCTCAATAAGGAAGTAGACGGCCTGCTGGCCAGCGAGCGATACACGTCCATTCCCGTATCCGCCGATTCGGCCAGCACGACTATTACGCGCTACGCCATCCGCCAGCAAGGCGACCGGGTACCGGAGCTCGTGGCTACCGGCAACGTAGAAGCCGTGCCCGAATCCTTTGCTTTGATAGCCGTATCCGGCAATTTCACCCGTTCTCAGGTTGATGAGCTGATAAAGTTTCTGCCCGGCGCCGTTGGTGAACTAACCCAGTAGAAACCGTATTTATTCATTGCCAAAAAAGCCCCCCAGAGAATTCTGGGGGGCTTTTTTGGCTATAATATTGTGTGAACGGGGCACAGCCACTACGCGTCTCTATCCCGTTCGCAAAGCTGCTATATCTAAGAGTGTAAAAGCTATGGTAGTCAGCTTTAATAGATTCTTTAAGTCCTGAAGCAACCCGGTTTGCAAATCAGCTTATTGCGATGAAAGCCTAAGCTACGCCTCAGAGACACGAAAGCTATAACCCGCTAGTTACTAGTTACCGAGGCTGGCTGCCACAAACTCATTGTGTTGTTGATCAGTATTTAAAAAAAACAAAAAGCCCCCCAGAACATCCTGGGGGGCTTTTTTACAGATATGCATACTACATGCCAGCAGCCACGACAAAAAAAGCGGCGGACCTGTGGGTCCGCCGCTTTTTGGGCTAAAGCAGGTCAGCGATTAAGGCTGAGGCTGGCTTGGGATGTAGAACTCGAAGGTGAACTCTACACGGCGGTTCTTAGCCATGCCGGCAGCCGAAGTGTTCGGTGCAGCGGGCTGATCTTCGCCGAAGCCTACCGTAGTGATACGGTTCGGATCAACTGTCTTGCCAGTGAAGTAGCGCTTGGCCGAGGCTGCACGACGCTCCGACAGACCTTGATTGTACTCATTCGTACCGCGGCTGTCAGCGTGACCAGCAATGCGGAGGCTATACTCGGGGTATTGCTCCAGAATCTTGATCATGTTGTCAAGCGTGCCATACGACTGGCGACGAATCACCGTGCTGTTGGTTTCGAACTGTACTGGACGTACTTTCTGCATCAAAGCAGGGTCAATTACGCGGCAGCCAGTAGAGTCTACCGTAGCGCCGGTTGGCGTGCCAGGGCACTTATCAACGTTGTCTGGGATACCGTCACCGTCTTGGTCGAGGTTTACAGGGCAGCCTGTAGCATCAACTTGAGTACCGGCAGGGGTGTCTGGGCAAGTGTCATTCTTATCAGCTACACCGTCGCCATCAGCGTCAGGGCAACCACGGAGTGCAGCCGTACCAGCTTGGTCTGGGCACTCATCTTCTGAGTCACGTACACCGTCGTTATCACGGTCTGGGCAACCTTCTAGGTTAGCCAAGCCTTTCTCGGTGGGGCACTTGTCCTGGTAATCCGGTACACCGTCGCCGTCACCATCTAATGGGCAACCAGCTTCGTCCACGGCTACGCCGGCTGGAGTGGCGGGGCACTTGTCTTTGCGGTCTGGCACACCGTCCATATCCTCATCCTTGGGCTTGCCAAAGTTGTAAGTGATACCGGCTGAGTGCTGGAGGTAGCGGTCATTCAGATCGCCTTTATCCACGTTGTCAATCGTGTTGGTCAGGCCGTAGATCTGGCCCGTCTGCACGAAGATGCCGAAGGAGGGGGAGAAGTTTAGGGCGATACCGGCCGCGCCGTGCAAATACGCCGCGTAGTGGTCTTTGTTGCCTTGGAAGGTTTCGCCCCCGGTGCCCGTGTTGATGAACTTATCCGAGGAGGCAATCATCAAACCCGGCGCTAAGCTCAGGTAAGGAGCAAAGATGGCGTCCTCTTTCAGGGCCCAGCCGTTGTTGAGCTTGAACTTGATGGGCACCCCAATCGTGGTCACGTTGGCGTCGAAGCGGCGGATAGCGGGGGCCAAATCCTCAATGGGCTTGAGCGTCTTGGTCGAGAACTTCATGTCCCCGTAGTTGGCCGACAGGCCGATGTCCAGGCCCGGCGTCAGGTAACGCGAGAGCGTGATGCCTCCGCCGCCTTCGATCTTGTCGGACTTGAACCACTCCGAGCCCAGGTCGCCGTGGTATTGCAGGGTGCTGCCGTAAAGGCTAATGCCGGTCTTGCGGTCCGCGCTTTGAGCGTGACCCTCGGGGGCCGCTGCTACCAGCGCTAATCCCAAGACCGCAGATTTTGCTAGAAGGTGTCTCATAGCATACAGGTTAGGTGAAAACATTTTCTTTGGTTTTAGCAGCTTATTCCGGGTTGAATGAGAGCCTTAACTGACTGCCTATACTTTCCATTACGAATAAGGTTGTTGTTGCGACCTCAAATGGGGGGCATTTTTCTGAACTTATTTCTACCAAAACAGCGTTTCCGCCTGATTTTCAGGCTTGCCTATGCGATAGCAAAGGAATATTTATCTTTTTTAATTTTCAAAAAAACTGGTTTTACCCGTTGGAGCGCTCACAAAAAAGGGGCGTTCCTTCACGAAACGCCCCTTTTTCAGGCTTACTGTTGAGCCTTACTTCGCCTGCTCATCTTCTTACTTGCCCATGAGGTGCTCGATGTCGGCAACTTCCAGCGGAATAGAAGCCATTAAATCTTCGGGCTGGCTGCGGGTAATCAGAATATCATTCTCCAGCCGAATACCCAGTCCTTCCTCCCGAATGTAGATACCCGGCTCGCAGGTGTACACCATGCCCGGCTCAAACGTGCGGTATTTGCCCCCCACGTCATGCACATCGAGCCCGAGGTAGTGCGAGGTGCCGTGCATAAAGTATTTCTTGTAGAGCGGCGCGGCCGGATCTTGGTTTCGAACATCGGCCTCATTGAGCAGATCCAGCTTAATCAGCTCCTGCTCCATGTGCTTGCCCACGGCCGCGTGGTAGTCTTCAATGTTATTGCCGGCTACCAGGTTTGAGGTAGCAAACTTCATGACGGACAGCACGGCCTCGTACACATCACGCTGGCGCTTGGTGAAGGTGCCATTCACAGGAATGCTGCGCGACAGGTCGGCGGCGTAGTTGCCGTATTCGGCCCCGAAGTCGAGCAGCAGCACGTCGCCGTCCTGACACTGGCGGTCGTTGCTGACGTAGTGCAGAATGCAGGCGCTGGCGCCCGAAGCGATGATGCTGCCGTAAGCCGGGCCGCGCGAGCGGTTGCGCACAAACTCGTGCAGAATTTCGGCCTCAATCTCGTATTCCCACACGCCCGGCTTCACAAAGCCCAGCAATCGACGAAACGCCTTCTCCGTGATATTGGCCGCCTCGCGCATCAGCCGTATTTCCTCCTGGCTCTTGATGGCCCGCAGATGGTGCAGCAGTGGCGCGGCGCGGCGGTATTGATGCAGCGGATATTTGGTTTTTATCTCCTTAATAAAGCGAGCATCGCGGGTTTCCACTTCTACCACCGCCCGGATGTGCTCATTGGTATTCAGGTACACATTCTCCGCCTCATTCATCAGAGCGTGCAGCACCTGCTGGAAGCTGTCGAGCCACAGAATGGTGCGGACACCGGAGTTGGCGCGGGCCTCATCTTTGGTCAGCTTGTAGCCTTCCCAGATGAGGATATGCTCGCTGGTTTCCTTCAAAAACAGTATTTCGCGGTATTGCGGCAGCTTGGCATCAGGAAACAGCAGCAGGATGCTCTCCTCCTGATCGACGCCGGAAAGGTAGAACAGGTCATTATTTTGCCGAAAAGCCATTGTGCCGTCTGCATTGGTGGGCATGGTGTCGTTGGCGTGAAAAATGGCCATTGACGCCGGCAGCAGCTGTTGAACGAAATTGCGGCGATTTTCAATAAAAAGCTGGGGATCAAGAGGTCCGTAACGCATAGGACGGGCTAGGTTTAAGGGAATGGGAAGAGGCGCCGGGGCGCGGTTGCAAGTTAGGGGAATGCAGGTAGCGCGAGGCTTCCGTTTCGTGCACCGTCGAACAATAGTTGTTTGGATACTCCGGCCCGTCATGATCCAAACGACCCGCGAAGCAGAAGCTTCGCGCTACTTTCTGCCATAGCCTGGTGGCTGCACTTTATGTAGGCTATTTAGTGTTATGCTCCTAAAATCAACCTTATGATCTCTTTGAGCTTGCCATAAGCTTGTATCCTATGGCAGCTTGGGTATTTTCGCCCCCGCTCTATCCGCTTTTCGCTTCTAATGCCGCCCAAGTCGCACCCGCGCCGCGCCATTCTGCTCATCCAAACCGCTTTCATTGGCGATGTTATTCTGGCCACAGCCTTACTGGAAAGACTGCGCCAGACTGAGCCGAATACGCCCGTCGATTTTTTGGTCCGTAAGGGCAACGAGGGCCTCATAGAACAGCACCCGCACGTGCGCGACGTGCTCATCTGGGACAAGAAAAACCATAAGTACCGCGACCTGTGGCGCTTGCTGCGCACCATCCGGGCCGGCGACTACGAGCGGGTTATCACGTTGCAGCGCTTTGCCTCCACGGGCTTTCTTACCGCATTCTCGGGCGCACCCAAGCGCATCGGCTTCGATAAAAATCCGCTTTCGTTTGCCTTTACGCAGGTTACGCCCCACCTCATGGGTCAGGGAATTCATGAGGTAACGCGCAACCTTCACTTGCTTTACCCCGAGTCCGAAGCCCCGCTTACGCCGCCCCGCCTTTTCCCCACGCCCGCCGATGAGGCCACCGTGGCTCCGTATATAAGCCGGGGGCCGTACGTGTGCATTGCGCCTACGTCAGTGTGGTTCACCAAGCAGTTTCCGGAGGAGCAATGGCTGAAGCTGCTCCGGGCCTTACCGCCTCATTATAGTGTGTATCTGCTGGGCGCAACCTCCGACAGCGCCGTGTGTGAGCGCCTGCGCCAGGAAAGCGGACGAGACAGCGTCGTGAACCTGGCGGGTCAGCTTCCCCTGCTGGCGTCGGCGGCGCTGATGCGCGGGGCGGTACTTAATTACGTGAACGACTCTGCGCCTCTGCACCTGTGCTCCGCGATGGGCGCGCCTACGTGCGCCGTCTTTTGCTCTACCGTCCCGTTTTTTGGCTTTGGGCCCCTGAGCCCGTTTTCGCGGGTGGTCCAGATTGAGGAAGAGCTAGATTGCCAGCCCTGCGGCCTGCATGGCTACAAAAAATGCCCCCTGGGTCATTTTTACTGCGCCCGTGGCATCCAAACGCAGCAGCTCATTGAGGCACTGACGGAGGCCGAGGCGTGGGCGGCCGCTCAGCACTAAGGCGAATGAACTTCGTTGCGGGGGGCTTTTTTGTACCTTTGTGCCCCTTCCAATCATTCCAGAAAATAGAAGGAAACCAGTCGAGCCCGTAGCTGGTTATTACTAGTTGGGGGGCAAATTTGTGGCCGCGTTCAGCCATTTTGCCCTCTGCTGTTTCCAAGACAAGACTCCAAGCCCGTATTAAATGGCCGATTACGATTTGCACGAATTGCCGAACGGCATCCGCGTGCTGCACAAACAAGTACTGCACACCAAAATCGCGCACTGCGGCTTCCTGCTCGATATTGGCTCGCGTGATGAGGATTTGCACCAGCTAGGGCTGGCTCACTTCTGGGAGCACATGGCGTTCAAAGGCACCGAAAAGCGCCGCTCTTTCCATATTCTCAACCGCCTCGAAACCGTGGGGGGCGAATTGAACGCGTATACTACCAAGGAAAAAATCTGCTTTTACGCCTCGCTGCTCAGCACGCACTTCGAGCGCGCCTTCGAGCTGCTCACCGACCTCACCTTTCACTCCATATTCCCGGAGCGCGAGATTGAAAAGGAGCGCGGCGTGATACTGGAGGAAATGGCCATGTACCACGACGCCCCCGAGGACGCCATCATCGACGACTTCGATGCCGTTATCTTTGGCAATCATGCCCTAGGCCACAATATTCTAGGCACCCGCCAGAGCGTTTCGGGCTTTCAGCAGCAGGACTTCCGCCAGTTTCTGATCGATAATATCCGCACTGATCGGCTGGTGTTTAGCTCCGTAAGTAATCTGCCGTTTACGGAAGTGAAGCGCCTGGCCGAGAAATACCTGGCGCCGCTGCCTGCTCGCCTGGGCCCACGGCCGCGCACGCCGTTTTCCTCGTATCAGCGGGTGGAGCAACTGGAGCGTAGGCCCATAACCCAGGCCCACTGCCTGATCGGGGGCCCGGCGTACGCCATTGAAGACCCACGCCGCATTCCGTTTTTCATGCTCACCAACATTTTGGGCGGTCCGGGCATGAACTCGCGCTTGAATCTGGGAGTGCGCGAAAAATACGGCCTCGTGTACACCATCGACGCTACCTATTCGCCCTACACCGACACGGGTATGTTTGGCATTTATTTCGGTACGGAGAAAAAGCAAGTGAAGCGTACCATAGCGCTGGTGCAGAAAGAGCTGAAAACCCTGCGTGAAAAGCCGCTTGGTTCCTTGCAGCTGCACACGGCCAAAGAGCAGCTTATGGGCCAGCTGGCCATGTCAGAAGAAAGCAACAGCGGCTTGATGCAGCTTCTGGGCAAAAGCACCCTCGACATTGGCCGCGTGGAGCCGCTCACCGAGATTTTTGACCGTATCCGCGCTATCACGGCTTCGGAGCTGAGCGAGTTGGCCAACGACGTGCTGCGCGAAGACAATCTGAGCGTGTTGCAGTACGTGCCGGAGTAAAGCGCCACGATGGCCAAGCAGCCTGCCACGTTTGGAGCAATTGCCGGTTTTCAGGAAGGATACGAGTTTCTGAACCGGCTGGAGCTGAGTGCTTCCGGTGTACACCGGCCTACCCGTGCCGGCATCGGAGCACGGAGCGGCTTAGGCGCCGAGTCGATTGTATTAGCCGAAGGGTACGAGGACGACGTAGACCTGGGTGACGTTATCCTCTACACGGGCCAGGGCGGGCGCAGCAGCTCATCGGGCCGGCAAGTGGCCGATCAAACCCTGACGGGCGCCAACCTAGAGCTGGCGCGCAGCCAGACTACCGGTCAGCCTGTGCGAGTGGTACGCCGTATGCAGAGTGCTGGGGGGCTTTTTTTCTACCGTTACGATGGGTTGTACCGCATCACGGCGCACTGGCAGGAAACGGGGAAATCAGGTTTCAGCATCTGGCGATTTAAGCTGGAGAAGCTGTCATCAACCCCCGTTCTTCCTAACTCATCAGCCCATATTTAAGTACGCTACATGGTTGTGCTTTCCTTCAGGTACTAACTTTTCATAATGCCCTTTACCCTTTCGCATCCGGCTATAGTATTGCCCCTGCTTTTCCGAACCCGTCGGTGGCTGTCGATAACGGGGTTGGTATTGGGCAGTATGGCCCCCGATTTCGAGTACTTTCTGCGCCTTAAGCCTTTCGGTTATTATGGCCACACGTGGGTGGGCCTATTCTGGTTCGATTTGCCGATGGGGCTACTGATTGCCGGCTTGTTTCATGGGGTGGTGAAACGTCCGTTGGTCCGCAGCCTGCCGTTGCTGTTGCGGGCGCGGCTGGGTCAGCTATCCGAGGAGCCTTGGCCCTTGCGTAATCTTTGGAGCGGACGGCTCATTCTGGGCATCTTAGCGGGTAGTCTGTCGCACATTTTCTGGGATGCCTTTACGCACAACAATAGCCCCGTTTCGGTAGGTATTGACTTTCTGAATCAGCAAGTAGGGCCACTTACGCTTTATCGATGGCTGCAATATGTGTTCTCCGTAATCGGCTTGCTGGCTATGGCCTGGTTTGTCTGGAAACTCCCGGTGCAGCCACGGCTGGTAAAAGCTACCAGCAAAATTCAGCGCTTGTTCTGGACGTTCACCGGTGCGCTGACGGCAATATTCTGGCTCACCTTTATGCTGATCCACGACACGTATTCGCGCAGCTTGCTCACTTACTTAATCGTGACGGGCATCAGCGCCATTAGCTTAGCCCTGCTTATTACCTCAACTTTGATGCGACGCTATTTTCAGCCTTCCAAGCAGGCCCGCGCCGCTCGCGCCCTGAAACGCAAAATTGCCCACGAACTCGCCCAAAAGCAGCCCCAACTGTGACCCCCGACGACGCACGCCACCAGTACGCCGAAGCCCATACCACGCCCGAGTCGGAGGTGCTGCGCCGCCTCAACCGCGAAACCCACGTGCAGGTGCTGGCGCCGCGCATGCTGTCGGGCCACCATCAAGGTCGGCTGCTGAGCATGATCAGCCACATGGTACGGCCCCGGCGCATCCTTGAAATTGGTACGTTCACGGGCTATTCGGCGCTTTGTCTGGCCGAAGGCCTCACGCCCGACGGCGAGTTGCACACCATTGAGCAAAATCCGGAGCTGGAAACCCGCATCCGGCGCTACGTGGCCGCCGCCGACCTCACCGAGCGCGTTCATCTGCACATTGGTGATGCCCGCGCCGTGCTGCCCACGCTCACCGAAACCTGGGATCTGGTGTTTATCGATGCCGACAAAATCAACAACGACGCCTACTTCGAGCTGGTCATTGGTCAGGTGCGCGCGGGGGGCTTTTTGCTGATCGACAACGTGCTGTGGGGCGACAAAGTGCTGCCCTCCTATTCCGTAAAGCCCGCCGATAAAGACACCCATGCCGTTCGGGCCTTCAACGATAAGATACAGGCCGATCCACGGGTTGAAAACGTGTTTTTGCCCCTCCGCGACGGGCTGCTGCTGCTTCGCAAAATCTGATCTCAATAACTGGTCTCATTAGCTGAATGGCTTTCACCAGATTTTTTTATCTCTTTTAGAATTTCACAAAAAAGCCCCCCAGAGTCGCTTCGGGGGTTTTTTTGTGACTTTAAACGTGATTTACGTGCCCAGCTTGGCGGGAAAAATGATAGCCATTTTACTTTCTGATTAAACCTTCCTCCTTGCCGGGCGTCTACGCCCGCATTACCCCTGATCTATCGATTATGAGAAAGGCGCTACGCCTGCTGCTCGGCTTCTGGCTGACCTTCACCGCGACCAACGTTTTCGCCCAAAACCAAACCGTAAGTGGCCGCGTGCTGGATGCCGCCGACCAGTCGGGGCTGCCGGGCGCCAACGTGCTGCTTATCCACCTCCCCGACTCCGCCAAGCAAGGCGTGGCCACCGATCCGGGGGGCAATTTTTCCTTTACGGAGGTAGCGCCGGGGCGGTATCTGCTCACCATCTCCTTTGTCAGCTACCAAACCCAGCGCCGGCCCGTCACAGTAGCTGGCTCGCCGGTGGTATTGGGGGGAATTTTGCTGGGCTCCAGTCAGATAAAGCTGGGGGAAGTAGAGGTAACGGGCCGCGCCGCTGCCGCTGTGCAGAAAGGCGACACGGCCGAGTTCAACGCCCGTGCGTTCAAAACCAACCCCGACGCCAACGCCCAGGACCTCGTAACCAAGATGCCCGGCGTAACCGTGCAGGATGGCCGCGTACAGGCCCAGGGCGAGAATGTGCAGCGCATTCTGGTAGACGGCAAGCCCTTTTTCGGCGACGACCCCGACGCGGTGCTGAAGAACATTCCGGCTGAGATGATTGATAAGATTCAGGTGCTGGACCGGCAGAGCGAGCAGTCGCAGTTTTCGGGTTTCAACGACGGCAACACCGAGAAAACCATCAACATCGTAACCAAGCCGGAGTTCAAGACCGGGCAGTTTGGGCGCTTTGTGGCCGGCGCCGGACCGGAGCGCTACCGCGTGAGCGGCAACTACAACTCCTTCGAGGGCGACCGGCGCTTATCAGTGGTGGCCCAATCGAACAATATCAACGAGCAAAACTTTGCCACCGATGACCTGCTGGGCGTAGCCAGCAGCTCCGGCGGCGGCGGCAACCGGGGCGGTGGCGGACGCCCTGGCGGCGGTGGTCGTCCGGGCGGCGGGCCCGGAGGTGGAGGCAACAACGCCGGCGACTTTCTGGTGAGCCCCAGCGGCGGTATCTCCACCACGCATGCCATTGGCCTGAACTACTCCGACGTGTGGAACAAGAAAACGCAGGTCACGGGCAGTTACTTTTTCAATCTGTCGGAGAACCGGGCCAACACCAACCTGTTCCGTCAGTTTGCCTTGTCCGATGTGGGCGCCAACCAGACGTATTCAGAAAACTCCCTAACGACGAGTCGTAACATCAATCACCGCTTCAATCTGCGCCTGGAGCACAAGATCGACTCGGCCAATTCCATTCTTTTCCGGCCGCGCCTGTCGTTGCAGCAAAACCGCGGCAACAGCAACCTCGATGGCTTCACGGCCGCCGATGACATAAGCAGCAGCAACGTGCTCAGCGACTATCGCTCCGCGCTTACGGGCCTCAACTCCAACAACGACCTGCTCTATCGTCACCGCTTCCATAAGCCTGGGCGCACGATGTCGGCAAATGCTACGCTCAATTATAACCAGAAGCAGGGCGACAACAACCTGCTAACACGGTCCGAAACCGATTCGCTCAATCAGTTTTCAACCCTGGATCAGAGTGGCTGGAACCTGGGCACGCGCCTGGAGTACACCGAGCCGCTGAGCAAGCAGGACCAGTTGCAATTCAACTATACGCTGGCTTATACTCCTAACGACTCCGACAAGCGCACCTTCGACTTCGTGGATGACACGGGCGAGTACGCCGAGCTAAACCCGGCGCTGAGCAACGTGTTCACCAACACATACCTCACGCAGGGCCTAGGCGTCAGCTTCCGCCACCAAACCAAAGATTTGCAGGTAATGGTGGGTGCATCGGGTCAGAAGGCCGACTTGCGCAGCGACCAGGAGTTCCCGCTGACGACCAGCCTCAACCGCTCGTTTTATAATTTCCTGCCCAACGCCATGTTGCGCTACAACTTCTCGCGAGAGAAAAATCTGCGCTTCTTTTATCGCTCTAGTACGCCGCCGCCCTCCATCGGGCAGCTGCAGGAAGTAGTTAACAACGCCAATCCCTTACAGCTTACCACCGGCAACCCGGCCCTAGAGCAGCAAACCCAGCACTCAGCCAATATCCGCTACTCGGCTGCTCAGCCCGGCAAATCGACTACTTTCTTCGCGCTGCTGCTCGGCAATTTTACGGATAACTATATCACCAACAGCACTTTCATTGCTACCGAAGACACGGAGCTGGAGCTGAACGGCGGCGTGGTGCGCCTGCCCGCTGGGGGGCAATTAACGCGGCCCATCAACCTGGGACAGCAGTACAATTTCCGCGGCGTGCTTAGCTACGGGATGCCGGTGGGCTTTATTAAGTCGAACCTCAACCTGAACGCTACGGCCGGCTACAGCCGCACGCCCGGCTTGATCAACGATGTGATCAACTACTCCCAAACGCCCACGCTGGGCTTGGGCGCGGTAGTGAGCAGCAACATCAGCGAGCGGCTGGACTTCACGGTTTCGTCGAACTCCAACTTCAGCCGGGCCCGCAACACGGCCCGTACGCAGCTGAATACCAATTATTTCACCCAGAACAGCCAACTGCGCTTCAATTGGATTGTGGGCAATGGCTTCACCCTCCAAACCGACCTCACGCACCGCTACAACGGCGGCTTGGCCGCAGGCTTCAATCAGCAGTATGCCCTCTGGAATGCCAGCATCGGCAAGAAGATATTCGAGAAGCAGCGCGGCGAAATCCGCCTCTACGCCTTCGATATGCTGGGCCAGAACCGTAGCATTCAGCGCAACGTGACGGAAGCCTACATCGAGGATACGCGCACCGATATTTTGCAGCGCTATTTTATGGTGATGTTCACGTACAATCTGCGCAGCGGCACTGGCAGCCCAAGTGGCGCTGGTGAGCGTCCGGATCGTGGCGGCCCAGGTGGCGCCGGTTCGCCGCGTTAGCCTTACTCTTATAAAAAAGCCCCCCAGCAGCCAGCAGCTGTTGGGGGGCTTTTTGCGCCTTGTGGCCGGCTTGTTTCGCCTAAGTATGCGACGCTTAAAACATATTTTCGCAACAGATTTGCCTTCTTTGTAAGATAATCCCGGTAGCCAAGCGTTACTGATCGTGTACTCAACTTATCTGATGAACAAAAGAATAATTCTGCTGCTCTTGTGGGTGCTGCCCCTGCTGGCGGGTGCTCAAAGCGTAACGGTACCGTCCGAGCTAGCTTTTGGAGGCATGCGCCTTCGCCTGACAAATGGTGGCCAGCAGGCAGTGCAGCAAAAAGTGGACGCCCTGCGCCGCCATCAGCCCTCCTTTCAGGCCCGCGTCGATTTGGCCGACGCCTACTTTCCGCTGATTGACCGTACGTTTCAGGCCGAGGGAATCCCACTGGATTTTCGCTACCTGGCGTTGCAGGAAAGCGGTTTGCAGGGCGAAGCCCAATCTATTCACGATGCGGTGGGCTACTGGCAGTTCAAGCGCGAGTCGGCGACGGAGCTGGGCGTGCAGGTAGATGGCACTGTGGATGAGCGCAAGCACATTGTAGCTTCCTCGCGCGGCGCGGCGGCTTATTTTAAGCGCAACAATGCCACGTTTCGCAACTGGCTAAATACGCTGCTCAGCTACAACCTCGGCCTGACCGGCACCAAGCCCTACACGCTGCCCACCGATGTAGGCGCGACGGAGATGGAGATTTCCGAAAAAACGCACCCCTACATTCTCACCTTTCTGGCGCACAAAGTAGCCTACGAGCCCGCCGTAGGCCAAAATCCGCAGCCGCCCATGCTGCTACAGGAGTTTCCGGTGCAGCCGGGCCAGCGTCTTGAGGCGTTAGCGCAAACCCTGCAAGCCGACCCTGCCGACCTGGCCCGCCACAATTATTGGCTTTCCCGCGGCAGCGCCGTGCCGGCCGGCAAAGCCTACACCATGCTGGTGCCCATCACGGATGAGTTGCAGCGCACTGCTTTGCTCGCCAATCAGCGCACGGCCACCGCTGGCCAGCTTCTCTCCCAGCCCGAAATAGACCCCGAAAATGCTGATTTTGTGCGTATCAATGGGTTGCGCGCCATTGTGGCCCTGCCCGGTGATACCAAGGAAAGCCTGGCGCGCCGGGCCAATCTGAAGATGAAGCGCTTCATGCAGTACAACGATTTGTATGCGTTTGACAACATTGTAGTGGGCCAGCCTTATTTCGTGCAGAAGAAGCGGGATAAGTCGTCGGTGCAATACCACGTGGCTCAGCCAGGCGAAACCGTGACTACTGTTGGCCAGAAATACGGCATGCGTACCCGGGCTATTCTGGCCAAAAACCGGATGCGCCGCACGGAGGAGCTACGGCCCGGCCGCATGCTCTGGCTCCAGTTTACGCGTCCGCGCGAAGTAGCGGTGGAGTACGTGGACAGTCAGGATTCGAGGGCTTTGGCGGCTTTTGAGCGCCCGGTAAGTGGGTCAGCCACAGCCTCCGCAACTACGCCGCAACCGGCGCCGGCTACTCCCCGCCGCATTCTTACGCCCAAAGCGAAAACCCCTGCTGAGACTGCCCCGACAGAACCCGTTGAGCAGGCCACCATTCTAGAAGAGCCACAGGCAGATAGCGTAGTAATTGCGGATGCCACGCCAACCCCGGCAGCCGCGCCGGTAACCAAGGAAGCCGCAGATTTGCCCCCCACAGCAGCCACGCCCGATACAAGCCGAGTAAAGTCTCAGCCAGTCGTTCCTGCACAAGCTACTACCGCCGACACGGTTCAGGCTGCCAGCCAAAATTTGCCCCCCAGCCAGGTTCAGGACACGACGCGCACGCCCGCAGCCGATACCACCGAGCCAGTAGTAAAAAACCCTGGTCAGGTAGTATTGCGCGATTTGCCCACGTCCGCTAAACCAGCGCCTGCGAAACCAGCGCCTACCAAATCAACCCCAGCCGCAACTGCGCCTGCACCCCGGCCAGCCCCGGCCAGCCCCGTGATTACCGAAACCACTGAGGTTTTGGATGTGCCTGCCAGTGGTCAGCATATTGTGCAAAAAAGCGAGTCGCTGTACAGCATAGCCCGGCGCTACGGTTTGCGCCCCGCCGACCTGGCTACCTGGAATAATTTGCCCCCCAACGCTGCTTTGAGCCTGGGGCAAACACTGCGCGTAGTGCCCACGGCGGCAGCACCCGCACTAAAACCCGCTGCACCAGCCACGCCCAGCCCAGCAGCCCCCCGACCAACAACGACCCCAGCAAAGCCAGCCCAGGCAGCAACGACCGCACCAGCTGCTACCACCGGCCCCATACGCCACACCGTAGCCGCCGGCGAGTCGATGTACGCCATTTCGCGCAAGTACGGCGTCACGATCAAGCAGATTATGGAGTGGAATAATAAGCCCGATTTCAACGTACGGCCCGGCGAAGTCCTGACTATTCGCGCCACAAAGTAGGTCTTTGCAGAAACCAGTTTAACAAAAAAGGACGGCGCAGCGCCGTCCTTTTTTGTTGTTTTAAATAAGTGCTTAGTCATCTCCGCTATGTAGCGCGAAACGAAGCGGCGGTTACTTGGCGTAAGCCAGCTCGGGCTCAACGAAGCGCACCGTCCGGGATTTTAGCATTTCAACAACTTGTTCGTCGCTCTTGTATCGGTCGCCGACGTTTACGAAGTGTTTGGCCATCAGGTCGTAGCGCTTGGTCATGAGCCAGGCAAAGAGGTGCAGCCAATGAATTCCTTCAAACACGATAGCATCATTCTGCACGTATTTGGGCAGCGTTTTCAGGAAATGGTTGGGGTGCTCCGTCCAGTGCAGGGCGGGGCGCACGTGGTGGCTGGTGTGGTAGCCGTCGTTCCAGCACTTATGGTTGTACTTGGTATTCAGGCACGTTACGCTGTTGTGGTAGGCGTTGGCCGGATCAATGGGGTTCACGAAGGCATGCTGCGTCCAGTTGCCGAGCATCATTACCACCCGTGAAATGATGAAGGGCAGGATAAACACCGCGAACGTAGCCGGGAAGTTCACGAAGCTCAGCCCAATGCACCAAGCGAAAAACGCCACCTCGCCCCGAACCGACTTGAAGTAGAACTTCTTTTTCTTTTTGCGGTCGAAGTAAGACAGCAAACGGAAGATTCCAACGGTGACAAAGTCGCCCAGATACTGCAAAAAGCCCCCCAGCGAGTCGCGCTGGTAGCTCATAGTGGAGCTGGTGTCCTCGGGCATGTTGTTCTCGGCGTGGTGCATACCCATGTGGTGGGTATAATACGTTTCCGGCGTTTGCCCAAATAACGGCCCGATAACCCACGGAATGCACATATTTAGCCAGTCGTGCTCTTTTTTGAACAGCGGCCGATGGCAAACGCAGTGCAGCATCAACCCGAAAGGGCCTTTGAAGGTGACGTTGTTCAGAAAATGGTACAGCACTGCCGCCGACCACCAGATCCAGTTAGGCAGACCTGGGATGTAGAGCAGAATTGCCAGCGGAATAAGGGTGAGCGTAATATTGAAAAGCAGCCGCGCAAACGGCAAGTCACGCTCATCCTGGCAAACCTTCAACAGCTGCATTTCCAGCCACGAGTAGGCAGCAGGCTTTTGATAAACCGGGTCGGTGAGGACGGCGGGGAGTGATTTCATAGTTGTTAATAGGTGTCAGGCATCCGGTTCAAATACGAAATTTCATTCCGCGGGAGCAAGTTAGCTATGCCAACACGCATAACGGCGGGTTAGTTAGAATCTATACGCGCAGCGGCAGCCACTGGGCGAGTTGGGGGGCATTTTTATGTCACTGATTATCAACCAGACGGCTCTTTTAACTTCCAACTCCGGCCGGGCTTGGGTATCTTTACTAATTACTCCTCTGCTTAAAATACTTGCCATGCCTACGTTTTCCCACCTTCATTGCCACACCCAATACTCCCTGCTCGACGGGCAGGCCAGCATTGCGAAGCTCATGAAAAAGGCCCAGGAAGATGGCATGCCCGCCGTAGCCCTCACCGACCACGGCAACATGTTCGGCGCCTTCAACTTCGTAGCCGAGGCCAATAAGTACAACGTGAAGCCCATCGTGGGCTGCGAGTTTTACCTGGTCGAAGACCGCCACAAGAAAACCTTCAGCAAGGAGAAGGGTGAAAAGGACAAGCGTTATCATCAGTTGCTGCTGGCCAAGGACCAGGCCGGCTACCATAACCTGAGCAAGCTGTGCTCGATGAGCTTCATTGAGGGTGTGTACTCCAAGTTTCCGCGCATCGACCGCGAGCTGCTGGAGCAGTACCACGAAGGCCTGATTGCGACCAGCTGCTGCATCGGGGCCGAGATTCCTCAAACTATCCTGTTTAAATCGGAAGAGGAAGCCGAGGAGAAGCTGAAGTGGTGGCTGGATCTGTTCGGCGATGATTATTACATCGAAATTCAGCGGCACGGGCTCATGAACTTCGACGGCACGGGCAAAAGTCAGGAAGACGTGAATCAGGTGCTGCTCGGCTTCGCCCAGAAGCACGGCGTTAAGGTTATCTGCACCAACGACTCGCACTACGTGGACCAAACCGACTATGCGGCCCACGACCTGCTGCTGTGCGTGAACACCGGCGAGGAGCATAGCAACCCAGTAGGTGATGTTCAAACGCAGTATTACACGCTAATGACCGGCAAGGGCGAGGTGAAGTACGACCTGCTCGACAACCTGCGCCGCGACTACAGCCGCGACGAGCGTGCCCAGAAGCAGCTGCGCCGCATTGATGAGGAGTTGCAGAAACCCAAGCCCCACACCCGCTTCGGCTTCGCCAACGACCAGTTCTTCTTCAAGACCCAGGCGCAGATGAACGAGCTATTCAAGGACGTGCCGGAGAGCGTGGACAACACCAACGAGATTGTTGACAAAATAACGCCCCCCAAGCTCCAGCGCGACATTCTGCTGCCCAATTTTCCTATTCCCGCGCCCTTCGCCAACGCCGACGAATTTCTGCGCGAGCTAACGTACGTGGGGGCCTTTGGGCCGGGTGCCGGCAATGGCACCGTGACCATGACCAAGCCGCCGCGCTACGCCGAGCGCACGCCCGAAATCGAGGAGCGGCTTGATTATGAGTTGCGCATCATCCAGACCATGGGCTTTGCGGGCTACTTTCTGATTACGCAGGACTTTATCAACCATGGCCGCAGCATGGGCGTGGCGGTGGGGCCGGGCCGGGGCTCGGCGGCGGGCTCGGCGGTGGCCTATTGCGTGGGTATCACCAACATTGACCCCATCAAGTACTCCCTGCTGTTCGAGCGTTTCCTGAACCCGGAGCGCGTGTCCATGCCCGATATCGACATTGACTTCGATGACGTGAATCGGCAGAAAGTTATTGACTATGTGGTAAATAAGTACGGCAAGACGCAGGTGGCCCAGATTATCACCTTCGGTACCATGGCTGCCAAGTCTAGTATCAAAGACGTGGCGCGGGCCATGGAGCTGGCCTTGCCCCAGACCAACGACCTCACCAAAATGGTCCCCGACCAGGTAGGCACCACCCTGACCAAGGCCTTCGCCGAAAACCAGGAGCTGGACATGATTCGGCGCGACGAGAGCCCCGATAACCTGCGCGGTCAGATTCTGCGCCTGGCTACCCAGCTCGAAGGCTCGGTGCGCAACACGGGCATTCACGCCGCCGGCATCATCATCGCGCCCGACGACATTACGAAGTACATTCCGGTCGCGACTTCCAAGGAATCGGAGCTGCTCATCACCCAGTTCGACGGCAAGGTGATTGAGTCGGCGGGTATGCTGAAGATGGACTTTTTGGGCCTTAAAACCCTGACCATCATTGTGGATGCCCTGCGGCTGATTGAGAAAAACCACGGCATCAAAATCGACATCGACGACATTCCGCTCGACGACGAGAAAACCTACGCCCTCTACCAGCGCGGCGACACCATCGGCACCTTCCAGTTTGAATCGGAAGGTATGCGTCAGTACCTCAAGGACTTGAAACCGACGAACATTGAGGACCTGATTGCCATGAACGCCTTGTACCGGCCCGGCCCGATGCAGTTCATCCCGAACTTCATCAACCGCAAGCACGGTCGCGAGGAAGTAGTATATCCACACGAGCTGCTGCGCCCCATCCTGGAGTACAGCCAGGGCATCATGGTGTACCAAGAGCAGATCATGCAGACGGCCCAGATTCTGGCCGGCTACTCCCTCGGCGGCGCCGACCTTTTGCGCCGCGCCATGGGTAAGAAGGACATGAAAAAGATGGCCCTGGAGCGCGACAAGTTCATCGAAGGTGCTAAAAACCTTCACGGCATTGTGGCGAAGAAGGCCAATGAGGTGTTCGACGTGATGGAGAAGTTTGCCGAGTACGGTTTCAACCGCTCCCACTCCGCCGCCTACTCCGTGGTGGCATATCAGACTGGTTATCTGAAGGCTAACTACCCGGCTGAGTACATGGCCGCCGTGCTCACCAACAACATGGGCGATATCAAGAAGGTGACTTTCTTTATTGAGGAAGCCCGCAAGCAGGGCGTGGCCGTGCTCGGCCCCGACGTGAACGAAAGTCTGCTGAAATTCAACGTAAACCAGGAAGGAGCCATTCGCTTCGGCATGGGCGCAGTGAAAGGTGCCGGTGAACTGGCCGTGGAAAGCATCGTGCAGGAGCGGGAAAAAGGCGGGATCTACTCCGATGTGTTCGACTTCGCCAAGCGCGTAAACCTGCGCACCGTGAACAAGAAAACTTTCGAAAGTCTGGCCCAGGCCGGCGCATTCGACGACTTTGGCAAGCACCGCCGTTTGTACCTCGACGCCCCGTCCGGCGACCAGCCCCTTATCGAGAAGGCTATGAAGCTGGGGCAGCAGCACGCCGCCGCCAAGGAAAGCAGCCAGCACAGCCTGTTCGGCGCGTCAGCGTTTGGGGCGGTAGCCGCGCCGCTGCCCAAGATTCACGAAATGGAGCCTTGGAGCAAAACTGAGCAGCTACGCCGCGAAAAGGATGTGGTGGGTTTCTACCTTTCCGGCCACCCGCTGGACAGCTATAAGCTGGAGCTGGAAGCCTACTGCACCTGCGGCCTCGACGTGATTGACAACCACAAAAACAAAGAAATTGCCGTGGCTGGTCTCATCAACAACGTCTTGTTTAAGACCACGAAAATGGGCCAGCCTTTCTGCACGTTCACTCTGGAAGATTACGAGACGAGCATCAGCCCCGCGCTTTTCCGCGACGATTACACCAAATTTGCCCCCCTCATCAATCCCCGCAACTACCCCAACGAGCAGGTGCCGCCCATGTACGTTCGCCTCAAGCAGGAACTGCGCCGCCACACCCAGGATCAGTGGGATCTACGCATTATCTCGATGCACCCCCTGGCCGACATTGCCGAGAAGATGAGCAAAGGCGTGCGCGTCCGCCTGGATCTGCGCACCGTAACGGGTCCCATGATTGACCGGATAGAAGAAGCCATTGCCGCCGCGCCCGGCAAAAAGCGACTCGAAATTCAGTTTGCCGAGCCGCACGAGCATCTGGCAGTCGATATGTTCTCGCGCCGCTTCCAGATTGAGCCCAAAGCGTTTATCGACAAGATGCGCGAAATGGAAATGGACGCCTGCCAGTTGATATAACAGGCTAGGCTGAAGAGCAGCTTGGTACTAAAGGTGAGGAGGAACCGTGAAAAGTGCATCTTATTTTCACAGTTCCTCCTCTTTCATTTTAGATAGCTTATGAAACATATGATTTACCAGAAATTTATTTCTATTTCCTTATCAACTGCACTATCTCTGAGTCTGGCTTGCTGCCAGCCCAGCCGTCGGATAACGGTTCCTACTGAATATCATTCCGTGTCGACAGTATCAAGTCCAAGTGTGATTATGCCATCCCATGCCAATAGTCTGCGCCCTGTTGCGGCCCGGCCAAGCGTATCAGATCAGCCTGCTACATTTTCCTCTCGACCTATTTCCATACCACCCAAGCTACAGCCAGCGGTAAAGCGTTTTATTGCCAAGCCTTTTAAACCTGCTATCACTCGTGCCAGTCTGGCGACAAAACCAGTTCCTGTTAGGGTCATTAGTCAAGCACCCCATACGCTGGGGAGAGGATTAAGCATCACTGCTACGATTCTCGTTACCATAGTTCTGCTACTGGGAGCTGCTGCTTTTATCTATCTAGGCATACTTGTTCTTCATCTGGGTGCCATATTTAGTATTGTCGCTTTTCTATTTGCTTTAGCCGCCTTGCTCGGCGCGGGACGAGCGATTCGTAGACTAATAGTGCTTAATTGAAATGAATGCCTTTCGCATGAAAGGTTCTTGCTTCACTTTTCAACCGTTGGATTTTAGCAACAAATGACGACGGCGCGGTAGTAAGCAGGAGTCATTTGCTTGACTGATGCGCTATTGCTTACTGCATTCTCTACTATATCTACCAATCTGAACTTTCCGGCGTGCGGCTTGTTGAACTGCAATCTGCTACCTTGCGGCCCGTTTGCTCGTAAGCACTCAGATAACTACACCATTCAACCCCTACTATCATGGGACACAAAGCAATTGAGATCACCGATTCCAATTTTGAAGAAATAATCAACTCCGATAAGCCCGTGCTCGTGGATTTCTGGGCCGAGTGGTGCGGTCCGTGCCGCATGGTGGGTCCCGTAGTGGAGGAGTTGGCCGGCGAATACGAAGGCCGCGTCATTATCGGCAAAGTAGACGTTGACTCTAATCCGCAAACTTCCGCCAAGTTTGGCATCCGCAGCATCCCGACGCTGCTCGTGTTCAAAAACGGCCAGATTGTAGACAAGCAAGTAGGTGCCGTGCCGAAGCACGTATTGGCCCAGAAGCTGGATGCGCAGGTAACTGTGGCTTAAAGCTCTACCTTTAATAAAATAGAAAAAGCCCCCCAGACTGAGTCTGGGGGGCTTTTTTGCGTTTGGTATCAGCAGAGGGCTCAAAAGCCAGCGTCAGGATTGGTGGCGCGTGCTTCGATGGGTGGGCCTTGGGGCGGCAGCGTGTTGCCAAAAAGCGAGAAGCCGGGCGTGAAGTTGATGGCCAACGTGAACGTCATGGCCGTGGGCAGGTTGTACTCGCGGCCAGGCCGAAAAGCAGGCAGACCAGTTACGACGCGTCGGGCTTCGTTGTCGAGTTCGGGTGAGAGGCCGCGCACCACGCGCACATCACCCACCCGGCCATCTTCGCCTACGGTGTAACTCACGAATACCTGCCCTGTCAGATTGCGGCGTCGGGCTTCTTTGGGGTACTCCGTGGCCTGAGCGATGTGGCGGAGCAGCGCCGCTTCGCCGCCCGGAAACTCCGGCGGCTGCCGCTTTTGCGAAGCACCAGCCAAGGCATTTCCATCCGGCAAATAATACGTCAGGCTGAGCGTGCGGCCCGTGTACAGACGCTCAATGGCACTGAGTTGGCCGTTGTCGTGATAATAGCGCCATTCACCGTGGGGCTCGCCTTTCTGGTAGCTGCCTTCCGAGCGCTTTTGCCCGTTGCGATGTACGCTCAGCCACGGCCCTACCCGCTGCCCCAGCTCGTACTCGCCCCGGCTGCGCACACGCCCGTCTTCGTACCAGGCTACAAATAACCCCTGCGCCTTATTATCGCGAAAATGAACCTCGCTGGATTTGGCGCCCGTGGGGTAAAGCCACGTAAATACGCCATTGCGAACGGGCGGCTCGATGGCTGTGAGCGTGCCGCGCAGCAATAGCGTACCAACCAGTGAATATTCCCGTACGCCAAATTCTGTGTCGCTAAGCAAGTCTACCACTCGGTAATGCGTGGCGCTGTCGGGCACCGTTTCCTCATCGCGGGCATTCAGGTAGACCGCGGGTAGTGTTTGGGCCCGCGCATGTACGGGCAGACTTACCCAAGCGGCCAGAAACATAGCAACTGAAAGAGTTTTCATACCCACGAATCGCGGCGAAGTGATAAACGAATCTTTTGCCCAAACCATCGTTGCCTTCTTGCGCAAGGATCAATCCAATTCAAACTCAAGCGTAGAGCCTGCAAGCGGCCCGCACAGCGGGATGATTACAGCAGCTGAATGGAACGGTTCAAATTCTCTTCCAGGGAGATAAGGGTTTCGGTGCGCTCAATGCCCTCGATGAGCTGAACCTGGTCGTGAAGCACATCGCGCAGGTGCTGCGTATCGCGGCACACGATGCGAGCGAAGAAACCGTAGTTGCCGGTAGTGTAGTGAATACTGATGACCTCGGGGATCTTGCTGAGCAGCTTGGCTACGCTATCCGACACGGAGCTTTTGGTCAGATAAATCCCTAAGAAGGCGCTCACGCCATAGCCTAGTTTCTGATAATCAACGCGAAGCGTAGAGCCCAGCACAATACCTAGCTCCTCCATGCGGGCCATGCGCACGTGCACTGTGCCGCCAGACACATGCACTTTGCGGGCTATTTCGGTGTAGGGCATTTTCGCGTCAGCGATGAGTAGAGCGAGAATCTTGCGGTCTACATCGTCAAGTTCGTAATCACGAGCCATTTTTGCGGTCTTTCATTTATTAGATTGCAACAAAACTACTCATTTATTAAAAATACTGTAAATTTTATTGATAAAGCTTACCATATTTTTACTTTTCGGAAGCTTCTACTACATTTGTCATAATCAAACACGAAAGGTGGTTGAGCATCTTGTAGGATGATGGAATTGGTAGACATGCCCTCCTCTCTCGGGGGTAGAGATTCGGGAAAAACTGGTCCGGCGGCCGGCTAACTACTCTGTGAAGGTTCGAGCCCTTCTTCTACAGCTGATTGGGGATTTTATAGTGGGAAGGGAAGTACCGGGACGTATCTGGGTGGGTACGTTCTTAATTGAGAGGCTGCATCTGGGTGGGTGCAGCCTTTTTTATTTCCCTTTCAGCCAACTTCCTTCGGCTTAAGCTTCAGCAAAAAAGCCCCCCAGAATGCGTCTGGAGGGCTTTTTTGCTGAAGCTATTTGCTTTTTTAGCGGGCGGCCATGGGTTGGGTTTGACGCCGGTATTGGGCGAGGCCCGCGTCCAGAAACTTCAGGAAATCGGCTACATCAGGCTCATAGGCGACCGGTGCTACTAAGGGCTGGTTGCCGGCCTCCGCATTGAGCAACACATAATACGGCTGGGCATTGACGCCATACTCTACTATCTGAAAGTCGGCGTTCTGCTTACCCAGCGTATTTTTCTTTTTGCTGTCGCGTCGGGAGATATACCACTCATTTTTAGGGAGTTCCTTTTTATCATCCACGTACAGCGCCACTACCACAAAGTCTTCGCGGAGGCGCTTGAGCACCTGCGGATCGCTCCAGACAGTGGCTTCCATTTTGCGGCAATTGACGCAGGCGTGACCCGTGAAGTCAATGAAGATGGGCTTCTTCTGGGCAATAGCGCAGCGCTTGGCCTGCTCCAGATCGAAGAATCCGGTCAGACCGTGAGGCAATTCCAGAAAGTCGGCGTAGAGGGGCGTTTCACAAAGCTTGTTGGCGGCGGTAGTAGCCAGTGGAGCGCCAGAATTGCCCCCCGAGGCGGCCAGCGTGAAGTCGCGGTTGGACTGCGGCGGCAAGTAGCCGGCCAGCAGCGGCAAGGGAGCGCCAAATAAGCCGGGCACCAGATAGGTCATAAAGCTGAACGCCAGAATAGCCAGCAGCAGGCGCGGTACGCTCAGGTGCGTGATTTCGCTGTCGTGGGAGAGTTTGAACTTGCCCAGCAGATACAAGCCCAGCAAAGCGGAAAGCACAATCCAGAGCACGAGGTACACGTCGCGGTTGAGCAGGCCCCAGTGATACGCCAAGTCGGCCATGCTCAAGAACTTGAGCGCCAGCATAAGCTCCACAAAGCCTAGCACGACTTTCACCGTATTAAGCCAGCCTCCGGAACGCGGCAGACTCTTCAGCCAGGAAGGAAATATGGCAAACAAGGTAAACGGCAGCGCAAAGGCCAGCGAGAATCCAAACATGCCGACTACCGGCATAATGGTTTCGCCGCGTGCCGCCAAACCAAGCACCGTGGCCACAATGGGCCCCGTGCACGAAAACGACACCAGCACCAGTGTGAATGCCATAAAAAATACGCCCAGCCAGCCGCCTTTATCAGCCTGAGCATCGGCTTTATTCACGAGTGCGTTGGGCAGCGTAATCTCGAACAGCCCTAAAAAGGACAAGCCAAAAATCACGAAGACTGCAAAGAATATAAGGTTCGGCAGCCAATGGGTCGCCATGAAGTTGGGGCCATCTTCACCCAGCAAACGCGCCACGATAACACCGATAATGGTGTAAATCAGGATGATAGACAAGCCGTAGACTAACGCTTTCAGGATGCCCCGCGCCCGGCTGTCGGTGCCGCCGGTGAAGAACGAAACCGTCATGGGCACCATCGGAAATACGCAGGGCGTGATAAGCGCGGCCAAGCCCGAGAAGAAGGCCAAAACGCCAAATCCCCACATACTGCCGGTGCCCGAAGCATCGGTGGCCGGGGCAGCGGCACCTACCGACGCAGTAGTGACGGAAGCCGCTGGTGCTACTACGGCGGCCTGGGCGGCCGTAGCTGGCGGCGTAGGCGACAAGTCGGCGGCCGGCTCTTCTGCCTCAGCAGGTGCGGCGGCTGGAATTGAGGGGTTTTTGCCCCCCGCATTCAGTCCGGCGGAGGCAGATGAGGTGCTGGCCGGAGGAGCCACGGCGCCCGTACCGGCGGGAGCACCAGCTACTTCAATGGGGCCAAAAGTGAGCGTTTCATCGCCCGGAATGCAGCGGCCATCTACGTCGGTGCAGGTTTGGTATTCTACGTCGGCTTTGATGGTCAATGGGCCGGGCTGCAACAGCTTGATGCGCTGGCGGATCTGGCCGGTCTTTTCAAAGTAGGTGATGTCGCCGCCGAATACGTCGTCATATTTCTTCTTGGAGTTTACCGACTTTGGTTTGCCAACTACCGTGTAAGCCGCGCTTTTGGGGAAGGTGAACGCAAAAACCGTGGGGCCGAGGTCGGGGTCGAAATCGGTGGCGTAGAGGTGCCAGGTGTCGCTCATCTTGGCATTCACGATCAGCTCTATCTCGTCGCCTACTTTCGCGGTCGGCTGGCTGACGGCCGTAGAAAGCTTGGTAGGTGTGAGCACCTGGGCTATCGAACTCGCGCCAGCGAGCAGAAGGAGGAGCAGGGAAAGCAGAATTCGGTGAGGCAGCATAAGATGATAATCAGTTCGAAGGCAAACAAAGTTCGGTAGGAAGTGTCACACTTTCGCCGACGGGGGTTGCGCCCCCATTTACGCCATCTGATTTTGCCCCCCAGCCACTAATATGATCGGAGCCCAAACTGCTTGGACAGAATCTCGTACTTTTGTAGTTATATAGGAGACTTGGCCGCGTGAGCCGAAGTTTCCGACACTATGGCCTTAAATATTCTTCTTACCATTTTGCTGGTGTTAGCGAATGGTTTTTTCGTAGCAGCCGAATTCGCTATTGTCAAAGTACGCGCCTCGCAAATAGATATCCGGGCGCAAGAGGGCAACCGCTTTGCGAAGGTAACGCAGGGCATTCTGGCTCATCTGGATGCTTACTTATCCGCTACTCAGCTCGGCATTACCCTAGCTTCGCTGGGCTTAGGCTGGATTGGTGAAGGCGTTGTTTCGCAGATCATTATCGCCTTTATGGAGCTCGTTGGCTTCCAGGCTGACCCTGAATTAGCGCACCGCATTGCGCTGCCAACATCGTTTGCGGTTATTACCGTGCTGCACATCGTTTTTGGTGAGCTGGCTCCCAAGTCGCTCGCTATTCAGCGGCCCGAGACGGTGAGCTTGTTTGTGGCGCTGCCCATGCAGTTTTTCTATTTCGTATTCCGGCCTTTTATCTGGGTACTGAATGGACTGTCGAATTTCTTCCTGAAGCTCATTGGCGTTACGCCCATTCACGGCTCAGAGGTGCATACGGCCGAAGAGCTTCGCATGCTGCTCGACCAGAGCAAGCAGAGCGGTGAAATTCAGGATTCGGAGCACGAGCTGATCGAAAATGTCTTTCAGTTCAATGATCGGATGGTGAAGCAGATTATGGTGCCTCGCACCAAGATTGCCGCCATCGACATAAATGCCCCCCAGGACGAGGTACTTGAAACGGTGTACAGCGAGGGCTATTCGCGCATTCCGGTGTACGAAGGCTCCATCGACAACATCGTGGGGATTCTCTACGTGAAGGATCTGCTTCAGCTGATTCGGCGAAACGAATCGGTGGAGCTGGCCAAGATTATGCGGCCGGCTTACTTCGTACCGGAAACCAAGAAAATCAACCGCCTGCTGCGTCAATTCCAGCGCAAGCACATGCATATTGCCATCGTTTCTGATGAGTTTGGCGGCGTGTCGGGTATCGTTACCATCGAGGATATTATCGAGGAACTGGTCGGCGAAATTCAGGACGAGTACGATAACGAAGTGCCTGTGGTAGAGAAAGTATCGGCCGATGAGTACCGGGTGAATACGTCTACGGCCATTTCGGATGCCAACGAATACCTCCCCTACCCGCTGCCCGAAGGCGACGACTACGAAACCGTTGGCGGCTTGCTGAACATGATTTATGGCAACATCCCGGAAGTAAACGACGTGGCCGTGGTCGATAACTACGAGTTCCGGGTACTCAAGCGCTCCCGCCGCGCCGTGGAGCTGGTGCAGCTCCGCGTTATCACCACCGCCGAGCGTGAGGCCGAAGCCGATGAAGCACTTAACCTCTAAAGCTAATAACCAAATAAAAAAGGCCTTTCCATGGCGGAAAGGCCTTTTTTATTTAATTGAAATAAGCTTAGCTATCAAATTTCTGAGCATATTCACCATCTTTTGGCTTCAAGCTTCCAGTCAGTATACGAACAAAATCAATTATTGCCCAGATGCCAAATCCGCCGAACGTTAAAAGCTTTAGAATTCCTAGACCGGTATATCCCAAATAGAATCGGTCAACACCTAATCCACCCAAGAAAAATGAAAGAAGTGCAGCTGTTGTCTGACTTTTTCCCTCTGCAGCAACGGCTTTCTTAATCTCGGTTGATGTGCCTTTGACAGCTTGTTGCTCAACTTTGTTTTGCGCCTCAACTTTTACTGTATTATGTGCAACCTCCGTCTTAGTAGTGGCTGAAGTAGTTGCCGCAACTAGAGCTTTGGCAGCAGTTTTAGTAGAGTTAGATACTTGCCCTGGTGTAACTGCATCTGAAGAAGCCGTAATATCTGCCTCAACTACGCTATTCACCTCAGAAGTAGCTGCTTTCTCAGCAAGTTGAGTGCTGCTATGATAAGGCGAAGCACTTGGTTTAAAAGCGTAATTTGATTGACTGCATGATGACAAAGAGGCACTCGTCACTAAAGCTAATGTGATGTAGTAATAAACTTTCTTCATGTGTGAAATAAAATGAGAATGAGAAAAATGAGAGGCTAAAAGTAATTATTTAGCCATATAAACCGAAAAATTATTATATATATTTAGTTAAATATTATAATAATTTGAGTAATAGGTAGTTAAAACCAACTGGCATATAGCACGTAGTTATCCGCCGTACGGGCAAGCATGGCGCGCTGCTCCTCAGTTACGAGCTTGATTTTTCGAGCCGGAATTCCAGCGTACAGATAGCCGGGCTCGCACTGCGTATTCTCCAGCACCACCGCGCCAGCCGCCACAATGCAGCCCGCGCCCACCACCGCATTATCCATCACAATGGCCCCCATGCCAATCAGCACATCGTCTGCCACGGTGCAGCCGTGCACAATGGCTCGATGCCCGATGCTCACCCGCGCCCCAATAGTAGTTGCCGCCTTCTGGTAGGTGCAATGAACGACGGCCCCATCCTGAATATTCGTTTTGTCACCAATACGGATGCTGTTCACGTCGCCGCGCAGCACGGCATTAAACCACACCGTGCAATCCTTTCCCAGCACCACGTCGCCCACGATGGTGGCATTATCGGCTACAAAACAGTTGGGGCCCAGCTGGGGGGCAATTTCGTTAACGGGCAGAATGAGAGCAGGCATATGCAGGATGAGATGCTGAAAGGATTGACAAAGAAAGCCTAATATTAAGACCCGATTCGGCTGCTGTTCCGCTATTCATGATGCCATCTGCCAACGCTCCGGCTCTGCCATCACTTTTCACCGAACGCCAGGACTTTTGGCGGCCCTGGTGGTGGCTTACGCTGGCCATTCCGCTCGCCATAAGCCTGCTATTCTTTTTTATGGTTGATCGGATGCCGGCCCCAACGGGCTTGAAATGGCTGGTACTGATAGTGCCTTCTATCCTCACCATGGGTGTATTCGCGCTTTTGCGGCTCGAAACTCACATTGACAAAGAAGGTATTTCCTATCGTTTCTATCCGCTGAACTGGCGTCGCTTGGCCTGGGCGGAAGTAAAAAGTGCTCAGGTACGCAAATATTCGCCCTTGCGCGAATACGGCGGCTGGGGCATCCGAGGACTCTCTACTTCCAACTACGCCTACAACGTGGCAGGCTCCTACGGCTTGCAGCTGAAGCTGCACAATGGCGACCGGGTATTGTTGGGCACCCAACAGCCCGAAGCCTTGCGCCAGCTTATCGCGCAGCTACGACCTGAGCAGGTGCATTAGCGCGCCAGCATGCGCTTCCAGGTGCCTTTTGCCAGGTTGTATCGGAGCGTGCTGGGCAGGGCTTGCCAGAAATACTTACTGGTCTCAACCGCGAAGCTGGGCTGCATATAGCAGTTAATAGTGCAGCCTTCACACGCGGGCAAGCGGCCTTCCAGCGCGGCCAGCTGCTGCACCTCTCCCGATTGATACAGTTCGTACAGCTGACCGTTAATCGGAAATTTCTTCTCCCCCAGGTGGTAGCAAGGCAGCACCAGCTCATTGCTGGGCGAAATAACCAGCGTAGTGCTGGCCGCCCGACACACGGGCTTAGCTACGTGGTTGCCGCCGTCTTTGCGCAGCTGAATGAACGCTTCGTTGAGGTAAACGCCTTTGCGCCGCCCAAAAGCCGACAAATAATCCAGCTCATCGGTGGTCAGTTGTTCGCCCGTGGCCACACTGTTGTACTCAAAGGCCGGATTGATAATAAGCACCAAGCCGTTGGGCTGAGTAATGTCGCGGTACACGGCCTCCAGCTGAGCCAGGTTTTCGCGAAATACGGTAAAGAGAATATCCGGGCGTTCCCCTAGTTCTTTGGCAACTCGGATGCTTTCCAGCACAAAATCATAGCAGGCGACGCCACGTCCCTTATCATGCACTTCCTTCTCCGACGAATCAAGGGAGAAATGCAGCATATCCACTTTGCCCCGCAACCGCTCCGCGTATTTCGGATAAAGCAGGCAATTGGTAGTGAGGGTGGTGATAAAGCCCATGTCGTGAGCGAGGCCCACAAACTCATGAATCTGACGGTGCAGCAGCGGCTCCCCACCCGTGAAGTCCACCACATTTACGCCTAAGCGCTGCAAATCGCGCAGGTTTTGGGCCACATCATCTAGCTGAATATAGGGCGATGGTTTTTCCCAAATGTCGCAGAACGAGCAGCGCGCATTGCACCGGTAAGTGACATAGTAATTACACAGTACCGGATGACGAACAAGGCGCATAACGGCAAAGGTAGCTCATTTAGCCCGCTACAATTTACTCCTGTTGATGTCTATTCATCAATGCGGCAGTTTGCCCCAAGCTTCTTCCCAGTGCTTGGGCGTGGCGGCCATCGCCTCTGGTGTGGCGGGGCCGTAATGCTCCTGGTAGTAGTTACAAAAGCCCTTCAGGGGGCATTTTGGACAATCTGGTTTCAGGAACAGACAGATCTTTTGGCCATGCCAGTAATTGTGCTTGTGAAAGTTGAGCAACACTAGCGCATCGGCTGGCAATTGGGCCAATAATAGTTGGTGCGCTTTGTCGGCGGAGGCTTTGGGCGGAATCATGCCTACGCGCTGGGCAATGCGGTGCACGTGCGTATCGACGGGCAGCACGGGCTTATGAAAGTTGAAAAGCAGCACCAAAGAAGCGGTTTTCAGGCCAATACCGGGCATATCCATCAGCCAGGCCAAGCCCTTCTCCGTGGGCCAATCTGCCAGAAAGTCCAGCGTAATCTCGCCGTGCTCGGCTTTAATGCGGCGCAATATTTCCTGAATACGCGGGGCCTGGGTATCGGGCCAGCGCGTAGTCCGAACGGCGTGGGCCAACTCAGCCGTTGGCGCGGCCATCACGCCTTCCCAATCTTTGAACGCCTCCAGCATCCGGTCGTAGGCCAGCTCTTCGTCGTGGTGGGTAGTCCGATGCGATAACAGCGTGGATATGAGCTCGCGCATGGGCGAGCGGCGCGGGGCTTCCAACGTCAGCGGCGGAAAAAAATCATTCAGAATCGCATGATTCTCACGCGTTTTCTCAGCGGCTGGCGAGTCGTAGGTAGTTGGCATAGCCGGTTGTACCGGCTGGGCTTACCCGAGGTTGCGCACCCGATTCACTAACGATTCAAAAGCGCACAAAAAAGCCCCCCAGAAATATTCTGGGGGGCTTTTTTTAAGATATAAACCAAGCTTAGATAGTGCCGCGCTCAGCAGCCTTTTTCAGCTTTTCGTTGGCATAAATGGCTACCTCTACGCGGCGGTTAGCCGTGCGGCCAGCCTCAGTCGAGTTGTCAGCGATGGGCTGACGCGAACCGTAACCCTGGGTCTGGAAGCGCGAAGCGTCTACACCTTGGCTCTGGGCATAGTTAGCAACTGCCTGGGCCCGGCGCTGCGACAAAGGATCGTTGATGGCGTCGTTGCCGCTGGTGTCGGTGTGGCCTTCGATCAGTACGTTGGTGTCGCCGTACTTTTTCAGCGTAGCAGCCAACTCAGCGATGTTGCTCTGAGCAGTAGAAGTCAGGTTAGACGAGTTCTTAGCGAACAGGATACCGGAATCAAAGGTAATTTTGATGCCTTCGCCTACGCGCTCAACTTTGGCACCAGCCATTTCGCGCTTCAGCTCAGCAGCTTGCTTGTCCATGCGGCGGCCAATGAGGGCACCACCAGCACCACCTACAGCAGCACCGATAATAGCACCACCAGCGGTGCTGTTTTTGCCACCAAGCACGCGGCCTAATACGCCACCAGCTACGGCACCAGCACCAGCACCAATAAGACCGCCCTTAGCGGTCTTGCTCATTGGCTTCTTGGTGGTCGTGTCCTGGGCTTGGGCGAAATTACCACCTAGCAGCAACAGGGCTAGTATAAAGGCGATGTACGAACGGGAAGTTTTCATGATGTAATGTGAGGGGGTTTGTTTTGGTATTCGTTGGTGAAAGGCTGGTTTAAGGGTTTGGAATAAATTGCCTTCCATGACTGCACGAAAGGCAACCACCTTGCCAAACTCCTGCTCCTATCCTATTCACCCACAAAAAAATACCCTTACGCACTCGTAAAGGGCTTTTTATGAAGCAAATATAGTTGAGTTAATTTTCCGGAAGTTAAAAAGGCTGCCCTTGCGAAGGGCAGCCTTTTGCTGCGAGAACTTTCTAAGTGTTTGGGCTATTTTTTTTCTTGGTGTACTCGCGGTGCCGGGCCGGGTCTTTTTTCTTGTCCCGCCTTTTGCCAATCAGGGCGCCACTTACGGCGCCAGCGCCGGCACCAATAACGGCGCCTTTACCACGGTCGCCTTTACCAGCAATAATGGCACCTGCCGCCGCGCCAGTACCAGCCCCAATTGCAGCGCCCTTGCCTTTACGGCTCCAGCCTTTCTTTTCAGTCTTGGTATCGCTCTGAGCCAGGGCAGTGTTACTTCCCAAAAACAACATGGCCGCAGCCACAGCGAAATACAAACGAATGTTTTTCATGATTTTTCTCGTTAGGTGGCACGATTAAACCGGTGGTAACCAGATCTGTAAACGATAAGTATAGTCCTTAAGTTTACTCTGGGTAATCTTAGATGGAGCTACACGTAATTTATTATTTACGACACAAAAAAGGCCGTCCATGTGGACGGCCTTTTTTGTGTCGTTTAGTCGAAGCGCACTGATTACAGGCGGCCTTCCTCAGCGGCCTTCTTCATTTTCTCGTTGGCGTAGATAGCAATTTCTACCCGACGGTTAGCTTGCTTGCCGGCCTCAGTGGTATTGTCAGCAATAGGCTGCGAAGAACCGTATCCCTTGGTCTGAACGCGTGAAGCATCTACACCTTTAGAAGTAGTATAGTTGGCAACAGCCTGAGCGCGACGCTCCGAAAGGGGCTGATTGATAGCATCTGAACCACTGGCATCGGTGTGGCCTTCCACCAGAATATTGGTGTCGGGGTACTTCTGCAGCGTTTCAGCCATTTTGTCGATTTCAGTCATCGAAGCCGGACGCAGCGTAGCAGCATTGGTATCGAAGAGAATACCAGAGTCGAAAGTAATCTTAATGCCTTCGCCTACGCGCTCCACTTTGGCGTTCTGCATATCACGCTGCAATTCCTCAGCTTGCTTGTCCATACGACGGCCGATAAGTGCACCGCCCGTACCGCCTACTGCCGCGCCAATGATGGCGCCTGCTGCCGTACCCGACTTACCACCAATCACACGACCAAGTACAGCACCCGTTACGGCACCAGCGCCAGCACCAATAGCACCACCCTTCACCGTACGGCTAGTGCCGGTTTTGCGTGGGCCTGTGCCATTACCCGACGTATCAGGGCCAGTAGCCGTGCCCTGCTGCGACGTAGCGCAGGAGCCTAGAAACAGGGTAAAGGCCAGGAAGAGAGAAAGAATTGAGTTGGAGGATTTCATGAGAGAATGTACTTAGTGAAACAGAAATTAAACGTGGAATGAACGATTTCAGTGCTGCTTACTGCATTTCGACCGAAAAAGTTCGTTGAAGATATTGTTAGACCTATCAAAAACCTTGCTGAAACCAAGAGCGCACTTCTAGCAGCTAAAAAAGCCCCCCAGACTGCGCTAGTACGTATCTGGGGGGCTTTTTCATGGCTAGTCCGTTGAGCTTCAGGCAGTGCCAGCCGTGCGTAGGCTACGCTGCAAGGGCAGTGCCTCCACTAATACTTCGGGCGCGGGGCGCAGCATCGTCAGCAGGTCGGTAAGCTGGGCCTTGAGATTCTTACGGTCCACGATGAAGTCGAGGAAGCCGTGCTCCAGCACAAACTCAGCACTTTGGAAGTCCTTAGGCAAGTCTTTACCGATAGTTTCCTTGATAACCCGGGGGCCGGCAAAGCCAATCAGTGCGCCGGGCTCCGAAATGTTGAAGTCGCCGAGCATGGCGTAGGAGGCCGTAACGCCACCCGTGGTAGGATCGGTGAGCAGGGAAATGTACGGTATGCCTGCCTCGGAAAGCATGGCAAGCTTGGCGGAGGTTTTGGCCATCTGCATCAGGGAATAGCCCGCTTCCATCATGCGCGCACCGCCCGATTTTGAAATCATCAGGAAAGGCACACGGTGCTGGCGGGCGTAATCGATGGAGCGGGCAATCTTCTCGCCTACCACCGAGCCCATCGAGCCGCCGATAAACTTAAAATCCATGCAGGCTACCACCAGATCAAGACCATTAATCTGGCCGTGCGCCGTGCGTACGGCATCGCGCAGCCCGGTTTGCTGCTGAGTGGCTACAATGCGCTGCGGATAGCCTTTGGTATCTACGAAGTGCAGCGGGTCGGCGGAGGACAGTTCGGCATCCAGCTCCGTAAACTGATTGCCGTCGAACAATACCTCAAAATACTCGGCCGAATCGATGCGGGCGTGGTGGTTACACTTGGGGCAGGTGTATTGCAGGCGCTTGTGCTCCACCATCGGCGACACGGTTTTGCACTCCTGGCACTTGTACCACAAGCCGTCCGGTGTCTCCTTCTTATGCTCCGTCGGGGTGACGATGCCTTTCTCTACGCGCTTAAACCAAGACATATTTTTTGAATCAATTAGTAATTAATAATTAGTAATGAGCAATTTACGCCCTTTAAAAAGCGGTAAGAAATTACGAGCAGCTAAGAATAATTGCTCCTTATTAATTACTCATCACTAATTAAAATCAAGCAATTGTCACCTTGCTGTCCAGATACACATTCTGGATGGCGTTGAGCAATTGTACGCCTTCGGCGAACGGCCTTTGGAATGCCTTACGGCCCGAGATAAGTCCTTGGCCACCAGCGCGCTTATTTACAATAGCCGTTTTAACAGCCTGCTCCAGGTCGCCGGCGCCGAGGCTTTCCCCGCCGGAGTTGATCAGACCAATACGTCCCATGTAGCAGTTGGCCACCTGGTAGCGAGTCAGATCAATCGGGTTATCCGACGACAGGCTCTCGTACATGGCCTTGTGGGTTTTGCCAAACTTCAGGTCGCGGAAGCCGCCGTTGTTTTCGGGCAGCTTCTGCTTGATGATATCAGCTTGAATGGTGACGCCCAAATGGTTGGCCTGCGCAGTCAGGTCAGTAGCCACGTGGTAATCTTGGTCAGCGGTTTTGAAGGCATTGTTGCGAGTATAGCACCAGAGCACCGTAGCCATACCCAACTCATGCGCCCGCTCAAACGCTTGGCTCACTTCAATAATCTGCCGGTTCGACTCTTCTGAGCCGAAATAAATCGTAGCTCCCACGGCCGTAGCTCCCAGGTTCCAGGCTTCCTCCACCGACCCGAACATAATCTGATCGAACTTATTGGGGTACGTTAGGAGCTCGTTGTGGTTGATTTTAACCAGAAAAGGAATTTTGTGAGCATACTTGCGAGCTACCGTTCCAAAGGTACCAAAAGTAGTAGCCACCGCATTGCACCCTCCTTCCACAGCCAGTTTGATGATGTTTTCGGGGTCGAAATACATGGGGTTCGGGCCAAAAGAGGCGCCGGCCGTGTGCTCAATTCCCTGATCGACGGGCAAAATAGACATGTAGCCCGTTCCGCTCAACCGCCCATGATTATAGAGTTGACCCAGCGAGCGAAGCACCTGCGGCGTCCGATTGGATGGCACAAAGCAACGGTCCAGAAAATCGGGGCCGGGCTGGTGCAGCAAGGCTTTATCAATCGTCTTGCACTCGTGCTGAAGCAGCGCCTGCGTGTCGGCGCTGTGGTCAGAATAAGAGTCCATGCGTGGTTTCTTAGGGGAGACGGGAGCGGAAAACTACGGGGGGCAAATATAGGTCGAAAATCTCATCGCAAAGACGAATGGTTGGAAGTTGGGGTCAGGCATGGTTACCTTGCCGCGAGGGGTGCACACCGTTGAATTTGCCCCCCAGCCCTTTGCTAATCACCGTTCTATTGTGAAAAAAACTTCTACGCTCTTTCTCGGGACGCTCTGCCTGACGGCCGCCACGCTGCTGCCCGGCTGCGTTGCCTCCAAAAAATACGATGACCTGCGTGCCCGCCAAACGGCCACCGAGCAAGCCAAGGCCGACCTGGAGCGCCAGCAGCGCCAGGCCGTGGCCGAATTGAAAAAAGCCAGCGACGAGCTTGCCCAGCTTCGCCTCGACAATAAGCGCCTGGTAGCCGACTCGACCCAGACCGGCAACGTGCTGCGCAAAACCCAAAGCCTGTACGGCGAGCTGAACAGCAGCTTCGAGAAGCTGCTCAAAAACACCGACCGCGCTCTGGCCGACAAATCGGCGGACTACAGCAAAGTAGCCCAGGACCTGGCCCGCCGCGAGGCTGAGCTGGGGAAAAGTCAGACGGAAATCGATAAGCTGACCGCCGACCTGAAAACCCGCGAAGCCCGCCTGGCCGAGTTGCAGCAAGCTCTGGCTGAGAAAGACAAGGCCGTAAACGACCTGCGCGCCAAGGTGAGCAAAGCCTTGCTGAGCTTCAACGACAGCGACCTGCAAGTGCAGCTCAAGGACGGCAAAGTGTACGTGTCGCTTTCTGAGCAGCTCCTGTTCAAGTCGGGCTCTACAAAAGTGGACCCCAAAGGCCAAGATGCTCTGAAGAAATTGGCAACCGTGCTCCAGGAGCAGCGCGACGTGAACGTGGTGGTGGAAGGCCACACCGACGATGTGCCCATCAGCCGGGGCACCGCCGGTATGCAGGACAACTGGGACCTGAGCGTGCTGCGCGCCACCGAAATTGCCCGCCTGCTAACCACCAATGGCGTAACGCCGGAGCGCGTGACAGCCTCGGGCCGCTCAAAGTACGTGCCCATTGATGTAGCCAAAACTCCCGTGGCCCGCCAAAAGAACCGCCGCACCGAGATTATTCTCACGCCTAAGCTGGACGAGCTTTTCCAGATTCTGGATTCCAATACCAGCGCGCCACAGCCAGCGAAGTAGCACAAATGCATAAAAAAGCCCCCCAGAACGTATCTGGGGGGCTTTTTTTATTCTCTCAACCTAAAGATCGTGTTTAGTTAGTGGGTAGCGTTACGTTGAGACGCACGAAGTAATAGCCACCGTTGAAGCCAAACTGGTTAGCATTATACACGAAGCGGTTGCGGTTGGTATTGTCGAGACTGGAGTTAAAGCTTGTGGCAGGATCCACTGAGAAGTTATTGGGATTGTTGCGCGGGTGAAGGCGAAATTTGTCGGGATACACGTCGAACAGGTTGTTGGCGCCCACCATAATGCTTAGCTGGGGCAGCACCTGGGCACTTAGCGTCAGGTCGGTGATCCACTTAGCATCAAACGTTTGATCGACGAGCTCCGCGCGGGCTGGGTCGGCATCCCGGAAGTCCACCTCCCCAAAGCGTACCAGGCGCGCCTCAATACCAAAAATGCCGTAGCCGTAGTTGGCGGCCAGATTTATCTTGCTCCGAGGCTGGGCCGACTCAATGCGGGTGCGCTGCTGCCGGTCGAAAAGCGTGTTTTGCAGGTTCGTGGTACCGGTAGTTGGGTCATTGTTGATAGTGCTGGACGAGCTGTTGAAGGCCCGGACCTCCGTTTCGGTGAAGTTAGCCGCAATCGTAAAGCCAAGGCGGCTGTTTTCGCCCAGTGTCAGGCGCTCGTTGGCTACAATGTCGATACCGCGAGTCCGCGTGTCAATGGCATTCGCGAAAAACTGCACTCGGCTTACGGGTTGCGTCCCCAAAATGGCATTTACTGTAGGATTGGCGCGCACAAACTGCGAGGACAGCACAATCCGGTCGTCGATATCAATTTGGTAACCATCTACGGTCAGCGTCAGCGTTCTGCCCACGCGAGCCGTTACCCCTAAGCTATAGTTCACCGATTTCTCCTGCTTCAGGGCCTCTACCCCAAATCCTTTTTGAATGGGATCGTCGAAGCTATTGCGCACAATGGGGTTATCGTTGTTTACGGTGAGCACCTGGTTGGGCACGCCGCTCACAAACTGCGTACTGGTATTGGTGAAATAGCGCTGCTGCAAGGAAGGCGCCCGGAAGCCATTACCGAACGAGCCGCGCAACGCCAATCCTTCCAGAAAGCTGTAGCGGGCAGCAATTTGGCCACTGACATTGGAGCCAAAGTCGCTGTAGTTTTCGGCGCGGCCAGCCAGCCGCACCAACAAGTCTTCCGTGATGTCGCTTTCCAGGTCAATGTAGCCCGCTACGTTATTGCGGTCCTTATCTACTTCATCTGAGGGCTGGTAGCCGGGAAATACCTGCGCTCCTGAGGCTGTAGGCGTAGTACCGATTAAGCGGCCTCCGTTGGTGTAAGAATTCAGCTCACCGGCCGAAATCTCAAAATTATCAACGCGAAACTCACCACCGAAGGCCACGTTCAGCGTAGCCAGGGAACCGAGGTTTGTGAACTTGCGCGAGAAGCCCAGGTTGGTGGTATTCTGACTGAAGTTCAGCGTACCCGCGTAGAATTCGGTCTGATTGCGAATACCCGGACCCTGGGGCAGCGAGGCATTGACGGTGTTCATGATATCAAAGCGCAGTTCGTTGCGGCCATAGGTATTGCTCAGATCGGCGGTGAAGCCAGCAATGTTCGCGCGCAGCCCCGTGATGGCCGACTGGTCGTTGATAGTCGTGTTAATGAAAGGCAGGAAACCGTCGGGGAAGATAGTCAGGTCGCTCTGGGTGGGCTGGTTGGGCAAGCGGTAGAAGCCAGCCGCCTTACCCGTACGGTGCGTGACGCCACCCGATACATACGCCTCCAAATTGCCCCCCAGCCTATACGCCGCATTCACGAAGCCTCCATAATTGCGCGCCTCTGAGTTGCCCACACGCATATTTTTACGGTTGAAGCCCCGTTCGGCCACGATGGCGTCATCCTGCTCCTTGAGGGCGCGGCGCTCTGCCTCCGTATCAGCGGCCGCACCGCCGGGATAATTGCCACTATTACCCCCCAGATACATCAGCGGAGCCGTATCCTCAAACGTACGGTTGGTGTAGCCTCTGTTCAGAAACTGCCCGCTGACATCCAGAAAGCCACGTCCTCCCAGCCCGATGCCCACGTTAGCGTCGGCCTGAAACACCGCACCATCGCCCTCATAGTGCTGGCCGCCGGTTGCGCTGGCTGTCACGCCGGTCGAATCGTCTTTCAGCTGAATATTGATAACACCGGCAATGGCGTCGGAGCCGTACTGGGCCGCCGCTCCCTCGCGTAGCACCTCAATGCGCTTGATGGAAGCCAGCGGAATCACGTTCAGGTCGGTACCCACCGAGCCGCGACCTACCGTGCCGTTAATATTTACCAGGGCCGACGTATGGCGGCGCTTACCGTTCACGAGCACCAATACCTGGTCGGGGCCGAGGCCGCGCAAGCTGGCCGGATCTACGTGGTCGGTTCCATCCGAAATAGCTTGCCGGGAAGATTGAAACGACGGTGCCGCATAGGTAAGCACCTGAGAAATCTCCGTCTGAGCAAACGCCTTGATTTCACGGGCCGAAATGACATCAACAGGGGCCGTAGTCAGGATATTGGAGCGCCCCTCTGAAGCCCGAGAACCCGTAATTACGACTTCATTGAGGTCAGTGGTGGCGTCCTGCATCCGCACATCAATGCTGGTGCGACCGTTTACGTTGATTTGCTGGGTAGCCGAGCCAATAGCTGAGAAAACGAGCACCGCGTCGGAAGGCACCTGAATGCGGTAGCTGCCGTCGTTGTCGGTGCTGGTACCATTGGTGGTGCCTTTTTGCAGCACGGTCACGCCCGGCTGGGCTGAACCGTTGCCACCCAGCACGCGGCCGGTCACAGCGATATTCTGGGCCCAAGCCGGCACTAATATTAGCACTAACACCAGAAAAAGTAGTAGTTGTTTCATACAAAAAAGAAGGGTTTGGAAAGAATGGAGCTGAATCGGCTAACAATCACGACAGTGGCGTATCCCACAGTCGGACAAGCGGCAAAAGTGCGCCTGCACTGCGTACTTGGTATCCAGAAAGAATTAAGTGTCAGCTTAGAGTAAAATCAGCAACAACAACACGTGTCGGCCACCACGGCGAGCAAAGCGTAAGTTATTGGTGAGAAAGAAGGCATTATTTCGAAAGCGAAACTGCGTAAGCGACTGAGAGAATAGAATTCTTTCCCTAGTATACAGGATTTGTTTTATATATATCGAATGTTCAATAGCATCACACAGAAAAAAGCCCCCCAGAATATTCTGGGGGGCTTTTTTCTGTGTGATGCCGCTTTTTTTATTGGTTCTTCAAGACTCTCAGTACGATAGGTTAAGACATTCCAGAAACAACTACCTACCAGACTACTTTCAGCGCATCTTCCATTTTGGTAAACGCGCCGAATTTTACCTTCGCCTTTTCATAGCGCAAGTCGCAACAGGGAACGACCCGCGCGGCTTCCTCCACGATACGAAAGGCGCTTTTAGCCGGCATCATCTCCGCGCCGATAAATTCGGCCGGATACGCAACACCACTTCCGTAAGCCGGAATAACATAAGTCCCTATCAGCTTCCAATCAGTGCCTGTCTTCGCTGCCCTAATTTTCATTTCTCCGGCCCGGGAGGTAGCAGGCAATACTACCTTGGTCGTCAGGAGGCCTTTGTTCCGGTCTAGCGTATCCAGTATGAAACCTCTTTGCAACAGATGCTGGCTTAACTGGCTCAAAACAGAGTCTGTCGGCATCGAAGAGGAAGCCCAAATAATGTTGCTGCCCTTAAAAGGCGCCGTGGGCAACTGCTGGGCCTGAGCCGAATGCAGCAGTCCAACAACCATACTTGCTCCTGATAATAAACCAGTTAGCTTCCGCTTGATCATCTGCTACCCAATGGCCTGACGCAAATCTTCGATCAGATCCTCGATATCCTCAATACCTACGCTGAGGCGAATGAGGGAATCAGAAAGCCCGGCTTTGCGGCGCTCCTCAGCCGGAATGCTGGCGTGGGTCATGGTGGCGGGGTGGCCGCAGAGGCTCTCTACGCCGCCCAGGCTCTCGGCCAGAGCAAACAGCTCCAGCTTCTCGAGCACGGCTATAGCGTCTTCCTTGCGGTCGCCCTGAAGCACGAAGCTGATCATGCCACCAAAGTCGTTCATTTGCTTGGCCGCAATATCGTGGTTCGGATGATCGGTGAAGCCAGGCCAGTACACCTTCTCCACTTTCGGGTGCGCCTTCAGGAACTCCGCGACGGCGCGGCCGTTTTCGCAGTGGCGCTGCATGCGGATATGCAATGTTTTGATGCCGCGCAACAACAGGAAGCAATCCTGAGGGCCGGGCGTGCCGCCGCAGGCATTTTGCAGGAAGCGCAGACGCTCATGCAGCTCGTCGTCTTTCACGATGATGGCACCCATTACCACGTCGGAGTGGCCGCCCATATACTTGGTGAGCGAGTGCATTACCATATCGGCGCCCAAATCGAGCGGCGTTTGCAGATAAGGCGTAGCGAACGTGTTATCCACTACCAGCAGGGCGCCGGCTTCTTTGGCTACGGCGGCGGCGGCGGCAATATCAATCACGTTCAGCAGCGGATTGGTAGGCGTTTCCACCCAAATCAGCTTTGTGCGCTCGGTTACTTTCTCACGCACGGCAGCCATATCATGCATGGGCACGAAATGGAATTTGATGCCCAGGGGGGCAAATACTTTGGTGAAAATACGGTAGCTGCCGCCATACAGGTCATTGGTCGAAATTACCTCGTCGCCGGGCTGAAGCAGCTTCACAATGGCGTCGGTTGCAGCCATGCCGGAGGCGAATGCCAAGCCGTGCTGCCCGTTTTCGAGGGCTGCCAGCGAATCCTGGAGCTGAGTGCGGGTAGGATTATGGGTGCGTGAATACTCATAGCCGCGGTGGTCGCCGGGCGAGCGCTGCACGTATGTAGAAGTCTGATAGATAGGCGTCATGATGGCCCCGGTCTCTGGATCGGGATGTACGCCGGCGTGGATAGTCTTGGTGCCGAATTTCATAGAAGAAGCGAATCGAAAAGGTAGAGGTTAGGAGGTGGGGCAAGAGAGGCCAAAGGTAGAATGTCGCGCGCGATTATTTTTTGGTAGACACCAGCTCCCGGAATGGCTTCTACTGCCAACGGCTTCCTCGGCGCGTAGCCTTTGCTGAGCAGTTTACGTTCTACCTTCGGGCCGGCTACGCACAGTCGGCCCGATTTTTTGCTGCTTATGTCTGTACTCAAAGAGCTTTTCCAAAAAAACGCGTCTACGCTAGTCTCCATGTTTTTGCTGGTGGCCTTGCCGGTGCTGGGTAGCTCTTCGCTCACTTTCCTGCTTTATCGCAATCAGGAACTGCTGCTGCAGCTCACACCCGCCCAGACTGCTCTTTATTTCGTGGTCATAGCCTTCACAATGGCCTTTGCCTTCACGCCCACCACGTTTGTGGCGCTGGTAACGGGGTTTTATTTTAGCTGGGCTGGGCTGCCGGGTATGGTGGTCGCGTATGCGCTGGCCGCATTGGTAGGCTACCAGATAGCGACCTCTCTCGATCATGGCCGCATGCTCAGCTTCCTGCGCCACTTCCCGAAGGCCGACGCCGTGATGCGGGAGCTGAAAACTGAAAGCTGGCAACTCATCATTCTCACCCGCATCTCGCCGGTACTGCCCTTTGCCCTCATGACCTTCGTGCTGGCCGTGATGCGCATCGACCGGCGCAAGTTTCTGCTGGCCTCAGTGGTTGGAATGCTGCCGCGCAGCCTGTTTTTCTATTGGCTGGGCACCAAAGCGCAGGATGTTATTAGCCTCGTCAGCGACCCCGACACGGGTACGGCGGGCAAGCTGCTGGTAATTGGGCTGATCATCGTATCGGTTTTTGGGCTTTATTACCTCTTCAACCGTGCTTTGAAGCGAGCCCTGAACCGTGGCACCGAAAAAACCGTTGAAAAATAAAATCTGACTCTCAGCTATTTGCGCGTTTTCTGGCAAAATTTTAAGCTAAAAATGCCCCCCGGCTTGGACGTCTGAAATTTTAGCGACTATCTTTGCGCTCCCCAAGCGGGATAATGGTTGTGTAGCTCAACTGGATAGAGCACCTGACTACGAATCAGGAGGTTTAAGGTTCGACTCCTTACACGACCACGAAAAAGCCCCCCAGCACATGCTGGGGGGCTTTTTTTATGTTAATTTGACTCGGTAGTTAGACACAGTAAAGCCATGTGGCCCGATAGGTAACTACCAGAGTCCCGTACATTTTGCCGCCGAATACCAAAAACGCGGCGGGCTGAACTTATCTTTGCACCCGCAATGCCTACGCTTGGCAACCGCTCATCATTCGTGGGGCGGGCCCAACGATTTGGGGGCTTTGTTTGTTATTCAGGCGGCTTAGGGCCGTTTGTTTGTTTTTCGCTGATTCTTGATTGCATGCTGAATACTATTTCGACCGATATCTGTATTATCGGAGCTGGCCCGGTGGGGCTGTTTGCGGTGTTTGAGGCTGGGTTGTTGAAGTTGCGCTGCCACGTGGTGGATGCGCTGCCCGCCGTAGGAGGTCAATTGACCGAGATTTATCCCAAAAAGCCTATCTACGACATTCCCGGCTTTCCTGAGGTGCTGGCCGGCGACTTGGTGCGCAACCTGATGCGCCAGATTGAGCCTTTCCACCCCACTTTTACGCTGGGCGAGCGGGTAGAGCGCTTCGCGAAGCTCGACGACGGCTCGTTTCAGCTGTTCACTACTGATGGAACGGAGGTGCTGTGCAAGGCCGTAGCTATTGCCGGCGGCTTGGGCTCGTTTGAGCCCCGTAAACCGGCTATCGATGAGCTGGAGCGCTTTGAGCAGGGCCGCGGCGTGTACTACATGGTGCGCGACCCCGAAACCTTCCGCGATAAGCGCATCGTGATTGCCGGCGGCGGCGACTCAGCGCTCGACTGGACTATTTTCCTGGCTGATATTGCCAAAGAAGTAACGCTCGTGCACCGCGGCACCACCTTCCGCGGGGCGGCCGACTCAGCGGAGAAGGTGAAAAACCTGCACGAAGCCGGCCGCGCGCGCCTTGTGCTGTCGTCTAACGTGACGCATGTGCATGGCATCGATAATCTGGAGGCCGTTACCATCACCGCCAACGACGGTACTACCGAGAGCCTGCCCGTGGATGCATTTATTCCGCTGTTTGGCCTTACGCCAAAGCTTGGCCCTATTGGTGAATGGAACCTGGGCCTAGACAACGATGCGGTGCAGGTAGATACGCTGGACTACTCGACCTCCGTGCCGGGCGTGTACGCCATCGGTGATATCAACACGTATCCAGGCAAGCTGAAGCTGATTCTGTGCGGTTTTCATGAGGCCGCGCTAATGGCACAGGGCGCTTACAAGTACATGTTCCCGGACAAGAAATACGTGCTTAAGTATACGACCGTAAACGGGGTGCCTACTATGTAAACGGGGCTTGATTGCTATCCTTATCTGACGTACCGAAGGAAAGACCTACTCGCGTGAAAGCTAGCCGTTTGTGCGCTTGTTGTTCTGGTGTGAGCAGGTCTTTTCTTTGTAAGGATGACAACGATTTTTTGATAGGGCACCGATTTTAATTGATAAGTTTGGTACTCCGACTACTGATTACCACCAACCAAGGACTCCCAACTAAATGACTGACGCTACCGAAGTTCGAGTGTACGTGGAGGAGGCGCCCGGCCAGCGGCGCGAGATAGAGGCGCCTACCGATATGAGCCTCAGCCTGATGGAAGTACTCAAGGCCAGCGGCTACGATATTCAAGCAACCTGCGGCGGCATGGCCCTGTGTGCTACCTGCCACGTAGAAGTACTCGCCGGCCCCGCTCTTGATGAGCCTGGCGACGAAGAAATGTACATGCTCGAAACACTGCCCGTACTTAGCCCCGGTAGTCGCCTTTCCTGCCAGATCCGCATTACGCCCCGCCTCGATGGCTTGGTAGTGCGTTTGATGCCCATTATCTAAGCACTGCTTTGCTACATTCACAGAGCAATCATAAAAAAGCCCCCCAGAACTATTCTGGGGGGCTTTTTTATGGTCAGCTTACAGCAATGGCTAGCGACGGCGACGGGTTGACTTCCTAGTAGCTGGCTCCGGCTTGCGGTCGGCAGTGGAGAAGATAACGTGCGGCTCGGCGGCGGTGGGCTGGGGGGCTTTTTTGGTTTCCTCAGCGGCGTTGGCTTCGGCCGCTGCTACACCTTGAGCGGTAATGTCGGCGGACGCTTGTTTGGCTTCCTGCAAGGTCAGGGCAGCTTGTTTGCGACGCACGGGCATCAGCAGATCCCGCTCGACGCGCTCCCGGGCGGAAAGCTTTTCCTCACCGGGCAAAGCCGGCGTAACGGGTACTGTAAAGTGACCAGAAGACTTCGGAAGTTGGGTTGTTTTCTTGCCTTGGGCAAGCACCGGCGCACCGCACAAAAGCAGGCCGGCAAGCACATATATTTTACGCATCAGCATAGCTTTAAAAAGGGCTAAGAGGACGCAAAAGTACAGCCTAAATGGTGCCCAGACAAGACTGCATATGCTTTAACTCACTGGAAACAGCCTTTCAGTACTGTCGAGCCCGTTTTTGAGGCTAAAAAAACTTGGCTAACTAAGGAGCTTAGTTGCTCCCAATCTGAAGCCTTTGACCCGCCGAATGGCTCGTAAATTCGGAGGCGTAGAGGCACTGAATCTGGCTTAGGCCACCCGAAAAATCACCGCTTTGGGCCGCTCGCAAGCGGTACTCAAACACGTGGGTTCCCTTGGGTAATTCACCCATAAAAAAGTTGGTAGCCGCATCGCGCGGACTCTCGTAGTAGCCCAGCCCGCCCTGGTAGCGGTAGCCCGACACCTGGCTGATCAGCTCCAAGCCAGCGGCCCGTTGGTCCTTCAAATGCACGTACTCCAGGGTGCGGTCGGTGCGCAGCGTCAGGCGGACTACCAGTACCTCCCCTACCCGCAGCGGCTTGGCCGGCGTGAGCGGTTCCAACACGGGGCCGGCCGCCGTGCGCCGCTCCCGAAACAGCTGACGCTGAAGCTGCAAAGGCGTGGCGGCGGGCGTTATTTTATCCAGCTGCTCAAAGTATTGCCAATAAATTGCCCCCCAGGCTACGCCAGCGTCGGTCTTTTTGACGGTCACCTTCCCTTGAGCGGGCTTGATGCTGGCGGCGGGGAAAGTGATTTTGAAATAGCCGGTGCCGGCTTGCTGGGTGGTGGGCTGCACTGGCGCGCCGCCTACCGTCACTTGAATGGGCTGGGCGGGCTGTAGCCAGTCGGAGCCGCGCAGGAGCAGGGCGTAGCAGGCGTCGGCGGTGGCGCGGGTGCTTTCCCAGCTCTGGGTTTGCTTTTGCTTGAGCAGCCAGAGCTTCATCTCATCCACTGCTTTCTGGTCGTTCTGTACTTCGTCGTAGGCCTCGATGAGCGTGGCCTGGGTTTCGGTGGGCGCCTCTCGCCAGTAATAGCCGCCGCGCACGTCTTTCCAGTACATGCCTAGCTCCGGGGAGTGCAGGGCATTTTCGGTAAGGGCTTGCAGAATGCTGCGCACGGCGGTGGGGGCCGTTTTGCCGCGGTGCAGGGCCAGCGCCGTTTGGGCTTGCAGGTAGCGGGTTTGGGCAGGCCAATACGTGGCCGCTTGCTGCTGATAATACACATAGGCAGATTGCGCCGACTTCGCTACGGCCTGAGTGGGCCAGAAGCTGCGGGCGTACAGGGCCTGAATGTGCAGGTCGGCGAGGTGGTTTTGCTTCAGGTCAACTTTGGGCTGCTTGCGCAGGGCATCGTAGTCGCGCTGTAGTTGCTCATCGAGGTAGCGCAGGGCATTGCGCAGAATTTGCCCCCCATCCTCGTTTTTGCTGGCATCGAAAGCGCCCAGCTTGGCTAATTTGCCAAATCCGGCCACGATGAGCTGGGTGATGTAGCGGTCGTCGGGCATCTTCTCAAACCACGGGAAGGCGCCGTTGGGCTTTTGCATCTGGGCTAGCTTGGCGAGGGCGCGGGTGGTTTCCGCTTGCAGACGGGGCTCGTCGAACAGCTCCGTGAGGCGGCGCATACGCTCCGTTTCCGACTTGGCATCGCGCACCCAGGGCGTTTCCTGGAGCAGCAGGTTCTTCAGCTCTTGGTTTTGCTCCAGCTTGCTGGTCAGTGCCGTTTTGTCGCCGGCCTGGGCGGCGCGCTTCCATTCGTTCAGGGTCGTTTTGAGGCGCGGATTGCTTTGCAGGATTTTGGCCGCCAGCAGGTTAGCATACAGCCGACTAAAGATTTGCTCCGAGCACTCGTACGGGTACTCCATCAGATACGGCAAGGCCTGCACGGCGTACCAGGCCGGATTCTGGGTCATTTCCAGCGTCAGCGAGTAGTTGCGGCGCGTGGGTGAGGTGGTGCTGGTCAGCTTTTTCAGCTCAAACTCCCGCGTAGCCGGCCCCACAATTGGCAGCGGCAGGCTTTCCGTCACGAGCAGTCGGTTGGGTAGCACGGGCAGCGTATTTTCCTCCCCATCGGAGTACACAGCGGCCTGGGGCGCTTTTTTGGCTTTGCGCTTAGCCTGTTTCGGGGCAGTGGTTTGGGCCACCACGCGGTAGGTGATGGCCTCCAAGGGCACTTGACCTTCAGCGGTTTCCGGGATGGCGAGGTTCCAGGCGAGGGCGCTGCTTTGGTTGGCTTTCAAGTCAAACGGGAGGTTTGCGGCGCTTTTGAGAATGGTGCCTTCCAAAGGCTGCTGGGTGCGGGCATCAAGCAAAAACAGCTGGGCCGTGCCCTGCATGGGCTGATCGGTGAGGTTGCTGAGCTTGGCGGTGAGGCGCAGCTGGTCGCCTTCGCGGAAGAAGCGCGGGGCGTTGGGCGTTACTTGAAGCTGCTTTTGCGTCACCAGTTCCCGGCGCAGCAGGTCGCTGTGCAGCTGCTGGTCGTGGGCCAGAGCCAGGAGTTGCCAGCGCGTTACGGCCTCGGGCATCTGGAATTCCAGCACGGTTTCGCCTTGGGCATTGGTGCGGAGTTCGGGCATCCAGAAGGCCGTTTCGCGGAAGTCTTTGCGGGCTTGAACTCCAGATAGATTGGCTGGTTTATCCCTTAGCTCATCCATATCTGGAAGGTCGTCTGACATTCCAGGCGCAGGTGGAGCACTTGGTGGAGGTGGCGGTGGCGGTACGCGCATCTTTGCCATGTTAGAACTGCTGCGCTGGGCGACCACAACTTCATCAGCAGCCATACCGGCTAAATCGGTGTTTCCCTTTACACTTTCAACCATCATATAAACTTTGTCCCCATCTTCTCCATCGAAGCCCCACATATTGATATGTGGATAAGCAATGTCACGCACATTTGGACCAGCCACGGTCTGATTCATCAACTCATTTGACTCCTGCGTGTCAAACCGGCCCTGCCAAGCCAATGCGGCCGGATGATAGGGCTTCGGAAACTCCAGCTCCCGAAACGAATGTGGGCGAAACGCGTCCAGCGACTGGTCGTACAGCGTGGCGAGCAGCTCCGCGTCGGCTGGCTTTCCGTCGGTTTGCCGAATGGTGACGCGCCAGGTTTCGCGCTGGCCGGGTTGGAGCTTGTCGCGGAAGGTGGCGATGCTGAGCACCAGTGGCGCGGGTGGCGTGGCTACCTGCACCGGCGCCGTGTGGGTATAGAGGCGGTTGTCGCGCACTTGGGTGGTGTGCACGTACAGCTGGGTTTCGCCGAGGCTGGCGGGCACCGGAATCTCAATGAGGCGCTGTTCGCCGGCCGCCAGCGTGAGCCATTCGCGGCGCAGGCTCTCACCCTTGGCTTCCGCTTCCAGCAGCACGCGCGCACCCGCCTCTGAGCTACCTACCAAAAAACGAGCTGGTTGGCCGGGCGCCACACTATCCTGAAGCGCGACAAACCAATCGGGCGCCGGCACGGGCAGCGTTTTGGCTGAGGGCGCATACAGGGTAAACCGCCGCTCCGTTTTGGCTGGCTGAGCGGTAGCATCCGTCGAAGCGGTAGCTTCCAGCAGGTAGCGGCCGGGCGCCTGCTGGGCTAAAGGAGTAGCTAGCAGCGGCAAGAGCGTCGATTTTTCGGTGTCAAAATCCTGGGTGAGCACCAGCGTGCGGGCCCACGTGCTGTCGTTGTCTTCCCGGGCGTAAGCATCGAGCGGGAACAGGCGCTTGAATTCTTCCGGGCTTAAAGCTTCGCGCTCGGGTCGCTCCCACGTGCGGGGGCGCAAGGCGCGAGCGGGCGGCGTGAGGCGGTAGAGGCGCAGCGTGCCGCGGGCAGGCTGGGCTTCGCCCGTGGCGTTGGTGCTGAATAGCCGCACGGGCGGCATTTTTTCGCGGTTCAGCAGCTCGGGCAGTTCCAGGCGCAAGGTGAGGGCTTCCTTCCCGATGCTCACTTGCTGCTGGCCGGTGCGGGTTTCGCCGGCCGCATCGGTCACGTCGGCGGTTACCTCGAACACGTAGCCGGGCTCCCAGGGGCCGCGCTTCTGCTGGCTGGCGTCCTCCCCTTTCGCGATGAACTTCACCAAAAAGCCCCCCACGGAGTCGGTTTGGGCGGTGCCGCTCAGGATTTCCATTTCGGGCCGACTGCCGCCAATGCCCCGCCCAAACATAGGCCATAGAGTGCGGCGCGTAACGCGGTAGCTCACGGCGGCGCCGTCTATGGGCTGGCCGGCATAGGCTGTGGCTTTGCCGCGCATGGTTACTTCCTGCCCCAGCACCGACGTGCCCTTCACCGGCTCAAACGTGACCTGAAACGTGGGCCGCTTGTAATCTTCCACGGCAAAGCTGACGCTGCCATAGTCGGTTCGCAGACTCATCTCGCCATTTAGCAAGCCCGTAGGCAGCACGATGGAGCCGTGAAACGAGCCGAACGCGGACGTGGTGAAGGGGAGCGTTTGTACGGTTTGCCCATTCACATCCTGGAGCCGCACCGACACCGCCTGCTTGGTTAGCAAACGGGCTTTGCCAGCCAGGCTTTCGGTCAGAATACCTTTGAAATACAGCGTTTGGCCGGGCCGATAGATGGCGCGGTCGGTGTACAGAAACGTCTGCCGCTGAGGCTGCTCCGGCTCGGCGTTGCGACTGCGTCGGGGGAAGTAGTAGCCACTTTCCGCTACCAGCAGTGAGTCGCGGCCTTTGGTAAGTAAAATGCCCCCCAGCTGGCTGTTTTCGCCCGTTTTGCTTCCAAGCTCTATTCGCGTCAGACCTTCGGCCGAGGTAGTAAGCGCAGCTCCCCGGCGACGCTTGTACTCGCGGCTCGGTTGGTCGTAGTATTGAAAGAACGGCACTACCTGCACGCCAGCCAATGCTTGCCCATTTTGGCGGTGCATTACCAGCACATCTGGTCCTTCCTGCGTGCTAGCGTTCCGCCGAAGTTGGCTTAACTCACTCACACTCAGCTCCGCGAATACTGTCGTGACTCCGGCGCGCTTTTGGGTAGGATTGTCGGCCGCCGTGCTTAGTACGATAAGATAGCGCCCCAGCGGCAGCGCTGGCCCGGCATATTGTATAGAGTGACTTTCGTAGTCAGTGGGACCAGACGGGGTGAGCGTCCAGGCCGCTACCGGCGCGGCGCTTAAGGCATGAGCATAGATTTTCTGCCATTCCTGATTCTGATCCATTTCCGGCCGCTCCTGCCGACGGCTAGCGAAAGCAATGCTCACCCGATACGCTTTTGCATAAAGCGTAAGCGCGTTGCGCGCGTTCAGCTTCAGCAGCCACGGCTGATTCGGCAGAATCACCTCTTCCGCGGTGAAGGCTACTTCTACAGCCTCAATCTTTCGCCGGAGCGCTAAGGCTTTTTGCCCCCCAAGAGACTTTGGAAACCGCTTCTCAGCTTCCAGAGCTATTTCCCGGGCTTTCGCTGGCTGATCTTCTTCCAAGCTCTCGGCCTGCACGGCCAAAAACCTGGTGGATATAGGCAGGGCCTTGAACAGCTCCGCGCCGCGGGCCAAGGCGGCTTGGTATAGCTCGTCTTTATCGGCTAGTTCCGCGTGCTCATGCACGAAGCGCAGCCGTTCCAGCTCCACATCGGCCAGGGCGGCTGGGTTATTGGCTTGCAGACGAAAAGCGGTGAGCTGCTGCAGGAGCTGGAGGGCATGAAACTGCCCGTTCAGTGTATCGGCGGCCGGGGCAGTTAGCTTTAGGCGAGCAAACTCGGCGGCGGGGCCAAACAGCGCTTTATCCTGCAGCTCGAACTGCTGGGCCGGCGTTGTAACATAGAACTCATCGTTTTCCAGATCCGAAACGGCTCGGTGAGTCAGCAAATCGTAGAGCGTGGGGCGCAGCGCCTGGCCTTCGGCATCGCCCACGCGCACGGCGTAGCCCAGTTCTTTCAGCGTGAGCTGTTGCAGGCGCTGCGGCTCTTCGGCTACGGAAGCGCGGTAGTGGCGCACCACGGCGCTGCCCAGGCGAGCGGCATCCCAGGTACGAATATCGGCTGAGTCGGGGGTGGCCTGGGTGGTGCGGTCGTAGAGTTGGTAGCGGTGCTCGTCGTAGTACCGGGCGTACAGCTGAGCCAGCAGACTATGCAGAATGGGCCGGGCCGGAAATTTGGCCGTTTTCAGGTCGGCTTCCACCAGCGCAATGGCCTTTTCCTGAGCGTCTTCCTCCTTTTCTTCCAGCAGGCGCAGCTTATACAGCACGGCCCGCAGATACTCCGGCGTATCCTGGCGCTGGCGGGCCTGGCGGTAAATCTCATCCACGAGCTTAGCCGCCGAGGCCGTCTGGTCTTTGGCTAACAACGCGTCAATCTGCCGCCACTTTTTCGGGTCGGGCGCCGAGGGAGAAGTAGGGCTAATCATGACCAATAACAGCAGGCAAAACAGACCAAGGAAACGCATATAGAGCGAAGTAAAAGAAAGCGGCGAGGCAAGTTGACAAAAACCAGATGCACAAGCCGCCTCAATTCCATAAAGCAAGCCCAGAATTTTATTAAAAATGCGTCTGTGAGCTGCTTCATCACGAAAATAGCTCGGCCCGGTTGTGCGATGTAGAGACGCAACATTTTGCGTCTCGTCGTTGCTGATGTTGTTTAGGCAGCACGACTTTGCCTGTTCAACGACAAGACGCAAAATATTGCGTCTCTACATCGTTCGACCCGCTAAAAAAGCCCCCCTTAATAATCAGCAACAAGTAGGTCTACGCGGAAGCTATAGCTATAATTTTCTTTCCTCGACGGGCAGTACTTATCTGTTATTTTCCTTGCCTTCTCGCTGCTCTTCGCCTACCTTTCTTGGGCCGTTCGCTACCCGGCTTGCGCTCTTGAAAAATCCGCCTATTTACGTTGAATCCCTGATTCGCTGCCCCATGGAGGCGCTCTGGGATCACACTCAGCAACCCGATTTGCACCAGCAATGGGATTTGCGCTTTACCGAGATTCGCTACCTGCCCCGGCCGGTTGCTTCCGAGCCCCAACAATTCCTGTATGCGACGCGCATTGGCTTCGGACTAGGCGTTGCAGGTCGGGGCGAAAGCGTGGGCACCAAGGAGAAAAATGGGGAGCGTACGTCGGTGCTTAAGTTTTGGTCTGATGAGTGGCTTTCGCTGATTCACACCGGGGCGGGCTACTGGAAATACATTCCGACGACTGACGGATTGCGCTTTCTCACTGGCTACGATTACCAAACCCGCTTTGGTGCTCCCGGCCGCCTGCTCGACCGCTTCGTGTTTCGGCCGCTCATGGGCTGGGCTACGGCCTGGAGCTTTGATTGCCTGCGGCTTTGGCTGGAAAAAGGAATCAAGCCGAGCGCTTCTATCCGGCTGGCGCTCACGCAGCTACTGGTGCGGCTGGTGCTGGGCTTCTGCTGGATTTACCAGGGAGTGGTGCCCAAGCTGCTTTACCCCGACACCGGCGAGTTGAGCATTCTGCAAGGCGCGGGCTTCACGCCCGAGGCCGCCCGCTACACGGCAAGTGCGGTAGGTGTAGGCGAAATTCTGTTTGGCTTATTGTTTTGGCTGCTGCCTACTCACTTGCTGCGGCCTGTGTATTGGCTGAATATGGTAGGACTGCTGGTGCTAGGCATGGGGGCCATTTTTAGCCAGCCGGCCATTTTCGTGGCGCCTTTTAACCCCGTTACGCTCAACGCTTCAATGCTGGTGCTGGCTGCTATCGGGCTGCTTAGCCTCGATGACTTGCCGAGCGCCCGCAATTGCCTGCGCCAGCCACCACTGCCTTCTTAAGCTATAGATCTGAACGCTAATCGCTCCTCCTGTTACTCCTTATTCCTCGCCGTATGGCTTCTATTTATCAGCAACAATTAGGTAGCGAGTTTACCAAGCTACATCCGCGTATGCAGGAACGGCTGGCGTTTGCCAGCACCGACCACCGCGCGTTTATTGGGGAGGGCACGATGGAGCGCGTTTGGCACGGCCCGGTGTACACCCAGCCTTTTCTGCGCATTGGGCTGTTGCGGCATATCATGTTTCCGGATGCGGGCGTGAATGTGCCTTTTCGTATTGAAAACTACGCCTACCGCGACTCATTCGGCCGCGAAACCGTGTCCTGGATTAGGCGCTTTGCTTTTCCAAAGCACACCCGCTGCTTCGACGCAACTATGGTTCGCAGCACGGGGCGCAACTGCATTGTCGACTATCTGGGCACCCACCAGCACTTGGCCGTGGACATTGACTTATCGGTATCGGAGCGGGGCGGGCTGCGGCTGCGCTCCGGCGAGCAGCGCTTTTATGAAGGCCCGTTCAGGTTTCGCTTTCCCATGTTATTCTCCGGGCTGGCCGATGTAGAGGAATGGTATGATGATGCCGCCGCGTGCTACCGCATTAAGGTGGAGGTGCGCAACCCCACATTTGGAAAGCTATTTGGCTACCACGGCTCTTTTCAGCCCCGCTGGCAAGAATTGCCCCCCGAACAGATTCCGGCATACGCCTTGCCCCGGCGGGAGGAAAAACGGGAATGAAGTGACCGTTTCAGCAACATATCCAGTGGAGTCTGCTGCTTACTATCACTTCTAATTTAACTATCAATTAACATGAGCAAAATAGCCGCTCACCTCCAACTCACCGACTCGCAGCGCCGCATTGAGCTGGCCCGGCCCTGGGTACTCGTCGGGTTGTATGTAGTTGCCGCTTTGGCTGGCTGGTGGTGGGTGGCGGTGCCGCTGGCCGTAGCAGTGTGCCTGGCGGCTTTCGTGCAGATGCATGATGCCATGCACAATGCCTTGGGGTTGTCCAAAGCGGCGAATGAGCGGATCTTGGTGCTTAGTGCCTTGCTTATTCTGAAAAGCGGCCACGCGATGCAGGTGACGCACTTACGACACCACGGACGCTGCCTGAGCGAGGATGACCCTGAAGGCGCGCCCGCCAACTGGCGATTTTCGCGGGTGCTGTGGCAGGGCCCCTACCATATTCTGACATTGCGCCGCGAGTCGTGGAAAATTGCCCCCCACACCCGCCGCAAGCAGCTACTCGAGACGGGCTATACGGTGGCTTTATTGGTAGCATTTGTAGGGCTCTATGGTTTTACAGGCTCATTCGTTGGGCTGGTGTACTGGGGCGTGGCCTTCTTTATGAGCGCCACTATGCCGATCTGGGCCTCGTATATTCCGCATCATTTGGCTGCTCAGAACCCGGCGGCGCGGGCCGCAGCCGCTTTAGCGCAGATATGGACGCCGGTGGTCGCTTCGTTCGCGTTTCACCATGTGCACCACCATTATCCGCGCGTACCGACGGCGCTGTTGCCCCGGGCGGCTGCGGAGTTACCCGCGCCACCGGAGCACGACCATCATCACTAATTGCTACTCGGCGGGCTTGGCTTATGCTTCGTCCTGTGGACGCTTGGTGGCTTGCAATACGCGCTCTACTTGCGCCATGTGTCGCTCTATGTGCGCCACCAGAAAAGCAAACTCATCGGTGAGGCGCAATTGGAGCAGCGGAATCAGCGGGTTGGGAATGCGCACACGGTTGGCGTTTATAGTGCGCGCCTGATCAATAAGATTTAATAGCTCGTCGAGCTGGCGGCCAAATACTTCCACTACCGTACGGGGCAGGCGGCTGCCGCTGGGTGCGTAGCGCTGGGGCGTTTTGAGGGCTTTTTGGCTAACTGGCGTACGCATGGCTTGCACAAGCCGCCGGCCCACAAAACCTGACTTTACGGTGTCGGCTGGCTTAGTTCCACGCTCGCTCGCAGCCTTAACCTTGCGAACTACTGCCGGCAGATGATGGCCGCCCACGATGGTAAGATGCTCCAGACACTGCCCTACGCTCCAGGTATCCGGCGAAGGGCGCCGATTGAGCTGATCTTCGCTCAGATGCCGTAGCCGCTGCGTCACCACCTCCCGGGCCGAGCGTACGGCGGCGGCGAGCTGATCAAAAAACTCAGGAGTACGAACGACGGCGGAAGGCATAGGTGGAGGTGTGAGCAGCAGAACGAAAAACGAATATGTAATGATACGGGCTACAGCGGTTTTCGCCAATTTTTAGACCGTGCTGCACAGTCTCATTTACTATACAATTCAACTGTTTTAGCTTAGCTGATCGGAAATTAATTGGGCTACAGCTGCTTTGAGGCTTGATTTATGCAAATGCAAAAAGTAATTACGTGCGTAGCTAGCATCAATTTTTAGTTATATTCTACCTTCTTCGTGCTTAAGCATCAGCGTCCCCGCAAAGCCCCGCATCTAGCCCTGCGCGACGCGGTACGGCGGTATTTTGGATTCTCGCGCCGCGAGACGTCCGGGTTTGTAGTGCTATTGCTACTGCTCGTGTTTTGGCTGGTATTACCGCCGCTGCTTCAGCCGGCCCTTCCCCATTACGACCCCACCACCGATCAGCAGCAGCTTGATGCGCTAGCCGCAGACCTGGCCGCTGCCCGTCAGCCGCGCACCTACGCCAGCCGCTACCCGCGCCGAAAAGCCCCCCAGCCGCCCGTAGCGCAGGTAGCCCTCTCCCCATTCGACCCCAACGCCTTATCGGCAACGGATTGGGAGGCGCGCGGAGTGCCGCGCTACGTAGCCCAGCGCATGGTGAAGTATCGCGATGTTATTCAGGGCTTCAAAGCTAAAGCGCAGATCCGGCGTACGTATGGCCTCCCCGATTCGGTGTACGCTCGCTTTGCGCCTTTCATGCAGCTGCCAGATGAGCTGCCCGCCCGCGCCACTTATGCCGGTACTAAAAGCCGCTACCCAGAGCGCACTTCCGCGTTTCCAGCCAGCAAATTTCCGCGCAAGCCCACCCACCTCGCGCCCTTCGATCTGAACGCGGCCGATACCACCCAGCTCATGCAGATTCGGGGTATCGGGCGGGGACTGTCGAGCCGGGTGGTGGCTTATCGGGCGCGGCTGGGGGGCTTTTCGCGGGAAGAACAGTTGGGTGAAATCTATAATTTGCCCCCCGACCTCGTGGACAGCCTGCGCAAGTACACGTTCGTCGCGGCCAGCTTTGCTCCTATGCCCATTGATGTAAACAATGCCACGCTGGCCGAGCTAAAAGACCATCCGTACGTGGGTTTGCGCCTGGGCCGGGTGCTGGTAGCCTACCGGCAGCAGCACGGCCCCTATCAGCAAGCCACCGATCTGCGCAAAATCCGCATCCTCGACGACGCGACGTTTGAAAAGCTTCAGCCTTACCTGCGGTTCTAGCTTTTACAGGTCGTGCTTCGCCGCGCCGGGCCATCAGAAAGTGGCTGGGGGGCTTTGTACATTAACTATTTCTGTAAGAGTTGAAGGTCCCTGCCGCTCGGAGCGTATAGGCTAGGTCAAGTTTGCGACCTTTTGCGCCCTGGTTCGCCCATTCGGGTTTGCCTTTCGTATGGATGGCCAACGCCGGATAGTAATAGTTCGGCCGCACCACGCTCAGCACTTTGCTAACTCCCTATCTCATGGCCTTATTGCTACGCGACAAGCTTTTCCCCCTTCTTATTTTTTTTCACACGGTGCTTTGCGGCTGCGCCAACGACAAAGGGCGCGGCGACTTCGACCGGGTGAGCCAGACGTACCAGGTGAAGCAGGTGGGCCGCTTGCAAAAAGACAAAGTAGTGGAAAGCTCCGGCCTGGAAATCGCCAACGACGAAGGCGACCTCTGGACCCACGGCGACGGCGGCAACACCGCCAAACTCTACAAAGTGACCATGCAGGGCGACCGGTTGCAGGAGGTGGATCTGACGCCGCTCACCAACATCGATTGGGAGGATTTGACGCGGGATGAAGAAGGCAACCTCTACATCGGCGACTTTGGCAACAACCAGAATAAGCGCCGCAACCTGGCCATTTATCGTCTGGGCGGCCCTGAGCTGCGGGAGGTTGATACGATTCGGTTTGAGTATCCCGACCAGCGCCAGTTTCCACCCAAAAAAGTTGCCCGCAACTTCGACTGTGAAGCTGTTTTCTTTTATCAGGACAGCCTGCACTTATTCACCAAAAACCGCGGTGAGGGCAACTGGGTCAAGTATTATGTCCTGCCGGCGCGCCCCGGCACCTACACCGCCCGCCTGGCAGACAGCATGCAAACCAATACCTGGATTACCGCCGCCGACATCAGCCCCGACGGTCGCACCGTGGCCTTGCTGGGTTACGGCTACGCTTACCTGATTGAGCGGAAAGCAGGCGCCAGGCTTTTTGACGGGGACAAAAGCTGCTTGCCGCTTCCGCAAACCGGGCAGGCCGAAGCCATTGTTTTTATCAATGACCACGACTTTCTAATCAGCAATGAGAAGGGAAAACTCTTCCGGGCTGCCTTTCAGAAGAAATAATAACCGCTGAGCGCCGGAATCAGTACGCTTAAGTTATTCATGTATTCCTATCTGCTCTTTCATCTTCACTCCTCAACACCTACCAAATGTCGCATACAATTCTGGTTACTGGCGCAACGGGCACCGTGGGCTCGGAGCTGGTTTTGGCCCTGGCCAATCGTGGCGTGACGGTGCGCGCCGGTGTGCACTCTATTATTAAGGGCGACCGATTTAGCCATATTACCTCCGGCGTGCAGCTGGTCGAGATGGATTTTCATAAGCCTGAATCGCTGCACGTTGCGCTAACTGGCGTGGGTCGGGTATTTATGATTACGCCCGTCACCGAGGATCAGGTGGCTATCAGCAAGCAATTCATTGATATTGCCAAGCAGGCAGGCGTACGCCAGATTGTGCGGTTGTCGGTAATTGGGGCCGAGGCCGAGCCGGGCACCCAATTTGGGCGCTGGCATCGCGAAGTAGAAAAGTACCTGGAGCAAAGTGGTCTGGCCTACTGCATCTTACGCCCGGGTGGCTTTATGCAGAACTTCGTGGAGCAATACGGCCCTTCCATTCGGCGCGAGGGCAAGTTCTATTTGCCGCTGGGAGAAGCAAAAGTCGCTTATATCGATGTGCGCGACATTGCCGCCGTAGCTGCCACCATCCTGACGGCTGACATCAAGCAGCATCAGGGCAAAGCTTATACCCTGACCGGACCGGCGGCTGTCAGCGGGCAGGAAATAGCGCAGGCTATCAGTAAGGCTTGTGGCCGGGCAGTGGAGTATGTGGATGTGCCCGAAGCCGCCGCCCGACAGGCAATGGCTCAGCAGCTACCCGCCTGGTTGACAGATGCGTTGCTGGAGCTGCACGCCATCAGCCGGGCCGGCTATGCCGCCGATACCACGTCCACCATGCAAGAGCTCACGGGCCACGCACCCCACACAATAGAGCAGTTTGCCCACGACAACCAACACTGTTTTCATCCGGCGTCTTAAACGCCATTTACTGTCAACCCTTAAACAGTCGCAAAAAAGCCCCCCAGAATTGTCTGGGGGGCTTTTTTGTTGACAGAACTATTAAGCAATGCCAGAGGGCTTTACTGTCGGTCTGTGTCGTTGTCGCGGCCGGCATTGCGACGGGGCGTAGTTCCGTAGTCGCTGGTTTCATTGGCGCGCGGCGGCACTGGAGCTTCGTTATCCTCGGCACGAATAGTTTCTTCTGCCGATGCGCCGCCGGTGTTCTTGTTAGCGTTGACGTCATTATAAGATCCCCCACGCGACCCAATACCTTCCGCCGCATCTCCGCTCTCACTACGCTCCCCATCCGACTCTACGTACCCTGTGCGGGAAGCAGAGCCCCCGCTGGTCGTGGACGAATCAGGCTCACCTGTCGGGCCGGGCTCATCGCGGCCACCTAGTTCGGTAGTGCGCGGCTCGGTAGCTACTGGCTGGTAAGCTAAGCCATCACTATCGTGGCCTTCCTGCGAAGGCAGGTAATCTTCGGTTTGATTTCGTTGGTTGGGGGGCAAATTGGCACCGGCTGTTGACTTACCTCCTAATGAGGTGCGCCCATAATCCTCGCTATACCCAGTTCCACTTCGGGGCGAGTCATTATCGTTCTCGTAATGACTATCCACCGTCGTGCCACTCAGGGGCGTGCCAGGTTCAGTGCCAAAAGTGCTGCCCTCCGGACGATCCGGCTGGGGGGCGCTTGAATACTGCCCGGCCGTTGGGGCCGTATTATTTTCTGGCTTTCCACCTTCGTAGCCTCCTCTGGTGGCTTGCTGAACACCTAATTTTCCTCCGTACACTTCGTCGGCGCGGTACTGGTCGCCGTAGCCGCCTTGCGTTGAGCCAGCATCCTGGGGGCCAAATTCGCCACGGCCCGGACCGCTCAATTGATTCTCCAGTCTATCCTCATCGTGAAAAATGGGCTGGGTGCTATTGCCAAAATTACCGCCATACGGTACCTCAATGGTCGGGTCGTTGGCGAGGTCAATGTATGGGTTGGGTAATGCTATGGCAGGCTGATCATTTATATCCTCCGGGTTAGCTGCCGCAGCAGGGGCCGTTTTGGGGAGCGGTGCCCCGGCCGACGAATGCCCCGTCATACCCGGCGTTTCGGGCTGCGTGCGGCTATTCGCCAGCGGATTACCTGCTTCAGGATCAAGTTTAGCGTTTTGTTCGGGCTGTTCGTTTTCCATAATTCTCTGGTAGCAAGAGGCGTTGAGTTGTTGAGGTCAGCGCCCCGCTTTCTTGGCAGTTTAGTTGGACCGGTTTCCCGAAAGCCGTTCTCTATCGGGGTTTTGCCCCATTACTAAGGGGTTGGCTTCTTTGTTTTCTTCCTTCCCTTCTTCGCCCGTTACGGCGCCTTTCCCTACACTCATTTCCGAGGCAGCCAACGATTCGCTCGATGCAGCGGCGTGCGAATCAGTATAAAGGCCTTCAGGAGTCGTATTCTCGTTCTGATTTCTAGGTTCGTTTTTCATGGGGCAGACTATTTAAGATGAAAAAACAAGGGCGATGCTACTAATAACTATACGCGCCCGCTAGCACAGAGTTGATTCGAGCGAACAGGCAGTAAAACCCGCTACCGCTACCATATGGCGTGATAAAAGCAGTCATCGCTCCCCTGTATTAGTAGCCCTATACTCCCCAAACAGGCTTTTAAAGCTCCGCTTTCCCGGCTATTTCTCAACTCAACTAGTGACAGTGATCAGAAAATAGCTTTAATTTTGGTAACTATTTAACCTACAACCCTAGTTAGTATCAGTCAATGAAAACGGGCAAAGTAAAATTTTTTAATGAGTCGAAAGGCTTCGGCTTTATTGTTCAGGACGAGGACAATCAGGAAATATTCGTGCACCAGACGGGCCTGATTCACGAAATTCGCGAAAATGATCGGGTATCATTTGATATAATTGAAGGTAAGAAAGGCTTGAACGCGGTGAAGGTTGAGCGCATCTAGTGTCACCTCAGTTGCTTTCAACCACATAGTTCTTTCTTATTGAGGCCGAAGCAATTATTTTTTTCTCGCTTTTCATCGTTTAAAAACGCCCTGCAAATAGGTTAGCTCCTGTTTTGAAACGCTTTTTAAGCTCCCTAATGATGATATGAGGGAGCTTAACTTCTACAAACCGGAATTAACGCTATCTTTACCCCATTCTTCACCACATTTTTTTATTATGAGCACCGGTATCGTAAAATTTTTCAATGAAACCAAAGGATTTGGCTTCATCACCCCCGACGGCGGCGGCGAAGATATCTTCGTTCACGCTACCGGCCTTATGCAGCCCGTCCGCGATACTGACCGCGTAGAGTTTGAGGTTCAGCAAGGCAAAAAAGGCCTGAATGCCGTAAACGTGCGCATCGTACAATAGTCCTTTCGGACAGCTAACGCTGCACTCTGAATCCCGTCTTAGCTCTTGCTGAGACGGGATTTTTTTGTGGCTTGCTTCTACTAGTTGAATCCTTGCTAATCATAACTATTGTGTCATAGCTTTCTGAATTGCTAATAAAAAAGCCCCCCAGAATATTCTGGGGGGCTTTTTTATTAGCAATTGTAGGCTTACTTATTTTCCGCCTTGGCTACACGCACTCCTACAGCCATGATGCCGGGCAGCTGGTCTTGGCGCATGTACTGCTCGAGCACGATTTTATACGTGCCGGGTTGCCGAAACTGCTGGTTGCGCAGCGCCACAAACTGATGATCATAAATATCACCGGTTCCTTTGCCGCGAGGTTCGCCCGTTTGGGGGTCCATAAGAATCATCTGGTGTAGCAGCGCTGATATCGGTTTGCCATCGGGCCCGAATAGCTGGTGCTTCACATACAGATTATAATAGCCGTACATGGAAGCGTTGCGGACATTAAAGCTAATGTTGTAACGCTGGGTAGTGTCTTGAATTTCAAACTCGAACGCAGGCTTTTCCTGTACAGTCCAGGTATAGCTGTCGAAGTCGGCATTCTTCTCAAATACTTGATTCTGGTCGCAGGCAGCCAGCAGTAATAAAGAGAGCACCGGCCACAGTCGGAGTAACAAACACATACTTAAGAAGCTGAGGGCGTAGCAGATGTACCGGTATTGCCTTCGCCACCGCCTGGGCGTGGCGGACGCGGGCCGCGTCGTGGGGGGCGATTTTCGCGGCCGGTACGGTTGGTACTAGCCTCCCGATTAGCCTGAGCGTCGCGATTGGGAGCATCACCGGCAGGGCGTCCGTTTCCTTCGCGTGGGGGGCGATTTTCGCCACGCGGGGGGCGCGGCGCGGCAACGCTGCCTTCGGGCCGGGGAGTAGCCTCTGGGCGCTTGTTGTCGGCGCGTGGTTCGCTTGAGCGGCCGCCTTCGGAACGAGAGCGATTATTGCGCCGATTGAGAGGCCGGGCGGCGGCTCCTCTAGGCCGACGAGCCTCGTCGGAGGGAGCAGCTGCGGGCACTTCAATGCCGCTGGAAGCGTCAGGATCCGATTTGGAAACGGCGGTGCGGGCGGGCGCAGCAACAGGGGCACTTGCTTCCGCACCTTCTTTCTTTTTCCGACGCTTGGGGCGCTTACCGCCTTTTATCTTGTCGTCGAGGCGGTCGAGGTTACCTTCCACGTGGGCCGAAACCTCAGGCGCGCGCTCCTCCTCCCGAACGGGTGGCAGTAAGTTTTCGGGCTTTTCGCCGCGCTTATTCATATCCTGAATTTCGCGCACGCGCTCTGCGTCTAGCATCACCCAGTTATTGTCCCCGCGCAGAGCAAACCACATTCTTTTTTTGAATATGTCCGTCTTTTGCAAAAACGCCTCCCCTTTTTCCGTCAGCAAGGGGCGCTGCACCTGCGGAATATCTTTGAGAGCGTCGAGGTAGGTATCGAGTTCGTAGTTCAGGCAGCACTTGAGGCGTCCGCATTGGCCCGAAAGCTTGGCGGGGTTTAAGCTCAGGTTCTGGTAGCGGGCCGCCGTCGTACTCACACTCTTAAAATCGGTGAGCCAGGTAGAGCAGCACAGCTCGCGGCCGCAGGAGCCAATGCCCCCCAGACGGCCAGCCTCGTGGCGCAGCGAAATCTGGCGCATATCAACGCGCACACGAAACTCGTCAGCTAGGCGACGAATCAGGTCGCGGAAATCGACGCGGTCTTCGGCGGAGTAGAAGAAAGTCGCGCGGGTGCGGTCGGCCTGGTACTCCACATCCGACAGCTTCATTTTGAGGCGCAGCTCTTCCACTACCGAGCGCGCTCGGAACATGGTGCCCGTTTCGAGGTCGCGCACGGCTTGCCAGCGCTCCTCGTCCTGCTCGGTAGCTACCCGCAGAATGTTGCGCATGTCTTTGGCTTCTGCCTCAGCCTTTTTCTTGCGCATTTGCAGGCGCACCAACTCGCCTTTCAGCGACACATGGCCCAGATGCCAGCCGTTGCCGGCAGCTTCTACTACAACGGCGTCGCCGGTTACCAAAGGCAAGCGGGTTTTATTGCGGTAGAATTCTTTGCGGCCGCCTTTAAAGCGGATTTCCACAATGTCGAACTCTTTAAAGTCGCTGGGCAGGGCTACGTCCTGAAGCCAGTCGAATACGTTGAGGCGGGTACAGCCAGAGCTACAGCTGCCTTTTGAGCCGCAGCCCTTAGCAGTTGTAGAACAGCCCCCACCGGAGGAACATGAAGTGCAAGCCACGGCTTGAAGTATATATAGTGAGGCGGCAATAAAATCCGCACGAAAACCATTATGAACAAAGATAGTCATTTAGAAGGCGTGCTTCCGGACCTATGAGCAGGCTCAATCCAGAAGAAAATAACCTATCTGCTATCAATGCCCCTAACAACTAGAGTTCCATATCATTCCTATCAATCAGAAGAAATGTCCACTTTGCTCCAGACGGCAGCCAATAAATGATAGGCTAAGACAGGTAAAAGTCGTCGGACTACTGCTCAGCTTATACCTCTAAAAATCAAAGTTTACTATTTACTCTGCTAAACCCTGATTGAAGACAAGGGCTTTTATACTTTTAACACTTTTTTTATAAAATAATCTTACAGATTATCAGACACATATGATATTACAGTGATTATTTTCAAATTTTCTTTATTAAAAGCATCACCTTATTTATATATATTCGTACAAACACCCAGAATTAGATTATTCTGATTCTCCCCGCCCCCTCTACCCCACACCTTTCCGGCAACAGTACCATCGCACGAAACTCCTCGTCCGATACACGGTGTACTATGGGCCCACTTTTACTTATCACTCCTGCTCAACGCTTTGCCTCAGTTCGGCCGAGCCGCCCGCACATTGTATGTTCATCTTGCTTGCCACTTAGGCTACAAGTGAACCTCGCCCTTTGGCGCGAAGGCCAACTTCGCCCCCCAGTGCCTCCCATTCCCGCTTTTCCTGCTTGTATGACGCTAATAGCAGTTGCTTAAGCACTGTTTGGTCATACTGCTTTCCTGGCTATAGCCTTCACTAGGCTACCTGGCTATCTATTTTCTGGCTTTAAAACGTGTTTTTTCGCTTGCGGAAAGCAGCCGGGAGTTTCTGTGCAAAGTCACAATCTGTCTTTTTTGAATTTTTAGAACATTTCCCGCATACCGCCTCCGTTCATTTTCCCACCCATTTTCACCCAAAATCAAATCAGTTCTGTATGAAAATCCAAAATTACCTCTCTTCGCTTACCCTGCTTGCCTGCTCGGTACTCGCCCTTTCTTCTTGCCAAAAAGAAGATGGTAACCAAGTAGTTGCTAAAGATGAAATTTCAGCAGAAGTTAAATCCAAAATCCAGGATCTGGGCCTCAGCACCCAGAATGCCAAGCGCGTAGAAGACGGCTACCTGGTAGAGGGCGATATTCTGCTCTCAGAAGCTGATCTGAACAGCAAGCCCGATTACAAAATGCTGCGTGTGGGCGAAGAAGAGCAGTATCGCACCAGCAACCTGGTGAGCGTTGGCTCGGGCCGCACGATTGGCATCGCCGTTTCTACCAGCTTGCCTTCCACGTATGTAGCAGCCGTCGATGAAGCCATTCGTCGTTATAATGCAGAGGGCTTGCTGATTCGCTTCCAGCGCGTATCGTCTAACTATGGCATCCTGATGACTGCTGCGCCTAGCGGCTCTACTTACCTGGCTTCCGCTGGCTTCCCATCGGGTGGCAACGCTTACAACCGCGTACAGGTAAACGTGGGCGCTATTGGCTCTAGCCCTAATACAAACTACCTGGCTACTATTCTGGCCCACGAAGTTGGTCACTGCATCGGTTTCCGCCACACCGACTACATGGATCGGAGCTATAGCTGCGGTGGTCAGTACACCAACGAAGGAGCCAGCACGGTAGGCGCTATTCTTATTCCCGGCACTCCAAGCGGCGCTGACCCAAACTCGTGGATGCTGGCTTGCATTGGCACCGGTGCTAACCGCTACTTCAACACCAACGACCGTACGGCGCTTCGCTACCTGTACTAGCCGGTCCCACCCCCTGGCTTAGCATCGATGCCCGTACGCATCAATCAGTAAACGTATCTTGAACGGATGCCAACAAAAAGCCCCGACTCCAGTGGAGTCGGGGCTTTTTGCCTTCATGGTCATTGCCGTTACCGGGCTTTTAGAGCACCAGGATGCGCTGCGTAATCTGAGGACCGCTTTCGGGTGTTACCCGCACGAGGTAGGTACCGCTGCGCAGACCGCTGGTATCAAGTGGGTTGATGGTGCCGGTAGCGGTGGCTTCGCGCACCAAGCGCCCCAGCAGGTCATAGAGCTGAATTTGAATTGAGCCAGTAGTACCCGTAATGAGTTGGAGCGGTTCGCCCGCCTGCACCGGATTGGGGTAAGCCAGCAGTTGCCCGGTACGTGCATACTGTACAGCTTCGATTGAGCTATAGAAAATTTGCCCCCCAGCCGTGTTCAGCCGGATGCGGTAGTGGTTTAGGCCGGAATATGGCGTCGGATCGGTAAGGGCAAACTGTAAGTCCTGCACAGGCGCGAGGGTCTGTATAGTTTCGTAGCTGCCATCGGGGGCTTGGCGCTCCAGCTCCAGGCTCGTTAAGCCATAAGCGGTACCAATTTCAAGGTCCAGCAACACGGTATCCGTAACGGCCTGGCGCGGAATGAAAGAGCGCACATAGCAGCCCGTACCCTGCTGGCTGTATTCTATACTAGGGCTCCGCTCCCCCATTTTGCCCCCCAGCACTGGCGCCACGGCGAAATACCGCAACGGCAGCTCGGCTGCCGACAGAACCGCTACCGTATCCCGGATCCGGCGCAGGGGCTCCAGTCTGGTGGCACTTAGTCCGTAAAGCTGGTATTCGGTAGCGCCGGGCACAGCCGGCCAATGCAGCAGCGCTTCATCCGGACACGCATACCCTACCTGCAAGCTCAAAGGCGAATGAATGGCAAACGTTTCGGAAAGGTAAGTTCTGGTTGGTGTTACCATTCGCAGCTGAGCGGCCGTGGCGATGTTGGGTACAGTCCAGGTACTAAATCCGCTTTTCAGTTCGAAGCCCGGATGAATCACCTGCCAACTGGAACTGCCTTCTGGCTGGTATTCGAGGCGGGCTGTGGTGGCGGCGCCCGCCCAATGCCAGCGCAATTCCTGAGCGGCGCTTGGAGTAAATATTGAGCCTACAAGCGGATTAAGCCAAGCGAAACCGGTTTCACCAAACTCATACGCAATGCTGAAGGCCTGCGGTCCCTGGGGGACCGAATAGCCCCGTACGTGCAGTTCATACACGCCCACAGCTGGTGCCGCTACCGTAATTTGTTCTACGTTGTTGAGGCGGTCAGCGCGGCGGCGGGCGGGCAGAGCCAATGAATCCTGACGAGGATAATGGCTCAATACCCACGGTTTCCACCGCTGCTTGGTAGCGGGCCGAAGCAGCTCTAAATCGAGGTCATTGATGAGAGCCTGCGTTGCGTTGGGGGCAGCGGCGGGATCGTGCCAGGCCAGCGTAATTTTCAGTTCAGGGCTGCCAGCCGGCACCATGACCGTGAATACGCGCTCCGTGTTCTGCGTGGCTGAGCTTGTGTAAAAGCGCCGTTCGCGGATTGTTTGTACTGCTCCCAGCGCGTCGGCCTGCCCATACCCGCTTTCAAAATCTATGGCCGGACGACCCGTGTCGTTGGCGCTATTAAGCAGCACCGCCTTTACGAGCGACGCGGGGGGCAAAATGCCCCCCAGCTGCTCTTTGCCGGCTTGCTGCACCAGCAAACTTATGCCCGAAACTAAAGCGGCCGCATCGGAAGAGCCATCGGCGCCGTAGGCTACCAACTCTGGCTTCACGCGCCCATCGTATGCCGGGCCACGCGAGCTAAGCGGCACCACGTTTCCGCGACCATCAGTGGCCCCCACGCTCAGGGTGTTCTTCGACATCTTGAACTGCCCGGTTAGGTTGGCTACTCCCGCTAAGCCGGCATAGCGCCCGCTGGGGCTGGTTTTGTCGCCATCATTGCCGGAGGAAAAGATGTGTACCAACTGCGAAAACTGCGTGGCATGCGCATCGTAAGCACGCGTTTCCAGACCATAGTAGTTCTCGATAGCGACGCCGTACGAATGGTTTTGAACCGATACCCCCGTTTGGGTTAATCGTGCCCCATCATCCGGCATCAGCTCACTAAAGTCGGCGGTGATTAGCCGGGCCTGCCAAGCGGCCCCTTTCCCGGATGGAGCTGAGTTGCCACCGCCCGCAATAAGCGTAGCCATAGCTGTAGCGTGCGCCGATGTTGCCTGCGCGCTTGCTTCTGCTGCCACAACTCTACCCCGAAAATCAATGTCAGCCGGATCAAAGGGCCTTTCCTTCACCGATACCAACATGCCCAGCCCGGTCAGGCCAGGAAAGCGAGCATGCAGCGGGGCGATGGTATTGGTGGTTAAGTCGGAGTTGTCCAGGGGGCGTTCTTCGCGGGCTTGGCGGCTGGGCACATCCACGAAAGTCACCCAGGGGCAAGCAAGTAACCTGGTTAAGTAGGTGGCATTTACGCCACTCAGCGTATAAGCGCCGCCAGACGCAGCATGCAGACTCACACGTACAGACGGCATTTCCTGGTGCATCCAGGCGCGAAACTCAGCGGCCGACTGCACGCTTACGCGGTAAGATTTAGTAGCCGACCGCGCCGCAGCATCCCTGAGCGGCGGTGCTAACTTTGACTGCTGAGCAGACCTAGTCTCTAAGCGGTCCTGCGCCCAGCTTATGCCAGGCAGATACAATAGCCACAACAGCCACAGCCCACTTTTTCTTGCCAATCTGTTCGTGCTAGATTCGTAGTTTTTACCCATGCACTGAACGTATAGATTGGCTGCGGGCCCAGCCCGATTTAAGGTTAATGTCCTTGACCAAATATAAGTAGAATCCTGCCGACACTGTAGCGTTCTACTTGCCTGCTAAACCCGATTTTTGCAGGATCCTACCTTCATAAAAGAAGCGCCCATCACAAGTGATGGGCGCTTCTTTTATGAGAGAAAACAGTGTACTCAGTTATGGTTTGAGCACCACCTTCACACAATTGTCTTTCTTGTTGCGGAAGATGTCGTAGCCGTGTGCTGCTTGGCTTAGCGGCAGCGTATGGGTGATGATATCATCGAGTTGCACTTTGCCGTCGACCACGTATTTGAGTAGCTTATCGATGTGCTTGTGGGCCGGGGCTTGGCCTCCACGAAGGGTAATGCCCTTATCGAAGAACTGATGCAGGGGAAAGTTATCGTAGGGCGAGCCATAGACGCCCAGCACGGTCACGATGCCACCCCGGCGTACGCCGCTCATGCACGCTTCCAGCACTTTCATTGATCCTTTTTCAAAGTTGATAACAGCCTTCGCGCGGTCGGCAAGGTTACGTACGGGCTCAAAGCCTACGGCCTCCACACACACGTCGGCCCCACGGCCCTGCGTCAGCTCGCGAATAACTTCTACCACCTGCTTGTGATCGTGCCATACGAGGGCTTCGCAGTGGGCAGTTTGCTGAGCTTTATCCAAGCGGTATTCCAGCGGATCGACAATCAGCACGCGGGCCGCGCCACGCAGCCACGCCGACTTGGCGGCCATAATACCTACCGGACCAGCTCCAAAAATCACCACGAACTCGCCGCCTTTCACTTCGCCCCAGTCAATACCGGAATAGCCAGTGGGGAAAATGTCCGTCAGAAATAGCGCCTGCTCATCAGTCAGGCTATCGGGAATGACCCGGGGGCCAAAATCGGCGTAGGGCACGCGCACGTACTCGGCTTGTCCACCATTGTAGCCACCGTACAGATCGGTGTAGCCAAATAAAGCGCCGCCTTTTTCGGTAGCTACGCCGCCTTCGGGGCCATAATGATCGGGGTTAGAATTCTCGCAGTGGCCGGGCAGCTCGTGATTACAGAAGAAGCAGGTACCGCACGCTATCGGGAAGGGCACTACTACCCGGTCGCCGCGCTTGAGGTTGCCGACGCCTTTGCCCACTTCCTCTACAATACCCATAAACTCGTGGCCGAGAACCATGGGTCGGGGCTGGGGAATGCCGCCATTATAAATATGAAGGTCAGAGCCACAAATGGCGGTACTGGTCACGCGGATAATAGCGTCGCGGGCGTCTTCGATTTCGGGATCCTCCACGTTGTCAACGCGAACATCTTTCATTCCGTGATACACGAGTGCTTTCATAGTGATAGGGTTTGGTTGGAAAAATAAGTAGAGCAGAAAGCGCCAGCAAGCGCCTGAGTATTAGAAGGCTTAACGGGCAGGCTGCCGTTGAGGTTGCTCCAACAGGAATATGTGAACGTCGGGAAACGACACAAAAAAACCTTTCAGCACAAGGGCTGAAAGGTCATTGAGACGCGTATTGGCTTTGCCCTCGGTTCGCGTCTTAATCGTCGCGGTCATTGTTTGGGCAGAAGCGCGCGGTGCCGGTCGTTCAACCATCAGACGCAAAATATTGCGTCTCTACGACCTGTGAATTTGCCCCCTAAAACTTTGATTTAAAGCTTATACACCAACACAGCGGTTGGTGTCAGAAGGTACGCAAACCCTTCTCCTACTAACACTTGGCTCGTACCACCTTCTACTTTTGGTAGCGTCTGCCTACGTTCGGCCAGCGTATAGAGTTGAAAGAAGTGCAGTACCCCATCCGCCAGATAATACAGCTCATCACCACGAAAGCCTAACGCGCTTAAGCCGCTGAAGGGCAGCTTCTTGCGGTAGTTACCCAGGTTATCGAACACGAAGATGCCGCTGGTGCGGTCTACCAAATAGAGGTTGTTCTGATACTGCCGCAGGAAGCGGAAGTCGGGCTTGCTGCGGCCGATAATCAGATCTAGGGGCGTGGTCTGGCCGAAACGCTGGATCGTGGGGTCGAACTGACGTAGCGTCAGGTCGCTTTCGTCGAGCAACCAGAGCTTATCATCGGGAGCTAGCGTTGCCACCCGAACGAGGCCATCGAAATAGTCGCCGAGGCGAATTTGGGTGATAGGGGCCAAAAATCGATCGAGCAGGCGTATTTCCTGACGGTCGTCGTAAAAAGCCATGATTTTGGACACGTTCCAGGCTTCTAGCTGAGCGGTGTGACCCGGCAGAGGCGGCGAGTACACGTTCAGCGGCTGACCGTCGGGACCGTACTGATGAATATTATTCTGACCATCAGCTACATACAGGTTGCCGCGCCGATCCAAAGAAGCCGCGCCGGGCTGGCGCAGATTAATCGTGCGAACCAGCGTCCAGCCGTTGGCAGCAGAAGCGGCTGTGCTCTGGGGGGCAATGTTGCCTTTGTTCACCGAGTCGGGGGCGGTGCGGGAAGGCGGCACAATGGAGCCCGCGCGAGGCGCTGTGGTCTGGGCCTGCAAAGAGGTGGTCAGCAGTAATACGGCGAGCAAAGCCAGAAATTTGCCCCCCAGCAAGCGCTTACTGCTCAAAATGTTGCAAGGCCAGATTGTGTCCGTCATACACGGCATAAGAGCAATAATTGACCCACTCGCCTAGGTTAAGATAGCGGCTGCCGGGCGCTACGGGCACATCGAGCGGCAGGTGGCGGTGGCCAAAAACATAGTAGTCGTGGTGGTGGCGCTGCTCTATTTCGCGGCAGTACACCAGCAGCCACTCGTCTTCGCCAAAATACTTTTCATCGGCGGCTGCGTTCTGGATTCGGCTGCGGCGGCTCCATTTATTGGCCAACCCGATTCCGAAATTCGGATGCAGACGCGCAAACAACCACTGTGATACGGGACTAGCGAATACGCGCTTGAGCACTTTATACGTGTGATCCTTGGGCCCAAGCCCGTCGCCGTGTCCGATATGAAACAGCTGATTGCCAATGCGCTGGCTTACCGGGTGGCGCAGAATGGGGATGTTCAGCTCCTTGGTAAAATAATCGAACATCCACATATCGTGGTTGCCGGTGAAGAAGGTGACGGGCAGACCCGCGTCGGTGAGCTCGGCCAGCTTGCCCTGCAAACGGATAAAACCACGCGGCACGGCATGGCGATACTCAAACCAGAAGTCAAAGATGTCGCCCAGCAGATAAATGGCCCCCGCGTCCTGAGCCACCGTGTCGAGCCAGCGCACGATACGGCGCTCGCGCGCGGCGGAGCTGGCGGCGTCGGGGGCGCCGAGATGAAAGTCGGAGGCGAAGTACACCTTGCGGCCGGCCGGCAGCGCGAGGTCAGGTAGTTGCAAGGGGGGCGTCATCCAACAAAAACAACACGAGGCTGCGCGGACCATGCGCCCCGAGCACCAACGTTTTTTCAATATCAGCCGTGCGGCTGGGGCCTGTAGTCAGCGAAATCATGGAAGGCAGCCGGTCGCCGTAGCGCTTGGTCACCACCCCCAGCGCGTCGCCGATGTCGGGCACAATCTGAGACGTGCGAGCCAGCACCAGGTGCTGATCAGGGTAAATGCTCAGGCGGCGGCCGGCGGCCGAAGCGGCACTTACCAGGATGCTGCCCGTGCGGGCCACCAGTGCTTCGCAGGTGGTAAGGCCCGCGTCTGCTTTTTTGATAAAGTCGGCTTCGTCGCCGCTAAACGCCACGCCACCTTCGTGCAGCATCTTTTTCAACTCCGGCTCCCAAACGAAGAGGTTGTTCAGCTGCTTGTCTTTTTTGTAGACGAAAAGCTGATCGAAAAAGTGTTCTTCGGACTCACAGTAATAAAAAGCCCCCCCGACCCTGGCAAAGCTCTGAGCAAAGTGAATAGCCAGATCATCGGTCAGGGGAGGGTGCAGCGGAGCGGAAAAATCGGGGGCAGCCGGCTGGGGCGCCGGTTGCAGCAGCGCCTCACGGATGCGGCGCAGCATACGGTCGCGGGAGGTTTCAGACATGACAGGCAAAGGTAGCAGAGTCAAACCAAGCAACGCCGCATTCTATATTGGACAAATGACGATTATTTTATATATTGATTACCAGTTATATAGCCTCTACACTCAATTTCCTACCCCGAATTATCGAAAGCAAAAACGCTCCTTATTCAGGCAAACGCCATGGCTCTCCTTATCAAGCGTGCACCACGAAGCCCTTTTGTAGCCGGCAGCACCTGGCGGCGGTATATTATTTTCTTTTGGGCGCTGCTCCTCTTCTCATTTGCCCCCCCGCCCGCCAAGAAAGGCCTGCGCACCAAAAACGTCATCATCGTCGTCATCGACGGCCCCCGGTATTCCGAAACCTGGGGCGCCACGCCCGGCATAATTCCTCAGATGGCGACGCGACTGAAGCCGCGCGGCGTATTCTTTTCCAACTTCTACAACAACGGCTTCACTTACACCAACTCCGGCCACACGGCTCTCACTACGGGCATCAATCAGCCCATCGACAACTTTGAGGCGGAGTTGCCGCAGCAGCCCTCCATATTTCAGGTTTGGCGCAAAGCTACCGGCAAACCGGCCACCGCGGCCTGGCTCATTACCAGCAAAGACAAGCTGCACATATTAGCTAATACCCTGAACCCAGAATGGAAAGACCAGTTTCAGCCCTCCGTCGACTGCGGCATAAGTGGCCCCGGTAGCGGCTACCGCGCCGATTCGCTGACATTGGTAGCCGCAAAGCGAATTCTGACCCAGCACAAGCCTAACTTGGTGCTTATCAACTTTATGGAGCCCGATGGCTTCGCGCACGCTGCTAACTGGGAGAATTACCTCCGAGGTATTACACGCGATGATAAATACGTAGGCGAGTTGTACGATTTTTTGCAAAAAAACAGAGCATACCGAAACACCACGACTCTACTCATCACCAACGACCACGGCCGCCATCTCGATGGTATCGACGGAGGATTCGTGGACCACGGAGATGACTGCGAAGGGTGCCGACATATTAGTTTGCTTGCCCTAGGGCCAGACTTTAAGCGAGGCCGCACGCTAACCGAGACATACACTCTAACGGATGTGCCGTCTACGGTGGCTTATCTACTAGGATTTCCTCTGGAACAAAGCCAGGGAAAAGTAATTCAAGGCTTGTTTAAACGCTGATAATCAGCTATATTCAGAGTATTCCGACACAAAAAAGCAATTGCTGCACAGCTAGTTGCGACTTCATTCGGCACACCATTCAGCTTCTTCTTCTTCGCTATAAGATGGCATTTCGCTGTGATAGCCTGGATTTTATCGGTTATAGCAAGCCTTAGCCTGCTGCATTACCAGCCACAAACTGCACCGGCCGGTAATCAGGAAAAGGTATCTGCTGCTGCCAGCGAAAACCCCTTCTTTGCCCGAGACGATATAGTAGAACTCACGCTCGCGCTGCCCTTACAGAATATTTTGAAGGACCGCGGACCTACTCCTGGCTTTCATCCGGCTTTGCTTACGTATCGGGACACGGCGGCTGCCCTGAAAACGACGGCAGTACAGGTGAAGGTGCGTGGAAACCGGCGCAAAGACCCTACGGTGTGTGGCTTTCCGCCATTGCTGGTGAGCTTTCCGCCAGACATATTGGGTTCGCCTTTCGGTCAGGTAAAAGAGCTGAAACTCATCACGCATTGCCTGAGCGACACCTATACGCTGCGGGAGTATTTGGTGTACAAGGTCTACAATCTACTGACCGACAAGAGCTTTCGGGTAAGACTTTGCCGTATCACCTATAAGGATAACGCACGTAAAGGCAGAGCCGACGTGCATTACGCTTTCTTCCTGGAAGAGGCGAAAGCCATGGCCGCGCGCAACGATGCGACTCTGGTTCCAAAGCAGTTTTTCATCGGCATGGAACACATGAATCAGAAAGACATGGCCACGCTCGCGCTCTTTCAATATATGATAGGCAATACGGACTGGTCGGTGCCTTACCGGCACAACATCCGCATGCTGAGCATAAATCAGCAGGTAAAGCCCGTCGCGGTGGCTTATGATTTTGATTACAGTGGTATCGTGATGGCGCCATACGCCGTGCCTCCTGAGCAGCTTGGCATCACGTCGGTGCGGCAGCGCCTTTTTCGGGGCTACGACTTTCCGCCGGAGACGTATGCAGAGGCTATTAAGCTGTTTAACAGCCGAAGACCGGCTATTTATAATGTTTATCTGTCGTGTCCTTATCTAGACCAGGAGGAGAAGCTGTTCGCTACCAGGTATCTGGATGATTTTTATAAGACGCTGAATAACGCCAAAGACTTTGAGCGTAGCATTGTGCGTGCTGGAATCAGGAATGGCCAACGGTACACGAATGTCAAAGGATTAGAGTAATCCCTTTCGAAATTAGACGCAAAAAGCCCCCCAGATACACATCTGGGGGGCTTTTTTGTATTTGCTCATTCTTATAATGTGGTTCCTACAGGCGTATCCTGACGGCCTTCGTTGCTCCCATCCGGGCCATAATCCAGGCCGGGCAGGTTGCTTTCGGGCAGGTCGTCGCTGAGCGGAATAGGGTGCTCATTTTTACGCTCGCTCAGGGTTTCGCTACGGTCGGTGCCAGCCATATGTGCCTGGTAGCTGGTCTGGGTGTCGTAAGGACGTTTGCCTACCAGACGCTCTAAGTCGTCTTGCAGCAGTACTTCCTTTTCCAGCAACTCTTTAGCTACAATTTCCAACTCATGGCGACGGTCGGTGAGCAGCGCTTTCGTGCGCTCATAAGCATCGGAGATGATGGTGCGTACTTCCTCGTCAATCATCTGGGAAGTAGCCTCAGAATACGGCTTGCTGAAACCATACTCATTCTGCCCCTTCGAATCATAGAAGGAAATGTTGCCCAGCTTCTCGTTCATACCATACATGGTCACGATGCTGTAGGCCATCTTGGTAATACGCTCCAAGTCACTGAGGGCACCAGTCGATATTTTGCCGAACACTAAATCCTCAGCGGCACGACCACCAAGGGCCATGCACATCTCGTCGGTGAGCTGCTCCGTGTTATATAAGAACTGCTCGCGCGGAAGGTATTGAGCGTAACCCAATGCAGCCACGCCACGCGGTACAATACTCACTTTCACTAACGGATCGGCGTGCTCCAGGAACCAGCCAGCAATGGCGTGGCCAGCTTCGTGGTAAGCAACAATGCGCTTTTCGTTGGGCGAAATGATCTTGTTCTTCTTCTCCAAACCGCCAATCACGCGGTCAACGGCATCAGTGAAGTCCTGCATCGTTACCATCTTCTTGTCGCGGCGAGCGGCAATAAGGGCGGCTTCGTTGCAGACGTTAGCTATTTCAGCGCCGGCAAAACCAGGCGTTTGCGCAGCAAGCTTACGAGCATCCACATCCGGACCCAAGGTCAAGGGCTTCAAATGCACCTGGAAAATCTGGGTGCGGCCATTAATATCGGGCTTGTCAATGCTGATCTGACGGTCGAAACGACCGGGACGCAGCAAAGCGGAGTCAAGCGTGTCGGGGCGGTTAGTGGCTGCGAGGATGATAACGCCGGAATCAGTTCCGAAGCCATCCATTTCTACCAGCAGCGAGTTCAGTGTGTTCTCACGCTCATCGTTGCCACCGGGCATCTTTCCGCTGCTGCGGCTACGACCAATGGCGTCAATCTCGTCGATGAAGATGATACAAGGAGCTTTAGCTTTGGCTTGCTTAAACAAGTCACGTACGCGAGCAGCACCTACACCCACGAACATCTCTACGAAGTCGGAACCCGACAGCGAGAAGAAAGGCACGTCGGCTTCACCGGCTACGGCTTTTGCCATGAGAGTTTTACCCGTACCGGGAGGGCCTACAAGCAATGCGCCTTTCGGAATTTTGCCCCCCAGAACAGTGAATTTCGACGGGTTCCTCAAGAACTCTACGATTTCCTCTACTTCCTCTTTGGCTTCTTCCAAACCGGCCACGTCCTTAAAGGTGATCTTCACCTTGTCGCCACCCTCAAAGAGAGCTGCACGTGACTTGCCGATGTTGAAAATTTGCCCCCCAGGTCCGCCTGCCCCGCTCATGCGACGCATCAGGAACCAGAAACCAACCATCAGAAGGATAATTAAACCCCAGCTCGACAGTAAGCCGTAGCCATCCTGGCGCTGGTCGATATTCAGACCTACTTGCTGCTCGCGCGGCAGATTAGCCTGAATCTTATCAAGGTCTTCTTTAAAGGTTTTACCATCCACAACCCGGAAGGCAAACTGTGGGCCTTGCTCGAGGGTGAGCGGTCCGCGGCGGGACAACTCATCGTTGTATTTAGCGCTTTTGGCGGCTTCCGGCTTCAGCGTCACCTCTACGGCCCGGTCGTTCACGAGTGTTACGTCGCGCACGTCACCGGCAAGCAGCATTTGTTCAAACTTCTGCTGGTTGATGTCAACGGTAGAGTTGCTGCGGTTGAAATAGAACATCGCGAAGATGAACAATACCAACCCGCCCAGCACCAAAAGCTGCATGCTCGGCCGCGGCGTGGGCGTCGGTAGCATGGGCTTTTTCTTTTTGGGTGTTGTATTAGGCATGAATGAGATATGTCAGGGAAAGACAAAGGCGGAACACGCCGCCTGCGCTATTTGTTCGGTCCCACTGTGTTAGGAACAGAGACGTTTTCCTCCTCTAAATACTTTATATCCGCATCGCCCCACAGCTCTTCCAGAGCGTAGAACTGACGACGGTCGCGCAGAAAAACGTGCACTACTACATCTACGTAGTCCAGCAGAACCCACTCACGGTTGGTCCGTCCTTCGGTTTGCCAAGGATTCTGACCAGTTATCTTTTCTACTTCTTCTTCTACTGAGCGGGCAATGGCATCAAGCTGGGTGTCGGAGGAAGCGGAGCAGATAACGAAGTAATCGGCAACGGCGTTCTTAAGTTCCTTAAGGTTTAGCACTACAATGTCAACTGCCTTTTTCTCCTGCATGCCGCGCACGACTACATCTGCCAAACTGTCCGAATCTTGCCGAACCAGGGTACTTTTCATAGGGTATTGTTAGGTTTGAAATCACAAAGTAAGAAAATCAGGCGGTGGTTATTTCCCCCCAAACCCTCTTCACGGGCCAACAGCTAATCTGGTTGCCCGAATGTGCCTCTACAAACACGGAGGCACAGCGCTTAATTGGCCAAAACCGCGCCACCGACGGCTGCGTGGTCATTACCGACAAACAGACCGCCGGCCGCGGCCAACGTGGCAACCGCTGGGAAGCCCAGCCCGGCGAAAACCTGACGATGTCGGTCGTCTGGCGCCCCACGTTCTTAGCCGTCCCCGATCAGTTTCAGCTTAGTCAGGCCGTAGCCCTAGCCGTGTACGACTGGGCTAGTGGTCTGCTCGGCCCCGACCCCGCGCTTCGGGTGAAGTGGCCAAACGATATTTTCTTCGGCGAGCAAAAGCTGGGGGGCATTTTAATTGAAAACACCCTAAGCGGCCCTAAAATTCAATCTAGTATAGCAGGTATTGGCTTAAATATAAACCAGCGCGAATTTGCAGTGCCTACAGCTACGTCTTTGGCTGGTCTTACGGGCAGGCAATATGCACTGCCCGCGCTGGCTAATCGGCTGCTGGAGTGCCTGGAGAAACGCTATTTGCAGCTACGGGCCGGGCAGGTTGCAGCTTTGCACAGAGCTTATCTGCAGGTGCTGTACCGCTACCAGGAGCCTCGCCTTTATGAAGTTGACGGACAACCACTAACAGGCCGAATTCAAGGTGTAGATGAAGCCGGACAGCTGCTTGTGGAAATAGCTGGACAACAGCGGGCCTTCGGTTTACAACAGATAAAATACTTGCCTAATCTTCAATCGAAATAAATTCAAAGTCGATAAAAGCACGGTTTTCGTCTAGATAAACTGGCTGTTAATCTATAATACATAGTGACATCTTATTTTTTAAGTACATTCAAATAAATTAATGGGACAATAAACCTTCTTGCAACCTTTGCATCTAAGGAAGTATCTATTTGCTGAGCTAATAGGCGCCTTTTAAGCAGGCACGGTGCTTGTTTTACTAGGCGGCATAAAGCCCAGAAGCTTCTTAAATACACTACGACATCTACTTGGTTGCCTCCCGGCACCAAGTTTACTTGAGCCAACCACCATGATCATCTCTACTCGTTTATTATTAGTGCTGACGCTGTTTCTGGCGCAGCTTTCGGCGGTTGCCACTACGGTGCATCCGCCCCAATACCCGCCACCGATAAGTGATGACGCCCCGCAACAATATCAGATGGGGCTGGGCAGCCGCTCAAGCCGCCTGACCACTCCGCTGCGCACAGAATTTTCTACTAATACTTTTCGGAATACGCCTTTCAGCAACGTACCTGCGCCAACCATTTTTGCGTTCCGCAGCCCATTCTCGAGTCTTAAAGGTCAGGCGGCCGCAAATTCCGGCAATGCGCCAGCGCCTGTGCAGGAAGCACGAGTTAACGTTCCAACGCTAAGCGTATATCCTAATCCAGCACGTGGGATGGTAGTGGTCAGCCTTTCGCAGGCCCCAGGCCCCGACTACAAGTTCCGCCTCAGCAATATCATCGGCCGCGAAGTGCGTACGCTGACGCTCCGCCCCGACTTGGCAAGCACCGGTATTGCCATGAACCTCTCTGACCTGCCAGCCGGCATGTACTTCTACAGTCTGCTCGTAAACGACAAAGTGGTAAGCACGAAGCGTTTGGTATTGCAGAATTAAGCTAGGCAATCTTACAATTGGTCGTCATGCCGTACGCTGTATGACGTTCTTTTATATCACTTCACACATCCTAAAAAGCAGCCGAACCCATCGGCTGCTTTTTTTATGCGTCAAAAACGGATCAGAAACGAACTGGGGGGCAAATCTGCGGTACCGCCGGATTTATTATCTACTTTTGGCCCTTCTCTGACCAAGCAAGTATGCACCGTTATAAAAGTCTGAATAACCTCGTTGGCTGGCTCGTATTTGCCATTGCCACACTTACTTACCTGATTACCCTGGAGCCCACCGCCAGCTACTGGGACTGCGGCGAGTTCATTGCCTGCTCCTACAAGCTGCTCGTACCGCACCCGCCGGGCGCCCCTACCTTCCTTTTGCTGGGCCGCATTTTCTCCCTGTTTTCTTTTGGCGATGTCACCAAGGTGGCGGTTCTGGTCAATGCGCTATCGGCGCTGAGCAGCTCGTTTACGGTGCTCTTCCTGTTCTGGACCATTACCATGCTGGCCAAAAAGCTGGTAATGCACCGCGCCGTACCAAACCTGGAGCCTAATCTGGAGCCAACGTTCGGCCAAACCCTGCTGATTCTGGGGGCCGGTGCTGTGGGCGCGCTGGCTTTTGCCTTCTCCGATTCGTTCTGGTTTAACGCCGTGGAAGGTGAGGTTTACGCTATGTCGTCGCTGTGTACGGCGGTGGTTGTCTGGATTATGCTGAAGTGGGAAAACCGCGCCCACGAGGCTGATTCCGATAAGTGGCTGATTCTGATTGCCTATATCATTGGCTTATCCATTGGCGTCCACTTGCTCAACCTGTTGGCGCTGCCGGCACTGGGTTTCATTTATTACTACCGTCGCACGGCCAATCCTACCCTGCTGGGGGGCATTTTGACGCTGGTCGTGAGTATGGTTATCGTGGGGTCCATTCTGGCGGGTATCATTCCTGGCTTGCCAACTATTGCTGGTGCGTTCGAGGTGTTCTTCGTGAACAGCGTGGGTCTTCCTTTCAACTGGGGCGTTATCATTTTCGTCCTGCTGCTGCTGGCTATCATTTATTTTGGCTTCCGGTACTCCTTCCGCAAGGGCAGCCAGCTCGTGAACACCGGTATGCTGGTGTTCGTGTTTATTCTGATCGGCTACTCCTCATATCTGATTGTACCGATTCGCTCGGGCTTCAACCCCACCATCGACGAGAACAAGCCCGACGATGTGCTCTCCTTTGTGAGCTACCTCAAGCGCGAGCAGTACGGCGACCGGCCTTTGCTTTATGGTCCGCAGTTCAGTGCTCAGCCCGTTGATCAGATTGAAGGTGCGCCGCGCTACGTGCGCGAGGGCGACAAATATGTAATTGCGGAACGTCGCCTTGAAACGATCTATCGGCCTGAAGACAAGATGCTGCTGCCGCGCCTCTACAGCCCGCAGCCCGACCATATCCGCTACTATCAGAAGTGGGTTGATGTGCAGCCGGAAGTGAAGCCCACGATGGGCCAGAACCTGAGCTTCCTGTTCCGCTACCAGATGGGCCATATGTACTGGCGCTATTTCCTCTGGAATTTCGTGGGCCGCGAAAGCGACGTGCAGCAGGCGGGCGTAGTGTGGCCTACCAGCGCTAGCGCAAGTGAGTTGCCCGTGCGTATTGGTGGCAGCAAAGCGCACAACAACTTCCTGGCTATTCCCCTGATTCTGGGTCTAGTAGGCTTGTTCTTCCACGCTCAGCGTGACGGCCGCAATGCCTTCATTGTGGGCCTTTTGTTCTTGTTTACGGGCTTAGCCATTGTGCTTTACCTGAACCAGCCGCCTATTGAGCCGCGCGAGCGTGACTACACTTTCACAGGCTCAACTTATGCCTTTGCTATCTGGATTGGGCTGGGTGTGATTGGCTTGGCGGAGCTACTGCGCAGTGTGCTCAAAGCCGATACAGTGCGGGCTGGCGTAGCGTTGGCACTTGGCCTTTTGGCCCCCGGCATCATGGCCGCCCAAGGTTGGGACGACCACGACCGCTCCGACCGTTACAGCTCCGTCGATTCGGCCAAGAACCTGCTCAACTCACTGGCCCCGAATGCTATCCTGTTCACAAACGGCGACAATGACACCTTCCCGCTATGGTACGCGCAAGAGGTGGAAGGCGTCCGGACGGATGTGCGCGTGGCGGTACTCAGCTATCTGAACACCGATTGGTACATCGAGCAGATGCGTCGGCGCGCCTATAAGTCGCAGCCGCTGCCTATTTCGATGAAGCCGCAGAACTACGTGCAGGGCACCAACGATTATCTGCCTTTTGTAGAAAATCCGGCTGTGCAGCAGGTCAATCTGAAGGAGTTTATTCAGCTGGTTGATGAAAATAGCCCCCTACTGCAAGTTCAAACCCAGAGCGGCCGTTCGCTGCTGTCATTTCCTACCAAGAAGTTTTTCCTGCCCGTCGATACGGCCGCGGTGATGCGCTCCGGCATTATTCCGGCGGAGCGCCGCAAGCAGCTTGTGCCCCGCATGGAGTGGGACATGGGCGGCGGCGCCATCGAGAAGAAAAACCTAGTGATTCTGGATATGCTGGCCACCAGCAACTGGCAGCGGCCCATCTACTTCTCCAGCACCGTCGTGCCCTCCGACATGATGAACTTGCAACCTTACTTCCAGCTGGAAGGCATGGCTTATCGCATTTTGCCGGCCCGCGACCCTAATTATGACCCGCGCGGCAACGAGGGCTATGTGGCCAAAGACCTCATGTTTGAGAACATGATGAAGAAGTTTGCCTTCCGCAACCTCAACGACCCCAACGTTTACTACGACGAGAACAGCCTGCGCTTCCCGGCTAACTATCGGGAGAAGTTTGCCCGCCTGACTGAGGCTTACTTAGAGGCCGGCGACAAAGTGAAAGCCAAGCAGATACTGAACAAGGCCTTCACGGTAATGCCTGATGCGTCGATTCCGTATGATTACTACACGCCCCAATTTGTAGGGCCGCTCGTAGCCGTAGGTGAGCGGAAAAAAGCCACCGATATTCTGGACACGATGACCAATCGCGCGCAGCAGGCGCTGGCCTATTACTCAACCACGAATGGCAGCCTGTTTGAGATGGAAATTCAGAGTAATCTGCTTACCCTGCAAAGCGTGTATCAGGCCGCCGAGCAGATCAAGGATCAGGCACGCGCAGCCAAGGCAGTGGAACTGCTGAATCAGTATTATCCTCGTCAATAAAGCAAAGGGTAATTCGCTTTCGGGATTCGACTAGTCGCGTTTCCGTAAAAAAGCCCCCCAGCAGTATACTGGGGGGCTTTTTTAGTAGCGATTAATTATAATTACTGGCTAGCCGTAAAATTCGTTTAAGGCTGCATACGCCATACTCTATGACCAAACGCCCCTTCTTGCTACTCCTCTGCTTTTGGGTTTGCCTGATAGCCAGCAGGCCCGCCGCCAGCCGCCGCGACTTTGCTGGCCAGTATAGCCTGGCGCGTCGGGTAGTAGTCGATACCCGGCGTGAGGCCGATAGCTTGCGTTTGTATGTGCGTTTTCCTAACGGGAGCGTAGTCGGGTCGGGGCAGCCGCTGCGAATGGCGGTGTGGCCGAGCTACGATGCTCAACAGCCCGTGTGGCAAGACTCAGTAAGTCAGCTTACTAAGCATACTAAACGCGTGGGCACGGCGGCTCTGGTTGAGTTTTGTGTTCCGATGGCTCGACTGCGGGCCGGGCAAGTGCTAAGTCTGCAACCGGGCCCCAACGCCGCCGACACGGGCGACGAGGCCTGGCTCCTACTCACCGTCGAGCGATTAGCACGGCCCTTCATTCTCGTCGATTCGATGGGTGCTCCTCTCATGCGCCGCTATGTTCACGCCAGCGAGCCATTTGAAGTTAGCACCTTCGGCCTCGATCAACCCTTGCTGCTGCGGCGCTATGCCAGCAATTTCACCGCAGCTTTGCCCCCTATGACCAATCCGGCAGCCCAGCCACCGGCTCCGCGCACTCTGGGGGTTCAGGATTCTATCATCTTTCAGGCTGGGCAGCTGGTGGCATTGCAGCGGGCCGGTTTGTATTTGCTCAATAGTGGCTCAAGCGGTCCGGCCAGCAGCTTATTAGTCGAGGAGAATAACTTCCCAGAGCTGACTACTGCTGCTGATTTGATTCAGCCGCTTATTTACCTGACATCGTCCGTTGAACGCAAAAAACTGTATGATGCTCCTTCACCCAAAAAAGCGGTAGACCAATTTTGGCTTAATGCAGCCAACAGGCAGCAGGCCGGAGCCCGTCAGCTCATTCGCACGTATTATGGTCGGGTGGCAGCCGCTAACCAGCTTTTCTCCGCTTATAAAGCCGGTTGGATGACGGATCGGGGCATGCTTTACGTGGTGATGGGGCCGCCCGACGCGGTGTACCGCACAGCTAGTGAAGAGCGCTGGATCTACCGCCAGCCTGACGTGGGCAACAGCACTTATGTGTTCCGCGCCAAACCCAGTACCTTTGCACCCGAACACTATGAATTGGTGCGCCGACCCGAGCACGAAATGCTTTGGTATGCCGCCGTGGAGCAATGGAGAAAAGCCCTGACGAACGCCCGTCCCGCCCGCTGAACGAGCAGCGCCGCACCTTTTACGATGAAAACGGTACGCGCCACGAGCCCCGCCGCGACCGTGACCGGCCAGAGGCTGCCCGCTCCGGAAACTCAGGATCCAAGCCTGACTATAAGCCACGCTATCCGCACCGCCCCGCCGCCGACCGCAGCATCGATATGTTGTTTGGCTTGCGTCCTATCCAGGAAGCCCTGAGTGCCGGGCGCACGCTGGAGAAGATTTATCTGCTGCGTGGCACCAAAAACAGCATTACCCAGGAAATAACGGAGTTGGCCAAAGCCGCTACGATTCCGGTGTCGCTGGTGCCGCTGGAGAAGCTCAACGACCTGACGCGCAAAAATCACCAGGGCGCGGTTGCCTTCGTTTCCCCTATCGATTACGCCCCCCTAGACAGTATTCTGGCGGGCTTATTTGAGGCAGGCAAAACGCCCTTGCTCCTATTACTTGATCGGGTAACCGATGTGCGAAACTTTGGAGCTATTGCCCGTAATGCTGAGTGTTTGGGCGTACACGCCATCGTAGTGCCCAGCCGGGGCGCTGCCCAAATCAATGGCGATGCGCTGAAAACTTCTGCTGGCGCCTTAAACCTAATTCCGGTGTGCCGGGAGCCTAATTTGAAGGAAACCATCAGCTTTCTGCAACATTCGGGCGTGCAGGTGGTGGCCTGTACGGAAAAGGCCGATACCAGCCTCGAAACCGCCAGTGTAGACTTTACTGGCCCCGTGGCAGTGCTCATGGGTAGCGAGGAGGACGGTATTTCGCCCGAATATTTGCGACTGGCTGACTATAAAGTGCGCATTCCAATGGCTGGCCAAATTGGCTCCCTGAATGTGTCGGTAGCCAGCGGCATTATGCTGTTTGAAGTGCTGCGTCAACGGCTTATGTCAGTTGATAAATAACAATTATCATTTATTAAACCACGTAGTAATCAACCAAAAAGCCCCCCAGATAAATCCTGGGGGGCTTTTTGGTTATCGACAAGTCAAACGCTAACCTGTTAATTGTTAAATGACTTAGTTGTAGCCGCTGCCTTTTTTGGCCCGGACATCGGCCACGAATTCTTTCACTCGCTGCTCTTCCGTGCGCTTGCAAATGAGCAACACGTTATCGTATTCAGCGACGATATAGCCTTCCAAACCCTGCACTACAACCAGGCGTTCAGACGGCGTTTTGATGACGCACTCGCGGGTATCATACAGAATGACATCGCCATCTATCACGTTGCCATTCTCATCGCCCCGGCCGATGCGGTGCAGTGAATCCCAGGTACCTAGGTCGCTCCAGCCGAAGTCGGCGGGCAGCACGTACACGTTGTCGGCCTTTTCCATGATGCCGTAGTCGATGCTGATGTTGCGGCAGCGGGAATATGCATTAGTAATAAAATCTGCTTCCTTACTGGTTCCCAGCTGATCGAGCCCTTCATCAAACACCTCCGCAATGTCGCCGAGGTATTGATGGAAAGCCTGCAAAATCACTTCGGCCCGCCAGATAAATAAGCCGGAGTTCCACAGGAAGTCACCGCTATTCACAAACATCTTCGCCAGCTCCAGATTTGGCTTTTCGGTGAAGGTTTTCACCTTCCGCAGGCTGCCATACAGCTCGCTCTGGTCGCCATCAATAAACTGAATGTAGCCGTAGCCAGTATCGGGGCGGGAAGGCTGAATGCCGAGCGTGATGAGAATATCCTGGGCGCGGGCGCTTGCCACAGCCTGGCTGATGATGCCCCGAAACTCCTCCTCACGCTGCACGGCATGGTCCGCGGGCGTTACGATGATGACTGCTTTTGGGTCGCGCTGCGCGATGCGGTAGCTGGCGTAGGCAATGCAGGGCGCCGTGTTTCGGCCAATTGGCTCGCCCAAAATCTGGTCGGGGGGCAAATCAGGCAAGTGCTGCTGCACCAACTCGCTATAATCGCGGTTGGTTACTACAAAAACATTCTCTAGGGGGCAAATTCCGGTAAACCGATCTACAGTAAGCTGCAGCATCGACCGACCGACTCCCATTACATCGTGAAACTGTTTGGGATGATTCGTGCGGCTAAAGGGCCAAAAGCGGCTACCGATGCCGCCCGCCATCACGACGAGATACGTATTTTGAGTCATAGAGCAGGCCTCACCGAAGCCGGGTTAAAGTAAGATCAGAAGCGAAGGTCCGAAATATTTCAGGGTTGCGCCCCTTCTGCATGAATCTGGCCAAAACCTGCGGGCTAAAACGCAGTTGCAAACGTGGCTTTCTTCTTTCTATACCAAGCCTTCGCGCAGTAAATCGTGGAGGTGGATAAAGCCGCTAAACCGTCCAGCATCTGTCACAATGAGCTGCGTGATATTGCGCTTCTGCATGCGAGCCAGCGCTTCGGCAGCAAAGTCTTCAATATCAATAGTAATAGGCGACGGCGTGAGGATGTTGTGCGCTCGAACATCTTCCAGATTAGTGAAGTTGGTGAGCATCCGCCGCAGGTCGCCATCGGTAATGATACCCAACAGGCGCTGGTCACCCTCGCTGAGCACAGCCGTTGCACCCAGTCGCTTGCCCGATATTTCCAGGATGATTTCGCGCAGGGGGGCATTTTCCAGCACTTGTGGCGCCTGATTCTGCCTGCTTAAGTCGCCTACCTTCAGGTAGAGCTTCTTTCCGAGAGTGCCACCCGGATGCAGCCTGGCAAAGTCGGCCGAGGTGAACTCCCGTGACTCCAGCAGACATACTGCCAAGGCATCGCCCAGAGCCAGCGCGGCGGTTGTACTAGTTGTGGGGGCCAAATTGTGGGGGCAGGCCTCGCGGGTAACAGGCGCGTGCAGCACATAGTTGGCCTGCACAGCTAAGTAAGAATCGGCATTGGCAACTAAGGCGGCCAGGGGTACACCTTTGCGCTTCAGTAAGGGCACCAATACTTTTATTTCCGGCGTGTCGCCGCTTTTACTGATGGCAATGACAAAATCTTCTGCTTGAATCATGCCCAGGTCGCCATGAATAGCGTCGGCGGCGTGCATAAACAGGGCCGGAGTACCCGTAGAGTTCAGCGTAGCGACAATTTTGGCCGCGATGTGGGCGCTTTTCCCGATGCCAGTTACCACTACTCTACCACGCAAAGATAGAATTGATTCTATGCATAGTGCAAAATCAGGCGTCCTATCCAAGGCATCTGCTACGCCCTGAATAGCGCTTGCCTCTTCATGGAGTACTTTTTTTGCAATTGAGTTGAGTTCGTTCTGTGGTTTCAATCTAAATTTGATAGTCGGTACCGGGTAATCGGTACCGAGTAGTTGGTTGTTCATCCCGTTGTTGGTTTCAAGCCCTAGGTTGGTCGTGTTGCTTATTTCATGGCGTATATCGTTGCTTCAGCGCTGTATTTAATTGGATAGCAACCAACTACTGTTTAGATAAATACCAAAAAACCATTAGATTGAGAGTTCAACAAGCGGTGTTGTACTCCTGTTCGCAATCCACAACCGAGTAAGTGAGAGAGACCATGCCAGCCCTAAAACAAGTAACAGCGCCCACGGCTGATCTGAAAGGCAAGTTAAAGGAAGTTTTCGGGTACGGCCAGTTCCGCGGCACCCAGGAAGCCGTCATCCAGAACGTCATCGACGGACATAACACCTTCGTTATCATGCCAACTGGGGCGGGGAAGTCGCTCTGTTACCAGTTGCCGGCGCTGGTGTTGCCGGGCACCGCCATCGTGATTTCGCCCTTGATTGCCTTGATGAAAAATCAGGTCGATCAGCTGAATGCTTTTGGCGTGAATGCGCAGTTTCTGAACTCAACGCTATCAAAATCAGAAATTAATCGGGTCAAAAAAGATGTAATCAGTGGTGAGGTGCGCCTGCTGTACGTTGCTCCTGAGTCGCTTACCAAGGACGAAACCATTGACTTCCTGCAAAAGGCTACCATTTCATTCGTAGCCATCGACGAAGCGCACTGCATTTCGGAGTGGGGCCACGATTTCCGGCCCGAGTACCGCAAGATTCGCGGCATCATCGACAACCTGGGGGCAAATGTGCCCATCATTGCGCTCACGGCCACGGCCACGCCCAAAGTGCAGTTGGATATCCAGAAAAACCTGCAAATGGACGACGCTTCGGTGTTCAAAACCTCGTTCAATCGTACCAATCTCTACTACGAAGTCCGGCCGAAGCACAACACCAAGAAGCAGCTGATTCAGTACGTGAAGCAGCACAAAGGCAAAGCAGGCATTGTGTATTGCCTCTCGCGTAAGAAGGTGGAGGAAATTGCGGAGCTGCTCCGAGTGAACGACGTGAAGGCCCTGCCCTACCACGCTGGCCTCGATCCGCAGGTACGGATGGCCAATCAGGATGCGTTTCTGAATGAGGAAGCCGATGTGATTGTGGCCACTATCGCTTTCGGCATGGGCATCGATAAGCCCGATGTGCGTTTTGTCATTCACTACGACACGCCCAAAAGCATAGAAGGCTACTACCAGGAAACGGGCCGGGGCGGCCGCGACGGCCTAGAAGGCAATTGCCTGATGTTCTACAGCTACGACGATATCGTGAAGCTGGAGAAATTCAACAAGGACAAGCCCGTTACGGAGCGCGACAACTCCAAGCTGCTCCTTCAGGAAATGGCCAACTACGCTGATTCGGCGGTATGTCGGCGCAAGCAACTGCTGCACTACTTCGGCGAGTCGTTTGAGAAAGACTGCGGCTTCTGCGACAACTGCAAGCACCCAAAGGAGCGTTTTGAGGCCAAAGATGAAGTGTTGATGGCCCTCAAGGCGGTGGTGCTTACGGAGGAGCGTTTCGGCCTTGAGCACATCGGTACGGTGCTGATGGGCATGAACAATGCACACGTAGAAAGCTACGGCCACAACAAATTGGACGTATATGGACAAGGCAAAGAACATGATGCTGCCTTCTGGCACTCGGTGCTCCGTCAGGTGCTGCTCAATGGCTTTTTAGAAAAGGATATTGAAAATTTTGGGGTCGTAAAAATGAGTCCTAAAGGTCAAGAATTCATCGAAAACCCTCATCCAATCAAGCTCACCAAGGACCACAACTACGACGAGGAGGTTCAGCAGGAGCAGCAACAGGAGGAGGTGCAACAGGCCGCCGGCCACGACGAAGCATTGTTTGAAATGCTGAAGTCTCTGCGCAAGAAAATTGCGAAGGATAAAAACCTGCCTCCTTACGTCTTGTTCCAAGATCCATCGCTGAAGGAAATGGCCACCACCTTTCCCGTCAAGATGGACGACCTCGCCCACGTGGGCGGCGTTGGTCAGGGCAAGGCCATGAAGTTTGGGGGGCCTTTTTTGCAGCTGATTCAGAAGTACGTCGAGGATAACGACATCATGACGGCGGCTGATGTAGTGGTAAAATCGGCCGTCAACAAGTCGAAAATCAAGATTTACATCATTCAGCAAATCGACAAGAAGATGGATTTGGAGGAAATTGCTTCTTCTAAAGGCATCGATATGCGTGAGCTGATGGAGGAAATTGAGCACATCTGCTACGCCGGCACCAAGCTTAACCTCAACTACTACATCGACGGCATCCTGGACCACGACCGTCAGGCCGAAATCACGGATTATTTCCTGCAGTCGAATACCGATAATATTGCCGTAGCCCTGAAAGAGCTTGGGCCTGACGAGTACACGGAAGAAGACCTGCGCCTCATGCGCATCAAATTCCTGAGCGAGTACGCCAACTAACTATCATCTTGAGCCACAAAAAAGCCCCCCAGACTTATCTGGGGGGCTTTTTTGTGCTCTTCTAACGGTATGGTCCGAATCAAAGACCTAGCAATATTCTTCGAACGCGCCTTGCAGGTTATTTACGATGCGCATCGTGTCGCTGCCTTCAATGTGGTAGCGCTCGATCATATGCACCAGCTCGCCGTCTTTAAACAAGGCAATGCAAGGGGAAGAAGGCGGATAAGGCAGCATGTGCTGACGAGCTTTCTCCACCGCTTCGGTTTCCATGCCGGCAAATACCGTCACCAGCTTCGCAGGCTTCTTGTCGGTGCTGGCTAAGGCCATTTTCAGGGCGGGGCGAGCTTTGGCAGCGGCGCAGCCACACACCGAGTTGACGGCTACCAGCACGGTGCCGCTCTGCTCGTTGAGCACTGAATCAACTTCTTCGGGGGTCATAAGCTGCTCGAAGCCGGCCGACGTAAGGTCTTGGCGGATAGGAGCTACCATGTATTCGGGATATGATGCCATGAGATATAGGCTGAAATGGAAAATCAATTGATTGGCCCGAAGGCCGCGCAAAAATACGCAAACTTCGGCGCCGCCTGCACAACCATTATTGGATGACAGTGGTTGCGCCCCATCAAATTTAAATAAAGCGGTGGCTTACCATGTGGCACCTTATCAGTGCTCTTTACAAAGCGTTTTTGTTTAAGCGCGAATCAAATTATTGTTGATTTAATACAATTAAATAAAGTTAATAACCATATACAGGGCTTATTGAACAAATAAAATTATATTTAACACCTGAAAATCATCTATACTGAATAACATGCTACGCATCTATATACTGTTTATTCTGGCTGGTATTGCTGGCACTACCCATGCTCAGGTCGACACTGTGCGTGCCAGCACGCTACCGCCGGCCCAACTTGCCGAGAAGCTTTACAACAGTGGCGTTACGAAATACAACAGCAAGAGCTACCAGGCTGCTATCCAGGATTTTGATAAAGCGCTGGCTGCCCGCCCCGACTTCGCTAAGGCGTATTATAATCGTGCTACTACTCGCTACGAACTAAAAGAATACTCGCAGGCTGTGCAGGATTATGACGCGGCCATCCGATTGGAGCCGACGGGCCATACCTCCTACTTTGGGCGAGGCCAGGCCCGCGAAGCAATGGGCCAGCGTGCTGAAGCCGAGCAAGACTATACAAAAGCCACCGACACCAAAGCCAATTTTGCGCCGGCCTGGTATTATCGGGGAGCATTGCGATTTGAAAAAGGCGAATACCAAGCAGCCAAGACCGACTTTGATCAGGCGTTGAAAGCTGATCCAAACTACGCTTACGCCTACCACGATCGGGCTAGCGCACAGCGGCAGCTCAGCAACTTCACGGCCGCCATTCAGGACTACACAAAGGCCCTGACCCTCCAGCCCGACCTGCTTCCAGCACTGCTGAATAGGGCAGCAACGCGCCGACGGGCCGGCGACTTAAAAGGCGCCTTAGCTGATTACAATGACTACCTGACTAAAAAGACAGATAACGCCATTGCGTACAGCAACCGCGGCAGCGCCCGCTACGAGGCGGCCGACTACCGCGGAGCTGCCGAAGATTTCAGCAAAGCCATCAGCCTCGACGCTTCCTATGCTTTTGCCTGGAATAATCGCGCCGCCGCCTACCTCAAGCTGGAAGACTACAAAAAAGCGGCGGCAGATGCAGGAAAAGCTATTAGTCTCAACCCGCAATATGCGGAAGCCTACCTCAACCGCGGCCACGCACGCGAAATGATCCGCGACGCGGCCGGCGCTTGCCAAGACTGGCGTAAAGCCGCCGAGCTTGGCTTAGAAGCCGCCAGCAGCTATGCAGCAAACTCCGGCTGCGGCAGCGAATAAAGCAGGACAGGTAGCGCAAGCTACACGCCGATAAAAGCCCCCCAGCGCTGACCAGCGCAGAGGAAACCCCATCAGAATAATACAGTACCATAATGTATAAGCTATTTTTATTCACCCTTCTGCTTTTCGGACAAGCAGCGCACGCGCAGAGCGTTGAGTTTAGCAAAGACCGTTTCGGTGACGATAAAGAAGGGCTGAAAGCGGCATTGCGCGAGCTAAAAGAAGGCGACAGCAGCTACGAGATGGACCCGCCCCGCTACGAGCAAGCCCTGCCTCACTACTTGGCTGCTCAGAAGTTTAACCCGGATAATGCGGAGCTGAACCTTAAAATCGGCGATTGCTACCTGCACTCCGGTTTCAAGCCGCGGGCGCTTAGCTTTCTGCAAAAGTCGTATAAGCTGAGCCCTGATGCTGATCCGCGCATTCATTATTTGCTGGGTCGGGGCCTGCACTTGAATGGAAAGTGGCAGGAAGCCATTGCGGAATACAAAGCCGCTCAGCCGGCTACGGGGGGCAAAAACACCGCCCCCATCCTGGCAGATATTCGCAAGAAGATATCTGAGTGTGAGAACGGGCAAAAAATGAGCAAAAAGCCCGTCCGCGCTTTTATTGATAACGCAGGCCCATCCATAAACTCGCCCTACGCTGACTACAGTCCGGTAATCTCGGCCGATGAATCGGTGCTGATGTTTACCTCGCGCCGCGACAACTCGACCGGAGAGCAGACCGATCCTGAAACCGGCGGCTTCTTCGAAGATATTTACCAAAGCACCCGCACAGGCCAGAAGTGGACGGTGGCCCGCAATCTAAAAGAGCCAATAAACACCGATGGCCACGATGCCACCGTCGGGCTTGCGCCCGACGGGCAGCGTATGCTGGTGTACGTGGAAGACAACGGGGGCGACCTGCACGAAGCAAACCTGCGCGGCGCGGAGTGGCGTAAGCCCCAGCGCTTGGGCGCCCGCATCAACAGCAAAGGCCACGAGTCATCGGCGGCTTATACGCCCGATGGACGCAGCCTGTACTTCGTGAGCGACAAGGAAGGCGGACTAGGCAGCCGCGACATCTACAAAGTGGAGCTGGAAGGCCGCGGCCCGGCCCTGAACCTGGGCTCCGTTATCAATACTCCCTACGGCGAAGAAGGCGTATTCCTGCACCCCGACGGCAAAACAATGTACTTCAGCTCGGAGGGTCATAACTCGATGGGCGGCTACGATATCTTTAAATCGGTGTTTGAAAACGGCAAATGGAGCGCGCCCGAAAACCTCGGCTGGCCCATCAACACCCCCGACGACGATGTGTTTTTTGTAATCTCTGCTTCCGGTCGCCACGGCTACTATTCCAGCTTTCGTGAAGAAGGCCTGGGGGGCAAAGACATTTACCAAATCACTTTTCTGGGCCCTGAAAAGCCCCCCATGCTATCTCAGGAAGACCAATTGCTGGCTAGTCGGGTACAGCCAGTAAAGGAGACGCTGCTGGCGCCGCCGGTGCCCATCGCCACGGCTCAGGTAACTATTTTGAAAGGTGTGGTGACAGATGATGTCACAAAGCAACCGCTGGAAGCCACAATCGAGGTAATCGATAACCAGCGCAACGAAGTTATTGCTTCCTTTCTGGCCAATGCGCAGTCGGGCCGTTATCTGGTTTCGCTTCCTTCGGGCGTTAACTACGGCATTGTGGTGCGTCAGGAGGGCTACCTGTTTCACTCCGAAAACTTTGATCTGCCAGCCGGCGCGGCTTACGCCGAAGTGGTAAAAGATATTGGCCTCAAAAAGCTGGATGTAGGCGTTAAAGTTGTGCTCAACAATATTTTCTTCGACTTCGATAAGGCCACCTTACGGCGCGAAAGCACCAGTGAATTGGAGCGTTTGCAGAAACTACTGACCGAAGCACCAGCCCTGCGCCTGGAAATCAGCGGCCACACCGACAACGTAGGCCAAGGCGCTTACAACAAGGACTTGTCGCAGCGGCGGGCGAAGGCGGTCGTTGATTATTTGGTGGGCAAAGGCATCGATAAAGCGCGTCTGACTTTCGCCGGCTATGGCGATGCGCAGCCAGTGGCACCAAACGCCACAAAAGCGGGCCGCCAGCTCAACCGGCGCACGGAGTTTAAAGTGACAGGTAAGTAGCCTGACAGGAATCTCTTAAAAAAAGCCCCCCAGTGCACTGCTGGGGGGCTTTTTTATGACCTAACGCGGGTTTAGCGCTCATGTTCTGCCTCTTCGGCAGCCTGCGCCTCGGCATTAACTCGTAAGATATTGAGAGTCAAGGCCCAGAGGTCTTCGTATGGAATGATTTCGCTTTCCGCGTACGCATCACCAGGCTGCGGAGCTTCCCGCAAACGGTTGAGCAGACTTTGGCCTTTCTTTTCGCAGGCCTGGGGGGCAAAATCTTCCCGCACAGTCAGCAGCAGCAGCCGAAAGAAGAGCTGACTACGCAAGGTGGCCGGGTCGCGCAAGTGATTCTGCTCATACTTACGCAGCCCTTCCAGACGGGTAAGCAGCGCATCCAGATTACGCTGCCGCAGATAATACAGAAACTGCAGCACCAGAATGGCCACGTTATAGCCTTGCTTATCCCGGCTATAGTCAGGTACGGTTTGAATAAACTGGCTGAACTGTAGCCGCAGAGCAGTTCCCTCGGGCTGAATGAAGTGCAGATACACTTCAAACAGGTCCCACCGCTGAATAGCCGCCGCGCGCTGCTTCCCGTAGTAGGGGTTTTTGCGCGCTAAACGCAGTATTTCGTATGCTTTACTGTACTCCTTGGCATGCAATGCCAGCAGCATATAATGCTCCAAGAAGTAGAACCAGTTGGCTGAGGAAGGATGAAAGTCTTTGATATATTCCTCCGCGAGCCGTAGTCCGTGCTCTACCTGACGACCCCGCAAATGCGCCCACACACTGATAAACTTATTAAATCGGGTGTCAAACCGCTTTTTGTTGACTTTACCTTCTTCAAATAAAGCTTCCGTGGTGCCAGTGATCTTAATGATTTCTTCAAAGTTTCCTGACAGTTCCTCGCGCATCAACTGCAAACGATACACATACTCGAAGGTATTGTAGGTGTTTATTTTGCGGTGCAATGCCTCCATTTTGGTGATGTGTTCAGAGAGCTCATTTAGCAATACGCGCCGCGAACGCACCGTTTGCGCCTGCTCCATCCGAACGCCCAGGTACACATTTTTGGCCTGCTCTTCTACCACTGCTACATTCTGATAGTGAACCAGTTGAGCCGAAATCGTACGATATTGCGTAGGCCTTCTTAACTGTGCATACAAATCGCGCAGGAAGCCTAAACTCATTACTGTATACTGCGTAAACTCGCCATCCAGCGCCAGCCGCAGACACTTTCGCGCCAACCGTTCAGCCAGCTCAAACTCACTTTCTCTGAACAATATATTTGCCTGATGAAACAGCTCTAAGCATTGGAGCTCGTACCGCCTTGAGATCAGATGACGGGGATCTGTATGATCAAGGAAGTATAAGTGGTTGAGCAGCTTCTTCTGTACTCTCGACTTCAGCTTACGGAAAGCAGCCTGATTGGTGGAATTAACCTTGGTATAAAGCGCCTTAACAACCTGAAGCTGGGTAGCCTGTTGCTCACCACCCAGCATCTGCACCAAATCAATTTCTTTATTGGAGGACGATTTTGCGCTAAAATCAATTAGAGGAGGCATGCCAACTCTTCTATCTATAATTATTTTAGCCAGATTACTGATGTCTTCCATAGATAGAGTACAATTTTAGAAAGTCAGATGGGCTTGGTGAGTAATGAGGCAAAGATCCGTGATTTATGCTCCCAAATTAAGCAACCTACCCATAGCAATTGGCCTCCGAGCACAGTTAGTTCATAATTAAACTATATCTTAATTTTATGCTAAAATTGCCATAAACCCCCTGTCCATAGTGCCAATTGCATAAAAAAATTAATATAAATAAGCGTAGATTTGTTTTTTATTATTAATTACACCCAAATTAATATTTATAATATCCTAGTCATATTTTAGCCCTAATCTTCCTTTCTTATCTGTCCCGAACGCCTCACATTTGTGTAGTTCAATGCTTGAACTCTTCACAACTAACTGACACCATGCTAGAATTACTTGCTCTCGCCCTTCTTCAATTTGCTACGCTAGTTTCCTCTCCTACTACTACAACTGCAACTACAAAAGGTGGCAGCAGCGGCTGGAGCGATGGTAATATCTCCGCATCAACTCAGGGCGGCAGCAGCGGCTGGAGCGACGGCAACCTGACGGCTGACGGTGGCAGCAGCGGCTGGAGCGACGGCAACGCTCGCTAGTTTATACATACTAGAAACGCTCGGTAGGCACCTACTGTACCTACCATTTCATACACGCTTCGGGCAAGTTAGCTAAGATACATCTCCACCAGTTGGGGAATCTTAGCTAACTTGCCCGGCGCCGTTTCTACGCGGTTGTTAGCTTATGCGGCGACTAATCTGGGGGCTGGGTCTCTATATTCTTATTGGTTTGTTGCCCGCTTGCAATCCGCAAGCCTCATCTTCTGATGCGGTTCGGGTGCGGTGGGTGCGCGACCCTGAGTCCCTGAATCCACTTATAATTCCTAATGATCTTGCTAATCAAGCCATTGGGTTATTATACCAAAACCTACTGACCGTAGACAACCAAAAGCAGGTGTGGGTACCGTGGCTGGCCGAAAAGCTGCCGGCAGTGCAGCACCAAGACTCGCTCACCCTGCTTACGTATCGGCTCCGTAGTGCTGCCAGATGGGATAATGGACAGCCCATAGTGGCTCAGGATGTGGCCTTTACCCTTAAAGTAATGAACTCTCCGGGTTTGCCGAATGAAGCAGCCCGGACCCGTTTCAGCTTTATTCAGGACGTGCGGCTGGACTCAACCGACGCACGCCAATTTACGCTTGTATGTCGTGGGCGTGCACCTGAGTATGTACATGACTCCGGTGATTATCCTATTCTCCCGGAGTATGCATTAGATCCAAAACGGGAGCTACGTACCATTCCTTTAGCCGTTCTGACCCAGCCCGCTCCGGTTTCTTTAAGTCAATACCCCGTGCTAGCAGATTTTGTGCGGCGCTACAACGCTGCTAATCTGGATAAGAACCCGATGAATCTTCCTGGCTCAGGACCTTATCAATTGACAGCCTGGCGCAGTGGGCAAGCGCTAACCTTTCGCCGTAAAACAAACTGGTGGGCCGACCAGCTGTCCGTACGGCAGCCTCCATTATTAGCAGTCCCAAAACAGATTGACTTTCAAATAATTCCTGATAATGCTACAGCGTTGCTGGCGTTGCGGCGGGGTGACATAGACCTGTATCCAATGGTGCCCGCAAACGAGTTTGACCGGCTTCGTACATCAGAGAACGGCAAGCAAGCGTTGCGCTTCTACACAGCCGATTCCTACGAAATGGTTCTGGCAGGATTTAACACCAGTCGGGCGCCGCTCAACGACCGACTGACCCGCCAGGCCCTAAACTATTTATTTGACATACAAGCACTCATAAAAGCCACCCAAAATGGCATGGCATATCCGAGTGTTGGGCTCATTAATCCACAGGAAAAGGCGTTGTATAATGATAGCCTCCCTCTGCTCACTTTTGCCCCCCAACAGGCAGAAGTACTATTGAGGCAAGCAAACTGGGCACGGCAGGGTGCAGGCAACTGGACACGACCTACGGCTGGGGGGCAAATTCAAGCTCTGGAATTGACTATTACCTATCGGGCAGGTGATGCGACCTTCGAAACCATCGCATTACAGCTCCGCAACGCCGCAGCCCAGATTGGCATTCCCATTCAGTTGAGGCCAACTGAATCAACTCTGCTGCTAAGTAAGCTACGGGCCGGCGACTTTGACATCTACCTGCGTACACTGTCGGGCAATCCCTTTGCCTACGATTTCAGCCCTATCTTACACTCTTCGAGTATTGATATCAGCAACTTTACTCGCTTTGGTACGCCAGCCAGTGACAAGCTTATTAAAGCTATTGTGCGCGAGGAAGACCCCGCCCGGAAAGCACAGCTGCTGCGTAAGTTTCAGGTGATGATGCGAACAGAGAGTCCTATTGTCGTTCTGTTTGTTTATCGCTACCGCCTGGCTGCAGACCGACGTCTTACCAATCTGCGCGTATCGGGCCTACGACCGGGCTACGACATTACAACGATCGAACCGCTGCCGGAAAGCTAAATCAGCATGGGGCGTTTTCTTGTGTACCGACTTCTTCGCACTATTCCAGCCACTTGGGCCATTGTTTCGCTTGTTTTTCTGCTTAGCCGGACGCTCCCTACCGATGTTTTATTAGGCCAAGCCTTAACCGATAAAGGTTTGGGAAGTCGGAGCATCACCGCAGCCGAGCGGGAAGCTACGCTTCTGCGGGTACAGCAACGATTTGGGCTTGCGGGCCCTGTTTTCTACTTTTCCCGCACCCATTCGAATACCGGTACCGTGTGGCAATGGAATGGCACTGACAATCAATACCATCGTTGGCTTAGCAACGCTGTACAAGGCGATTTGGGCCAATCATATCGTAGCGGCCAACCGGTTACAGCCGTCTTAGCTGAGGCACTGCGGTTTACGTTGCCGCTGACCACCAGCGCTGCGTTGCTAGCCACCCTGCTATCGGTTGCTCTGGCCTTGTGGCTCGTGTGCGGTGGACCGGCCTTGCTGCTCAGTATTTTGTATGGAATTGATGCCTTGCCGCTGTTTGTAGTGGCCTTAGGGTTATTGTTATTGCTTGCCAATCCTGATTTTATATCGCTTTTCCCGGCGTATGGCATGGGCCAGCAAGCCACCAAAAATGCCCCCTGGAACGTTCAAATCGGCTCTTATCTGTACTATAGCGCGCTCCCGCTAGCTAGTCTGGTTTTAGTGAAGCTGCCCTCCTTGGTTGTGCAGCTCTACGACGCTCTCCGTCATGAATTGGGGGCTAATTATGCAACGACTGCTCGCGCCAAAGGACTTTCGGGGTATCAGGTAGCTACGCGGCATGCCTTGCGCAATGCGATGCTGCCAATCATTGCCTTACTCACCGATTTGCTGCCCGCACTTGTGGCAGGCGCCGTGGTAGTAGAGGTGATTTTTGCGTTGCCTGGTATGGGCCGGCTGCTGGCTGACGCGGCCGCCGCGCATGACTTTCCGGTGCTTGTGGGGGGCGTTTTACTGGTAGCGGTTATGCGCTTGCTTGGGCTTGTTGTAGCTGATATGCTGTACTTTCTGACGGATCCGAGGATTCGCTTGCAGGCATGAGACTGCACAGAAAGGGCTCTGCTGTGCAGATAATTGCAATTGGCTGGCTGCTGCTGATAGCCAGTGTTGGCCTACTGGCGCCGTGGCTCCCCCTGGCTTTTTCTCCCGATTCTGTTGACTTAAACAATATAAGCCAGCCTCCATTTTGGCCCCCCAATGGCGTTAATCCTTCTCGTCATTGGCTGGGTACTGATGGATTCGGTCGCGATGTGTTAACAGCTTTGGTGTACGGAGCTCGCACCGCGTTATTGGTGAGCTTGCCGGCAGCCTTTGCTGCAACTGTTTTAGGCACTTTTCTGGGCAGCGCAGCCGGTTTCTGGGGTAATTCCGGGCTTCGTATTCCCATTATATACTGGCTGATAACGGGTTTGCTGCTTCTGGGATCAGTAGGATTAGCCTCTGGTTTCACTCAGCTTTGGTGGCCCTTTCTTTTGGTCTTAACGGCAGCAACCGTCATGAGCAAGCCGCTGATGCGCATACCTATGCTACAGCGCTCTTGGCCTTTACCGACTGATCGTCTGGTACTAGGGGCAGCATCGTTGCTGGCTTCCGTGCCTCGTTTGGTGCTTATTCTGGCGTTAGCTGCCGTGCTGGATTCTTCCTTGACAGGCCTGTTTTTGCTCTTGACCTTTACCTATTGGCCCGAACCAGCTCACTTGGTTCGGGCAGAGCTTTTGAGGGTGCGTGCTCTGCCCTACATCGAATCAGCTAGGGCTATTGGCTTGTCTGGGGGGCAAATTTTGTGGCGCCATGCATTGCCAAACGCTTGGCGAACGGTGCGCACAGCCTTTCCTCTCAGCCTTAGCGCCCTCATTGGTTTAGAAACCACACTTTCCTTTCTCGGGGTGGGTCTGCCATCCGAAATGCCTAGTTGGGGCCGCACCTTAGCCGCCGCACGTCTTGACCCGACCGCTTGGTGGCTGGTTATTTTTCCTGCCTTTGTACTAGCCGGAACCACATTAGCGCTTCGCCAACTCACTACTAACAGAATTTCTGCATAATATATATTTTTTCATATGTCACAAAAAGCGACTAATTATTCCTTTCTGGAAGATATATAGCAAAAAGGGGCTTGGTAGCATCATTCTCCAATTGTAAAGTCTCAAATTCATTAAAACCTCATAAAAGGCCAGATATCGCTACAACCAAGCAATTATCAGCGATAGCATAAAGAAGAATAAGTAAAAAATATTCAAATAGTTCAAGTCACAAAAGCAGGTTTGTGTTCCTTTCATCGAGGCCTGTTGCGGTCGTACTATTGTAACGAAGATCGGATAGCGCCTGGAAGCGCTACCGGTTTTTACTCCGCTTGCCTGATCTAAGATTTTATGCCCTCTTTACTTTTGAAACGTCGTCAGGGGTACGCTTTGCGTTACTTATTGATAGAAATGGCGCGGCAATCGGCCCCGCAGATGTCTGATTTTGAAACTATTGATGGAGACTTGGTTCCCTATGCTGTGGCACAATCTGCTTTACGCAGTGGACGGGCAGTTATAGTTGGCAATTTGCTTGTAGGCATGGTCGCCTCAGCAACGGATGGCAATTGGTAAATTAAAATAAATGGTTTCGGCACGCGGCATTTGCTCGCGGCGCTGCCGAAACAATAAAGGTTGTTGCAATAGGTGTGTTAAAAAACCCGCAGGTTCTGCCCGCGGGTTTTTTGCGTTTATGCCTCTCCCGTTTGGCGGGCCAGCAAGGCTATTCCTTCCTGAAAGGTGTGTGGCTTGTAGCCTAGGTCGCGTTGGGCTTTGGTAATGATGAAGCCCGTGCGCGGAGGACGCTTGGCCGGCTGCGTAAACGTACGGCCATCGGCTTTTACAATCAGCGACTTATCGAGTGCAAAATAATCGGCCACCTGCAAGGCCATCTGGTAGGGCGTCAGCAGTTCGCTGCTACTGATATTGTAGATGCCCGTCGCATTATGCTGTGCCACCAGCCAACAACCCTGCGCCAAGTCTTCGGCTAAAGTAGGCGTGCGGAACTGGTCGTCGACAACTTTAATCTCTTTCCCGGCGCGTAGCGAATCGCGCACCCAGAGCACGATGTTGGTGCGGCCATAGTCATGCACGATGCCATAGACAAGCACCGTACGCACAATGGCCCAAGAGCCATGACTGGCTTGCACCGCCCGTTCGGCGGCCAGCTTGCTTTCTCCATAAAAATTGATGGGGCCGGGTGCTTCTTCCTCTGTCAGGGGACCTTTTTCGCCGCTGAATATAAAGTCAGTGCTCACATGGGTAAGGTGAACCTGATGCTGCTCACAGGCCTCCACGAGGTGCTCTACGGCCGTCACATTCTGAAGCCAGCACGACTCCCGGTTCAACTCACACTCGTCCACATTGGTCATCGCAGCCGTGTGAATAACGTGCGTAGGTTTTTCGGTGCTTAGCACCTGCTGTACCTGAGCACGGTTGGTTACATCCAGTGGCACGAAGCGGAGGTCGGGATAATGATCTGCCAGCTTGTTGGCACCACGCGAAGTGGCAATGATTTCGACGCCCTGTTGCTGCCGAAGCAATTCAACCAGTTTCTGGCCTAATAACCCATTAGAACCGGTGAGTAGAATACGCATACACGAATGGATTTTATAGCGGGGGAAATCTTAGTATTGGTACCCGTAGAGCTGCGTGATTTTCTTCTTTTTCAGCTTATCCACCTTCACTGTCATCTTCACATCGGTGGTGGGCCGGTCGCGGGGGCCGGTCGGCTGGGCGGCAATTTTGTCGATTATATCCAACCCACTAATTACCTGCCCGAATACTGTATAAGCACCATCCAAATGCTTGGTACCCTGATGATTCTGAACAATATAAAACTGCGAGGCGCTGCTGGCGCGGGTAGGGTTTATGTAGTCGCCCTGACGAGCGGCAGCTACCGCCCCGAACTTATGCGGTAGCTCAGGCCGAATTTCGGCCGGAATAGGAGCAGCATCAGGCTGACCAGCACCGTCATTGTTAGGATCGGTGTCTTTGGTATTGGGGTCGCCCCCCTGAATCATAAAGTCCCGGATAACACGGTGAAAGGTTGTGCCGTCATAGAAGCCGCTTTCAGCCAACTTTAAAAAGTTGGCTTTATGCTGAGGAGTCTGATCGAAGAGAATCAGCTTTATTTCACCCAGATTGGTATTGATCGTGACTACCTGGTCTTTTTTGCTTTTGCGGGGGACTTTTTCAGCCTGAATAACAGGGGAAAGAAGAAATAAAAAAGCCGAAATCAACGTCCAAACGCGGAAATTACTATTCATGACACTAAAAACTGTAGTCGTAATTGGTTGAAATTAGAATGGTTTATCAAATGCCGAATTCGCATTTCAGGCTGAATCAGCTTAAAACGTACTTGACTCCGACTCCCGATGACTGCGAATCTCAGCCAGAATTTGCTTGCCACCACGGCTAAGCACCGTTTCGGCCAAGCTGACGCCCATAGTCTCCGCTTGATCTACGTCGGTGATGGCGCTGATTTCCTCTACGTACTGCTGCCCATCGAGGCTAATGAGGCCACCGTGGAGCTGAAGCAGGCCTTCATCGGTGTAGGTAGCCAGGGCAAAGGATGGAATGCTGCAGCCGCCCTCCATGGTGCGCAGAAACGCTCGCTCGGCGCGTAGGCAAGCGTGCGTGTCCGCGTGGTCCAGAATACCTTGGATAGCCACTTTACGTCCTAAATCCAGGTTCTTGGCGCACTCAATTGCAACGCTTCCCTGGCCGGCCGCCGGCACAAACTGGGTTTCGGGCAGCACGTGCGTAATCAGGTGGTCGTACTCCATGCGGTGCACGCCGGCAAACGCCAGCACCAGCGCATCATATTGGCCTTCTTCCAGCTTGCGCAAACGGGTTTGCAGGTTACCGCGCGCCTCCGCGGTGATGATGTCAGGGTAATAGCGCTTAAGCATGGATCGGCGCCGTGTGCTGCTGGTACCCAGTACAATGTTTGGCTGCTGTAGAGAGAAGCCGGGGTCAAAGCTGACGATTACGTCGTTCACCTTTTCCCGCTCCATGAAGGCCAGCAGTTCCAGATCATCCGGAATGGTGCTTTGCACGTCCTTGGCGCTATGTACCGCGATATCAATAGTGCCATTGCGCAGACTTTCCTCCAGCTCTTCCGTGAACACGCCTTTCGCCCCGATTTTATCGAGGGAGCGATCGAGCACCACGTCGCCTTTGGTGGTGATAATGACGATTTCGGTTTGAAATAACTCCCGCTCCAGGCAGGCCGCTACGTGGTTAGCCTGCCACAGCGCCAATCGGCTACCACGGGTACCAATGCGGATGGGACGATCGAAGAGCGTAGTTTTCAACTAACTATTTATATTAAATACAACTCATTAAAGCTTTCTGGGGGGCATTTTTGAATCCGTCAGACATTGGTAAGATCAGCATAGCTATCCTCGGATTGCTTTTACCAACCCCCATCCGTGAGGATATGCAAAGCTACAAATGCCTTCACCAACGCCATGACTATAGCTGGTTTAGCAGCAGCTATAGCTAATTAGCAAACTGTATTTTGCGCGTTTACAGGGCTTAAACAGGCATTTTTAGCAATTCAGCTATCCGCAAAGAGGTGTCCACGAACACCATGCGCGGATTGGCGTTGCGCTCCACGTGGTAGTGAGCATCGTTCAGCTCAGTGGTAATGGACTCAGCATTGCCGGGATGCACAAAGCGGCTGAAGCGCGTTACGAACTGCTGCTCAGCGGCGGGCAGATGCGGGATTAGCTGTGCGTCGAGGCCGTAAAGCAACACTTTGCGCAGTAATCCGAGGGCGTAATGTAAAAACTCCTTCTGATTTTCGCGGCCCATTTTTTGAAACTCGTCGCTTTTTTCCAGCACTTTGGCAAAGTTGTCCTGGAAACACAGGCGCATCCACTCGGTGAAAAAGGCGAAGTAGTCGTTGTCGGGGGCGGTGCGAGCGGCAAGGGCGGCCCCGAGGTTGCCATCGGCTATCTGGGCGAGCTGGCGGGCTTTGGCCTCAAGTATGTGCTGTTCATCGTGCAGATAAGCCGTCAGCTCATCTTCGGTGAATGGGCGCACCACTACGGGCTGCACGCGGCTGATAATGGTGGGCAGGAGCTGTTCGGGCGCGTGGCTTACCAGCAGAAAAATAGTGGCGGCCGGCGGCTCTTCCAGCAGTTTCAGCACGGCGTTGGAGGCAGCCGGATGCATCAGCTCAGGCAGCCAGATTATCACGATTTTGAAGCGCCCCTCAAACGATTTCAGTGATACCAGCTTTAGTAGCTGCAGGCTTTCCTCCTTGGAAATACTGCCCTGCTTGTTCTCAGCCCCAATGTGCTGCATCCAGTCATTGAGTCCCTGGTAAGGATTATCCAGCACGAAGGTGCGCCAGTCGGCGGCAAACTTACTGCTGACCGCATCCTTCGGCACTTGCTTGGTGCTCGTGACGGGCACTATGAAATTCAAATCGGGATGAATCAGCTTATCCATCTTCTGACAAGCCGGGCACTTCCCGCAAGAATCCGCATCGGCGGGGGTACGGCCCTCACAGTTCAGAAATGTAGCATAGGCCAGCGCCAGTCCCAAAGCGGCTGAGCCCTCAGCGCCCCGAAAAAGCTGCGCGTGCGCCACATGCTGCCGCTGCACCGACTGCACCAGCACCTGCTTGACTTTGGTTTGATCCGGAATTTCAGCGAAGCGCATGAACGTAGTCGCTTGGTTTAGTTATTCTATAACTGATGGCTGTATTCCACCAGCCTTCTCCCACACTCTATCCTTGGCCGTTGCCTCAAATACATGCTGCATTATTGCCTGCTCCGTGGTGTCATATTCCAGTTGGCGCCGAGCCATCACGCGCTCGGCCACTTCGGCTACTTTGGGCAGCTTAAACGTTTCGAAGCCGGCTGAGCCACCCCAACTGAAGCTCGGGATAAACGTGCGCGGAAACCCTGCCCCGAAAATATTGGCCCCCACGCCTACCACCGTACCGGTATTAAACATCGTGTTGATGCCGCACTTGCTGTGGTCGCCCATCATGAGGCCGCAGAACTGCTGGCCCGTATTCACGAAACGGCCCGCTGCGTGGCTCCAGATTTTAACCGGCGCGTAGTTGTTCTTGAGGTTGGAAGTATTGGTGTCGGCGCCAAGGTTGCACCACTCTCCTATCACGGAGTTGCCCAGGTAGCCGTCGTGGCCTTTGTTGGCGTAGCCGAAAAAGATAGAATTGCCCACTTCGCCGCCCACTTTGCAGTATGGCCCCACGGTGTTGTCGCCGCGCATTTTGGCGCCTGGGTTGATGTGGGAGCCTTCGCACAAAGCCAGGGGGCCTTTTATGATAGCACCTTCGTGGACTTGGGAGTTTTTGCCCAGATAAATCGGACCATCTTCCGCGTTCAGAATGGCCGCCCGAATCTTCACTCCGGGCTCAATAAAGATGTTTTCGGCCCCGTACACGATGGTATGCGCATCACCAATGGGCTCTGACTTTCGGCCACGAGTAAGCAAGTCGAAATCCTGCCGAATCTCGGCGCCATTGCGCAGAAACAGGTGCCACAACTCACTAATTAACGTGACGGGCTCGGCTACTTCGGTGGTGCTGGCTAAGCCATCCTGAATCAGCTCAGCTACTTTGCTGGCGTCGGGCAGATGAGCAGCCACCAGCAAATCGCCATCGACGAGAGCTTGTCCGGGGGGCAAATTTTGCACCTGTCGCGCCAATAAGTCATCGGGCAGCACGGCACCATTAATTACCAAGGCTGGGCCGCTTACCGCCCCAACCGGAAACTTGGCTTGCAGGTAGGCTTCGGTCAGGTAAAAAACCTCCTGGCTTAGCCGATGCTGCCACTTTTCGGCGATAGTCAGGATGCCGCAACGCAGGGCAGCTACGGGCCGGGTGAATGTGAAGGGCAACAGGCGCGGCCGAATAGCAGGATCGTCGAAGAGTAGGACGTGCATAGCTTTTTGATGACAGGTGTCACTGATCGGTTGTCAGGACTGGGGGCAATTTGGATCCCAGATGTATTCGTCGGCAAGTTGGCACAAATAAAAACTCCCACCAGACATGCCAGTGGGAGTTTTACTACTTGGTTCTTGAAGTCGCCACCATTGGCAACGCAGAACTGATAACCGAATGACTACTTCTTCTGGTAGCGGGTGCGGAACTTCTCCACGCGGCCAGCAGTGTCAATAAATACGTTTTTGCCAGTGTAGAAAGGGTGCGAAGCGCTGCTAACTTCCACTTTTACAACTGGATAAGTCTTACCATCCTCCATTGTGATGGTCTCGGTAGAGTTCATCGTGGAGCGAGTGATAAATTTGAAGTCGCTGGAAGTGTCCTGAAACACGACTTCGCGGTACTCGGGATGGATGTCTTTTTTCATGGTCGGAAATACCGTTAAAACCTTCTATGCCTGCCGATTTTGCGGAAGGGATTGCAAAAGTACGCGTTCCGTTTGAAATTAAAAACTTGTGGGGGGCTTTTCCTACGCCTTACGCCTTACCGTGAGCATACTAGCGGTTTTTGATTAGTTTTGAGCACTATCCTTATTGCGTTTTCAGTATACATTTATGGTGTATTCATCTGGTTTGCTCTTGGTTACGCTTGCTTTGCAGCTGCGCTTTTCCACTTTGCCACCAGCTAGTCCGGTTTATTCTAATGCTCAATATGCAGCGGCTATGACTCAGCCCTTGCCCTTTGCCCCAGGGGCACTGGCGTATCAGTTTCCCGCCGAAAAAGCAGCACCTAATCATGGGCGCAAGCTCTATTTGCCCAGCGCAACCGACTCCAGCGCTTTGCGTGCGGAAGCCAACAAGTTATCCGGTGATCAGAATCAAAAAAACACTCAGACCGGCTTGCTTCAGTTCTGGAATTCTGTTTCTGAAGAGCTGGAGCAGGCCTGGCGCAGTATCAGGATGATGTTTCGATAATCATTCTTGTTTCCACTACCGGCTCTGTTCAGGTTCTTGACACACACTTTCATTCAATTATATGCGTATCTGTTTTGCCACCAATAACGAGCACAAGCTTACCGAAGTCAGGGCCTTACTGCCTTCGACGATTGAGCTGGTGAGTTTGCAGGATATTGGCTGCCACGAAGAGCTGCCCGAAACCCAGGATACGCTCTCGGGCAATGCCCGGCAAAAAGCTGAGTACGTGTGGCAGCACTACCAAACCTCTTGCTTCGCCGACGACACCGGCCTGGAGGTAAATGCGTTGGGTGGCGCGCCCGGTGTATACTCAGCCCGCTATGCTGGCCCCCAGCGCAACGCTGCCGACAACATGGCCAAACTGCTTCAAGATTTGCCCCCCACGGCAGACCGTAGTGCCCAGTTCCGCACCGTCATTGCGCTGGTGCTGCCCAATGGAGAGTGGCAGGAGTTCAACGGCGTAGTGGAGGGCCGCATTGTGGAAGAAGCACGCGGACAAGCTGGCTTCGGCTACGACCCCATCTTTGAGCCTACTGGTCACCACCAGACGTTTGCTGAAATGACACCCGAGCAGAAGAATAGTCTGAGCCATCGGGGTCGGGCAGTGGGGCAGTTGATAACGTTTCTGGCCGAAAGAGAGAGCTAAATCAGGCTTGCTATTTTCAGCGAAAAATGCCCCCAGCGTGAGTTTCTCTGCTCGCTAGCTGATACTTACGGGGCCTTTCAACAATTTTATTACAGAGACACCGCTAGCCCGACTCAACCACGTTTTTTCAAAAAGACGTAACGCTGGCGTCATTTTGCTTAATTTTGCACGGTTGGCCCTGCTGGTACGGGCCGCTTTCCCACCCCATGCAACATCCTTTCATCGTCGGTATTACGGGTGGCAGCGCCTCTGGCAAAACCACGTTTCTGCGCCGTTTGCTCGCTTCTTTTCCTGAAGATGATATCTGCCTGATATCTCAGGACAACTATTACCACCCGCGTGAAAGCCAGCTGGTTGACCCCAACGGCGTCACTAACTTCGACTTGCCTTCCTCCATTGACTCGGCGGCTTACGCAGCCGATGTATTGCGTATCAGTCAGGGACTGGAGGTTCGGCGCCCGGAGTACACGTTCAACAACCCGAATGTTCAGCCCAAAGAGCTGGTGTTTCGCCCTTCCCCGATTGTCGTGGTGGAGGGCATTTTTGTTTTTTACTTCGAGGAAGTCGCTCGCCTGCTCGACCTGAAGGTGTACATCGATGCCCGTGAGCACGTGAAATTGCAGCGCCGCATTGTGCGCGACCGGGATGAGCGAGGTTACGATCTAGAAGATGTGCTGTACCGCTACACCAACCACGTAGCGCCTACGTACGAGAAATATATCAAGCCCTTCAAGCAGGACGCCGACATCGTGATTCCCAACAATCGGCATTTCGACAAAGGCCTTGAAGTACTCGTGTCGTTTTTGCGCACCAAAGTAGCGGCAGCCCATCAGGAGTAGTCTTTTTCATAGGTCAATACACAGAAAGAGCGCGGCTAGCTAGCTGCGCTCTTTCTGTTTGTAGCGGCCATAAAGCAGTGTTTATGAAGGCGTGCTTTGACTCACTTAGAGGTAGCAGCAGTTGCATTTAGCGATTAAAATAGTCCTTCTGAATGTAGTGACTTTGGGCAGCGCAGCCCAAATGGCTATATTTGTAGCGTTTAGTTTGCTAATGGTCTCTGCTCGTCTCACTTTTTTAGCTCATTTCCGTTTCGTGCTGCTCGCGGCTACGCTGCTGTTTGTGTTGGGGCTAAACCATCGGACGGTGACTACGCTGCAGGTACCTGGGGGGCAAATGGCGCGTATTGGTGCGGCCCCGAAGGCAGCCGTAGTAAAGCAGAAAGTAACTCTGGAAGCGACGAGCAGCGTGGCCGTTTGGCTGGCTCCCGCCGCCGACGCCTGGTTTCCGGCGTCCGTGCCGCTTACCTGGCCTCGCCTGCTGGCGAAGACCTTGAAATTTGCCCCCCAGCCCGGTGCTTTGCCGGATTTTTTCCGCGCCCGCCTGCTTCTGGCCGCGCTCTCGCCACAGGCGCCCTAGCTGTGTCGCTGCTTTCTACTGAATAAAAAGCTGATGCGCCGCTAGTGCCGGGTGCTTATCGCTTTCGCCAATCCGCTTCAGTAGAGAAACAGCAGTTAGAGTACTCAGCACAATAGCACAGTAACAAATCAACTTATTAGTATGCGTAATAAAGGACTTATTATCGCCCTCACCCTTATTGTATCGGTGTTGTGCATTTACTTCCTGTCGTTCACCATGGTGTCTCGCCGGGTGCAGCAGCAGGCCGAAACCTATGCCACTCGCAACGGGCAGGTAAACCAGCTGAAGCGTCAGCGCTACCTCGACTCGGTATGGCGCGCGCCAGTCATTAATGTACTGGGTGTAGACTACACTTATAAGGATGTGCGCCAGAGCGAGTTGGGCCTTGGCCTTGACTTGAAAGGCGGCATGCACGTAACGCTGGAAGTATCGCCGGTTGAGATTGTACGGGCCATGTCCGGCAACTCTAAAGATCCAGCCTTCACCAAAGCGTTGGCTCAGGCTCAGGAGTTGCAAAAGACTAACTCGGGCACGCCATTCACGTCGTTGTTTGCTCAGGCATATCGTTCGATTGCGCCTGATGGCAAACTGGCTCGCATTTTCGCAAACACCACCAACAAGAGCCGTGGCATTGACATCAACTCCACGAATCCCCAGATTATTGGTGCTATCGACCGGGAAGTAGAAGAAGCTATCGACCGCTCTTTCAACATCCTGCGCACCCGCGTTGACAAGTTTGGTGTAAATCAGCCCAACATTCAGCGGGTGAAAGGCACGGGCCGCATTCAGATTGAATTGCCCGGCGTTGATAACCCTGAGCGTGTGCGTAAACTGCTGCAAGGCCAGGCCAAGCTGGAGTTCTGGGAAGTGTGGCGCAACGATGAATTTGCCCCCTACCTCAATCAGCTGAATGAAGTGCTGGTAGCGAAAGATGCTACTAACAAGCCTGCTGCCACTGCTGCCGCCACTACCGACACTGCTGCTACCGCCGCCACTGGCGACTCTACCTCGCTGGCCAGCCAGCTTGCCAAGAAAAAAGCCGCTGCCACTACCGACACCACCAACCTACAGCAAAGCAGCCTGTTGGCCCGCTTGTTCACGATGCCAGGCGCACTAGGCTCCAATGTACGTGACACAGCCCGTGTAAATGACCTGTTGGCCAGCGCGGAAGCCAAAGCAGTTTTGCCCCCCAACCTGAAGTTTTTGTGGGATGTGAAGCCCACCGTAGTAGACAAGCAGGAATATTTGCAGCTCTACGCTATTCGCAAAACGACTGATGCCGTAGCGCCCCTGGGTGGCGAAGTAGTAAGCGACGCCCGCCAGGATTACGACCAGGGTGGTCGCCCTGAGGTATCGATGCAAATGAACCCCACTGGCGCCCGCCGGTGGCAGAAACTAACGGCCGCCAATGTAGGCCGTCAGGTGGCCATCGTGCTCGATGACAATGTGTATTCGGCTCCGGTGGTTCAGGCTGAAATCTCGGGGGGCAATTCTAGCATCTCCGGCAATTTCACGATTGAAGAAGCCCAAGACTTATCCAATGTACTGAAGGCTGGTAAACTGCCTGCTCCTACGCGCATTGTAGAAGAGGCCGTTGTTGGTCCATCGCTAGGTAAAGAAGCTATTGCTCAAGGCTTGTACTCGTCATTGGCTGGCTTGGTCATCATCATCGTCTTCATGGGCCTTTATTATGGTAGAGCTGGTATGGTAGCTAACTTGGCCCTCATCTTCAACATCTTCCTGGTATTGGGTGTACTGGCTCAGTTTGGCACTGCACTTACCCTGCCTGGTATTGCCGGTTTGGTACTGACGTTTGGTATGGCCGTTGACGCCAACGTACTGATATTCGAGCGGATACGAGAGGAGTTACAGGCAGGCCTGAGTATTCAGGATGCGGTTAATAAAGGTTATAGCCTTGCTTTCTCAGCTATCTTCGACTCCAACATTACCACGCTGCTTATTGCCCTTATTCTGGGTTTCTTCGGCACGGGTCCGGTACAAAGCTTCGCTATTACGCTCGGTATTGGTGTACTTACCTCATTCCTGACAGCTGTTTTCCTTTCTCATCTCATCATCGATTGGATGATCAAAGGGAAGGAAACATCCAACTTATCTTTTAGGGGACCTCTTTCGCTCAACCTGAATAAGGCCTTCAACTTTGACATTGTGGGCAAGCGTAAGATTGCCTACGTGGCCTCCACGGCTGTTATCGTATTTGGCTTTGTGCTGATGGCTATTCAGGGTGGACCAAACTTAGGAGTTGATTTCCGTGGCGGCCGCAGCTACACCGTCGATTTCAACAAAGACATGGTTGCCTCCGATGTACGGGCTGGGCTTGCTGATGAGCTAGAGGGCGCAGGCACCGAAGTGAAAACCTTTGGTGCTCCCAATCGCCTGCGCATCACTACCAGCTATTTGGCCAACGACGAGAGCACGGAAGCTGACCAGAAAGTAGAACAAGCTGTAAAAACAGGTCTGCGCCAGTACGCATCAGCTAACCCAGTTATCAAGAGCAGTTCGAAAGTAGGCGCTACGGTAGCCGACGACATTAAGCAGTCATCGGTCGTTAGCCTGTTGCTATCTGTTATTGGCATATTCGTGTACGTGCTGTTCCGCTTCGAGAAGTGGCAGTACTCTATGGCGGCCGTTGTTGCTCTGTTGCACGACGTACTGATCGTAATCGTGGCTTTCCCGATTGCTCGTTTGTTCGGTGTCACCTACGAAATGGACCAAGTGTTCGTGGCCTCGGTGCTTACTATTCTAGGTTTCTCAATCAACGATACTGTAGTTATTTACGACCGTATTCGAGAATACTTGGCGGAGAACCCCAAGCTGACGTTTGCTCAGGTAGCGAATCCGGCTTTGAACAGCACCTTCTCCCGCACCATTATCACTGCCGCTACCGTATTGATGGTAGTAATCGTGTTGTTCATTTTTGGTGGTGAAACCCTGCGCTCCTTCTCTTACTCCATGATTGTAGGTGTAATTGTGGGTGCCTATTCGACGCTGTTTATTGCTACTCCACTTGTGTTGGATACCTATGGCAGCAAGGAGCGCCGTCATCATGATCCGCTGGCTACCGATACCCCTGACACTGACGCGTCGAAGCTCTCAACCTCGACAGCTACGCGCTAGGCTTAGTTTACCAACATAAAAAAGCCCCCCAGAAATATTCTGGGGGGCTTTTTTATGTTGGTAAACTTGAACGGTTTGTTAGATCGTAATGCCTTCGGCTACTACTTCTTTTACCTCGGGTACCATACGCTTCAGCAGGTTTTCGATACCCGACTTGAGCGTCACAGTAGCCGATGGGCAACCGGAGCACGAACCCTGTAGGTTCACGGTCACGATGCCATCTTGGTAGCTTTTGAAGGTGATATTGCCTCCATCCTGCTCCACAGCTGGGCGCACGTAATTTTCGAGCAAGTCAATAATCTTCTGGCTCGTTTGCTGATCCTGCTCGGAGTGGCTGCCGTTGGCGGCCTCTTCCTGCGCGGCCTTCTGCTCGGCCGCCGGATCAACGAGGAAGATAGGACCACCCGCCTCTACATACGACTTCAAGAAGCTGCGAAGCTCCGGAATGAGGTGTGCCCACTGATGATCAGTGGTCTTGGTGATCGTAACAAAGTTGGCCGCAATGAACACACGACCCACGTAGTCGAAGTTGAACAGCTCCTGCGCCAACGGGGAGTTCGCCGCAGCTTCCAGGTTAGGATAATCCACGCTCACCCCTTCGCTGAGGAACTGGGTGTTGAGCACGAATTTCATGGATTCGGGATTGGGGCTGGCTTCGGCGTATATAGAAACCGGAGCGGCCGGGGCAGTTAGTTCAGCCATAAGGTTGAAGGGCTTAAAAGCGAGAATACGAAGAGAAATTACGCAGGTTAACGGTGAATTGCTAGCCTGTTAGAGCTAAAACCACCGACGCCCGCTGGATGTTGCAAAGATACCAAAACGGCAGGGAATGCCGGGGCCACCGCGTTTTACGTCGCGCGTCACTGTTCCTACGCTATACCTTGTTAGCCCGGCTGCGCAGCAGCATATCCGCCAGCACCAAGTTGGTCATGGCATCCACGATGGGCACGGCGCGGGGCAGCACGCACGGGTCGTGGCGGCCTTTACCGGCCAGCGTAATTTCCTCGCCTTGGTCATTGATGGTCGTTTGGGGCTGCAAAATGGTCGCTACGGGCTTGAAGGCCACCCGAAAATAAATATCCTGCCCATTCGAAATCCCCCCCTGAATGCCTCCCGAGTGGTTAGTACGGGTGCGCACGGCGCCAGCTTCATCGGTATAAAAGGCGTCGTTATGCTCTGAGCCGAATAGCAGCGTACCCTCAAATCCGGAGCCGTATTCGAAGCCCTTCACGGCATTGATGCTGAGCATGGCCTTGCCCAACTCAGCGTGTAGCTTATCAAATACGGGCTCACCCAAGCCAGCAGGCACCCCGCGTACCACGCCCGTTACCAGTCCGCCCACGGTATCCTGCCGATCGCGGGTCTGGCGGATGAGGCTCATCATTCGCTCGGCCGTCTCCGGGTCGGGGCAGCGCACGGCGTTGCTTTCTATCAGATTCAGATTGAGCTGCTCATACCCTACAGGCACGGCTACGGCCCCCACCTGCGACACGTAGCTTTGCGCCACAATGCCATAGTGAGCTAAAAGCTGAGCGGCCACGGCACCGGCTGCCACGCGGGCCGCCGTTTCGCGGGCCGAGCTGCGGCCTCCACCCCGATAGTCGCGGCGACCATACTTCATATCGTAGGTATAATCGGCGTGCGAAGGGCGGTAGGCGTGCTCTACGTGGGCGTAGTCGTGGCTGGCCTGGTCCTGGTTGCGGATAAGCAAGCTAATGGGCGTGCCCGTCGTTTTGCCTTCAAACAACCCGGATAGAATTTCGACCTTATCGGCCTCGCTGCGGGGTGTAGTCAGGTCTGATTGGCCAGGCCGCCGCCGGTCCAGCGCCGTCTGAATTGTATCGGCGGTAACGGCCAAACCAGCCGGGCAGCCATCTATTATTACGCCAATACCAACCCCGTGCGACTCCCCGAATGTGGTGATTCGAAATAGCTTACCGAAAGAGTTACTCATGTGAAATACGCTAGGAGTTAGAAGCCTGACCTCAAAAGCTGAACCGAAAGTGGCCTCAAAGCTACTAACAAAGCAGCGCCCGGGCTGGTCAGACGCGAGGCAAGTTTAGTCCAGCTTACCTGCTTAAGCCTGCGCCGCCGATTCACTTTCATAAGGCATTAAGGCTCCACTCGGCGACCGCGCCACCAGCCTATTCCCGCCAGAATAATCAGTGCCCCCAGAATGATATTGGCGTAGCGGCGCACGGCGGCATACGCATCCACCGGCTGCAAGGTATTATCGGCGGAAGTCAGCACCTGCTCATAGAAAGGATCGTCGGGGCGGGCGTGGAAGGCGGCTCCGGCTTGCTTCTGTCCCTGCACCTGGGGGGCAATTTCGGGCCGCAGCGTATCGTAGCGGGCTGTAGTCGGATTGAAAACAATAAGCGAAAACAAGCTATCAAGCGGCACTGGACCCGGCTTGGTTGGCACGAGGCGGTAGCGAAACAGCTTGCTGCCGCCTACCCTCCCACTTTGGCGCTTTAGCTCCTGCTGCACATCGGGCCCGTAAATTTCCAGCCCGGGCCCGGGTTGCGACGCCTGGGGGGCATTTAGTGTGGTTAGGTTGCCCTCCCCTTCCACGATAAAGGAGTAAGTAAATGGCTGCCCCGTGCGGAAAGCAGTGCGGTCGATAGCTTCCCGCAGCTGATAATTGCCCACCGGCACCTGGTCGCGGAGCGGATGAGGCGGCAGCACCCGCACCGGAATAGTGCGGGCCGTGGTGCGGTAGGTTTTGTAGCCTGCCAGCCGGTTGTCGAGGCCCGCTTCGGGCTTTTTGGCTATGCGGTACTTTATCATTTGCAAAGCCACCTCCGGAAACACTAAAGGCTGAGCATTGAGCGGATAAAATTCTGCCTCATACAAGCGGTAGCGCAAGTAGGTTTTGCCCCCCGCTACTACTGTTTCGGGATAAATCTCCTGCTCGTTGAACGACTCTTCCCAAGCTGTAGGCTGCCGCAGCTGGCGCAGAATATCGGGGAGCTGACCGGCAAAGTTGTGAAAGGCCAGCAGCCCCTGGTCGGCGGGCGTCAGGTAGAAGTACAGGCCAACATGCACGCCTTCCCCCGTAAAAATGGTCGTTTTGTCGGGTACCAAAGCCAGAAAAGCGTTGTCCTTGGGCTCCACATATTCCTGGGGCTTAGGCTTGCCAAACAACTGATCCAGCAGGCCGATGCCCGGTGCCTCCTGGGCGGGCGCTGGGACCGGCGTAGCGGATGTGCCGGGGGCCGAGGCGGTGGCTGGCTGGGGTTTTACGGTCAGGGTGGCGCCCACTGAGCGCACCGTCAGGCCATTGACGGTCATGGTAAAAGGCTTCACCACAAACTCGCCCTCATCATAAGCGGCGTAGCGTTGCGTGATGGTCAGCTCCGACGAGCTTTGCCCATTCACAATACGGGTGGTAGTGGTGCTCGATTTGCCACTCTTTTTAAATCCTTCCAGATCGGGGAAGGCTGAATAGCGCTCCAACGGCGCGCCGCTCAGGCTAAAGCTGATGGTGTAGTATTCATTGATTGGGAATTCTGCTTTGCCCAGAATGATGCGCGCCTTCGGGTCAGGAGCTTGCGCCTGAACGCCCTCTCCGACCAGCAAAACCAGAAAAAAAGCCCCCCAAAGAGCAAACCAACGACTGAGCATAGCATCACAAGACAACCTATCAAAGCTACGCAGAAAGTGGGTTTAGTGCCAGCAGCCCCATGTTTTGCAACTGAACCGCTGTTTTGTTTAACATTTATGACAAAAACTTACACAAAATAAAACCACCTAACGCAATCCGATCTGTGAACTGAGCCGTAAGTGGTGTTTAAATAATCTCCTTTTCTAAGATTATTACAAAAAAACGCCTGCACAGGCGTGCTGGAAAGCCATTGCCCAAACTTTTCCTCACTTTTCACCCTAATTTTTTTCTCATGTCCAAAATCACCAAAGCAGGCGGAGACGACACTGGCTTTGATAAGCCGCTATACGTGCCCATCAAGCGTCGCTCATTCTTCATGTATGCCGGTGCTACGGCTGGCGCCACGGCTTTACTTCTATCGGGTTGCGACGACGATGATGTATTCGCCGATCCAACGCCTCCAGCTCCTACTCCCGGTGCTACCACCGTCAATGTAGGTTCAGGTGATGTTGGCGTGTTGAACTATGCCTATGCCTTAGAGCAACTAGAAGCGGCATTCTATACGCAGCTGCGGACGGGCTCTTACTATACTGGCCTGAATGCTAGCAGCGCAGAGCGTCAAATTCTGGACGACCTCTATTATCACGAAGTTATTCACCGCGAGTTCTTTAAGGCCGCTATTACCGGCGCAGCGCCAACGGCTATTATTAAGGACCTCACTCCAAACTTCAGCGCTATCAACTTTAATGATCGGGCTAGTGTATTGGGTGCCGCCAAGGCATTCGAAGACTTAGGCGTATCGGCTTACAATGGTGCCGGCCGATTTATCTCTACTACTGGCAACGGCCCTCTCTATTTGCTGCTAGCTGGCAAAATCGTTTCGGTAGAAGCCCGTCACGCTGCCATCATCCGTGACTTGCTGATGGAAGGCAATTTCGTTGGAACCGATGTGATTAACTCCAGCGGTTTAGAGATATCTAAAACCCCAACAGAGGTTGTAGCGGCAGCCAATACCTTCTTGGCTGAAGGCTCTAAGCTGAATGTTTCCGGCCTTGTTTAAAGCAGGTTGCTTGTAGTCTTCATCCCCACTCAATCATTGACTTGTAGTTATGAACATCTTCCAAATAATTTCTGAAATCGAGAAAGTAGACCCTGAGGTGTACGATCGTCTTGACTCCCGCCGCAGCATTTTCAAGCACATGAGCGGCATGGGCAAAACTCTGGCTGCCGCCGCCGTTCCAATGGCGTTCGGTGCTGTTCTGAACAAGGCATATGCTCAAACCAGCATGGCGCCCGGCGTAAATGATGTTCTCAACTTCGCTTTGAAGCTGGAATATCTGGAGGCCGCCTTTTACAACCAAGGCCTCGGCGCAATGGGCGCTACGGCTACCGCTGCACAAACTGCCCTGCGTGCTGGCTTCAGCGCCACCAACCTGGCGGCCCTGGAGAAAATTCGTAACGACGAAACCGCGCACGTAGCCTTCCTGCGCACGGCCCTCGGCACCAACGCCATTGCTGCCCCAGCCGCCAATACCTTCGACTTTACGGGTGGCAAAGGTGCAGCCGGTGGTCCGTTTGCCACGGTATTTACTGCTCCTGCCACCTTCCTAGCCGTAGCTCAAGCGCTAGAGGATACAGGCGTACGTGCCTATAAAGGTGGTGCTCCTTACTTGGCCAGCAACAAAGACGTGCTAACCGCTGCCCTGAATATTCACTCGGTAGAAGCTCGTCATGCTTCGCGTATCCGCACGATGCGACGTGCCGGTGCTATGAACAACGCCGCTTCGCAAACCGCAGCTGCCGGCACCGACCGTAGCGCTTCGCCAAAGAGCTGGGTTTCCGGCAACGACGGCGGCGGACCAGCCCCAGCACAAACGGCCCCAGTATACGCTATGGGCGCTGCGCCAGCTTATACGCCTGCTGTTATCACCTTCCCCGGTGAAGAAAATGTGACCCAAGGTGGAGTGAATCTACAAACGGCGTTAGCCTCCTTAAACTTCCCAGCGGCTGCTTTCTCCGAAGCCTTCGATGAGGCGCTACCTGTACCAGTTGTATCGGACATCGCTCGTACGTTCGTAATCACTGGCAGCACGTTCATCTAGTCGCTGCTCTCACAGTTATTTCCTGAAAAAGGACGGCCTACGGGTCGTCCTTTTTTGTTTTTTAGCTCCACCATGCAACACTTTATCGCTTTGCCGGCTCCTACCCCTAACCGGAGTTGGCTTATCGGGCTATCTTTGCTTGTGCTGTGCCCGCTTTGGCTTCTGGGGGGCTTTTTTAGATTGATTCTTTCGCTTTTATGGATACGAAATCTACTTCTTTCTCTCGCCTGTTTTCGGCGCGACCGGTGCGCAGACGTACTTTTTTCAGAGTAGCCGGCGCTACGGCTGCATCATCAGCTTTGGTATTGGCGGGCTGCGACAAGGATGACGAAAACCCGGAGGTTTCGCCCGAACAGGCATTTACTCTCGGCACCGGCGACACCGGCCTGCTCAACTATGCTTATCTGCTGGAGCAATTGGAGGCCGCTTTCTACGATAAAGTAGTAGCCACGCCCCCCGCCGATATGCCGGCCGCTGAGTTGGCCTACTTCACCGATATGCGCGACCACGAGGTTATTCACCGCGAGTTCTTCAAGTTTGCGCTGGGCACGAGCGCCATCGGTACGGCTGTATTTAACTTCGGCTCGCTTACGCTCACCACGCGCGCCGGTGTATTTGCCGCCGCCCAAACCCTGGAGGACCTGGGGGTAGCTGCTTATAACGGCGCCGGCAAGCTTTTCACCGATCCGGTATACTTGGGCATCGCGGGCAAAATAGCGTCAGTAGAAGCGCGCCACGCTGCCCTGGTCCGTGATTTGGCTCTGCCTAACTCCTTCGCTGCGGCCGATGTAGTTGCCAATGATGGCAGCGCGCTTGATGGGCTCGATGCGGCTAAGTCGCCTGCTCAGGTAATAGCCGTGGTAAATACTTTTCTCAACATTACTGTCTCGGCGGCCAGCCTGCCCGGCTAAGCGTCTTCGGTTACTCCCGCGTTATGAATATTCTCAAACTCCTCGCCGATCTGGCCGAAGTTGATCCTACCCTATACGACCGCCTGAGCTCGCGGCAGGCCGCTTTTGCCCCCCTGAGCAAGCTAGGCCGGAAGGCGGCGCTGGCGGCGTTGCCGGTGGCCTTAGGCACGGCCATTATGCCAGCCCAGGCCCGCGACATCCGCACTATCCTCGACTCCCTGAACCTCGCGCTTGTGCTGGAATACCTGGAGAGCGAGTTTTACGCCCGCGCCCTGGGGTTGGTGGCTGGGGCGCCCAGCGTACCTGCCAGCTTTTTTCCGGCCGGCACACGCCCCGCTATCGAAACCATCTATCGCCACGAGCAGCAGCATGTGCGGTTCCTGGAGCGCGTTATTCAGGCCTCGGGTGGCACACTGCCCACCAAGCCCCGCTTCGACTTTACAGGCAGCAAGAATGGCGCTCAGCCCGCCCTGTTTGCAGATGTGTTTACCAATTTCGATACGTTTCTGCAAGTAGCCCAGACCCTGGAAGATGCCGGCGTACGAGCCTACAAAGGGCAGGTTGGTTTTCTGCAAACGGATAACTCCTTGCTGGAAGCAGCTCTGCGTATTCACTCCGTGGAGGCTCGGCACGCGGCTCATATTCGTAGTATGCGGCGGGCGCGGGGGGCAAATGTGAAGAGTTGGGTGAGCCCCACCGATACCAGCATCGCGGTAGCCGGCAAAACCGACGCCGTATATGCGGGCGAGGGTTTGGTTAACCAGTTTGTGGCGGGTCTCCGGCAGGTGCCCTTCGATCAGGCCCCTTTAAATACAGTGGTAGCAGTGGCAAAAGTGGCCGAAGCCTTCGACGAGCCCATCCCAGCCAGCACGGCTACCTCACTGGTAAGTATTTTCACGTACTAGCGAGAGAGTTACTGATAAACCCCATTCTTATACTTAATCTACTTCAAAAGAGCGACTTACGTCGCTCTTTTTTTGTCCATGAGCTTGCAACCCGATTAGGGTACATCTTATCTTTGGTACTATACTTTACTGGCGTTGGACTGTTTAAAAATATAGTAACCCTTTTGCCCCCCGGAGTAAGCCTTTTCATATGGCTTTCGTATACCTCTAACCCCTCTTGTCCTACCCTTTACCACCCACCTTTATTACTATTCATTGCGATGTTGGAATATGCGAAAACCATTCTGCTTAAAGTAAGCTTCGACAAAATCCTATTTGAGAAAGAGCTGCGGAAGGCCTTGCGCATGCTTATGCCAGAGGAGTTAATGCAATTAAAAACTTGGTGCTACGAGCAGTTCGCGAGCATCTATCAGCGCATACTCAACCGCGTTTTTGCCCAAGCTGCCTAAAGCAGAGTAAAGAGTACCCAAAAAAGCCCCCCGCGAGCAGCCACTCAGGCATCCTCGCGGGGGGCTTTTTCCGTGTATAGAAAATCGGCTTGGGGCTCCGTGACAAACTGAATCGTGCGCGTCAGGCCGGCGTAGCCCGTGCGCTTCACCGCCGACTGCCGAAACAACTCCGTGAACAGCTCGTGGGTAATCTCCTGCCAGTCCTTGGTATTCATTTCCTTAAGCTGGGGGTGAGCCCGAAACTGCGGCTCCTGATGCGGCTTAGCGAAGCGGTTCCAGGGGCACACGTCCTGGCAGATGTCGCAGCCGAATACCCAGTTGCCCAATTTGCCCCCCACCTCCGTCGGAATCTGGTCCTTTAGCTCGATGGTGAAGTAGCTGATGCATTTGCTGCCATCCACCACGTATGGGTCGGAAATGGCATCGGTGGGACAGGCGTCCATGCACTTACGGCAGGTGCCGCAGTAGTCTTTGATGGGACCGTCTGGCTCCAATTCAAGGTCGATGATCAGCTCGGCGATGAAGTAGAAGCTGCCCACGCCGGGCGTGATGAGGTTGGAGTTTTTGCCTACCCAACCCAGGCCGCTTTTCTTGGCCCACACCTTATCCATCACCGGCGCCGAATCGACAAACACGCGGCCGCCTACTTCGCCTATCTCCTGCTGAATATCGGCCAGCAAGGTTTTGAGCTTGTCCTTGATGACGAAGTGATAATCACGGCCGTAGGCGTACTTGCTGATTTGCAGTGTGTCGGGGGGCAATTGGTCTTCCTCGGCGGGGTAGTAATTCAGCAGCAGCGAAATCACCGACTTGGCACCGTCTACGAGCAGGCGCGGGTCGAGGCGCTTGTCGAAATGGTTGGCCATGTAGCCCATCTGCCCGTGCATCTGGCGGTTGAGCCAGTTTTCGAGGCGGGGCGCTTCTTCCTCCAAGAACTCCGCCTTCGAGATGCCGCAATACATAAAGCCCAGCTCCGCCGCCCGACGCTTAATAAAGGCAGTTCGTTCGGAGCGGATAAGGTCGGAGACAAGCATCAGGCAAAGGTTGGCTGAAAAAACGAAACGCCCCGCCGGTAGCGGAGCGTTCCAATAGTTAGGCAGTAGCGGCTGATTATAGCGAAGGAAATTGTGTACCTATCATTACATACACTTCTAACGTCTCGGGGCTTTGCGATGGTGGGGTAATCGAAACACAAATCTTCAATTTTGTACAACAATTGACTCAAAGAACTACCGTTGAACTTTGCAGTTTCGCCCCACTATTGCAAAACCCTTGTTGGTGGCAGTTATTCCTATTCTATTTCTCTCTCGGTTCACAGTAAATTCTTTCTGTCACTTTAAATATGTTTTTTGTTTCAGAAGGTTTTCCATAATCGTAACGGTAAAGTTTTTCAACGATACAATTACATTTACTACTTATCATAGAAGCCCTGATCATTTTTGATTCTCCACCCCAATCTAGATACATCGTATTATTCAATATAAAACCCATTTGTTTAAGCTTTTCAACAATCTCGATAGGTTCATTCTTATCTTCTATATATGAAACTAAACTGTCGTAAACATCAACAAACACAATCGGTTCGGTTCGACAGAAATCTTTATTGACAAAATCAAAGGTTTTAAAACTTATCTTTTTAAAATCGTCTTCATTAATAATACCGAACTCGTAATTAATTTTTTTGTCTTTACCTTGAAAAGCACTTGTGATTTTAAAAGTTTCTACATCTGCTCCGTATAAAATTTGATTGTTATTAATAATGTATTTTTTTGTCTTTCCCCAATCATCGTCAATAGGAGCAAATTCATTTATATCGTCAATACTTACAATATCTCCTCCATGGATTAAAAAATTATCCGCTTTTGCCCAAGGATATTTAATCAATTTTATTTTGCTTGGATTAACACCCTTAATTACACAATCATTTAAGTTATTATAAAAACCAAAAAAATATGCTGAGTCTTTGTCACGGAAAATATAATTTCCAATAAACTTAAAAGTGTTTGGGTCAATATTTTTTATAAGTTCTCCGTCTATAAACAGATGATTTTTGTCTTTACCAAACTTAAAGCCGCAATCGCAGTCAAAAGTTAATTCTTTAAAAGTCTTTGCGTCTGCTTGTTCAATTATTCGCTTGTTTTGACCACTTCCTTCATTCCAAGATTCATAATAAACTTTGTCGTCTTCAATCTTGTAGCCGCGTCTGCAACTCGTCAAAATAGAGATTGTCATAACTAAAATTATTACTTGTCTTATTATCATTGCAGTATGTCTGTTATAATTGCCACCAACATTTAGATACCCGCTACTGGCAGGCTACGTGAATAGCGGGTAGCATATCAAATAAGCCTGCTTTACGCTACTATCCAAGCTTGCAGGCACCAGCGACAAATATCTTGCAAGCAAAAGAGCCGAAAAGCATCTCAAGATGCTTCTCAGCTCTTTCTTTACTGCTTACAGCGAAAACGCAATTAAACAGGCTCTCCAAACAAGTCGCCGGGCGAGTTGCCGCGCAGATGCTGCGGCATGAGCTTACCCAAGTGCCGGTAAGCAGCTTCTGTAGCTTCGCGGCCTCGGGAGGTGCGCTTGATGTAGCCTTCCTGAATCAGGAAGGGCTCGTACACTTCCTCAATAGTTTCCGACTCCTCGGAGCAGGCCGTAGCGATAGTGCTCAAGCCCACCGGGCCACCTTTAAACTTGTCGATGATGGTGGTCAGGATGCGCACGTCCATTTCGTCGAGGCCGTTCTGGTCTACGTCGAGAGCGTTGAGGGCAAACTGGGCGATGTCCACGGTGATGGTGCCGGTGCCTTTTATCTGGGCAAAGTCGCGGGTACGGCGCAGCAGGTTGTTGGCAATACGCGGCGTACCACGCGAGCGGCGGGCAATTTCGAAAGCTGCATCGTCGTGAATAGGCGTATTCAGAATCTCGGCTGAGCGCTTCACAATGCTGGTTAGCAAAGCCGAATCGTAATACTCCAGGCGGGCATTGATACCAAAACGCGCCCGGAGCGGTGAGGTCAGCAAGCCGGAGCGCGTAGTAGCCCCGATGAGCGTAAATGGCGACAACGAAATCTGCACGGAGCGCGCATTCGGACCTGAATCGAGCATGATGTCGATGCGGTAATCCTCCATGGCCGAGTACAGGTACTCTTCCACTACCGGATTCAGGCGGTGTATCTCATCGATGAAGAGTACGTCGTTGGGCTCCAGGTTGGTCAGCAGGCCGGCCAGGTCGGAAGGCTTGTCAAGCACCGGGCCGCTGGTCATCTTGATACCCGCTTCCAGCTCGGCCGCAATGATGTGCGACAAAGTGGTTTTGCCCAGACCAGGAGGTCCGTGCAGCAGAACGTGGTCGAGGGCCTCGCCGCGCCGACGAGCAGCCGCCACGAATATTTTCAGGTTCTCGACGATTTTATCCTGACCCGTGAAGTCAGAGAAGCTGAGCGGCCGCAGCGCCTTGTCAATCTCCTTCTCGGAGGGGTCCATGTGGTCGTTGCCACCAGTGAGAAAAGCTTCGCGCATGGCGTAATACTAAGTTTGGCGTTGAGTGAAGATAACGCTTTGGGGGGCAAAATGCTTCCCGTTTTAGTAAAAATATTTAGTATACCGTATGTTGACTAAATACTTTAGCAAATAAGATTGACCTCTATATCGAAGAACGTCATGCAGAGGCGGAGCCGAAGCATCTCGCGTGCTGATGTGAGGTTAGTAGTCTCACTAAACATGCGAGATGCTTCGGCTCCGCCTCTGCATGACGTTCTGTTTCGATTGTGACAAAGGCACATGATGGCTGCATAATCGCCTTTTTAGTTATCACCGTTCTAATCGGCACTGCGGGCAAACTCCTGCACGCGCTCCGGCGGGCCGAAGATATAGAGTGTATCATCGGGCTTGATCACCGTATCACCGGTCATCTCATACAGCATTTGCCCCCCACGACGAATGGCGAGCAAGCTAATCCCAAACCGCTGCCGCACTTCAGTTTCCGACAAGGTTTTGCCTACCAGCTCTCCTTCGGAGGAAACGCGGAAAGTCGACATTTCGGCATCAGCCAGGGAAATGTGCATCGACGACCATTCGCCGTCGGTGAGGGAGCGGCGGCGCAGCATGTCGTAGCGCCCGGCGCGCAGCTCGCCAATCAGCTTGTCGATTTCAGGCATAGGCACCAGGTACTTGGCCAGCACCCGCGAGAAAATTTCGATGGACGCTTCCAGCTCCTCCGGTATCACTTCGGTGGCACCGAGGCGATACAGCTCCTCCATCTCGTGGATGTAACGGGTGCGCACAAAAATGCAAGAGTTGGGGTTCATCTTGCGCAGGGCTACCACGATGCGGCGGCTGCTGGCCGGGTCCGATATAGCGACTACCATCACGCGTGCATGCTCTACGTGGGCCTGCTCCAGCACGTGTTCCTGCGAGGCGTCGCCGTACAGAATAGGCTCACCTTTTTCCCGCTCTTGGCGCACCGTGATGGGGTTCGTCTCGATAATTACGTAGGGCACCTTGGCATATTTGGCGGCTTTCACCAGGTTGCGACCGTTGAAGCCGTAGCCCATCACCACCAGATGGTCGCTGAGCTTCTGCTCCTGGTCGGGGGGCAATTGGTCGGTTTGCATGCGCAGTCCTTGGTCGAGCGACTGGAAAATCCGCAGGCGCAGCAGAAACGTGGCAAAAGGCTCGGCGCCTAGCATCACCAGCGGCGTCAGACTCATGGTCAGAATAGAAACGGCCAGGAAATACTGGTACTCGCGCTGCTGCATCAGGCCCGCCTCCAGCCCCACTTTGGACAGGATAAAGGCAAACTCGCCTACCTGGCACAAGGCTAACCCGATCAGCAGCACGGAGCGCATGGGCAGCCGCAGGGCCAGGGCCGCGCCTACCGTGAGCAGGAGCTTGACGGCCATAACGGCCAGGGTAATGAGCACGATGGTAAGCGGATTTTCCAAGAAAAACCGAACGTCGAGCAGCATGCCGATAGACACGAAAAAGAAGCTGGCGAAAATTTCGCGGAAGGGCAGAATATTGCTGACGGCCTCGTAGCTATACTCCGATTCGGAGATGATCAGACCCGCCAAAAAGGCCCCCAGCGCCAGCGAAAGCCCTACCGTAGACGTCAGCCACGCCACGCCCAGGCAGGTGCCGATGGTGGTGAGCAGGAACAGCTCGCGGCTGCGCGTTTGGGCCACCACGAACAGCAGGCGCGGCATAAGGTAGCGTGCCCCAAACCACACTAGCGCCAGCACCCCACTGATTTTGAATGCCAGCAAGCCCAGATCGGCCCAAGGATTGCCGGCACCCTTGCCCGCCAGCATGGGCGTGAGCAGCATCATGGGCACCACAATCAAGTCCTGAAAGATGAGGATGGCCAGTATTACCTGCCCGTGCAGCGACTCCATCTCGAGCCAGTCTTGCAGAAGTTTGAGCACGATGGCGGTGCTGCTCAAAGCCAGCAGAAAGCCTAGAAATACGGCTTCGGGCGTCGAATACCCAAATGCCACTGCCAGCAGGTAAGTAGCGCCAATGGTAAGGCCGACCTGCAAGCTGCCTCCCAGAAATACGGCCCGCTTGAGCCGCGAGAGGCTGGAGAGCGAGAACTCCAGGCCGATGGTGAACATGAGCAGAATCACGCCCAGCTCGGCCAGCATGTCCACGTCGCCCTGGGCCTTCACCAGCCCCAGCGCCGACGGCCCTGCCACGATGCCCGTAACCAGAAAACCCACAATAGAAGGCAGCCGCAGCTTGCTCACCAGCAAAATTACGCCCACCGAGAGCAGCAAAATGATGATTACATCCGAGAAGATGGGAACGTGCATAGATTTGCGGTAAATGACGAAGCTGGGGGCAATTTTACGGTAAAGTTCCCCAAATTTTGCCCTGGCGCCTTGCCTACTGCCCAGCTTCATGTAGAACAAAGGTGCACTTTGTCCTTTCAATTGCTACCAGCGGGCGCGGCCGCGCCGAATCCTGTTGCGTACCACGTGCGAATAAGCCCGCACACAGTGACAAGTAAACAATGTATAGCAAAGCTGAAGTTACGCAATTACGCCAAGCCTTCTGGACCACATTTGGTCAATATATGGCCCCTGTACCCTCGGCCGAAGGCACGCCGACCAACTGGATCAACTACAAATCCGGCTACAAAAACCTGTATTTCCGCCTGCACGCCGACAACCGCCGCGCCAGCATTGGCATAGAGCTTACGCACGCCGACGCGGAAATCCGCCAGCTGTTTTTCGAGCAGTTTGAGCAACTGAAACCGATGCTGGAGGAAACGCTGGGCGAAGCTTGGACCTGGGAGCTTGCAGCGCAGGACACTAACGGCCAGTCCATAAGCCGTATTTATCGGGAGCTGCAGCCCGTCAACCTGTTCAGTCGCGACGACTGGCCCCAGCTGATTTCCTTTTTCAAGCCTCGTTTGATAGCCCTGGATGAGTTTTGGAGCAACGCCCAGTATGCCTTTGAGGAACTGCGCTAACAACGGCTACAAAAAAGCCCCCCAGCACGCGCTGGGGGGCTTTTTTGTTTATAGCTACTTACTTTTTCAAAAGCAGTACTTCCATTTCCAGGTATAGCCAGTCGTCTTCCCAGGCTTTGTGCGTAAGGCGGCCCCCTAACTCAAACCCAGCATCAAGCAGGCGCGCCACGGTTTCGTTGCGCCCTTCCGGCAGGTAGCCCAGCCACATCGGCTCAGGGCCAGCGGTATATACACGCACGGCCCAGTCATCATAGGCGCTGTCGGCTTCACGCGTGACCGTTAGCTCTTGGCCCAGTTGCAGGTTCGGCTCGTAGGCTTTCAGACCCTCGCGATGTGAGGTGCCAGCAATCAGGCATTCGAGGATTACTAAAGGCAAAGCGGAGTCAGCGGCCATGGCGGTACACACGGAAAATAAGGAGTAAAAGATGAGCGAATATAGGTTTACGGAAGAACGTAGTAATAATGGCAAGCCATATTAGCAAAACGCTCCAAGCAAAAAGGCCAGCTTATATACATAAGCTGGCCCTTCTTTTAAACAATTAGATATTATTTAAACGCCTGAATACCTGTGATATCCGCGCCCGTGATGAGCAGGTGAATATCGTGCGTACCCTCATAGGTAATCACCGATTCCAGGTTCATCATGTGGCGCATAATGGGGTATTCGCCGGTGATGCCCATGCCGCCGTGAATCTGGCGGGCTTCGCGGGCAATGTGCAGAGCCATATCCACGGAGTTGCGCTTGGCCATGCTGATTTGGGCGCTGGTGGCTTTGCCTTCATTTTTCAAAACACCTAAGCGCCAAGCCATCAGCTGCGCTTTGGTGATTTCGGTAATCATTTCGGCCAGCTTGCGCTGCTGCAACTGGAAAGCGGCAATCGGCTTACCGAACTGCTCGCGCTCCAGGGAGTATTTCAGGGCCGATTCGTAGCAGTCGATGGCGGCGCCAATTGCCCCCCAGGCAATACCGAAGCGAGCTGAATCGAGGCAGCTCAGGGGGCCTTTTAGGCCTTCCACGTTGGGCAGAATGTTTTCCTTAGGAATGCGCACGTTGTCGAACACCAGCTCGCCGGTGGTGCTGGCACGCAGGCTCCATTTGTTGTGAATTTCGGGGGTGGTGAAGCCTTCCATGCCGCGCTCTACGATAACGCCCTTGATGCGGCCTTCTTCGTTTTTAGCCCACACTACGGCTACCTGGCACTCAGGCGAGTTCGAAATCCAGAGCTTGGCGCCATTCAACACATAGTAGTCGCCTTTGTCCTCCAGCTTCGTGACCATGCCGCCGGGGTTAGAGCCGTGGTCGGGCTCCGTAAGGCCGAAGCAGCCCAGCCATTCGCCCGAGGCCAGCTTGGGCAGAAACTTGCGGCGCTGCTCTTCCGAGCCGTACTGATAAATGGGGAACATGACCAAGGAGCCCTGCACCGAGGCCGTAGAGCGCATGCCGGAGTCGCCGCGCTCAATTTCCTGCATAATCAGGCCATAGCTGATGTAGTCGAGGCCGCCGCCACCGTACTCGGCCGGAATAGTGGGGCCAAAAGCACCTACTTCGCCAAACTTGCGCACGATTTCGGATGGAAAATGCGCCTGCTGTGCCCACTTCTCGATGCTGGGCGAAATCTCACGCTTCACGAAGTCGCGAATGCTCTGACGAATAAGCTTGTGCTCCTCAGTGAGTAGGCCGTCGAGGTCGAAATAATCGGTGAAGCCAGCGGCGTTGGTGCTGCCTTTCTGGGCGGTATGTGCTTTGGACTGGGGCGAGAGAACGTCGGCTTGAGATGACATAACAGAAGTATAAATGGGGTGGGAAGCTCAAAGATAAAAATTTCGAGACGGGCCGGCCTTCCCATTCAGAACACCATCTACTTTCCAAACAGCCCATAGCTGAACGAGTTCAGGCTAATCTAGAATTCATTCCTCATCTTTCCGTCACCAAACTACGTAGCGCATATCCATTGCGAAGTAGCTTGTAAGCCCGAGCAGCTGGGCTTACCGCTCTATAACCTACACTAGCCTCTTTGCAGGGCGGCAGTTTGCTTAAGCCTTTAGTTGAACTAAGATGTACCGTGTTAAAATAAGCAAACGCCTTGATGGCCAGCTAGAAAAGCACCGCTCAAAGCTGATTGGCAAGGCTGATTCGGTGCTATTTTACCTGAGCCTGGGTGGGTTGCTCATATTTCTGTATGACCTAGGATTTGCTCATACAGCCGCCGCCGATGCTACGCTCAACACTTTCTATGGCGTGTATACGCTCGGCCTTGTACTGGTTCTAAGTCTGCGCCTGATTCTACTCAACCGGTCGGGCGTACCAAGGGGATGGGTGATAGTGGAGTGTATTTTAATTTCGCTTGCGGCGTATGGGGCATTTTTGACCTTCTTTCCCGAGCACTTTGTGCTGACAGGCACCCGGCTGGGTCGATATCTAGAAGAGGATTTTCTGATTTTGATTGTGCTGTTGTATGTGTTCCTGATCGAACTCTCCCGCCGCTCTCTTACTTTTTATCAGCTGCGCTACAACCCAGCCCTCTTGTTTATAGCCAGCTTTATTCTGTTGATTTTGCTGGGCACTGGTTTATTGTTGCTGCCCCGAGCCACTGTAAATGGCATTAGCTCGCTCGATGCCCTTTTTACTGCTGCCAGCGCCGTGTGCGTCACGGGTCTGATTACCGTTGATACGGCCACTTACTTTACCACCTTTGGCAAAGTAGTTATCATCGTCCTGATTCAGCTCGGGGGGCTGGGTATCATGACTTTCACCAGCTTTCTGACTTTATTTTTCCAAAGCTCATCGTCATTTCAGAACCAGCTTTTTATGCAGGGTCTTATCAATGAGGATAGCATTGGCAACACAATGCGCACCATCGGCAACATTGTCTGGATTACATTTCTGGTGGAATTTCTGGGTGCGTGCTTCATTTATGCATCCATCGGGCCAGCAGAAATACCGCAGCTACACGACCGCATCGGCTTTGCCATCTTTCATTCCATCTCCGCCTTCTGCAACGCCGGGTTCTCGACCCTGTCAGCCGGTTTATATGACATCAATTTCCGCTTCAACTATAGCCTGCAATTAGTAGTAATTGCGCTGATTGTTATCGGCGGGCTCGGCTTTCCTATCATTTTTAACCTCTACAGTTATCTCCAGAAAAGAATCAGAAACCGCTGGCAGCAAGTATATCATCGGGAGCGCTACGTGTATATCCCGCGCATCATCAACGTGAATACTAAGCTAGTACTGCTCACTTCAGCCATCTTGCTTGTGGGGGGCACTTTTCTGTTCTATGTTATAGAGTACAACAATACCCTGAGCGAACACAGCGGTTTTGGCAAATTCGTAGCAGCCTTGTTTGGGGGTGTTACGCCCCGCACCGCTGGTTTCAATACCGTTGATATGTCTCAGCTGAGCGTGCCACTGGTGCTGATTTATCTGCTGCTCATGTGGGTGGGGGCCTCGCCGGGTTCAACGGGCGGCGGCATCAAGACCACTACCTTCGCGCTAGCCTTCCTGAACATTTCCAGTATTGCACGTGGCAAGGAGCGGTTGGAGCTGTTTGGTCGTCAGGTGCCGAGCAAATCTGTGCAGCAGGCTTTTGCCGTCATGATGCTGTCGTTTTTGGTTATTGGTCTGGCTACGCTCCTTATTGCGTATTTCAATCCCACCATACCCCTCTTAAAAGTGGCTTTTGAAGCTTTCTCTGCCTATAGCACCGTTGGGCTGAGCCTAAACCTGACGCCTGAGCTGACTACTGGCAGCAAGCTAGTCATCATTGTTACTATGTTTTTAGGACGCGTAGGTACGTTCACTTTGATTGCTGGTGTATTGAGCAAGGTCAACAATCTGAACTACCGCTACCCTTCCGAGAACATTATTATTACCTAACATACTGCTGAGCAAACGCACATGAAATTCATCATTGTCGGATTGGGCTACTTTGGCTCGTCGCTATCAATTAGGCTTACGGAAATGGGCCACGAGGTTATTTCCGTTGATAACGATATTGCCAAGGTTAATCAATACAAAGACCGCATTACGCATACCGTTTGCCTCGACGCTAAAGATCAGCAAGCCCTTTCTACACTGCCCATCAACGATACCGATGTAGTGCTGGTAGGCATAGGAGAAGATTTTGGGGCGTCGGTGATGGCCGTGGCCAACTTCAAGCAGCTCCGAGTGAAACGGCTTATTGGCCGGGCTATTTCACCCCTGCACCAAACAGTACTGGAGGCCATTGGAGTTGACAAGATTATCCGGCCCGAAATGGAATCGGCCGAGCGCCTCGCTAAAAGTCTCGACGTGAAGGGCATTCTGGACTCCCTAGAGCTTACCGAAGATTACAATATCATTCAGGCGACAGTGCCCACGCATTACGTGGGCAAAACGATACAGGAGACCAACTTTCGCCAGAAATACAATATTAATGTACTGACTATCATTCGATTGAAGGATGACACCAACTTATTTGGCCGCCCCCAGCGCAAGCCAGTGGCTATTGGCGTAGTAACCCCCGATACCGTTTTTGAAGCCGGTGATACGCTTGTGCTTTTCGGCAGAATGGAAGACATCAAGAAACTACTGCAATAGGCGCACGCTAGTTCTGAGATGGGCGTGTGGGGGGCTTTTTTACCGCACCGTCCGTTTATTCATTTTACTCGTAGAGTGATTCCCGCTTCAATCTTTACATTCAGCCCAACCGACGCCAACAAGCCCTCCATCAGTGATTCCTTGTTAAGTAGCTTAATCAAGCCTTGGTGTTTCAGTAGCCTACCTTTACTTGTTTTATGAGTCACGAGAAGAAGCTCAATGAACTGGAAGCCACTGCCATTTGCGGCAATGATATTTCCTCTTCGTGCCTGTACGTATCCGCTTTGGCCATTGCCTACGCCGGGCAATACGCCTGGATTGCGCTACTCATGGTGGGCGCCGTGCTGTTCCTTTTTCGGAAGATATACGGCGAAGTGGTGGGTGCCCTCCCGCTGAATGGCGGCGCCTATAACGTGCTCCTGAACACGACCAGTAAGCGCAACGCGGCCTTGGCGGCCTGTCTTACTATTCTATCCTATATGGCTACGGCGGTTATTTCGGCCAGCGAAGCCATGCACTACTTACATACACTGTGGCACAGCCTGCCTATTATTTGGGCTACGCTGGGACTGCTGGGGCTATTTCTGTTGCTCACCATTCTGGGCATCTCGGAGTCGGCGAAAGTGGCGGTGGCCATTTTTCTGGTGCATCTTATCTCGCTCACCTTGCTGGTAGGTAGTGCCATTTGGTACTTAACAACTCATGGCACTGATATACTCACCGCCAATTTTAGCTTACCGCTGAAAGGCGGCAGTATCACGAATGCGTTGTTTTTTGGCTTTAGCGCGGCTATGCTGGGCATTTCGGGCTTTGAAAGCTCCGCCAACTTTGTGGAAGAGCAGGCTCGGGGCGTATTTGGCAAAACCCTGCGCAATATGTGGCTCGTAGTGAGCTTCTTCAACCCGGCTATTGCCTTTCTGGCCGTAGCTGCGCTACCGATGGGCGAGGTGGGTGAGCATACCGAAACACTTCTATCGCACCTGGGCAATACTACTGGCGGCACCTGGCTGGGTACACTGATTTCGGTGGATGCGGTGGCCGTACTCAGTGGTGCCGTGCTCACATCTTTTGTGGGGGTAAGCGGCCTGATGAAGCGCATGACCCTGGACCGTATTCTGCCCCAATTCTTCCTGAAGGAAAACAAGGCCAAGAGCAACTATATCATTCTCATCACCTTCTTTCTGCTGTGCGTATCGGTGCTGCTGATTACCAACGGACAGTTGGGGCCGCTGTCGGGCGTATACACCATTTCGTTTTTGTCGGTGATGGCGTTTTTCGCGCTGGGCAACTTTCTGCTCAAGCGCAAGCGGCCCAAGCTGCCACGGCCTGTATACGCGGGTATTTTTACCGTCACGCTGGCGCTCGTCAGCATTCTGGTGGCTTTGTACGGCAACATCAAGATTCACCCCGACTACCTGATTGTGTTCCTACAATATTTCCTGCCGGCCATGGTGCTGATTTATGTGATGCTGAACCGCATTGGCATCCTGAATCTGATATTGGCAGCCGCTAATTCGTTTGCCGAACAGTCGCCGCGCTTTTCACGCCTGCTGCGCCTCAAGCTGCGGCAGATGCTGCGGGAGCTGCACCAGCAGGAATTCGTCTTTTTCACGAAGGGCGACAACGTATCCAACCTCAACAAGGTGATGGCTTACGTGGTGGAAAATGAGTTCACCACCAAGCTAAAAATCGTGACGCTGCTGAGGCCCGGCGAAACGTATCCGCAGGATTTGCTCACCGATATTCATGTGCTGGATCGGGCTTATGATCAGATTGAAGTGGATTTTGTAACCTTGGAAGGCAAGTTTGGTCCGGAGCTGATTGACAAGCTCTCGCAGGAGTGGCAGATTCCTAAAAACTTTATGTTCATCGGCTCGCCCGGCGACCAGTTTCCTTACCACGTCTCGGAGCTTGGCGGCGTGCGTCTGATTATTTGAGTGGCAGATTTTCAAATTGGACAAATTTCAACGTCAAGCAGCAAGAACTAACGGTACTGTAGAATAAAAGACATTGTAAGCAATTGCTATGGTATTTGCTTACTAGGTGAATTAAATGTTAGCTGCATTCAATTCACCTAGGCAATGCTACTTAAGAAAAGCCTCCTACTCCTGCTAGTCACTAGCGTATTCGCTTGCCAGCAACAACCAGATACTGTTACGCTGGAGCCTCCTACTGCCAGCGTAACCACAGACTATACAGTAAATTCAGTAAGGCCTGCTGCCCTACCAATCAGCCCAATAATTAGTGGCTATTGGTTGAGTTCCCAGTATCGGAGGTTGGTGGAGCAAACTCGCTCACCAGCCGAAGCTTTTGATTATATTCCATCCGGGCCCTCATCTATCCACATAGAGTCCTTTTCATCTCGAGTGGACAGCGTTGAGATTGGTGTTACTTACGGCTTGCACGAAGGAGGAAGCAGGATTTTACTTCTTCGTCCCGGTCAGAACGACAAAACTTTATCACTCAGACCACAACTTGGAGATGAGAAGGAAACAGTTGTTGAGTTATCTTATGAGATTTCTGCTGCTGATACTACCTTGTTTTTTATTCAGCGTAATGCCAAAACGAATCGAATAGTTGACAAGATACCCTATTACCGAGCGCTAAAATCCAGTGTCAAAACCGACCTACAAGGTGGTGTTGAGAGGGCAATCAATCAATTGTTGATAACAGGTCAATATCAAGGCACCGATTCTCTCGGCCAACCCGTTAACGCATATTTTCTGTCTGATGGTAAAGTGAAAGGTTTGCCTTTCAGCCAGTATACTGTTCAGATGGATTTCACCGGTCCAAATCCGGGAGACGAATTAATTTTTGACACATATTCCAAACGACAAAGCTCGTTTGGTGCTTCCTTCGGCCGCGACACGTTACGGTTGTATACCATACATCACACGGTAGGTGTTTCCCCAAGCGAAACGGATACAACCGACCTATTTAGCCGCGGCCGCCTACGTTATCAATTGGTTCGCGTGCGCAAACCGTAGAGCGTATCTAGGAGTTGTCATGCTGAGTTGGTCGAAGCATCTCGCCTGCTTCGACCAACTCAGCATGATGGAAACGGCGATTTTATAAAATTCCATACACGCTCTAAACACGCCACTTTTATTGAATAAAAAGCCCCCCAGAATACCTCTGGGGGCTTTTTCATTGCGATTAACAGGTCGTATTTTCTCTTACAGCTTCAGCCCCACAGAAACGAGGAAGTTGCGTGTAGCTTGGGGGTAATACCAGTTGAAAGTTTCCTGCTGCCCGCTGGCGCCGAGGTAGCCGTAGGTGTAGCCGTTGGCCGCGTACTCGCGATTGAACACGTTGTTGACCAGCAAAGCCAGCTCTATTTCCTTCATAAACGTGGGGCCAAGTGCGTAGCGCACCCGAAAATCGAGCACTTGGTAAGGCTGAATGCTGCGGGCTTCGCTGGCGGAGTTGTCGAGATACTGGCGGCTCACTGTTTTGTAGAGCAGCGCCAGGCGCATGCCTTTCAGCGGCTGCCCCTCCAGCGTGTGCGCCGACACGGCCGACGGCGAATAGGAAATGGTGGTCGTGCGGCCTTCGGCGGCAACTACGGGGTTAAACTCCTCGTCGTAAGAAACGTCGCGGTAGTCCAGAATGCGGTTGCGGCTGAGCGTGAGCGTGCTACTCAGACTGATTTTATCGTCGGCCGACACAAAGCCGGTCAGTTCCAGGCCGGTGCGGTAGCTGCGGGCTACGTTGGTGCGCAGGGCGGTGCCTACATCATTCAGCTGGCCGGTGGCAACAAGCTGGTTGCGGTAGTTCATGTAGAAGTAGTTGGCCTCCAGGCGCAACGCCGTGCGCGGCGTCAGCAGGTTCAGGTCCGATAGGTTCAGGCGGTAGCCGGCTTCAAAGTCTTCGAGGCGTTCGGGTTTCGCGCTTTGGTCGCCGGCGGGGCGGTCGGTGAAGTCGGCACGCACGGGCTCGCGCTGGCCCACAGCGAAGCTGGCGTAGAGTTGCTGCCCTTCGGCCAGGGAGAAAGTAGCGCCAGCTTTGGGGTTGAAAAATGTGTAGTTGGCGCGGGTAGTGACGTCGTTCTGGTCGTCCTCCACTCCATCAATGCTATAATCAATGTGGCGGAGCTGCAAGTCGCCGTACACACCCAGCCGGGGCAGCACCTGCCAGGTGGCGCGAGCGTAGGTATTGTAGTCCGATTTGGCGGCCTCATTGGCATAGTAGCGCTGACGAATGTTGCTGGTAGAAGCGTAGCGGGCCCAGATAATTTCGCCGTAGTGGTCGTTATCAAAGCGGTTGACGGCCCCGCCGAGCGTTGCCTCAAACTTGTCGTTATTTTTGGGCTGATAGTTCAGGGCGAAAGTGCCGCCGTAGAAGTAGTTATCCAGCCACTTTTGGTCCACGAGGTCGGTGCGGGAAATGGTCTGGTTGCCCAGCACTACGTTGGGAAGGCCGTAAGCCGAGAACCGCCGGTTGGCGCGGAAGCTTTCGTAGTAGCCAAAGCCGCGCGTGAGGTGCAAAGCCGCCCCAATGTTCCAGTCCTGACCCAGGCCCTGCGAGAGGTGGAGCTGGTAGTGGTTTTGCTGGTAATTGTCGGTCTGGTTGTCGTAGGTGTAGTAGCTGTAGCGGCGACCTTCTTGCAGCACGCGCTCAGCATCAGTGGTCGAAAGCTCGCCGTTGTCCACGTAGGTTTGCAGCAGGTCGCGGTTGCCGGTCAGAGCGGGCTCGGGCACGCCGTTCCAGGCTTGATAGGTTTTCTCGCGGCCCGAAAAGGTGATAAACTTCACCAGCGTATTCTTGGCTTGGTAGCCAGCAGCCAGATAATACGACTTCAGATCTGACTCGGCGCGGTTCATGTAGCCATCGGTGGCAATGCGCGAAAGGCGGCCATCAACGGTAAAATGCCCCCCAAGCAGCCCGGTGCCAAACTGCACGTTGTTTTTCCAAGTGTTAAAAGAACCGTAGGCGTTCTGGGTTTCGGCGTAGGCTTCGCGGCGTACATCAAGCGTCGAGATGTTGATGCTGGCTCCAAAAGCTGCGCCCCCGTTCTGGCTGGTGCCCACCCCGCGTTGCACCTGCAAGCTGCTCACCGACGAAGCCAGATCGGGCAGGTTCACCAAAAATGCCCCCCGCGACTCCGGATCGTTCAGCGGCACGCCGTTAATGGTCATGTTAATGCCCGTGTTGCTCGTGCCCCGAATCCGGATATCGGTATAGCCCACGCCCGCGCCGGCGTCGGAGGTCACGACGACGGAAGGCGTTTGGTCGAGCAGGTAAGGCAGATCCTGAGCGAAGTTGCGCTTGTCGAGGTCTTCGCGGCTGAGGTTGGAGTAAGCGGTGGCGGTCCGGTCGCTGGCCCGAGAAGCCGTTACCAGCGCTTCGCCGGTAACCACTGACTCTCCCTCCAACGTGAAGTCCAGCGTTTGCGGGGCGATTTGACCAGTGATTTTGGTTTCCAAAGGCGTATGTCCAATGGAGGTAATGCGTAGCTTATGGCTACCTGGTGATACGGCCGGCAGAATAAATCCTCCCGTGTCATCTGTCTGCCCTACTGCTTGGCCGTCCAGATAGATAGTGGCTCCTGGTAAGGACGTGACTTCTGCGTTAAGCGGCAAAAACGACCCTACCCTACCAGACACGGGGCCTTGTGCCCATGCCGCGCCGGCTAGCGCCAGAAGCGCCGCGCCGGTCAATACGTACTTTTTCAAAAGTGAAAGATGGAAAAGTGGAACGAACCGCCTTCCAGGGGTCGGAGGAGCGGCTTTTACGTTCGCGGACCGTTTGTTCCCTTCGCCGGCATTACCCGGATCAGGTTCAATGGGTATGATCTCAGCCCCGCTGCCGGCAAAATGACCGGTTAAGTTGGTAGGGCACCCCTAAACTTCGTTGCAAAGTTACAACCAGTGATTTATAGTTCCTACCGATGTAGCTAAGGCCTTTACTTTCAGTTAAAAACTGTGTAACTTAGGGAAGGCTCTAACCGGCCAGGAAAATTGTGGCGTTCGAAAACAACTCCACCCCTGGCCCCGTTAGTTTATCATCGGAGCCTATGGTCTTCTTACTGCGTTGAACCCCAGTCATTACCCACCATGATCAGCCTTGTTTATACGCTCGTGGTTCTTGCCATTCTCGCCTATTTCATGGTCGTGCCCCGGCGTCGTTACCAGCGGCCACCCTCCACCGATAACGATGATGAGGGCGGTGAGCCACTCGACGACGGCCTACCCGACCTGGATTTGCCCCCCGGCATCACGCGCCCCATCAATGACTGGGAACCCGACTACAATCGTCGGCCTACTTCCCCGAGTCGTCCTACTGCGCCGCTCCTCTCGTAGCGGCAGCTAAGCAATAAAAGCCCCTGCGGCCCGCTCCCCTGCTGTCATCGTGGCTGACGCAGCAACCCGGAGCAGGCCATGGGGGCTTTTTCGTGTAAGCCGACCAGCAGTTCTGTTATTCCACTGTAATGCTGTATTCGGTGGTAAATGTCTGGCTGGGGGGCAAATTCAGGATGCCTTCTTTATCGGCTAGCTCCTGCGGGCCGCCGGCCGTGCTGGCCACGCCCTGCCAGGGCTCTACGCATACGAAAGGCGCACCGGGGCCTTTGGTCCAGAGACCTAAATACGGAAACCCATCGAAGCGCAGGCGCACGGCACGCTCGGATGTACGGCTCCGTAAGGTGAGGTGAGTGAAGTCGAACTTTTTCAACACCAGCGCATCGTCGGCAAACAGCTCGTAGGTCAGCGGCAGCTCGGTTTGTTCGTTGAGCACGGGTTCGGTCTGGCCCGTGAGCAGACCACCGGCCAGCAGGTGGCGCTCAAAGCTGACGGCATGATCAAACTCAAAATAATAGTCCTCAAACTGCTCGTCGGGCAGCAACGGGCACCGGAACGCCGGATGCGCCCCAATACTAAACAGCAATTCCTGCTCCGCAGCCCGGTTATGCACTTGCCAACCTACTATCAGCCTATTGCCCCGCAACTGGTAGCGAATGATCAGCTCAAAATCGAAGGGGTAAAGTGCGCGCGTGTTTTCATCTGCCTTTAGGCTGAAAATCAGCTCCTCGCCGGTTTGGCTAAGCAAAGCAAACTGCTGGTCGCGGGCAAATCCGTGCTGGGGTAACTTGTACTCCTTGCCTTCGTGCAGGTACGTATCCAGCGGCAAGCGGCCCACGATGGGAAAGAGCACGGGCGCATGGCGCACCCACACGGCTGGGTCGGCTTGCCATATGTACTCTAAGTTGCTGAGATCTTTGCGAATAAAGCTGCTTAATTCGGCGCCGTGAGAGTTCACGGTTACGCGGCACTGGTCGTTTTCGAGAGAAAAAATCATGTAGAGGGAGCTTGTTTTTTCAGGAGATCTACTGCCTTACGCGCTTGCTCAAACCGTTGGCTACCCGGCCCGCTTATTTCGACATAGGTAGCGCCCAAAGCCCGCAGCTCAGCCAGGTATAAATCATAAAAATAATGACGCCGGTGTGGGTGCTCGCGTAGGGGGTCAAATTCCCAGGGCAAGTCGATGCCGGGCAGCAAAACCAAGTCGTAGCGCTGCTGCTCCAGGTGGCGCTGAATCCAGGCTGGGCACTGTCCAAACGCGTCTTCGGCCCATACTTTAATCACCAACAGATCAGTATCAAAAAATACGACTTCGTGCGCTGCGGCTGCGGCCGTAGCTTCAGCCGCCAGTTGGCCGCGGGCTATTTGCTCCAAATCGTGCAGCGTGTAGCCCGAACCATGCTCTTCCAGATAGTGGCGGGCGTATTCGGGGGCCCAGGTGGTGCCGTAATGCTCGGCTAGCTGGCGGCTCAGCGTGGATTTGCCCGTTGACTCGGGGCCGGTAATAGCGACGCGCAGCATCAGGCAGCTTGGGGCTGAAGGTTGGCTCGCAGCAGCCGACGCCACTCCAGGTAGCCATAGGTAGCCAACACCAGGTACACGGCATACAGCCCCGCCGTGAGATAAAGCTCCCGGTGCCAGTACAGGCCAATATAAGCGACATCGACCACCAGCCAGAGTATCCAGTTTTCGATCTTTTTGCGCGTTAGCAGCACTTGGGCTACCAGGCTGATGGCCGTGGTAGAGCTATCCCAGTACGGAATGGCGGCATCGGTGTACGCGCTCAAGGCGTAGCCTACTCCCACGGCATAGGCCACTGCTACGGCACTCAACCACGTCCATTGGAGCGCGGTGGCCCGCGTTATGGGCAGCTCCTGGGCTTGCGGACCCCCATACAGCCATTGGTACCAGCCATAAAATGCCAGGGCAATGAATACGCCCTGCAAGGCCATATCGGAGTACAGGCGTGCTTCCCAAAACACGATAACGTAGAGGGCACAGCTAACCAGCGCGGTGGGGAAGTTCCAGATGGAATTGCGGGCGGCCAGCCATACGCAAGCTATACCCGTTATCACCCCAGCCAACTCCACGGGGCTGCTGGCCATCAAGCCAGACCACAAATCAGATAAGGCCACGCACTGTTGTTTAGACCATGGGAAAGGCCGAAGGTAGCAAGGCTTCCCTTATTTTTGCCCCCCAACCGTCTTCCGGCAGCCCAACCCTTTCCCTACGTCATGCTCCCCGACCTCACTCCCCAAGACCTGCACGCCCGTCTGGAGCGTGGCGAATTGCTGCAACTCGTGGACGTGCGCGAGCCGGAGGAGTATGAATACTGCCATATAGAAGGCAGTTTGCTGTTGCCTTTGGGCGATATTCCGCAGCACGTAGAAGAGCTGGCCACCGACCGGCCGGTGGTGCTGATCTGCCATCATGGGGTGCGCTCGGCGCAGGCACTGGGTTATTTGCAGCATCGTCATGGCCTGAATAACCTGCTAAACCTACGCGGCGGCATTCACGCTTGGAGCGTACAGGTCGACCCGACAGTGGCGATATATTAGATGCGGTGAAAGCCGGTCAACTCCCGCCTTACCAAGGAGGGGAGCGGACCGCCTGCCGTTATTCACTTTCCCATTCTTACTAAGCAGCCCATCCATTTGCAACTGCCTGATCTGCCTATTCGCGCGGCCTTACCCGAGCTACTTGCTACGCTTGGCTCAACAAACTGCGCCGTATTGCAGGCGCCGCCTGGGGCGGGCAAAACGACATTGGTTCCGCTGGCTTTGCTAAATGCGCCTTGGATGCCACCTACCGGTCGCATCATTGTGCTCGAACCGCGGCGACTAGCAGCGCGGGCGGCCGCCGCGCGCATGGCTCAGCTTCTGGGTGAACCAGTAGGACAAACGGTGGGTTATCGGGTGCGGTTGGAAAGCCGGATTTCGGCCAAAACCCGCATTGAAGTAGCTACGGAGGTTATTCTGACGCGCATGCTACAAGATGACCCGGCGCTGGAAGGCGTAGCGGCCGTGCTGTTTGATGAGTTTCATGAGCGGAGCGTACAAGCCGATTTGGGCTTGGCCCTGGCCCTAGATGCCCAAGCAGTTTTGCGCCCCGACCTGCGAATCCTTATCATGAGTGCCACGCTGGAAGCGGAGCGGTTGGGCACTTGGTTGGAAGCGCCAGTGGTACGTAGCGCAGGTCTGCAACATCCGGTCAGCACGCATTATTTGCCCCCCAGTCGGGTAGCGGCGGCCGGAAACCGCCCCACCGAGCGGCTGACCGCCTTGGTACCGACTGCTATTCGGGAGGCGCTGGCTCAACATGAATTGGGCGACGTGCTGGTGTTTCTGCCTGGCCTGGCTGATCAGCGCCGCGTGGCGGAGCGCCTGGCCGGCACGCTGTTGCCTACGGTTGATGTGCATGTGCTGCATGGTGAGTTGCCCGCTGAGCAGCAGGATGCGGCTCTTCGACCTGCGCCGGCAGGGCGGCGCAAAATCGTGCTGGCCACCAGCATTGCCGAGACCAGCCTGACCATTGAAGGAGTGCGAGTGGTAATTGATGGGGGGTATGCACGCGTGCCGCACTTCGAGCCGCGCACGGGCTTAAGCACCCTCCAAACGGTGCCCGTGAGTCAGGCCGCTGCCGACCAACGCCGCGGACGGGCTGGCCGCTTAGGACCAGGAACCTGTGTGCGTCTTTGGACCGAAGCCGAGCATGCTGACCGGCCGGCACATTTGCCCCCCGAAATACTTACCGCCGACCTGAGCAGCCTTGCCCTCGAGCTGGCCCTGTGGGGAACCTACGATCCGGCCGCTTTGCGCTGGCTTGATGCGCCGCCTGCTCCGGCGCTAGCGCAGGCCCGCGACTTGCTGGTCAGGCTGGGCGCTATTTTGCCCCCCGGACCTCCAACGCCGCATGGCCGCGCTTTAGCTGGCTTGGGATTGGTGCCTCGCTTGGGTCATCTGGTGCTCCGAGGCAAAGAAGCGGGACATGGCTCCACGGCCTGCGCACTAGCCGCTTTACTTACGGAACGCGACCTGCTCCGACCAGCCGACAGCACGCCCGCCCCACCCGATTTGCGCCTGCGTCTTGAAGCCCTGATGACGGGTCGGGCACCCCTGCCCGGCCTGGTGCCCGATAGCGGAGCCCTGCACAGAGTACGTGAGGCAGCGGCCGTGCTCCAAAATCGGGCTGATGTTCCCCATTCTACTATTGAACCTGATACGGCCGGCCTGCTGGCAGCCCTTGCCTACCCCGACCGTCTAGCCCAACGCGAAACGCCCGAGCGCGTCCGGCTCGTAACGGGCCAGCGCGCCTTATTGCCTGCCGAGCATTTTAGTCAGGAAGCCGTTTTTTTTGCCGTGGCTCACCTAGATGGGAATGCTAACGCGCCGCGTGCTGTCCTGGCCGCTCCTCTAGACCGCGCCGAGCTCGAACAGCATTTCCCGGAACTCATAACCAACACGGAAGAAGTACGCTGGGATGAGGCTGCCGAGCGAGTGGCTGCCCGCCGCCTGCGTCGTTTGGGGGCGCTTACGCTTTCTGATCAGCCGCTTTCCCAACCTGATCCGGCCACCGTAGAAGAAGCTTTACTGCATGGGCTGCGACGCCAGGGAATTGCACGCTTGCCCTGGACTGATGAGGCGCAGCATCTGCGTGAGCGGCTGGCTTTTCTGCACCATTTAAATCCAGCTGAGTGGTCTGATATGTCAGATGCGGCTCTCATACTACATTTATCAGAGTGGCTCGGACCTTTTCTTACAGGTGTGCGCTCTATTGCTGAGGTAAACCGGCTGGATTTAAGTGAAGCCCTGCTGAGCTGGTTGCCCGGCGGCTGGTCTCAGCGTCAGGAGCTGGATCGTTTGGCTCCTTCCCATGTTGTGGTTCCTACCGGCTCGCGCATTCGCATCAACTACGCTGACTCCGCCGCGCCCGCGCTGGCGGTGCGCTTACAGGAGGTTTTTGGGCTTTTGGATACGCCGCGAGTGGCTGGGGGGCAAATTCCGCTTACGATGCACTTGCTTTCACCCGGCCACCGACCCGTGCAGGTCACCCGGGATCTGCGCTCTTTCTGGGCGGCAGGCTACTTCGAGGTGCGTAAGGATATGCGGGGCCGTTATCCGAAACATTACTGGCCGGACGATCCATTGGAAGCGGAGCCTATGCGGGGCACTCGCCGGCAAAATGGCTTGAAGTAAACCTTCTTCTCTGCTTGCACAGATTAAATTTCAGCCTTCCCGTTCTTATTTCTTCACCTGTATAGCGGTGATAAATACGCGTGCAGCTTGCGTGCAGGAAGCCATTCCGGCAGGTCTGTTTACTATTTAATAATGAGAAGATTCTCAATCTCAGCGACGTAACCCAACTTTTAGTCGTAGCTTTACCCGGCAATAAGAGTCACCTAATCTTCTTGTTGCCATGGCTGACCAATCTGCCAAAATTGCCTTCGAGGCCCTTACCTACGACGACGTACTGCTGCTACCTGCCTATTCGGAGGTATTGCCCCGCGACGCCGACACCAGTTCCCAGCTTACCCGCAATATCCGGCTGAACCTGCCCTTCGTGTCGGCAGCAATGGATACTGTAACCGAATACGAGCTGGCCATCACGATGGCTCAGGAGGGCGGCATCGGAATCATTCATAAGAACATGAGCATCAAGGCTCAGGCCGAGCAGGTGCGCCGGGTAAAGCGCTCGGAAAGCGGAATGATTCTGGACCCGTTTACGCTGTCTGAAACCGCTACCCTCGGCGACGCCAAGCAGCTTATGCGCCAGCACAAAATCGGCGGCATCCCCATCGTAGACGAAGAACGTCACCTGAAGGGCATCCTGACCAACCGCGACCTACGCTTTGAAAAGGATATGGAGCGCTCGGTGGCGGAGGTAATGACCCGCGACAACCTCATCACCGCCGCCACCGGCACCGACATGGCGCAGGCTGAGGACCTACTTCAGGAGTTCAAAGTTGAAAAACTACCGGTTGTGGACGAGCAGGGCCGCCTCACGGGCCTCATCACGTACAAAGACATTCGCAAGCGTCGGCGCACACCACGAGCGTGTAAGGACGTATACGGTCGCTTGCGCGTAGGTGCCGCCGTGGGCGTAACCCCGGATTTGCTTGACCGGGTAGCGGCCCTGGTGCAAGCCGGCGTAGATGTAGTGAGTGTAGACACAGCACATGGTCACTCAAAAGGTGTACTGGATGCCGTTCGCAGCATCAAGCAACAGTATCCCGAGCTGGAAGTAATTGCCGGCAACATAGCCACCGCTGAAGGTGCCCGAGCCCTAGCGGACGCGGGCGCCGATGCTGTGAAAGTAGGTGTTGGGCCTGGCTCTATCTGCACTACCCGCATCATTGCGGGTATTGGAGTTCCTCAGCTTTCCGCCGTATTGGAAGCGGCCCGCGGCCTTGAAGGCACTGGGGTTCCGATTATTGCAGATGGCGGCGTCAAGTTCTCGGGCGACGCGGTCAAAGCGCTTGCCGGTGGCGCTTCCTCCGTCATGATTGGCTCCATGCTGGCGGGTACTGAAGAAGCCCCTGGCGAGGTCACTATTTATGAGGGTCGTAAGTTCAAAACCTATCGGGGGATGGGCTCAGTTGAGGCCATGGAAGATGGATCCAAGGATCGTTATTTCCAGTCTTCGGAGGATGATGTAAAGAAACTCGTGCCGGAGGGCATCGTAGGCCGTGTACCATTTAAGGGCGGCGTAAGCGAGGTTCTGTATCAACTTGCAGGTGGCTTGCGAGCCGGCATGGGCTACTGTGGGGCTGCTACCATATCCGTATTGCAAGAGGCCCGTATGGTGCGCATCACAGGCGCGGGCTTACGTGAAAGCCACCCCCACGACGTACAGATTACTAGTGAGTCGCCTAACTACAGCAGCCGCTAACACATACGTTTGGATTGAATTATACTATGCCACTGGCCTATTAGCTGGTGGCATTCTTATGGCTACTCAGCTTACTTTTTTGTTTTGTCGAAAGCGTGCAGCAATTAACTCAGGCCCTGTATTTGTACTCGAAAAACTGCCATAAGTACGTAGACATGAAGATTGCATAATGTGCCCTCTACAGACTATAATCAACTCATCCAGATTTAGATTACTTTAGGTGGCCCCAATTCGAAACTGCCTTATCCTGAATGTGTCTCGTGAATGAGCGAAATACATCAAGGTCTATTTAATTTATAAGGCTTTATCTTGCTCAATCTTTCAGTTTGCTCCGGTTGTTTCTTATTACGCGTAATTTGTATTTAATTGCTCTCTATGCCCTCTAGCCAGAGGCTAACAGCCACGCTATTACCCCTTACGCTGCTTAGCTGGGTCGTGCTGCTGGTTAGTACGCTTCTTCGCGCTAGCCCGCCGGAAACGGCTTCTCTATCTGCCTTACCTGATTGGGTGACCCTGGTTGCCCAAGCTGTTTTTGCTGCCGGGGTATTTATATACTACCGCTTCCAGCCCGACCCACTACGAGGCACCGATTTTGTCGGCTTGTTTCGCCGATTGGTGCTCGGACCAGGCATCCTGGCCAGTATTTGCGTAGCCTTACACCTACTAGAGCGCTTCGTACAGTATCAGCTGCCCAGTAGTGACCGCACCTTTTTCGCGGTTATTTATACCATCAACTCAGGGCTGTTTATTCTCTTCCTAGCCAGCACCACCTACACGTGGCGGTCATTGGTACTGTTCAGATCTTCGGGCCGGCTGCGCCGCGAGTGGGAGCTTTTTGAGATATTATTAGGTGGTACGCTGCTACTTCGCCTTTTAGGCTGGGAGTTACCTACCTACCTAATGCTACTGGTTATTGGTGGGTTAGCCATCTTTGGCGTGTATCTGAGCGGCAACCAGAAATGGGTGGCCTATCTGAACCGACGGCAGAAGTGGGAGGTGGTGTTCATGCAACTGGCCATCCTACTGTGCATGACCATTTTTGTGGCCTACTTCGTACGGATTCAGTACGACCCTAAGCTGATAGCCCCAGAGCCTCAGCATGCTTTTTTACTGCTTACAGTATTTTTCGCGGCTTTCTATGCCGTGATGGGGCTGTTTGTTACATTTTTTAATTTGCCCACAGCGGGTGTCTTTGAGCAGAAGCGGGAAGAGATTTTAAGTCTGCAGCGACTCACGCAGCTTATTCAGCGTGGCCAAACGGAGGAAGACGTATACAGCATGCTCTTTGATGCTACCGTGCAAACCGTGGAAGCTGACGCGGCCTGGCTGGATATAGAAGTAAGCGACGAAGCGTACAAAGGCCAGCGCTACCACATTACGGAGGAGCAGTGTACTGCCATTCGGGGGCTGCTGGCTGATTATAACCTGGGGCACATTGAGTATCTCAATAATGACCTGCCGAATAGTAGCGGCTTTCGCAGCTTGGGTCTGCCTTTTGGGTCGCTTATCGTTATGCCTTTGCGCTCCACGAAGCGTCAGTATGGGGCTTTGTACATGCTGAAAAACCAGCCTCAGGGCTTTGATCGTGAGAATCTGGGCATTCTGCAAACGTTCACCAGCCAGACGATTCTTAGCATCGAGAACCTTCAGTTGGTAGCAGCTTCTATTCAGAATGAGCGTGTTCAGGAGGAGCTCAAGATTGCTTCTACCGTACAGGAAAGCTTGATTCCGAAAGACCTCCCTATTGATAACTGGTTTGAAATCAGTTCACATGCGATGGCTGCCAAGGAAGTGGGGGGCGATTTTTACGACTTCCTGCACCTACCGGGTCAGCGCCTCGCCATTCTGATTGGTGATGTGTCGGGGAAGGGCATTACGGCGGCTTTTCATATGGCGCAAATGAAAGGTATTTTCCATGCTCTGATGCAGGAAAACCCATTGGCCCGCAATGAGCGCGAGAAGTTTCCGGTGCCCAGCAAGTTCATGGCTATGGCCAACAAAGCGCTGGTTCACTGTCTCGAAAAGTCGTCTTTTATTACAGCATCGCTATATATAATAGATTATGAGAACCGTGGCTTCGTTTTTGCACGGGCCGGTCATTGTCACACGCTGTATTACCATTCCATCAAGGAGGAAGTATCGTATTTCCGTACTACGGGCTTAGGCTTGGGCATCATTCGCCACGACGCCTACGAAAAACATATTAAGAACCAATTCTACGATTACAACCCCGGCGACGTAATGGTAATCTACACGGATGGCATTGTGGAAGCGCGGGGGGCAAATAAGGAGGAATACGGCGAGGATCGACTGCAACAGATGCTGGAGCGTACGTATTACCTTGAGGCCGATGAAATTAAGAATATGATTCTGGAAGATTTGGCGGAATTCAGCCGTGGTCAACCAATGCACGACGACCAGACCTTGCTTGTTATCAAGTTCCGGGCGTCCCAACCAGAACCAACCGTCTGACGTAGATGGGTCCTATGAAAATCACGCAACAAACCACCGCTCATACGCTCACGCTCAGCCTCGATGGCGAGCTAGATGCTAGCTCTTCTGTGATTCTTGATACAGAATTGACCAAGCCCGAAATCCTGAACTATCAGAAAGTATTAATTGATTGCCAGCGCCTGAACTACATTTCATCTGCTGGCCTTGGCGTGTTCATTTCCCACTTACAGCGCTTCCAAGATGCCAATGTGAAATTGGTATTTTTCAACATGCAGGAAAAAGTGCACAACGTATTTGAGATTCTGGGGTTAGATACGCTGATGACCATCGTGCCTTCCGAGTCGGAGGCTACTGCTATATAGCTTGACAGCGTAAGGAGGGGATGAAGAACGTAATTCGCATAAGTTGTAGCCGGGCTAACCTGAAGACAGTACGCGACTTCGTGAGCGCCTATCTGTCTGTGTACCACTTATCCGAATTGCATATCAATCAGATTGTGTTGGCCGTTGATGAAGTTGTGGCCAATCTGATCATTCATGCCAATGCGGAGAACGAATCGCAGTATCTGCAACTCAAGCTGGCCATGGAAGACCATATGTTTGGCATTGAGATAGAGGATGACAGCAAGGAATCATATTTGCCATCAACCTTTCGGGAGCCCGATTTGCTGGAGCATATCCGTCTTGGGAAGAAAGGCGGCGTAGGCATGGCACTTGTCAACCGCATTATGGACCGCGTGGAGTTTTCTTCCTCAGGCAACCATAACGTTTGCCGACTCTACAAGAAAGTGGTGTAGCCCAACGTTCTGATTTTCAAAAAGCCCCCCAGCCGCTGGGGGGCTTTTTTGTACACGCTCAGTTTGATAGCGAGCTGAAGTTAGGCCAAAAAAAATCCGTAAAATTGCATCTGGCAACGACTCGGCCCTCAGGGTCATGATAGAGTTATTGTTCGTGTCGCATCTTTTTTTCTTTATGCCCAAACGCATTTTGTACGCTAGCCTCGGTGCTAGCGCACTACTGGCCATCGGATGCCAGTCTACCAAGTCCACGACGTCCGCCGCTAAGCAACCGGCGGTGGTTACGCTGGGAAAGCAGATAGTACCAGCCTCGGAATTTGCTTACGTATACCGGAAAAACAACGCCACGGCTCCTGATTACGGCACCCGTGCCAACGTGACGGAATACCTGGATCTGTACACCAACTTCAAGCTCAAGGTACTGGAAGCTGAGCAGCGCGGCCTCGATACCACGCAGGCTTTTCAGCGGGAGCTGGACGGCTACAAGCAGCAGCTGGCCCAGCCTTACCTGACGGAGAAAAGCGTAACCGACCAGCTCGTGCAGGAGGCTTACGACCGGCTAAGCAAGGAAATCAGCGCTTCCCATATTCTGGTGCGCGTGGCTCCCGATGCGGCTCCTCAGGATACCTTGGCCGCCTACCAGAAGGCGCTGGCATTGCTCCAGCGCGTTACCAGCGGTGAAGACTTCAACCAAGTAGCTCGTCAGGCATCGGAAGACCCTTCGGCGCGCGATAATGGCGGACAGCTTGGCTACTTTACAGCTATGCAGATGGTGTATCCATTTGAGAACGTGGCGTATAAAACGAAGGCGGGCGAAGTATCGGCGCCGGTCCGGACGCGCTTTGGCTACCACGTAATCAAAGTGAATGACGTACGGCCAGCACAAGGCGAGATTAAAGTGGCTCACCTCATGATTCGGGCCACGCCCGGCATGCCCAAGGCTGACTCGGTAACGGCTAAGAAGAAGGTGGATGAGCTGTACTCCCGCTTGCGTCGTCGTGAAGACTGGGACAAGCTGGTAACGCAGTTTTCGGAAGATGCTGGCTCGGCGGCCAATGGTGGCGAGCTGCCCGCTTTCGGTACCGGACGCATGATTCCGAGCTTCGAGGAAGTAGCGTTTAAGCTGCAAAAGCCCGGCGACATTTCGGCTCCGGTTCAGACGCCGTATGGCTGGCACATTATCAAGCTTATTGAAAAGCAGCCGGTGCCCACGTTTGAGGCCATGGCTCCTACGCTCAAAAGCAAAGTAGCCAAAGACTCGCGCTCGGAGCTAAACCGGGCGGCCTTTTTAAAGCGCATTCGGCAGGAAAATCAGTTCGCAGAAATGCCCCCCGTGCGTGATGCCATACTGGCGCAGGCCGATACAGCGCTGGTAAACGGCCGTTTTAAGTCAGAAACGTTTTTAAGCAAATTCCCGAGCGGCAAGCGCAAAAAAGGCGAGACCACCGTAAGCGCCGACGCTCCGCTGTTTACCGTAAAAGGCAAAGCGTATCCGATCAAAGACTTTTTAGCTTACGTGCAGCAGAGTCAGCGGCCGCGTGCCGGGGCTGATCCTCGTTTTGTGATGCAGCAGCTGTATGACCAATATGTAGATCAGAGTCTGACGGAATTTGAAAAGGCCAACCTCGATACCAAGTATGAGGACTACCGCATGCTGGTAAAGGAGTATCGCGACGGTATTCTGCTTTTCCAGCTGATGGACGAGAAAGTGTGGTCGAAGGCGCTAACGGATACGGTGGGCCTGCAGCAGTTTTTCACGGCCAATCAAGCTAATTATCAGTGGGGCCCGCGCGTGCAGGCCACGATGATCAACGCAGCCTCACCGGCTTTGCTGACTCAGGCTCAAAAGCAACTGGCAACTGGCCGCTTCGAGGTTACCCGTAATACTCCGGCCCCAGTAGCTTTCCGCGCAAGCCAATCCACAATTTTGCCCCCCAGCCAAACCAATCTTGACCGCTTGGCAGCCAGTCTGGCGTCAGACACGACCCTAAGCCTTACCGTAACTGGCCGCGTAAAACGCGGTGAACCGGTGGCTTTGGCTCAGCGCCGAGCTGCGGCTGTGGTGGCTTACCTGACGGGTAAAGGTGCACCGGCCAGCCGTATCAGTACAAAGACGGCTACAAAGCCTGTCGCTGCCGCTACGGCGCTGCTCGCTCTGACCAGCACGAGCACTGCTGTATTGGAAGAGAGCCTGAATGCCAGTAACCCGCTGGCTGTGCAGATAGTAGAGCAGAGCTTCCAGAAGGGCGACAGCAAAGTGGTAGATGAAGTAATGGACCGTGGTCCGGGTACTTACTCCGTGCAGAAAGATGGTCGCTTTTATGCCATTATCATCGAGAAAGCACTGCCTGCCGGGCCTAAAACCTTGTCTGAAACGCGTGGCCAGGCTACCTCCGACTACCAGAACTTTCTGGAAAAGCAATGGCTGGGGCAGCTTCGTACGCAGTATCCGGTACAGGTCAATCAGGCGGAAGTAGACAAGCTAATAACTAAATAAGCTGGCGAAGCTGCCCGAAAAAGCCCCCAGAGAGCCCAGCAAAGGCTGCTGTTTTCTGGGGGCTTTTTTATTCGTGCTATTGGCAAGGCACGGCTCTGGCTACCGCTTGCTAAAAGTTAGTGAGTCACGCAACGTTAGCCGGCAACACAGTCTCTTTACCCCGAAACGCTCTTTTGCGGCCTCAAACCCAGCTTTTTGCCGGAGAAGGGATTTATGTTGAAATTTACCGGCGGCTTTTCGCGTTTCGGTAGCCGGTGGGCTGGATATTCTTTGCTGTCCAGCTTCTTATTCTCTGAATTACATGACTCAATTATTTCGTACGGCGGCTCGTGTGACGCTGTTGAGCGGTGGCCTGCTAGTAGGTGCGGTAAGCACTGGTTTCGCCCAGCTGGGCTTGGCCCGGCCAGTAGGGCGCCAAACCGTAGACGCCATTATCGTGAAGTTGGACAACCAGATTGTGTTGCGTTCCGACCTAGAAAACATCTATCAGCAGGAGCTGGCGCGGGCGGAGGGCAAACCCTTGCCTCCCGATGTGAAGTGCCAGATTCTGGAGAGCATTGTGCTGAATAAGCTCATGCTGGCAAAAGCCGAGGTTGACTCCGTAGTGGTGGAAGACGACCAGGTAAGAGGTGAGCTTGACCGGCGCATGGCCTACTTCGTGCAGCAGATTGGCTCGGAGCAGAAGCTGGAAGAGTACTACAAGAAGCCCATCAAGCAGCTCAAGGATGATTTACGGCCGCAGGTGAAGGAGCAGCTCGTTCAGCAGAAAATGCAGGAAGAGATTGCCGGCAAAGTAACCGTGACGCCTCGGGAGGTAAAGCAGTTTTTCAACCGCATTCCGAAGGATAGCCTGCCTTACTATTCCACCGAAGTGGAAGTTGGCCAGATTATTAAGTTTGCTCAAGTAAATCAGAAGGCCAAGCAGGAAACGCAAGCGAAGCTGAACGAGATCCGGGCACGTGTTATAGCGGGCGAAGACTTTGAGAAGCTGGCGAAGGAGTTTTCCCAAGACCCGGGCTCGGCGGCTCAGGGCGGCTACTTAGGCTTTTTTAAGCGCCGCGAGCTAGTGCCCGAGTACGAGGCGGCCGCTTTACGCTTGGAGCCGGGCCAACTCTCGCCCATCGTCGAGTCGCAGTTTGGCTTTCACCTTATCCAGCTCATCGAGCGCAAAGGTGAAACCTTCAGCACCCGCCACATTCTGCTCAAGCCCGCTACCGGCACCTCCGACGTAAGTGAAGCCGCTGTGCAGCTCAATAAGGTTCGCAAGCGCATCTTGGCCGACAGCATCACGTTTGCTAAAGCGGCCAAGGATTTCTCCGACGACAAAAACACCAGCGGCAACGGCGGCCTGATTCAGAACCCCCAAGACCGGAGCAATTACTTGCCGCTGGATAAAATCGATCCGGCCATTTTCTTCACGATCGATACCATGAAAGTGGGTAGCATTACGCCTCCTATGCCTTACCGCACCGACGACGGCAAGGACGCGATGCGTATTCTGTGGCTGAAATCGAATAACCCGCCCCACCAAGCTAACCTACAGGACGACTACCAGAAAATAGCCGCCGCTGCTCTCAACGAGAAGAAAAACAAGGCGCTGGATGAGTGGTTTAAGAAGAATCGTGGCGACGTCTATATCGAAGTAGATCCGCAGTACGCTGACTGTAAGCTGCTTAATGCGGTTAATTAACTTTTAGGAGCTAGGAGTGAGAGGAGAGGAACACCTAACAGTGTGTTTCAGCTTCTCACTCCTAGCTCTTGGCTTCTAGCTCCTCCCCTTACATGCGAAACTTCTCTTCCGATAAAGAAGCTGCCGACGCGTTAGCTCAGTCTTACCAGGCCTTGCGGCAGGAAATCGGTAAAATTATCATTGGGCAAGATGAGGTGGTTCGCCTTGTGCTTACAGCCGTATTTTCGCAGGGTCATTGTTTGTTGGTAGGAGTGCCAGGCTTGGCCAAAACGCTGCTTATCCAGACGATTGCCGACTCGCTCGACTTGTCGTTCAACCGCATTCAGTTCACTCCTGACCTGATGCCGTCCGACATTGTGGGCTCGGAAACGATGAATCAGCAGCGCGATTTTCACTTTGTGAAAGGACCCGTGTTTGCCAACATCGTGCTGGCTGACGAGATTAACCGGACGCCACCTAAGACGCAGGCGGCCTTGCTGGAAAGCATGCAGGAATACTCGGTAACCGTGGCAGGGCAGCGCTATCCGTTGGAGCGGCCTTTCTTCGTGCTGGCTACTCAAAACCCGATTGAGCAGGAAGGTACCTATCCCCTACCCGAAGCCCAGCTCGACCGCTTCATGTTCAATATTCAGCTCGGATATCCGAGCTATGATGCGGAGCTGCAAATCGTGAAGAACACGACTTCGGATCATCGTCCCACCGTAAGCAAAATACTGCACGGTGATGATATCCAGGCGTTTCAGCATTTGGTGCGCCGCGTACCCGTGGCCGACAATGTAGTAGAATATGCTGTTAATCTGGTGCATAAAACCCGTCCAAACACGGATCGGGGGGCAGCGCGGGCTACCCAGCTATTGGAATGGGGTGCCGGGCCGCGGGCTTCGCAACACCTGATTGTGGGGGCCAAATGCAACGCCTTACTCAACGGCAAGTACTCGCCCGACATTGAGGACGTGAAAGCTGTGGCGCTGCCTATTTTGCGTCATCGCCTGGTGCGCAATTTCAAAGCTGAAGCCGAAGGAATTTCGGTGGAGCAGATTGTAAAAGAACTCCTTTAAGTCATTTGACAGTCGGCTATCAGCGAGGGCTGGCTAAAATGTGTAATGATGCGCCGACAGGCTGTTAAATGATAAGTGTTAACTGTTAATTGAAAAAATGGAAGCTTCCGGTTATTACCAGCAATTCGAGCGCAACATTGCTATCATTCTGGATGCCTTGCAGGCGGGCCTCGATTTGCGCACCACCACGTTGGCTACTTCCCTGCCGCTGGAAGTGTATGTCCTCTGTGAAGTGCTGAATCAGGGCGGCGCTCAGTTCCGCCTCACCACCGATGGTCTGGCTCGCTTGGCTGAGTTTCGCGAGCAGTACGTACAGCGTGAAGCCGAAACGGAAGCCATAATGCAGCGTATTCTGGATGACAAAAAAGCCGTAATGCGCACACCGGAAGGACGTATGCTGGTGAAGGAAATGCTGATTCGCCGTTTGGAGTTTTTCAACGAGGCGGCCCGGCAGGTAAACGTAATGCGCATTCAGCAGGCACTCGGCAGCCCTTTGCAGTATAAACACCCATAAGCTGATTTTGCACGAACAAAAAGCCCCCCAGAATCGTCTTTGGGGGGCTTTTTCATGGGTATCAAATGAGAACTAGCTCATTGTGGCTTTATACTCCGATTTCACCTTGGTATGGCCGTCGCGTTCGTGCTGAAGGTCGAGGCCGTTGGTGGGTTCTTGCCGGAGCTTGCTGGGTACTTCGTCGCCGTGCGGACCTTTGGAAAGCGTTACGCCGCCATCCACGAAATACGTTGCGCCGGTCACGTAGCTGGCTTCATCGGAAGCTAGGAACAAGTAGACGTTGGCTACTTCTTCCGGAGTGCCGCGGCGGCCCATTGGTACGCCCTGCACCGTCTGCTTTTCCATTTTGGCAGTCATCGGGCCGGTTTCCTTGTGTGTCCAGGCCGTGTCGATGGGGCCCGGACCAACGATATTGGACCGCACCCCAAACTTAGCCTGCTCTACGGCTACGCCGCGCTGAAAAGCGTGCACAAAACCTTTGGTGCCGCCATACGGCGAGTTCTGCGGAATACCCATATGCCCCGCTTCGGAGCCGGCCGATACGATATTGCCGCGCGTTTTCTGCAAATATGGAATGGCCGCCCGCGTCATCATAAAGTTGGAGTACACATTATGCTTGATCATGTACTCAAACGCCTCAATCGGGTACTTATCAATGGTAGAGGTGGCGGGAAATACGCCGGCATTATTGATCAGAATATCCAGCTTGCCGAAGTCATGTATCGCCAGCTTCACGCATTCTTCAGCGGCTTCCTGCCAGGAAATATCGCCTAGGAAGCCGATAGCGCGGCCGCCGTGGGCTTGAATTTCGTCTACCACTTCGCGCACGGGGTCCGTGTCGAGGCCCACGACCACTACGGCCGCGCCTTCCTGGGCAAATCGTTTGCTGATAGCTTCGCCGATACCGGTGCCGCCGCCTGTTACAATGGCAACTTTGCCTTCCAGTCTTCTTTTCATAGCAGTTAGTGTTAGGTTGAGAATAGGTACTTGATAAAGGAAAACTCCTTCTTACTGATTGATAACCGTTTAAAACAAACGGCATTTGCCCCCCAGAGTTACTATTGCCCTGCTTCTTTCATCCCGGAGTAGGCTTTGCGCGTAGGACAGCTTGTTGCTTGCGCCAAATTATGCACCCCGCCGACCTTCCTCCTTTTCCGGCCCGCTTGCCTTTGCTCACCCCCCGACTCACGCTGCGGCCCTACGTGCCTTCCGACGAGGCGGCATTTTTCGCGGTTCTCGGAAAGGACCGTGCTAGGCTTCAGGAAGCCTTTCCGGCCCGCTTGGCCGCCGTTCAAACTTCTGCCGATGCTGGCCGCATCTTAGAGTCTTTCGATTTGGATTGGCACACCAAGCGGATGTTCGTGCTAGGCATCTGGCGCACGGCTGGGGGGCAATATTTGGGCGACATTAGCCTGAAGCCTACCTGGGCCCGAACTGTTACGGCCGAAATCGGCTACTACCTCGCCTCAGAAGCCGAAGGGTATGGTTACGCTCGTGAGGCGCTAACAGCGGCCGTACAGCTCGGCTTTAGCCCTATTATCAACGCCGATCGTCTGGTTATCCGTTGCCGAGTCGATAACCCGCGCAGCTGTGCGGTCGCGGTCGCGAATGGCTTTCAGCTAGTGCCACCACAACCGCGTTTGTGGTCTCCCCGGAAATTAGAGAAGGAGTCCGACATTCTCCATTTCGCGCTAAATCGGCCCTGACACGCTTCTTTCAGGCAAAGAAAAGCTTGCGCTTAAATTAGTCTGCTCGCCGTAGCATGGTCAGAAAAAACTCCTGATTGAAGTTAAGATACGTTCCGAAGGAAAACTCTATCTGCCGGCGATTGAAGTCATAGAAAGGCTCGAAGCGAGTTGTCAGCAGGACGTTGCCGGGCAGGTGAAAATCGCTGAACATGCGCAGAATGAGCAATTCGCGGCGGCGTTGGGTAAAGTCGGCGTTGTTGACGGTGCTGGAAATGGATTGGTACAGCCGTCCGCCTTGAGGCGAGACAAAGCCATTCCCCGACCAATAGCTGAGCATAATGTTGGAGAGACGTGTATTTACGCCGGCGTTTAAATACAAGCCGTTGCCCTTATTATAGGGCAATACTTCCGTGAAAGAGTAGTCGGTATAACGCGTAACGTAGCCATCGAAATGTACCGCATGCACAAAGCCAGTCGCGGACAGCTTACGTCGCACGCGCAGGCCGGTAGCGAAGTTGAACAAGGTTTGTAAAGGCGTCGCAATCGTGTCAATTTGCCCCCCACGGTGCATTGCCAGAAACTGCAGCGGCACCACGCCTAACCGCCACCCTGCTGAGTCCTGATACGCCGTGACTTCGGAGGTAAGGCCGCCGGCTACCTGCTCCTGAAAGTTACTGAATCGGTACTGCTGCCGCTGCCAGTCAACCCAAGCGTCGAGCTTCACCCGGTCGGTTTGCAGCTTGTACTGCATACCTTCTTCCAACCGGTTAGTCATCACGCGCTCAAAATCAAACAGCGGCTCGATGTAGTCGTGCTGCAAGTGCCCTTCAATATTGCCGAACAGAAAGCTGTGGGGGCCTTTTTGGTACTTGGCCGTAAACACCGGCCGCACCTGCCGCAGGCGCGACGTGCCATAGTCTTTATACAAAAAGATACCAGCCTCCAGCCGAATGTTGGCACTGGGAAAATACACAAGCCGCGGCGCCAGCTGCGTACCGTAATAGGTGCGGCCCTCGTCTATTTTGTTGAAATACTCGTTATCCTTTGTGAACAAGAACCCCTGCACAGCCACCCGAAGCTGGCCTTCATACTCTGGCTTGATAGGCAATGAGTACTGAAAGGCGTGATTATCGAGCTGGGCGGCGGCCGGAAAGCTGGTTAGCAACAAACTAAAAAACAGGCCGGCTGCCCGCCAAAAGACCGGTTTGATCTGGGTATCAATGACTACCTTTGACAAAAATTTTAGCATTATTTATTTTTCCCAGAATCAGCAAATATTTTTAGCATTGTGGGCACAAAATATAGCTTGTCTATGTTACCCACAGCCGACCTAGAACAGCCTCAACTAACACCTAGGAAGCGGCATTTCGACTTGTAAAAACGGCCTAAAAAGCCTAATTTCACCAAACCTAAGCATTTATACCCCAACCCCATTCTAATGGCTGCATCCACTGACAAAGTTGTCAACGCCAACGCCGAGAAAATGAAAGCTCTTCAGCTTACGCTGGACAAGCTCGACAAGAACTACGGCAAAGGCACTGTCATGAAATTGAGCGACAACAAAGTCGTTGATATTCCTGCTATCAGCACCGGCTCGCTCGGGCTTGATATTGCCCTCGGCATCGGTGGCTTGCCCCGGGGCCGGGTCGTAGAGATTTACGGTCCTGAGTCGAGCGGTAAAACCACACTTACCCTGCACTGCATTGCCGAAGCCCAGAAGCGCGGCGGCATGGCGGCCTTCATCGACGCCGAGCACGCCTTCGACCGTAGCTACGCCGAGAAGCTCGGCATTGACACCGAAAACCTACTGATTTCGCAGCCCGACAACGGTGAGCAAGCCCTTGAAATTGCTGACCAGTTGATTTCCAGCGGTGCCATCGATATCATCGTTATTGACTCCGTAGCTGCACTGGTGCCGAAAGGCGAACTGGAAGGCGACATGGGTGACTCGAAAGTAGGCTTGCACGCCCGCTTGATGAGCCAAGCCCTACGGAAGCTCACCGGTACTATCAACAAAACCGGTTGCTGCTGCATTTTCATCAACCAGCTTCGCGAAAAGATCGGTGTTATGTTCGGTTCGCCCGAAACAACCACCGGTGGTAACGCACTGAAGTTCTACGCATCTGTGCGTCTTGATATTCGCCGTATTGGCCAGATCAAGGAAGACAAGGACAACGTAACCGGCAACCGCACAAAAGTGAAGGTGGTGAAAAACAAAGTAGCGCCGCCGTTCAAAGTAGTTGAGTTCGATATTATTTACGGCGAGGGTATTTCCAAAGTCGGCGAGATTCTCGACTTGGGCGTTGATATGAACATCATCGCAAAGTCGGGCTCTTGGTTCAGCTACAACGGCGACCGTTTAGGTCAAGGCCGTGAGGGTGTAAAAACCATTCTGCACGACAACCCTGAGCTTGCGGATGAGATCGAAGCTAAGATTCGGGCAATGGTGAAAGGTGAGCCCGCTGTTGCACTGGCCGCCATTCCTACCGATGAATCAATTGACGAAGACGACGATTAGTCTTTCTGAGTTTTTGTAATTCAGAAAAGCCCCCCAGATGATTTCTGGGGGGCTTTTTTATTCAGCAATAAGCTGCGTTCTTGAGCCGTTGAGTGCTACCTGCAATCCGTGCCGGCGTGCAACTCGTTTTTAAGCGTTGACGTTTCGCTTAGTCCTGTCTTGCCGGTCGTTCGCAGGGTTAGGGATATATTTGCTGGCATTTCATTTGACTTAATGTCAGCTGAATCACTTTTTGGTTTGCCCTTCATGAATCGCCGCTGGTATCTGCTTATTCCGCTTTTGCTGCCTTTGCTGGCGCTGTTCGCCTGGCAGCCGGCTGATGGGTCGCGCACAGTTAGGAACACCAGCTTTATAAAGGGCGAGAAAATGCACTACAAAGTGCATTACGGCCTGATAAACGCAGCTGAAGCGACCATTGAGATTTCTAGTTCTTTGCAGCGCATCAACGACCGTCCTTGCTACCAGGCTACCGTAACAGGCAAAACTCTAGGCTCTTTTGACTTCTTCCTGCGCGTTCGCGACACGTGGCGCACCTTCATCGATACTACCAGCATCTTGCCCCAACGGTTTTACCGCAACATTGAGGAGAACACCTACCGCAAGCGTGAAACCGTTGACTTCGACCATTATAAAAATATGGCCAGCGTAGAGTCGCGCAAGAAGGAAAAGGACCCTGTGAAGCGCGGCACTTACAAAATACCTGAGAATGTGCAGGATCTGGTGAGTGGTTTCTACTTCCTGCGTACCCTCGACTACGACAAGCGGCGGGTGGGCGAAGTGATTCGGGTGCAGGGTTTTTTCAGCAATGAGGTGTACAACATGGACGTGGTGTACAAAGGCCGCGAGACCGTGGAAACCAAGGCAGGCATCATTCGCGCTATTCGATTAGTACCCAAAATGCCCCCCAATAAGCTTTTTCGCGGAGAGGATGGGGTTTCTGTTTACCTTTCCGATGACCGCAACAAGATTCCGGTACTCATTCAGGCTGAGATGTTTGTAGGCGCCGTGAAGGTGGATATGTATAAATATCAAGGCCTAAAGCACCGCTTGAATGTGGTGGCTCGCGCTGGCGCCAATCCTTGAGAAAACCACCCACCACCGTAGTTCATAATAAGGTAACATTAGGTTAACCTCGACAACCGGTAATTTTGCAGTCGATAGTATCTTCTGATTCAACCCTCAGTCCTGTGCAACCAACCGCCTCCCCCAATGCCTACAAGATTCTGGTAGTCGATGATGATCCGGACATTGTAGAACTACTGGAGTACAACCTGCGCAAGGAAGGCTACGACGTAGCTACCGCCCCCGACGGCCGCAAAGCCCTGGAAATTGCCCCCCAGTTCGAGCCCGACATCGTTTTGCTCGACGTGATGATGCCCCATCTCGACGGCATTGATACCTGTCGGCAGCTACGGGCTTTGCCCAAGTTCAAGGATACGTACATCATTTTCCTGACGGCTCGCGCCGAAGAGTTCTCAGAAGTAGCTGCTTTCGAAGCCGGCGCCGACGACTTTATTGCCAAGCCCATCAAGCCGCGTGCCCTAATGGGCCGCCTGGCCGCCTTCGTACGTCGCGACAAAGACCCGCAAGTGGTGCTGGACACCATCGAAATCAACGGTTTGCGCATCGATCGGACGGGCTTTGCTGTCTATCAGGAGGGGCGCAAAATATCCTTACCCAAGAAGGAGTTCGAGCTATTGGCTTTCCTGGCTGCTTCGCCTCATAAGGTATTTGGCCGCGAAGAATTGCTGCAGAATATCTGGGGTAATGATGTATTCGTACTCGCTCGCACCGTGGATGTGCATGTGCGCAAAGTGCGCGAAAAAGTCGGCGACCATCACATCCAAACTATTAAGGGTGTGGGGTATAAGTTTAATATCGATGAATGATTTGCGGAGTCAGAACTTGATTTATCTGCACCGGTAAAAAGCCGGCCCTGCTACAGGGCCGGCTTTATATTTGGGCTTGCGGTAGCTAGTCTTAGCCCCGTACTACACCTCGCTTCAGCTCATGGATTTCTCTTCCCGCTCCATTGCCATTCTGATTGCCTTGCTCGTGGCAGCGGTGCTCGTCACGTTTGCCTGGACGGTGCCGACGCTGCCGTTTCAGCAGGCCTTTCTAGCGGCGGGTATCACGGTGGCGGCTTGTTTTCTACTGGTTTATCTGGCATTTGAGGCGTTAATATTTCGCGAAATCAACAACATCTACGCGGGCCTGGAAAACGTCAAGCGCAAGGAATTCCGGCGCCTATCGAATAAATTCCTGTTTCGGCCCGAGCCACTAAAGCGTATGCGGGAAGAGATTCTGCAAATGGCGGAGCGCAAACAGCGGGAAATAGACGAGCTAAAACGCCTGCAAACACTCCGCCGCGAGTTTCTGGCCGACGTATCACACGAGTTGAAAACGCCCATTTTTGCCGCTCAGGGCTTCCTCCACACCGTTCTGGATGGCGATATGGACGATGAGTTTCTGCGCCAGAAGTTCCTCCGCAAAGCCGCTACAAGTCTTGATACTCTCGATGCGTTAGTACAGGACCTGGTAACCATATCTCAACTGGAAAAAGGAGTCGTTCGGATGCGGCGGCAGGTATTCGATTTGGCCGAGCTTGTCCGGGAGATATTCGAGCAGCTGGAGTCTAGAGCCACCCAGCGCCAGGTTAAACTCGAATTGCTACTGTCAAATGAATCGGTGGGGGGCATTTTGGTGCTAGCCGACCGCAACCGCATTCGTCAAGTGCTCGTCAATCTGATTGATAATGCCATAAAATATGGTCGTGAGGCCGGCCACGTAACCGTTATGCTGGCAGAAACCACCAAAGCCGTCCGTATTTCCGTTCGCGACGATGGCGAGGGAATCCCAAAGCAGCACCAAAATCGCATTTTTGAGCGCTTCTATCGCATCGACAAAAGCCGTTCCCGCGATTCTGGCGGCTCGGGTTTGGGCCTGGCCATCAGCAAACATATTGTAGAAGCGCACAAATCAACTATCCGAGTGCATAGTGAGGCTGGGCAAGGCACCTCGCTGGAGTTTAAGCTTGCGAAGCCGCGTAAGCCGACAAAGACCACGGAAGCGCCCCAGACTTAGTCCATTAGGTCATCTATCGCATAGGCGGTAAAGCGTGTATTGCTTCGTACCTTTGCGGCCCGTTATGAAGCAACCCGATTTTCAAGACCTTATCCTGTTTGAAGACGACGACTACATCGTCATAAACAAACCTCCTTTCCTAGCTACACTCGATGAGCGCGTGGGTGGTGCGCCCAACATTCTGCGCATGGCCCGCCAGTATCACTCCGATATGCAGGCCTGCCACCGCCTTGACAAGGAAACGTCTGGTGCCTTGGCTTTGGCCAAGAACCCGGAGGCCTACCGTCACCTCTCCATGCAGTTTGAAAACCGAGAGGTAAAAAAGAATTATCACGCTGTGGCCTGGGGCGTCCATCACTTTGATAATAAGCTGGTGGACCGCAGCATTGAGACAACTACGAAAGGCAAGGCCCGACTAGCTTACAAAGGCAAAGCGGCTGAAACTTACTTCACCACGCTCGAAACGTTTGCTAAGCATACGCTGGTGCAGTGCGTGCCCATCACTGGCCGTATGCACCAGATTCGCTTGCACCTGATGTACCTGCAGGCACCCATTGTAAACGACACGCTGTACGGGGGTGAAGAGTTCTTTTTGTCTTCGTTGAAAAAGAAATTTAACATGAAGGCTGGCGAAGAAGAGCAGCCATTTATCAAGCGTTTTGCCTTGCACGCAGCTAAACTCACATTCGCTCGTCTCAATGGTGAAGAAGTGACCGTGGAAGCACCATACCCAAAGGATTTCCGGGTATTAGTGGAAAATATGCGTCAGCTTCAGTAAACTAAATACCCGCTTAGAATGCGCGAGGTGCTGATATGGTTAGCAAATCGCGTAAGCCGTTCACTCAATGATCACTCGTCAGTAGTGCTTGTCAAATTGCCCCCCACAAGTCACTATTTTCTTTGAAAGTACGTGCTGCTCAGGCACAAATATCATAGTCACCCTTGCATTTAAGTCGAAAGGCGGTAACTTTGTGTCCGTTTTTCCCGGACCCTGGTCCGTTCTATTCTCATTTCCAACCGCTTACCTTCTTCCCAATGGATCATCTGAGCTTCAAGACGCAATCCGTCAACAAAGCCAACGCCAACAAGGGCTGGGTTGTCGTTGACGCCAGCGTGGCCCCGCTGGGTCGCGTTGCCAGCCAGATTGCCAACATCCTGCGCGGCAAGCACAAGCCCTCGTTTACGCCCAACTCTGATTGCGGCGACTCGGTTATCGTCATCAACGCTGACAAGCTGCGTGTGACGGGCAAGAAAATGACTGAAAAAATCTACATCTCGCACTCGGGTTACCCAGGTGGTCAAAAGCGCAAAACCATGCGTGAGGTGATGGAAAAGTCATCGACTCGTGTGATTGAGCACGCCGTACGCGGCATGTTGCCTCACAACCGTTTGGGCCGCGAGCAATTCCGCAGCCTGTTCGTGTATGAAGGCGCTGAGCACCCCCATGCTGCCCAGCAGCCCGTGGAGGCCACTTTGAACAAACTGTAAGCCACGACGGCTTTCGTATTTTTTTCTAACTTTTCTTTAATGGAAATCTCCAACACCTCTGGTAGAAGAAAAACCTCGGTGGCCCGCATTTACATGCAGGCCGGGCAAGGGAATATCACTATCAATGACCGGGAAATGAAGGCCTATTTTGGCAACGAACTCCTGGAAAACATCGTGAACCAGCCCTTCGCTACGCTCGAGAAACTCGGGCAGTACGACGTGAAAGTAAATGTGCGCGGTGGCGGCATTTCGGCTCAAGCTGAAGCCATTCGCTTAGCCATCTCGAAAGCGCTGGTAGGCGAGGACGCCGAATCACGGCCGGCTCTTAAGAAAGAAGGCTTCATGACACGCGACCCCCGCATGGTGGAGCGTAAGAAGTTCGGTAAGCGCAAGGCCCGCCGCTCGTTCCAGTTCTCGAAACGCTAAAACCAGAGGAAATTCATCATGGCTCAGTCCACCACATATAAAGACCTGCTCGACGCGGGTGCCCACTTTGGTCACCTTACGCGCAAGTGGGATCCAAAAATGGCGCCGTACATCTTCATGGAGAAGAACGGCATCCATATTATTGACCTGAACAAGACCCTCGCTTCGCTGGATCAGGCTACCAACGCTATCCGTAACATCGCCAAGAGCGGTCGGAAGGTAATGTTCGTTGCTACTAAAAAGCAGGCTCAGGAAATTGTAACGGAAGAGGCTAAGCGCCTCAAAATGCCTTTCGTAACTGATCGGTGGTTGGGGGGCATGCTCACCAACTTCGCTACGGTCCGCAAGTCGCTGAAGAAGATGACCACCATCGACAAGATGGTAAAAGAGAACACCGCTTATGCTGCAATGGCAAAGCGCGAGCGTCTGATGATGTCGCGCGAGCGTGAGAAGCTGGAGCGCGTATTGGGTGGCGTTGCCGACCTAAGCCGTCTGCCCGCTGCTCTGTTCGTAATCGACGTAAAGCGTGAGCACATTGCTGTAAAAGAAGCCAAGAAGCTAGGTATACCAGTATTCGCTATGTGCGATACTAACTCTAACCCCGAGCTGGTTGACTTCCCAATTCCTGCTAACGACGACGCTTCAAAGTCTATCTCCCTCATCGTAGGTGCTATGAGCAAGGCTATTGAAGAAGGCCTGTCGGAGCGCAAAGTTGATAAGGAAGAAGCTGACAAGAAGCAGTCCGAAGAGGAAGGCATCAAGGAAAAGCAAGCCGCCGACGAATAAGCGTTTAGAAGAAGCTAGGAGTTAAGAGATAGAAGATAGAATCCGGTGGGTTGAACCAGCTTCCGGATTCTGTTTACTTCCTCTTAGCTCCTAGCTTCTTGTATGAACACCCCTACATAACATTCTAATTTCTAGCTTTTAGCTAGCTACTAACTTTTTAAGAAATGGCAGCAATTACCGCCCAAGACGTGAACAAGCTGCGCGCTATGACTGGCGCGGGCATGATGGATTGCAAGAAGGCTCTGACCGAGGCTAATGGCGATTTCGAAGCCGCACGTGACATTCTGCGCAAGCAAGGCCAGAAAATCGCTGACAAGCGTGCTGACAATGCTACCTCTGAAGGCCTAGTTCTAGTACAAGTAAGCGAAGATGGCACCGCTGGTAAGCTGGTTGCTTTGGCTTGCGAAACGGAATCAGTAGCTAAAGTGGCTAACTTCCGTGAGTTGACCCAGCAGATTCTGGACGCTGCCGTGCGCACTAACGCTGGCACGAAGGAAGATCTGTTGGCAACCAAAGAAGCTGACGGCCTGACTCTGCAAGATCACATCACAGACCTGATGGGCAAAATCGGTGAGAAGCTGGACGTAACCTACGCCACGCTGACTGCTGAGAAAGTAGCTTCTTACATCCACTCCGATAACAAGAAAGGCGTACTCGTTGGCCTGAAGAATGTAGCCGGTGCCGATGTAACTGAAGTTGGCCGCGACGTAGCGATGCAGATCGTAGCGATGAAGCCCGTAGCAGTAGACAAAGAAGGTGTTGACTCTGCTACCGTGGAGCGTGAAATCGAGATTGGCAAAGAGCAGGCGCGTGCTGAAGGCAAGCCCGAAGCGATGCTGGAGAAGATTGCCCAAGGCAAGCTGAACAAGTTCTACAAGGACAACACTTTGCTTAATCAGGAATTCGTGAAAGACAACTCACTAACCATCGCCCAACTGCTCGACAAGAAGCAGAAAGGCATGACAGTAACTGACTTCAAGCGTGTAGTTATTGGTGGCTAAGCTTTTTTAGCTTCTATACTAAAAAAGCCCCCCAGCTAATTGCTGGGGGGCTTTTATTTTTCTCCACAAGTAACCCCAATTACTAATTGAGTTTCTGGATCAAAGTGAATCCAAGTTCCTTCTGACGCTGCAAATGGAGCAGGATAAGTCAAGAAGTACTGCTTCGTTTTTTCGTTGTTATAAAATGTCCAGATCTCACTTCGATTAGCGCGCTCATAGTAGTTATAGTCCCCCATTATCTTCTTTGCCTCCTCTAAAGTCATTCCTACTTTGACTTTTTCACAACTAGCTAAGTACCCAGTGGCATCTTTTTGCAGGCGATAAGTATCGTAGAAAAACTTTAAAATGGTGAAGGCACCAATTGCTGCCAGCAGTAAAGTAAGATACCTTTTCATTGGAGCTAGATTATTGGTTGACTTGCTGCCACGCGCGTACCCGCGCTATAGCGTTCTCCCGCACATTCATGTAGTACAGCCCATAATCGGCGATGTGGAAAGAATGGCGTAGCTCGGGGCGGCCGGGAATGAGGAAGCGGGGGTAGCCAGAGGTAGTAGGTGGATGCACCCAGAGTACGCCGTCGTGCACTTTGGCATCAGCCACAGCCTTGTCGATGCGATTGAAGGATTGCGGCACGCTGCCTCGGTTCAAAGATGCGGGAGCAGCGGTGGTATCGCGGGTCCAGGTGAGCGGATTGATGGCCAAGGCGTCGCGGTAGGGCTCGTAGCTGTAGCCCCACTCGCCGGTGTTCCAGCTGATAAAGCAGTTGGTTTGGGTGGAATCTTCGCAGGGACGCAGATTTTGGTATGCGGCAGGATTTACTTTGAAGCCTACTAAATACGCGGCTACCAATTGGCTTCGACGCCTTGGGTCTTGGTCGAAGAAGTCATACAGGAGGCGCTGGGCATGAAAGGCGCCTTGGCTATGGCCCGCCAGAATGATGGGGCGGCCTTGATTATAATGGTCCAGGTAATACTGGAAAGCAGTTTTTACATCCTGGTACGCCAGATCCAAGGCAGCTCTGGCATTGGCACTACTATCACTATCGAAGAAGCTATAGAGAGCAGCTTGGCGGTAGCGGGGCGCATATATCCGACCGGCTGCATTAAACACCGAGGCCTGACGACGGATACTAAACTGATCGGTGAAGGTGTTTAACGCCGCATCTGCTGTAGAGCCATTCCAGCCGTGCGGGCGGATGAGCGTGGTAAGGTGAATGAAAAATACATCGGCGGCCGCTGTAGCCTGCTGGTCGCGCATACCGGAGTTCTTGGGTACGGCATCTGCGGAATCACGGCGCGTGGGAAGCGCAGCCCAACTGGCTTCCTGCGTATAATCGGGTGCGAGGGCGGGTGTATAGGCTGTGAAGCTCCGAACTGGCTTGATAACGCCCAAGCAAGAGGAAAGTACGCCCAGCAGCAACAGCCAGGCCGGCCGGGGGAAGCGGCGTAGTAAGGAAGGAAGCAGCATTACTGGCAAAGAAAAGGCCTGCACAAGGGTGCAGGCCGCAAGTGCTTAGTTAACAAGCACAAATTTACTCCGAAAACGTGTTTTCCAGTAGTCGCTCCTGGCGCAGATAAACGATTTTGAAATCGCGATTAAAGCGAATGCGCACCTGAGCAGTCGTATTCTGGTACTGCTGTCGGGATTTGCGAAATGCCCGGCTTTTTTCCAGATAGGTGACAACCCGCGAACCATCACGCACGGGCTCGCTGATAGTTAGGCTGCCGGGTATGCCTTGGGTTTCACCTTCCAAAAACTCCGGGAAGTGTGACCTATCTAACTCGGCGCTAATGGCGGCCGGCGTGGTATTCTGCAAAGTATAAAACCGCTCGACGGCAGGCGCAAAATGCTGTGCCGCATTGAAAGGCGGCGCTTTCAGATCTTCATAGTACGAGCTAAGCGCGCTACGAACCTTTGCTTCTACCTCACCCACTTTCGCGCTTGACGCTGGTGAAGTAACTGGTGTCTGGTCTGAGGCAGCTTGACCTTCCTCTGGGGCAGTAGACGGAGCCGAAGTGGTAGCAGGTGCCGTCGCTTCTGACGCTGAAGGTGTGGGAGCCGGTACTATGGGTTCCTGAGCGGCGGGCGCCGGAGCGCTGCGAGCAGAATCGGTGGTAGCTGCGGGGGGCGTGGCGGGTAAGGCAGGAGTTACCCGTGCGGTATCTGATTCAGCATCGGCATCAGTTACGGACGGAAGCTCCAGCTGCTCGACCTGGGGGCCAACTTCCGGCGCAACACTAACGGTATCGGCGCCGGAGCGCGAGAGGCTGGTGAGGCGTTCGGACTCCCGATCATCCATCACGAGGTAAGCTATCAGGGCGAGCAAGGCCAGAATGCCTCCGATGATAAGAGCAGTAGCGAGCGGGCTTCGACCAGACGGCGGCGGAATAGCCGGACGAGAGCGTCGGCTATCTGAAACCTGTGGCTCGGTGGGCGTGAGAGAATCAGCATCACGGTAAGACGATGAACCCACTTTCACCATCTCAACGGGGCGCGTAAAAGTATCAATTGGCGGAGCTGGCCTTTTGGGTGACGCTTGACTTTGCTCGCGCGGAGGCACTACGGGTGGCACAGGCGGCACCACTGGCGGTGTGAACACAGGCGGAATCGAGGCTGCTGGGCGCGGTGCAGGCTCTACGACCGACGGTGGCACAGCCATTTCAGGAGGCCTTACCTGATCCTCTACTGAGCCAATCGTGACCGTCGGATCATGCTTAAAGTCCCAAGACGGTGGCGGTGGCGGCAGGGGCGCAGAAGATGTGACTACCGTAGCAGATGTAGCAACAGATTCAGCCGGCGCTGGGGGCGGAGTTGGCGGTGCAGACGGTGGCGTCGCGGGGGCAGCAGTTGACTCGCTTGTATCGCTAAAGAGCAGCTTGCGTTTGAGTACCTCAAATTCAGCGGGCGTGATGGCGCCTGCATCCAGCCATTCTTTCAGTTGGCGTAAGGTAGCAAGGGCAGAAGGCTCGTTTTCCATAGGGCAAAGGCGGCAAATAAACCGAAGCAAAAGCAACGGCAAAACGCATTTGCTACCTACTTACGTTCAAGTGTGGTCAGACGATCACGTCGACGTTCTAAGCGAAGTTTACGCAGCTCCAGTTGCTGAGCGTTGGTTATCAGTTTAACCGAATCCTGACGGGCTTTGAGCGTATTTTCTACGTTTTGCTTTTGGAGCGTTTCGATGCGGGCCAGATTACTGGTGGTATTCGCTTGCAGGTTCTGGATGTTTTTTTCCAGCTTCTCCCGCTCCTTTTCTACTTCCTTCACTTGCTTCTCTGCCTCCGTTATTTGGTCTCTGTAGGCTTTGATGCGGGCCGCCGCCGCAAAGCTTTGAACCATGGTGCGCATGGCCGCATACTCCGACGGCGTTTGGGTGGCTGACATAAATGAATTGCCCCCCAGTGTGGCCCACACGGCTAGCTCGGCTACGGTATCGGCGGGGGCAACGACGCTGGAATAAAGGTCAATCAGCTTGCCTGATACGCTGGAAACGGGTGTTTGCTTGGCTACCAGCAAGTCCTTTTTGCCCACGCCAAAGGTGCCATCACCCTTTAGCCGGATGCTGTAGGTGTCTTTCAGCCAGGCTTGCCAATAGTCGCGCAGCCATTGCGCGGTGCCATCAACCTGCACTTTCAGGGCTTCCCGCTCTTTGCGCTCAAAACTGACAGTGCCGTCGCGCACATCGTAAAGCTGCGCGGCGGCGGGCTTAGAAAGCAGCCCCAAAAAGCCCCCCAGAAGCAATAGCATGTATATTTTTTTCATAGGATGCGGGCTTAAATATCGTGGCGCTCGAAGGTGGCGTGTAGGTCCTGGCGCATGTGCTCAAAGCGCTGCACGGCAGCTTGCAGAAACTCGTCGTCGAGCAAGGTGCGGACTTCGGCATCGCCGCCGGTCAGGTCCATTTCGCTGACCTTGTACGTTTGCTCCAAAGGGCCTTTTTCCAGCTTAATCAGGTATTTACCGTTCCAGGAAAAAAGTGTGATTTTGGCATCTGGGTGCGGAATATCGGCTACGTGGCGCATGGCTAAGGGCTTTTTCTGACGAATAGGCGAAGATAGGCAGCCCGCGCTCAACAACGACTTGTGTTACCGTGAAACCACTCTGTCTGCAAGTAGCGTATACGGCTGTGCCGCCCCCTTCTTTTCCCCGTCAATCATTTTTATCATGCCACAAGGAGATAAATCGGCTTACACCGACAAGCAGAAGCGTAAGGCCGAACACATCGAGGAAACCTACGAAAAGCAAGGCTTGTCGGAAGATGAAGCGGAGCGCCGGGCTTGGGCCACCGTCAATAAGCAAGATGGTGGTGGTAAGAAAAGTGGCTCGGGCCGCAAGAAGCCTACAAAAGAGTAATCGACCACCTACAAATCATAAAAAAAGCCCCCAGCATTGTGTTGGGGGGCTTTTTTATTAGCTAAAAAATGAAACTAGGCCACGGTGTGCAGAATAACCCACAGCGAAGTAGCCGAAATAACAAGCCATAGCAGCACGCCCAACCCAAAAGGTCGTATGCCCACTTTGCGCACCACCTCCATCGACAGTCCGGCTCCAATCAGGAATAAGGTGAGTGTTAGGCCTACTTTCGCTATCTGGGCTGCTATGGCACCTGCTCCGCGTAACGCCGGCACGTAGGTGGTGAGCAGCATGGCTCCAATAAAGCCCAGAATGAAGTAAGGCAGCTTAACCTTGGTACCTGGCGTTTTAAACAAAAAGGCCGTGCCAAGCGCCACCGGTATTATCCAAAGGGCGCGGGAAAGCTTCACGGTGGTGGCCACTTGCAGCGCCTGGTCGCCGTAGTGACTGGCAGCACCCACCACGGAGCTGGTATCATGAATGGCAATGGCGCACCACAATCCAAACTGATATTGAGTCATTTGCAAGGCATGACCCAAGGCCGGAAAAACCAGTAGCGCCACTGAATTGAGCACGAACACGGTACCCAAGGCCACCGAAAACTGCGACTTTTCGGCTTGTATTACCGGGCCAACTGCCGCGATGGCGCTGCCACCGCAGATAGCGGTACCACACGAAATCAGGTGGGCCGTTTTGCGCTCAATGCCCAGCCAGCGGCCCATGCCGTAGCCCAGCACCAGCGTACCCAAAATAGTGGCTACGGTAAATGCAAACCCTTGGCGCCCAGCCTGAGCAGCGGTGCTGGCATCGATGCCAAAACCTAAGCCTACTACCGAGTATTGCAGCAGCTTACTCGTGTATTTGTGAGTTTGCGTAGCAAATGGATTGCCGATCAGCAGAGTTACCGACAAGCCCAGACCCAAGGCCACTGGTGGCGAGGACCAGGGGGTGAGGCAGAAGATCAGCCCGACCCAGAAGAGAACCTGCTGCGGTGTCAGGGGGTAGCCTAACACCATGAAGGGATGCTTTAAAAACGACGCTGCATGATGGTGTGCTGAGTCAATACGGGCGGAATGAGAAGCAAAAGGCCGGGCAATTTTCATGGAGTAAAGCGCTACAAGCTCTATTCCAGAACAACGCTTTTCAAGCGCACCGGATAATCAAAAATGATTATCTATAATAACTTTTAGTTATAAGCCAGTCTTGCTATGGCGATGCGTATACGTCAGGAAGCGCTGGGCCTGAGCAGATAAGGGCTGCCCCTGAACCCACACCACCTCGAAGCGCCGCGAGAGCCGCAACTCCTGCACGGGCACAATCTCCAGCCAGCCAGCCGCTTCTTCCTTCATCAAGGCGCGCCGCGACACAAAACCCAGACAATGGGGTGCCGCCTCCAGATAAGATTTAATGCCTTCCGTGTTATCCAGATAAAGCGCAACGTTGAGATCCGACAGCTTGATTTTGTGCGCCCGCAATGCATATTCCAGCACTTCCAGCGTACCGGAGCCCCGCTCCCGCAACACCAGCGGATGCCGAAGCGCGTCGGCCAGGGTCATGTTCTCGGGGGGCTTTTTTCCAGGATCGGCGCAACGTACGGCTACCAGCTCATCATCGAGGAGAAGCTCATAATGGAGGTCGCGGTTTTTAACCTGACCTTCTACAAAGCCCAAGTCAATTTGCCCCCTGAGCAGCGCTTCGGCAATCTGCTCGGAGTTGCCGTTGAGCAAGGTCAGCTCCACGCGCGGGTATTGGGCCTGAAAACCGGGCAAAATGGGTGGCAGCACATACTGAGCCAGCGTGGTACTGGCGCCCAGACGCAGTCGGCCGGCTGCTTCATCGTGCAGAGCGTGGAGCTGGTTTTGCAGGCGCTCGTGCAATAATTCCACTTCATCGGCGTGGGTGAGCAGCAGCGTACCGGCGATGGTCAGGCTCACGCGGTTGCCGCGCCGCTCAAAAAGGCGCTGACCGTAGCTCGTTTCCAGCTCACGGATATGCTTTGTGACGGCGGGCTGGGTGATAAACAGCTCCTGCGCGGCCTTGGTAAAGCTCAGGTGACGCGCCACCGCTTGAAAAACACGCAGACGAAAATCAGGCATGCCGCAAGCTACGATTAGCGCCAGAATTTCACCGGTGTAGGCGTTTTCAGCTTTAGTTTTTACTTCTCAAAGGCGGTCATGCAGAGCGGAGCGAAGCATCTCGCGTGTTTAGTTGTTTAGCTTGGCAACGTCAGCACGCGAGATGCTTCGCTGTGCTCTGCATGACCGGCGGGAGAGCGCTCAACAGACTTCTAGTACAGAATGTCGTCTATGGGCTCCAGCTTTTTCGGCACTTTGGTTTCGCCCAGCATTTCGCGCAGGTCAATCTCGATGGTGCGGCAGATGCTTGTCATGGGCACATCGTTCATTTGATTCTCAAAGGGGTTTTCGCTGGTATGACCCACTACTTCAATTGTGTTGAACACCCAGGCTATGAGCACCGAAAACGGAATAGTAAGCCAGATATGATCGGGGCCCATGCGAGCAAACTCACTAATCAGACCAAAGGGCAACATCAAGGAAAACAGCCACACGAACACAAAGCTGTAGTAGGCATACTGGCGCGGAAAGGGCGTATTTTTGATTCGCTCGCAGCCACCCTGCAGGTTATACAGCTCCTCCAGCGTCTGCATAAGGCGCATGTGCTGAAAGTCGTTGAGCAGGCCCCGCTCCTCGCGCAGAATGCGCAGCTCGGCGGCCTGAAGCCGGATAATATGCGCCGCCGGATTCTGCAAATCCCGAATATTATCACTCTCTTCTTTGCTTAGAAAAGGAGCTACATCGGCATCCCAATAGTCGGCTACCTGGCGGCGCAATTGCAGTCGAACGGAATTGCACCAGGCTATCTGGCGGTACAAGAGGTGCTGGTGCCGACCCGTTAGCTCCTCGGCAGTAGCTTCGGGGGCATCTACGTCGGGCGCATCTACGCGGGAAGTCACAAACTCCAGCGCCTGCACCGCCCACAGGCGGCTGTAGTTAACGATACCACCCCACAGCTGCCGGCCTTCCCAGAAACGGTCGTAGGAACCGTTATTCTTAAAGCCGATGTAAAAAGAAACGGCAATACCCAGCGTGGCCACTGGCTGCCACGGAATAGCTATTGACTTAATATTCAGGGGGCCATACACTACGCATACCAAAAAGGCGTGCAGCAGAAAGATGCATACGCTACGCCAGGAGAACTTCCAGACGACGCGCCAGCGAATATTATTACGAACGTACACGCTTCAGCAAAATAAAAAGCTACAAATGGCGAGACCCCGCAGATGCGCAGGGACCCATTTGCTCTATACGCAAAAGCTCAACAATCAGGCAGTACGCAATAGCTGATGGTAGCATTTGTCTGAATTAATCGGCCGAAACATCAATGGCGATGCCCATGAGCTGCATCAGCTTGCTGGCGTTGAAGCTACGGCATAAGCCCGGCGTGAGGTGATAGTCAAACCGAATTTCGTCGCCTTCGATGGTGCTGTTGAAGCTATAATTGGTTACGGCGCCGGGCAATTCATCGGCCAGAGCGCCCAGCTCCAGATCGTGGGTGCTGATGAGGCCGCTGGCGGGGCGCTGGTGGAGCTGGTGAATAAGCGCGCGGGCCCCACGGTGCCGGTCGCGGGAGTTGGTGCCTTTCAGGATTTCGTCGAGCAGGTAAAAAACGGGCGTACCCGCGGCCGTCAGCTCCAGCAAGAGGCGCAGACGCTTCAATTCAGCATAGAATGAGGAAGTGCTTTCGGCCAGATTATCCTGGGTGCGCATGGCCGTATACACTTGGGCCGGACTCAGGCGCAAGCGGCTGGCACAAACGGCCCCGCCGGCCAGGGCCAACACCATATTCACGCCCACAGTGCGCAAAAAAGTAGTTTTACCCGACATATTGGAACCCGTAACAACACCCGTGCACCCCGCTCCTATCGTGCTAAAATCGTTGGTGATGCGCTCGGTGCTGAAGATAAGCGGATGCCCCAGGCCTTCGGCCGTAAACTCCAGCGCTTCGCTGCTGAGCTCGGGCACCGTGTACATAGGGTTGGCAAACTGATACGCCGCCAGACTTACCAAGGCTTCTACCTCGGCCACAACATCGAGCATAGTCGCTAATTTGCCCCCTAGCTTGCGCTTCCAAGCTTCGAGGCGCCACATCCAGAAGAAATCCCAGAACAGCAGATTATTGGCAAAAAAGGCCGCCAGCGTACTTTGGCGCATTGAGAAATAGGCCACAATGCTTGCTAGCTGACCAATAAGCTGCGAGGCGGGCACAGTGCCTGGCGCGTTCACTACAGCCTGCAATCCTAGCAGTTGGGGCGATGTAAATGTCTGGGTTTCGAGCAAGGCTAGCTGGTCGCGGTAAGCGCGCAGCACATCATACATGCTGTCGCTGTGCTCGAAGTAGTCGTCGCGGGCCACGCGGTAATAGTGATTAATGCCCCCCAGCACAAGCAGAAACGGCACAACGATTCCAAACGAATAGCCCGACAGCCACAGCCCCGCGCTGGTAAGCGCCAGCGGCGGCAGAATGAACAAAGCCACTTTCAGCCAGGCTTTATCGGCGAAGAAATCGGGCTGCTGTAGCCAGTCAGCGAAGCGGCGCGGATCGTCGTTCTGACGCGGAAAGTGCCGGGCGCGGGCCTGCCACTCCTGCTGCCAGATAACATCGGGGGTCAACTCGGCCACGGCAGCCTGACGGGCGCGCACGACGGCTGGTGTGGCAGCTTGCCGCAGCCAGTCAGCCAGCCGATCCTGGCCCAGGCGGGAGGTGGCACGGCTGAGCAGCTGGAACAAGGAGTGCGGACCAAACACATCGAGGTCGGCGGCGTAGGCATGGCTGGCATCCAGGTAGCGTGCGCCAGCATCGAACTGAGTCAATTTGCCCCCTAGCCGTGCCAACTCCTCCTGATTGATTACGCCCAGCAGCCGATAGTGATTGTAGTGGTACCCCAGGCGGCTGTGCCAGCGCATGACGAGCACAAACACCACGTACAGCGCCAGCACGTACGCCAGCCCAGCCAGGTTATTGCCATTACTGAACAAATAATAGCCCCCCAGCGCACCCGCCCCAAACACGACTACCCGGACCCAGGCCACGGCCTGGTGGCGCCGCCCGTAGTACTGCTCCTGCTTGGCGTGGGCAGCAAGATTGTCAGTGAATACGTCGGCGGGCGCGACGGAAAGCGGGCGAAAGGCAGCAGGTTGGGGCACAGGCAAGCGACAGTTGAGCCTAAAAGTACCAAAGCCTAAGGCATTTTCCGGAGTTATCCGTCTAGTGCTTTAGAGGCGACTCAAGTTATTCTATGCCTAAGGCCTTAGTAAACGATACTACTTTTTGTCAGGTACCAGACCATCAGAGGAGCCTGCTTACGCCACATCGGGCGTCATCTGAACCCAGTGGGCCGCTGGTGTGGTTGTTGTGACACGGCTATGTTATCCACTTTTAACCTTTGCTTTATGCCCCTATTGCGTCCCCTCCGCTGTCTGAGCTTGTTACTGCTGATGAGTGCCGCAGGCTTTTCCAGTGTTCAGGCCCAGCAAAAGCTGAAAGCCCCCAAGCCCAACGCCGACGAGATTTATGACACCGTCGGTCAGCCCGCTGTGCCCGTGGGCGGCGTGGAAGCGTACGCGCAGTATCTGGCCGACAATCAGCAATACCCCACAGGAGCCTTACAGCGCGGCGTGCAGGGCACGGCACCCGTTACGTTTGTGGTGGAAAAGTCGGGCGTTATTTCCAATGTAGCCGTTACGCAGCCCCTCGACCCGGAATTAGATCAGGAAGCTATTCGCCTCATCAAAGGCGGCCCAAAATGGACGCCGGCGCAGCACCGGGGGGCAAAAGTTCGGCAGCGCGTCACGGTACCCGTGTCCTTTGCTATTCCAGCAGATGAGTCGGGCGCTACGGCTGCCGCCGCGCCTGCCGGAGCTACCACCCCATCGGGCGCTACGATGGTAAAACCCGATGAGCCTGCCCGGCCCGTAGGTGGCACCGAGGCTTTTTTTACCTGGATTCAGGAAAACCAGAAATACCCGACGCTGGCCCGTCAGCGCAAAGTAGAGGGCCGCGTGATGATGGAGTTTATCGTAGAGAAGGATGGCTCGCTCGTTGAGCCTAAGGTTATTAAGCGCCTTGGCTCGGGCCTCGATGAGGAAGCGTTGCGCCTGATCAAAGCGGCTCCCAAATGGACGCCCGCCCGCTATAAAGGGCAGCCAATGAAGCAAAAGATGGTGTTGCCGGTTGTGTTTCAGCTGTAAAAGCTCTGCGCCGGCAACTCAACTATAACTCATATTATTATAAATCAGTGACTTATATTTATTTATTCCGCTCCGTTTTCTTGCCGCCTACACTATGCTTTCTCCGCTTCCCCTCGTTTCGGCTCCTCCTGTAGCACCCACCATGCCTTTGCCTGCACCTGGCTCGCAGGTAATATGGGCGTACCAATCCCGTTTTCAGCAGGCGGCTCAGGCTATTGCTAATGGCATTTTTGATACGCTGGATGATGATTTAGCGCCTGATGTCCTCCTGATGGGCATTCCGGTAGCTGAGCCCGACCAACAAAATGAAGATGTACTAGCCGCCGTTTGCCTGGAGCCCGCCGACTGTGGCCTTGATTTCGCCCACTTCGGCCGGGTGCTGGCTCGGGGCCAGGAGTTCCAGCTCCGGGAGCCCTGGGGGGCTTATTTTGACCGTGAGCAGGTGATGAGCGAGGAAATGATCCGGCGCAAGCAGCATAGCATTGGTCTGCGGCTGGCGGTGCAGGAAGTTCTCGACAAGGTAGATTCAGCAGATAAAAAGCGTCAATCCTTCGCGGGCATACCCATTCAGATTGGTGATTTCTACGTGCTGACGGTATTGCGCCTCAGCCGCAAAGTTCTGCGCACTCACCCGGCCCTCACGCCCAACCGCTATTACACCGATGGCCGCTTGCTGGCGTCGTCGCTGGGCCTGGCGGCCGTGCTGCGCTTTCATGAGGAGTGCGTGAAGTCGTTGACGGAGCCCGAACCCGGCTCAGGCATGCTGCTGCGCCACCGCGAAACCGACGAGCTACTGCGCGCCGCTGGTAAGCTGCTCATGGATACGCCTGCCCAAGCGTTGGGCATCAGCCCGGCCACGGCTAAGCTGTTTGCCACCTACAACACCATTTCTTCCCTACGCTACGAGGGCGCGGAGGGCGTGGGCAAGATGTATCTGGCCAAACGCCGCCACCCTAACCTGGAGGAAGTGTTTGCCCTCACCTGCCCTACCCCGCTCACCGACTACCGGGCCGTGCGCAAGCTGCTGGAAATGACGACTTCCGACGTAAGCCTGCTCGCAGACGGCGAGAATGTGTACGCCCTCGGCCGGCCCATCGGTCATTATGACCCAAGCCGGGAAGATTTGTTCGTTATCAACTTCGTAACGCATTATGCCTGGGAATTTCAGCACGACGGCAAAGTACTGATGCGTACCACCTACGGCAACCCCAGTCTGCCGCGCGCGCGTCTCAACCGCAGCCAGTTCCGCAAAGATCTGCGCCGCACCTTTGATCTGACCGCCCCCGAAAAAGTGGAGCGCCTCTGGGACGTGGTGCTGGAAGCCAGCCGGCAAAAGCACGGAACGCTCGTCGTCGTCACGACCGAGGCGCTGGCCGAAGCTGACCGCCTCAAGCTGCAATGCACGCTCATCGAGCCCGTTCCGCTCACGCCGCTCATCACCCGTCTGGTTACGTCTATCGATGGCGCCGTGCTCGTGGATCCGGAGTCTTACTGCTATTCTATCGGGGTGATTCTCGATGGCAAGGCTTCAGGCAGGGGCACCAGCACGCGCGGCGCCCGCTACAACTCCGCCATTCGTTACGTGGAGAGCAGCCCATATCCGTGCATGGCTATTGTGGTAAGCGAAGACGGAATGGTAGATGTGATTACGAAGGAAAGCCTGGCGGAGGAAGAGTAGAGCACTGGGGGGCAAATTGCAGCCTACCTACTTTCCTATTGCCTGATTAGCCTACTGGCTTGGCAGCTATCCAAACCAATAGACTGTAAAAGTTGTGCCTTCGCCTACGGTACTTGCCACCTCTAAATGCCCCCCACGGCTCGTAACAATGCGCTGTATCAGATACAGCCCCACGCCCGTTCCGCCAATGTGAGGATGCTGGCGGTCAAAAAGCTGAAATATTGGGTTAGCATCTTTGTTCACTTCCATACCCAGGCCATTGTCCTGCACTTTCAGCCAGGGCTTACCCGCTTCAGTCATGCCGCTCGCTATGGTTATGCACGGCGGGCGCTCGGGGCAGGCATACTTGAGGGCGTTGCTCAGCAGATTGTGCAGTACGCTGCGCAAGTTGGCGCGGCCGTATATCAAGGTAGGAGCCGCCTTAAAGTCGAGATTTACAGTTGCTTCCGCATCCTCTACGAGTACGCGCAAACCCAACAGTACTTCCTCGGCTACACTACGCAAGTCGATTGCCTCCGTAGGGGCTGTTAACTGCCGTTGCTCCTGCACCGTGGCGGCCAAATCGTGGAGCGTAACGTCCAGCTGACCCAAAGCCCCATCGACCATTCGCAGTAGCACTTCGTGCTCTTCGTCATCGAAGGTCGCCGTGCGGCGCAGCTCATCAAAAAGCCCCCTGAGGTTAAACAAAGGCTGTTTCAGATCGTGGGAGGCGGTGTACACGAAAGTATCCAAGTCGCGGTTGGTGCGCGCCAGCTCGTCATATTGGTGTTGTAGCACTTCGCGCAGACGGTGCTGATCGTCTACATCCGTGCACGCGCCAAACCAGCGCAGCCCCCGGGCATCGGTCAGCTGCCGGGCCCGGATGATGTGCCAGCGGTACTGTCCATCGTGGCGGCGCATCTGAAAAAGGCCGTCAAAGCTTTCGCCGGAGGCTACACATTGTACCCAGCGGCGTGCGGCACTACTTTGCTCAGAAGGATGAATCAAGGACACCCAGCCCGTAGGCCCTAGCTCATCGGCTGATGAGCCGGTATATTCGGCAGTATGCTGATTATAATAGTCGATAAATCCCTCGGCGGTGGCCGTCCAGATAAGCTGGGGAATACTATCGGCCAGAAAACGTAGCTCCGCTTCGCCCCGACGTAGGGCATCGGCTAGCTCGCGCTGATCGTGCACTTCCGTAACGGCCCCGTGCCAGTAAGCGGCTTGGTCAGGGGCGTGCAGCTCGGGTACGGCCCGACTAAGCAGCCAGCGGTATTGCCCATCATGGCGCCGTAGCCGGTATTCGTGGCTCCACCCAATGCCAGCCTTCCGCGCGGCCTCCATCTGATACAACACCCGCAATCTATCCTCAGGGTGAACAAGCAGCGGCCAAATAGCATCCAGATCGGCGGTGGGCGGCTGCCCAGTGAAGTAGTACCACTGCGGGCTTACATACTCGTAGTTGCCGGCCGCATCCACGGTAAAGGTAATCTGGGGGGCAGTTTCGGTCAATACGCGCAAGCGCGCATCCAGGCGGCGCGTTTCGAGAGCCAGCTCGTGAGCACGTTGCCGCGCCTCCTCCTGTCCCGTCACATCGACGGCAAACAGCAGCAGCCCATGCACCTGGTCCTCATCATCCTGTAGCGGTTCGAGGGCAATATCGAAGTAGCGCGGAGTAGGCTCCTCGCCGTTGCTTCCAAGAAGAGGCAATCCGTATGCTTTAGCGACGAAAGGACTTCCCGAATCGTACACCTTCTGCATGACTTCGCGCAGGTCGGCGGGTAGAGATACATCGGTCAAAGGCTGGCCCTCAGGAGTGTTTCCGCCTAATAAGGCCTGCATTGCTTCATTTACAAAGCCATACCGCAACTCCGGGCCCAAAAGGGTAGCAATACCCGCCGGCATATGCCGTAGAATACGCTGAAGCTCCTGGTCACGCATGTAGATAAATCAAGACAGCAACAAAATAAAATGCGGCGCTAACACAGCAGCAAACGGAAGAAACGCAAGCCTCAACTCGGTTGAAGCGTTTGCTTTCTACCCTGACTGGCTATAACTCCCATGCTCACAAGAAATATCTACCTGCCTAGCACTGAGGAGCGGTGTTAATTGCCTACGCTAGCAGACTCAGCCGCTGTGGTATTGGCGCCAAATACGGCCTGGCGCACCAAGTCAACCAGAAGGGCATCGGCAATACTGAGCGTATCAGGTGTAGCGGGCATCTGATGGGGCAGAAAGAAGTCTGTCAGGGCACTAAACCCTTCCGGATCAATTGGATGAAAGGCCATTGACCAGTCAGGAAAGCTACGCGCCTCAATCGGCTTATCCGCGAGCTTAACCACGTTTGAATGGCGCCCATCCTGAGCAATCTTTTCGAAGAGCGGCCTGGTAACAGCTGGGTCGCCCTCAATCAGCTGAGCGATGTTGCCGTGGCTGTAAAACAGGATGCCAGTGACATTGTTGCGCGCATTATCGCGGCGGCATTGCGCCAGCAGCTCCTGCAATTCCTGATCGGATAAAGGCCGAACAGCCCGGCTCATGTAAGCAATATGGTTCATAGGAGAAAACATGGGCCACCACACATCATTCGAAAACTCTCAGAATCTGCCAAGTGGCAAGCAGCTCTACTGACGAGCTTGCAAGATACGGAGTCTTTTTTATCTGGTCCTCGCAGACGAAGATTGCGCCGGAGCTCAGTAACACACTGGCATTGGTGACAAGCCCAATCTAAACTGTAACGCAGGCGCTTTGATTTAAAAATAAGCAGTTTTTCCCAACAAAAAAGCCCCCCAGCAACTCCGGGAGCCGGAATTCTAACCTTACACTACCCAACCGAAATACAGCTTGTGTTTTAGCGCTTAGCCCGAAACGACCAGGTAATCCGAAAAATGGCCACTATATCACGGGCCTGATCGGTGCCGGTGCTGGTGCATACCACGGTTCGGCCCTCGCCAGTAGCACGAGTCTCGGCAATAGCCTGACCAATACGGCCGCCATCGAAGCTGGTGAAGCTGATGAGCCCTACAGCTTTTTTCGTAAACTCTGCCTCCAGCCCCGTTACAAGCATCGATACGGGCGGGCCACTGCTGATATGCATCAGCGCGAGCACACCGCTGGCCATTTCGGCGGCCATGCTCAGGCAGGCAAAGTAGATGCTGCGAAAGGGATTTTTCGTCAGGTATTTATACGGCACCGTCACGGTAGCCTGTTCCGGCGTGACATCGCGCACGCGCAGGCCTGCCAGGTAAGCCATGGGTAAGCTACGCAGCATAAACAGGCGCAGCTTCAACGGATTCTGGATGGTACGACGAAAAGCGGCGGCATGGGGCGTGTCGGCGGGGCTTGAAGCAGTGTCAGGAGTGGTGGGCGGCATATGAAATGATTAACAGAGCATAAAGTAAGACGACTCATCCACCAAATCAATTTCAAGAGGCTACTATCATCTCATTACGAAGCCTTCTTCTCCAGAACCAACACAACTTTATTAAAGTTAGCAGCAGCATTTACAACGTTACGAAACGCTTCAAAGTCCTTTTTAGGCCAGCGTACTTCCCGGTAATGCTCGTTGATGGTCACCGTTACTGCTTGTCCCTTTTGCTCGTAGCTCGACTCAAATAAGTAAGTAGGCGTGGAGCCGGGGCCGGCTTTAGCAACGATGTTTAGGTCCTGCAAATTGCGCACTTGGTAGCCGGCTGGCAGCTCGAAGGTAATGGTACGCTGATAACGGCGGTTGTAGGCGTTTTCTACGTCATATTGACGCGTCTCATTTTGATACAATTCGGATTGGACCCCAAGTAAGGTACCAACTTTAAACAGGTATTTTGATCCGGCCCGGTCGAGTAGCGCAGCCGTTTCTACGGTGGCGTCTACTATAAACGGTTTAAGTAATGGGTTTAATCCGGGCTCCCCATTCGTAACGACCAAGCGTTGGAAGGTAGCATCAGGCACATTGCCTTTTACCAGCGTCTGCATCGCTTCTGTTCGCTTGTCATCCGGAATTTGTGAGTAGAATGGCTGAATTTGCTGTGCCTGGTAACCACCCATTGTCTGTTTGATATCAACAGTGGCTTTATCCATTGCCGCCCCGAACCGGACAGCTATAGCTAAGTCATCCTGGCTCTGATCAGCGGTCAGGGTAGGAATTTCGCGCACAGTGCCTACTGCCGATTCTGTGCTTCCTAGCTTCACGGTGCGTACAAACAAGCCCCGGGTAGCTGTCCATTCGGCTGGGATAAGTGGCATACGATAGTCGGCCCGGCCTGGCGCCAACCATTGCTTGGTAGCGGGTAGGTAGAAGGCGTAGTGCTCCAGATAATTCCACGTATCGAAAGCCTCGTCGAAAGGGGCTTCGTTACGATTGGAAGTAACCACCAGCTCGTGCTCAACGCTCAGCTTGCTCAGTATAGCCGCAAACAAGCGTGCAAATCCCATTTGCGAGGCCGCGCGCGTGGCCACCACCCGCACCAGGTCTTTGTCGGTGGCTTCGTTAAGTTGAAAATTGATTTTTATATAGTGCTCAGCTGCAGCAGCCTTCTCCGTAGAGGATGCCTGGGCCGGCAAATTCATTTGTTTGAGTAACTTATCCAGGGCTTTTTGCTCGTCTTTGGTGAAGCCGTATATAAGCGTGTGCAGATGCTGGCTTGCATCGGCCCAGGTGAATAAGCGCACTCGTCCGCGGGCAGAGTTATAGGCCAGCTTGTATTCCACACGCATTCGCTCGGCCTGCATGTTGGCGAAGCCTTCCTCAAGAGCAGCAGGCACATTGTCGAGGGCTATGCGCATTATGCGTTTACCATTCTGTACCGTATCGGCCACGGTGTTGGAGGTGGCGCCCTGGTAGAGGCGCATATCAAAGGTGAACTGCTCCGGCGAAATCAGCTCGAACGTGACGTTGTGCGCAGCCACTTCGCTTTGCATATAAGCACGCCCAAAGAAATTGGCGGCGTGCTCATAGCTGTATACGTATTCAATCTCGCTGCCTTTCTCGACGCCTTCCACGGCAAAGATTTTATAGCCACGGCCGCCATCTTCGTCCTTCAGCTCTTTCATGTTGGCCTCGCTCACTTCTACCACCTCGCCTCGGGGGCTTATAGTGCGGGCCTTTAGTAACAGAATCTGACCACCATTCTGAACGGGCACGTAAATCTTATTGAAGCGCTCAATCCCATCGGAGGTATTGACGCGCACAATGCGATGATCTAAGGAGAATAAACGCAGGCTCTTAGCGCTTTCGTCATAGGTAAACTCGTGGGCGCTGAAATCGCGCATCACTACAGCCGGCATTTTAGCTTCGGCCTCTGTCACTGGCAGGCGCTTACGCTTGGCGTCCCAACTATAAGTGGCATAGGTTAGGTTGGGGGGCAATTTTTGAGCACACAGGGCTGGAATAGTCAGCACGAATACGAAGGCCAGCAGCCAAGCGGAGCTGATACGTTTTTTCACTAGTAGTAATTGATAGGTAGAAAATAAAAACGAGGTATTGATACAGTGGAGTTCAGGCAAAAAAAGCCCCCCAAGGAGAATCAAGCTTTCTTCTTTTTCAGGATAAGCACATCGCGGTAAGCCGCCCCTAACTTGTCGACTACTGTGTTCCACTGGGCGAATTGGGCGGGCTCTAGTAGCAGGCAATCCATGTACAACTCTTTTTCCTGCACAATTTTGTTGCCTTGCCGCTCATAGCGAATTGAGAAGCCAAGCACCGCATCCTGCGTTTGCACATTCTCAGGCAAGTGTTCGATATCGTAGCCCGCTGGGATTTCAAACTCTGTGCGGGTGCGGGTGGTGTGGTTATAGTCGCTAAAGCGCGACAGGCGACGCTTGGCTACGTCGATACGGTCTGTACCATAAGACTGATCCAGATTCAGGTTCACATAGATCTCGTCGTCCAGGCGCTGCACATAATCCTGCAACCGGTATTCGTAGTCGATGGTGAGCGACTTATCGCGCGCATCGAGGTTCTGAACCGAATAGGTGTCCACAAAAAACTTGTTGTTTCCCCGCTCCAGCAGATTTTTAATTGTTTTCGACTCCTGGGTTTTGTCGAGACCATCAAGGGCATAGGATTGACGCACTTTAGGATAGCCATCGAGGGCGAGTTGCCCACTGCCCCGCAGGCCGGTAGTGCCATCCAACGCTACTTGCGACACGTCGACCACCACATTGCGCTCCTTCGGCATTACCGGCACGCTCACAACTTTGCAATTCTTGGCATCGAGCGAAAGCAGAGCGTCTTTACCCTGAATCATCCACGACGGCATCCCGAAAGGCGTGTATTTGCTGGTCGCATCTAAAAATACATACTCGCCCGACTTCGACTCGTAAGCCGTTATCATATGGTTATCCACACCTGGAGTTGCCAGCTCGGCGTAGTGGTAAGGCAGGTCGCGGGTACCAATCCACGTTAGATATGACTTCACTCCAGCCAAGCGCAACATTTGGTGCGTGAGGTTAGCCATGTCCTTGCAGTCGCCGTATCGCTTAGCATATACTTGGCCGGCATCATTCGGGATAAAGCCACGAAGTCCGTTTTCGAAGGCGATATAGCGTACATGATCTTGTACCCAATAATACACGCGCTGCACCCGCTCCTGCTCGGTTTTAGCTCCTACCATCAATGAGTCCACCACCCGGTGCAGGGCTGGATCCTCCTTTTTGTCGAGGTTGGCAATAAAGCCAGAATACAGCGTGTAAAGCTCAGAAATGCCCCCCAGCAACTTACGTGGCTGACCACCAATCACGGCTTCTTCCAGATAGTAAACTACATGGGGCACGTAGTAGTCCGATTCCGGTGCATTTTCATCGCGCGGAACAGCTGGCAGGTTGTCAGCTACCCAGCGGTAGATCACCGTGCTGCCTTTTTCCTGCTTGCTAAAGCTGACTTTGCCAGTCGGCACCTGAAACAGCTTAGCGCTTATTTTCACGGTGCGGGGGGCAGTAATAGTTAGCTCCGCATGACGCACGGGCACGTAGGAGGCAAAATTGAAGGGTACCAGAAAGCGCCCATCGGGATGGCGCGTGGTGTAGTCGGCCACGGTGCGCGCACCGGGTACCACTGCCGGATAACTGAAGCTAGTAGAGCGTACGTCGTCAAAAAACACCCCCGGACGCATCTCAAACTTATTCTTGAAGTCCGTTACCTTAACCGTTTTGTAGTCATTATTGGCGGGCAGCAACGTACGGGCCTCCAGCTTTTGCAACCGATTGAAATAAGAGCTGTACACCTGATCGGGGGCATAGGCCACTGACTGCGGCGCCAGATGCAGCATATCATAGTGATGACGCGCGAGCACCTGAACCGAGTCGCCTTTCACTTCTACCGTCAGGTCCTGACGGTAATCAAGGTAAACAGCTTTCTCCCCCGGATACTGCTGTTGCATCTGCTGCATTAGCTGCACAGGTTGCTGAGCAAGCGCCATTGATGAGGTCATTGCCGCAGTGACGATCAATGACAGCACTGTTTTGCTATGGCAAAGCAGGCCGGGCCAGTTAGCGAACATCATACACGTAAGTATTCCAGTATACTTCTGTTTTTACAGGCTTGCCCTGAGCATTATAATAGATAGTGGGGCCAGATTTTTCACCGCTACGGTAGCTTTCCTCCCGCTCCAGCGTACCGTCGGGACGATAGTAGCGGCTGCGGCCATGCAGCTCGTCATGGGCATAATTTTCTTCTTCCCGTAGCTTACCGTCAGGGTAATACGTTGTCAGCAAACCGCTCAATACACCACCGTTTTGGTTTTGTACCCGCCGGAATACCTGCCCGTTGCTATAGTAGTAAGTGCGGGTGCCATCGTAGCGGCCGCCTTTATAGTTTTCCACTGTAGCTGGCTTACCATTGGCAAATTGAGTAGTCAGTATGCCTGTCAATGCCTGGTATGCGCCAGTTGGTTTTCCATCCGATCCTGAGCCACGGAAGCTAACTGCTTCGCCACGCTCAAACATCTTTTCAACCAATAATTCTCCCTGCATATTATGCTGGCGGGCAGGCCCTTGCAGCTCGCCACCCACAAATGTGCGCGTCATATCTGGCTGACCGTTTTCGAATAGATACTGCCACTCACCTTCTTCTTCCCCGTTGCGATAGGTGCCTTTGCTTCTGAGCTTCCCGGAATCATAGTATTGCTTCCATTCGCCCTCACGCTGACCGTTGCGGTAGGTTCCTTCCATCGCAATCTTTCCCGTAGTAGGGTGGTACGACCGGAAGGCGCCATGACGATTACCTTGCTGCTGGCTGTAGCTTAGCTCGGTTTTGCCAGAGGGCGAAAACCAGGTTGCAGGGCCATCAAACTCATAGCAAGCTAATGCACTCTCAAGACGCGGTTTGCCGCCGGGGTAATGCAGGGAAAACTTTTTGCTAGCGTGCGTGATGTCAAAACGATCTACCACTTTCCCCGTCGAGTCGAAGGCTGTAAGCGTAAGCAGACGGCCGTATTCGAGCCACCGCTCTTGGGTAAGCTGGCGAGTTGGGGTAAAGCTGCGTGCTTGGCCGTGCACAGTGCCATTCAGGAGGTTGTACTGTTCACTCAAGGTACCATCGGCATAGTACTGACGCCACTCTCCCTGCTCCTGTCCATGCTGGTAGAAGCCCGCCCGCTGTACTACGCCATCAGGGTAAAACAACTCGCAGAATCCGTCCAACTCGTCATTGACATAGCTATAGCGCTGCTTCAGCTTACCCGTCGCGTAGTACTCTTCCGAAAGGCCTTGCCGCACACCAGAGGCGTAGCGGCGTACTTCCCGAGTAGCGCCGTTGCGGTGCAGAAATACCCACTCGCCATCGGGCTGACCATTTAAATAGCTACCAGTATAGAGCGTGGTACCATCGATGCGCAGGCCTTTGATGGTAGTTTTCCCTTTTTTAGCTACTGGTGTCTGGCTTACCATTTTGCCCCCCGCATCATATGCCGATACTCGGGTCACTCGCCCTTGGTCGTAGAGTTGTTCCTCTAACAGCTTACCATCAAAATCATAGTCGCGGTATGGGCCATGTAGCTCGCCTGTCGCTGCATCATAGTTTTTCTCTACGCTAAGCTTACCCGTTGTATAATACAGCTTTAGTGGGCCAGTAAGCTTGCCATGATTGAGCGTACCAGTCGACTCCACCTGCCCATTAGCATGATACTCTGTGTATGGGCCGTGCATTTCATCCTGGTCATAAGAGCCTTTGCGCTCTAGTGCCTTATCAGCATAGTATACTGTAAATGCCCCCTGGCGCTTGCCGGCCATGTAGGTGGTGGTGTACTCTGGGGTACCATCGGCATAAAAGCCGGTTTCTATTCCCTCCTTCTTATCAGACTTATAGTTAGTCCGTCGTTGCAGCTTTCCGTCAGTATAATAAAAAAGCGCCTCGCCGTTGATGTCGCCTTGTGCGTAGGGACGTACCTCCCGGATGGTACCGCAGTAATGGTAAAGCTTGGCAACGCCCGCCGGCTGCCCATGCTCGTAGTTCCCTTCTACCGATAACGCCCCGTTATCATGATACTCTACGTAGCGACCGTGAAGCTTGCCTTCCGCATCATAAGCCAGCTCTTTTTCCAAACGACCATTGATATGGTAGCTGCGCCATGTGCCTACCCGATTGCCCGCGTTTGAAAAGCTTCCTTCCTCCGTAATAGCACCTTCCTCATCAATCATTTGCCAAGGGCCCCGCAAAATGGCTTTTTCGCCCGTGCCCTCTCCATCGCCCAATCCTTCTAATTTACCCTCACCGGTAAACCATGCCTTAATGCGCGTGGGTTTGCCCTGTACTGTTGAGGAAGTTTGATAGGCTCGAAATTGATTGATAGCAGGCCCGGCAGCCTCTACCATTTTATCAATTTTGCCTTTGTTGCTTTTCACCCACCCCGCTGCCTTTTTATCATCAGCCGAGGACAAAATGAGATACGTGAAGGCAATCAGGTTTTCGTCCTGACGCAAGACTTGTATTAAGGGCGTGTAGGCACGCAGCCACAGATCGGTTTCATTGGGGCCGGCCACCGGAAATTTCTCAACTAGCAGCTGCGCTTGCTTTACTACGTTAGCGTTAAACTTCACCTTCGAGTTGTAGTCTTTGCGCAGGGCAGCCTTAGAGTTTATTAGTAAGTCGAGTTCCCGGAATGCCTCATTAGGGACAAAAGGCGTCAGTTTTTCCTTCGCATCTAATTCCAGAGCATTAGAAGATATTTGCTCGGCCAGTATGAGTATATCTCGGCTGTCTGGATTGATAGATAGGAATGTAAGCAGGCTTATCAAGGCGCGAGCAGGCTGGCCTTGCCGTATAGCCAGTTGGGCCAACTGGTAATGAGTACTGCCATGCAGCGGGCTCAGCTCAAGGCTGCGTTGCCAGCTCGCTAACGCGGCGGGGTAGTCATTAACCAGGCCCTGACTTACCCCCTGATTATACCATAGTATCTGGTTGTATGGGAACCGTCGGAGTGCTTCCGTATAGGTGGCAAGTGCGGCTTTTGCATTGCCCTGAGATTCCTGCGCTGTGGCTAAAATATCATAGGGCTGCGCATCATGCACCTGCAAGGCAACCAACCTACTGCTAATAGCGGCCGCTTCTGGGTACTGCTTGCTTTGTAAATAAGATGAAGCCAGTTCACTTTGAACCTTCAAGTAGTTCGTGTCAGCCGAACTAACCGTTAAGTAGCGAGCAATAGCTGCCGCATATTCTCCCTTGCTGTGCAGTGCAGATCCTTCTTGTAAAACCTGTTGAGAATTGGCTAGCGATTTTGGCGGGGTTTGCTGGCTCCAAGCTGCCGTAGTAGCACCTGCCCATAGAAATAGCAGGGCGCTATAAGTAGAAATGCGCATCAAATTAAACCTGATAGTATAGTAATGCGCCAGCCTGTCCGCAACCACGGCAGTTCACGGAACATTCCTACAATAGTACGTATTTCAGTGATTTCCTGAAAGAACTGGGCACTAACTATGCAAAATTTATATCAAGTACATTAAACAATATGGCGCTTACTTTTTCGGCTTATCAATTGTCATTTTCTTACGGACTTCAGCCGGATAAACCACCAACTCCTGATAGGTAGAAACAGGATCTGTTTCGCGCCGAAAGTCTAGCTCTTCCAGCACACCTATTACCAGTTCCATGGTGGTATAAACCAGGTTGCCATCTACTAAATGCCCCCCAATGGTTTGACCCGCGGAGTCAGCAACGGCCAGATGTAGGTGGCTGCCATTTACAGAGAGCGTACCCACCAGCGACACTACCTCGAAATGCCCCTTATACTCAGTTGATCCAGGCTGATTGGCGAGGCGCAGCCGAACGGTAGTCAGGCTGCCAACCCCCGTAATTATAGTAGCAGCTTTTATCTGATAGGCTTGGGCGAAAGCCTGAAGCTGCTGCCGCAAATCCTGGCCGGGTGCTAAGCGTAGCGCATACGTACGCATGGGCGACGACAGGGCAGACACGGCGGGCGCAACAGGCGAAGACATAGCAGCTTTGGTTTGGGCAAAAGTCTCTGAGACAGTTAGTCCGAGCAGAAGCGTAGTGAGTATAAGGCGCATACAGACAGGTTGGCAGCGCAAAGGTAGCCGCTGACTAACAGTGAATAATTTTTGCCCCCCAGCGTAGGGTACAGCAAAAAATAAAGAGGAGAAGAGCCAGCTCTAGCTGACTTTTCTCCTCTCCTCACTACCCTTCTGCACTCACCACCAGAACGATAGTGATGAGGGCGTTGCAGCGCCCTATTTATTAAAGCTTACGTTGCCGTAGCGCACTTTGATGTTTACGTTGCCAGAATTTTTGGCGCTGGCTCCCCCAAACTTACCCTGCGTATCGCTGGCAGTTGAGCTGCTTTCTTCCGACCGAACACGCACTAACTCTTTATCAACCAGAAGCTTGCCGTGCAGGGTATTCACATCAAAGTCAAACCCGGCACCTTCCGAGAAGTTCAGCAGAAAAGTGCTGTAGCCGCCATCCAGATTGATCTGACGGAAATTTTTGCCGGTGTTGCGGACTTCAAAAGCGGGGCAGTACTGCACCTTCATATCCAGTTGGTCATTTAATTGATCAATGCTGAACTTAGAGAAGCCCGACGAGCCGCGCAGATTCCGAACGGTACCCAGAGCCACGTCGCCGTACTTGCTGTGTACCGTCAGATCGCGCACGGTACCGATGTCGATATCGGAGTAGTTGTTGCGCAAGTCTACCACTTCCCCCGCGTCCAGGCGGAGTTTGGAGTAAGAAGCATCGATGCTGGCTTTGCTGGCGAAAGCAATGGTGCTCTGACCGTTACCTACGCGCAATAGGTTTTGTGGACCATCCAGGCGGCTTGTGCGCAGACTGCCATATTCTACTGCCAGCTCCGTGGTGCCTGTCAGATCGTTGTTGATGCTGATGTCGCCGAAGGTATTGTACACGCGTAAATTCGTGTTTTTGGGCAGCCAAACGGTGTAGTTCACTTCGTAGAGCCGTTGCCGGCTGGCGCAACCGTTAGGCATAGCTCCAAACTTCGACTGAACGGCTATTCCACCCGTATTCGGGTCGTTTTCCAGCATTCTCACCTGAATCATATTCATCAGCTCCTGCGCTTTTTCGTCTGAGTCGGCGCGGGTAATGATATCAACGTCGGTGCGAATTTCGGCCCGGTTCCAGGTATTGATCTGTACGCGGCCGTAGCGGGTTTGCAAGGAGTATGGCTTGTCGGCGCGCGCCGCGAAGGTGCGGCTCAGCTTGCGGCTCTTTTCCACGGCTGGCACCGCACTCATTTCTTGCTGGCCCTGGCTGCCTTGCTGTACCGGCGCCGTGGAAGGCGGGGCGCCACCCTGCTGCGGCATACCCGGCTGAGTGGTACCAGCCCCCTGGTGGTAGTTATCAATGACAACAGTCACTGGCTCCAGAGGAGAAAGCTGCTCGGCTTTTCCAGGCTGAATCAGCGTGAGGCTCGCCGCCAGCGACAACAGACAGTAGTTAAAACCCATCAGGACCGTTTTCATCGCTTGCGATTGTTTTTGGCCACTTCTGGCTCATCAGTGTGGTACTCCAGCATTCTTTCGCGGGTCCGCAGCTGCTGGTTTAAGATATCAACCCTGATTTGCAGGTTGCGATTCATGGCGTCGAGCACCATGTCTGGCTCGGGGTTGCGGTATAGCTCGGTTTTGAGTTGGGCATATGTCGAGTCGAGTACAGCCAGCTCGCGTTGCCAATCGGCGGCGGGGGCGTTGGAGCTTTCTTCTTCCAGCTGGCGTAACTCGCCGGCCCGTTCTTTGATCTGGGAGGCAAAGTAGGCTTCCATCTGCTTCACAGCCGTGTTCAGGCGCTGGGTAGGCGCATTGGCGGCCGCCGTGGCTACAGGGTTGGTTCCGTAATAAAAGGAGTCGTTGGTTTCTTCTTCCGTAGGAGCCGTGGTAAGGTAAGGCGCAGGACTAATGCTTGTCCAGACAGAGGCAGTTGGTGAGGCGGAGTTTTGCCAGAAAAGCCCCCCACCGGCTAGTACCGTAACGGCAATAGCGGCGGCAATGCCAAAGCGGCCATTCCAAGGGGCTTTTTTGGCTGGTACTACTGGCTCGGGGGCCAGTTTTATAATGCGCAGGGGCACTTCCTCTTCCGTTTCGTCGAACGCCACAGATTGCGTCGTCAGCTCCTCTTCGATGCTGTCCCACAGATCGGGGCGTGGCTCGAACGCGTCGAAGTCGGCGCGGTGCTGCTCTACGAAAGCTTCAAGTGATTTCTTATTCTCGTTCATACAGGTGGTTATTCGCACGTTTCTTCCCTTCGACCATGACCCGCGGCTATGTGGGTGGAGCGTTAGTCCGGCCGGTGTATCCAACACTTACTAGGTGCTTTACAATCCGTGCTGGCGCCCTAGTTCCAGCAATTTTTTTCGGGCCCTACTATACTGTGATTTGGAGGTTGATTCGGTTATATTCAGAATGCCTGCTATTTCGGCGTGATCGTAGCCTTCGAGCAGGTACAGTGAGAGTACTACGCGGTAGCCATCAGGTAGTTCCTGGATGCAGCGGCGCAATCGGTCAGCTCGCCAACTTACTTCCGTAAAGTCGGTGTCGTCGTCCTGATCGGAGCCCACCGAATCGTGCTGCTCGGCCAGCGGCACCAGCTGCAAGCGCCGATTGCGCAGGCAGTTAATGCTTTTGTTGATGACGATGCGCTTCAGCCAACTACCGAACGACGAGTCGCCCTTGTAGCTATGCAGCTCACGAAACGCGCTCAGGAACGACTCCTGCAACACGTCTTCGGCCTCGGCAAAGTCGCCGGTAATGCGCAGGGAGGCATTGAACATTGCCTTCGCGTAGCGCTTATAGATTTCAGCCTGGGCACGGCGGTCGCCCAAGCGGCAACGCTCCACCAACGGGGCGTTGATATCAGTATACGCAAAAGCCTCCATGTGCGATATTTGGGTTGTGCAAGGTCAGAAATAACAGCCCGTGAATATCCGAATTTCTTCGCTAAACTGCTCGTTCTGATGGATAAGCAAGAGAAAGACAATAAACGATAAGGCGGGTTGCACGGGGTCTCAGACTAAATAACCCAGGTTGCGGGGCAGGGTCAAGTTAGGAGCCAAGGCGCGTTCCGCAACAGGTTACAACTATTCCCAGATCCGGTTCGCCGCCGTAAGAATGAGAGGCTCGTCATCCGTAATCACAATGGTATGCTCGTGCTGGGCTACGAAGCTGCCGTCTTTGGTAGTCAGCGTCCAGCCGTCGCTGAGCGGATGGGCGAACGTGGCGCGAGTAGAAATAAACGTTTCTACTGCTACCACCGAGTTCATTTTAAAGCGCTTGCGGTTGTAGCGGTCGTAGTAGCAAGGGATTTCCGTCGGTTCTTCGTGCAGGCTGCGTCCAATTCCATGCCCCACCAAGTTCTTGATCACCCGATACCCTAATTTTCGCGCTTCTGCTTCAATCAGCCCCCCAATATCAGCAATGCGGACACCGCCGCGAATGCCGCTGAGGGCGGTACGCAGGATTTGACGGGAGGCATCAACCAGAGGCTGGTGCTGGTGAATATCCGCCCCGAGCACGAAGGAGCCACCATTATCGGCCCAGTAGCCGCCCAACTCCGCCGATACGTCGATATTCACTAGGTCGCCTTCTTGCAGCACCTTACGGGCCGAAGGAATTCCGTGCGCCACTTCGTTATTCACGCTGATGCACGTCCAGCCCGGAAAGCCATAGGTAAGCCGGGGGGCCGATTTGGCCCCCATGGCGGCCAGCATACGTCCGCCGTATTCGTCCAGCTCTTTGGTCGTCATGCCCGGCTCAGCATACTCGCGCATCTGTTTGAGGGTAATGCCAACGGCTTCGCTGATGCGCTGAAGGCCGGCTAAGTCTGCGTGAGAAGTGATAGACATAGGATGCAGCTTTTGGTTTTCTGAGGTGGTACAGCGTTGGGCAGTGAACGCCAAAAGAAGGCGACACTAGTTTGAGTGAACTGGCTGGCGGTTTCAAGCTTATTACTCGGGCTCGCTTCCGCCATTATATACCCGACAAACAATTGGAATCCGGATAATCCAAGTTAGGGCAAATGATCTTTCCCCGGCATGTATAAAGAAGACCCGTGTAGAAACTACGCGGGTCTTCTTTGCAGTGAACTCAGGCAGGGTGCTCGACAGAAAGACGAGTTTGACTAAGCTACTTTATATATCAAACTTAATTCCCTGGGCCAGCGGTAGCTCCCGCGAGTAGTTGATGGTATTCGTCTGGCGGCGCATATAGATTTTCCAGGCGTCGGAGCCGGATTCGCGGCCGCCGCCGGTTTCCTTTTCGCCGCCGAATGCGCCCCCGATCTCGGCGCCGGAAGTACCGATGTTCACGTTGGCAATGCCACAGTCGGAGCCCGCCTGCGACAGGAATGCTTCGGCTTCGCGCATATTCAGGGTAAAGATGGACGACGATAAGCCTTGGCGCACGCCATTTTGCAGGGCAATGGCAGCTTCCACATCACCGCTGTATTTGATCAGATACAGGATGGGCGCGAACGTTTCTTCCTGCACCGTGTGGTAATAATTTTCGGCTTCGACCAAAGCGGGCTGCACATAATTGCCCCCCGGATACTGGTCGCCGGTCAGAATTTGCCCCCCAATCAGCAATTTGCCTCCCTCCTGCTGCACGGCTGCCAGCGCTTCGCTGAATCCGCGCACGGCAGCTTCATCGATCAGCGGACCTACCAACGTGCCTTCCGTCAGCGGATTACCGATGGGCAGCTTGGGGTAGATGGTGAGCAGACGCTGCTTTACGTCTTCAAAAATAGAATCGTGAATGATGAGGCGGCGCGTCGTGGTGCAGCGCTGGCCGGCTGTGCCCACGGCCCCAAACACGACGGCCCGCATGGCAATGTCCAGATCGGCGTGTTCGGTGAGGATAATGGCATTATTGCCCCCCAGCTCCAGCAGCGCGCGGCCCAGGCGTGCGCCCACTACTTCGCCCACTTTCTTGCCCATCCGGGTGGAGCCGGTAGCCGACACCAGCGGCACGCGGCCATCGGCGGCCATCAACTGGCCAATCTCGGCGTCGCCAATGATGAGGTTGAAAATACCCTCCGGCAACTCGTTTTCCTTCAGTACATCCCGGATAATGTGCTGCACGGCCACCGCGACCAGCGGCGTTTTCTCGGAAGGCTTCCAGATGCTCACGTCGCCACAGACGGCGGCCAGCATGGCGTTCCAGCTCCAGACGGCCACCGGGAAATTGAAGGCCGAAATAATGCCGACCACGCCCAGCGGATGATACTGGTCGTACATGCGGTGGGCGGGGCGCTCGGAGTGCATGGTGAAGCCGTGCAGCTGGCGCGAAAGACCCACGGCAAAGTCGCAGATATCAATCATTTCCTGCACTTCGCCCAAGCCTTCCTGTAGTATTTTGCCCATCTCGTAGCTCACCAGCTTGCCGAGCGGCTCCTTGTAGTCGCGCAGCTTGTTGCCGATCTGGCGCACGATTTCGCCGCGCTTGGGCGCAGGCACCAGCCGCCAGGTTTGGAATGCTTCCTGAGCCGTCTGCACTACTTGTTCGTAGTCGGCGGCGGTGGCAAAGCTTACTTCGCCAATCAATTGCCCATCGGCGGGCGAGTGAATGGCGCGGGTCTTGGTATTAGTGGCGCCACCCCATTTCAGGCCGGTGCTAAAGGCTGGATTGCGGGCTTCAACGCCCAATTCACGCAATACTGACTTGATACCGTGCGGATCATGCTCTTGTACATCAGTGCCCGTGGCGGTGGCTTCTTCGAGTGCTTGTTTCATAATGAAAAGGGAAATAGACGCTGGGAAGGGGTGGGTAGTAAGAGAAACAAAACTAACAAAAAAGCCCCCCAGTTTTCTGGGGGGCTTTTTTGGGTTCTATCCAACTCGCTTATTCAGCCTGACCAATGGGGTAGTATGCTTTGCGGCCATCAGGGTAAATCCCTTCAACCAAGGCACCATCACCGTTTTTGGCAATCTCTAAATAGCGCTGCACATCCTGGGGCTTGGCAACCTTATTCTTGTCGATGCGCGTGATGATGAAGCCATCGGCAATACCCGTCTGGCGGAAGTTGCTGTCGCGGATGCCTTTGATCTTAGCGCCGCCTTCAATGCCGAGCTTGCTCAACTCCTGGCTGCTAACAGGCTCCAGCGTCGCGCCTTCGTACTTCACAGCCTTGGCTACCTCGGCCCGCACCACATCCGTGGTGCCGGTGGCGTTGCGAAGCGTAGTAGTAGCGGTACGCTCGTTGCCACCACGCAGGAAAGCTACTTTAATCTTGTCGCCGGGGCGGTAGCGGGCTACCTGCTCCTGCAGCTGCGATGAAGTGTTCACCTTGGCGCCGTTGATTTCGGTAATCACGTCACCTTTTTCCAGGCCGGCAGCCTCAGCAGCGCTGTTTTCGCTCAGCTCCTCCACGTACACGCCGTTCAGGTTCTTCAGCTTTTTCTCGGAAGCCAACCGGGCATCTACTTCCCGAATCTGGACGCCGAGCAAGGCCCGCTGCACTACTTTATACTTCAGCAGATCATCTACTACTTTGCTCACAATGCTGCTGGGCACGGCGAAAGAGTAGCCTTCAAAATTGCCGCTTTGAGAAGCAATGGCCGAGTTAATACCGACCAAATCGCCATTCAAATTGACTAAGGCGCCACCCGAGTTACCACGGTTTACAACCGCGTCAGTCTGCAGGAACGACTCCAGGCCCATGCGGTCTTCACGCTGCAGAATACCAATGTTGCGGCCTTTAGCGGAAATAATACCAGCCGTAACGGTCGAGTTCAGGTTGAAAGGGTTACCGATAGCCAGCACCCACTCTCCTACTTTCACATTGTCGGAGTTGCCGTAGCGCACGAAGGGCAGATTGTCGGCCTGCACTTTCAGGAGAGCAAGGTCGGTGGTCGGGTCGGTGCCCACCAGCTCAGCCTTGTACTTGCGCTTATCGTCTAGTACCACTTCAATCTTATCGGCCTTATCAATCACGTGGTTATTGGTGACGATATAGCCATTGGCCGCGATAATAACACCCGAGCCCGAGCCCATCTGAGGACCCGCTTGCGGCGACTGGTGGTATTGATCGAAATCCTCACCAAAGAACTGACGCAATAGCGGGTCCATGCGCTGAGAACCGGCGTTGCTGCGCATTTTGGGAGCGTACTCCGTCATGACGTGCACCACGGCCGGCGTCACCGATGAGGCGGCCGCCACAAAGTTCAGACCTTCCGGCACTACATAGTCACTGTTGCGCAACTCACTGGTATAGCGCACATTCGGATCGGCGGCTACTACCTGCGGTGCGTTGGAGTTGGTAGGCTCTAATAGCTTATACCCGCCCACGGCCACGCCCCCGCCCAGAATGGCAGAACCGAGCAGGCCGAGCATCATTTGTTTTGCTTGCATGGGTAAGAAACGAGGATTGGATATGAGAAGAAGTTGAATTTAAAGCAAAAAAGGCAAGGTTCAAATACGATCCTCGCTTCGACTATAAGATGCAACCTAACGTAGCGAGGTTGCTTATATGTACAACAGGAGAGATTTAAAAAAAGGCTCCAAATACGGAGCCTTTTTTTAAATCATATTCTTAACGCACCTCAATGTGGTGCTTGGTCACTTTCTTACCGTCAAAAGGCAAACGAACACGCAGGATACCATCCGCCATTTCGGCTTCGATGGCCGTTACATCCACTGTGTCGGGGAGGCGGAAGGTGCGGGTGAAGCTACCGAAATTGGTTTCGACGCGGCGGAACCGGGGGGCATTTTGCGGTTCACCCTCTTTAGCTTCAACGGCTTCAGGCGCTTTGCGCTCACCGCTGACAACGAGTTTGCCCTCCTGAAAATCAATTTGTACAGCTTCTTTCGCTACGCCGGGCAGGGCTAAGTGCAACTCAAACCCAGCCTCCGACTCAAGGATGTCGGCCTGAGGGATGAAGGATTTAACGGGCTCAGTAGCGGTTGGCAGCGTGTCGCGCAAAAGTTCACTTAATACAGTGTTGAAAGCGCGGGCAGGACGAGTAGCAGGACGGTTGTTATACAGAATGGTAGCCATGATAACAGATGTTTTTAGAAGTCAGAATGAAGGCCGTTTTGAAGCGGCGACACTCCCATTCTATAAATTCTGTACCAATCAATTTTAGCGAATTACTTCTGCCAAAAAGTCTTATTCTATTATGCTAGCGGATTAGAACACTCTATAACCCGGAACATAATCTGCCTTTCTGTAACTCATATACACTATTGTGCTCAAGCAGCATGATGACTTAATGTCACCTAAAATATAATTTCTTGTGGTTTAGCTTGGGCCTGCATTGAAAAAAAGCCCCCCAAACCACTTTTACCAAAGCCAGAAATACACAGTTAGTACTAATGCTGTGTTGGTAGCTGACGACGGTCAAATACCTGCTTGCCCTTGAAAATAGTGTAGCGCAGATCCAGCCCCAGCACAGGAGTCACAAAGTTGCGGCGGCCGCCCGGAATCACGACGTTGCCGTCGATGTCGGTTTGTTGGAGCACATTGCTATAGGCGCTTTGGTAAGCAAACCAAGGCGTAAAGTCGAAGTGGTCAGATAGGCGCAACCCGACTTCGGCCCGCAGCGCCGTGAAGTCAATCGTGCGCTCTTTGGGCTCGTTTTCGTCGCGCTGGAAGCGCAGGTAGGCAAATGCCTCATACGAAAGGCGCGGCCGCAACACCACCCGGCCCACCGGAAGCAGCCGATCAAGATCGAAGCGAAGCCTTGTGCGGGCCCGGCTTTCATTGCCCTCACCTCCCGCAATCAGGTATTCGACGCCCAACCGCTGACGAAAATTGAAGCTGCCTAGGGTGTTCCAATGCCGCAAAAACAGCTCCGGGGCTATATCAACTTCAAGGGGTGAAACTTCACCCCCGTTACGGTTAACACTGTAGGCGCTTAGTCCTAACGTTGCACCCCCGCTCCAGCGGGTGTCCCAAAAACGCTCATAACCCGCATTAAGCCCCGCCCGATCTAGGTCAAGGCCATCGAAGCCACCCGTGGAGAATGGCGTGTTGGTTCCTGTAAACACGTAATCGTCGCCGGACAAGGCGTATTCAGCTTGCAGTGAAGGCGCCAAGCCCAGGCCATTTACCACCCGCCGGCTTTGACCATGTACAACGGATCCGCTCAGCAGCCCAGCCAATAGAACAACCAAAAATGCCCCCCAGGCGCTGGGGGGCATTTTTTCGAAGGAACCTTTACGCATTGATAGTAACCGAAGTGTCGGCAGCAACAGAGTGAGCAGTGATACCCAGCTCGTGCAAGGTAAGCCAGGCCATAAGGCCAGGACCCGTTTCGAGGGCCTTAGGGTCGATGTCGAAGGTGGGCGTATGTACGGAGGATCTGTGACGACCGTCGGGAGCGCTGGTGCCGAGGCGGTAGAAACAGGCATCAGCTTGCTGGGAGAAGTAGGCAAAATCCTCCGCTGCCATCCATTGGTCCAGCTCAACTACGTTTTCGGCGCCCAGATACTCCTCAGCCGCGGCGCGGGTGCGGGCGGTCAGCTGGGGTTCATTTTCGAGGTAAGGATAGCCCCGGCGAATCTCCAGTTCACAGGTGGCCCCCATCGATTCGGCAATCCCTTCCACCAGCTTACGCAGATGAACGTGAGCGTCATTGCGCCATTCTTCATTCAGAGTACGGAAAGTACCTTCCACGTACACTTCATTGGGAATCACGTTGGTAGCTCCATTGGCAATGACTTTACCGAATGACAGCACCGAGGGCAGTTTAGGATTGGCGCGGCGGCTCACAATCTGTTGGGCCGCGACAATAATATGGGCAGTAACTAGTACCGGATCAATATTTTGCTCAGGCATAGCGCCATGACCACCTTTGCCGCGCACGGTCATGTACAGCTCGTCGGTGCTGGCCATGTAGCGTCCGGGCCGCAGCCCAACCATACCCGCCGGCAGCATGGGAAACACGTGCTGCCCAAATACGCTGGCCGGAGTTGGGTTTTCCAGCACGCCTTCCTTTATCATGAGCGATGCACCACCAGGCAGTATTTCCTCGCCAGGCTGAAAAATCAGCTTCACCGTTCCCTCAAATTCAGTGCGCAACTGGGTTAGAATACGGGCAGTTCCCAGCAAAGAAGAGGTGTGCACATCGTGGCCGCAGGCATGCATCACGCCCGGATTGGTGGAGCGGTATGGCACGTCGTTGGTTTCCTGAATAGGCAGCGCATCCATGTCGGCGCGCAGGGCTACGGTGCGGCTACCAGGGTTTTTGCCTTCGATAAGCGCTACCACACCCGTATTTGCCAAGGGCTGCGGAGCCAGGCCAAGCTTTTTCAGCGCTGCCGTCACAAAAGCGGCCGTGTTTACTTCCTGAAAAGAAAGCTCCGGATGCGCGTGCAGATGCTCGCGCAAAGCAACAGTTTCGGCAGCAGTGGCGGCAGCTAGCTCTCGGATACGGGAAATAAGGCTCTGGCTCATAGGAAAGATGTAGTGTTTCTGGGAGCAGGTAATTCGACTTTTGTCGATGGATGCGTGCTAGCGCTTAGCGGACAAACTGAGGGGTAGCCTCGGCAGACTAAAAACGGGTTTTGTTCAGCACCACTTGTGCCGGCTGCAGTTGGGCTTTCGGAGCCAGCGGCTTGATACGCAGCATGGCTTGCTCGGCTTCCAGACGCGTTAGATAATCACCAATAAGCAGACGATACGTTGGCTGCTTGAATGTTATGTAGTCCGTTTCCTCAGGGTAGCGACTGATTACGGCGCGGCGGATTGCCATGGCCTGGTCGCGCTCCAAGCCTACGTAAGCCAGAATGCGGTAGCCCTGAGCATATTTTACGTTCATGTTCGTGACGGCCTGATCGCGGAGTCGCTGGTCAATCTGGCTGTTCACGTGATTTGTCGGCGTCACGGCGGGCTTCGGACCAACTGGCTGAGTAGTGGATGCCGGCGACGTAAACACGGGCCGGTAGCGGCTCAGGTCTTCGGCCGGAGCCGACTCGCGCCTTCGGGTAGTATCAGGGGTAGAGGTCTTACCTACTCCTGAGGCCGCACATGACGCCAGTGAAAGTAAGGCGGAAAATAAAAACACGTTACGCAGCAGGAATTTCATCTTCTTTTAACAGAACCAGACTATTGGAGGAGCCTATCCGGTGGGCACCAGCAGCCAGCAAAGCTAGCGCCGCCACCCGAGTCCGAATGCCCCCGGCAGCTTTTATGCGGACTCTGGGGGGCAAATGGTCACGCATCAATGTAATATCGGCCACGGAAGCCCCGCGGGCAGCAAAACCAGTCGAGGTTTTCACAAAATCGGCCCCCACGGCCGCGCAGATCCGGCAGGCGGTTATTATTTCTTCTTCCGTAAGCAGAGCCGTTTCGATAATCACTTTCAAAATTGCGTTTTTGAAGTGACACAGCTCTACCAACTGGCCAATTTCGTCCTCTACTTCCTCTACCCGCCCCGACTTGAAGGCACCGATATTGATAACCATATCAATCTCCGTAGCTCCATCATTTAGCGCCTGATGGGCCTCAAAAAACTTGACTTTAGTGATTTGATACCCCAGCGGAAAGCCGACCACAGTACACACCGGAATTGCCCCCCGCAGCTGCTCGGCGGCAAAACGCACGTAGCATGGCGGCACACAGACCGTTGCGAATTTGAACTGCACTGCCTCGGCGCACAACTGGGCTATTTCATCGGGCGTGGCATCGGGGCGCAATAAAGTATGATCAATGGAGGCGGCAAGCTGGGTAATAGGAAGGCTCATAAACCGAATCAACAGGAAGGCAAAGGTAAGGTAGCGCTAAATCGGATTCGCACAGTCACTATTGTTTGCTCTAGCAAGCTAATGATCAGGGCTTCCGATGCCTGGCCTACACAGAAACATTGCCAAAGAACAAGTGGCAGGCAGCTTCCTGAAAAGCCACCTGCCACTTACTTCAATTGCAAACCGCGGGGCTGCTGTTAGTCAACCAATACGCAGCGGTTGTTCAGCAAATCGTCCTCTACGGTTTTGTACTTCACGTCGCGTACGATGCGGCCGTCCATGTACTGCACGCTTACTTTTTCGTTGCGGTTAGCCACTTTGTGCGCACGCACGGGTTGTTGCTTTTCCAGCACCGGCGCTGACTCGGGGCCTAAGTCTTCCGGTCCGGCACCCAGCGAAACGGACGAAACCTCTTTCTGCGCTTTCAGCTTGGGAGCTTTCGGTGCGGGGGGCAAATCGGCCTCCACAAAGAACTCGGGCTCCTGGGTGTGGCCGTTTTCCTGCTGCATTGGGATGTCGGCGCGGAAAAGGAAGGAAACCGTTTCCTCGTTCACTTTGCCAATCATCTGCTTGAACAGCTCAAACGACTCAAACTTGTACACCAACAGCGGGTCTTTCTGCTCGTACACCGCGTTTTGCACCACTTGCTTCAGGTCATCCATCTGACGCAAATGCTGCGTCCAGGCCGTATCGATGGTAGAGAGAACCACGATTTTCTCCATGCCCCGAATCGTTTCGTGGCCGCCGGTAGCTTGATTGCGACGCAGGTTGGTAACTACCGTAATCTGCTTGCGGCCATCGGTAAACGGAATGGCGATATTCTCGAAGGGTGCGTTCTGACTGATCAGATCATTGACCAGCGGCAAAGTATTGGCCGCGATGTGGTCATTCTTGCTCTGGTAATAGCCTAGCGCCTCATCGTACAGCTTCTGCGCCAAAGCGGGCGCCTGCTGGCTGGTCAGGTCTTGAGCGGTCAGGTGGGTATCATAGCCAAACACCCGAATAACAGCCAGCTTGAAGTCTTCGAAGTCGTTGCTGATCTTGTGCACGTTCACGATGTCGTCGCAGACGTCGTAAATCATGTTCCAGATATCCAGTTCCAGACGCTCCCCAAACAGGGCGTTGCGGCGGCGCTTGTACACTACTTCGCGCTGGGCGTTCATCACGTCGTCGTACTCCAGCAGGCGCTTCCGCGTGCCGAAGTTGTTCTCTTCCACTTTCTTCTGAGCGCGCTCAATGCTGCTCGTAATCATGGAATGCTGAATCACTTCGCCTTCCTCCAGACCCATGCGGTCCATGAGCTTGGCAATGCGGTCCGAGCCGAACAAGCGCATCAGGTTGTCTTCCAACGACACGAAGAATTGCGAAGAACCTGGATCGCCCTGACGACCGGCCCGACCACGCAGCTGCCTGTCTACGCGGCGGCTTTCGTGGCGTTCCGTACCAATGATGGCCAGACCACCCGATTCACGCGAAGTTTCTTTTAGCTTAATGTCGGTACCACGACCTGCCATGTTGGTGGCAATAGTCACTGTGCCGGGGAAACCGGCTCCAGCTACAATCTCAGCCTCGCGCTGGTTTTGCTTGGCGTTCAACACCTGGTGCTGAATGCCGCGCAGCTTCAGCATGCGGCTTACCAGCTCCGAAATTTCCACCGACGTAGTACCTACCAGCACGGGGCGGCCAGCTTGTACCAAGGTCTGGATTTCTTCGGCTACGGCGTTGTACTTCTCGCGCACGGTTTTGTACACCTTGTCGTGCTCGTCTTTGCGCGAAATCTGACGGTTGGTCGGAATAACAACCACGTCGAGCTTGTAGATCTGCCAGAATTCACCCGCTTCCGTTTCGGCCGTGCCGGTCATGCCAGCCAGCTTGTGGTACATGCGGAAGTAGTTCTGAAGCGTAACCGTAGCGTAGGTCTGCGTAGCGTCTTCTACGCGCACATTTTCCTTAGCTTCAATAGCTTGGTGCAAGCCGTCGGAGTAGCGGCGGCCTTCCATCACGCGGCCGGTCTGCTCATCCACGATTTTCACCTTGCCGTCGTCGGTCAGGATATACTGGTCGTCGCGCTCAAACAGCGTGTAGGCCTTTAGCAGCTGGTTTACGGTGTGCACCCGCTCCGACTTCTCCTGGTAGTCCTGCATCAGCTTTTCCTTCTGGTGCAGCTTGTCCTCGTCGCCAATGGTCTTGCTGTTCTCGATGGCCGCGATTTCCATCCCGATATCGGGCATGATGAATAACTGCGGATCTTCGCCTTGGGCCGTAATCAGGTCAATGCCTTTTTCGGTTAGCTCAATCTGGTTATTTTTCTCGTCGATGGTGAAGTACAGCGGCTCATCGGCTTTGGGCATCTGCCGCGAATTATCAGCCAGATAGAAGTTCTCCGTCTTCTGCAGCACGGCGCGCATGCCCGTCTCCGACAAGAACTTGATCAGCGGCTTGCTCTTGGGCAGACCGCGGTAAGCGCGGAACAGCATCAGGCCACCCTCACCGTCCTTACCACCAGCTTCCGCCCCGTCTTTGCCTTCCTTGATGAGCTTACGAGCCTGCACCAAATAGTCCTGCACTATCTTTTTCTGAGCATCCACCAGCATCTGAATGCGGGGCTTCAACTGGTAGAATTCGTGCACGTCGCCGCGGGGTACGGGGCCGGAGATAATCAGCGGCGTCCGGGCATCGTCAATCAGTACGGAGTCAACTTCGTCGACCATGGCGTAGTGATGCTTGCGCTGCACTAGCTCCTCGGTTTCGCGCGCCATGTTGTCGCGCAGGTAGTCGAAGCCAAACTCGTTGTTGGTGCCGTAAGTAATGTCGGCGGCGTAAGCGCGGCGGCGCGCATCGGTGTTGGGCTGGTGCTTGTCGATGCAGTCGACGGTGATGCCGTGGAACTCGAAGAGCGGCGCATTCCACTCCGAGTCACGCTTGGCCAGGTAGTCGTTCACCGTTACCAGGTGAACACCGCGCTTAGCCAGGGCATTGAGGAAAGCTGGTAGAGTCGAAACAAGTGTTTTACCCTCACCAGTGGCCATCTCGGAAATCTTGCCTTGGTGCAGCACCACGCCGCCAATCAGCTGTACATCGTAATGCACCATGTCCCAGGTGATTTCGGCGCCACCGGCAATCCACTTGTTGGCCCACACGGCCTGGTCGCCCTGAATGGTGACGTTGCCTTTGCGCGAGGCGTACTCACGGTCGTAGTCGGTGGCAGTAACCGCTAACTGGCCGTTTTCTTTGTAGCGGCGCGCCGTTTCTTTCACGATGGCAAAAGAGGCGGGCAGCACTTGCAGCAGTACCACTTCCAGCTCCTTGTTACGCTGCTTTTCGAGCGCGTCGATCTGCTCGAAGAGCTGCTCTTTCTGCGTAATATCGAGGTTAGGCTGGTCAGTGATGCGCTGATGCAGGCTGGCTATCTGGTCGTCGGTAGCCTTTAGATGAGCATCGATACGGGCGCGGACTTCCTGGGTCTGCTCGCGCAGCTGGTCGTCGGAGAGCGATGCCAGTTTGGCAGATTCGGCGTTGATAAGCGCCACGTATGGGATAATCTCCTTCAAGTCCCGCTCCGATTTGGAGCCGAAAATCTTGGCGACGGTTTTCCCTAGGAAATCAAACATGCTGATATTATTTAGCTTAAAACGCCAAGGCGCACTCCAAATTTACGGCGTTTTTGGGAAAGTACCGGCCAAAATGCCCCCCAGCCTCCAAAACGGCGAAACCCCGTCACCTCAAAGAGTGTGCGGGGTTTTCGGGATAGAAAAGTTGTCAGGTTCTGGGGGGCTTTTTCAACATCTCAGCCTGGTAGTATCACATTAATAGCGAACAACCACTTCAGCTGTATCAAAGGGCTGGACAGAGAAAGTCTGCCGGTAAGGAGTAAGCTGTCCACCAAAGTTTACTTCCCAATGTACCCACATATTATCATTTGGCATACTGGAGTCAATCGTGTGATAGCTCACCTTACCATAATCAGTTTTACGCAGATCAAGAGTCGAAATATACCCTTGATCGAACCAAGGGCCAGACACTGTAATAGCATCAGGTAGGCGATCAGGCTGCTGTGCTACTCGAATCTTAACCCAAGCTGGAGCCGCTACTGGAATCTGCAACCCTTTATTATTATGCCCATTTTCTATATACGGTTCTCTACCCCAGTGCGAACGATGCCCCTTATCGGAGTATGCTTTCAAAATGTATGTAGTTTCCTTGTCCGCATCAAAGCTGAAACTGAAGCGGCCATTAGCATCTGCTTGATGTGGTTCTGCGAAAGAGCTATAACCCGAATGCAGGCCACTACCTGCTTGGGCATACACTTCTATCCAGGCATATGGCACTGGTTTCTCTGTTCGCATTTCTACCACCAGACCCTCTGCCAGCGTAGGGCCTTCATATTTCTGGCAGGCACCGAACAGGCTACTCAGAGTTGCCGCAATACACAAATTGCGTAAAGACTTTATCATCATATATGGGTTTAAAACATTGGCAAGCTAACCAGCTAGCAGATCAGCTACTGAACCAGAATTTGGCGTAATCTGACTTTGCCAATAACCCAATAAGACAGTTAAGTATTTATGAATTAGTTGTTTAATTGAAATATTTTAGACTTCTCAATTGCTAAAAATATCAGGACGCTACGGCAATAGGCTCCTCAGATAAGTTACTGATATTATGCATCATTTCGGATACGCACCGCCCCAGCCGCTCTTCCACTGAGGACATCATATTGCCCTGCTCGCTGCTCAGAACGCTATACATCGGTCGCGCCGCAGCCAGGCCAAACGCCTGCATAGAGCGGGGCACCACAAAGGAGGTATCCAGATTAGCCATGTCGGCGGCCAGACGCGCCAGATCGGCCCAGGTATAGGAACCCTGATTAGCTAAGTGCCACACGCCTTTCTCCTCGTCAATGAGCAGGTTTAGCGACTCATTTACCAGATCCGGAACATAAGTAGGTGAAATCAAGACATCATCGGCAGCCTCGAAAGCTTGCTTGTGATGCCCCGCCCGCAAGGCAAAGTATACGAAGTTGTACTCATCCCAGGGGCTAAAAAAGGCACTGGTACGCACCACCAATGCATTTGGCATGCAAGCCAGCACATCACGCTCGGCGAGGCGCTTGCTGTTGCCATACACATTTAGTGGGCTTGGAGTATCCGTTTCTACATAGGCAGCCGACTTATTACCGTCGAATACGAGGTCAGAGGAAAACGTTAGGAAGGGGATTTCGCGGTAGGCACAGGCGGCGGCTACAATGGCTGGTCCAGTCGTGTTTTCGCGGTAGCACCGCTCAAAGTCGGCTTCAGCTTCATCAACGCGCACGTAGCCTGCCGTATTTACGACCGCCCACGGGTTGTGCTGAGCTATTGCTTTTTCCACCGAAATCGGATCGGTGATATCCATCTCTTCACGACCCAAGGACACCGTTTCGATGCCCCGAATGGCGCAAACGCGCTGAAAAGCTCGGCCCAGCGTTCCGTGGGCGCCCGTAATAAGTAAGGGTTGAACCGCCGGCTTCTGCAAGTCTGCGGTCAGATCGTTCATATCAAGTACTTTCATAGGTCAAGATGCTTTAGCGACAGGGCAATGATGGTGATAGATAAAGCGCTCCTCGCGCTCCCACCAGCCTTTAGATTGTAGTAGCGGATGATCATAGTGGCCTTCCGTAGCAAGGCCCTTCACCATTTTGAACAGCGCCGTGGGGCGAGGTGTGCCCCCCCGCAAATCAAAAACGCCGCTTTCGTAAAATGCGCCCTCCTGGGTGAGCAGCGAGTTCCAATCGTAGGCGCCCAATAAGGACCATACGGTGATGGCGCGCATGTCGATGCCTTCTTCCTTCAGCTGATTGGCCGCGTCCCAGGCATATTGCAGCCAGCGCATCTGCTCTTCGCGGGTACAGTCGAGGTGAACCTCCGTGATGGCAATGGGTAAATGATACCGCTCCCAGGCCTCCAGCAAAAGGTCGTGAGGGCCGGCCAACTCTACCAAGCGCACCCGTACGGCTTCTACATCTACATAATCGGTGCGGCCGTGGCGGCGGCGCAAGTGGTGCTCGTCAAAGTGATGATGGTTCTCGTCCAGGAACCGCTCACTGGTGATGTAGTAGTTGATGCCCAAGATATCGGGCGGAAACGGGTCGTTGGCAAGTTCCAGCAGTTCGGCCTCCGACGCGCCATTCTCACGCAGGTAGCCCCAGAAGGGATGGTGCCGATCAATGTAGCCGCAGAGCAGGTCGAACGTGAGCCAGCGCCGGTTGTTCTCGAATTCGGCTTGCCAGGCCAGGCCCGGGGTGCAATGCGTTTTGCCCAGATCCTCGGTCTGTACGAGTTGAGCCTCCGGATTTACCTCCCGAATAGCTTTCATCGCATCTCTCACGCCCCTAATATGATTCAGCTGAATCCGGACGAAGGTGTGATCATCGAAAGCATGCGGATACCAGATGCCGTAGAGGCCACTGAAGCGGGCCGTGGTCAGGGGCTCGTTTACGGGCGTATAGTGCTTTATCCACGGATAGCGCTCGGCCACCATACGAGCAAAGCGCGCCAAGCCAGGCGCAAAGCTATCCTCGTGCAGGGCCGTGTAGCGCGGGCCGCTGCCGTGGTGTAGTAAGGTAACGATAGGGTCGATGCCCAGCTCACGCAGACGAGCCATGCGCTCGTCGGTCCAGGTCCAGTCCGGATTATCCAGACTTTCCGGGGCTACCTGCTCCCAGAGTATGGGATAGCGCAGCTTACTAATTCCTAACTCAGCGAATTGGTCCAAGTCTTCCATTCGGGTGCGGTGACCACTACTCACAAGCTGGTCGGAATATCCGTCGCCAATTCGTCGTATGGTGCACTCAACGCCCCCCCACATGTCTACTTTTTCCATCCTTCTATCGGTTTATGGCTGCCTACACCTGCAACACAATTGTTGAGTTGGCACCATCCGAAAACAGCTCTGTCACCCTGCACGGAGCGAGGAGGTTAAAAGTCAGGAGCCGGGGGGCTTTTTTGACTTATAAACCACTCGTTGCCCACGCAGGGTGACAGACGTCTGACAGCCGTTTGTACTAAAAACGCTACTCCTTCGCCGGAGCGCGGGAAACCAGTTTTTCTACTAACGAAGTTGAGCCAGAAATGGCTGGTTTTTTCACTTTTTGAGCTTCTTCCGTTTTCTCGGTCAGCTTTTTATACAAGGTGAGCGCCTGCGCTACCACCTGGTCCATGTTGTAGTACTTATAAGTAGCCAAGCGACCTACAAAGTGAACATTGGGGGTTTCGTCGGCCAGCTTCTTGTACTTATTGTATAATTCGGCGTTTTCGAGGCGCGGAATTGGGTAGTAAGGGTCTCCCTCAGCTTTCGGGTACTCATACACTACGCTGGTCTTGGGGTGCTGCTGGCCGGTGAGAGCCTTGAACTCGGTAATGCGCGTGTACAGGTGCTCGTTAGGATAATTAACTACCGGCGCAGCCAAGAACTTCTCTATGTTCAGCGTCTCGTGCTTGAACTCCAAGGAGCGATAAGGCAGCTTACCAAACTTGAAGTCGAAATACTCATCAACCGGACCCGTAAAGATGATTTCTTTGAAGGGCACAAAGTCGATAATTTCGTGATAATCCGTGTTGAGCATCACCTTGATGTTCGGGTGATCAAGCATCTTATCAAACATCCGGGTGTAGCCGTGCAGAGGCATCGCCTGGTAGGTATCGGTGAAGTAGCGGTCGTCGCGGTTGGTGCGGGTAGGCACGCGCGAGGTCACCGACTTATCCAGCTCCGAAGGGTCCATGCCCCACTGCTTGCGCGTGTAGTTCTTGAAGAACTTCTCATACAGCTCGCGGCCAACCTTGCTTACTACCACGTCTTCCGACGTTTTGATAACCGGAATGGTTTCGGCTAACGACTCCAGAAACTGCTCTACTTCAAAGCTATTCAGGCTAAGGCCATACAGCTTATTAATGGTGTCCAGGTTAATAGGCATGGGCACCATCTGCCCATCGACGGAGGCTAATACGCGGTGCTCATACGGACGCCAATCGGTGAAATTGGAGAGGTATTCGAATACGTCTTTGGAGTTGGTGTGGAAGATGTGGGGGCCATATTTGTGCACCAGCACCCCGTCCTCATTGTAATGATCGTAGGCGTTACCAGCAATGTGGTTGCGCTTATCAATAATCAAAACTTTTTTGTTAGAGCGGGTAGCGAGCCGTTCGGCTAGTACGCTGCCAGCGAAGCCGGCCCCAACGATCAGATAATCGAACATAGCTAAGTTTGTGTTTTGGTGAGGAATAAGGGGCGGTGAGGCTATTTAAAGTTTAATCAGTTACGAGGACCACCGTTTATTCGGTTTTGTCCTAATTATTTCTTGTCGGCGAGGCGCTGCTGCATCAGGTTTACCATATCCTGCCAGGTACGGTCCCAAGAAATGGTTGCCAGATACTCATCCGTGCGAGCGAGCCACTCGGCATCGTCTTTTTGCTTTAATGCTCGCCCGATTGCTTGTCCAAATTCGTCGGCAGCCGCCGCGATCTGTACCAGGTTCAACTCTCCGTAAGGCCGCACTACATCCCGAATAGGCGTGCTGACAACCGGTTTGCCCGCAGCTAGGTATTCGGGCGTTTTGGTAGGCGAAATAAATTTTGTGCTCTCATTATCAGCGAAAAGCAACGTAGCTACATCCCAACCCCGCAAATACATAGGGAGTTCCTTATAGTCTTTGCCCCCCAGATAATGGATGTTGGAAGTACGCGGCAGCGCGGCCTGCTCAATCTTCACCACCGGCCCGATAATGACAAACTGCCACTCCGGATGCGCCTCAGCAAGTTGGCCTAGCAACTCAATATCCAGGCGCTCATCGACTACGCCAAAGAACCCGACACGAGGATGTGCAATTATGGCCTGATCTGCAGGGTCAACGCCGGCTTCACGGGCTTGGCCAAAATGGGCTTTATCAATGCTGCTCGGGAAGGCGTGCGCATCAGCGTGCTGCAGGCTTTTGGCCTCGTACAGGCTTTGACCTCCGGTGAATACTAGGCTGGCGCGCTCAAAAAGCTCCTGCTCCAACTCACGAAGCCGCGGGGGGGCAAATTTGAAGTTTGCCAACTCGTCCATGCAGTCGTACACGGTGAGGGCCGCCTGCAAATGACGTGACTTACTCAACGCCATCGGGGTATAATACCACGACACGAACTGATCGATGCTATTTTCAGCAAAATACTGCGTCAGCAGCTTCGCTTGAGCCTGATCAGTAGCTTCCTCACTAAGGCCGGCTGGCAGGTGAGCTACCAGCACTTTCACTCCATTCTGACGCTCTTTTATTTCGAAGTGTGCTTCAAGAGACGCGTCATCGCCGTGCACAAATGGCTCTTCTACATAGAAAACCCGGCCGTACTGCGCAAAACGCGACAGTAAATGCTGAGGACGCTGCCATACAAAATCCCAATGCAGGTGCGCAAAGCAAACCAGATCTGGTAAGGTGTAAGAGGAAGGAGTATGGGTAATCGTTTGGGAAGAAGCAGGAGTTTGGGTTGACACTGAGGCTGAAGCGCGCGTAGGCGTTCCCGCCGAGGTAGGAATCGGCATAGACAAATGGCTAGAAAGTATCGTGGTAAACCGGAAGCGCTAACTCAACAGTATAATTCTCCGGTGCTACAACACTTGATCTATACGGCTATTTGCTAAAAAGGATACCTCTACTTTAATGCTATTTTAATTAGCAAAAAACAACCTCAACACTAGTTCTTATCCTACTTGGTTATAAAATCTGTAAGTACTTAACCCGCTACTAATTGCCTTATACAGTAGTTATTATAATACCTTTTGAAGCTCAACAGCATCATCCCACCCACCAGCAGTCCGTAGCCAATCCTTCCGAACGCCAACCCGCCGAAAACCAGCTTTCTGGAACAGACGCAAACTGGCTTGGTTGGTAGCCGCTACTGTACAATATAGTTGATGCAGGCGCAAGGTGAGACGAGCGTAATCTAAACCTGCGGCTAGTGCGGCCAAAGCAAAACCACGCCGCCTTTCAGTGCTCAGCACCGTAATGCCCAGCCCAGCCCGCAGGTGTAACGGCTGAAAGTCGAATATATCGAGGATGCCCACGGCTCGCCCATCCGTCTGAGCGCAGATAACTAGCCGTAGCTGGCGCACTTCGTAGAAATCGGCGGCGGCATGAGCTAAGTAATCACGCAACGCATAGCGCGACACGGGCGCCATGGTATCTGACACCCCCCATATATCGCGGTCATTCTCCAATGCGTACAGAAACTCCAGATCGGAATCCTCAAGGGCGCGCAGAAAAATCGGGGTAGATGCCATTGACCTAAAATCGATAAGCTCAGCAGCCGTTACCAATCGACTGGGGGCAAAATATCTGGCGACTATACATCTATGCTGCCCTCAAATACGCGTAGGGCCGGACCGCTGAGGTAAATATTGGTGAAGGAGCCATCAGGCAGCGCTTCGAATGCTACCCGTAGGTCGCCGCCGGGGGTACGCAAGTTCACGGGGCTCACGGCTCCGCGCCGGGACGCAGCCAGCGCAACGGCTGTCACGCCGGTTCCACAGGAAAGGGTTTCGTCTTCCACGCCCCGCTCGTAGGTACGCACCTGCCAAGGCAAATCGGGTGTGGGGGGCATTTCTGCAAAGTTTACGTTCGTGCCGCGTTCCCGAAACCGCTCGTTGTAGCGAATGGCCCGGCCCTCACTCACCACATTTAGCTCGGCCAAACGGCTTGGATCCAGAAACCGCACAATATGGGGCGAGCCCGTATTCAGAAAGACGCCGTCTTCACTTATCTCCTGCTGGCCCAGCACATCCTGCATGCGCAGGTTTACGGTACCATCAGTTTCTATGTGTGCTTCGTGCGCACCGTCTGCGGCAATGAAGCGGGTTTCATTTTCAATAACTCCTAAGTGGTGGGCGAAAGCTACTGTACAGCGCCCGCCATTGCCACACATCGAACCCAGATACCCGTCAGCATTGAAATACACCATCTCGAAATCGTAGTCGGGGTGCAGACGCAGCAGAATCAGGCCATCGGCTCCAATTCCAAGCCGCCGGTCACAGAGGCGCCGCACCAGCTGATGATTGCTCTCATCAAACTGCCGCTCACGGTCATCCACCATCACAAAGTCGTTGCCGGTGCCCTGGTATTTAAAGAAACGAAGTGTCATAGGGCAAAGGTCGCATTTATGGGTGGTAAACTCTACTTCTGGGTTATCAACTGGTATTACGGAACAAGTCCCTTTCGTAATAAGGCAATCTGACCAGCATGATACAAATTATGCTGTACGAGCCCGTGGAGTGTTACATAGTGGAGTGTTACATAGTAGCTCACTCCACCACCCTGCTCATGGTCGCGGGACCCGCCTAGCTGCCGCTCAAGGTCGGTATCGGTTAATTGAGTTACCGTGTTGATCAAGTGGGTATGAGCTTGGCGCAAACCAGTTAGCGCTTGTTGCCACGTGGCCTCATCAGCGCTGGATGGAATGGGAGGCCAATCGGCAGCCGCTGATAGTTCTATCAGTTTATCTTGCTGTGTGCGCTGCTGCACCGTTTCTATCCAGGCTGTTAGGTGCAATACGATTTCCCAAATACAGTGCGCCTGAGGCAGTAGCCGAGTTGCTGCTTGCGTAGCATTCAAGCCCTGCAGAGTAGTCAGCAACGACGGGCCCGACCAGGCATATCCATCGAAGGCACGTTGAAGCTGGTCAACAATGCGCGCGGTTTCATTCACGTTAGCTTGCGAAGTAGTCATAGTAGGCAACGTAATAGAGGTTCAGAGTAAACGCTATACTGTAGCCGCAGCTCCTAAAATAACACGATCAACACAAAGCTTACGCGACTGCCTTACCTTTGGCTGCCTGCCCAGCGGCAGCTTCACGACGCCTTATGTATTCCTTCCTCACTACCGGCACCTGGCCCGATTATGAACTGCTCGACGCGGGCAACTTCGAAAAGCTCGAACGCTTCGGGCGCTACGTGCTGGCCCGACCCGAGCCCCAGGCCATCTGGGACCAGCATTTGCCCCCCAGCGAATGGGAACGCGCCCACGCCACGTTTCGCCGCGAAAAAGGCAGCCAGGAGCGCGGGCAGTGGCAGCTGAAGCCCGGTATGCCCGAGCAATGGGTCATTAATTATGACCAAGGCGACCTGCATTTGCGCTTTCGCCTGGGCTTGTCGGCCTTTAAGCACGTGGGCCTGTTTCCGGAGCAGGACCCTAACTGGCGCTTCATTTTTGAGCAAACCAAACAGCGCAAGGCCGCGCAGCCACGGGTACTTAACCTTTTTGCCTATACCGGCGCGGCCACCCTGGCTGCCCGGGCCGCCGGCGCCGATGTCACTCACCTCGACTCGGTGAAGCAAGTAAACTTCTGGGCCCGCGACAACATGGAAGCCAGTCAGCTCGATGGCGTGCGCTGGCTGGTGGAAGATGCCATGAAGTATGTACGGCGCGAAGTAAAGCGCGGCAGCAAATACCAGGGCCTCATCCTCGATCCGCCCGCCTACGGCCGTGGCCCGAATGGAGAGAAGTGGCAACTGGAAGATGAGCTGAACGAGCTACTTAAGCTCTGCAAAGAGCTGCTAGACCCGCAGGATCATTTTTTTCTGATCAACTTGTACTCGCTGGGCTTCTCGGCGCTTATTCTGGATAATCTGGTGGCCGATATTTTTCCGGCTATTCGAGGTACCCGCGAAATCGGCGAGATTTATCTGCACGACCAAGGCCAGCGCAAGCTGCCGCTCGGCACATTTTGCCGGTTTAGCTCCTAAGCTCACACTTTGCGGAAGGTGGGCCTTTCACTGAATTCATACCCCATGACAATGACCAAAACGCCGCGTCTGGCCCTGATTGACATGGGCACCAACACGTTTCACCTGCTCATCGTAGAAATGCCCCCCACGGGCTCCGATGCCGAGGCCACCATACTGCTGCGTACCAAAGTGGGCGTAAAACTGGGCGAAGGCGGTATCAGCAGCGGCGAAATCGCGCCGGAGGCGTATGCGCGGGCGTTGCACACGCTGACGGCTTTTCAGGAGGAAATAGAGCTGCATCAGGTTACGGATGTACATGCTACTGCTACCAGCGCCGTGCGCAGCGCCCGCAACGGCGTGGAGCTGACCGAGGATATTTTCGAGCAGACAGGCATAAAAGTCGATATTATTCCGGGTGACCGGGAAGCGGAGCTGATCTGCAAAGGCATGCGGCAAGCCGTGGCGCTCGGCCACACGCCGCACCTGCTGGTAGATATTGGCGGCGGGAGCGTCGAGTTCATTATTGCCAACGAGGACACCATTTTCTGGAAACAAAGCTTTGAAATCGGGGCGCAGCGGCTGCTTGACTTGTTTTTCAAGCACGATCCGCTCACGGCCGATGATGTACGCGCTGAGCAGGCTTATCTGGCCGAGCAGCTCGCGCCGCTGACAGCGGCCGTGCATCAGTTCCGCCCGGTTGGCTTGGTGGGCGCTTCCGGCACATTTGATACGCTGGGGGATTTGCAGGCAGCTCAGCGCAACGAGTTTCGCCCCGAAATGCCGCCGCCCGTTACCGAAATTACGCTTCAGAGCTTCTATCAAAGCTACGACCTGCTGCTCACCACCACCCATGCCCAGCGCCTGGTTATGCCCGGCATGACGCCCATGCGCGCCGATATGATTGTGGTGGCCTGCGTGCTGGTTGATTTCATCCTGACAACCTACCAACTCACCGATTCCAACATAAGGGCCTCAACTTATGCCCTGAAGGAAGGTTTACTGGCAGAGATTCTGAGCGCCTAAGTCCAAGCAATTCAGCGCCAGCACTCTATTTGGGTTGATAGGCGAAATTTGCCCCCCAGCCGCCCTCTCCCCTATTCTGCGCCTACAGCTTCGCAGTTTCCTGTTTAATTCCTGACTACACGGCAGAGCTTGCTGCTATTTTCCTGCTATGATCTTTTCCTATAATCACCTGTTCACGTTTACCGAGGCCGTCTTTCGCAGTATTGGCTGCCCCGAAGCCGACGCTACTACGGCCACGGAAGCGCTGCTGGCAGCCGACCTACGCGGTATCGACTCGCATGGCGTGGCGCGGCTTATTGGCTACGTGCGTCTTTGGGAAGCAGGTCGTATCAATCCGACACCGCGGGTGGGTGTAGTGTATGAAACGCCCAGCACGGCTGTAGTAGATGGCGATGGTGGCCTAGGCTTGGTGGTGGCACCCAAGGCGATGCAGGTGGCTTTGGAAAAAGCGCGTATTGCGGGCACAGGCTGGGTTTCGGTGAAAAACTCCAACCACTTTGGTATTGCGGGCTACCATGCCATGAAATCGCTGGCCCACGATATGATTGGGATTGCCATGACCAATGCCAGCCCTTTGGTAGCGCCTACTCACTCGCTCGATCGGCTTTTGGGCACCAATCCCATTGCCGTGGCCATCCCGGCCGGCGAGCAGCCCGATTTTGTGGCTGACTTTGCCACCACGACGGCCGCTAATGGTAAGCTTGAGATTTTGCAGCGTAAGCAGCAGCCTGCGCCTACCGGCTGGATTCAGGATGCGCAGGGGCAATCTTCTACTAACCCGAATGAGCTGAAAGACGGCGGCGCTTTATTGCCGCTGGGCGGCGAAACCGGGTCGCACAAAGGCTACTGCTTAGGCAGTGTGGTCGATATTTTCTCGGCGGTGCTGTCGGGCGCTAACTATGGACCGTGGGTGCCGCCTTTTGTTGCCTTTCTCCAGCCGCCCGCCGACCCGGTGGGCCAGGGCATCGGCCATTTTTTTGGAGCCATGCGCGTCGATGCTTTCCGCCCGGCTACGGAATTCAAAGCGCATATGGATAACTGGATTTCCACTTTCCGCCAGGCCCGTGCCGTGGACGGACAGCAAGTCCTTATTCCCGGCGACCCGGAGCGCGAAATGGCTGCGGAACGCCTGCTGGGGGGCATTCCTTTACTCGAAACTGTAGTGCAGGATCTGGAAACGGTTGGCCGCAAGTTTGGCGTGCATCTCTAGTCTCTGACGCAACATGCAGCACAAAAAAGCCCCCCAGAACTAATTCTGGGGGGCTTTTTTATCGAGCGACTAGCCTTATATCATTTGGTTGGCACTAACCAGAGCGGATAAGGCCACATCGTGGTTTAGGTATTTAGAAGAGTAGTTCTCATCCGGACCATTGAGGAACAAGCAGGTTTTGCCGCCTACCTCATCAATAATCTGAGCGTATTGGTCCATGGGCAAAGCTGGGCAACCAAGGCTGCGGCCCAAACGACCATACTGACGAACAAACTCCTCACTCACGTAATCGGCGCCGTGCATTACGACGGAGCGGGCCAGAGCATTGTTGTTGTAGCCTTCATCTACGCCCTCCAGCTTGAGTGAGCGGCCATGCTTGCCGATATACTCGTCCTGAGTTACATAAAAGCCCAGGCTGCTCATGTTCGACTCGTTCTCATTGGAGAAAGTGCTGGTCAGGTTTTCGCCCGAGTTGCGACCATGAGCCACAAGCGTGTTAAACTTTACTTCTTTCTTATCAAGATCCAGTACCCACAACCGCTTCTCGGTAGAAGGCATTTCGAAGTCAACAACCGTTAGAAGCTGCTTATCACCGAGCTTGTCTTCATTCCGAAGATTGAGGTAGCCGGTCATGGCTTTCTCAAACACTTCAAAGCGTAAGCCCTGCTGCTCCACGTTCAGGTCGCGGTAAAGATCGTGCATGCGCTGATCGAAAAAGGCAGCTTCCATTTCCTTTTCCGTCGGCATTTTAACCTCTACGCCCTTCGCATTAGCCATAGTGCTTTTGATGGGCGTGGCCAGCGGGGTGGCCATAAACAGCGAAGCCATAAAGGGCAGCATGCGCCTTACTACCCGACGGGCACGGCGCTTCAAACGCTGACGATGTACTACACTGGTCTTTTCCATCTGCTTGGTTCTTTAGGATGAGTAACTTAGCTAAGCAGAGCTTACCTTCTTCACACAAAGGCTATTATACGCAAAGCCTTAAGATATAGCTATTTATTTAAGAGTATTAGGAGTTGTTTTAACATCCCGAAGGCCTTTTTGATTCCCTTAAGGCCTTTCATCCCTACCTGACTAGCCGATCATCAGACGTTTTTCCGACCTTCGGATGCCACCGTCGAGCCAGCTCTTTTCATGGGTCAGCCTCACTCTGTAACTCTATACAAGTTAAGCGGCTTACCGTAAAAAACAATGTCTGGACGATGTAGAGCGCATATTTCAGCCGTTTGGGGTTGCGCGGCCGTTTTCATGAAAGGATTTTATTTCCTTCTCAATCTTACTATCACTTCTTCGCTGAAGGCGTAAACAAAGGCTGCCCACATTTCTTATCTACTTTTGTTGCTCCAAAGCGGTTCTAGTTAGTTGCTAGCTGCAAATTCGCTTTGCTCATCTACCGCTTCGGCGCGTTGTCCTTCGCATTCATGGCTAAAGTCGCAATAAACCTCTCTACCGGGAGTATTCAGCAGGAAGAAATCATCGTTGGCATTGATCTGGGCACCACGAACAGCTTAGTGGCCTACATTCACCCCGAAGGCCGGCAGCCGGTGGCCATCAACGATCAGGGCCGCGGCACCATTGTGCCCAGCGTAGTTCACTTCCCTGCCGATGATGATCCCATCGTTGGCACCGACGCCAAGCAATATCTCCTCACCGATCCGCAGAACACGATTTACTCCGTAAAGCGTCTGCTGGGCAAATCGTACCGCGACCTGGGGGAGCACGCCGGACAGCTGGGCTATAAAATCATTGATGATAACTCGGAAGGCTTAGTCAAAATCCGCGTTGGGGGGCATTTTTATTCCCCTATCGAGCTCTCCGCTGAGATTCTGAAAGAGCTGCGGGCCCGCGCGGAGCACGCGCTCAAAACGCCCGTTAATAAGGCTGTAATCACGGTCCCGGCTTACTTCAACGACTCGCAGCGCCAGGCCACCCGCGACGCCGGCCGCTTAGCTGGTTTGGAAGTGCTACGCATCGTGAATGAACCCACCGCCGCTGCGCTGGCCTACGGCATTGGCTTATCGCCCGATGAGGAGAAAACCGTCGCCGTGTACGACCTCGGCGGCGGCACCTTCGACATCAGCATTCTGCGCATTCAGCAGGGAATATTCGAGGTACTCAGCACCAACGGCGACACGTACCTTGGCGGCGACGACTTCGACCGCCTGGTAAGTGAGCATTGGATTCAGCAGCACAACTTATCTGATCAGCTCGCTACTGCCACCGATGGGCAGCTTCAGCAACAGCTCCGGCTAACCGCCGAACAAGCCAAAAAGCACTTAAGCCAACACGACGAATTCACGGCCGATCTACCGGGTGTGGGTCAGGTGCATCTTACCAAAGCGGAGTTTAATGAGCTGATACGTCCCTTGGTGGCTCGTACCATCAACGCCTGCCAGCAGGCCCTAACGGACGCAAAATTGCCCCCCAGCGCCCTCGACGCGGTACTGTTGGTAGGAGGCTCGACGCGGGTGCCCTTGGTATATGATACGGTGTCCGAATTCTTCCAGCAACCGGCCAACAGCTCACTCAACCCCGACGAAGTGGTAGCCCTGGGAGCTGCTATTCAGGCCGACATATTGGGTGGCAATCGTCGGGATGTTCTGCTGCTCGATGTGACACCACTCACGCTGGGTATCGAAACCTTGGGCGGGCTCATGGACCCCATCATCCCCCGAAACTCCAAGATTCCGACCAAAGCTGGGCGCCAGTACACGACCAGCGTCGATGGGCAAGTGAATCTGAAAATTTCTGTGTACCAGGGTGAGCGCGACTTAGTAAAGGAAAATCGTAAGCTGGCCGAGTTTGATCTTCGCGGCATCCCGGCTATGCCCGCGGGTTTGCCCAAAGTCGACGTTAACTTTATTCTGAATGCCGACGGCATTCTGAAAGTAGAGGCTCTGGAGCTTCGCTCAAATACCCATCAGGCTGTCGAAATAAAGCCTCAGTACGGCCTCACCGATGAGCAGGTAGAAAAGATGCTCATGGACTCCCTCACCCACGCACGTGAGGATGTGACTGCGCGCATGGTAATCGAAGCGCGCACCGTAGCCGAGCAGATGATTTATCAGGTGGAACGCTTTGTCGATAAGAACTCTCAGTACTTAACCGAAGACGAAATCACGCTGACCGCCGCCTCGGTTCAGAATCTGAAAGACGCCCTTACTACCCAGGATAAGGACACAATTCTAAAAGCCGTAGATGAGCTGGAAGGCCTCACCAGCCCTTTTGCCGAGCGCGTAATGAACATCTCCATTAAGCAGGCCATGACGGGCAAGAAAATCGAGTAGCCCTACTTGCGCTTGCTCTGCGGGGCCGGAATCATACCAAAGCTCAGAATACGCATGGCCGTAGTATCCCGAAATGTAACGTCGAGCATGACGCGCGGCGTGGGCTGCAGCGTGTCGCTTTTGAACGAGAAAGCATAGAAGTAGCGAGGTTGTGCCTCTTCGCCTAGCCGTAAGCCCAGCTTATACAATGCGATTGGGCGACCTAGCTCTCGCCCCTGCTCATACAAGGGCCGCACCGCTGCCCGAAACTGCTTCTTTGAGACAGTATTACTCACTTCAGGTGCCAGAAGCTTATATGCCGCGGAGTTGTCGCCGCGCAGCACTGCAATCAGAAACTCTCTGGCTACCTGAATTTGAGAGGATTGAGCGGCTGCCGGCAGGCTCAGTAGCAGCAGTAGCGCTAATACTACTAATTTGCCCCCTAGGCGCCAAGGACGCATTTGCGGGTGGCAGTTGTCCATAATCGGCGTCTGCATTATTCCTCTTCCTGCGGTACTAATATGAACACATCCTCACCGGGACGCTTCATAATATACCGCTCACGAGCAAACTTCTCCAATAGCTCTGGACTGCTGAGCAGTTCCGCTCGCTCCTTCTTCACCGTCTCAATGTTGGTCAGGTAGTACTCCTTCTCCGTTTGCAGCTCACGCCATTTTTTATACATATCATACTGCTTAAGCAGGTCGTTGGCGTCGAAAACGAACATCCACACTAAGAAGCTTACCCCAGTCAGAAAGTAAAAGCTGCGTACAACGCGCGCTGCGGAAGCAAGAAAAACGGAAAAGCTCATAGGCTCAAATATACTAAAAACGGCACCACAGCCTATGGAGCTATGGTGCCGTTTTGCTGGTATTAGCTAATCAGGAAAGAATTAGCGCAATCTGAATAACTACATTTTGCGGCCAGGATAGTAGGCTATTTCACCTAATTCCTCCTCGATACGAAGCAACTGATTGTACTTGGCCATCCGGTCGGAGCGCGACGCGGAGCCCGTTTTGATCTGGCCCGTGTTCAGAGCTACTGCCAAGTCAGCAATAGTATTGTCTTCAGTTTCACCCGAGCGGTGCGACATTACGCTCTTATACCCATTGCGACGGCCAAGGTTAATGGCAGCAATTGTCTCCGTAAGCGTACCAATCTGGTTTACCTTAATCAGAATCGCATTGGCAATGTTTTCATCAATACCGCGCTGCAAACGGTCTACATTAGTAACAAACAAGTCGTCGCCTACGAGCTGAATTTTGCCCCCCAGACTTTCCGTGTGCTGCTTCCAACCGGCCCAGTCATCCTCATCCATACCATCTTCGATGCTCAGGATAGGATACTTGTTAACCCAGTCAGCCCAGTAGTTGGCCATCTCGGATGAAGTCAGCTTATCGCCGGAGCTTTTCTTAAAATGGTACATACCATTCTCGTAGAACTCTGAGCTGGCTGCGTCCATGGCAATCATCACGTCCTCGCCTGGACGGTATCCAGCCGTTTCAATAGCTTGCAACACCACCTTGATAGCGTCCTCGTTGGACTTTATGTTCGGAGCAAAGCCACCTTCGTCACCCACGTTGGTGCTCAGGCCCTGCTTCTTCAACACATTTTTCAAGTGGTGAAATATCTCAGTGCCCCAGCGCAAGCCTTCCGAGAATGACTCGGCTCCTACGGGCATAATCATGAACTCCTGGAAGTCGATAGAGTTATCGGCGTGGGAGCCGCCATTCAAGATGTTCATCATGGGCACTGGCAGCGTTGAGGCGCCTACCCCGCCCACGTAGCGGTAAAGCGGCATGCCTGCTTCCTGAGCCGCCGCGCGAGCAATTGCCAGCGACACACCCAGGATAGCGTTAGCACCGAGATTAGCCTTATTGGGCGTACCATCCAGTTCCAGCATAATCCGGTCGAGCAAGCCTTGCTCATACACCGAGAAGCCAATCAGCTCTTCAGCTATCGTGCTATTGACGTTCTCCACGGCTTTGAGCACTCCCTTGCCCATGTACATCGACTTATCATCGTCGCGTAGCTCCACAGCCTCATGCTTACCAGTGGAAGCCCCTGACGGAACGGCCGCACGACCTACTACCCCGTTGTCTGTCGTCACATCTACTTCAACTGTAGGATTGCCGCGTGAATCAAAAATCTGCCGGGCGTGAATGGCGGAGATAATGCTCATGATGAAATAATAAAGGTTGAAAATGAAGCGAAAAGCCGCTTTGCTTAAAGCTAAGTTAGAGTTTGGAACTGCTAAAAGGTGCTGGCAAGGTAAGGAATTAGCCGTAGAGGAAAGCGGCCTATACGTCATAAGCTAATATTTGCCCCCCAGAACCCCCAAACGAAAAAAGGGCATACCAAATGGTACGCCCTTTTTCACTTAGTTATCTTAAGACTATGAAGCAGCTTCTTCGTCTTTGGCTTTCGCTTCATCACGCGTCTCGTCTTCCTTCACGGTCGTCGTAGGCGTGTCTTCAGGAGCAGCAGTAGCTACTACCGGAGCAGCGGCTGTAGGCTCAGATACTACTTCAGCCGAAGAACCGCCTTCACCGGCCGTAGCCGACTTCTTGCGGCCGCGTGAGCGACGAGTTGTCGTCTTGGCTTCGCCAGCATTTTTAGCTTCCAGCAACGTCTCGTTGTAATCAACCAACTCGATGATGCACAACTCAGCATTGTCACCCAAACGGTTTTCGCTGAGCTTAATAATGCGAGTGTAGCCGCCAGGACGGTTAGCAATTTTGGCTGCTACGTCGCCAAACAACTCTTTTAGTGACTCCTTGTTCTGTAGAGTCGCGAATACCATACGACGAGCGTGCGTAGTATCGCTCTTCGCCTTAGTCAGCAGAGGCTCTACAAACTTGCGCAAAGCTTTGGCTTTAGCTACCGTCGTTGATACACGCTTATACATGATCAGCGAAGAAGCCATGTTAGACAGCATCGAGTTACGATGCGCAGCCGTGCGGCCTAGGTGGTTGAGGGTTTTACCGTGTCTCATTTTGTTATTTTGAGTATGCGGGGTGTATGTGCTTGCGTTGGGCGACCACGGCGGGCGGCTCGCTTTTAGCAGCCACCTCATTAGAACCGCCCAACCTCGGGCACACTGAAAAAAATTAAAAATAATGGCTGAACTGCTTAGGCATAGAGCCATCAACAATTCAGCCATCATGTCTGAATACTAGTCTTCGTCGAGCTTGTACTTGCTCAGGTCCATACCGAAGTTTAGACCTTTTTCTTCAACAAGATTCTCCAACTCCGTCAGCGACTTCTTACCGAAGTTGCGGAACTTCATCATGTCACTCATATCCAACTGTACCAAGTCACCGAGCGTTTTGATGTCGGCAGCCTTGAGGCAGTTGTAAGCACGCACTGACAGGTCCATATCCGCCAATGGCGTCTTCAGAACTTTGCGCATGTGCAGTGTCTCCTCGTCTACAGTTTCCTCTTCTTCAGCCTTAGCCGTTTCGAAGGTCATTGTATTGTCGGAGAACAGCATGAAATGCTGAATCAGGATATTAGCAGCACCTTTCAGTGCTTCCTCTGGGTGAATAGAGCCATCAGTCTGAATCTCAATGAGAAGCTTCTCATAGTCAGTCTTCTGCTCTACGCGGGTGTTCTCAATACTATACTTCACGTTCTTAATAGGTGTGAAGATGGCATCGATAGCAATTTGCCCGAATACCTGATCGGTAGGCTTATTCTCTTCGGCGGGTACATAGCCCCGACCTTTCTGCACGGCTAGTTCAAACTCCAGTTCGGTATTAGTATCTACGTGGCAGATAACTAACTCCGGGTTCAGAACTTGGAAGCCATTGGTGAACTTATTGATATCGCCGGCCGTGAATGTTTCCTGACCTTTGATGCGGACGGTGATTTTGTCCTCAATAGCGTCGCTTACCTTTTTGAAGCGAACCATCTTTAGGTTTAGAATGATTTCGGACATGTCCTCAATCACACCTTCAATGGTCATGAACTCGTGCAGCACGCTGGGCGTGCGAACCGATGTAACGGCATAGCCCTCTAGCGACGACAGCAGGATACGGCGCAAAGCATTGCCGATCGTGACGCCGTAGCCTTTCTCCAGCGGTTTGAATTCAAACGTTCCGTAAAAGTCATCGGATTTCTCCATCACAACTTTCTCCGGCATTTGAAAAGCTAAGATTGACATAAGTGGGGCTTTAAAAATACAACAAGGGAAAAACGAAGATTGCCAAAAGGCGATTACTTCGAGTACAGCTCGACGATCAGCTGCTCCTGGATCTTCTCAGGAATCAACTCACGTGAGGGGGCATTGGTGAACTTGCCCACCATTTCCTTGCCGTCCCACTCCAACCACGAGAAAGCGCGAGCATTACGAGCACTCAGGCTGGTAGTAATTGTTTCCAGCGACTTTGACTTCTCACGAACGCCAATAATGTCACCAGGACGCAGTTTGTACGACGCAATGTTGACTACCTCACCGTTTACAGTGATATGCTTGTGCAATACCAATTGACGAGCAGCACGACGAGTAGGAGCTACTCCTAAGCGATAAACCGTATTATCAAGACGTGACTCTAACAGAGCCAGCAGGTTATCACCAGTAATACCTGGAAGTGCTGCAGCTTTATGGAACAGGTTTTCGAATTGCTTCTCAAGTACACCGTACATGTACTTTACCTTCTGCTTCTCCATCAACTGGATAGCATATTCCGACTGTTTCTTGCGACGACCACGACCATGCTGGCCGGGGGGGTAATTCTTTTTGTTGAGTGCCTTGCTCGGACCGAAAATCGGCTCAGCGAAGCGACGGGCAATCTTGGTTTTAGGACCGGTATAACGTGCCATTTCGAGGATGTTGAGTTTTGCAGGGGTTGAACCGCGAATGTCGAGCCTCGCAGACGCGTTGCAGCAGGTGCATACGCATCGGAAACCCGACACCAGGGGGCAAATCCGCAGACACTAAGTCTACGCTTTGCCTGTTCAGTATATCAGACGCGACGACGCTTAGGCGGACGGCAGCCGTTGTGGGGCAGCGGTGTTACGTCGCGGATGGTAGTTACCTCAATGCCCACATTCTGGAGGGTACGGATAGCCGACTCACGACCTGAGCCTGGTCCTTTTACAAATACTTCAGCTTTGCGCATGCCCAAGTCATGGGCAACTTTACCGCAATCCGTAGCTGCCATCTGAGCAGCGTATGGAGTATTCTTCTTCGAGCCACGGAAGCCCATCTTACCAGCAGAAGCCCAGGAGATAACCTGACCATTATTGTTGGTGATGGAAATGATGATGTTGTTGAAGGAAGCCTTGATATGAATCTGGCCTACTTGCTCAACAACGACAACGCGCTTCTTGGCTTTGTCTTTTCTCTTTTGTGCCATTTAGTTATCGCAAAAACGCGGAAGGTGTTGATGCCCGCTCAATATGCTAAGCAAGCACCGATTTCCGCTACTGGTTATTTAGTAGCCTTCTTCTTGTTGGCAACAGTCTTACGCTTACCCTTACGAGTGCGCGAGTTGTTCTTGGTACGCTGTCCACGGACAGGTAGTCCCTTGCGGTGACGCAGCCCACGGTAGCTGCCAATGTCCATCAGGCGCTTGATGTTAAGCTGCACTTCTGAGCGTAAAACACCCTCAGTCTTGTGCTGGGCGGCGATGATAGCACGGATTTCGCTGGCTTCAGCCTCCGTCCAATCCTTAACCTTCTTGTCTACAGAGATACCAGCTTGACCAAGAATCTTCTGAGCTAAAGAACGGCCAATGCCGAAAATGTACGTGAGGGCGATTTCGCCACGCTTGTTGTCCGGGATATCAACCCCTGCAATACGAGCCATATGCTTCTTTAAAACGAATGGTTTAACCTTGACGCTGCTTATAGCGTGGGTTCTTTTTGTTAATGACGTAAAGTTTGCCTTTGCGGCGAATTACCTTACAGTCAACGCTGCGCTTCTTGACCGATGCTTTGACTTTCATGTCGTCAGTAAATTATTTGTAACGGTAAACAATGCGTCCCTTCGACAGATCGTAGGGTGACATTTCTAGTTTCACCTTATCTCCAGGCAGAATTTTAATGTAGTGCATACGCATCTTCCCAGAAATGTGGGCCACCAGTTGGTGGCCGTTTTCCAACTCTACACGAAACATCGCATTAGAGAGTGCTTCTAGAATTACTCCGTCCTGCTCAATGGAGGATTGTTTGGCCATAAGGCTACTGTAAGGCTTTTTCTATGTACTCAAAGGAGGTTAAAATTTCCGCCTTGTCTTTTCTAACAACTACTGTATGCTCAAAATGTGCTGAAGGCTTCTTGTCTTTGGTGCGGATGGTCCAACCATCTTTCTCCTGGACAATGTGCTTAACACCTAAGTTAACCATGGGTTCTATCGCAATAACTAACCCCGTTTGCAACTTAAGACCTGAACCACGTTTACCGTAGTTAGGTACTTCGGGTCGCTCGTGTAGCTTCTTACCCAAGCCATGACCAACTAACTCTCTAACGACTCCATAGCCTTGCTTTTCAACAAAGCTTTGAATCGCATAGCCAACATCACCCATCCGGTTGCCGGCCACCGCTTGCTCGATACCGAGATACAAAGACTGTTTAGTATGAGCTAATAAGTCTATAACCTCAGGTTCAACCTCCCCGATTGGGTAAGTGTAAGCGCTGTCACTGTGATAACCATTGAGGAATACACCACAGTCAATCGAAACAATATCACCGCCTTTCAGCGTGTAATCACTGGGAAACCCATGGACTACGACAGAGTTAGGTGATATGCAAAGGCTAAAAGGAAAGTCGTTATATCCTTTAAAAGAAGGTTGCCCTCCATTGTCTCGAATAAACTCCTCCGCACGCTTATCCAGCTCGCGGGTGGTTACGCCTTCTTTGATAAGGCTCGCGACTTCTCCGTGAGCTTGGGCTAAAACTTTCGCACTAGCCCGAATAAGTTCTATTTCTTCTTCAGTCTTGTAAACGATCATGACTTAAGAAGCCATCGCTACATTTTGCGATCTACCTCTCAACTTACCTGTCTTCATCATACCATCATAATGACGCATGAGTAAGTAACTTTCCACCTGGTTAAGCGTGTCTAATACAACGCCTACCATGATGATTAATGAGGTACCACCGTAGAAAGCAGAGAAAGGACGAGTTACGCCGGCCAACAAAGCTAAAGCGGGAAAGATTGCAATCAGAGCCAATGCAATTGCGCCAGGTAAAGTAATCCGAGTCAGAATCTCATCCATATGCTCGGATGTGTCACGACCAGGCTTCACTCCGGGAACAAAGCCACCACTACGTTTCAAATCATCAGCAATCTGATTAGGATTTACGCTGATAGCAGTGTAAAAGTAAGTAAAGACAATAATCAGAGTAGCGAAAACAAGGTTATACTGCCAAGATGTATAGTCTGAAAACTTAACTCCAATATAGCTGGCTGTATCACTATCGTTTTGCCAAATAGAAGCAACTATAGCTGGAACGAACATCAATGACTGAGCAAAGATGATTGGCATTACACCAGCAGCATTCACCTTCAAGGGAATGAATTGGCGCTGAGCGTTAAGCTGTGTGGTTCCACCTACCTGCTTTGCGTACTGTACTGGGATACGACGAACCGCTTGCGTCAACACAATCACCGCCATTACAACCAAGAAGAGCACTACCATCTCAATTAAGAAGATCAGCGATCCACGCATTCCTTTGGCAGCAGCTTCACCAATAATGGCTCCTGGGAATCGGGAAACGATTCCGATCATAATGATCATAGAAATACCATTACCAATGCCTTTATCAGTAATCTTTTCTCCGAGCCACATGCAGAACAAAGTTCCAGCCGTGATAATTATCATGGTGGAGATTGTAAAAAACGTACCAGGAGAAATGATAGCCTCAGGGGTGATAGTTGCAATGAAGCCAATCGACTGAGCCATCACAATTGGAATGGTCAGAATACGGGTGTATTGATTGATCTTCTTACGACCTGATTCCCCTTCCTTTTGCAGCTTTTGAAAATAAGGAACTGCTATGGTTAGCAATTGCAGTACAATAGAAGCCGAGATATAAGGCATGATACCAAGTGCGAAGATGGAAGCATTACTGAATGCTCCACCTAACAGGGTATCAAGGATTCCGAAGAGACCTTCAGCTCCCTGCTTTAATCTGGTAGCATCTACCCCAGGCAGCACAACAAAGGAACCGAGCCGGTAGATAGCAATGAAAAAAAGCGTATTGAGAATCCGCATACGCAGATCCTCAATCGCAAAAATGTTCTTTATCGTCTCGATAAACTTCTTCATTGCCAGTCAGGCTTTATAAAGTCACTGCTTTGCCACCTGCTTTTTCAATCGCCTCAACAGCAGATTTAGAGAAAGCATGCGCATGCACTTCTACAGCTTGAGTGATTTCACCTCGGCCGAGAATTTTGATTTTGGCATTCTTAGAAACAAGGCCATTAGATACAAAGTAAGCAACATCCATAGTGGTTGTGCTGCCTTTGTCCGTCAGGCTCTGAAGAGCATCAAGGTTGATACCCTTATACTCTACACGATTGATGTTCGTGAAACCAAACTTAGGCACACGACGCTGCAAGGGCATCTGACCACCTTCGAAGCCTGACTTCTTAGAGTAGCCCGAACGTGACTTCTGCCCTTTGTGACCACGGGTAGATGTACCACCGCGGCCCGAACCCGTACCGCGACCAATGCGCTTTTCATTGCGCGTTGCGCCTACGGCAGGTTTTAGATTGCTGAGATTCATGTTAAGTTACTTCTTAAAGTTCGGTTACTTCGATCAAATGCTGCACGGCGGCCACCATACCAGCAATCTGGGGGTTGTTTTCTTTCTCCGAGGTGCTACCGATTTTACCCAGACCCAAGGCCTGAACCGTACGCTTTTGACGCTCAGGGCGGTCAATCACGCTTTTTACCAATTTGATTTTTATCTGCGCCATCTCGTCTAGCCGTTAAAAACTTGTTGGAGAGTGATGCCGCGCTGCTGCGCAATCTGCATGGGGTCACGCATCTTCAAAAGAGCATCGAAGGTAGCCTTTACCACGTTGTGGGGGTTAGACGAGCCTTTCGACTTAGCTAATACATCTTTGATACCAGCGCTTTCGAATACAGCACGCATAGCACCACCTGCAATTACGCCGGTACCAGCTGCTGCTGGCTGTACTAGAACGAAGCCACCCGAATACTTACCTTCCATCACGTGAGGAACTGTATGCTTATAGAGAGGCACTTTTACCAAGTTCTTCTTAGCATCATCGATACCTTTTGCAATTGCATCAGTTACCTCGTTAGCCTTACCTAGGCCGAAACCTACAGTACCGTTGCCGTCACCTACAACTACGATTGCAGAGAAGCTAAAGCGACGACCACCTTTTACCACTTTGGCTACTCGGTTGATGGCTACTACTTTTTCCTTTAGGTCTGTGTCACCAGCGCGGGGAGCTTGGTCCCGGTTACCACCACGATCATTGCCACCACCGCGACGATCGTTGCCGCCACGGTCATTGCCACCACGGTTGCTGTTGTTAAATTCTGCCATGATGATTTAGAAATTGAGGCCGCCTTCGCGGGCTCCTTCTGCCAATGATTTTACGCGGCCGTGGTAGAGATAACCTGAACGGTCGAACACTACTTTGGTGATACCCTTCTCCTGAGCGCGAGAGGCAATTTCTTTGCCTACTGCAGCAGCAGAAACTACTGGGGTAGCATCATCAGCCGTTGTTACGTGCTTAGATGATACAGATACCAGCGTTTGGCCAATAGTATCGTCAATAATTTGGGCATAGATGCCTTTATTACTGCGAAACACCGACAAACGTGGCCGATCGGACGTGCCAGCCACCCGAGTACGGATGATGCGCTGGATCCGCTTTCTTCTTGTTGCTTTATCAAAAGCCATAATGCGAAATTATTTCGAAGCTGTTTTACCAGCCTTGCGACGAATCTGCTCACCCACGAAGCGTACACCTTTGCCTTTGTAGGGCTCGACTTTACGCAACGAACGAATTTTTGCAGCTACTTGACCTAACAGTTGCTTATCGATGCTAGTCAGAGTAACGATAGGGTTTTTACCTTTCTCTGTAAGAGCAGTAGCAGTTACTTCCTTAGGCAGCGCCAAGAAAATATTGTGCGAGTAACCTAAAGACAGTTCGAGCGTAGTACCAGCCATTGCAGCTTTGTAACCTACACCTACTAACTCCAAACGCTCCGTATAGCCATCGCTCACGCCAACAACCATGTTGTTGATAAGCGAGCGATACAAACCGTGCATAGCCTTATGGCGCTTCTGCTCAGTAGGACGTTCTACTACGAGTTGACCATCGGCAGTAGAAACGGTGATGTCGCGGTCTACGGGAGTGGTCAAGCTTCCTTTCGGGCCCTTAACGGTTACTTCGTTTTCTTTGCTGATATCAATCTGCACGTTAGCGGGCAGGCTGATCGGCAGTTTACCAATGCGTGACATAATTCTGTTTCCTCTCGCTTAGTAAACGTAGCACAGCACCTCGCCGCCCACGTTTTCGTTTTTGGCTTCTTTCTCCGTCATCACGCCCTTCGACGTAGATAGGATAGCTACTCCAAGGCCGCTCAATACGCGTGGCAGATTCTCCACGTGAGCGTACTTGCGCAGACCAGGCGTGCTTACACGCTCCAGCTTCGTGATAGCTGGCTGCTTGGTAGCAGGGTTGTATTTAAGTGCAATCTTGATAGTGCCTTGTACCGACGAGTCATCAAAGCGGTAGCTTTGAATGTAACCCTTATGGTAGAGCACTTTCGTGATTTCCTTTTTGATGTTACTGGCCGGTATTTCTACTACCCGGTGGTTTGCCTTGATGGCATTACGCACCCGAGTCAGATAATCGGCAATTGGATCTGTATTCATATGATATAGAAAAGCTACACTCCTTTTTAGGGAGCGCAAAGATAAGAAAATTTCGCAGCTGCAGAAAGCAACAGCGAAATTTTCAGTTAAGACTACTTGGCTCGGCTATCGGGGCACGGCCAATGGTTTCTTGAGTCTACTTAGTAGACGGAGTAAAAAATAGCCAGCACACCGTTTCAGAAGGCATACTGGCTATATTCATACTACCAGCTCGACTTAGTTACTCCGGGGATCTTACCAGCTAGTGCCATTTCACGGAACGTAACACGGCTGATGCCGAACTTACGCATGTAACCACGAGGACGACCGTTGATCTTGTCGCGGTTGTGAACACGCACTGGTGAAGCGTTGCGTGGCAACTTATCTAGACCTTCGTAATCGCCAGCAGCCTTGAGTGCCTTACGCTTCTCAGCATAACGAGCAACTGTAGCGATACGCTTTCTTTCTCTTGCTTTAACGGATTCCTTAGCCATTGTTTTCTTTCTTGGCGTTAGTGAAGGGCATTCCGAAAGCCTTGAGCAGCTCATAGCTCTGCTCGTCGTTCTCGGCGGTTGTAACGAAGGTAATATCCATACCAGAAATCGACTTGATCTTGTCAATGGAAATTTCTGGGAAGATAATCTGCTCTTTGATACCCAAGGTATAGTTACCACGGCCATCGAAGCCCTTATCGTTGATGCCTTTGAAGTCGCGTACACGAGGTAAAGCAACCGTCAACAGACGGTCCATGAACTCGTACATGCGCTCGCCACGCAGTGTAACTTTAGCACCGATGGGCATGCCCTCACGAAGCTTAAAGTTAGATACCGAACGCTTAGCGATAGTAGGAACAGCTTTTTGACCAGTAATGGTCGTTAGCTCATCCACACCATTATCAACCAGTTTCTTGTCAGCTACTGCTGCGCCGATACCGCGGTTGATGCAGATTTTAGTGATGCGTGGCACCTGCATTACGCTCTTGAACTGGAATTTCTCCTGGAGCGCAGGCACCACGTCTTTCTGATATATTTCTCTGAGTCGAGCCATTGTCGTAAAGCCGGGTTAGGCGTTTTGCTGGGGGGCATTTTTGCGTACCCGCTCACCCGTCTTGGGGTCAATGGGCTGCACGTTGCTCACATGAATGGGAGCTTCGATCTTGGTGATACCACCCTGGGGGTTTTTTGCGCTCGGCTTGTTGTGCTTCGTCACTAGATTCAAACCCTCAATGATAACGCGCTGTGAAGTGCGGTTCACCGATTTGATAGTACCAGTCTTGCCACGCTCATCACCAGCAATCACCTTAACGGTATCGCCAGTTTTTACGTGCAATTTCACGGGCTTTTGGTCTTTTGCTTTCGTTGCCATTTGCTACTATGCTTATAGAACCTCAGGGGCCAGTGATACAATCTTCATAAACTGGCGCTCACGCAACTCGCGAGCTACAGGTCCGAAGATACGGGTACCGCGGGGCTCATCGTTGTTGTTGAGTAGTACTGCAGCGTTGTCGTCGAAACGAATGTAAGAACCGTCTTTGCGACGTACTTCTTTCTTCGTGCGAACAACTACTGCCTTTGATACAGTGCCTTTCTTAGCGTTACCAGAAGGAATAGCCGACTTGATCGAAACAACGATCTTATCGCCTACGCTAGCATATTTCTTACCCGTGCCGCCGAGGACACGGATGCAGAGCACTTCTTTTGCGCCGCTATTATCAGCGACGGTCAGACGGGATTCTTGTTGTATCATCTTACTTGGCGCGCTCTACGATTTCTACTAATCTCCAACGCTTGTTCTTGCTCAGCGGCCGAGTGGACATAATCCGCACGGTATCGCCTTCGCCACATTCGTTGTTTTCATCATGAGCCATGAACTTGGTAGTCTTGCTCACAAATTTGCCATAGATGGGGTGCTTTTGCTTTTCCTCCACTACTACCGTGATGGACTTATCCATCTTGGAGCTAGAGACACGCCCAATGATTTCTTTGCGCAGGTTCCGCTCAAGGGTAGCGGGAGTCTGCTGATCTGTGTTGCTTGCCATCGTTAGTTAGCAGTTTGGTTTGCCTGCTCGTTCTCGCGACGGGTCAACTCAGTCTTCAGACGAGCTACGTTCTTGCGGCTATGCTTCAGGCGAATCGGGTTCTCTAGGGGAGAGATAGCGTGCGCGAAACGCAGCGACTGACCACTAGTCTGTTCGGTTTTGATCTGGTTCTTCAGCTCTTCTACTGAGAGAGCACGGATATCAGCGTTTTTCATCTTACTAGTTTTCTACGTAGTCGCGACGAACAACAAACTTGGTCTTCACGGGCAACTTTTGCGCCGCTAGACGCAGTGACTCCTGGGCTACTTCGAGCGGAACACCATCCGATTCGAACATGATAGTGCCGGGGTGTACAATGGCCACCCAATACTCAGGTGAGCCTTTACCTTTACCCATCCGTACTTCAGCAGGCTTCTTGGTAATAGGCTTGTCAGGGAAAATGCGGATCCAAACTTGACCTTCACGCTTCATGGCACGGGTCATAGCGATACGAGCAGCCTCGATTTGGCGAGCCGTTATCCACGCAGTTTCCAGCGACTTGATAGCAAATGAACCGAAGTCAATGGAGCTGCCGCGGTAGGCTAAGCCTGTCACGCGACCCTTTTGCATCTTGCGATACTTGGTCCTTTTCGGTTGTAACATGATTATCGAAAATTATAAATTCGAAAAATGAGAAAGGGTTAGCGACGAGGAGCGCCACCGCCACCGCGGTTTTGCCCCCCAGCCCCACCAGCACCGCTGTTGCGACGTGGGCCACCACTTTGACCACCACGGTTGTCGCCGCCACGGTCGCCACGGCCTTCACCGCCACGATCGTTGCGGTCGCGTCGTGGGCCACGATCACCACCACGGTCACCACGCTCACCACGTGGGCCGCGGTCGTTACCGCCACGGCTATCAGTACCTTGGTTAGCAGGTTGCTGGTTAGGCGACAAGTCGGGCTTGCCAAATACCTCACCACGCATGATCCATACTTTGATACCGATCTTACCATACACAGTCTGAGCTTCTGACAAAGCATAGTCAATGTCAGCGCGTAGGGTGTGCAGTGGAGTGCGACCTTCTTTGTACTGCTCCGAGCGAGCAATTTCAGCGCCGCCAAGACGACCACCGCACTGCACTTTGATGCCTTCAGCACCAACACGCATTGCAGCCTGAATAGCCTGCTTCATTGCACGGCGGAAAGAGATACGAGCCTGTAGCTGCTGAGCAATGCTCTCTCCTACCAGCTTAGCATCAAGTTCCGGGCGCTTAATTTCGAAGATGTTGATCTGAACGTCTTTGCTGGTGATCTGCTTTAGCTCGTCTTTGATCTTATCAACTTCCTGACCGCCCTTACCGATTACCACACCTGGACGAGCCGTGTTAATCGTAATAGTGATACGCTTCAGGGTACGCTCAATCACGATGCGGGAAATACCGCCTTTCGGAATACGAGCGAGGATATATTTGCGGATTTTCTCGTCCTCTACCAGCTTGTCGGCGAAGTCTTTACCGCCGTACCAGTTCGAGTCCCATCCTTTAATGACACCTAAGCGGAAGCCAACCGGATTTACTTTCTGTCCCATAGTGCTTATGCAGTGGCTTCTGCCGTGTTTTCAGTAGTGGTTTTCTTAGTCGAGCTACGACGGGTGCGGTTAGCACCAGCTTTCGCTTCAGCCGGCTTTTGTTCGGAGGCTTGCTTAACAGCAGCTTTGCTGCCTAACGGCTCAACCTTAGAATCAATGACCAACGTCACGTGATTGCTGCGCTTGCGGATGCGATGACCGCGACCTTGAGGAGCAGGACGTAGACGCTTCAACTGGCGACCTTCATCAACAAATATCTCTTTGATATATAGATTAGCGTCTTCGATGCGCTCGTCTTCATTCTTTTGCTGCCAATTCGACAAAGCGGAGAGAAGCAACTTCTCTATACGCTCAGCCCCTGAATTGGCTTCAAACTTTAGCAAGCCCAAGGCACGGGTCACTTTCTGACCGCGGACCATATCGGCTACCAAACGCATCTTGCGAGGCGAGGTAGGCACATTGCGGAGTTTAGCTGTTGCTTCCATCTTAGCGCTTGCCTTTATCTTTTTTGGCTACGTGGCCGCGGAAGTTGCGCGTGGGTGCGAACTCACCGAGCTTGTGACCAACCATGTTTTCAGTCACGTACACTGGAATAAACTTGTTCCCATTATGTACAGCGAAGGTGTGGCCTACGAAGTCTGGAGAAATCATCGAGCGGCGCGACCAGGTCTTCACCACTGATTTTTTACCAGAATCTTCCATTGCCGTTACTTTCTTCTCGAGCCGGAAGTCAATGTACGGCCCTTTTTTTAGCGAACGTGCCATTGCTTACTTTTTGCCTTTACGGTTTACGATGAGTTGCTCGGAGTACTTATTCTTGTTGCGAGTCTTTTGACCCTTAGCAATAATACCATTACGGCTACGTGGGTGTCCACCCGACGATTTACCTTCGCCACCACCCATTGGGTGATCGACTGGGTTCATTGCAACACCACGAACACGTGGACGACGGCCCATCCAACGATTGCGACCGGCTTTGCCGAGACGCACATTCATATGGTCGCCATTCGAAACAGTACCAACCGTAGCCATGCAGGTAACGAGTACCATGCGCATCTCACCGGAGGGCAATTTCAAAGTAGCGTACTTATCTTCACGGGCGACTAGCTGAGCATAAGTTCCAGCTGAACGAGCTATAGCAGCGCCACCACCAGGCATAAGTTCAATGTTGTGAACTATAGTACCGAGGGGCATTTCACGCAAGGTTAAAGCATTACCCACTTCAGGCGCGACTCCAGGGCCGGCAACCACAGTGGTTCCTACCTCTAAGCCAGCAGGAGCGATGATATAACGCTTCTCGCCATCGGCGTAGTTGAGCAGAGCAATACGCGCCGTGCGGTTCGGATCGTACTCAATCGTCTTCACCGTTGCTGGAACACCAGCTTTATCACGCTTGAAATCGATTATACGATACTTCTGCTTGTGTCCACCACCGATATAGCGGTTAGACATTTTACCCGAATTGTTTCGGCCACCGGATTTTTCCATGGGTGCCAACAACGATTTCTCCGGCGTCGACGTGGTTATCTCGTCGAAGGCCGGGGCGATGCGAAATCGTTGACCCGGTGATGTTGGTCTTAGTTTTTTGAGTGCCATTTTATCTTAAAATGCGCTTGCGAGTAAGCTCTGCTTATATGCCGCTATAGAAGTCGATGATATCGCCTTCTTTCACAGTCACGATAGCCTTCTTTCCGTGGGGACGGCGGCCTGATACGGCACCACCTTTCTGGAATTTAGACTTCATTTTGCCATTGGTGCGGATCGTGCTAATGCCCGTTACCGTTACACCATACAGCTGTTCGATTTCTTTTTTGATCTGAACCTTATTAGCTGTGCGCTCTACTTCGAAAGCGTACTGACCTTTTTCGTTCAGAGCCGTGGCCTTTTCGGTCACGATAGGTTTCTTCAACGTGCTCATTACTCAGCAGGGGTATAAAGTTGTTCCAACGACTTCAGCCCGTCCTCAGACAGCAACAAGGTGTCCGTGTTAAGCAGGTCGTGCGTGTTCAGAGCGACTGGAGTAGCCACGGTCACTTTCTGAATGTTGCGCGCCGACAGCAACACATTCTTGTTGGCTTCACCGGTTACGAGCAAGGTTTTCTTGCCGTTGTTCAGCTTCAGACCAGTCAGAATCGAAAGAAAATCTTTCGTACGGGGGGCATCTAACGTGATAGTTTCTACCAAAGCTACTTTGCCTTCCTGAGCCAACGTGCTCAGAGCCGACAAACGAGCAACACGCTTCGTCTTTTTGTTCAGCTTGAAGCCGTAGTCACGGGGCTGGGGGCCAAATACGCGACCACCACCAATGAATACAGGTGACTTCATGCTACCAGCACGAGCACCGCCCGTACCTTTTTGCTTCTTGAGCTTCTTGGTTGTGCCCTGCACTTCGTGACGCTGCTTCGACTTGTGCGTTCCCTGGCGCTGATTAGCCAAGTACTGCTTCACGTCGAGGTACATCACGTGCTCATTCGGCTCTAAACCGAAGATAGCGTCAGACAACGTAACCTTGCGGCCTGTGTCTTCGCCTTTGATGTTATATACTGACAGTTCCATCTCGCGTTATTTTTCCAGGACCACGTAAGAATTCTTGGCGCCGGGAACCGAGCCGCTAACCAGAATCAGGTTTTTGTCGGCTACGATGCGCATTACCTTCAAGTTCTGGATCTTCACACGGTCACCACCCATACGACCACCCATGCGCATTCCTTTGAATACACGTGAAGGCCACGAGCAGGCACCGATAGAACCAGGGTGACGAAGACGGTTATGCTGACCGTGGGTTTGACCACCCACACCGGCAAAGTTGTAACGCTTCACAACACCTTGGAAGCCCTTACCTTTTGAGGTTCCTACTACGTCGACAAACTCGCCTTCCTCAAAAAGGTCAGCTTTGATTTCAGCTCCAGCAGCGTACGTAGACTCTGCGTCGAGGCGGAACTCAACAAGTTTTTTCTTAGGAGTAGTACCAGCTTTGGCAAAGTGACCAGCCAATGCTTTGGTGGTGTTCTTGGCTTTTTTCTCGCCGTAACCGAGTTGAACGGCTGTGTAGCCGTCCTTTTCGATAGTCTTAACCTGCGTCACTACGCACGGACCCGCTTCGATGAGCGTGCAGGGAATGTTTTTCCCGTCCGGAGTGAAGAGGCTTGTCATACCGATTTTTTTACCGATGATGCCAGGCATTCGTTTTTGATTTAATTAAGAATACACAGAGAAAACGCCCTTATGACGTTTTCGTAATGGGAGTGCAAAGCTAGACAATTTTAATGCTTTATTCAAACTACGGTTTAAAATAATTTTAGAGCCGTCCTGTTTCGGAGCCATTAGCTAGGGGCTCTTTATCAATCATTTCCGTATGATGGTTCCTAGGCTAGCTAGGTCTCCAGCCTACTTCTGAACGGGCCGGAGACATCAGGCCATTTAGTGGTAATAACAGGAATAGCAAAGTGAATAATAAGCCTGTTTGATTTTTTTGATCAAGGGTATATTCTACTAAAAAGGATAAGGAGATAATTATGTATTGAGCGATTAGTAAAGGTGCCGTTTTGGTCCGCGACCAAAATAATGGGTAGTAAAAGCACCCGATGAAAATTAGTAAACCGAACTCGCCAAAAGCCACCAAGCAGTATAGAAACTGATTGTGCGGTAACAGATAGGCTGATGGTTCTATATCCGGAAAATCGGCTTTATAATAAGTTGCTATCTCATCCTGCATATCCGCTTTGCTTACTCCTACAAAAGGATGGGCTTGCGCGATCTGCAAGCCCACTTTATAAGAATACACTCGCCCTACTAATGAGAAGTTATTTGCTGAACTTACCTCCTCTACCCTTCCAACATCATCTTTGGTATTGTAGTATTTGTTGTGGAAGGTAGGAAAGCACCAAAAGCTCAGAAATGGGAGCACTAGCAGAAGCACTCCTATGCTTAGTGCTTGGTGATAGTATCGTTTCACCAAACACAATAGCAGTGTTACAATACCCAGCACATTAAAAGCGACCAATCCGCTTCGTACCGATAGCAAGTACAAGTACAGAATCAAGAAGGCAGTTGCCAATAATACTGCTAGTCGATGGCGTCCGTTAACTACATTATTTATCAAGAAAAGCCCCCCAATAGTTATAGCTAAAGTAACCATCAGGCTAAACCGAATATAATCGGGAACCGTTGGCATAATCTGGGATTGATAATACAGTTGATTTATCTCAGCTGCATGCAGCAGATAATAACCTGTACTTCCGAGTGCTGATAGTACTACCAGATAGTAGAATAACAAGTAAAACCTACGCAAAGTCTGTGATGATAGCGGTGGCAGCAGCCAGAACGCCACAGGCAACACTAGAAAAGGAAGCTGATGTTGCACATCAGCCCAGAATGCTGCCCTATTTGCCTCACTTGTATTCAGGCCAGCAACTAAGTGTAGAAGGAACACGCCGGTGAGTGAAGCATACACTCGCCATTGCTTCTTTTGTATGATTTGCCAATGCGCACTGCTGTGCAACAATGCCGTTAATAGTAAGCATGATATGCCTACAGTTGAAACCTGGGGTAGAAAGTCATTTGTAAAAAGGCTAATAAGTATCAATGCTACACTAGTTGTAGCTAGTAGCTCGGTCCGATCAGCAGTAAGAATGGTGGCTAACGACACTGTAGACAAATATGTTAAACGAGCGCAATTATAGCTCATCCTGTAACTAAGCAACAAAAAAGCCCCCCAGAATCAATCTGGGGGGCCTTTTTACTAATCGTTGAAACCAGTCTTCAGACTTTGATTTCTACGTCTACACCACTGGGCAGCTCAAGCTTCATCAGGGCATCTACTGTCTTCGATGAAGTTGAATAGATGTCAACGAGGCGCTTGTACGTGCAAAGCTGAAATTGCTCACGCGACTTCTTGTTAACGTGGGGCGAGCGAAGAACCGTAAACTTCTCTTTTTTAGTGGGCAACGGAATTGGACCGCTAACGATAGCGCCCGTAGCCTTCACCGCTTTCACGATCTTCTCGGACGACTTGTCTACGAGGTTATGATCGTAGGACTTGAGTTTAATGCGAATTTTCTGGTTCATGTCTTAAGTCTTGAAAGCGAATTAGCGAACGGCGTGACCTTTGGTTTTGGCAACAATGCCTTCAGCCAAGTTCGATGGTACCTGCTCGTAGTGAGAGAAGGTTAGCGAAGCAGAAGCGCGACCCGAAGAAATGGTGCGTAGGTCAGTTACGTAACCAAACAACTCCGACAGCGGAACATCGGCCTTGATGAGTTGAGCACCGGCTTTGGTATCCATACCCTTCATAATGCCACGACGACGGTTCAAGTCACCGGTTACGGGACCGGTGTACTCATCTGGGCAAACTACCTCGACAGCCATGATAGGCTCCAGCAATTTGGGGCCAGCCTGACGGGCAGCTTCACGGAAACCACCACGGGCAGCAAGTTCGAACGACAGAGCGTCCGAGTCAACGTCGTGGAAGGAACCGTGGAATAGGCGCACCTTCATTGAGTCCAAGGGGAAGCCGGCCAGAGGACCATTCTTCATAGCCTCTTCGAAGCCTTTCTGAATCGGAGCAATGAATTCGCGGGGAATTACACCTCCTACGATAGCATTCTCGAACTCAAAGCCGGCCTTTTCTGGCTCAGTCTCTTTCGGACCAAGTTCGAATACGATGTCGCCGAATTTACCGCGACCACCAGTCTGCTTCTTATAAGTCTCGCGATGCTCTACTTTCTTGGTCAGAACCTCTTTGTAGGCAACCTGAGGAGCACCCTGGTTGATCTCCACTTTGAACTCACGACGCATACGGTCAATGATGATTTCCAAGTGAAGTTCACCCATACCGCGCAATACTGTCTGGCCAGTCTCTGGGTCAGTGTTTACGGTCAGGGTTGGGTCCTCTTCTACAAGTTTGGCAATAGCCATACCCATTTTATCAACGTCAGCCTGAGTTTTAGGCTCAATGGCGTAGCCGATTACAGGCTCAGGGAAGCTCATTGACTCGAGCACCAAGCGGTGCTTCTCATCAGTAAGGGTATCACCTGTTTTAATATCTTTGAAACCAACACCAGCACCGATATCACCAGCCTCCAGACGGTCGATAGGGTTCTGCTTGTTGGAGTGCATCTGCATCAAACGCGAGATACGCTCCTTCTTCTCCGTACGGTTGTTGAACACATACGAACCAGCTTCCAGCGTACCGCTATAGCAACGGAAGAAGCACAAACGACCTACGAAGGGGTCAGTAGCAATCTTAAACGCCAGAGCAGCAAAAGGTGCTTCGGTAGTAGGCAGGCGAACCTCTTCTTCGTTGGTATCTGGGTTGGTACCAATGATAGGGGGCATATCCAGCGGCGAAGGCAAGTAAGCCATAACACCGTCTAGCATCGACTGTACACCTTTGTTTTTGAAGGCTGAACCGCACATTACAGGCGAGAACTTCATGTCGATAACCGCCTGGCGGATAACAACCATCATTTCCTCACGAGTGATGCTTTCTGGATCTTCGAAAAACTTCTCTAGCAGAGCGTCATCATACTCAGCAACGCTTTCTACCAGTTTCTGACGCCATTCAGCTACTGTCTCCACCAAATCCTCGGGTACGGGGATCTCGTGATAGGCTTTACCTTGGGTAGCATCATCCCACACAATTGCCTTACCGGTTAGCAGATCGACAACACCTTTGAAGGTGTCTTCGGCTCCGATTGGGATTTGCAGCGGCACTGGGTTAGCACCTAGCTTGTCTTTGATCTCAGCTACAGCTTTGAAAAAGTCAGCGCCGGCACGGTCCATCTTATTGACGAAGCAGATACGCGGCACTTTATACTTATCAGCCTGACGCCATACAGTCTCAGATTGAGGCTCCACACCTGATACCGCACAGAACAACGCTACAGCGCCATCCAATACGCGCAACGAGCGCTCAACCTCTACGGTAAAGTCTACGTGGCCAGGAGTGTCAATCAGGTTAATCTTGTATTGCTTGGTTTCGTCAGTGGGTTCACCACTGGCGTCCGTTGGGTAGTTCCAGAAGGTAGTAGTAGCAGCCGACGTAATCGTGATGCCCCGCTCCTGCTCTTGCTCCATCCAGTCCATCGTGGCGGCACCTTCGTGCACTTCCCCGATCTTGTGGGTTTTGCCTGTGTAATACAGAATGCGCTCCGAGGTCGTGGTCTTACCGGCGTCGATGTGCGCCATAATCCCAATGTTGCGGAGGTATTTGAGGTCTTGTTTAGCCATTTTATTTGTAGGGTCTTAAGAGCTTGGGGACCAAAGAGCGTAGAAATGATACAACATCTCTTGAAGCTCCTTAATCCCCAAGTCCCTAATTTTCTCCTTTAGAAACGGAAGTGCGAGAAAGCCTTGTTGGCTTCCGCCATCCGGTGCGTATCGTCTTTCTTTTTCACGGAAGCACCTTCGCCTTTAGCAGCAGCGATAATCTCGCCGGCCAACTTATCTTTCATGGTCTTCTCACCACGACGACGAGCGTACTGAATCATCCACTTGGCACCTACTGAAATACGACGATCAGGACGAACTTCGATCGGCACTTGGAAGGTAGCACCACCTACACGGCGGCTCTTTACTTCTACAGTCGGCATTACGTTGTTCAGAGCCTTGCGCCACATTTCGAGGCCATTTTCCTTGGTGCGCTGCTCCACTAGTTCGCAGGCATCGTAGAAAATGGTGTAGGCTAGGTTTTTCTTTCCGTCATACATCATGTAGTTGACGAAACGGGTTACCAGCGTCTCCTTGTACTTAGGGTCGGGTAGGAGAATGCGCTTCTTTGGTTTTGACTTTCTCATTTTATCAGAAGTGAGTACCGAGAAGTGAGAAGTGAGATAAGAACTTCGTCTCACCTCTCACTTCTTACTACTCATCTCTTATTTAATTACTTTTTCTTGCCGGGTGCTGGCTTGCCGCCTTTGCCGGTTGCAGCGGGCTGCCCTGGCTTCGGACGCTTAGCGCCATACTTCGAACGACGCTGGGTACGACCACCTACTCCAGCCGTGTCAAGAGCACCGCGGATGATGTGGTAACGTACACCAGGAAGGTCCTTCACGCGGCCACCGCGAATCAGCACGATGCTGTGCTCCTGCAGGTTGTGGCCTTCGCCTGGAATGTAGGCGTTGACTTCTTTGCCATTGGTGAGACGCACACGAGCGACTTTACGCATCGCCGAGTTTGGCTTCTTGGGCGTAGTGGTATATACACGGGTGCAAACGCCACGGCGCTGCGGGCAGGAATCGAGTGCCGGCGACTTTGACTTAGTCGTCAGCTTTTCTCTTCCCTTTCGTACTAACTGATTGATGGTAGGCATCTACGGAATGGTTTGTCAAGGAGGGTTCTCTCCCAAAAAATTAGGCTTGCAAAGGTATAGAAGTTGCTTTACAATAGCAAACAGGTTGAAATAGTTTGTTTTAGGGAAAGTGCTTTACTGCAAGTGACTTATCTCTCGCTGCACTTAACCTTGTCTAACACTCTCATAATCGCCTCCAAAAGCCACAAACAGCGGCTGGGGGGCTTTTTCGGGTTGTTTATAAATAAGCTGCGAAGACCATGATAAGGTTCAGCTTACTTATAATGTTTATGCCTCTCCCATCGTACCCCCAAAGTTCATGGGGAAGTTTGGCATATCAGGCTGCGTTTTTATTGGGCCAAATGTCTGCTCGAAGCGGTCTACGTTATCGGCTAGCGCAGCTAGCAGGCGCTTAGCATGCTCTGGCGTTATCACAATGCGAGCTTTAACCTTCGCTTTTGGCAAGCCCGGCATCAATCGGATAAAGTCAATAACAAACTCCCCGCTGCTATGCGCTATCATAGCCAGATTGGCGTACTCACCTTCCGCAATTTGTTCTGACAGTTCAATATTGATTGCGTTCGGGTCCTGGGGGGCATTTTGGTCAGGAGGTTGATTCATAGGATAAGGTTGGGGGCAAATAATAGAATGATGTCAAAATTAGTGAAAAGAGAAAAGCCGACCGGAAAGTATCCAGTCGGCTTTTCTCTTTACTCACGTATCAAATACTACTCCTGAATGGAAGCCTCACGCTTGCTTGCGCGAGCGGGGCGCTTCGTTTCAGTGTCAGCCTTGGGTGCAGCGGCAGCCGCTTCCATCTCTTCCTTCGAGCCCACAACCTGACGAGTATACTCGCGCAGGCCGGTACCAGCCGGGATGAGGTGACCAACAATTACGTTCTCCTTCAGGCCAAGCAGTTCGTCGGCCTTGCCACGGATAGCAGCTTCGCTAAGCACCTTAGTCGTCTCCTGGAAGGAAGCGGCCGAAATGAAGCTCTGCGTGCCCAACGAGGCTTGGGTGATACCTTGCAGGGTCGGACGCGAAACAGAAGGCTGCGCGTCGCGCACTTCCACCAGTTTCAGGTCGCGACGCTTCAGGCTGGAGTTCTCGTCGCGGAGGCGGCGGGCACTCACAATCTGACCAGGCTTCAACTCCGTAGAGTCACCCGCGTCGGTTACCACCTTCATGTCGATGATGGTATCGTTCTCCTCCATGAAGACGATCTTGTCGATCACCTGATTTTCGAGGAAAGTCGTGTCGCCGGCGTCGAGGATAACCACCTTCTGCATCATCTGGCGAACTACCACCTCAATGTGCTTATCGTTGATTTTTACACCCTGCAAGCGATATACTTCCTGAATCTCATTCACGAGGTACTCTTGCACAGCACCCGGGCCCTGAATGCTCAGGATGTCGGATGGCGTGATAGCACCATCGGAAAGCGGCATACCAGCACGGATGAAGTCATTGTCCTGCACCAAAATGTGCTTGGACAGGGGCACCATGTACTTCTTCTTCACGCCGTCTTTCGACTCAATGAAGATTTCACGGTTGCCACGCTTCACTGTACCATACGTTACCACACCGTCGATTTCCGACACAACAGCTGGGTTCGATGGGTTACGGGCTTCGAACAGCTCCGTCACACGTGGCAGACCACCGGTGATGTCGCGAGTCTTACCAATGGCACGAGGAATCTTAGCCAGAATGTGACCAGCCTTGATCTTGTCGCCATTCTCCACGTTTAGGTGAGAGCCTACTGGGATGCTATAGCCTTTCTGACCTTCGGTATCGCCTTTCTTACCAGCTCTAACGATGATAGATGGGTTCTGATCTTTGGCTTTCGACTCGATGATAACCTTTTCGCGGTGACCTGTCTGCTCATCTGATTCCTCACGGTAGGTGATACCTTCTGTGATAGCGTCGTACTGAACAGTACCATCGAACTCCGAAAGGATGACAGCGTTGTAAGGATCCCAGTTGCAAAGCTCATCGCCTTTCTCTACTTGCTGACCTTCGTCAACAATCAGGAAAGAGCCATAAGGAACGTGGTTCGAGATGAAGACTTTGCCAGTGGCAGAATCTACAATCCGAACTTCGCCCGAGCGACCCATTACTACCTTGCCCTTCACACCTTCGTCAGTAGTAGTAGCTACTGTCCGAATGTCTTCGAACTCAACAGCACCAGAGAATTTAGCACGGATGCTAGCCTCAACAGCAATGTTGGAGGCAGTACCACCCACGTGGAAAGTACGCAGGGTAAGCTGAGTACCAGGCTCTCCGATAGACTGAGCAGCAATTACACCAACAGCCTCACCTTTCTGTACCATACGGCCAGAAGACAGGTTACGACCATAGCACTTGGCGCAGATACCACGCTTCGATTCACAAGTCAGTACTGAGCGGATTTCCACCGTCTCAATAGCTGTATTGTCAATCAAACGAGTGATTTCCTCCGTGATTTCCTCACCAGCAGCCAAGATTATCTCGTCATTCAGCGGATTCACAACGTTGTGAACTGCTACACGACCCAGGATACGCTCAGCGAGTGACTCTACGATATCCTCGTTGTCCTTTAATGCCGAAACCTCAAGGCCACGGAGAGTACCGCAGTCTACTTCGTTTACAATAACGTCTTGCGATACGTCTACCAGACGACGAGTCAGGTAGCCAGCATCAGCCGTTTTCAATGCCGTATCGGCCAGACCTTTACGAGCACCGTGGGTGGAGATGAAGTACTCGATAACGTCCAGGCCTTCTTTGAAGTTAGACAGAATCGGGTTTTCGATAATCTCACCTACCGAACCTTGCAACGACTTCTGTGGCTTAGCCATCAGACCACGCATACCGCCGAGCTGACGAATCTGCTCGCGCGAGCCACGGGCACCGGAGTGCATCATCATGTAGATCGAGTTGAAGCCCTGGTTCTCCTTTTCGAGGCGGCCCATGAGTGTCTCCGTGATCTGGTTGTTGATACGCGTCCAGATGTCGATAACCTGGTTGTAACGCTCGTTGTCAGTAATCAGACCCATCTGGTAGTTCTGGGTTACCGCTACCACGTCGGCCTGAGCCTGAGCGATAAGGGCATCCTTCTCCTTTGGAATCTGAATATCACCCAGACCCATCGACAAACCACCTTTGTAAGCCGACTGGAAGCCCAGCGTCTTGATGTCATCGAGGAACTGAGCCGTGCGGGCCATGCCCGTACGCTTAAACACGAGCGAGATGATCTGCTGAAGCTTCTTCTTAGTTAGCAGTTCGTCAACGAAGCCCACTTCCTCCGGAACCAGCTGGTTGAACAGAACACGACCGGCTACGGTCTCGATGATCTTGGTGACAAGTTCATCGTTCTCGTTCCGCACTTTCGTACGCACCTTAATAATAGCGTGCTTTGAAAGTTGACCTTCGTTGATAGCAATTACAACTTCTTCGTCCGAGTAGAAGATACGGCCTTCGCCTTGTACCTGCTCTTCATCAGTGCTGCGCTTGCCTTTAGTCACATAATACAAACCGAGTACCATGTCCTGCGACGGTACCGCGATGGGTGCGCCGTTGGCTGGGTTCAGAATGTTATGCGAAGCCAGCATCAGCGTTGAAGCTTCCAGGATAGCAGCCGGTCCGAGCGGAACGTGCACAGCCATCTGGTCACCGTCAAAGTCAGCGTTGAATGCTGTACAAACAAGTGGGTGCAGCTGAATAGCCTTACCCTCGATCAGACGAGGTTGGAATGCCTGGATGCCTAAGCGGTGCAAGGTAGGAGCACGGTTGAGCAGGACTGGATGACCTTTCAGCACGTTCTCCAGAATATCCCACACTACAGCATCCTTACGATCAACGATCTTCTTTGCTGATTTTACCGTCTTCACTATACCGCGCTCAATGAGCTTACGGATAATGAATGGCTTAAACAGCTCAGCTGCCATGTTCTTAGGCAGACCGCACTCATGCAGCTTCAACTCAGGACCAACTACAATAACCGAACGGCCAGAGTAGTCAACACGCTTACCGAGCAAGTTCTGACGGAAGCGGCCCTGCTTGCCTTTCAGCATATCGGACAGCGACTTCAGAGCCCGGTTACCTTCGGCGCGCACCGCATTAACCTTACGCGAGTTGTCGAAGAGCGAGTCCACAGCTTCCTGGAGCATGCGCTTCTCGTTCCGTAGAATCACCTCAGGAGCCTTAATTTCAATTAGGCGCTTGAGGCGGTTGTTACGGATAATAACGCGACGATACAGATCATTCAAGTCAGAGGTAGCAAAACGCCCCCCATCCAATGGAACAAGCGGACGCAGTTCCGGTGGAATCACTGGCACCATACGAATAACCATCCACTCAGGCTTGTTCTCGATACGAGTAGCTGCGTCGCGGAAAGCTTCTACTACCCGCAGACGCTTCAACGCATCAGCTTTACGCTGTTGTGAAGTCTCGTGGGCGGCAGAGTCACGTAGGCTATAGGAAAGCTCGTCGAGGTTAGTACGCTCCAACAGAAGTTGCAGCGCGTCAGCTCCCATACGGGCAATAAACTTATTAGGGTCCTCATTAGGCAACATCTGATTCTCCCGGGGAAGTTTATCGATGATGTCCAAGTACTCATCTTCGGTGAGAAAGTCAAGCTGTTGTACGCCTTCTTCAGCTAATACACCAGGCTGAACTACCACATAGCGCTCGTAGTAGATAATCTGATCAAGCTTCTTGGTAGGCAAGCCCAGCAAGTAACCGATTTTATTGGGCAGGGACTTGAAATACCAGATATGAGCAACAGGTACCACCAGCTCGATGTGACCCATCCGCTCCCGACGCACCTTCTTCTCAGTCACCTCCACGCCGCAACGGTCGCAGATAATGCCCTTGTAACGGATGCGCTTGTATTTGCCGCAGTGGCATTCCCAGTCCTTCACAGGACCGAAAATCCGCTCGCAAAATAGGCCGCCCATTTCAGGCTTGTACGTCCGGTAGTTGATCGTCTCGGGTTTCACTACTTCCCCATTCGACCGCTCCAGAATGGATTCGGGCGAGGCCAGAGAGATAGTGACTTTCGAGAAGTCCTGCACCAGTTTTTTATTCTTTGCAAACGCCATACTGTCGTTTTTCTAAAAACTATGTCAGAAGTAAAATGTGCTTTGCAGCCTATCGTAACACTAGAGCTGGCGCGGCCCGTTCCAATTGCTTGGAAGCGAACCGCGCCTTTTCTAATTAGTCAAGCGTGATTTCCAGTGCCAGACCACGTAGCTCATGAATGAGCACGTTGAATGACTCGGGGATATTTGGCTTGGGTAGCACGTCGCCCTTCACGATGGCTTCGTAAGCTTTGGCCCGGCCGACAACGTCGTCCGACTTCACCGTCAGAATTTCCTGCAGCACGTTCGACGCACCGAAGGCCTCCAACGCCCACACTTCCATTTCGCCGAAGCGCTGACCACCAAATTGCGCTTTACCACCCAGCGGCTGCTGCGTAATGAGCGAGTATGGTCCGATAGAGCGAGCGTGCATCTTATCATCCACTAAGTGACCCAGCTTCAGCATATAGATAACACCCACCGTTACTGGCTGGTCAAACTGTTGGCCAGTCAAACCATCGTGTAAGTAAGAGCGACCGAAGTGCGGCAACCCTGCTTCCGCCAACTCACGTGATACTTCCTCTTCGGTAGCACCATCGAAAATCGGGGTAGCATAGGTGCGACCTAGCTTCAAGCCAGCCCAACCAAGTACAGTCTCATAAATCTGACCGATGTTCATGCGGCTTGGTACACCGAGCGGGTTAAGCACTATGTCCATTGGCGTACCATCAGCCAAGAAAGGCATATCCTCATCGCGCACGATGCGGGCTACCACCCCCTTGTTACCGTGACGACCAGCCATTTTGTCCCCCACCTTCAGCTTACGCTTCTTGGCGATGTATACTTTGGCCAGCTGCACAATACCTGCGGGGAGTTCATCACCTACTTCCAAGGTAAACCGGTCGCGCTTGAAACGAGCCGTGATAGTGTTGCGACGCTTGGCGTAGTTCTTCACCAATTGCAGCAGCATGCTATTCACTTTCTCGTCAGCGGTCCAGTTCTCCAGGATCAGATCCTTGAACATATTTACCTCTTCCGGTACAGCGTAGTTGCTCTCATCCTTATAAGGGTTCTTCTCGGGGAAGAGCGCCTCAGTGACGTTCTTCTTACCAAACTTCACACCTTTAGACAAGATCTCATCGCCAAACTTGTGCTTCACACCCTGTGAGGTTTTGCCCTCCAGAAGCTGCACCAGTTTATCAACCATTACTGCCTTCACGCTACGAAGCTCTTGGGCGTAGCGGTCTTTCAACTCTTCTACTTCCTTCTTCGACTTAGCGCGCAGGTTCTTGTCTTTCTTAGGACGTGAGAATAGCTTAGTGCCAATAACAACACCATTCAAGGATGGCGGCGCCTTAAGCGAGGCGTCTTTCACATCACCAGCTTTGTCACCAAAGATGGCGCGAAGCAGCTTTTCTTCCGGCGTTGGATCAGTTTCGCCCTTAGGGGTAATCTTACCAATGAGGATATCCCCTTCTTTCACCTCTGCGCCCAAACGGATAATACCGTTGTCGTCGAGGTTACGGACAGCTTCTTCACTTACGTTTGGAATTTCAGACGTCAACTCTTCCTCCCCTCGCTTCGTCTCCCGAACTTCTAGCTCGAATTCCTCAATGTGGATAGAGGTGAAAATATCATCACGAACGACACGCTCCGAGATTACGATAGCATCCTCGAAGTTGTAACCCTGCCATGGCATAAAGGCCACCTGCATATTACGGCCGAGAGCTAGCTCACCCTTGTTCGTGCCATAGCCTTCACATAGCGGCTCGCCCTTCGTTACACGCTGGCCTTTCTTAACCAGCGGCGTAAGATTAATGCATGTGTCTTGGTTAGTACGACGGAACTTGATCAGGTCGTATGATACTCGCTCAGCATCGAAGCTTACAAGTACATCTTCAGCAGTCAAATCATAGCGAACGATGATCTTATTAGCGTCTACATAATCAATTTCACCGTCGCCTTCAGCTACAACTAGCGTGCGTGAGTCGATAGCCGTACGACCTTCCAGTCCCGTGCCCACGATAGGAGCCTCTGGGCGGAGCAATGGCACAGCCTGACGTTGCATGTTCGAACCCATCAGTGCACGGTTAGCATCATCGTGCTCCAGGAATGGAATCAACGAAGCAGCTACCGATACAATCTGGTTCGGTGCAACGTCCATGTAAGAGTACTCTGCTGGCTCAACCACTGGGAAGTCACCTTCGAAGCGGCCTTTTACCAATTCTGACAAGAAGTTACCCTTATCATCGATGCGGGCGTTAGCCTGCGCGATGTGGTGAGTATCTTCTTCTTCAGCGGTCAGGTACTTCACTTCATGGCTTACGTCTACTTTACCTTCTTTTACAGCACGGTAAGGCGTTTCGATAAAGCCCATGCCATTCACGCGAGCGTGAACGCACAGCGAAGAAATCAGACCGATGTTGGGTCCTTCCGGAGTTTCGATGGTACACAGACGCCCGTAGTGAGTGTAGTGTACGTCACGTACTTCGAAACCAGCACGCTCACGTGACAGACCTCCTGGCCCCAGTGCCGATACGCGACGCTTGTGCGTCACCTCGGCCAGCGGGTTGGTCTGGTCCATGAACTGAGAAAGCTGGTTGGTGCCGAAGAAGGAGTTGATAACTGACGACAGCGTACGCGCGTTGATCAAATCAACTGGCTTAAAGTCCTCGTTATCGCGCACGTTCATGCGCTCCTTAATCGTACGCGCCATACGAGCCAGACCTACGCCAAACTGAGCGTAAAGCTGTTCCCCTACCGTACGTACCCGACGATTCGATAAGTGGTCAATATCATCGACTACAGCCTTCGAGTTGATAAGACCGATCAGATATTTAACAATTAGAACAATGTCCTCATTAGTCAATACCCGTGCTTCCCAGTTCTTGTCGAGGCCAAGCTTCTTATTGATACGATAGCGACCAACGTCGCCGAGGTCGTAGCGCTTATCAGAGAAGAACAGTTTCTGGATGATGTCGCGAGCAGTTTCCTCGTCAGGAGCTTCCGTATTACGGAGCTGACGATATATTTGCTCCACAGCCTCCTTCTCCGAGTTGGAGTTGTCCTTCTGCAGTGTGTTATAAATAATGGCGAAGTCAGCGATGTTCACATTCTCCTTATGGAGAATGATAGACTTTGGACCCGCATTCAGGATTACATCTATGTCCTCCTCCTGGATAGTCGAGTCACGCTCTAATAGAACTTCGTTACGGTCGATTGAAACAACTTCACCGGTATCCTCGTCCACAAAGTCTTCAGTCCAGGTGCGTAGTACCCGAGCAGCCAACTTACGACCTACTGCTTTCTTTAAGCTCTTCTTCTCAGCCTTCACTTCCTCCGACAAACCGAACAAGTCTAGAATGTCTTTGTCAGTGCCGTAACCGATAGCACGAAGCAAGGTTGTAACTGGGAATTTCTTCTTTCGGTCTATGTAAGCATACATGACGTTGTTCACGTCCGTAGCAAACTCAATCCACGAACCTTTGAAAGGGATAATACGGGCTGAGTATAGCTTGGTACCATTGGTATGCTTGCTCTGAGCAAAGAATACACCTGGCGAACGGTGTAACTGAGATACAATTACACGCTCGGCACCATTGATAACGAAAGAGCCTTTTTCGGTCATGTAAGGGATATTTCCCAAAAACACTTCCTGCTCAATCGTCTCGAAATCCTCATTATCTGTATCGTTGCAGATAAGACGTAGCTTAGCCTTTAACGGTACTGAGTAAGTTAGGCCACGGTCAATGCACTCGTCGACCGAATATTTCGGCGGGTCGACGTGATAATCCATAAACTGCAGCACAAAATTCTCGCGCGAGTCCGATATTGGAAAGTTCTCCGCGAACACCTTGAATAGGCCTTCGTCGGCACGGCTTTCGGCCGCAGTTTCCAACTGAAAGAAATCTTGGAACGACTGCAACTGCACGTCCAAGAAGTCCGGATACTCGATAACTTTTTTAATCTTGGCGAAATTGATTCGCTCAACGGCTTTCTGCAAAGCCTCTGCTTTCGGTGTAGCCAATGCGTTTGGGTCTTAAGAAATGGACACTGAAGCTTACTAACTCTGGTCAACCTGACCATTCCCATCTACGTACCCGTAGGCACGAAAAGCCGCAATGCGGCGCTGGGGGGCATTTTATTAAAACTTATAGCCTACAAACAGGAAAAGACCTGGCTTAGTTGCCAGGCCTATCCAAGTTTATAGGAGAAAAAGCGGGCCGCAGCTTACTTAACTTCTACTTCAGCGCCGGCTTCTTCCAGTTGCTTCTTCAGCGTGTCGGCTTCGTCTTTGGTAACACCTTCTTTCAAAGGCTTAGGAGCACCGTCAACTAGTTCTTTAGCTTCTTTCAAGCCAAGACCAGTCAGGTCTTTTACCAATTTAACTACAGCCAGCTTAGCGCCGCCGGCAGCCTTCAGGATTACGTCGAACGAGGTTTTTTCCTCAGGAGCGTCAGCAGCAGCGCCACCGCCACCACCGGCCATCATTACTGGAGCAGCCGCAGCAGGCTCGATGCCATACTCGTCTTTCAGGATAGTAGCCAGTTCGTTTACTTCTTTCACCGTCAGGCTAACGAGCTGCTCAGCGAATGCTTTCAAATCTGCCATTTCTGTAGATTGTTAAAAAAAGGTTATTGAATCGTTTGGAAATTGAAAGTGAAAAAGATGAGCAGCGGTTAGCCTGCAACCTCTTCTTTTTCGGAAAGTGTCTTAAGGATACCAGCCAGCTTGCTGCCGCCGCTCGATAGGGCAGAGATAACATTCTTGGCAGGCGATTGCAGCAGGCCGACGATTTCGCCGAGGAGTTCCTGCTTGCCTTTAAGTGTGCTGAGCATTTCTAGCTTATCAACGCCAACGTAAACGCCGCTGTCGATAAATGCGCCCTTTAGGGCTGGCTTCGGAACTACAGTTTTAGCGTAGTTCTGCTGCTTGTAGAAATCCTTCAACAATTTGGCCGGTGCATTACCTGACTCTTTCGAGAACAGAATGCCTGATTGGCCTTTTAAAGCCTCATCCATCTCGGTAGTATCACCACCGAGGGTATCGAGAGCTTTACGGATCAACGTGTTCTTGTACACTTTGTACTCCATCCCGCGGTTAAAGCACAGGCGACGGAAATCGTTGATCTTCGCCACGGACATCGTAGATGCATCCGTGATATAGAACGCGTTGTGCGATTGAAACTTTTCGCTCAACTCGTTGACGAGGTCTTGTTTTTCTTCCCGGGTCATAGTTCGTCGTCAGTTAGTTAGGCGGAAGTTACCGTCGTGTCTACCGGAACAGCCGGGCTCATCGTGCTCGAAAGCGTGATGCTCTTGATGTAGGTACCTTTAGCTGACGAAGGCTTCAGACGTGTTAGCGTTTGAATTACTTCGAAAGCATTTTCGGCGAGCTTGTTGTCGTCGAAGGATACTTTGCCTACGCTGCAGTGAATGATACCAGTCTTGTCAACTTTAAAGTCGATTTTACCAGCTTTCACTTCCTGAACAGCTTTGGCTACGTCAGTAGTAACAGTACCCGACTTAGGGTTAGGCATCAGGCCACGGGGACCGAGCACACGACCTAAACGACCTACTTTAGCCATTACGGATGGCATCGTGATAATCACGTCGATGTCAGTCCAGCCCTTCTCGATTTTCGAGATGTAGTCATCAAGGCCAACAAAGTCAGCACCAGCAGCAGTTGCTTCGGCTTCTTTGTCGGGGGTTACTAGAGCTAGTACACGAACAGTTTTGCCGGTACCATGTGGCAACGTAGCTACGCCACGCACCATTTGGTCGGCTTTACGGGGATCAACGCCTAGACGCACGTCGATATCAACAGATGAGTCGAACTTAGTGTAGGTAATGTCCTTCACTATTTTCGCTGCCTCAACCAATGAACGTACTTGCGTCAGGTCGTGCTTGGCAAGGGCTTCCTTGCGTTTCTTGCTAACTTTTGCCATGAGCTTTTCTAGGTTTAAAAGTTAGTTGGCAAAGGGAGAATCGCCCTTGACGGTGATACCCATGCTACGGGCTGTACCAGCCACAAGCTTCATAGCCGACTCAATCTTGAATGCATTGAGGTCAGCCATTTTGGTTTCAGCAATATGGCGCACCTGATCCCAGGTAACAGAACCTACCTTGTTACGGTTAGGCTCCTTCGACCCGCTTTGGATCTTTGCAGCTTCGAGCAGCAATACCGGCGCGGGGGGCGTTTTCACCACAAAGTCAAAAGACTTGTCGGTGTACATGGTGATCAAAACGGGACATACTTGGCCGGCCTTATCCTGGGTGCGAGCATTGAACTGCTTGCAAAACTCCATGATGTTAAGGCCTTTGCTACCAAGTGCAGGTCCAACCGGCGGCGAAGGATTCGCAGCGCCTCCCTTTATCTGCAGTCGCAGATAACCTCTAATTTCTTTGGCCATTGGGGTTAAAAGGCTTCAGGCTTGCAGGTCGTAACACCGTGAGCCCTCAGTTTAAAATTTGCTTCGAAATACTATGTGGAAGCATCACTGGCTCGAAGCGACTAGCCAGCGACGATAAATTCTTACAACTATGATTCTTTCTCTACCTGAGTATAGCTCAACTCCATCGGAGTGCTACGACCGAATATCTTAACGATTACGTTGAGTTTCTTACGCTCTTCAAATACTTCTGAAACAGTACCAGAAAATCCACTAAACGCGCCATCAATCACTTTTACCAGCTCACCAGTAATGAAAGGAGTTTCTAGTGAAGCTGTTTGCTCTTCCTGTTCGTCTACAATACCTAGGATGCGGTTGACTTCCGAAATATGTAATGGAGCAGGTTTGCTAGAGGCTGTTTTGCTATCCTTATCACCTACCCAGCCAATAACTCCTGGGGTACTGGTGATAATATGATCGACTTCACCGTGGGTAAGGTCCGCGTGAATGATGATGTAGCCTGGATACAGATTACGCTCCCGAACGCGCTTCTTTCCATTACGCATCTCGAACACTTTCTCGATTGGAATCAGCACCTGTGGTACCATTTCCGTCAGATTGTGTCGGCCAAGCTCGGTTTCTAAATACTGCTTAGCTTTCTTCTCCTGTCCGCTTACAGAGCGAACTACATACCATTTCAATTCTCCCATTGATCAGCCGATTAACGGAATGAATTGTAAAAAGCCTCCAAGCCTGTATTGAACACTAAGTCCATCAGACCAACAACAGCAGCAAAGATGAGTGAGCCAAGTAGTACCAAACCGGCACTCTTCTGCAGTTCCTCAAAAGATGGCCACGTTACTTTGTAGCGCATCTCCTCAGTAGTCTCGCGGATGTAATTTGTCAGCTTACTCATGTCTGGAGCCAGGTTAGGCTTTAAGATTTGACCGCATAACGGTCCTTTCGCACGGGCGGAGAGATTCGAACTCCCATCAAAGGTTTTGGAGACCTCTATTCTACCCTTGAACTACGCCCGTAAAAAATGCACCCCATGAAACAAAAGCCTCAATTGGGAGTGCAAATGTAAGGTAATATAGGTTCAAAACAAATCCGCCCCCGAAAAATCGGAGGCGGATCGTATTGACTACTAATAATTAGTCGAGGATTTCAGTTACCTGACCAGCTCCTACGGTCCGGCCACCTTCGCGGATAGCGAAACGAAGACCTTTCTCCATAGCTACTTTGCTGATCAACTCCACTTGAATAGTGATGTTGTCGCCGGGCATTACCATTTCTACGCCTTCTGGCAGAGTGATGATACCAGTAACGTCAGTAGTACGCAGATAGAACTGAGGACGGTAGTTGTTGAAGAATGGTGTATGACGACCACCTTCTTCCTTCGACAGAACGTAAACCTCAGCCTTAAACTTCTGGTGAGGAGTTACAGAACCTGGCTTGCAAATAACCATACCGCGACGGATGGCTTCTTTTTCAATACCACGCAGCAACAGACCTACGTTGTCGCCAGCTTCTCCACGGTCAAGGATCTTGCGGAACATCTCCACACCAGTAACCGTCGACTTCAAGCCGGGGGCAGCGCCCATACCGAGGATATCAACCTGCTCACCAGAGTTAATGATACCACGCTCAATACGACCAGTTGCTACCGTACCACGACCTGTGATAGAGAACACGTCCTCTACAGGCATCAGGAAGGGCAGGTCGGTCAGACGAGCAGGAATCGGAATGAAGCTATCAACGGCAGCCATCAATTCCTCAATCTTAGGAACCCAAGCAGCATCACCATTCAGGCCACCCAGAGCAGAACCCTGAATAACTGGAATATTGTCGCCGTCGAAGTCATAGAAAGAGAGCAGCTCGCGGATTTCCATCTCAACGAGTTCGAGCAACTCAGGGTCGTCGACCATGTCGACTTTGTTCATGAACACTACCAACTGAGGTACACCAACCTGGCGAGCCAACAAGATGTGCTCACGGGTCTGAGGCATTGGGCCATCAGTAGCAGCTACAACTAGGATAGCACCGTCCATCTGAGCAGCACCCGTTACCATGTTCTTCACATAGTCAGCGTGACCAGGGCAGTCAACGTGTGCATAGTGACGGTTTTCGGTAGCGTACTCAACGTGAGCCGTGTTGATAGTGATACCACGCTCTTTTTCCTCAGGAGCATTGTCGATTGAGGAGAAGTCACGCTTAGCGGCCAAACCTTTGCCCGCCAATACCGTGGTGATAGCAGCGGTCAGGGTTGTTTTGCCGTGGTCGACGTGCCCGATGGTACCGATGTTCACGTGCGGTTTGGAACGATCAAAATTTTCTTTAGCCATTGTAATGAGATTAGAGAAATGTAGTGGTGATGAGAGGAAAACGCGACTGAGCTAACCTACAAGAAAGCGAAACGCAGCGCTATTTTTAAAGCATCTGCATGTCGCTTTATCTTGCTGACAGATCCAAACGGTGCAGTCGCGCTGCTCCGCCGGTATTAGTATTAGATATTGTGAGCCATTTATGGGATTTGAACCCATGACCTCTTCCTTACCAAGGAAGTGCTCTACCACTGAGCTAAAACGGCTTGGTATAAATGCTTTTCATCTTCCAGGAGACTTACCACAACTAAGCATTGAGGCAAGACTAATAAAGGACAAAGAGCGGGAGACGAGGTTCGAACTCGCGACCTACAGCTTGGAAGGCTGTCGCTCTACCAACTGAGCTACTCCCGCGATATTAAGCTTAGAAATTCGAGAATTGAACTGTTGAGGAAAGTGGCCTAATAGCCACCGTTCTAACAATTCAATTCTCACATTCCTGAACTTACTCTGTGGGGAGAGAAGGATTCGAACCTTCGAAAGCTTACGCTAACAGAGTTACAGTCTGTCCCATTTGGCCGCTCTGGAACCTCCCCAAGTGTATTTTCTCTACCATTTATAGAGAAGATTTTCCCTTTTAAAACAACCATCCTAAGTGGTAGGGTGGCAAAAGGAGTTGCAAAATTAACGGCTTTCTGATGTAAGTCAAGCTCACGAGCGAAAAGCTTTCAATATTTTTTCTTTGTGTGGGGGGCATTTTTCGAATATGCCCCCCACGGCACTGTAGCGTAACAGCTAATTTTAAAGTCAATTGCCTGCCTGAGAGTCACAAAGGATTACCTTCTCTTTATTGAAGCAATGTATACATGGTCTTCAGGTTGGGGTCTTTTTCTTTTGTGCGAATGTCCTGAAGTGTTGTTTTTAGAGCTGGCATGCTGGAAACCATGGTGCTTAATGCCTTGTAGGCACCGAGCCGAACAATGTCACGCGAGTGTGAGCGGGCATAGCTTTCTAAGCGCTGCACTCCTTTATCGCGCTCCACAGGAGGCATTCGCAACATGAAAGTGGCAAAGTTCTGCAAGTAAGATTCGTATAGATCTTCGTCGCTTACTTCGCTCATGCGGCCCAAATACCATTGGTATTGATCAACGCTACCATTGAGGGCGTAGTAATTTGACAAAGCGCCTAATAAGCTGGGGCTGGCTTTTTCCTGAAGCTTGTTTATTTGTGCTCTCGATTCGATTGTGGGGGCCTTGGCAAGAGCGTTGATAGCGGCACTAACCACCAGATTGGAGCTGTCAGCCAGAGCAACAGTGTATACAGACCCAAAATCCTCATTCTGAAAGGAGGATAGGCTTGCTAATGCAGCGGCCCGGACTTGGCTTTTCTTATCTGCAGTTGCTACACGTTGTAATTCCATTCGTACAGCATTTCCTTCCGGTCCTTTGTAGCGCCGGAGCGCTTCTGCTGCGGCTTGGCGCACGGCCCAAAAGCTATCATTCAGGGCGTTGCGCATCATCCCGCTCACCGCTAAGTCCGCGAGCTTTGGGCGCAGCTTTTCAATGGCTTCGTATTTCTGCAAGTAGTTGCGAGCGTGGTAGTACTGATAGAGCAACTCATCTTGCGTTAACTCCTCATCGATATCAGCTAATAATTGCCCCCCAGAATCAAATTTCACCAAGGCAGGACGCTGACTGGCGGGTAAATGAAAGGTTTGGTTGGCTTTCGTGACCACGATTCGATGGTCGGTAGCTTGATTGTTTGCCCACGTTGTGATGGTAATGGGCAAACGGTAGATAGGCGAGAAGGTAGAATCCTGTAATTGCTGAACACGTAACGCAATTTGCCCCCCAGCATAGCTATGGGTAACGCGCAACTCAGGATGGCCCCGTTGTAGAAACCACTGATCGAAGAACCACATTAAGTCTTCGCCGGTCACGTCCTCGAACGCCGTACGCAACTCGGATAGCTCAACAGAAGTGTATTTGTGTTGGGTTAAATAACGATTCAGAGAAGCGAAAAAGGCTTCATCACCGACATGCTTGCGCAACATATGCAGCACCCGCCCGCCCTTATTATAGGAATGACGGTCAAACATATCTTCTTGGCTGGCATACTGATAGCGCACAAGTGGCTCTCGCTTACTTCTTGCTTCGTCTAAATATTGACCTAAGCTCTTCTGCTGTACTAAAGCGGCGGCATCAGCACCATACTTGTGCTCTGCCCACAGAAACTCCGAATAATCTGCAAACGACTCATTAAGCGGCAGATTGGCCCACGACTCGCTCGTGACATAATCGCCGAACCAGTGATGGAACAACTCGTGGGTGATGGTTGACTCGGCGTCGTAAGTCATATCCTGAATGTCGCGGGCCGAGCGCTGCACAATAGACTGTTCGAACGTAACCGCCGTCGTGTTTTCCATTGCTCCCGACACGAAATCATGCACGGCAATCTGGGAATACTTCTCCCACGGAAAGTCTACGCCGAGTTTCTGGGAGTAGAACTCCATCATTTCGGGCGTATTCCCGAATACTGCCTTGGCCGTGCTTTGATACTGTGGATCGACATAATAGTCCACTGTTTTGCCTCTCCAACTGTCGCTCACTACGGCAAAATTGCCGACGGCCATCATGGTCAGGTAAGGAGCTGCGGGCAACGACTGCTTCCATACATCGGTGCGGGTGCCGTCGGAGTTCTTTTTAGAAGAAATCAGCAGACCATTCGAGAGCGTTTTGTATTGCGCCTCTACCGTCATGGCAATTTCCTGCGTCATCCGCTGATTTGGCTTATCGATGGTCGGAAACCAGCATGAATTAGCCTCAGTTTCTCCTTGTGTCCAGATTTGCTTGGGCTTGTTTTTCTCGGTGCCCAGCGGATTCACGAAGTATAAGCCCTTGTCGGAAGTAATGGCTGCGCTGCCATTGGCAGGCAATTCGTTGGGCTTAGCGACGTAGCTGATGCGAATCAGGTACGTCTCAGAGCGCGTGTATTGACGATCCAAATTGATTGTCAGCTTACGCTTGTCGTAGCCATAAGTAAGCGTTTTGTCTTTATTGCCCGTAACCAAACGCACGTTTTTGATATCGAAACCTTTGGCGTCAAGTACAACTTGGTTCTGGGTATAGAAGTGCGGGCGTAGCGTGAGCAAAGCGGTGCCAAGCAACTGTTGTTTGGCCCAATCAAACCGTACATCGAGTTTCGTATCGAGTACGTCGGTGAGGATGGTAGCCGATGGCTGTACGGGGTTACTGGGGGGCAACCAGGAAGGCACTACTAAAGGGGCAACTGGAGCCGATTGGGCAGCTGGTGAGGCAGCAGCAGCAGAAGCTTTTTTGCTTGTAGCAGCCTTATTCGTCGCCGGCTTATTGGATTTCACCGCCTGAGCCGGAGCCCCGAAGTGACATGTAAGGACCAGGCTAAGAGCGCCGAGGACCGAGTATTTCATGCTGGGTGGCAATAAGGAAAGGATGGCTAAAGTTCCGAAATTATTTCAGATTTGGCCTATCTTTAAGCCCCTTTCCGTCTTTTACCGCCCCTCCCCTATGTTGCAAGTACGCACCGGACCCAATCAAGTATGGGACATTGAGTACCAGACCAACGGCTCTATTACCGTAGATAATGCGCCCTTTAATTGGGATGTGGTACCGCTGGGCGCCGGCCGCTACCACATACTATATGAAGGCCGCTCCTACTCTGCCGAGCTAATCACTATTGATTACGCCGCCAAAGCACTTCAGTTAAAGCTGAACAATCGAATCGTTGATTTGCAGGCCAAAGACCGCTTCGACTTGCTGCTCGATAAGCTAGGTATGAGCAATGCCGCGACTAGTAAAGTGCACGAATTAAAAGCGCCGATGCCTGGTCTGATTGTGGATATTCGGGTAGAGACCGGCCAAACGGTACAAAAGGGTGACCCGCTTCTGGTATTGGAAGCAATGAAAATGGAGAACATTCTAAAAGCGCCCAGCGACGTTACGATTGGTGCCATTAAAATAAATCTGCGCGATAACGTGCAGAAGGGACAAGTGCTCGTACAGTTCACATAAAGGCGTTTGGAATGGGTAGTAGAAGCTACCCATTTTTTAAGCATCTCATTCACCAACTTCCACCACTTTGAAGTACAAACGAATTCTGCTCAAGCTAAGCGGTGAGGCGCTGATGGGCCAACAGCAATACGGTATCGACGCCACTCGACTGATGCAGTATGCTGAAGAAATAAAGGCTGTGGCGGCTACGGGCACCCAGCTGGCAGTAGTAATCGGTGGCGGCAATATCTTCCGGGGCGTACAAGCCGAAACCTTTGGTCTCGACCGGGTGCAGGGCGATTATATGGGTATGCTGGCTACGGTCATCAACTCTATGGCCTTGCAGAGCGCCCTCGAAAAGCTTGAGGTGAACACTCGCCTGCTTTCCGGCCTTACTATTCAGCAGGTATGCGAGCCGTACATCCGGCGGCGGGCGCTACGGCACTTAGAAAAAGGCCGCGTAGTTATTTTTGGGGCTGGTATAGGCTCGCCTTACTTTACCACCGATTCGGCCGCTTCATTGCGCGCCATCGAGATTGAGGCCGACGTGGTACTAAAAGGTACGCGGGTAGACGGCATATACTCGGCCGACCCGGAGAAAGATCCTTCCGCTGTGCGCTTCCCCGAAATCTCATTCGATGAGGTGATAGAGAAGAACCTGAACGTGATGGACATGACTGCTTTCACGCTCTGCAAGGAAAATAACCTGCCTATCGTGGTATTTGACATGAACAAAACCGGCAACCTGCAGCGGCTGATCGACGGCGAGAACATCGGTACGCGGGTATCGATGGAAGGCGCTGGGGGGCAAATTCTGGAGGCCAAGCACAGCAGTCTACAGCCTAACCTGAATTTACCCGCGTAATATTCGCACACCTAAAATCATGCGTTCTGAATAGTGGCCACTGGATTAATCAGCAGCCCTCTTCAGCACTCAACTTTTAACTTTCAATATTTCCACAATGGACGAAGAAATTCAGTTTTATCTGAGCGAGGCGGAGGAATCGATGGGGAAGGCCCTGCAACACACCAACTTAGAGCTGAGTCGCATACGGGCTGGAAAGGCTTCACCGGCTATGCTGGAAGGCTTGCGCGTAGACTACTACGGTACGCCTACTCCTATTAGCCAAGTAGCGAATATTTCCGCTCCCGATGCTCGTTCGCTCTATATCAAAGCCTGGGAAAAAAACATTGTAGGTGAGATCGTAAAGGCCATCAAGAACAGTGACTTAGGTCTGAATCCTCAGTCAGATGCGGAAGGTGTTCGCCTGAACATTCCCCCGATGACAGAGGAGCGCCGCCGCGACCTAGTGAAGCAGGTGAAAAACGAATCGGAAGGCGGTAAGGTACGCATCCGGGGTATTCGTAAAGACGTGAACGAGTCGTTGCGTAAGCTACTGAAGGAAGGTGCGGCTGAAGACGCAGTGAAGGATGCCGAAGCTAAAGTTCAGAAAGCCACTGACAGCTACATCACCAAGATTGACGATCTGATGAGTAAGAAGGAAGCCGAGATCATGACAGTTTGATTTTTGTTTTCCTTCATCAAAAAAGCCCCCCAGACTAGTCTGGGGGGCTTTTTTGATGTTACTGCCAATAACCGGCAGTCAGAATTCTTTTCTCTACTGAATCAGGAACTAGGTAGCGAATTGACTTGCCGCCTCGCACACAATCTCGGATAAACGTGGCAGAGATATCAAGCAAGGGAGCCTCTACTACGCGCACGCTGGGATGCGTTTTCAAGTTCGTGGAATCGACGTCGGGCCGGGGATACACATATACCTCGTGCTCGGCCAGAATACGGTCGGCCTGCTTCCAGCGCGGCAAATCAGGCAAATTGTCTTCGCCCATTAGCAGCACAAACCGATGCTGCGGATGAAGACGAACCAGCTCGTCGAGCGTATCGATGGTATAGCTGGGCTTAGGCATGTGCGCCTCAATATCGAGAGCCCGTAGCCGGTCATTGTCGGCAATTGCCAGCTCAACCAGCGCCAGCCGTTCTTCTTCGGGCAGCATTTCCTGGCCCACCTTAAATGGACTTTGGGGCGACACTACCAGCCATACCGCGTCCAGATCGGTGTGGGTAGCCATAAAATGCGCCAAAATGAGGTGGCCAGTATGAATAGGATTGAACGAGCCGAAAAGCAATCCTACCTTTTTATGCTCTCGCTCTGACGACGATGGGCCCGAAATCACAGAATGGCAGGTTCGGCCGTTATAAACTCACGTACCAGCTTTTGCGCTTGAGCCATGGCCTCATCAAGGTCGTCGTTGACGATGGTTACATCAAATCGGTCCTCAAACGTAAGCTCAAAGTTTGCCTTATACAGCCTGGCCGATATGCTGGCCGCTGAGTCGGTGGCACGCGATTTTAGTCGTTCTTCTAATACTTCCAGCGAGGGTGGTTTTACGAATACTGCTAATGCGCGGTCTTTGTAAAACTCTTTGATACTCAATCCACCTTTAACATCAACATCCAGGACGGCGTGCTTACCGCTCTCCCAGATGCGCTCAATTTCAGATTTGAGGGTACCATAAAAAGCCCCCTCATATACCTCTTCCCACTCGACAAACTCATCGTGGCGGATTTTCTCCTGAAATTCTTGAACGGAGATGAAATAATAGTCCTTGCCGTTGGCTTCAGTGCGACCGCGCCGATCGCGGGTGCAAGCCGAAATTGAAAAGCTTAGCTCTGGAACCCGCTCCAGCAGCCGATGGACTATAGTAGTTTTGCCGGCTCCGGAGGGGGCCGAAAACACGATGATTTTACCCTGCATGAAGCGAAATTAGGCCATTTCTGCCTGAACTCTCGCCATAATGGTGTGGGGAAGTGAAGAAGGGGCGCCCTTACGACCTACTTTCTCATTAAGGAAACCAACGAAAACCTGCTGTTTATCAATGCTATCGAAGCAAGGAGAGCAGTCTTCGGCGTGATGGATGAAATATTCTTCATCCTCCTCATTGGGATCCTGCCCCACGATAATTTGGTCGAGAATCGTGTTCACACGTTCGCAATCAGGACCAGAAGCGGCGACTTGCTGGTTGGGGGCTGTGGTAGAGGTAGTTTCCATAAGGGAGCCAGAAATATTGTTATTAATCTTCGTCTGTGAGGAGAGCGTCAGCGTCGTTTTCTTGTTCGTTGCCATAGCCCATTGATTTAGCGTATTTTTCTAATTTTTCTTTCAGGAAGTTACGAGCCCGGTGCAAACGAGAACGCACTGTACCGATAGGAATATCCAGCACCTTGGCCATTTCTTCATAAGTAAACCCTTCCAGATCACAGAGAATAATGACGGTGCGGAAATCTACGGGCAGCGAGTTGAGCGCGCTGGCTACCTCATCACCGATAAGGTCGCGCACAGACTGCTGCCGCATATCCGACGACGTGCTTCCCACGTCGCCCTCGGCTTCTACGTCTTCCGTATTGTAGTAACCCTCAATTTCGCTGTAGTCGACTTTGGCGGGTTGCTTACTCTTTTTTCGGAAGTCGTTGATGAACGAGTTTTTCAGGATGCGAAACAGCCACGCTTTCGCGTTGGTTCCCTGTTCGAAATACTCAAAGAACCGATAGGCCTTCAAATAGGTCTCCTGCACGAGGTCGTTGGCATCGTCTTCGTCGAGAGTAAGGCGGTAGGCAAAGTTGTAGAGCGGGTCGAGCACCGGCATCAGTTCGGCCTGAAACCGCCGGTCTTTTTCTTCCTTGCTCAGCTTGGGTACCCGTTCGGGAGAATCGCTCATGGAGGCTAAAAATTACGGCCGAATATCACCAAAAAAGGACAATCGGCCAAGAAACGTATACTACTATACCCGTTCGCTCAGGGAAGGTTCGCAACAGCCTCTTGGCTGTGTCGCTCACCAGCTACTACAAGAAAACTGTAAAGAAACACGAATAAGTTGAAGCCAATTTGTAGCTCCAACAGTGAATCAACCAGCATTCCGGTGCCCATTACGACCAGGAAATGTATCACGTACGGGTTTCTACGCAAACTAGGTTGCGCCAGCGGTCCAAGCAGAACCAGTAGCCAAAGAAATAATCCGATGACGCCCCCCCCTACTAGGTAGTGTAAGTATTGATTATGAATCATAACGCGGTTAGCGGGCTCCAGCCCGTAGTCGCGCCATTCGTACTGGCGCATCATTTCCACGCGCACATCGGCAAGGCCCACGCCCACCCACGGCCGGAAAGTGGTAATTACACGGGCCGTTTCCCAGGCAGCAAAGCGCTGCGATACCGAAAAATCATTGATATCCTGATCGGCTGAAAACTGGGCTATATCGTAGGCCGTGCCCAGCACCCGGTAGCGGAAAGAGGTGAGAAAATTATAAGTCAGGAATGGCACAATGAACAGGAAGGCCAGCAAAATGCCCCCCAGCAGAAAGCGCCGCTGCCTAACAATGAGCAGCACTCCATTTACCAGTAAAGCGGCATACAGTACCAGCAGCCCCGTTCGATAAGCCAACACGTGCAGCGCAACAGCCGAAGAAATGCCCCCCAGAACCAGCAGCACCCGCGCTACTTTCCCCGCATACTTGCTACCACTCAACAACAGGCCGAAGTAAGCAGCTAAGGCCAGCATCAAGCCGAAATGAATGTGAAAAATGCCCGTTACGGAAGGCGTATTCTGGCCCATCATTATCAGTTCGTTATTAGCTAGCGGATTAAGCAAATAACGAACAACCGTAGCGCCGCCTATAAGTGCTGCCCCAGCCACGAACAAACAACCCACTGCATAGCGCTGACGGCCACTTAGCGGCACAGCCAGGGCAAAGGCCAGCGGCACCCCTATCAGCGGAAGCTGCCGATACATCTGGTGCCGCCAAACTGACCAGTCTTCAGTGTACAAGCTACTTACTACCAACAGCAGGTACAAAAGAGCCAAGCTCCAAGCTGCTTTATTACGTAGCCATTGCGCCAAAACCAGCCGTGCATTGGGGTTGGCTACGGCGGCGGCTACGCCTACCAGCGGGCTCAGGGCTACCAATGCCCGTGAAGCAAAAAGGCCGGATACTCCAGCTACACAAGCCAGCAACAACAGGTATTGCGATATGCGACCTTGTTGCCAGGCTTGACGCAAACTTGGCAATAGGGAAATAGGAGGAGCAGAATGAGAGATTAACGCCAAAATATCAGGATGCAGAAATAGCTAACGGTTGCCACCCCGAAATACGTGCCAACACCTGCGCCGGCTGAATTGCACGCACACAAGTGCACGCCGCGGGCTGCGTCCGGCAATCGGTGCAGTTGGGACGGTCGAACACGATGTACTCAGCATGAGGCCCGAGCGGCGCCCATCGCCCGGGGTCGGTAGGCCGCAGGGGCGGATAAATGCCTAACGCATGTCGGCCCAGCGCGGCGGCCAGATGCAACGGGCCCGTACTGGCCGCTACCAAGCCATCGGAGGCGTGAATGAAAGCTAGAAGCTGAGGCAGAGAGAGTTGTCCGGTTAAGTCTGCGGTCAGAGCGGCGGCATGGGCAGTCAGCCACGGGCGCAGCATTTCGCCGTCGGCAGCCGTTCCGGTAATGAATACGCGATGCCCGGCTTGGTGTAGTAGTTGAGCTAAGCTCCCGAAATGATCGAGGCCCCATTCGCGGGCACTGCCGCGCGAGCTGGGATGCAGGATAACATTGAGCTGCCCGGCTTTACGAGTCTGAAGAAGCTGTCTGAAATTGCCCCCCAATGGTTCTGCGGGCTGTAAATTGCTTAGTGTTGCTACTTCAGCTAAGGGCAAATTGGCTTTAGGCGCACCTAACGGACGCAGCAATTGCAGATTCAGCTGAGCTTCGTGCAAGGGGGAGTGACGGCGGCTCAGTGCTACCAGCCGATTGCAAGTCAGCCAATGAAACCAGCGGTTGCGCGTGCCGATACGTACCGCAATACCTGCTTGCCGGGCTAGCCGGGCCAGTGCTTTATTGGGAAAAACATGAATAATAGCGGCGGCTTCCTCTGCCCTTAGCAACGCAATTTGTGCATTGGGGGGCATTTTCAGCAGCTCATCTACATTGATAAACGCATCAACCTGCGGACAGGCCTCTGCCACGGCTTGTGTGTACGTGCGGCCGATCAGGACTACCCGACAGCCCGGAAATAAGCGCTTCAACTGCCCGCAAACGGGCAAGGTCAACACCACGTCACCAATGGCGTCGGTCCGGCTTACCAGAAAGGTTTTCATTTAGCAGGAGGTATCGATTGGGTGCGCAGCTTGGCGTATTTCAGAAAAACGCCCCCCGCAGAAATGCTGGCAATGCACAGGCCGGCAAAACCATCTAGAAAGCCCAGACGCAGAAAATAACCGTGCACGAACTTCCAGATGGGCTTCAGCAGTAAATGAAAAAGCGTAGCATTTTGCTTACCACGCAGAGTCAGCTCCTCGGCGGCAATGCTGGTGAAACGGTTGAGCTGCGCAATGTGCTGGGTCACCGAGTCGTAGGAGTAATGGAGTAAGTCGCCCGCTAAAATGCCCACATTTTGCCCCTCAGCCACCTCGTAGCGCTCGTGCAGGAGCAAGCCAGTCCAGCGGCCCAGGCGGCGGTCGTAGAGGCGCAGCTTGCGGTCGGGGTACCAGCCGCCGTGGCGCACCCAGGTGCCGCAATAGTTGGTGAGGCGAGCCAGGGTGTAGCCCGCGCCCTGCCAGTTCTGCTTTGCCGCCCGGATACTTTGGCGCAGCTCATCCGTCAGCACTTCGTCGGCATCGAGCTGAAGCACATAATCGAAGCGAGCCTGGGCCGTGGCAAAGTTCTTCTGCTCCACGTAGCCGGCAAAGGCATGCTGAATAACCCGCGCCTGGCGACTCTGGCAGATGCTTACCGTCGCATCAGTCGAGAAAGAGTCGACCACTACTACCTCGTCGGCTATGTCGCCGAGCGCGTCCAGGCAGCGGCCGATGTTGCGCTCTTCATTGAAAGTAATAATGACGACGGACAGGGAAACTGGCATGGGGGGCAAATATCCAGAATTAAGACCAGCTTCTTATTCTGATTTAGTAGCCCAAGTATATTATTGGCCTCAGTTTCGCAACCTATAATTACCACTTCATTTACTCCCTTCCCTATTCCACAGCTTTATCAGATCATGCTCATTACCCAACAGTCGCAGACGCAGCAAGAATACGGCACCGCCAAAGGTTGGCGCCTATTTATGTACATCTTGGCTCCGCCACTCATCATTTTATTTCTATCTCTGCCCTTCTGGATAGGATGGAATGAAAAGCAAATAGGCTTCAGCATTGGGTTTTCTGCTCTCATGATAGCAATGGCTGGCTTATTCATTTACGGTCTACTAGAAACCATCAAAGCCAGACATATTATCACCGCTGACAAGCTCATTTATGCGGGCGTATTCCGACGTAAAGAATTGCCACTAGCTAATATCAAAGGCTATCGGATTGATCAGCACTACATACGCGTCTTTCCAAAAAGTACATCTGATCCAAAGATTCAGATAGGCTATACCAGCGAGAATTATGCGGGGTTGCAGGAATGGTTCGCAGACCATTATCCCGATCTGGATATAGTAGAGCAGGAGCAAGAGGCCGCCCAAGCTTTGGAAGACCACGATTTGGGCCGGACACCAGCCGAGCGGCAAGAAACGCTGGAGAAGGCGCAACGCACGGCCAAATGGCTCAATATTGCTGGTGGCATAGTAGCCGTTTGGCTGCTATTTCGCCCCCAACCCTATCAGTGGGCTATGGCTGCCGGCTTGGTAGTACCCTTATTAGCTATAGTAGCCTCATGGATTCACCAAGGCGCCATAAGAGTTGATGGCAAGGAGAATAGTGTGTATCCTGGGCTAACCACGGCAATCACGGGGCCAGTGCTGATATTATTGGCACGTGTACTACTTGATTTTGAAATTCTGGAGTATGGCCCTCTATGGCCTCAGGCGGGCGGAGTAGCGCTTATTGTTGCGCTTATATTGCTTGTGGGGAGCCGCACTTTTCTCGCCCAGAATGAGTCGCGTATAAGCTTACTGTTTGCGATTCTGTTTATATCTGTCAGCTATGGGTTTGCCGGTACACTCGCTTACAATTGTGCTTTCGATGACGGTCAGGCTACTAAGTATGAGGCGCAGGTTCTCAGCAAACATGTGAGCAGCGGCAAAACCACTACATATTACTTGGAAGTTGCTCCCTGGGGACCGCGCACAACTAACGAAGACGTGACCGTTACTAAGGATTATTATAAGCAAACAGAGGTGGGCGACACCGTTAGTATATATGCTATGCCGGGCCAGCTAAAGGTGCCGTGGTTTACGGTTGATGAATAAAGGCGCAACAATAAAAAAGCCCCCCAGACGATGTCTAAGGGGCTTTTTTATAATAATACCGAATTCTAGTAGCGGTACAGATCCGACTTGAACGGGCCTTCTACATCTACGCCGATGTACTGGGCCTGCTTAGGCTTCAGCTCATCCAGCTCCACACCGATTTTGGCCAGGTGCAGGTAAGCAACTTTCTCGTCGAGGTGTTTAGGCAGCGTATACACTTTGTTCTCGTACTGATCAGAGTGCTGCCACAACTCCAACTGCGCCAAGGTCTGGTTGGTGAACGAGTTCGACATCACAAACGAAGGGTGACCCGTAGCGCAGCCTAGGTTTACCAAGCGACCTTCAGCCAGAATGATAACCTCTTTGCCGTCGATGTTATACAGATCAACCTGCGGCTTCACGGTGTCTTTGGTGTGGCCGTATTTGCCGTTGAGCCAAGCCATATCGATTTCATCATCGAAGTGACCGATGTTGCAGACGATAGCCTTATCCTTCAGCGCGCGGAAATGCTCTTCCGTGATGATGTCGCAGTTGCCGGTAGCAGTTACTACGATGTCGGCCTCTTTGATAGCGTTCGACATTTTCTTCACCGCGTAGCCGTCCATGGCAGCTTGCAGGGCGCAGATCGGGTCAATTTCAGTAACGATAACCCGGGCACCAGCACCGCGCAACGAAGCAGCAGTACCTTTCCCTACGTCGCCGTAGCCAGCTACCACCGCAATTTTGCCGGCCATCATCACGTCAGTAGCCCGACGGATAGCGTCCACTGCTGACTCTTTGCAGCCGTACTTGTTGTCGAATTTCGACTTGGTTACGGAGTCATTGATGTTGAAAGCAGGCATTGGCAAGCTGCCGTTCTTAACCCGATCCAGGAGGCGCAGTACGCCAGTAGTAGTTTCTTCGGAAATACCTTTGATGCCAGCAGCCAGCTCAGGGAAGTTGTTGAGCACCATGTTGGTCAGGTCACCGCCGTCGTCCAGAATCATGTTCAGGGGCTGACGATCTTCACCGAAATACAGCGTCTGCTCGATGCACCAGTTGAATTCCTCCTCATTCATGCCCTTCCAGGCATATACCGGGATACCGGCAGCAGCAATAGCAGCGGCGGCGTGGTCCTGAGTCGAGAAGATATTGCACGATGACCAAGTAACGTCGGCACCAAGCGCGATAAGCGTCTCGATGAGTACGGCAGTCTGGATAGTCATGTGCAGGCAGCCAGCTATGCGGGCACCTTTCAGCGGCTGCGAAGCGCCAAACTCTTCGCGCAAAGCCATCAGGCCCGGCATTTCAGCCTCTGCCAAACGGATCTCCTTGCGGCCCCATTCGGCCAGCGACATGTCTTTTACTTTGTAAGGAACGTAGGTCGTATCAACCATGATATAGTGTTTTTTTGCTATTCAACTACAAAGGTAATCAAATTGTTAGTCGGAGGTAAAAAACAAAGAACCTGCCCCAACCAGGAACAGGTTCTTTTATAGCTAATTGCTAACTGCTGCTGAGCTAGTTATTCTCAATTACTGTTGCTCTGAGCTGCTGAGCTGAGGCTACGCTGGCACTCTTAATACCACGAACTACCACGGTATAAATCTTACCTGCCGTGTACGTTTTGGTACCTGTACCCGAGCCTGATCCATCACCCACAGAAACTTCCGTTGTAGCCGTAGCTCCCGTTCCCGAAGAAACGCCAAAGTTATAAGAGCCCGGCTCTATTTCTATGAAGGGAGAAGCCGTACCGAAAGCAACATTAAGTACAACACCAGTGCGGCTAATAGGACCAGCCAGCGATAAATCAACGAGATTGGGGGCACTTAACCCCAGATGCACCAACCGGATTTTCGCCTTATTAGCAGCCGGAGCAGTCAAATCATCGGAGACCAGTAACAGCGCGGCCGATCCGATGGTAGCAGCAGGTGAATAAGCAAAGAGCGAATAGTTTTTATCCCGCTCGATAGTACCCGCTTGGCTCACTAAGGTTTGATTAGAACTGACATCGTTGATTTTCAGCGTCCGGGCACCAGCGCTCACGTTGGCGTAGGTGCTGTTTCGGCCATATTCAAGCTGGCCAATCTCGGCGTTGTCAGCAACAATTTTTACTGGCACACTGGCAGCCGCAGCGGCATGAATGGCCATTAACCGGCCGTTGCCGGCATTATCATCATCATCGTCGCCGCAGCCGGAGAAGGCTAGCGCGGCGGCAGGCAGTGTAGCCAGCAGGAGGTAACGGCGAAAAGCAGTTGCGAGAGTTATCATAAGCAAATTAAATGTGGAACCTAAGTAAACTGGCCTCAGAACGTAGGTCTTGGCCCTTTTGTTGAGTTGTTAGCTGAAAGTTTCTGTTCTTACTGAACTAATTCCGCCGCCCTGTAGTCCCTTACCTTTACCTATCTATTGCCTCATACTGCTCTTATGAATCTGCGCCACTTCCACCCTATTGCCTTATTGCTCTGCTTCTTACTAACTTTTAGTGTTGCCCAGGCTCAGCAAACCCCCACCATTTTGCGCCTCAGTCCTGAGGACCAAGGCCGGGGTCTGAATGGCTCCCAAAAGAACTTCTATTTTGCCCCCCAGGGCACTAATGAGTATCAGAATGCCGGTTTTTTCGGACAGCGTTTGCGTCCTTATTTGGCCGGCAATACTCAGGCGTTGGAGCACTTAAACAGCTACCGTCGGCAGAAATGGCTGTTTTTGGCGGAGCGCCTGACCTTTGTGGGTGCCTTAGGTTTCTATGGCCAGCAGGTGCTGGCGGACGAAGGTGAGCAGCGCTACTTCAGCAACCCGCAAAAAGTTGCTATAGGTGTAGCGGCGGCTAGCTTGCTGGCTAACGTATTCATCAGCCGTAACACAAATACCCATTTCCAACGGGCAGTAGAAGCCCACAACGCCAGCTGGCCTGCGGCTCGCGGTAGCCTTTTCCAGCGTGTAGCTCCCACTGCTGTAGGCCTTACGGCTGCTCCAACAGGCCAACCTCAGCTCGCTTTGCGCTGGAATTTGCATTAGGTTGCGCTGAAGAGCCCGTTTTTGCGTAAGCATAGCTATGGACTTTCCGCTGCCCGACGCGGCCCGGCAGTACGTTGCCGACCACCTACACCACGACCCCGCCCAACTTGCCCTCCAGGCCCGACGCTTTCCGGGCCTGCCGGTACCCGATCTGGTACGCCAGATTCAGGCGCGCCAGAAGGCCCGCACCAAAATTCCGGCCTGGGCCGATAACCCCGATCTGATTTTTCCCAGCGCAGTGTCTGTCGAGCAGGCTTCTTCGGCCCGCGCGGCGGCTTTTAAAGCAAGCTTGGTGAGCGGACAGCGCCTAGCCGACCTGACTGGTGGCTTTGGCGTTGATACTACGTATTTTGCCAACCGCATACCGGAGGTTCATTACGTAGAGCGCGACCCCAAATTAGTAGCCGTTGTAGAGTATAATCTGGCACAATTGGGGGTTCACAATGTGCAGTGCCATGCCAGCGACGCTGTAAATTTCCTGAAGAACACGCCCGATACGTTTGACTGGATTTACCTCGATCCGGCCCGGCGCGACACGGCTGCCCGCAAGATATTCCGCCTCCATGATTGCGAGCCGGATGTACTTCGCCTGCTGCCTTTGCTACTGCATAAAAGCCGGCGGGTGCTGCTCAAAACGTCGCCTATGCTCGATATTGAGCAGGCTCTTAGTGAGTTGCGCCAGGTTCGTCGCCTGTGGGTGGTAGCCGTTGACAATGAGTGTAAAGAAGTGTTATATGAGCTCGGACCAGAGGCTGCCGTAGATCCGGAGCGCTTTACGGTCAACTTGTTACGGAATGGGCAGCAGCAGGAGTTTCGGCTAAACAGGGCCCGCGAGGCACGCGCCATACCGCGCTACGCTGAGCCCCAACAGTATTTGTACGAGCCTAACGTGGCGGTTCTCAAAGCGGGCGGCTTCAAAAGTATAGGTACTGCCTTTGAGCTGTTGAAGCTTCACCAGCACAGCCACTTATATACCGCCGACACGCTTCGCCCTGACTTTCCAGGCCGTATTTTTCGCATCCGGGCCACTGAGCGCTACGACCGCGACGCCCTCCTCCCCCACCTTGGTCCTGAGGCCCGCGCCCATGTTACGACGCGCAATTTCCCTGACTCCGTAGCCGAGTTTCGTCTGCGCACCGGGATTCGGGAGGGCGGCGACACTTACTTGTTTGCTACCACCGACCTGCGTGGCCGCCTGATGGTGCTGGTGTGCGAGAAAAGCCAAACCGCAGACTTTTCTGACTGGGCAGAATGATCAACTTTTATGATCTGCTCCAAAGTTATTTACTGATATAAAAAAGCCCCCCAGAATAATTCTGGGGAGCTTTTTTATATCAGTAAACCAGAAGAAACCTACTTATTCAAAGCCGGACGACTTAGCCGTAGTCAGGCTTTGCTTACCCAAGGGCTGCCAATAATGCGAAAGCGCCAGGGCAGGTTGGCTGCTTCGTAGCCGGCATAAGCCAGGCCTACGCGTGGGCTGCGCCTTACTTGGTCGTCGGAGATTATTTCGCCATGATCTTCCAGCCAAAGCACATCGCCCTGCAAGTCGGTGCCGGTGAGGGCGGGCGTAATGTTTAAGGCCTGCGTAAGCAAGCCCGGACCAGCCGTCAGCTTAGGCGAGACGGTTGTCTGGCCGCGTCGCTGCAGCATTATTTCTACCCCTTGTAATGGCTCAATGGCCCGAATGAGCACGGTATCGGGTTTATGGGCTTCGTTGGTGCTGATGTTGAACAGGGTATGGCGCTGATACACTTGGTAGAGATAAGCGCGGCCACCCGGCTCCCGTAAAGCTTGAGCGTGGGCTCCGCGCCGCTTAATATGCATTGTAAGTGAGTGGTCGCCGACGTGGGAATACGCTTCGGCTTCTACGATGCGGCCACCCGTTAGCTCACCATTCAGGTTCGAAAACACGTGCTTACCGAGCAGCTCGCGGGCAATCTGCACAGGATCGGGGCGACGGTAGAAGCTGGGGGGCAATTTGGTAGCCATTATCTATGCTAAAAGGTCATTTTACGACTTCTATACGGCTACAGACGAGTTTGTATTTGCTTTGCCCGCTGCTCAGTTGGCCGGTCAGGTGTTGTAGTGAAGCGAATGCCGCTATCTTTGCGCCCGTTATAGGTGGCCAGACCCCGATTGTGGGGCGCGGCTGAAAAGGGAATCCCGTTCAAATCGGGAGCTGTCCCCGCAACTGTACGCTTCATTGGAGGGTGGGCCAATCCCCCGGCCACTGTTTCGTTGAAAGCTTCTGATCCATCAGAAGTTTGAGAAATGGGAAGGCGGCACCACTCGAAGCAAGCCAGGAGACCTGCCTGTACAAGTTTAATGTTCAGCGCTTTCGGAGGAAAGGCGGAGAACGAATGCAGTGGCTGCTTTGTGCGGCCGGTTTCACCTGTTTTCGGCCTCGGCTTCGCGGTAGTTTTCCTGCTTCAGGAGGGCTTTTGCGGGGTTTTGAACTGAATTTTCCTAAACCGAAAATTTAGTTCGGATCATGAGTACACAAAGATTTTGGCGGCGCTGGCTGCTAACGGCCGTTGGATTGCTGGGGGGCTTTTTGAGTGCATTTCCCTGCCAGGCTCAGTCAAACGCCAATGTAGCTTCCCCTCCCGATTCCAGCCAGCTTTCTGCCGTCCAGCTGCTGCCTGATGTGCGGGTGCAAGCCGCGCGCCCCGGCCGGTTTGCGGTAGGCAGCCGCCTTACCACCCTCGATTCGCTGGCCTTAAGCCAATACCGCACGGGCACGCTTACGGATGTATTGGCGGCGCGCACGCCGTTGTATATCAAGAACTACGGGCCTGGGCAGCTTTCTTCCATTACCATTCGGGGTACGTCGGCCCGGCACACGGCGGTGCTGTGGAATGGCTTCAACATCAACCTACCGTCCCTTGGAGAAGCTGATTTTGCCCTTTTGCCTGCCGGGGCCAATACACGCATAGATGTGCAGCACGGTCCGGCCGGTGCCACCTATGGCACCGGCGCCGTGGGCGGTACCGTACTGCTTTCCTCGCCTATCCGATGGGGATCAGGCACCCAGATAAGCGCCCAACTCGATGCGGGCCAGTATGGCTTGGGCGCAGGCAGCTTGGAAGGTCGCTTCAGCAACCAGAAAGTGGCCGTGCGTACGGCGGCATCCTACCGCGAAGCCCGCAACGATTTTCCCTATAACTCACCCGAAATAACGGGCTTGGTGCAGCGGCGGCAGCAGAATGCCGCAGTGCGCCAGTGGAGCCTGAGCCAGGACGCAACCCTACGCATAGGTGAGCGTGCCGAGCTTACAGCGGCCATCTGGCTTACCGATGCCGACCGCCAGCTTCAGCCTGCCATTGGCTCGGGCAACAACCACGCTCAGGAGCGCGACCAAAGCCGCCGCCTGCTGGCTGGCTACCGCCACGTAGCTTCCGGGCACCATGAGTCGGCGGTGCGGGTGGCGTGGTTTGAAGATGTTATTGATTACCAAAACGACGACCTGACGAGTAATTCGCGGGTCCGAACCACGCAGGCACAAGCCGAGCACACGTTCACTTTCAATCCCAAAGCCAGTCTGCGCTTAGGCGGCGAGGCCCAACACTTCGCGGCCGAAGTAGATGGCTACGGACGGGCAGTGTCCGAAAACCGGTTTTCAGGCTTTGGGCTGCTTCGCTTCGATCCTGTGCCTCGCTTGCAGCTCACGGCCAACCTACGGCAGGCGTTCATCTCAGGTAGGCGGCCACCGCTCGCTCCCACGGTTGGGGCCGAGTGGCAGTTTTGGCAAACGCCGGCTCAGCAGCTTTCGCTAAAGGTGAGTGCCTCGCGCAGCTACCGCGCGCCTACTTTAAACGAGCGTTTCTGGCGTACCGGCGACCCCAACCTTCGCCCCGAAAACGGCCTTGGCTACGAAGCTGGCTTGCGGCATCAGTTCACCAAAAATGCCCCCTGGAATCTGCAAACGGAGCTAACAGCCTATCACCAGTTAGTAGACGACTGGGTACAATGGCTGCCCAACACTCAAGGGGATTACACGCCGCGCAACCTGCGCCAGGTGCGCGCTCGTGGCGTAGAAGCCAGCTCGCAGTTCACCGGGCACTGGGGGGCTTATTTGCTCACGGCTCGGGCAGCGTACGGCTTCACGCAGTCGGAAAAGGTGCAGGGCCGGGCGGAAGATCCTGACCCAGCGGGGCGGCAGCTTCCTTATGTGCCGCTGCATTCGTTTGCCTTCACCACCGACCACAGCTGGCACAAGTGGCAGCTTACCACGGGGCTCACCTTCACCGGCTACCGCTACACCGACGCTTCTGCCGTCGATTTTCTGCCGTCTTACACCCTGCTAAACGCCAGCCTGGGCCGGACGGTGGCTATTGCGCCTACCTGGGCGCTGACGGTGCTGGCCCAAGGCTTCAACCTCACCAACCGCGACTACCAAGTGTACGCCTACCGGGCCATGCCACCCCGCAATGCCGCGCTCAGCCTACGCCTCACGTGGCGCTAATCAAGCTTCCTTTCTTTTTTACTCCTTATTATATGTTCCAACTACATTTTTCTTCTTTTCTAACGCGCACCCTGCTCACGGGTATCGGCGCACTTACTCTATTTGGCTGCGACCCGGAAAGTGATGGTCCGCTAACTGGCCCGCCCGCGCCTGCCGGCACTGGCTCCAACGTGTATGTCGTAAACGAGGGCCAGTTTAATACGCCCAATGGCGCTATCAGCTTATTCAGCAAAACGTCGAGGGCTGTTGTCGATAACAACTTGTTTACCAAGGTAAATGGCCGTATTCTGGGCGATGTGGTGCAGTCGATGACAGTAGTTGGCGACCAGGGCTACATTGTGGTGAATGCCACCGGCAAGGTAGAAGTAGTATCGATGGCCGACTTTAAACAGGTAGCCACCATCGACCGGTTGCAGCAGCCGCGCTATTTAGCGGCCGTAAGCTCGTCAAAAGCTTACCTGTCTGAGTGGATTGAACGGGGCAAGCCAGGCCGAGTGGCAGTTATAGATCTGCGCACGAATACCGTAACCAAGTCTATTGCAGTGGGCCGACAGCCCGAGCAGCTGCTGCTAGCTAATGGCCGATTGTACGTCGCAAACTCGGATGAAAACACCATCAGCATTATCAATCCTACTTCCGATGCGGTAGAAGCCACCGTTCAGGTGCAAGATGGACCCAGCAGTTTGGCGCAGGATAAGAACGGCAATATCTGGGTAGGCTGTGGTGGCATCACTCGCTACGATCCAGTCACGTTTGCGGTGCTTTCTTCAACTAACGGCAGCTTGGTTCGCTTTGCCCCAGGCAGCCCCACCAATCAAACTGTACTTCCGTTCGCCAGTGGCGGCCCCAGCAATCTGGTTATTAATGGGGCCAAGGACCAGCTATATTATAGTTATAAGAGCGCCGTATATCAGCTTAGCGCAAGCGCCACAATGCTACCGGCTACGCCTCTTGTGCGACGTAACTTCTACGGCTTAGGCATTGATCCGCAGGACAACACGATTTACGGGTCTATTGCTCCTTTCACGACTACCGGTAAGGTTATCCGCTACCAACCCACGGGCGCGGCCATCGATTCATTTGGCGTAAACATCGGTCCGAACAGCTTTGTGTTTTATTAAATAGTAAAATCCAGCTCTCAGACACAGAAAAGCCCCCCAGACGATGGTCTGGGGGGCTTTTCTGTGCTTTGTCAGTTACTGAGGGCCGGCCTTGCCGTCTACGTTTTCGTCGCGGCGGTCATCAGCTTCGTCATACACCTGCTTGCCGGTTTTTACGGTTGAGGTGTCGGCCGTGGCGCCGTTGGTGGCAGCATCGGAAGTCGTGTAAAGCTTATCGTCCGGGTCGTTGGCATCCGACTTATTTTCGTTTACCTGCTCCTTCGCGGAGCCGCTTTCTACGTTGGTTTCGCCTGGGTCAGTGCCGGTGCTGCAACCGGTGAGCGAAACAGCAAAAATGCCCCCCAGGAGCAAAATTCGAGACAAAAAGGAAGTTTTCATGAGTTGGGTGCAAGGATATACAAGGCAATAAAAGGGGTTAGGCTATGATACGGTAGTTTGGGGTGGTAGTTGGTTTTCGACGCCTACGATACCAAGTCGAACTAGAAAAATTAAATGGATGTATGTACATTAGAATTCGCAAACCGAACCTCAACCCTTCGCTTATGCTCATTTCCTCGGCCCCACTCACTGCTGCGCGTCGCTCTTCTGCGCTCAGGGCCTCAGCAAGGCAACTGGCCAGCGAGCACCGCACATCCGGGCCCGAGCAGTTGCCAGTATTTGCTTATTCAGTTGAGGAATCTGAGGGGCGCACTGACCAGTCTGTCCTTTTTCGTTCGGAATATCCTATCTTGAGGGCTGCCTATCAGTCCGATGGCAAAAACAGCATCCCCGGGCATATTTGTCCGGATGCTACATTTACCGAATTAGGTACCTGGGGCTCATGCCCCGCATCTGCCGAGACTTTATTTTACCGTTTGCAAGCCAGATTTGGCTTGCCTGTCACGCAGCTTGTCAAGCAAACAGATACCTGGTCTGATAACGACCAGGAACAACCCTTACAACACGAGCTACCGGGCTGGGTAGCCGCGTGGAAAGCTCAAAAGTTCTAGAAACAATATCTTTGTCGTTCTGCTTACACTTTTGCAATGCCCGCCAGTCGCTCTGTACTAGTCACTTATCGCCCCTTATTGCGCCGTACGGGCATAATAGCCGGGATAAGTCTATTACTCGCCGTTTTGCTGGTTGTCTACGTATTCGGTGTACAAAATGAATTGTTGGTCCGTGTGTTTGGCGCGTTTTTTTTATTTTTCTGGCTCTTAGCCGTTACCTTTTTAGGTGTTGTCCCCTTCATTAATTGGGCAGCAGCTAACTGGTTCGGTCCGGGTTGGGCAGTAAATCAGCCTAAATCCGATCAGCGTGCGCGTTCTGTTGCAGTTCCTAACTCACCTTCGCGGAAGCCGGCTCGTTCGGCCCCGCGTTCAGACCAAAAACCAAAACCTCGCCCGTGAAAACTACGCTGCTCTACATTAAAAACATGGTTTGCCCACGTTGCATTGAAGCCGTGCACCACGTCCTCGAACAGGCTGGGTATCAACCTACTGAAGTCAAATTGGGCCATGCCCAGCTGAAGCACACCACCCCCGTCGACCCTGCTGCGGTAGCGCCTCTGCTGCGCGAAGCTGGCTTCGACGTGCTGACGGGTCGTGCCGAGCAGCTTACCGAGCAAATAAAAACGTCCTTAGCTGAATATCTGGAGCACCTGCGCACCGCGCGCATGCCGCTCACCACGTCGGCTTTCCTCACCGACCGGTTTTCGGCTACGTATTCGCACTTAAGCAAAGTTTTTTCGCGCACCGCCAACCTCACCATTGAGAAGTACCTGATTCGCCTCAAAATTGAGCGCGTCAAGGAGATGTTGAGTTACGGCGAGCTGACGCTCAGCGAAATAGCTGACCACATGCGCTACAGCAGCGGTCAGCATCTGAGCAATCAGTTTCGGCAGGTAACGGGCCGCTCTGTCAGCGAATTCCGCCGCGACCTGATGCCGAAGCGTATGTCACTGGACGAATTATAGGAAGGCTGGGGGGCTTTTTTGCCCCCCAGCGTCCGCGTTCAGCGGTCCGAAGCCCAGTAATTCGCGCAAAACAAGGATAACATGACGGAACGGATTCGCGCGCTGTCATGGTTCGGTATCTTTATGCCCTTTTCCGTTGTTCTGCCGTCGTGACCAGCCTTCGTATTCTTCTCGTAACCCCGCCGCTTACCCAGCTCAACACGCCATATCCGGCTACTGCTTACCTGAAAGGCTTTCTGAGCGCACGCGGTTACGCCAGCACGCAGGCCGATTTAGGCCTGGAGCTGGTACTGAAGCTTTTTTCGCAGGCCGGGCTACGGCGTGTATTTTCGGCTATCGAAGCTGGCAGCTTTGAGCTTTCGGATAATGCCCGCCGGATGGTGCGGCTGCAACACAGCTATCTGGCTACCATTGAGCCGGTTATTCGGTTTTTGCAGAACAAGGACAACACGCTGGCCCCGCGCATCTGTCACGGTCGGTTTCTGCCCGAAGCCTCTCGCTTCGACAACGTAGCCGACCTTGATACGGCCTTTGGCACCATGGGCCTCACCGATCAGGCGCGCCACTTGGCCACGCTTTATATGGAAGACCTCGCTGACTTAATAAAAGAGACGGTAGGGCCGCAGTTTGGCTTTTCGCGCTACGCCGAAAAACTGGCTATGTCGGCCACCAGCTTCGAGCCGCTGTATGAGGCGCTGCAAGCTCCGCCCAACCTGTTGGATCAGCTGCTGCTGGAATCGTTTGATGACCTTGTAGCCCGCACGGAGCCCGATGTAGTTGGTTTCACGGTGCCGTTTCCGGGCAATCTATATGGAGCGCTACGCTTGGCTGGGCGCCTAAAAGAGCTACGGCCGAACGCCAAAACGCTTATGGGCGGCGGCTACCCCAACACCGAGCTACGTCAGATAAAGGAGCCGCGTTTCTTCGATTACATCGACTATCTCACGCTCGACGATGGCGAAGGTCCGTGGCTACGGCTGCTGGAGTATATCGAGCAAGAGCATATTGACCGTCATGCTGAGCAGAGCGAAGCATCTCGCGTGTTAAGTGGAACTACTACTCTCACATCAGCACGCGAGATACTTTGCGTTGCTCAGCATGTCCGTCCTTCAAACAAAAATTCTTTTCAACGCACCTTCCTGCGCAATGAAGCAGGTGAGGTAGAATACTGTAATAACACCGAAGCTCCGAATATCCCGCACCACGAAGTAGGAACGCCTGACTACAGCGACTTGCCGCTGAGTGAGTACCTGTCGGTGATAGAGGTGCTGAACCCCATGCATCGGCTGTGGAGCGATGGCCGCTGGAATAAGCTCACTGTTGCACATGGCTGCTACTGGAAGCGCTGCTCTTTCTGCGACGTCACGCTCGACTACATTTCCCGGTACGAAACCGCCCCCGCCGCTCTACTCGCCGACCGCATAGAGCAGATTGTGCGGCAAACCGGCCAAACTGGTTTTCACTTCGTGGATGAAGCCGCACCGCCCTTAGCCCTGCGCGATCTGGCGGTGGAGTTGCTGAAGCGTCGGACCAACATTACCTGGTGGGGCAATATTCGATTCGAGAAAACCTTCACTCCGGACCTGTGCCGCTTGCTGGCGGCCTCGGGCTGCATTGCCGTATCGGGTGGCCTGGAAGTAGCGTCTGATAGGCTGCTGGCGCTGATGGAAAAAGGCGTAACCATTGCCCAGGTAGCCCGAGTGACCGATGGATTTACGCAGGCGGGCATCATGGTGCACGCCTATCTGATGTATGGTTTCCCGACCCAAACCGCTCAGGAAACAATTGATTCGCTGGAAGTAGTGCGCCAGCTATTTGCGGCGGGTGTCATTCAATCGGGCTACTGGCACCGCTTTTCCATGACGGCGCATAGCCCCGTGGGGAAGAATCCGGCGAAGTACAAAGTGGTGCCCATTGGTCCGGAGCCCGGCGACTTTGCCTGGAATGACCTTTGGCACGACGACCCCACCGGCGCCGACCACGAGCAGTTTGGGCCCGGCTTGGCGAAAGCGCTCTACAATTATCTGCACGGGGTGAATCTGGCGGAACCGCTCTCCTTCTGGTTCGACTTCAAAGTACCGCGCCCTACGCTACCGCGCCACCTGATTCAGCAGGCCGTGCAGGAAGCACCCAAACCAGATTTTGCCAAGCAGAATCTGCGCTTGTTCTGGCTCGGTAACGCTCCGGAACTTCGGCTGGAATCAGGTAAAAAAGCCCCCCAGGCCGTATTAACTTTTTACGAGCAAGCCGAGGACTTCGAAATAAAGACGACGCCCGCCATTGGCCAATGGCTGCAAACCCTGCTTACCCAGCTCACCACCGACTACGACACAAAAGTGCTGCTAAAAGAGGCGGCCAGCAGTTTCCCAGTAGCCGAGTCGGGCCTTTCCTTCGAGCGTTTCCTGAGTTCAGGCACTTGGCTGAAGCTCCGGGAAAAAGGTTTGCTGCTGTTTTAAGGGCGTATAAGTCTAAAATTGCCCCCCACGCCTTTATTAGCGCTCCAGCCGCTCGCGCAGCCAAGCGGTGAGGTCGTCCACGTAGCCGGGCACCGGGCGCGGCCATTGCCATTTACCATTCTGAGTTCCGGCTGGTAGCAACAGCTGCTGATCGGCGCCAGCGTATACCCGCACCACCGAGCCCCGACGGCGACCCGCATTTCCTCGTAGTCGGTTGGCACTGGCTTGCACGTTGAGGGTCGTATCGGCCCCGCCATACAGGAGCAACACCGGTACGCGCACCTGCTCCCAAACTGCTCTCGGGTCGAAAACCAACTCCTGCCACTTAGGCTGTGTCAATTCATCTTTGCCCGGTACCCAAGTGGGCAGGCCGGTAGTGGCAGCCCACGGCTGGGGGGCAATTTTGCGCAGATTGCGGTGCAGCTTCGTCGTATCACCTCGTCCTTCGCGGCGTACATACTGCTCCAGCTGGGTGCGGGCCAGCGCGACTAGTCGGCGGTCGGCCACGCTGGCATCCTGCTGCCGAAGCTTACGGTCAATCTCTTCGGCCTCTTTGGCCGCGTTGGAAGTTCCGGGCGCGCCAAGCGCCACCACGTATTTTATTAAGCTGTTCTCCTTATCATCTCGGCTGGTTGCCATGGCTAGCGCCGTAGCGCCACTGCCGCTGCCGACCAAGCCAATCTGCGTGGTATCGACGCCCGCAACGCGCTTCAGTGCCCGGGCAGCCGCCAACACATCTGCGGCCAATGAATCAGGACTAACACCCGTGGCAGCCGCAGCCGGGCGGCCAGCTACCAGCATAACGACCACGCCGCGCCGCGCCAACAGATCAGTAAGAATGTGCATAGCCAGCGGCATGCGCTGGGGGGCATTTTGCAGGAGCACCACGGCCGGATGCACCTGTAGCGTATCATCGGGCAGCAGAACAATAGCCGGCAACATCCTTCCGCCACTGCGCACGCGCAACGGCTGTTCGAGATAAGGCAACGGCTCGGCATCTCCGCGGCGCACCATCAGGATTTCAGCCGCCGTGCTGTCAGCCGTAAATTTCCCTTTCAGAAAATCGCCTTCCCGCGTCAGATTGATTGTAAAATCAGAGGTTGCGCCCGTGGCCCAGCGTACCGTGAGGCGCGGATGCTGATAAGTTATCTGCTGGGCAGGTAAGCTTAAGTTCTGACGATCAGCCAGGCGCACCTCGCCTTGCAGCTGGCCCGGCTTTACTTCCCGCAAATCAAGCATAGCGCGCAGCTCGGTGCCTTGGTAGGTAATTGGGCCCTCAAAATGCCCGGTAGGTGGCGGCAGACTCGCCGCTTCACGCCCATCGGTAGAGCAGCCACTGAGTAGAGAAACCAGCAGAAATGGCAGCCACCAATGGCTCAGCTTAGCCGATGAAACAGAATACAAAGAGGTGGCGCGCCGGTCTTTTCGCACAGCAGAAGGGTTGGTGAGCAATACGACAAAGTAACGCAGTTGGCGCGGAAGACGCACTTGCACTTTGTCTACTGGCTTATTGAACTGCTGAGCAAGTATGGTAAATGACCACTTAGATCACGGGCACAGCCAAGCAGTCTGGGGGGCTTTTATAACCCTTTGCGCAGAATCAAATCGTTTTGCACGTCATCCCCCAACTGGAAAGCGTGGCGGCCTATCTCCTTGAAACCAAACCGCTTGTAGAACTCCACTGCCCGGCGGTTATGCTCCCACACACCCAGTACGATGGTGCGGCAGTTGTGCGTTCGCGCTTCTTCTATCGCCCGACGCATGAGCGTAGCCCCTAGTCCGGTGCCAAGCCAATCTTCGCGCACATACAAACGCTCAATTTCCAGACGACCTGTTGCTGGCTTTCCTTCTTCAAGACCCAAAACGGAGTTGAGCGCTAACTTGGTGTACCCCACCAGCTCCTGCTGCATATGGGCCAGCAGAAACGTGGTCTGCGGATTTTGCAGCTCCATCAGTTGCTTTTCCGCAGTAAAGTTTTCGGCTATGTAAGCGGCCATGTCCTCCGGCCGATTGTCGGCGGCGAAAGTAGCCTGGAAGGTTTGGCGCCCTAATTCAGCTAGTTGAGCAGCCACCGGAGCGGTACGTTTGGCCACTGTAATGCGGAGCGGAGAAGACATAGTAAGCCAGGAGTAAAGACGGTGCAAAGCTACACCGTAAGCAGGCAGCAGCTACTAAATCAGGAAATGGAATGGTCGCCAGGCTCGTCGGAAGCCTTGCCATCACGCCGCATTCGCCAGCCAAAACGGATCATGAGCACCGCCACTACCAAGGCTATCACGCTCATCGTGAGGCGAAATGCATCCACGGTTCCACTCTGCCAAGCAGCATAATGGCCCGGCAGACGGATAAGCTGAAGCACAAACAGCGTGACTCCTGCTATCAAATACAAATAGCTACGCGAACGGTTAGCCGGCAAATCAGCCATAGCGGATGCATTCAAAGATAAACGACCAAAAAAAGCCCCCTAAGAGCAATTCAGGAACACAGGCACTGCCCTAACGCATCACCTTCCCTACCCGATACGCGCGGTAGTTGCAAATTGATTTATGCAACGTATTTTTGTTCTACCAATCCCCCGCGAGAGTAGCTCAGTTGGTAGAGCATCAGCTTCCCAAGCTGAGGGTCGCGAGTTCGAACCTCGTTTCTCGCTCATTCACAAAAAAGCCCCCAGTAGCGCTGCTGGGGGGCTTTTTTATTTGGTGATTAGGGAAGCACACTCACTCTTTTCTCCTGACAGTGAACACCTGGTTTCTATCACGGTGAATAACTGGTTGAAAGCGTCGGTTAGGGAGGCTGAGAATGGGTCACGTGCCGACGGGCATGGCAGCATGGGGCAGATGAATGAAAAAGGTTGTGCCCGCGCCGGCCTGGCTGTGCACCTCGACGCGGCCGTCGGCATTCTCCACCATCTTTTTGACCATGTACAGCCCGATGCCCGAGCCCTCCACGTGGTCGTGGAAGCGCTGGAACATCGTAAAGAGCTTGGGTAGGTGGGTGGCCGCAATGCCCAAACCGTTGTCGTGCACCTCCAGCACCGTGAAGCCCGTACGGACGTGGGCCCGTACGTCGATGTGGGGCGTACGATCCGGAGATCTGTATTTGATGGCGTTGCTCAGGAGGTTGTAAACGACCGAACGTAGATTCTTCTCGGGGAAGAGCACCGGCGGAAAATCGGTTACTTCCACCCGTAAGCGGGCCCCACTTGCTTGGATAAGGGGAGCCAAGTCTTGGCGCACATCCTCCACGATCACCGCTAAGTCAACCGCCGTCGTGGCGGGTGCGTGTTCTTTTTGCAGCTTGCTGACCTCGGTCAGGTGCTCGATAGTACGCTTGAAGCGTTCCACCGACTCGCCCATCAGCGCCAGCGTCGGTTCGACATATGCCCCCTGAGCCACGTCGGGCGGCAGGTCGGCGCGCAGCAGCTGTAGCAAGCCCTCGATGTTGGAAATGGGCGCTTTTAGATCATGGGAGGCCGCATAAATGAAGTTATCTAAGTCCACGTTCGTGCGCCGCAGCTGCTCGTTGGCCTGCTTGAGGTCGGTGATGTCGATGGCTGAGCCCACGTAGCCGTAGAGTTCCCCATTTGCCAGGAAACTCGGGGCGCCCTGGGCCAGCAGCCAGCGGTACTGTCCGTCGTGGTGCCGCATGCGATGCTCCAGGATGTATGCCTGCCCCTGCCCGATGGCTTCCGACAACGTGTGCTGGGTCAACTCCAGTTCGTCGGGGTGCAGGTATGGCCCCCAACCTGTACGGATGTACTGCTGCTCATTTTCCAAGCCGACAAAGTCGAGAAAGGCGCGGTTGACGTAGCGAATGGATGAATCCGGGTGCACGGCCCAGACCATATTTGGGGCGGCGTCGGCCATGATGCGGAAGCGGGCCTCGCTTTCCTGCAACGCCGACAGGATGTGCTTTTGCTCCGTGACATCGCGGGCAACCATCAACAGATGGGGTTGGTTTTCCAGCTGTAAGCTGACCGCGCTGATTTCCACGGGATAGATGTGGCCGTCTTTGCGCCGGTGCTGGGTTTCAAATAGCGGGATATGTTCCTGTTGCTGCGCCCGGGCAAATAGCTGGTTGAAGGCTTCCTCCTGGTAAATCGGGTCGATGTCGGGCACGCGCAGGTCCCTCATTTCCTCGGCCGTGTAACCCCACGCTTCCAGAGCCCGTCGGTTGAGATAGGCAAAGGTGGCGTCTGCACGAATAAGGATGAACGGGTCCCGGGCCTGGTCGGCCATAAACTTAAACCGTTTGAGCTCCTCGCGGCTTTCCTCGATGCTCCGGCGGGCCTGTACCTGCTCCGTCACGTCGAAGCCAAAAACCAGTACGCCGTCAATATGACCCTGCTCGTCGTAGCGGGGCTGCAGAACGTAGTTAAAGTAGCGATCCTCCAGCACCCCGTCTTTGATGCGCGCTAAGGGGGTATGCAGAGCCTGCTGCCAGCTGGTTTCGCCTGTTTCGAACACCTGCTGCATGGTGATGTACGTGGCATGATCGACCAGTTCCGGCAAGGCTTCCCGCAAGGGCTTGCCCAGCAGTTCGCGCTCTGGGAAGAATTGCTGATAGATGGGGTTAACCAGTTCGAAGACCAGCTCCGCTCCGCCTAGGATGCAGATGGCCGCTGGAGCCTGCATAAATAGGCGTTCTAGGCGCTGGCCTTGCTCGCGTACCTGCTGGGTGCGTTCCTGCACGCGAGCTTCCAGCTCCCGGTTGAGCTGCTCGGCCTGCAAGCGGGCTCGTACTTGCTCGGTCACGTCGGTTCCGATGGACAGAATGCCGATGATACGACCATCGGGCTCGCGTTCGGGCTCAAACACGAAATTCCAGTACACCACCTCCACTTGCCCGTGGCGGTTGATGGGCGTGGGCAACTCGTGGGCAGTATAGGGCGTGCCGGTGCTGAACACCCGGTCAAAGATGGCCACCACGTTGGGGTCTGCCGCTTCGGGCAAGATCTCGAACACGGGTCGGTGCAGCACGTCGGCGAGCGGGCGGTCCCAGATGGCCAGCGTTGTGGCATTGGCCATCTCCACGCGGTGCTGCGGCCCGCGGTAGACCGCCACCGCCATGGGTGCCTGGGCCATAAAGTCCCGAAACTCGTTGCGCTGATGTTCGGCTTGGACGCGGGCCTCTTGCTCGCGGGCCTGGCTTTCCCGTAGGGCAATTTCGACGGGCGTGCGGGGCTGATCGGCCGTGTCCGTGAAGCTCACCAATAGGCCTTGCCCGGAGCGCCGCGCCGCGAGGCGGTAGTAGTTGTCGTAGCCGTCAGCCTGGTAGTTGATGTTGTATTCGCGCGGCTCGCCGGTGACGAAGGCATCAACGTGAAAAGCAAACGTGCCATGGGCTTCACTCTGGGGCCACTGCTGCTTGTGGGTCACGGTGGGCCGTTCGGGCATCCGCATCATGCGCTGGGCCGCCGGATTGAGGTAGGTGAAGGTGAAATCAGTAATTTCCCCCGCCGCATTGAAGAGGGGAGTATAGAATATGACACCCGTGAGCGAGACAGCCAGCAGGTCGCGGAGCAGATCGTCTGGGGGAGCCAGGGAATTGAAAGCCGCGGGGGGAAGAGAGTTAGCAGAGGTTGGGGTCGTGGGCATAACTTCTGCGCGGGAAAGCGGACGGGTAGGAAGAGAGCTTAAAGCTACGAGAGTTTCGGTAGTCACCGTGCCCAACGAGACTGTAAAATGTCCGCGGGGCAGCACCATCGTCGAGCTTCAACGGGCGCGATGGCAACCGGGATTCCGGTCACTGAATGGCCTTTCTTCCTGGCGCACCATGCGGTAGAAATTCCCGACTACCGGACCGCGTCGTAATTCCTCAGGCCTATAGTCTAAGGCTCCTCCGTTGCACCCTCCTGCCAGCCCCAATACGAAGCCTGCGGCATGGCACTCCTCCTGGCTGTCCGCTCACTTCACATTTCTCGCTCAAACCTAAAAATGCCCCCCAGCGCGCTGGGGGGCATTTTTAGGTTTACTTTCCACTGGGTTATAAGCAAAGGCGGCTTTCCCGTACCGACGGCTTGCAGGTAAGCAACCCCAGACGGCCACCTGATGGTGGAGCAACGAAACAGGACGCCTGTACATGTCAGGAACATGACCGGGCATAATGACTGCTGATCTGCAACGGCAGCCCCTTTAAGCCAGCGCTCGGTGGTGAAGTATAGCTTAAACTAATTCCATAGGGGAAACTTTTGTCGGCAGACCCGGCTTGTCAGGGGTATATTTGTGTTCTATGTCAAAACCTGATTCACTTATTCCAAACAATGATCAGCAGCGACTGATGGCGCTGGCTCCCTACCTAATTTTGGGCACAACGCCGGATGCCGTGTTTGATGAAGTGGTGCGCCTCACAGCCAAGCTGTTCAATACTCCTATTGCATTGGTTTCCTTGGTGGAAGAAGGTAGCGTGTGGTTTAAGGCTAATTTCGGTCTGGACGGCGCTGAGCGGGTTGCTCGCAATGAGAGTGTGTGTTCGGTAGCTATTCTGCAGGGTGAAACCACCATGTATGAAGACTTGCTGCTCGAGCCCTGCCACCTGACCGATCCGGGAGTAGCGGAGGCATTGCAGCTGCGTTTTTATGCCGGCCACCCATTGTTCACCGCTGATGGTCAGGCAATTGGTGCTCTATGCGTGATTGACCGTCAGCCGCGGGCACTTTCTTTCGCTGAGCAAACGCGTCTGCAAGCCTTGGCAGCGGTGGTAATGAAAATGCTGGATTTGCGGCTGGCCTTGAAGCAGCAGCCAGAAAATTCAAGCGCTACGTGGCTGCAGCTTTATCATCACTTAGACGAATCATTAGGACGCCTGAGCACCCTCGGTGAGCTGGCGCAGTGGGAAGAATCGCCTACAACACCCGCCGCCCTCGACTATCAGCGTTCCATTGAAGAAGAAGCCGCGCACGTGATTCAGGTATTGGACATGCAGGTTTCGGACGCATTAGCGACACTAAAAGGCACTGACGCATAGCGCAGCTCATAATCGTTCGGCTTGACTAAGACTAGCCTCTCTATGGGCAGCACAAGCTACAAACCCATCAAAAAAAGCCCCCCAGAATATGTCTGGGGGGCTTTTTTTGATGGGTTTGTGTAAAATGAGCTAAGACTTTTAGCGGCTAACGACTACCCCTGACTGATGGCCGGGCACGTTATTCCAGGCTTCTGCCAATACTTTATCCAGGCCGTAAATGTCGGGCAGCTGACGGAGCTTGTTGCCTTCAGCCTCGCAGGTTTGATAGCGTATTGTTAGGGGCACGGAGGCATAGAGACCGAAGTACCTGGTTTCGCCCTCGTTGAGGCTGTCGCTCATTTTCTCCACCCGACTGCTGCCTGCCTTGCCCGCGTCGCGCTCCACCAGAAAGCGGGCCAGCGCCCACGCATGCTGCACCCGAATGCAGCCGTGGCTCAGCGCGCGGGTATTGGCGTCAAACAACTCCCGATCAGGAGTATCGTGCAGGAATACTTCGTAGGGGTTCGGGAAGCGGAACACCACATTTCCCAGGGCATTGCGTGAAGAAGGCGCCTGCCTGATCTGATACGGAAACTCGCTGGACGTCACTACTTTCCAGTTCACCCGCGAAGCATTCACCCGTTCCCCGGCCCGATCATACAACCTCAGGTTGCGGGAGCTGAGGTAGCGAGGGTCACGCTTCAACCGTGGCAGAACCTCTTTGGTGGCAATGCTATGTGGCATACGCCATTCGGGCGCCGTCTGAAAAAAATTGACCGCGCTATACAGTTCCGGCGTGGGAGTAGCGGCTTTGCCCACCACCACCCGGTGGCTACGCACTACTTGCGGGCCGCGCACTACCTGCAAGCTGTAGGCAGGGATATTGACAACCAAATAGATAGAATCGGCGCGCGGCTCCCAACGTAGCCGCTCCAGGTTGAGAGCCACCGAAAGGCTCATTTTACGGGCCGCCACCGTATCCGACTCCAACAGGCGCTGCCACGTCCACAGCAGTCGCACGTAGCTCCGGCTGTTGGGCTGCGCCAGCAGCATATGTTGCTCAAAATTATTGCTTTGCAGCGCCTGATTAAGGTGAACGGCGACGTTGATGATATCGCTTTCCGTCACCCGCGAAGGCCGGATCGTGCTGTCCTGTATCCGACCGTGGCTCAGATGCTGGGAAAACCGGAGAAGCGCCGCCGTGAGGCGAGTTTCGACCTTCAGGCGCTGCTGAAGTTGGGCTGGAGCTGTCTGTAAGGAATCGAGCAGAAGCTGAAGGGAAGCAGTCTCATAGTCGGCGGCCTTGAGCCCGTACTGCTGAGCTTTTGACAACAGGTTAAGAGCCGTCTGCGCGTTCTCAGTCGGGCCAGCATCGGTGGTCCATACAGGCACAAAATCGACGAGCGTATAAAACAGCTGCACCTGCTCCTGGGTACTGGCTTTCGCAGATGACGCTTTGGTAGCGTAGAGCTGCCGGAGCTGAACGGCGACCTCCGTTGTGGTGTGGCCTCCTCCTGTTGACAGCTCAGCAGCAGCACTTACAGTATAGGCCTCTACAGCAATGCTTTTACACAGCAGTAGCAAAGCAACAGCATACCTGAAGCGTAGGCAAGGAAACATGATCAAGAGCGGTAAATAGTATTATCAATATTTAGATATTAAATATGATTCTGACTAAAGGTACCACTATAGCAGCCTCTACGCTGGCATTTTCTGTCAACGTCGCTTTTAGCTACATGAACACGGAAATTTGCGTTACCAACCAGCATTGGCGCTCCATAATCGGGCCCGCTACGGCTCAGCTTAAACCTGCGTTTATCAAGCTTTTACATGTATTCAATATACCAAACCGTGACCATGATTGAAAGAAGCACACAGGAATAATTCCGTGAAAAGGCTGAAGCATTAATATGCTGCTTATACTGCACTTTGGTACTTTTCTGATGACATACACTGGTAATAGAGCTTCCTTCCTTTAGTCACGCCCTAAAACTCCAGCAGTTGGGCGTTGTTATCCGATTGGAGCGGATCGGTTATCTTTTCCCAGGCCATCACAGTACAATCGCTGTTGAGATGAACGATTGGCTCCCGCGACTGGGCCAGCTGCTGAAATGCGGCTCGCTCACACTGGTTGTTGTTGGTCATCCGGAGCTTAATTACGCCCATCTGCCCATTGTAGCCCGCCGTTTGAAACAGCGGCACCAGCAGCGCCGCGGGCAGCCACAGGCGGCGGTCGGTGAGGCGCTGTGCGCCGGTGCTATACACAAGCCAGCAGATAGAGCAATAGCCCTTGCACAGCCGTTTTGAACAGCGCGCAAGCCAAATAAACGCTGCTAATAGGGTCGATGGAGCGCTGAAGCCACAGCGGAACCGATTTGAGGTAGCCAACCATAGCCGCATGAGCAAAATACCGGTTAGGACCCGCATACACTTCGTTTTTGGCAATTACGGCCCATCCAAACGGGTCTTGCAGCACTTGGCTATACCAGAAGCTAGGCAGCACAATGGGGGCCAGATCGCCCTCCAGCGGTATCTGTTAATTCTGAATGTAGGAGTACCCCAAATCGAATAGAACGAATAGGGCGCAGAGCCACACGACGTACCGTTTGTTCATGCAGAGGTGATAAGAACAGCGGCCAGGCGCTGGGAAAGTAGGCTACGAAAAACCTACCAGAATATAGACGCGCCAAAGGTAAGTAGCTATTGGAGCGTGCATCGTAGTTTGATTGAACAAAAAAGCCCCCCAGATACGCGTCTGGGGGGCTTTTTTGTTTATCAGTTTCAAAACGCAGGCTGTGAATGTTCTCAGCCTGCGTTTTTACGCTTCTGGTTGCTTACCGTGCTAGTTCTGTAGAACTATCCGGGTAAACTTATTCTGCTTACCAGAAGTCAGGCGAACCATATAGATGCCCGCAGCCAAGCGGCCCTTCGTAAACTTGAAGGAGAAGTTTTCACCAGCGCGGCCGGTTCCTTCAGCTACTACACTCACCACGATTCCCTGCATGTTCATTACCTCCAGACGGTAGTTACCAGTCTGCGTCAGGGTGAAGTCTAGGTAGGTTTGCGAGCTGGTTGGGTTAGGAGTAGCCGTTAGCGTCAAAGCTTCTTCGGCCGCTACTTTCTCCTCGGCTACCAAACCCGCGTTAGAGGTCTGCTGGCATTCGCCAAGCGAGTCGCCGTGCTTCAAATGGTCTGATACGGCAGACGCACTAACACACACGGGCCGTCCGTTATGGCATACCAACACCTTATTGTTGCGGAGGAATACAAAGCCGCAGCGTACGTCAACAACCACAATCTTTTTGGTAACCGTGCGACTGCAACCCTCTTTATTCACGGCAGTTACAGTAAGCTCGTACGTACCAGGAGCTCTGGGAGTGAATACAGGATTGGCAACTGATATGTCGCTCAGGCCGGGTACAAATCCCCAGGTATACACAAACGTAGGATCACCGCTAGCTTGCAGCTGAATGCTCTGCGGACCATAGCCTAGGTAAATCGTGCTCTGACCTTCCTCAACGAAGGTACCGCCAATAGCAGTTGCCGTGATAACGGGAGCCGCGCAAGCATATATGGGGGGCAAATCGAAGGCTTCCACCTGGTCGAGGCGGCTGTTGGCCGCACCTTGGCTGGCGCTAAAGCCTACTCCTCTTTTGGCAAATGCTCTCCAGATAAGCTCTTGGTTGGCACCACCGTAGTTTGCTAAGTCGGCGGCCAGAATAGCATTCCGACCATCCACGAAACCAGGGGCACAGGGTTGCATTTTCAAGCCGTCAATTACCAATTGCATGGCCCTGTTGTTGCCACCAGTGCCCTTATACAAGTCGGGGTCGTAGCCGTACCGATCGATCATGTCCCAGGTCATATCCCACAGCGTAGTGGCCCACACAAACCCAATTCCGTGGGGCTGAGAAAGCGCTGTATTGTTGGTCCGGGCGTACGTGTAGTTGTTTACGGCGAAGTCTGTAGTGTAGGGAGCAGGACGAATGCCGTTGCCAGTAATAGGCTGGAGCGACGCATACGTACCGATTCCTCTTGTTGTGGTACGAGTGTCGCCTTCCTTCATCGTCATCATCAACGCAAACCAATCGCTCCAGCCCTCCCCGGCTTGCTCAGCCTGGCCACCTAGGCAGTTTACCAAGCGGCCGCCCGTTAGGCGGGTAGAGATGCCATGGCCGTACTCGTGCACGATGATACCATTGTCGAAATCACCGTCAACCTCAACGCCTGGCTGATTTTTCAAGCTCACTCTTACTTCCTCGCCCGCTGCTAGCCGCTCCCGGATAAGACCGCCCGCCACATCTGTTGTCATGAGTGAGGGAATCGTGATAGGAGCGGGTGCTCCTGCTCCGGCACCCATTGAAATCGGGTTGCCAGCGGCATTGTTGATTACTACTACAGCGATTGCACCAGCTACCTGAGCATTGTATACTTTCAGAATAAAGTCGCAGTTGCCACGGTACAGGACAGCAATGTTGCCCGCAATCTCGGCGGCGTTCGTCAAGGGTCCGCAAGCTTCATTAGGGTTTGTAGATGTCCCCCCGACACCGGTAGCCAGCACCAGCTTGCCAGTAACCGGCGTTGCATTGAGCCGTGGGCCAAAGGCGGCCTGTACAGCGGGATAGCTATTGGCAATGCTGGAAGGCGCAGTTATCCTGAACATATCCGCATCGGCACGACCCGCCCACAAATACATCTGCATGCGGGGCGCACTGGTGCCATTGTCTACCGGAGTCGAGAAGTTGGCATTGTTACGAGTGGTTACGCCAGCCGGAGGATTAGGAATGTTACGGCTATCCTGGGCCTCGGCTCGCACAAAGTCGCCCTGGGCACCGCCCCGGCCAAAGTTGTCAGCCTGGAAGTTGCCGCTGGCCTCATCGAAGCCATACTGGTACCATACGTCGTGGGTGACGTTGTTCCAATAAAACAGGTTCGTGATGGCCGCATCGCGGTACTCTACTGGCTCCTTAGTGAGATCAAGCGGATAATCAAAGTTCAGTTCAGGACCGCCATCAGGGCTGTAATTATTCAGGCTGTTATTGTTATTCGGGTCTTCGTAGGCATAGGCGTTGTTGCCACGGGTGGTAGTGAGCTTACCGTTGGGCGTATAATGCCAGCCTTGGGGCGAAGCGATTGGATCGGCGGCGGAAGTGCTCACCAATACCCGTGGGCCATGGTTAGGGCTCTCGACGGGAATAGGGAAAACGTTGTAAGAATTCGCGGCCGTCAGAGACGTGGTGGAATTAGTCGACTTTGGTTGAGCCACCTGACCGTAAGTAGACGTTCTGCTCAACGGCATGCCACCGGGTCCGTCGTTGTCGAACTCGCACTGGTGCACCATGTTGTCTTTGTCTAGGAACTCACCCGTGGCCGCGTCTACCCGCACGTTCCACCAGTTCTGCGCATCCAGCTCGTAGATGGACACTTCCCAAGCCAACCGCAGGCTACCATCCTCCATGGGCTGATACACCAGCTTAGCCGGAATCGACTCCAGCGAAATGCCCCCCGATGAGAACAGCACCGCTTCGTTTTTGCCGCTGCCCTTCTGCAATACGGACAGGGATTGGCTAACCTTCAGATTCAGGTGCCGAGCTGCTGCGTTTACGGCAGCTGTAGCCGTCATCTTAGACTTCGCAGCCTTGAGTCTTCCGCCAACACCTTTCGCGAAACTACTGGCCAGATTGACGATCTTTTCGTCCTTACCCAGGCTCATGCTGGCAATAGCGTTATGAATCTCAATGCCCTCATACAGCTGTTGCAAATAGACGTGCCGGATGCCCGTCTTTGGCGAGACGGATTCGCTGCTGAGCTTCACGTCTGCAATGTCTTCATCCGTTAGCTTAAGCGCCTGCTTGTTTTTTTTCAGGTATTGAAGCGCTGCCTCAGGTACCAGTTTTTGCTCAGAACTTACTTGGTTCTGACTGAAGGCAGCAGGGCCTCCGAGCAGTAAGGCTCCTATCAATAAAGGCCGCGCTACAAAGTGTAAAAGTCTATTCATATCTATAGTGTGAGGTGAGTATGAAACACTTATCAAAGTATAGTTTTTTATATAGGCATTTTTATACAGAATTTTACTTACCATAATTATATACATTCAGGAAACCTAATAATTACATTCTAAATGTATTTTATAGCCTCCATTAGCCCTTTTGATAAGATATTTTACAAATCCACCTCAGCACCTATTTGATTAAATTTCACTTTGCGGAATGTGAAACATGTAATTTTACCATGGTTAACTTGCACCATAAAAAGCCCCCCAGCAATGTGCTGAGGGGCTTTTTATTTCTGTTCTAAAAAAGAAGGTCATGAATTTTCATGACCTTCTTTGTATGCTACTTGATTATCAATGAGTTAGTCCTGCAGAATTACGCGAGTGAACTTGCTTTGCTTGCCCGAGGTCAAACGAACCATGTACACACCCGTTGCCAAGCGGCCTTTGCTGAACTCGTGCGAGATGCGTTGACCGGCTTCACCCTTTCCTTGGGCTACCACCGATACTACTGCACCCTGCATGTTCATCACCTCCAGGCGGTAAGCACCGCTTTCGGCCAGCGTAAAGGCCAGCGTGGTATTCGCACTAGTTGGGTTAGGCGAAGCCGTCAGGCCGTCGTTTGTAGCAAGTGCATCGCTGGCTTTAGCGCTGGCAACAGTTGCCTTCGCTTTTGGTGCGCAAGCACCCAGCGAGCCGCCAATACGGAGCTGAGTCTCAACCGCATCAGCACTGATGCAGATCTCCTTGCCTTGCTTCTGGCAAACCAGCACCTTATCGTTCTTGTTGCCGCAGCGCACATCAACTACTGTAATCGTAATTGAAGCATACTTGGTGCACTGATCCGCGTTGACGGCCTTCACGGTGAAGGTGTAGGTACCGGCAGCGGTAGGCGTGAAGATTGGGTTAGCAATGGTAGCATCGCTTAAGCCCTCAGCTGGAGTCCAAGTGTACTTGTTGGTTGCATCGCCGCTAGCTTGCAGCATTACAGTCTGCGGACCATAGCCCAAGTAAATCACTTTTGAATCGCCACCGGTGAATACATCCGAAGTAGGTATTGCCGCAACCGTAAGCGGAGTGGTGCACAGGTATGTTGCTGGCAAATCGAATGCCTGTACCTGATCGGTGCGGCTGGTGCTCAAGCCTTGCTTGGCGCTGAAACCCAGGCCACGCTTAGCGAAGGCTCTCCAGATAAGCTCCTGGTTGGCACCGCCGTAGTTGATGCGGTCAGCCAACAGAATAGCATCGCGACCATCCACGAAGCCTGGGTTGCATTTCTGCAGCTTCAAGCCGTCGATTACCAGCTGCATGGCCATATTGTTGCCGCCCGTGCCGTTGTACAGATCTTCGTTGTAGCCATACTTGGCAATCAGATCCCAGGTCATGTCCCACAGCATGGTAGACCACACAAAACCGATGCCGTGAGGCTGGCTGATGGCTGCCGTGTTGTTGGTAGCCGCGTAGGTGAAGTTGTTTACGCTAAAGTCAGTGCTGTAAGGAGCCGGACGAATGCCGCGGCCTGTAGTTGGCTGGCCCGAAGCATAGGTGCCAATACCTCTCACCTTAACACGCGTGTCGCCGGGCTTGATGGTCATCATCAGACCGAACCAGTCGCTCCAGCCTTCACCCATCTGCTCCGCATTCTGAAGGCAGTTGGCCACCGATGGACCACCGGTCAGACGGTTGGAGATACCGTGGCCGTATTCGTGAGCAATAATACCGTTGTCGAAGTCACCGTCAATTTCAGGACCCGAGCCATCATTCTTCAGCGTAACGGTTACCTCGGTGCCCGCATTCAGCGCGCTACGAATACCTGCTCCGTCAGCCTGCCCAATCATAACAGCTGGGATAACAATAGCTGGCTGCGCTACCGTGGGAGCACCACCCATTACGATAGGAGCACCAACAGCATTGTTGATTACGACTACAGCAATAGCACCGGCTTTCTGTGCATTCTGCACTTTATCAGCGAAGCCGCAGCTTCCACGATACACTACTGCAATGTTGCCACTGATTGCGGCCGCATTCGCAAAAGCCCCACATCCTTCCTCAGGCGTACCAGTCGGGGGAATAACGGGAGCTACAGCCAACACTAGTTTACCCGTAATGCGCGTGCTCGTCAAAGGTTTGCTGAACGCAGCCTCCACAGCCTGGTAAGCACCAGCGATGGATGATGGCGTATTTACACGGAACAACTCTCTGTCAGGAATACCGTTCCACAAGTACATCTGCATACGTGGCAGCGAGCCATCCACTGGCGTACCAAAGTTAGCGTTGTTACGCTGCGGGCCCTGGGCCGACGTAATACGGGCATCCTGCGCTTCAGCGCGCACGAAGTCGTTGCCTAAGCCACCTTTGCCGAAGTTATCAAACTGGAAGTTGCCGCTAACTTCATCAAAACCATACTGATACCACACATCGTGAATCAGGTTGTTCCAGTAGAACAGGTTGGTAGTAGCCGCGTCAACATAGGTTGCGGGCTGCTTGGTGAAATCAATCGGAAAGTCGAATTTCAGGCTCGGACCACCGTCAGGGCTGTAGTTATTAACAGTGAAGTTGTTGGCAATAGTAGGGAACGGATTCACACCATTAGGATCCTCGTAGGCATACACGTTGTTGCCCCGGGTAGTGGTCATGTTGCCCACCGGCGTATAATGCCAGCCTTTTGGTGAAGCCGTTTTATCGGCAGCGTCGGTGCTCACGAATACCCGTGGGCCGTGGCTTGGGCTCTCCGTTGTGAGCGGATAAACATTGTAGAAGTTAGCTGCGGGAGCCTCTGCCAGTGTCGTAGCAAAGTTGAACGGCTTAGCTGCTACAGCCTGCTTTTGAACATAGCTATCACTGATGTGTACGCCGTTGGGGCCGTCGTTGTCGAATTCGCAGTGCGTTACCAGGTTATCCTTTTCCAGAAATTCGCCGGTAGCGGCATCTACGCGGACAACCCACCAGTTCAGGCCATCCAGCTCATCTATCGTTACCTCCCAGGCTAGGCGTAGGCTACCATCCTCCATGGGCTGATACACCAGCTTAGCCGGAATCGACTCAAGCGAAATGCCCCCCGTGGAGAATACTACCTCCTGGTCAGGGCCATCCTCTCTCGATTGGACGGAGAGAGGCTCCTTTATCGACGTATTCAGGTGCTTGGCAGCGGCGGCTACGGCAGCCTCAGCCGTCATGCTGGAGCCGCTTTCCTTTACCTTTTTGCCGGCATCCTTCACAAACTGATCACCTACATTCACTACCTCATTATTGGAGGTCATGCTGATGTTGGTAATAGCATTGTGAATCTCAATGCCCTTGTATTGCTGCTTCAGATAAATGTGCTTAACCCCGCTCTTCTTTGAGAAAGTCTCGCTGCTCAACGTGATATTGGCAATGTCCTCGTCAGAAAGCTGAAGCTTCTGCTTGTTCTTTTTCAGGTGCTCAAGAGCCGCTTGCGGAACAGCTTTTTTGCCCGCGTTTCCTTTTCCCTGACTGAAAGAAGTGTAACCTCCTGTTAGCATAATAGCCAGTAGCACCGGCTTCGCTAAGAATGGTAAGAGTTTCCTCATTTGTTATGGTTTTGGATGGTTTGTGTATTGTGTTCTGAAAGTAAGATTATTTATATACCATTTTGAATAAATTATTTCATTTGCCAATATTATGTACATTATTAAAGTTAATTAATACAATTTTAATCATGTATAATAACTCGTATCGCAGTTAAACTCCCAAAAAGTCATACTATTGCCAGTTACCCTGCTATTTTACTGTATGTAAATTCTGACGCCATCAGCTTGAACCAAACCAAGACGAAGACATACAAAAAAGCCCCCCAGCACAATAGCTGGGGGGCTTTTTTAGAGGGTAAGGTCACTACCAGTCTCCTGGTAATGCAGATTTAACTATTTCAACCGTCCTAGATAGCTTCCACTGGTAGTTGGCGCAGCCAGGCCGCCGCCGCGTTTTCGTCATCAAAAAGCCGGTAGGTTAAGGCCGCCTCCCGCGCTTCGTTCATCATCTGACTGACGGAAAGCCGCGCGAATACATCATGCGGCAAGAGCACGGCCCCATAAATCTGGCTTCCCTCGCTGGTGCGCGCTATCCAAAAATCCAGAATCCAATTACGCTCGTCTTCGGTGTAAGGCGACATCAGGCGCTGATCGCCCAACAGCTTGTTCCAGCCCTGTCGGCGCAGCAGCTGGCCTGTGTGCGTCAGAAAGGCCTTCAAATGGTCGAGCTTGCGTGGGCCTTCATTATAAATGACGTACGCATAGCCATTGGGGTGCTCCATAACCCGACCAACCGGGTTTTCAAAATAGACGCGTAATACTGGAGTAGCGGTTAGCATGGCAACAACTCACGTTTGAACAGGATGGTGATCGGGCGGGATGATCACTTGCCCGAAAAACATCAATTTTCTGGCCTGAATCTATGGTCGAGGTTGCAAAAAACTAAAAAAAGCCCCCCAGACGGCTTTCCGGGGAGCTTTTTCAGGAAAATAAAAATGATTCAAAACGCTATATAGTCTGTGGCTAATCTCGCTTCGTCTTTAGCATTTGACGAAGTTGGGCTAATTCATCGCGGTACTTGGCGGCTTGCAGGAAGTCGAGGTCCTTGGCTGCGCCTTCCATTTGCTTCTCCGTTTTCTTGATGACTTTTTCCAGTTCATCACGCTTCATCAGAGCGATAATAGGCTCGGCGGCTAAGGTCAACGTATCGGTATCGGGGCCGGCATACGCGGCGGGCTCGATGCGGCGCATATCTGAGAGCGAGGTTTGACCCATAATCTCATCGTGCGACTTACGCACGGTGCGTGGCGTGATGCCGTGCTCCTCATTATAAGCCAGCTGCACGGCGCGGCGCCGATTGGTCTCGTCGATGGCGCGCTGCATGGAGCCCGTGATGCGGTCGGCGTACATAATCACCTTGCCTTTATCATTTCGGGCGGCGCGGCCCATGGTCTGAATCAGGCTGCGCTGGTCGCGCAGGAAGCCTTCCTTGTCGGCGTCCAGAATAGCGACCAAGCTAACTTCGGGCAAATCAAGACCTTCGCGCAGCAGGTTCACCCCAATCAGCACATCGATTACGCCCAGGCGCAGCTGCCGCAGAATCTCGACGCGGTCCAGGGTTTTCACATCCGAGTGCACGTAGCTTGACTTGATACCCAGGCGCTCCATGTACTTCTGCAATTCCTCAGCCATGCGCTTGGTAAGCGTTGTAACGAGGATGCGGTCACCCATTTTCACGCGGTTGTCTACCTCATCCAGCAAGTCGTCAATCTGGTTGGCACTGGGCCGGATATCGATTTCGGGGTCGAGCAGGCCCGTGGGGCGAATAATCTGCTCGATGATAACGCCGCCGCTGGTTTCCAACTCATAATCGGACGGCGTAGCCGACACGAAGACGACCTGCCGGTACATGCTCTCGAACTCGTTGAAGGTCAGGGGGCGGTTGTCCATGGCCGAGGGCAGACGGAATCCATACTCCACCAGGGCCGTTTTGCGGCTCCGGTCGCCGCCCCACATCGCCCGAATCTGAGGAATGGTGGCGTGGCTTTCGTCGATGACCATCAGATAGTCTTGAGGGAAATAATCGAGCAGGCAGAACGGGCGTGAGCCGGGAGTGCGGCCATCGAAGTAACGCGAGTAGTTCTCAATGCCGGAGCAGTAGCCCAGCTCCCGAATCATTTCCAGATCAAACTCCGTGCGCTCGGTGATGCGCTTGGCTTCCTGGTCGCGGCCCTCCTTCACGAAGTAGCTCTGCTGAGCCATCATATCAAACTGAATCTCCTTGATGGCTTGGTGCAGGGTGTCTTTGCCGGTCACGAAAAGGTTGGCCGGGTACAGCGTTACGCTTTGCTCGTCGGCCAGCTTCTTGCCGCTTTCCGGGTCGATACGGTGGATGGCCTCAATTTCGTCGCCGAAAAAGAAAAGCCGATAGGCAAAGTCGGCGTAAGCCGGGAAGATGTCCACGGTGTCGCCCTTCACCCGGAATGTGCCGCGCGTGAATTCCACTTCCGTCCGCGAGTACAGAATCTGCACAAACTGGTACAGCAGATTATTGCGCGAGTAGCGCAGGCCAGGCGCCATATAAATGACGTTTTTGCTGAACTCCTCGGGGTTGCCGATACCATAAATGCACGACACGGAAGCCACCACAATAACGTCGCGGCGCCCACTGAGCAGCGTGGAGGTGCAGTGCAGCCGCAGCTTCTCAATTTCCTCGTTGATGGCGAGGTCCTTTTCAATAAAAACGTCGGTGCTGGCAATGTAAGCCTCGGGCTGGTAGTAATCGTAGTAGCTGATGTAGTACTCGACGGCATTATTGGGGAAAAACGCCTTAAACTCGCCGTAAAGCTGGGCTGCCAGGGTTTTATTGTGACAGAGCACCAGCGTGGGCTTGCCGGTTTGGGCCACGACGTTGGCCACAGTAAAGGTTTTGCCGGTGCCCGTGGCTCCGAGCAGCACCAGCGCCGGCTCCCCGCTTTCTACGCCAGCCACCAGCTGGGCAATGGCTTTGGGCTGGTCGCCGGTGGGCTTGAACTCGGAAGTAAGTTGATATTCCATGCAGGGAAAGTAGCCAGAAATGATAGCCTATGATAACTCCGGAGCGCCAAGGTAGGTTTCCGCGAAACAAAAAAAGCCCAACTAAATCAGCTGGGCTTTTTTTAAGGTCTGGGGGGCAAATTTTGAAATAAGCAGGCATCCAACTCTCGCCTGCCCGTAAATAAGCTTAGCGCGGGTCGCGCCATACTACGCGGGCATTGGTGGCCTGCGTAGCAAAATCAGGGCATTGCCCGTCGCCCTTGCCGGTTATACCGCCGCTCGGAGCACAAATAACATCTCCGCAGCTATTGTAGAGATAATCAAACTGGTCGCAGCAGTCGCTGGAAACGAGGTAGACGGTCTGGCCTTGAAACTGATATTCCGTGATTTCGGCCGCGGGGTTCTGCTTGGGCTTGGCTTGTAGCTCCGCTACTTTGGTGACAAAAAAGCTGGGACAGGCAGCATTCTCATCTTCGCACTGGGAGGCGCTGAGGAGGCTCGTGAGAAGCAGAAGCGTAAGTAAGCGTTTCATAGAGCAGTTCGATTTACAGTGACTTTAGGAATTCCAAGTTTCCCAAAACAGAATCAACTATCTGGGCATTGAAGTCCAACTTCCATCAAAAAAGTAGATGGTTGTGCCATCACTATCATTGATCACCGCCTCCGGATATTCTTCACCTTTAGGCTTCACATGCCAGGCCAATATAGTCCTGATAGGCGTTTCATTCCCTCGAAGCGTATAGTACCCTAACTCCGCAGTCAAGCATTTATCCTTAAAATCTTCTGCTTTGTAACTGGTAGACTGTTTGTTATAATCCACAAACTCCTGAAAAAACAATGCCCTGACCTGAGCTAGCGTCAACGCTGGCTTCGTGTCAGCCGCCGCTATAAAATCATTATCGGAACGATGAACATATTTACCATTCCTGAAATTATAAATAGCTCTGTTGAGTAGAAAAGGCAACCCATTAGCGAAACGGGCAGCCTTTACGTGTACATGATGATTGGTTATGCCCTCCACGACCAAGTCTTCTTCGATGAATTGGGTAAAGCGAAGGTCGCTTAAGCTGAGGGCATTCTGCTGAAAAAGGCGAACGGCGGTTGCCTGCTCCGACTTGCGTATTTCGTGGTCACCGGGCCCTGGAGCGTTGGTAACCCGCTTGATACAGCCTTTACCATCCAAGACCACTTCATCGAGGTCATTCTTCGTACACGCACACAAGCTTAGTAGGGCAGCAAATAAATAGTACTGAATCTTCATAGTTGTACTGTTAAATTATTTGCTGTTAACGGACCACGGTAGCCGCTTTTTGGCCCCCAAACTCCACACTGGCCTCCAGACCAACCGAATATGGCCGGGAGCGTTGGAAGAAAGAGCCGCCAGGGTCCTGATTAAGCGTATTCAAACCGGCTTCGGCTACTGGACCTAAGGACAAGCTCCATGCCGCGGCGGCTGGTGCATAGCGCACGCCCCCACCCCCACGCACCGATGCCAGCACCTTGCGATAAGGCGACTCAGAAGAAGCCAGCGTGTAGTCGCGGGCGGCAGCGGCGTTGCCATCTACTTCCGTGCTGCTCTTGATAAGCAGGTTCACGGCGGCGCCTACTTTGGCGTAGAGCGACCAGCCCGTTTTGGCCGAGCCGTAGCGCATGGCTACCGGTACGCCTATTGTGCTGTATCTAAACTCCGTGCCGCGCTGGCCGGCATAAAACTGGTTACTGCTGGAGTCGGATGCTGCCTGCCCGGCGAAGGCCGTTCTCGAATTGTTCAGATTTAACGAGGTTTTGGATGAAGCCCGCTGTTGAGAAGTTTCTATGCCAGTCAGTAGCGTCAATTTATTGTTCAATGCATACGCCGCGGCTATTGCAATACGCTGAGCAGGACCAGCTTCCAGATTGTCGCGGTATTCGCTGGCGCCATACTGATACGCCGACCGGGCATTGTAGACAGGAAGCGCTGAGTTGTTGGAGGGAACCGCGCCAAAGTCGAGGGCTGCATTCGCTGTCGCGCTGGAGCTAAAGTCAATATTCGGGTTGTAAGAGCTGGCCGCATAAGCTCCGCTCAGGCGCCATTTGCTGCGCTTACGTTCCGGTTTTTCTTCTTCGGCGGCATCCTGGGGAGCACTTATTGCCGCTTGGGCCAACATGCCAGCTGACACCGGAAGCGCTTCGGCCTGCAAGGTTTCGGGGCGACGAAATGCGGCTGCTACCGTGTTTTGCGCCGCGGCCGCAGACACTGGCCGTACGGTTAGCCAATTTGCCCCCCGCTCATTCTGTGAGCTTCCAATGCCTGGCACCGATGAGGCAAAGGCAGAACCATAGGCCCCATTTCCAGCCTGACGCTCAGCAGCAGTCAGCGAAGTACCCGTAGCGCCTGAGCCTGAGCGGGTGCTGTTGGTAGCCACGCTGCTGCCTGACTCAGACTGCCTGATTCCTACAGCCGATTTAGCGGCCCGCAATAAGGTAGTGGCTACATCATTCGTTGCTGATTGCGCCGTGGCTGCCCGGGTTGCCGAAGCGGTGGCAGCTGAATTCCGTTGCTGGGTCACTGCTGCCAAATCAGTGGACGTGGTAGCGCTATTTCGTGACTGACTAGTGGTGGCGCTACTGCGCGGTGTGCGCAGCGGAGTATCAGCAGCTGCCTCAGTAGTAGTTGCCTCCACGGGGCGAGTAGTGGCAGCTATTTCTGTGCCGGGGGGCAAATGTGTGGCATTATGGAGCAGCAGCCAGGTGCCGCAGCCCAGCACCAGCAGGGCGCAGGCCGCCGCCACCCAGCGGTGCAGCAGCAGACGCCGCCGATACGAGTCGTTCTGCCGTACCAGCATCTCATGGTCGAGCTGCTCCCAGACGTGCTGACGAGGCGCTACTTCTGCCTCGCCGAGCTTCTGTCGGAACAAGTGCTCCAGGTCGCCGGTGGACCGGGGCTCGTTGGGCGTATGATTATTTGCGGAAGATGCCATTGCTGCGATGCGCGTCGAGGCGCTCTAATTTAGTTTTCAAGATGACCCGGGCCCGGGAGTACTGCGATTTGCTGGTGCCTTCGGAAATGCCCAGCAACTCACCAATTTCCTTGTGCCCATAGCCTTCGATGGCAAACAGGTTGAATACCATGCGGTAGCGCGGCGCCAACTCCTGCACGAGGGTCAAAAGCTCTTCAAATGCGTAGTTGGAAAGCGTAAACTCCTCCCCCGCCAGATCCTCGGGGTACTCGCCCTCACTCATGGCTACCAGCCCGCTATTGCGACGGTGCTGACGCAGAGCAGCATTAATCATGATGCGCCGAATCCAGAACTCCAGGGGGCATTCGCGGCGAAACTTGCTGAGGTTGGTAAACACCGTTACGAAGCCTTCCTGCAATACATCCTCCGCCTCAAAGGTGGTTTGGGCGTAGCGCAGACACACGGCCATCATGCGGGCTGCAAACCTGTCGTACAAATGCTTCTGCATCAGACGGCTTCCGGCCAGGCAACCATCAATGATTTCGGCCTCGGTGAGCTGGGAAGGCGGCACAAGCGAGCGGACAGGAGCAGGCGGAGGCGAAGCAGCCACCGAAGCCGACGAATTGCCCCCCGCAAGCAGGTTGCGCAGCCCTCCGCCACCCATCGCAAACGATAAGGCGCTCATCGAGTGAGGTGGCCGCCTGGGCCGCTGTGGCTGAACATAAAGTCGATTGGGCCAGGATAAAGTGGCTGCATACGCTGCGTTTCGTAATAACGTATCGGTAGAATAATCCGCCATATACTAGCGGGCTTCGGTGAGTAGAGGCTGCTACCCGCCCCAAGGGTTGCATGCCTGTGCCCGAATATTTTTTAAAGTTGCTTTAAAGCGCTGGGGGGCTTTTTTAGCCGTGAGGAAAATAATTTTCGAAACAATGTTAGTACATTTAATGTACATACATATATTTGCAAGCCACCTCTTTCCGCTGCCTTGCGTAAATCAGCACCCTGCTTCAGGAAAGCTGCTTACATCCGTACCAACTCATTTTTCATCTTTCATCCGTTCCTCATGAAAACTATTGTTCTGTTCTATTCCACGTATGGCCACGTGTGGAAATTGGCCGAGGCCGTAGCCGAAGGCGCCCGCCAGGTAGAAGGCAATGAAGTAGTAGTAAAGCGCGTACCCGAGACGCTGTCGAAAGAAATTCTCGACAAGGTTGGAGCCACGCAGGCCCAGCAAGCTTTCAACCATGTGCCTGTAGCTACCCCCGAGGAATTGGAGCAGTACGATGCCATCATTATTGGTACGCCTACCCGCTACGGCAATGCTTGCGGCCAGATTCAGGCCTACCTCGACTCAACCGGCGGCTTGTGGGCTCGCGGCGCCCTTGTGGGCAAAGCAGGTGGCGCATTCGTGAGCACCGCTACCCAGCACGGCGGCCAGGAAACAACGCTACGCGCGCTGCACACGGCATTGCTTCACCATGGCATGGTCATCGTGGGCTTGCCTTACGCTTGGCAGGGTCAGATGGGCCACGAAGAAGTAACCGGCGGTACCCCTTACGGCGCCAGCACAGTAGCTGGTGGACAAGGTGAGCGCCAGCCCAGCGCAAACGAATTGGAAGGTGCCCGTCATCAAGGCAAGTACACCGCCGAAATTGCTAGCAAGCTTTCCAGAAAATAAGCGTTACTTGCGACCTATACCCTGAACGCACATATTGCAACAACCAGCAAGCCACCCATTTGAGGTGGCTTGTTGTGTTTTAGGGCATTCCTGTAGCATTTGCTCTTTACTGGCTCCAAATTTCCCAGGCAGCCTCGGCCTGTAGGCAGAGCATCTCGAAGCCGTTTTTGGTTTGAGCACCGGCTTCGCGACCTTTTTGGAGGAACAAAGTTTCGCTCGGATTATAAATCAGGTCGTAGAGGTAGTGGGCTGGCGTGAGAGCCTCGTACGGGATAGGAGCGCACGCATCTACCTGCGGAAAAGTACCCAACGGCGTGGCGTTGATAATCAGCGAATGCCCTACAAGTACGTCGGGCGTGAGGTCATTATAGGTAAGGCCAGTCCCGAGTGGGTTACGTGACACCAGCCAATACGGAATCTCTAGTTCCCGCAAGGCTGCCTCTACTGCCTTCGATGAGCCACCGGTGCCAAGCACTAGTGCTCGTGCTGCAGCGCCACGCAATGGATAAAAAGCGCGCAACGACTCCCGGAAGCCAATGTAATCGGTGTTATGCCCAATATAGCGGCCGTCGGGCGTGCAATCGATGACGTTGATGGCGCCAATACGGGCCGCCGCCGATGATATCTCACTCAGGTACGGCCATATCTGCTCTTTATATGGAATGGTTACGTTGAGCCCCCGCAGGCTGGGGTGCTCAGCCAACAGCTCCGGCAAGGCCGAGATAGTGGGCAGCTCAAAGAGCTCGTAGTGGTGGTCGTCGAGGCCCAGATTCTCAAATTTCTGGGTGAAATAGGTTTGCGAGAACGAGTGGACAAGCGACTTGCCAATGAGGCCAAATTCCTTCATACAATAATTCACACTAGCTAGACTGAACTCTGACGCTTACCGCATGCAATAATAGAAAACCGCCCCAACGGATTACCATTGGGGCGGTTTATTTCACGAATAAAATCAGGAATTAAGCTACGGGCCGCCGGCTGTTTTGGCGCGACTTTACAAACTCAAATATCACGGGCAGTATTGATAAGCCGATGATGGCCAATACGACCAGCGAGAAGTTTTTCTGTACAATCGGGATGGTACCGAAGAAATAGCCCGCGCCCGTCAGCGAAACGACCCACAAAACGCCCCCCACCACATTGTACGACAGGAACTTGGTGTAGCTCATGGTACCCACGCCCGCCACAAAGGGCGCAAACGTGCGAATGATCGGGATGAAGCGGGCCAGAATGATGGTTTTGGCGCCGTGCTTCTCATAAAACTCCTGGGTACGAATGAGATGCTCACGCTTCAGGAAGCGGGAATTCTCGCGAAATACCCGCGGCCCCAGATAGTCACCGATATGATAGTTGAGCGTGTCGCCAAGCACTGCCGCTACGATAAGCAGACCCATCATTACCCACACATTCAGGGGAGAGCCGGGCAGGGCGGCCAGCGAGCCAGCCGCGAACAGCAGCGAGTCGCCGGGCAAAAAGGGCAGCACTACTACGCCGGTTTCCACGAAGATAATCAGGAAGAGAATGGCGTATGTCCACGTTCCGTAATCCTGGATAATGGCCCCGAGATGCTTGTCGAGATGAAGAATGAAATCAATGATGTCCTTGAGGATTTCCATGAACCAGGAATAGAAGACGAAGTTATTTTACTGCAAAGAAAGCAGGCAGCCGGCAAAGTTTCTGGCTGGGGGGCTTTTTCGGCTGGCTTTAGTGTATAGCTGGGGCAACTGTTGCCTTACTATCGGCGCGTCGGCTCAGGGCCTGGGCTACAATGCTGGCCACCAGAATTTGGAGGGCGTGATAAATCATCAGGGGCAAAAGAATCAGGCCGGCCGTGCGCGCATCCGGGAAAAGCACCTTCGACATTACGGTACCCTGAACCAAGGACTTTTTGGAGCCACAAAACAGCGCTGTGATGGTGTCTTCGCGGTTAAAACCTACTAACCGGCTCAGCAGCAGTACGCACCCGTACACTAAAAAGAACAGCACCAACATAGCCGCGCCCAGCCCAAAAAGGTCGCCGGCGGAGTAGCCCCGGAAAATGCCTTGGTCAAACGACTCACAAAACGAGGTATATACAATCAGCAGAATAATAGCCTGGTCGAGCATGCGCAAGGGCCCGGCAAAGCGCTGCGCAAACTGATGCAAGCGCGAATGCAACAGTATACCCACCGCCACGGGCAGTAGCACCTGCAACGCCAAATCTAAGATAGTGGAGCCTAGGCCGCCGGAAGTACCAGACGTTAGAAAGAGCGCCATCCAAACGGGCGTAATAAACACGCCCAGCAAGCTGGAAATACTGGCATTGAAAATTGCCGCCGGCAGATTACCCTTGGCAATTGAAACCATCACGACGGAAGAGGAAACCGTGGAAGGTAAGGCAGCCAAATAAAAGCCCCCCAGCCACAGTAACTGGCTTTTTTCCGAATCAAAAAGCGGCTTTACTACTAATAAGAGCAGCGGAAACAACAGAAAAGTAGTACCCTGCACAACTAGGTGTAAGCGCCAGTTGCTCAGGCCAGCCTTCAGTTTTTCGCGACTCAGGCGCAAGCCGTAGAAGAAGAAAATGACCGATACGCCATAGTGCGCAATGCGCCCCAGCGGCAGTGGCCCCTCTTCAGCCCCAAACTCCGGCCACAGGTAAGCCAGGCCAATAACGCCGATCAAGCCCAGCAGGAACCCATCGAGCCCCGCCCGCAGCGCCAGCTCCCGCAAGCGTTGCATGGGACTGCTGGGGGGCATTTTAGCGGTCGGAGCGGATGGGGACATTAGCTGCAATCAATTTATATAAGTACCTTTTTTGTAAGAATGTCATGCAGAGCAACGCGAAGCATCTCGCGTGCTGATGGCTGATTAGTAACCTTACTAAACACGCGAGATGCTTCGCTCCGCTCTGCATGACCACCTTTTTAATTTTACAACGACTGCAAGACTTAAGACTTTGTGCCTTGAGTTGAAGATACGCGCCATATTTTGCCCCCCGCGTCATCCGCAACCAGCATCGAGCCATCGGGCAGCACGGTTACTCCTACCGGCCGGCCGTATACTTCCTTGGTGCCTTCGTTTGCCACGAAACCCGTCATAAAATCCTCGGGCTGACCAGCTGGCTTGCCGTTCTGAAAGGGCACAAACACCACTTTATACCCCGTAAACTTCGAGCTGTTCCAGGATCCATGCTGCCCTATGAAAGCGCCATTCCGGTATTTGGCCGGGAAGCCGCTGGCGTCATAAAAGGCCAGACCCAACGATGCCGTATGCGGACCCAAGGCTACATCCGGCACTATTGCTTTGGCCACTAGGTCGGGCCGCTCGCCCTTGCGGCGTGGATCTTCGTTTTGGCCGAAGTACGAGTAAGGCCAGCCATAAAAGCCGCCTTCTTTCACACTGGTCATATAATCGGGCACGAGCTCGTCGCCTAGCTCATCGCGCTCATTCACGGCGGTCCAGAGTACTTGGGTGCCGGGCTGCCAATCCATGCCCACGGGGTTGCGCAGGCCGCTGGCGTACACGCGCTTACCGGATCCATCAGGATTAATTTCCAGAATCAGGGCCCGACCTTCATCGTTTTTCTCGCCCTTCTCCATCACATTACTACCCGACCCTACCGACACGTAAATCTTGGAGCCGTCGGCGTTGGCCAATAAGTTGCGAGTCCAGTGGTTGTTGTAGCCGCCAACAGGTAAATCCAGGATTTTTTGCCCCCCGGCCGTGATTTTGGTTTGACCGGCTTTGTAAGGAAACCGCAGCACGGCGTCGGTATTGCCTACGTAAAAATTATCGCCTACTACCAGCATGCCAAAAGGCTGATTCAGGCCCGTCAGAAAGGTTTCGCGCACCTCGGGCTTGCCGTCTTTGTTGGCGTCGCGCAAGAGCGTGATGCGGTTGGCGCTGGACTCCTTCATCGACCCTGACTGCTTCAGACCTTTTGCCTTTTCGCCCTTCGCCGTGGAGGTTTTTTCTATAGAGTTAGATTCGGCAATAAAAATGTCGCCGTTTGGGGCCACATAAATCCAGCGCGGATTCTGTAAGTCAGCAGCAAATTCCGTCACTGTAAATCCGGCCGGCACCGTTGGCATTTTGCCTTTAGGCCAGCCAATTACCTTACTGAAGTTCTTTGCCGACGGCGTAGCGTATGGTTCGGGCAGCGCAGGCGCAGCCACCGAATCAGTAGATGCGGCGGTAGCGGCAGCCGTTTCTTCTGTTTTGGGCGACGATTGATTGCAGGCGAATAAGGCCGCCAACGGTAAGTAAAGCAGGTAATTTTTCATAATAACCAAGTGAGCAGTGGTTGCTTAGGTGCAACAACAGCTTACGCACGCATGCCTGCTGAGTTAATACCTCCCTCACTAACTTCCGGGCATTACCTGATAAGCTGTAGCTAAAAAAGCCCCCCAGCCACTGCACATGGCAGTCTGGGGGGCTTTTTTGAGCAACCGTATATCTTACGCAGCCTATCCGCGCGGCATGGAAGTGCCGGGTCGGCCGGTCTTTACTTCCGGCTTGAACATGGGGTCTACGCCGTCCATATCAAGGAAGTGCGTGAACGTGTCACCGCGCAAGCCCAGCCGGATGGTTTCCAGGCTTACCACCTCATTAGGCGCGATATTTCCCAGATTAACATTGCTGCCCAGCAACTTAATAAACCATACCTGCTGGGCCTTCTGAGGAGCTTCCCACAGAATTTTCTCAAAAGGAATTTTGGTCAGAATTTCCTCTACCAAACCCGAACGTACCTCGCCGGTGCTCCGAAACAAGCCCACATTGCCGGCCTCACGCGCCTCGCCAATTACCTTGATGGAGCCAGCATCCAGCTCCGTTTGCATCTGAGCAATCCACTTGTAGGGAGGAATTATTTTCTCCGCATCCTTCGAACCCACCTCCGACAATACATTCAGGTCTTTGGCCAGCGTGCGGATGTACTCGCACTTTTTGTCGTGGGGCAACTCCAAAGAGCCATCCGAAACCTCTGCGTACTCCATTCCAAACTCAGACAGTAGCCGGCGGTAGTCATCAAACTGATTACGAATAATAAAGGCCTCAAACAGGGTTCCGCCGAAGTACACCGGCACACCGGCTTCTTTATACACTTCCAGCTTGCGCTTCAGGTTAGGTACTACGTATGAGGTAGCCCAGCCCAGCTTCACAATGTCGGTGTATTCGCCGCCTACCTCCAGAAAGTCTTCTACTTCACGGATACTCAGGCCTTTATCCATAACCATGGTGTAGCCTTGTTCGCGGGGTTTGGCGGTACGCTCGGGGAGTTGATCGAGGTGATAATTCATGCGCTTTGGTTCAGATGGAGGTAAGCCATAAAACCAACTATCATCCTGAACGAGGTAGAGTTCAGGATGATAGTTGGTTTCAAAGAGTTTAAATTTGAGTTATCTACTTCCGGTACTGATCAATCAGTCGAGCCAAGGCCCGCTGCGATTCCAGCTCCGGGAAGTACTCGAAAAGCAAACGGTGCTTGTCGAAGTCCAAAACTAGCGCATTTTCCAGATTCTCGTAAGCTTCGCGGTAGCGGCCAGCCGCCAGCAGATAAGCGCACAGGCGATATTGTAGCTCAGCTTCAGCAGGTTGTATCTCCACAGCATTACGCATCAGATCGATGGCGCCGTCGTAGTTGCCCTGCTCATAGAGGATAATGCTCCAGTTTAGCCACGCATCTTTGTTGTCGGGGCCTACCTGCGTAGCGCGGTCGTAGCACTCCACGGCACTCACCACATTGCCAACCTGATATTCAGCAGCGGCCAAGGCCAGCCAATATTCCACGCTTTCGTCGTAGAGGGTAGTGGCTTTACGGAAGAAATGAGCGGCTTCAAACCAGCGCTCCTGGGCATTCAGCACGACGCCCATCCCAAACCAAGCCTCATCCATTTCTGGATCGAGGTCGATGGCCCGCTGGTAGTTGCGCCGTGCCTGGTCCCATTCGGCCATTTTCTCGTAGCACTCGCCAATGTTACACAGCGCTTCTGCCGTAGGCTCACCAGCCGAGTAGCTCAGGTTGAACTCATCAATAGCTTCCCGATACTTTTCCTGGCTTACATAGGTGCTGGCCAGAAAAGCGTGCGCCTCATAATAGGTAGCATCAACCAAAATGGCGTACTCGAAAGCCGCCACTGCCTGATCATACTGCCCCAGGCGATAGTAAGCCTGACCCAGATTATACCACGCCGGAGCCGAATAAGGATCTTCATCGGTAAAGCGACGGAAAAACTCCAAATTCTTCTCCAGACGCTCGCTCACCTCCAAACAATAGAGCAGTTCCTGCACTGCTATGTCATTGTCGGAGTTCAGGCGCAGGCTCATCTTGTAATACTTGGCCGCACTCTTAAACTTCTGCCAGCTCTGGTAAGCCAGACCGAGGTTGAAGTAAATATCCTCGCGCTCCGGTGAGTGCTCAGCGGCATCATGAAAAAAAGCTACTGCCTCAGCAAACTCGCCTTTCTGCGTGGCAATAATGCCGCGGGTAACGGCTACGTCGGGGTTGGTCGGATCGAGTTGGGCTACGTCTTCAATCTGCTGGGCCGCAGCGGAGTATTCGCCCTTCATGGCTAGTACCTGCGAGCGGTCGATGAGCAGTTCGGTAGAAAAGGGATACTGGGCTATAGCAGTCTCACAGGCATGTAACGCCTTATCGTACTGCGTGTTGGTCGTATAATGGTCGATGATATTCTCAAAATCGGCCAGATCAAAAAAGACAGATTCGTTCTGGGCTACCATGCGTTCAAACCGACGCACTGTATCCAGCACTTGCTGCCTTTCCTCAAAGTTTTCGTTCATTCTCATTCGTATGCAAGACTCAAAGGTCGCCAAAACGGCAGACTTTGCCGGCGTCGGGCGGCGGAATCACTGAAGATAACGCTGCTGGCTTATGATGCAATAACCACACCGGGCGAAGGCTGGTTCGCTGATGTCAGGCCTGCGCAACACCACTGCACTGTTTCGGCCAGCGGACGGAATTGTAAGCCCGTAGCTGCCTCTACTTTGGCTGCACTGTAAATCACTGAGCGCCTGCCCGCACGGGCAGTATCTTTGGTGATGAGTGGCCGTGCACCCGTCAGCACGGAGCGCACGTGCTCCAAGCGCCAGATCGTTTCGGCTGCCCAGGTAGGTACGGCCACTGTGGGGGGCTTTTTGCCGAAGCACTCTGCCGCCTGAATCAAGAAATCGCGCAATGGCACTGCACCGCCACTCAGAATAAAGCGCTCCCCAGCTACTTCACTTTGAAAGGTCAGGCGAAGCATGGCCTCCACGACGTCGCGCACATCTACATAGTTCAGGCAGCCTGGCGTATAAAAGGCATGTTCCTGGTGCGCATATCGGAAAAGGCGGGTACTACTGCGCTGCCAATCGGCGGGCCCGAGCACTACCGAAGGATTCACAATGACAGCAGACAGACCTTCCGAAATCCCACGCCACACTTCCAGTTCTCCGAAGTACTTGGAAGTGGCATACGCATTATGTCCAGCGCCTAAATCCCATTTAGCCGTCTCATCTACCACAATATTTGCCCCCCTTATATCCAGCTTTGCTGCTGCAGGACCACCCAACGCGGCCACCGATGATACATGGCACAGGCGAATATCCGAGCTTTGCTCCAGGCAGGCATCTACCACGGCAGCAGTGCCCTCTGCATTTGTCTGCTGCAGTTTCGCTGCATCCTGCGGAGCATACGAAACCAAGCCAGCGCAGTGAAAAACGTGGGTAACCCCGGCCAATGCGGTGCGTAGTAGGGTGGTGTCACGCAAGTCACCTTCTATCCATTCCACTTTATCGGCATGCTGTATGGCTGGCACTTGCTGCCTGTAAAGCGCCCGCACTACATAGCCCTGTGCTACCAAGGCTGGAATCAGGAAACTGCCCATCAATCCGCTACCACCAGTGACAAAAACCATACATATCAGGGAGTTAGGTAGTTGAGTGGTGACTAATTAATTGATCAGACAGCAAGCATCTGATCAACTAATTAGTCAATAGCGTATTATTTAGGAGAGGTAAAGCCAAGACCTTTTTCAAATAAGCCAAAGGCAGCACTTTACTACGCAAAGTTTCGGTGTGCTTGAGATTGTGCGCATCCGTACCGACAAAATCTACCAAGCGAGCATCAATGAGCTTCTCGGCTACACGCTGGGCCCCGGAGGAATAATAACCAGCTAATGAGTTGAGGTTAATCTGAAATAATACCCCGTTATCATGAATCTTTTCCAACTCAGAAAAGCGGCCATATAAATAAGTGTAGCGCTCAGGATGCGCCAACACTGGCTGATACCCCTGCGCTTTTAGCCGGAAGATAATATCCTGCATGTTGAAGGGTTCGTTCATGTAAGACGTTTCCAACAACAGATATTTTTTAAGGCCACCAAAGCTTAGGAGCTCTTCTCCGCTATCTAATTTGCCCCCCAGCCATTCATCTAAGTAGTATTCGGCGGCACATTCTAGCTGTATGTCCGCGAAGCCGGCAGTCGTGGCGGCTTCCTGCATCTGCGCCAATGCAGCGTGAACGGTAGTTGGAGTATTCTTATAAAAATCTCCCATAATATGGGGAGTCATAATCAGCTTACGGTAGCCTAATGCCTGCATTGCTTCCAGCAAACCCAATGATTGCTCAATGGTTTCAGCCCCATCATCCAAGCCGGGCAGCAAGTGCGAGTGCATATCAACTCCAAGCTCCGCCAGCAAGTTTTCGTAAACCAGCGACGTAGAAGCCGCTTGGCCGAAAAGCTTGCGTAGGAATGAAGCCATGTGCTAAATGAGAGTGAGAGCTGATTTTAGGAAATACGCTGCCTCAGGCGGCTAATTATTCCCTTGGGAGGTGTCGGCTCGTCGTAGTAGCCCTGACCATAGCCATAGCCATAGCCATACCCGTAGCCAGCCAAGCCAGTAGCGCTGGCGTCGTTCAGAATAGTGCTGAGGCGGGTAAAGTTATTCGTCCGCATGAGCTTATTGATGTTCTTCAGGAAGGCTTTCTTGGAATACCCTGCCCGCACAATATAAAGCGGGATATCAGCTTTACGCATAATAAGAATACCATCCGTAACGAGACCAACAGGCGGCGTATCAATCAGAATTACATCATACTGCTGATGTAATTCTGCCAGTAATTCGTCAAACTTAGGGTTTAGGATAAGCTCCGACGGATTTGGTGGTGTGGGACCAGCTGATATAAAATCCAGCGTTGGAATATCGGTATGCTGAATGCATTCCTCCACGGTGTGTTTTTCAATCAGAATAGTGCTAATGCCCCGCACATTCTCAGTACCGAAAGCTAGATTCACCTTCGGCTTCCGCATATCAAGGTCTAGGATAATAACCCGCTGCTCGGACAACGCAATTATGCCCCCCAGATTCACCGTAACAAAGGTTTTACCCTCCCCTGATACAGTTGATGTAACCGATATAATGCGCTTCTTTCGCGCTGACCCTATAAAGTCCAGATTAGTACGAATGGATCGGATTGACTCTGAAATAGCAGACTTAGGGTTTTTATCTACTACCAGCTTTGACACGGTCATCTTTTCCTTGTCGTAGGTTGGAATTACCCCGAGCAACGCCGCTGAGGTCATACGCTCCAGTTCCCGCGTATTCGTCACGGTATCATGCAAGAAGTAGCGGACTGCAATTAATCCAAGTCCTAACACAATGCCTCCCGCCAAACCAATAGCATAAACCATGGCACGAACCGGCGAAATGGGCGCGCTTGGCAAGCTAGCCGGGGAAAGAATCTGAAAATCGGCCGTCGTACCAGCCTGGCCAATCCTGAACTCTAGCTCCCTATTTATTAAACTTACATATGTCTTTTCATAAAGTTCAAATGGACGTTGCAAACGTGCTTGCTGCGTTGCTTTCTCCGGCAGTCCTGCCAGCTTAGCACTAAGCTCATCACGTTGACGGTTCATTTTATTTACCTGCTCCTGCAAAAGCTCTTTATTTTGATCTAGGAGTCGGCGAATCGTATTCTTTGTAAAATCTAGTTGAACACGTCTTTGCTTTACAGCTTCTGTCGTTTCTTTATAAGAGCGCAATACTCGACGTAGGTCCCATTGCTGATTATTTAGGGCTTCGATTTCCTGCATCAAGCGATTATCCTCCAACTCAGCCAGTCCAGGTATACTCTGGGCAACTGTGGAATCCTCATTACTGGTTATCTGATCCTGCTCTACCAAGCGCGACAAATCTTCCAGTAGACTCTGCCTTTGCAGTAGCTCTTGTCTTTTTTCTTCTTGGTCGGCTATCTTATTGATTACAGTAGCTGCATCGCCCCGCACATCATATGTTTTATTTTCACGTGCAAAAGACTGTAAATTATCTTCTGCCTGCTGCAATTTATCGTTTGTAACATCTGTCTGCTCGCCTAAAAAGCGTAGACTTTTGTCGGATGCTTCTTTCTTTTGCGCTAGTTTTTCCTGTAAGTAAACAGTGTCTATCTTATTGACAATATCCTGCGCTTTTAAAGGATTAAAATCGGCAAACGCTATCTGAACAGTATGAGCTTCAGGATTAACAATCTCAACCGAAATGTTCCTATTCAGGTAACCATTCACCGAGCCATCATCTAGAATGACAAAGTAGAACTGTGCTTCTAGCGCACTTGCGTCAAAGAAAGAGGAATCAGTAGTCAGCTTTAAACTAATACCAGGAATATTAATAGGTTGGCCTACTATATAATCTCCACTTATTTCTTCTTTAGCCTCCAAATAACTTAGTCGAAACTGAGTAGGGCTAAGAAAATTAACATTCAGCTTCCGATTATAAAACGCTGGGTCTTTAATCGCATATTCAACTTTGAAAGGGGACCTTTTATAAAGCTCTGATTCTAATACAGTTCCCTCTACATAATAATTGACGTCAAGCGCTAAAGAATCTTTGAGACGGCGATAAATTAGATTCGACTTAATTAACTCTACCTCACCTGAGAGATTAGCCAACTCCTGACGCTTCTCTACCGCGCCGCCAATACTACCCATGCCCAATACTCCAGCCTCTGTTCTCTCATCAATCTTGATGACCGATGAGGACTGATACACAGGCTTTGTATAGCGTAAAAACAGCCAAGACCCTGTCAGACCCAAAGCAATAAGCAACGCAATCCAAGGCAAGCTTTTGCGGGCTACCTGAAGCAAGGTGGTAATGTCTAACCCATCGCCAGCATCCTCTTTTTCTTCCGCTTCCATACCGCCCGCGTTGCGGATCATCTCTTCCAGCTCAGTTTCTTCTTTCGCCGCCATCAGGGCATTCTATTGGTTGAAGGGAATAAGCTTATCGTCAACAAGAAAGACAAGCTTAATTATTGTATACCCTTGTTATAATATACAGGGTACTAAGAACACTTATAAGGCTAGTCACTAGCCCAAATACTGGACCAGCATCTGTCAATGCCTCATAAAACGGCCGTCGTACAGGCTCAACATAAACTATGTCGTTGGGTTCCACCTGTAAATTCGCGCGACGCATTCCTTCAAACGTAGACAGATCAATGACTTGTATCTGCGGGTTCTTCAAATCTCCCCGAATGAGGCGGATGTTGGTCGTACGTCCTACTCGATTACCACCTGTTCCTATTGCCCCGCCATCAATGCCCCCGGCAATGGCTAAAACCTCAATCAAGTTCATATTATCATTGGTCATCGGGATGACCTGACCCCCAGTGCCCCCAACAGCCCCAAGCACGATAATACGGTTATTAGTAACCCGCGTCACGACGAAAGGCTGCTCATAATATTGGCTATAAGCCACCTGTAACACACTGTCAGCTTCTAAAAGCGTGTAACCACTTAGCTTTATATTCTCTACCATCGGCAGCTTTACTATGCCATCGTCTTGCACAAGAAACTCAGAGCCGCCACTTGTAGTACCACCTGAGCTTTGTTGACCTGTCGTGGTACGTGTACCAGCTCCTGGCCGAGTTGTGGCGCCTCTTAGTCCGCCGGGGTTGCCAAATGGCAACTCACCATTAGGATCTAATATTCGCTCGCCTTTATTAGTGTATACCCGAACATCGAGGTAATCATTGGACTGGATGATGTAGTTACGTTCCGTCCTATTTATGGTCGTACGCAGCCTAGCGGTGTCGACTGTTGTACCTTCTAAACGAAATAGTACATTTTGGCGGTATATCTTTGATGTCGTGCAGGAAAACGACAACAGAAACGATAAGCTTAGCAACCCAACGGATAGGAAGCGGCGAAAGATGGGATGTAGCATGCGGGCCAAAAAAGCCAGAGACAGATGAAATAGTGCCGGGGGAACAGCCAAGAAACAGCTTAATTTCTCCCGATAAACCTTCAAAGTAACCGAATTAGCACACCCTTTCAAAATCGGGGCTGGATACCTGCCTGTGGAAAACAGCTTCTCTTAAAGCAAAGTACTACTTTTGCGAACCCAAAACTGGCTCTTGCTGGTTATGCCATTACCACCCACCATATCACTTCCCCACCCATGGAATTAGTAGCTACCGAGAACCAAACAATGATTGCCCAGATGGTGCGCGACTTTGGCGCGACCCACATTAAACCGCGCATGATGCAGTGGGATGAAAGCCAAGAGTTTCCCATCGACGTATTCAAGCAGCTTGGTGATTTGGGCCTGATGGGCGTGCTGGTGCCACAAGAATATGGCGGCTCTGGCTTTGGCTACGTTGAGTATGTGACTGCCATAGCTGAGTTGGCTAAGATTGATGGTAGCATCGGCTTGTCGATGGCCGCTCACAACTCTTTGTGCACAGGTCACATTCTGCAATTTGGATCCGAGGAGCAAAAGCGCAAGTGGTTGCCCAAATTAGCTTCGGCTGAGTGGATCGGCGCGTGGGGCCTGACGGAACCCAATACAGGTTCTGATGCTGGCAACATGCGTACAGTGGCTGTTGAAGACGGTGACTTTTACGTGCTCAACGGAGCGAAAAACTTCATCACCCACGGTAAGAGCAGCAACATCGCTGTAGTTATTGCCCGCACTGGCGAGGTAGGTGACTCGCATGGTATGACGGCATTTGTGATTGAGAAGCCTACCGAAGGCTTCACACACGGCCGTAAGGAAGACAAGCTGGGAATGCGCGCTTCCGAGACTACTGAGCTAATTTTCACCGACTGCCGCGTACCGAAAGAGAATATTCTGGGCGAAGTAGGCGAAGGGTTTATTCAGTCGATGAAGGTGCTTGATGGGGGGCGAATTTCTATCGCAGCCCTCAGCCTGGGTATTGCTCAGGGGGCTTTTGAGGCGGCTACCCAATATTCTAAGGAGCGCCACCAGTTCAACCAGCCTATCTCCAACTTCCAAGGCATCGCGTTCAAGCTAGCTGATATGGCTACCGAGATTGAAGCCGCAGCATTGCTTACCTATCGGGCTGCGGATATGAAGGACCGTGGTCTGAATGTGACCCAAGAGTCGGCTATGGCTAAGCTTTATGCCTCGGAGGTATGCGTACGGGCTGCGAATGAAGGGGTGCAGATTTTTGGCGGCTATGGCTATACCAAAGATTATCCAGCGGAGAAGTACTACCGCGACTCCAAGCTTTGCACCATCGGTGAAGGCACTTCCGAAATCCAGAAGCTGGTTATTGCCCGCACTCTACTGAAGTAGGCTTTATTTGGTCTTATTCTTTCGGGGGCTCAAATAGCTATTGATTAGGAATCTGCGTAAGCATTTTTAAATCTTCAAAAGATGTGATTATCTTTGCCCCCCTTAATAGAAAGTTTTCAACTCCACTGCATATATGATCATCGTTCAAATCAAAGACAACGAGTCGGTTGACCGGGCTCTGAAGCGTTTCAAGAAAAAATTCGAGCGCACGGGTGTGCTGAAGGAATTGCGTCGTCGTACGTTCTTCCAAAAGCCTTCTATCACGAAGCGGAAGCAGAGAGAGAAAGCTGTGTACAAGCAGACCATGTACGCTACTGAGAATTACTAGCGTTTAGCTTATAAAGCTTTTCGTGACAACCGGCTGATTTGCTTACGTAAGCGAATCAGCCGGTTTTTTCGCGTCCAAAAATTCCGATTTAAATTCTTACATTGGATAATTGCCCCCCAGTGGCTGAACTCCTGCGTATGAATTTGTTTTTCGACTATCTGCGGTTTGAGCGGCGCTTCAGCCCGCACACCGTAATCTCTTACCAGACCGATCTTCGGCAGTTCTCTGAGTACCTGCTCGCTACTTATGAGCTGCCAGAGCCGGCGCAGGCCGATCATACTCTTATTCGGTCCTGGATAGTGGAGTTGATGCAGCAGCAGCGTGACCCACGCACGGTGAATCGTAAAATTGCTTGCCTTCGCTCCTACTACAAGTACTTATTGCGCACGGGCGCTATTCAGCGCAATCCGATGCTGCGCATTACTTCGCCCAAAACGGCCAAGAAGCTTCCCGACTTTGTGCCAGAGGATACGCTCAATGGCTTACTCAACAGCTTTGAGTTCGCCGATTCGTTTGTTGGCTCCCGCGATCAGCTTATTCTGGAATTGCTTTACGGTACTGGCATTCGTCTTTCGGAGCTGATTGGTATTCGTCACGACGATATCAGCTTGGCAGGTCGTACGGTGCGCGTAACGGGCAAAGGCAATAAACAACGGGTAGTACCTCTCAATCCGACGCTTCTTATAGCGTTGGAAAACTATATAGCGCGCAAGCAGGCTGAATTTGCCCCCCCTGACAACGCCCGCGGTTTTCTCCTCGTTACAGATAAGCTAGAGCCCCTGTACGAAAAGCTTGTGTATCGCACCGTGAAGCAGTATTTAAGCCAGATAACCACCGCTTCGTCGCAGCAGCACCCGCATGTGCTGCGCCACTCGTTTGCTACGCACCTCCTCAGTAAGGGTGCCGACCTGAATGCTATTAAAGAGTTGCTTGGGCATGCAAACCTGGCGGCTACTCAGGTGTACACCCATTTGTCCATCGACAAGCTCAAATCTGTGTTTGACAAAGCCCATCCAAAGGCTTAAGTAACTAGTTGAGTGTTTTCCTTTCTATTTACCAAACCCCTATTTCCGATGAAAGTACAGATGCATTCGGTGCATTTCACCGCCGACCAGAGCCTACTTGATTTCATCCAGAAGCGTCTCGACAAGCTCGAAACCTTCTACGACCGTGTAACCGAAGGCGAGGTTATTATGAAGCTGAACAATAAGGACGGTATTGATAACAAGACCGTTGAGCTCAAAGTGCTAGTGCCTGGCAGTACGCTGTTCAGCCAAGCGGATGCGGCTACCTTCGAAGCGGCCACCGATGAAGCGGCAGAAGGGCTACGTCGTCAGATAAAAAGACACAAAGAGAAATTGACCAGCCACTAAGGCTAATTAGGATACAACATAAGGGCGCCCTTCCACCGAGGAAGGGCGCCCTTATTATTTAACGCAAATGCCTAATTGGTTTACAGACCAAACTCGGCTTTAATCTTATCTACGTAATCTAGTTTTTCCCAGGTAAAGGTTTCATATGTGCGGGTTTCACCGTTGGCGAGCGTCACTTGGGTAGTGCCAGCTTCGCGGCCCATGTGGCCATAAGCGGCGGTTTCACCAAAAATTGGGTTCTGCAGACCGAAGCGCTGTACGATAGCGAATGGACGCATATCGAATAGCTTATTCACCTTATCGGCAATTTCCCCATCGGTAAGCAAGCTATTGCTGCCGTTGGCTTTGGTGGTCCCGTACGTAGTCACATAAAGGCCAACTGGCTGGGCTACTCCGATAGCATACGCTACCTGAACAAGTACTTGATCAGCTACGCCAGCAGCTACCAGGTTTTTAGCGATATGACGAGCAGCATAAGCTGCTGAACGGTCAACCTTCGAGGAGTCTTTACCCGAAAAAGCCCCCCCACCGTGAGCACCTTTACCGCCGTAGGTATCCACAATGATCTTACGGCCGGTTAAGCCGGAGTCGCCGTGGGGACCGCCAATAACGAATTTGCCGGTGGGGTTGATGTGATAGGTAATCTGGTCGGTGAAGAGCTTCTGGACATCGGCGCTCAGGCCAGCTTTCACACGGGGAATCAGTATGTTGCGGATATCTTCCGAAATGCACTTCAGCATGCCTGCCTCCGACTCGTCGAAGTCGTCGTGCTGGGTGCTGACCACGATCGTGTCGATTGCCTCGGGCGTATTGTCGTCGGCGTAGCGAATGGTTACCTGCGACTTGGCATCGGGGCGCAGATAGGTCATTTCCTTGCCTCCCTTGCGGATAGCGGCTAGCTCACGCAACAAACGGTGCGACAAATCCAGCGCCAGCGGCATATAGTTGTCGGTTTCGCGTGTTGCGTAGCCGAACATCATTCCCTGGTCGCCGGCACCCTGCTCCTCGGGGCTTTGGCGCTCTACTCCCTGGTTGATGTCGGGAGACTGCTCGTGCAGGGCCGACAAAATGCCGCAGCTCTCAGCTTCAAACTTATATTCAGCCTTGGTATAGCCGATACGCCGAATCACGTTGCGGGCAACTGACTGCACATCTACGTAAGCCTTGGATTTCACTTCGCCGGCTACCACTACTAAGCCAGTGGTTACCAGCGTCTCGCAAGCAACTTTAGAATCAGGATCCTGACGAAGAAACTCGTCGAGAATGGCGTCAGAGATTTGATCGGCAACTTTATCGGGATGGCCTTCCGAAACAGACTCGGAAGTGAATAAGTAGGACATCAGGGTCGGGATAGAACGTCGTCGGTAGAAAAGAAATTTGCCCGTGCGCCAAGAGGCGCAGAGGGCCGCAAAGCTAAGGGAAAATGACGAAGGAAATAATTAACTCAAAAAGCCCCCCAGCCTCAATTACACATAAGCCGGTTACCAACTTTTACTTTAAACCTGCGTTTGGGTAGCCAATCATACATTTTACCTGACTTTCCATGAATACTATTGTTCGTTCATTTTTTGTCTTTCTAACGCTTTCAGCAGCAGTGCCGGGCTTCGGTCAGCAACGCTCACCGTACCGTACCGACTTCGGCATCGACGCGCCTATTACGGGCGCTTTGATAATAGGAACGGCCGTTGGGCTAAATGGAATGCAGAAAAAAGATGGCATAAGCGACGCTGAAGCTTTTGCCCTGCGCCGCGAGGACGTGAACCGGTTTGACCGCTTTGCGGCGGGCTATTCGAGCGAAAGTGCCAAGCGCATCAGCGACTATCCATTCTATGGCTCGCTGGCTGCTCCGGTAGCGCTGTTCCTGCTTGACCGGGATATGAGCAAGAAGTTCGGGCAGTTAGGCGCACTCTATATTCAAACTCTGGCTGTTACGGGCACCTTATTCACTTCTACTGTAGCGCTGACAGAGCGCAGCCGGCCCTTGGCCTACAATGCCAGCTTAGACATAGATCAGCGCAGCAACCGCAACTCTACTAATTCATTTTTTGCGGGTCATACGGCCGCTACGGCCACGGCTACCTTCTTTATGGCCAAAGTATTCAACGACTTTCACCCCAACTCTCAAGCCCGGCCGTATGTGTGGGCTGCCGCCGCGGCCGTGCCTGCTACCGTAGGCTACTTGCGCCTGCGCGCCGGCAAGCACTTCCTTTCCGACAACCTTATTGGCTACGCGGTAGGTGCCGGGGCTGGCATACTGGTGCCGCACTTGCACAAAGTGAACCGAAGCGGCAAAGGCTTTTCGCTATTGCCAGTGCAAGGCTTCACCCCAAATGGCTATTCTTACAGCGGATTCTCACTGACGCGGCAATTGTAGGAGTCTTGCATTATGCAGCAAAAAAGCCCCCCAGAATACTCTGGGGGGCTTTTTGGTTGGATACCAATTCAGTAGCAACAAATTGTGATGTCAGTGCCTGAATTGATTCACGATCAAAACTATTTGGCGCAGTTTTAGACCCGCGGGAGGAGTTGACGGTTACCCCCACTTTTCGATTCCTATTTGCTTAAATGTTTACTCGTTTATTATTCAGTATTGTTCTGTTCGCGGCTACGAGCGCTGTCGTTCAAGCTCAGGTATTCGAACCCGGCTACTTAGTTACTTCCACAGGAGATACACTATCAGGTGAGGTAGAAAATGCGTTTTGGAGTAATCCAGCCAAGATTGTGCGCTATCGCACTACAGCGCATCACCCCATTAAGACTTATTCAGCTAATCAGTTACGGGCCATTGCTTTAGCTTCGGGCAGGCTACTGCGCTATGAATTGCTTCCACTAGACCGTGGCGCCCAAACCGATATTCATCGCCTGCCGAAGGGATTATTTTACCAACAGCGCCCTGATTCAGTATTGGCAGATGTACTCATCGATGGCCCCACCTTTTTACTAGGGGTAACTCTGGATGGAGTTCACCATTATTTCATACGCCGGCCTGAGAAGCCCTGGCTTGAGATGACTGAGCGGCTCTACATACGCAACGGTAAGTCACAGGTAATGGATGGCAATAACTACCTGAACCAACTGCAACTGTATTTTATCGACTGTCCGGAGGTATTGGCGCAGCTTGCTCATACGCCTTTCACGGAAGCTGGCATGATTGCTTTGGTGCAAACTTATACCGGAGCTTACATGCCAAATGAGCTTCAGAATCGCGTCTACTACGAGCCAGAGAAGGCTGGACGCCTGCGGACGACGATTTCGGCGGGCGTATTGGTTGGTGGACGCTTTAACTCTCACCGCCTGAAAACCACACAGGCCCTGGGGGTTGAGCGCCCTGCGCTGCAAGGCGTTGATGCAGATGGGCAAATGCATCTGCAAGGAGGAGCCTTTTTGGACGTGGTAACTCCTGCCCGCCGCTCGGGTTTACACCTCGACATCCTCCTGAGTCAATACGGACGCAGAGGCACATTATCCATGTTGCCTACCGGACGGGTAGCATCGGGTACATTTTCTTGGCGCGGTACGCTACTGGCTACTCACGTCGGTATGCGGGGTTTCCGATCATTGGGAGAACATTACCGGGCCTTCGCCGGCACTGGTATGGAGCTAAATTGGTTTTGGCAGGAAAAAAATACGCTGCATTATACCGGCCAAAGCAGTGGAGGGCCAATGCCACCTTCCTTCACGTATAAATTTGTGGATGGGTTTGCACGCTCCTTTGCTCCTTACTTGGAAGCTGGTGTCCAAACAAAACGTTTCTCATTTAGCCTCAACGGCCGAGTTTATCGCAAGAATCCTTACTGGGACCATCTTATCCTTCGGGATCCGAATGACTTGGCCAACTTCCAAGGCTACGAGTATACCGGGCGCACCTGGAGCGTAGGGCTTTTATTGGGCTACCGCCTAATAGGCAAACCAGATACTCAACTAAAGTAATACAGCAGAAAAAAGCCCCCCAGAAATCCTCTGGGGGGCTTTTTGTTAAACAATTTAATTTCCGCCAGTACTGGTACCCGTGGCACCCGATGGAGTTGACTTGAGGTTGGTGTTAAATAGCTTCAGGATGCGCTTGTACTCATCAGTCCAGGAACTGGGCTCCACGAAGCCGTGGTCTTCCACCGGGTACACGGCCAATTCCCAGTTCTCTTTCTTTAACTCGATAAGGCGCTGCGTGAGGCGCACGATGTCCTGAAAGTGCACGTTCGTATCGACCATACCGTGGCACATGAGCAGCGCGCCTTTCAGGCCTTCGGCGTGGTAGATGGGCGACGAGCGGGCGTAGGCGATGGAATCGTTGTACGGTTCGTTGAGGATGTTGTCGGTGTAACCGTGGTTGTAGTGGGCCCAGTCGGTGACGGAGCGCAGGGCAGCGCCGGCTTTGAATACGTCTGGCTCCGTGAACATGGCCATGAGCGTAATAAAGCCCCCATACGAGCCGCCATAAATGCCAATCCGCTGCGGGCTAACGCCATATTTTTCCGTAAGCAGCTTTGCGCCATCCACATGGTCGGTGAGGTCTTTGCCGCCCATAAAGCGGTAAATGCCCGTGCGCACATCGCGGCCGTAGCCGCTGGAGCCACGGTAGTCAATGTCAAGCACGGTATAACCCTGGTCGGCCAGCAGATTGTGAAACATATACTCGCGTGAGTATTGGCTCCACCACTTGTGTGCATTCTGCAAATAGCCGGCGCCGTGCACAAAAATGACGGCTGGACCTTGGGCTACAGCATTAGCTGGCCGGTAGAGGCGGGCGTACACATCGGCGCCGTCGCGGGCTTTGATGGTAATAACCTCCGGGTCGCGCCAGGCGTAGCTTTTGAACTCAGAGGTGAGTGAGTTGGTCAGCTGGCGCATTTTGGCCCCCGGCTTATTATCCATCACAAATAGCTCCCAAGGCTTATTGGAGTAACTATAACGCACGGCCAGCGTCTTCTCATCGGGCGAAACAGTGACCTCATGCGCGCCGGGCAGCGTCGTAATCTGCGTCATTTGCCCCCCAGATACCGGCATGCGGTAGAAATGCTGCTCTCCCGGATGCGTTTTGTTGGCCGAGAGGTACCACGTCTTTTTATCCTTGGAAAGCTCAGCCTTCTGAATCTCGAACTTACCACTGGTCAGAGCTTTACGCTGCTGATTGGTCACGTCCACGGTATAGAGGTGAGAGTAGCCGCTTTCCTCACTTTGAAACCACACACGCTTGTTATCCGGTAGCCAGCCCACATTGCCAGCGCCGTAGCCGATACCAGGTCCGTTGATCCAGGCTTCGTCGCGCTGACGGTCGAGCAGCGTGATTTTCTGCGTATTGGGGTCGAGGGCCACAATCCAGCGGTCCTTGTTATCAGCGGAGCGCATGACCAAGAAGGCCCGCTCGCCGTTGTCTGACCAAAATGGACCAAAAGGAGCTACGCGGCGCAGCTCCGTAGCTGGCTTTTCGGCTTTCTGGGGGGCATTTTTGGCCGTTTTAGTCGAGTCAGCAGCCGTTGGGGCTTTGGCTTTCAGTTGATATTCTTTCCGGTAAGCGGGCTGCTCGTCTAGGCCCTTCAAATCGCGGTAGCCGAGTACGAATGTGGTATCGCGGCCAATGTCGTAGATGCCCAGCTCCATAGCGGTTTGGGGGGCACCTACCTTGGTACGCGTAGACAAGTCCTCTGTGAAGCCCGAAGCTGTTACGAAATTAGGTACGATGGCTACTTTCTCGCTGCCTGGCTCCTGCACCAAAGAGTACGTTACAAAGCGACCATCGGGGCTAAGCTGGAGGTTTCGTACCGTTTTGAGGCCCAGATAAATGGCTTTCGGACGCAGCTTGTTCAGGGCTTTTTGCACGCGCTGCCGATCCTGCTGGTCTTTGTCGCGCTGCTTAATTACCTCAAACAAAGCCAGCTGCTGAGCCTTCAGATACTTCTCCGACTGATCAGTGGGCGAGCCTTTCGTGGGGTTGTTGCCCTTACGAAAATCGGTGCGCTGCACGGTTTCGCCATTGGCCGGATTCCAGGTAAATAAATTGCCCCCCCGCGTGTAGCTCACCAACTGACCTTGCAGGGCAAATGCCGCATCCGACTCACGCTCCGCCGTGTTGGTCACGCGCCGGGCCTTGTTGGTTTTCAAATCGAGCAGGTAGATGTCGCCCTCCTTCTCGTACACTTTGCGGGCGAATTTCTGGTCGTACACACCCGTGCTGGGGGGCAAATTTAGCTGGTCGCGGAAGCTGATTTTGCGGGGCGTGCCACCGCTGGGCGCAACTGCATAAAGCGAATCGCGACGATTTTTGTCGGGGTTCCAGCTGAAATAGATGCGTTTGCCATCTTCACCCCAATAAATATTTGAAGGAGCCGTACCAATCCACTGCGCCGGGTCGCGCATGATTTTATCGACCGTAAGCGGCGCGAGCGAAGCAGCCGGCGCGGCGGTGGGAGTTTGAGCAAAAGCAGCAGAAACCGGCCCCAACAAAGCCAGCGCCCGCACGACGAACGAAACGCGCATCAGGTATTTAAGAAAGATGAAACATGAAAGCTTACCGCAAAATACACAAGCTTGCGGCAAGGACAGGCTAAAGCAGCGGGCGTTGCAGTCGTGTGCCGCTAGTGCAAACTAAAAGTTCGCGCTAGAGCCTAGTGGCTGGTCGGCACGCCGTACGGATTCGAGAAGCGTATCTCCAAAAACCGCTCGGGCTCAGCCAGGGGGCTAAATCCGAACTGCGTATAGAGCGTGTGCGCATCCAGCGTTGCGAGCAGATGCCGCCGCTGCCCCTGCAAATCGGGGTGAGACCACACGCACTCCATCAGCCACTTCGATAAGCCTTGGCCGCGAAACTCAGGCAGCACAAACACGTCGCAGAGCCAGGTAAATGTTGCGCGGTCGGTAACGACGCGGGCAAAGCCCGCCTGGCGGCCATCGGGAGCGAACAGGCCAAAGTTGAGCGAGTGGTGAATGGCCCGATCTAGTAGCTCGCGGGGCATATTGCGAGCCCAATACGAGTCATTTGCCAGGAAACTGTGAATGACGGCCAGGTCTAGGCGGGCGGGATCTGTGGAGATGAAGTAGCCGTCGGTGCGTTGGTGAAGGCTGGAAGGCATTGCTTGAAAGGGTAATTAAGTGTTAGGCGGTCATGCAGAGCGGTAGCGAAGCATCACTAAAAGTTAAGCGGGGGGTGTTTTTCATCAAAATCCGTTGCGTCCTGATAGGCTTTGACCAGCGCCAGCAGTTTGCCTTCTTCGAAAAGCTGCCCGCCAAAAGTGATAGTGCTGGGCAGACCGTTGGTGCGGAAGCCATTGGGCACTACCACCGCTGGGTGACCTGTGAGGTTGGTAATCACCAGGTTAGGACCACCAAATGAAGGCGCTACATACACATCAAAGCCCTGCATGCGCTTGTCTACCTCTTCAATCAACTGACGCCGAACCCTTTGGGCCTGGATATATTCCACGGCTGGAACAAAACGAGCCGTCCGAAATGAATTTGGCCAAGCATTGCGGCCTTGGTTCACCATTTGGGTAACGCGGCCCGAACGGGTGAGTTCGTCGAAGGCAGCAGCGCCCTCGGTACTAAGCAGGAATGTTAGCTCCCCAGCAGGTAGCCCCTGCAAGTCGAGCGGAACGAGCTGGACGCCTAGCTTACGCAGCACTTCCAGCGAGGCCTGATCGTTGGCTTTGGTGGGATAGTCGCGGTCAAAATCTGCTTTCAGATAGCCAACACGCAACTTTTTGATATCGGTATCGAAAGCATACTTGAAGCCGGCAGGTACAATAGTAGTGGCAGGGTCGCGGGCATCGGCGCCTACGAGGGCAGCAAAAACCAAAGCACAATCTTCGGCTGAGCGCGCCAAGGGGCCTACTTTATCCATGCTCCAGCTAAGCGCCATTGCTCCGGCCCTACTTATGCGCCCATACGACGGCCGCAAACCCGTTACGCCGCAGGCGGTGCTAGGACTCACGATGGAACCCAAGGTCTCGGTGCCAATGGCGTACGGCACCAGCCCCGCCCCCACTGCCGATGCGGAACCGGCTGAAGAGCCGCTGCTGCCTTGCGTAATATTCCAGGGCGAGCGGGTTTTGCCCCCATACCATACATCGCCCATGGCCAGCTCGCCCAAGGTGAATTTGGCTACCAAAACGCCCCCCGCTTCACGCAAACGCGTCACCACGGCTGCGTCTTCGTCCAGCATCTGGTCTTTGTAAGGCACCGAACCCCAAGTGGTTTTGTAGGTTTTGGTGCTGAATAAATCCTTGACGCCGAAAGGTATGCCGTGCAGCGGACCGCGGTATTTACCGGCCTTAATCTCTTTATCGGCCTGCCGGGCCTGCTGCATGGCCAGCTCTTCGGTAAGGGTAGTGACGCAGAGCAGCTTGGGGTCGTATTTTTTGAGGCGAGCCAGGAAAAACTGGGTTAGCTCCTCCGAGGAAATCTGCTTGGTGCGCACCAGCTCGCTTAGTTGGCGCACGGTGTAAAAAGCCAGATCGTCGCGGTTGGCGGGCAGCTTTATTTTGGCCGTGGGGGGCAATTTTCCGGCGTCATCCTTGGCTTTGGGCAACATAGATTGGCGCAGGCGCAGCGGCACGGGGTCAAAGACGAGCGTAGGCGCTACGCTGTTGGGCAGCTTCGCCTGGCGCAGCTGCTCGTAGTCTTTGCGGTTGTCTTCGAGGTCGCGGCGGGTGGAGTCGAGTTGGGCGTCGGTGAAATTCAGGCCCAACAGGCCCTGCGCCGCCTGAAGCATGGGAACTGTGATGGGAGGCAAATCGGCGGCGGGGCGGGGCAGCATGGCACCCGCGCCGAAGCTGACGGCACCGATTGCCAGCAGGGGCAGTATTTTTTTCATCATCTGAAAGAAGAGTGGGTAGGCGAAGAAGGAGATGGGAAAGTACGGGAGAATAAAAATAATCCCTTGCAGGGCAATACTAAGCTAATCCGAAGGTGTTATTCATTCGTTAGTTTCTGTACACTGTTCAGCTTCAGCTATTTATTCAAGCCATGAAAACCCTCGCCGCTTCGCTTTTGCTGGTCAGCAGTTTGCTAACTACCGCTGCCTCCGCCCAAACCATTACGTTTCCGGTCGGCAGTACTACGGTGTCGGCCACACCGCTGGCTACCGGCCTTAATATCCCGTGGGAGCTGATCTGGGGGCCGGATGACTTCATCTGGATGACGGAGCGCGGTGGGCGTATTAGTCGCGTGAACCCAACCACGGGGCAAGTGCTGCCCTTGCTGAATGTGCCCGACGTCGCACCCACCGGCGAAAGCGGCTTACTAGGCATGGTGCTCCACCCGGATTTTGCCACTACCTCGCCCTACCTTTACATCGTGTACAATTACAACGATAACGGGCTGAAAGAAAAGGTGGTACGCTACACGTACAATGCGGCTACTACCTCACTTAGCGCCCCGTTGGTGCTGCTGGGCAATATTACCTCCACCACCACGCACAGCGGCTCCCGCCTGCTCATCCTCCCCGACCGCACCCTGCTCATGACCACCGGCGATGCTCAGCTTCGCTCTGACTCGCAGAATCCGGCTTCACTCAACGGCAAGATTTTGCGGATGAACCTGGATGGCAGCATTCCCGCCGACAATCCTACGCCGGGCAGTCGGGTGTATACGTTGGGCCACCGCAATGCGCAGGGCTTAGTGCGGTTACCGTCGGGCCGCATTTACAGCTCGGAACACGGGGAAAACTCCGATGATGAACTAAACCTGATAGAGCCGGGCCGCAATTATGGCTGGCCCAACGTTCCCGGCAAATGCGACGGCAGCGAAACTGCCTTTTGCGCCGCCAATAATGTTCGTGAGCCTCTTTTCATCTGGACCCCTACTTTGGCCGTGGCTGGGCTGACTTATTATGATTCGCCCGCTATTCCGGAGTGGCGCGGCAGCCTGCTGATGGCGACGCTGAAAGCTTCCAGGCTGGTGCAGCTTCCGCTCAATGCTGCCGGCGACGCCATTTCAACGGTTACTCCGCCGGAGTTTTTGATAAACAGATATGGCCGCTTGCGGGCTTTGTGCGTTTCGCCGGCCGGGCGCGTGTATGTGGCTACCAGCAACGGCGGCAACGACCAGATTGTGACGCTGGAAAACCGGGGGTTTGTGCTGAGCACGAAGTCGGAGGCGCGGAATGTGGCATTGGGGCTTTGGCCGAATCCGGCGCGCCAAACGGTAGCGTTACGCTTACCGGCCGCGCCTACATCGGCTACCTCCGCCACGATTCATGATGCGCTGGGACGCGTGGTGCGCACGGCCAGATTTGCCCCCCAGCAAGCAGAACTGAATCTAAGCTTGGCTGGATTACGGGCTGGCGTATATGTAGTGCAGGTGCGCAACGCGACGGAGCAATACGCGCGGCGGCTGGTGATTGAGTAACGCTATTGGGCTTGCTCTACTACGAGCTGGTGCCGCTCGTTCTTCACGGCATTGGTCAATGTCCAGCCGATTTCCTGGCTAAATGGATGCTGGCGCACCGGGCACTCCGACATGTGGCAGTGGGCGCAGGCAGTAGCGTTGCAAGGGTCGGCGTGCACAAACATCTCCACATCCACATCGAAGCGCTGGCGAATGAGGGCTTCGATGTCGTTTAGCTCATTGTGAATTTCATCGAGGCTGAAGTAATACGGCATGGTCATGTGGCAGTCGATGTGCAGATTAGCGCCATAGCGTAGCACGCGCAGGTTGTGCACATCAATCCAGGCCGGGCGGCGAAACTGCTGCAGCTCCCCTATTACCTCCCGGACTATTACTACATCCGACTCATCCATGAGGCCGCCCACCGAGCGGCGCACCATACGCAGCCCATTTACCACAATAAAGCCCCCCAGCAGCAATGCCGCTCCCGCGTCGAAGAGTACGTTGCCGGTAGCGGCCACCAGCAGCAAGGCCACGCAGGACACAATGGTACTTACCGCATCAAGATAGAGGTGCTGCCCATCGCCCACCAAAGCCACTGACTTAAGCTTACGGCCGGATTTAATTAGCAGAAAGCCAACGGCTAAGTTGGCCAATGCCGTAATGCCAAGCAGGGCCATGCCTAAGTCGGGGCGAGCAACGGCGTGCGACTCCAGAAAGGCCAGCGTGGCGCTATAGAAAATATAAACGCCGGCAATCAGGATTAGGGCGCCCTCAAAGCCCACCGACAGATACTCCACTTTGCCGTGGCCGTAGGGGTGGTTTTCATCTTTGGGCAAGCCCGATAAGTACAGACTATACAGCGCAAAGCCACTGGTAAACACGTTGATAATAGATTCCAACGCGTCGGTGAGTACGGCTTGGGAGGCCGTGAGCATATAGGCGTAGAACTTCACGGCTACCAGCACGGCACTCACTACAAGCGACAGGATGCCAAGGCGTAGCTTAGATTCGGAAAGCGTCATAGGGGGGTGAACACGAAAGCGGGGGGCAAAAGTCCATTAAAAAATCTACTTCGCCGGTGAACGAAACATTTTAACTATAAATCAGTAGTTAAGGTAAATTGAAAAATATATTTAGGTTAGTCTAAAAATAGCGTACTTTGTGAATAACTCTTCTACTAATACAGTGTCTCAACCTGTTAAGGATTTTATAGAAACGCCCCCCAAGCCGCCTGTTTCCGAGCATCCGGGCTGGCGGCAGGCGCGTCATGCGCCTTCTTTGCAGGAAGTATATGCGAGCATAAAGGTGCCGGCTCACGATGCCTCCTTCTGGCGCAAGCTTTTTGCTTTCTGGGGGCCGGGGCTTATGGTGGCCGTGGGCTACATGGACCCCGGCAACTGGGCCACCGATATTGCCGGTGGTGCCCGCTATGGCTATACACTGCTGTCGGTTATCCTGATTTCCAACTTGTTTGCCATGCTGCTCCAGCACTTGGCGGCCAAACTGGGCATCGTGACGGGCCGCGACTTGGCCCAGGCCTGCCGCGACCATTACTCTAAGCCTGTAGCGATGGTGCTGTGGGTGCTCTGCGAAATTGCCATTGCCGCCTGCGACTTGGCAGAGGTTATCGGATCGGCTATTGCTTTGAATCTGCTGTTTGGGCTGCCGCTGCCGTGGGGCGTGGTGCTCACCATTCTGGATGTGCTGGTAGTGCTGTATTTCCAGAATAAGGGCTTCCGCATCATTGAGAGCATTGTGGCAGGCCTGATTGTGGTCATTTTTGGCTGCTTTCTGTATGAAATCATCGCCTCCAATCCCGATTGGCTGGGTATTGCGGCCGGTCTGGTGCCTCAGACCAGAGTAGTAACGGACCCCGGCATGCTTTATATCGCCATCGGTATTCTGGGTGCTACCGTGATGCCGCACAACCTGTATCTGCACTCCAGCATCGTGCAGACCCGCGCCATCGAGCAGACGGAGGAAGGCAAGCGCATGGCCATCAAGTTCGCTACCATCGACTCGACGGTAGCGCTGTTCCTGGCATTTTTCGTGAATGCGGCCATTCTGGTAACCGCTGCGGCGGCGTTTCACCGCAATGGCTACTTCAATGTAGCCGACATTAATGATGCGCATAAGCTGCTGGCGCCGGTGCTGGGCGCGGGCGCGGCCAGTGTGCTGTTTGCCGTAGCCTTGCTGGCCTCCGGCCAAAACTCAACCCTGACTGGTACGCTGGCGGGGCAAATCGTGATGGAGGGCTTTCTGCACATTCGTCTGAAGCCTTGGATGCGCCGCCTGATAACCCGCGCTATTGCTGTAATTCCTGCACTCATTGTCACCATTCTGTATGGAGAGAAAGGAACGGGTGAGCTGCTTGTGCTTAGCCAGGTTATCCTGTCGCTACAGCTAAGCTTCGCGGTGGTGCCGCTGGTACTTTTTACGGGCAGTAAGCTCAAAATGGGCGTATTCACCAATTCGCTGCTGGTCAAAGTACTTGCCTGGACCGTTTCGGCTATTATCATTACCCTGAACGCTTATCTGCTGCTCGAGATGTTTCTGGGCTAACCCGAAAGCGCAGCTGTTCTAAAAAGCAACTGCGCTTTTTTCGCTTCACAGATTTAGACTAACCTAAATAAAAATTATTACCCGATCTAAACTTCTTTTTCGCTTTAGCTATGAAACACTTTTTCCTGCTGATTTTCAGTTGCCTGCTTACTCTCGCAGCAATGGCACAGTCGGGCAAGGTGCGCGGCCGGATACAAGCGGAAGGCAAGCCGGTGCCTTTTGCGAGCGTCGGGGTGAAAGGCACCACGTTGGGCGCCACGGCCATGGAAGACGGCATATTTATTCTCGACAATTTGCCCCCCGGCAACCACCGCTTAGCTATCAGTGCTATCGGGTACACTGCTACTGAGCGGGCCGTGAGCGTAACAAGTGGACAAACGAGTAACCTAAACGTAACGCTGCAAGCCAGTACCGGGCAAGAGCTGGGCGAGGTGGTCGTATCGGGCACATTGCATCCCGTATCGCGGCTGGAGTCGGCGGTGCCGGTGGAGGTGTACAACCCCACTTATTTTAAGAAGAACCCCACTCCTTCCGTATTTGAAGCCTTGCAGACGGTAAACGGGGTGCGGCCTCAGCTCAACTGCAACATCTGCAACACCGGCGATATCCACATCAATGGCCTGGAAGGCCCTTATACCATGGTGCTCCTGGATGGCATGCCCATCGTGAGCGGCCTGAGCACGGTATATGGCCTGACGGGTATTCCGAATAGCCTCGTGGAGCGCATTGAGGTAGTGAAAGGTCCGGCGTCTACGCTCTACGGTTCCGAAGCGGTGGGCGGCGTTATCAACATTATTACCCGCGATCCGGAAAAAGCCCCCCAGGTGTCGGCCGATGCCTTTAGCACGGGTTGGGGCGAGCACAACGTCGATCTGGCGCTGAAGACGCGGGTGGGCAAGGTTACTTCTTTGCTCGGGGCCAACGGATTCGTTTACGACTCGCCCCGCGATGCCAATGGCGACGGCTTTACCGATATTGCCCTGGCCAAGCGCATTTCGGTGTTTGACAAGCTAACGCTGGCCCGGCCCGAAAACCGGGTGGCTTCGCTGGCAGCGCGCTACTTATACGAAGACCGCTGGGGCGGACAGATGCAGTGGTCGCCGGAGTTTCGGGGCGGCGACAGCCTCTATGCCGAGTCTATTTATACGAGTCGGGCCGAGGTAATCAGCGCGTATCAGTTGCCTATCCGGGGGCCGCAGGTAATGCTGAGTACTTCGTTGAATACCCATAATCAGAACTCCGTGTATGGCACCACGGTGTATAAGGCGCAGCAGAACATTGCCTTCGGACAGCTTACGGCGGCTCACACGGCTGGCCACCATCATCTGCTGCTGGGCTCAGCGCTACGCTTCACGTACTTCGACGACAACACGCCCGCCACGGCCACCGGCGACACGCTGGCATCCAAAAATGCCCCCCAGCGCATCTGGCTGCCGGGTATATTCATGCAGGATGAGCTGCGCTTCAACTCCAGGCACACGCTGCTACTGGGTTTGCGCTACGATCATAACTCGTACCACGGCAGCATTTTTACCCCGCGCCTCAACTATAAGTTTTCGCCCAACGACCGCCAGACGTTCCGGCTGAGCATGGGCAATGGCTACCGGGTGGTGAACGTGTTTACGGAAGATCACGCGGCACTTACCGGGGCCCGCACCGTTGTTATTCGCAACTCCCTTCGGCCCGAGCGCAGCTACAACGCTAACCTGAACTACCAGCGGCTGCTGCCGATTGGGCAAAGCCTGCTGAGCTTCGATGCCAGCGCTTTCTACACTTATTTCACGAATAAGATTACACCCGACTACACCTCTGACCCTACGCTGCTGATTTATGACAACCTGCGCGGGCACGCCGTGTCGCGGGGCCTCACGCTGAATGCCGACCTCACGTTTGGCTTTCCGCTAACTGCCATTCTGGGGGTTACGGCGCTGGATGTATACCAGGTCAGCGCTGACGCCAGCGGCCAGACGCGGAAGCAGCGCCAACTACTCACGGAGCGCATATCGGGTACGTTCGCGCTGAGCTACCGCTTTGCTGCAGCCGGCCTGAGCGTAGATTATACGGGCAACGTGTACGGGCCCATGCGCTTGCCTTTACTGGGGGCGCTGGACCCACGGCCGGCTTCGTCGCCCGCGTTTAGTATTCAGAACATTCAGGTAACCAAGCGGCTGGGCGATAAGCTGGAAGTATACGGGGGCGTAAAAAACCTGCTCAACTTCCGCCCCACTTCCGCAGCCATTGCCCGCGCCTTCGACCCTTTCGACAAGCAAGTGCAGTTTGACGCGGCCGGACAACCCGCAGCGACTGCCGAAAACCCGAATGCCCTGACGTTTGACCCAAGCTACGTGTACGCCTCCAACCAAGGTATTCGGGGCTTTCTGGGGTTGCGGTACACCGTGTTCGGGGGGCAAAAATGAGTGAGCTTGCGAGACAGTTTTACCAGTAACATAGAAATAAATCCATCTTCCAGACTGGTTCTGCGTAATGTGGCCCGCTCCGGGTTGGGGTTTTGCTTTCAAATCAAATGAATAAGCTCTACTGGCTATTGTTGGCCTTGCTGCCCCTAACTACGGCATATGCCCAAAAGCCTGAAAAAGGCACCAAGATGGATGGGTACTCGCTGTTTCGGCCGGTACCCCGCGATTCTATGCGGGAGCTGCACCCCGACCGGCCAGGTATCACGGAAAGTCCTTTCACCATCGACCCGGGCCATTTTCAGGTAGAAGGCGACTTTTTACGTCTTCTCACCAGCCGCAGCGCCGGCAACCGGAGCCGTACCTGGCAGGTGGCGCCCCTCGTGCTCAAGGTCGGCATATCCGATCAAATAGATTTTCAGGTTGCGCTGGAGTCGTATACGATAGAAAAAGAATGGGCTGAAAACGAGCCCCAGCAGCGTCGCAGCGGCTTTGGCGACGTGACGCTACGCCTCAAACGCAACCTCTTCGGCGATGACGATGAAACCCGCGCGGCAATGTCGGTCACGGGTTTTGTGCGCTTGCCAATGGGCGGAAGTCAGGGCGCGGGCAGCACCGAGATGGGGCTGGTGCTGCCGCTTAACTATCATCTGACCAAAACCTGGGAGGTAACGGCTCAGCTGGAAGGCGACCGGGCCTATGATCGGGAAGCCGAGCGCCACTACTTTCAGTTTGTACCCGGAATCACTGCCGAGCATGCATTTTCGGAGGCATTGGGCCTGTTTGGCGAAGTAATAGGCCGCTGGAATGCCCGCGAGAATGACTGGCAGGCCACCTTCAACATTGGTCCGGAGCTGAAAGTGGGCGAAAATACTCAGTTCGATGTGGGAGCCATACTACCCCTCACGCCCGGTGCGGAGCGCGAGTTTTTTGTGGGTGTCACCGTCAGGATATAGACTGCGGAAGTTAAGTCACTGCAGTAAACAGGGGCTGAAGCATTTGGTAGTACTTCAGCCCCTTTTTAGTTCCGTATCGTTCAGGAGTGGCGGATCAGGTATTCTTATCTGTCATTAGGGAACGAGTGTTGGCCTTCCAATCAGTTATAAACCAGGTAACTACAGATACCACACCTAACGCCAGGGAAAGGTTGCGCTCAGCGCTGCCAGCTTCGAAATTGAACAAAAACGGTGCAGCCAACAGGGCAATTCCCGTCAGCAAATCGAGCCAGCCATGCACAGGGAATGGCACCAAGCGGAGAAGGCCAAATCGGAAGTCGGTCATAAGGGTGAGCAGCAAATAGCCCCCCGCCATCAAATAGCACGCGGTGTCTACAGCGGGCTCCAAATCAAACATGATGGGTGCCATTGCCAGGACGGTGATGAAGGCTATATCAATGACGCCATGCGCTATTGGTGATAGGATTTTCATAGATAACCAGGTTAGTTAATAAAGAAGGAATGACTGAGATCAGTACGATAAGCATGGTGGAAGGATACTATCGATCTTGTAGGAATCACGTCTCATTCTGAAGCAAAAAGCCCCCCAGCGGAGTAGCTGGGGGGCTTTTCTGCTTGGTAAAAGTTGCTAATGATTCGACATAACCGTTTTATGGCTGCGAGTTTGAGCGCGCCAATCGGTCAGGAGCCATGCGCCCAGAAACACGCCCCCCATTATCATGAAGAAGTTACGGGCAGTTTCGTTGTCGTCGTTGAAACCGAAGATGAAGGGCGAAGCCAGCAACACCAAGCCGCTTACCAGCTCCAAGCCGCCGTGCACGGGGAATGGAATTACGTGCGCTATGCCCATTGGGAAATCGGTGAGCAGCGTGACAACTAAGTAGCCAGCAGCCAAGATATAGCAGACAGTGGCGTACATACCTTCAAAGCCGAATATGGTAGGCGCCAAGGCAAAAAGGAGTATCGTGCCATAGTCGAGGATACCATGTACACGAGGCGAGATTACTTTCATAGCTGGTAGGAGTTAAGATGGACAGGAATCTCTTAACTCTTACGGACTTGATAATCAAAGGGTATTGCTCAACTGCCACGCTCTCACCTAACCTCATGTGTAGAATAGACACCTCGGGAAAAGCTACTAAAATCGCCCCCCCAGCACCACGTTACGCTTATAAGTATGCGTCTCGCCCCCAGCCACCCGATACAGCTCAATCAGCAGCACATAGGGCCCGATAGCAGCTTTACGGCCTTGATCGGTGAGGCCATCCCACCGCAAAAACCCACTATTAGGTAAGGTTTCGTTGCGCAGCAGGCGACGAGTCAGCCGCCCTTGCGCATCATAAACGGTAATAGAGGCCGCGTAGCCTGGGTAGTCGAAGCGGTAAGTGAGCGTCGTAAAATCTTGCTGGCCGTCTTCGTCGGGGGTAAATATCTCGGGTTCAATCTGGAAGAGCTTCGCCCCGGTAGGGTCGGCCTGGTACTGCGAGTTGGGCCGGCCAGGGGTACCGTACCCAACGGCGCTGGCCGCGGAGTGAAAATTGCCCCCCACGCTAGGTTCCGCCGCCCGAATTCGCTCCAGCGACACGCCGTTGCGGTCGCTGAGTAAGGGCAGATGCAGCTTTTCGTCGTAGCTGAAGCGGTCAATTGTCTGGCCCTTTGCGTCCAGTACTACTACCGTAGCGGCATCGTCGGGGAGGCTGGGAAAGCTGGCCATGGTCAGGAACGCCGCCGGGTCATGGGTTGGATATTCACTTTGCACCACGTCGGGGCGGGTAGTGAGCACCAGCAGCTGGCCCGGCGCCAAGCCATACGGTTCTGCGCTGATAGGGCTGGCGCTCAGGCCCGCGGCTTGCTCCACGCCCAACTGCCAGCCCTGCACATCCAGATAATTGGCCGAACGATTCAGCAGCTCCACAAAATCGACGCCTCCCGTGCGTGGATTGAACAGGATTTCATTGATTACAACGTCGCCAGCTGTGGCCGCTATGGGCAAGGCAAAGGCTGTGGAGGTAATCGGCCCCGCGCCATTCCCCGCGCAATCGGTGGCGCGGTGCACGGCCACGGTCAGCGGCTGGTTGGGGGGCAAATTGGTAGCCAGCAGCAAATCGACAGCACGGAAATCGGGGCCCTGCGGTACTATCCGCGTGATAGGCACAGCGGGTGTTAAGGCATACAGCCCAACGTTGGTGTTGGCCAAGCTATCCAGCTTCTCCCCGAAAACCAGGCGCACCGTAGTCGGAGTCAGGGCCACGGCCCGCTGTAAGGTGGGCGCGGTACGGTCAGGGTTAGTAGTCCGCACCGCGTTGACGCGGCCGGGCGTCCCGCCACTGTCGTTGGTGCTGGCGGTCCAGTTGCTGCTGCCGGCGCAGGGGTTGGCAGCATCTACCATTTCCAGCGACCAGCCGCCTTCTTTTTTGCGCAAATCCTTGTACCAGGTATCCGAATACGTGATTTCAAACAAGGTTTGTCCGTTGCGGGCGCGCAATACAAGCTGGTCGCCGGCATTTGAAAGGCTGGGGAAATTCGTCAGCCCAAAGACTTTCCCGAAAGCGGCAAACTGACTAACGCGCGTGCTGCCACAGACCACAGCATACTCGCCCGGCAGCAGCACGGCCCCAGCCAGAAAGACAGCGGCCGTAGCGCTGCCCGGCTTCAGCAGCCGCAGACCCGCCAAATCAAGCACCGTACTTGCCGTGGGGTTATGAATCTCGATGTACTCCGACGCGGGCAGCCCCACCACCGGGGTGTCATCGGCCATTATTTCGGTAATGAGCACCTGATTGAAAGCCGGCACCACGGCAAAACCCTGATTTACAAAAGCAGCAGTAAGCGGCCCAGCAGCCACTATTCCGTTAGCATCGGTGATATTGCGCGCTTCGAGCGTATTGTTTCCCAAGGGAAAATTGCCCCCCAGCGTCAGGTGTACCAGGGCCGGATTGTCTGCATCGGTTTGGGCCGTAAGTACTGCCGGCCCGGCTACGAGGCGGAAGCTGGCAGCGCTGATAGCATCAAGGTTTTCACTGAATAAAGCATCCAGCTGGTGGGGGCCGGTGGGCGTAGCGCTCAGCAGAGCGGGCGGTACCGTATCAGTAATCCGAAAATCGTCGAAGTAAAAGTTGCGGTTGTTGGCGGAAGAGTAGGTCAGGCGCACCCCGAAAAAGGCGCTGCGCTGGTGCGTGGCATCGGTAGCCGTGCCGCCGGAAGCAAAATTTTGCCCCCCAGCCAGGTCGTGTTCCAGCACCCAGACATTCTGAGCAGAGCGAGTCACACGCACACGCACTACGTTATTGTTAGCAGACTTCAGCGTACCATCCTGACCATTAATAACATATACAGGACTACCCGTGGCATCTTGCCGGAACAAGCTAATCTCATCTGGCGTACCTCCCAGCCGCACGAAGTAGCCTTTGGTGCCGCTCGTTTTTAAGCTGGCCTGATCGGCCATGAGCCAGACATCGGCCAAATTGCCCCCCGAGGTAGCCAGGCGCAGATTAGCATAAAACTCCCACGTAACGCCGCTGGCCGCGGTGCTGGCCGTTACCAGTTGCAGCGTAGTGCCGGTGGTGGCGGGTCCGTTGCTTTGCAGCTGTTCGCCGCTTACCTGAAAACTGCCTTCATCGCCGGCCCAGGTTGGGTTTTGGTTGAGATTACCGTCGGCAAAAGACTCAACAAGCTGAGCATTAGCAGCTATGGAAAAAACTAAAGGAATTAAACCCAGTATGAATGCTCGCATGCTTACTATCGTCGGCGGTATCGCTACCTATATAAGTTTGTGTGCTGACCGGAGAAGCGGTATAACAAGCTGCCTATAATTTGCCCCCCAGCGCGCCGCGCGCCTATGCAAGAAGGATACCGCGAAATGAAAGTCGCTTCGCCCCTATCTTTGTGTAGGAGCCGTAGGTGCGGCCAATGTTTAGAAACCCAATTTTCCTATGAAAATCGCCGTAGTTGGTGCCACCGGCCTGGTCGGGGGCGAAATGTTGAAAGTGCTGGCCGAGCGCAATTTCCCGGTCACTGAACTGCTGCCCGTGGCTTCCGAAAAATCGGTAGGCCAGGAAATCGAGTTTCAGGGTAAAAAATATAAGGTAGTAAGCATGGACGCGGCCATTGCGGCTCGACCGGCGGTGGCTATTTTTTCGGCGGGCGGCGGCGTTTCAAAAGAACAGGCTCCACGCTTCGCAGAGGTTGGCACCGTCGTTATCGACAATTCCTCGGCCTGGCGCATGGACCCTACTAAGAAGCTAGTCGTGCCCGAAATCAACGCCAAAGAGCTTACCTCAGCCGATAAGATTATCGCTAACCCCAACTGCTCTACTATTCAGATGGTATTGGCCCTGCACCAGCTGCACGAGGCTTTCCAGATCAAGCGCATTGTAGTAAGCACCTATCAAAGCGTAACCGGTACCGGCAAAAAAGCTGTTGATCAATTGATGGAGGAGCGGGCGGGCCAGACGGCTTCCAACCCCGCCTACCCCCACCCCATCGACCTGAATGTGCTGCCTCACATCGACGTATTTGAGGACAATGGCTACACGAAGGAGGAAATGAAAATGGTACGCGAAACCAAGAAAATCCTCGGCGACGACACTATTCAGGTAACCGCCACGGCCGTGCGGATTCCCGTAATGGGGGGTCACTCGGAGGCTGTAAACGTAGAGTTTGCGCAGGAGTTTGAGCTTTCCGACGTGTACCGTATTTTGCGCGAAACCGATGGCGTGGAAGTGGTTGACGACGTAGCCCAAAACCAGTACCCAATGCCCAAAGACGCTCACGGCAAGGACGCTGTACTGGTCGGCCGACTCCGCCGTGATGAGTCGCAGCCGCGCACGCTCAATATGTGGGTAGTGGCGGATAACCTCCGTAAAGGAGCTGCCACCAACGCCGTGCAGATTGCGGAGGCAATGATGAAAATGGGATTATTAAGGAGTTAACGCCTCTTTATGCTATATGCCGCATTTCTGATAAAGACATGCAAGGGACTAGTTCCTAGTGCACAGGGCTATAACCTTACCGACAAAGCTAATTTGTGCATCATGTCGCTAGAGGGAGCACCCACTAGCCTGCGTGATAAAATGGTACCAGTTCAGTAGGCATTTCTTTGCCTAGAAAAAAGCCCTGCTAGTTTGCTAGCAGGGCTTTTTATTTGTTTGCTGATGATCCTATTACGTTCCAAAAATGCCCCCCACGAAGTCTAGCACTGCCCGTCGGGTAACTTGCGGCCGCTCAAAGAACCCAACGTGACCCACGCGCTCCAGAAACAGGGCTGTGCTCACAGGCGGCAGTGCTACCTGCTCCAAAGACGTAGCTAACGGCACCGCCGCATCTTCCTTACCCACTATAAATAGCACTGGAAACGTGGCTTTGCGCAACACTTCCGTACGGTCGGGCCGGTTGCGCATGGCTCGCATACCCCCAACTATACTAGCCTGTGAGGTGGCGGCACCTATTTCTTCCAACTGGCGCCGGTAGGGCATCATGGCTTCCTCGTTGGCATTGGCAAACAGCGGTCGGATGAAGGTCTCCATAAACTTTGCCACGCCGTGGCGCTCCACAAAGCTGATGTTCTTGTCGCGGTTGGCCTTCTTCTCCTCGCTATCTGCCTGGGCTGACGAGTGAAAGAGGCACAAACCCGCCACCCGCGCCGGATACTTCTCGGCAAAGGCCAACGCCACGTATCCGCCCATAGAGTGACCAATAAAAATGGCTTGTTGAATACCGGTCTGATCTAGCTCTTCTTGTACAAACTCAGCCAGCGCTTCCATAGAGTAGTCAGCAACAGGTGGCTCCTTTTGGTTGCCATAACCGGGGAAGTTGGGTGTGAGAATCCGGTACTCTGGGGGGTAATCTTGGGTAAACTCAGCCCAGATGTTGCGGCTTTCAGCAAAGCCGTGGAGGAAGATAATAACTGGTTTTTTATATGCTTCAATCATAGTTACTAGTTCGTTAATTAAAATCTAAAACCTTGGTAATTTGAAGAGCAAGGTAACGCCAGCAAAAAGGCCAGGACCGTATACGGTCCTGGCCTTTTTGCTGGCGTTTATGTTTCGTTTTAAGGCTTATGAAGGGCAGCTTTATTACGAATTTGATCACCTAACTATTTGCCAGCTGTAACTACCTGCCGAACTGTAAATCGGCCCTGCTTCGTCGTGAGACGGAAAAGGTACACGCCCGTTGGGAGAGAAGGAATTACGACATCAGCATTTTCCGTTGATACAGCTTGCGAGAACACAGGCTTACCAGTTACGTCTAGCACGGAGAAGCGGCTATCCCCGTCCAGTTGGCTCTGAATTGTAAAATGGCGGGGTGAAGAGGTAGAAACAAGCCAATCAGTGGTTCGCTGGGGTTTGCCCAAGGAAATAATGGTTGAATACGTGGCTTTGCCATCGTAATCTACCTGCCGTAGGCGATAGTAGGAAGAAGAAGTTAAAGGGCTAACATCAGTGTAAGCATAATTCCGCAGCATGGTAGAGCTACCCGCACCTGCTACCTGAGCTATCTTCTCGAACGTAATTCCATCAACCGAACGCTCCACTGCGAAATGAGCATTATTAACCTCAGTAACTGTGGTCCATTTCAGGTTAACTGCAGTACCACCAGAAGCCCAGTTGCCAACAAAGCGAGTAAGCGTCACAGGCAACACCGAAATGCATGATGGGTCGTTGCTAGAGTTGACTGGGGTTACATTTGGTCCAGTTGAGACAGTACAGGGAATCTCTTTTTGCTGTATACAAGTAATCAATAGATCATTAGGCGCGAAAAGGTCTGCTCCTCCATTATTAGTGCGAATAGCACCGGCAACGCGTAACCCTGCAGGTGACCCCCCCTGAGTGGGGTCTGGACCAGTGATCAGAACATTACCATTCTGAACATCTATATCACCAAGTACATTGAGTAAGGAATTATTACCTAACCCGACGTATGACTGATTAATCAACTGCAAGGTGCAATTCACCCGTAAAATAGAATTATCATCTACTATAATATTAGCCTTATTACCTATAAGAACCGATACACTTACCTGTGGAGAATTTATAACACGCTCTGCACTAGCTTCTATTGCCAAAAAACCTGCTACGTTACCTTGGGTATTTATTGTTAAGGTCCGTCTGGTGCCGTCTTCTATCAATGAGCCCCCAGCTTTTATTCTAATTTCACCTGTGGTGGTAAAATCACCATTGAGGATTACATTATCATCAATAATAATGGTGCTATTACTGGGCGTATCTTGAGTGCCACAGCCAGTTAAAGATCGCTGTATAACGGCTGGATTAATGGTTGTTGTACCTGGAAGAAAAAAGTTTCCATTAGAGATACTAGTGTACACACATTGAGCTGAGGCATTGCTACTGGCAAAGGCCATTAACACAAAGGTTAAGCAGAGGAGTAGATAATGTTTCAAAATGCAAAAGGGTTAGGTAAGCGAGATCAGATAAAGGAAAGTAAGAAGTTGGAAAACCATTTTGTAGTTCAGCAAGCAATATTTCACCTTGACAAATTTATACTCAATAGTTATATATACAAGCTAATTCTATGCCTTATTTTATTATAATTCAAAGTTTGGGCATGAACCATCGTTTACTATTTCAGCCGTAGAACATTACAAAGGGCATAGATTCAAGGCCTATGCAGCACTATTATAGCATTCATTTTTAACTGTTTATATACAATAAGCTCAACTGGTGATAATAGTATAATAAAGAACACCAAAAAAAGTCCGAGCCTATAGAAAGCCCGGACAAGTATAATAATTCTCAATAATAGTGTAATGAATACTGACAGAGGTTAGCACACTACTGCCGCATTACGAAAAGCGTTAATATGCAAGAATAGCCTAGCTGAAGATGTGTAAATTTTCCTTTTAGAGAGCGAACCGCTCAACAGAAGCTTTCGCTACCACCCTACTAGTCAATTCCCGCACCGCGTTAGCAATACCAGTGGCGTCGAAGCCGCACTCCTTATATAATTCATCCTGAGAGCCGTGTTCTACAACTCGGTCAGGAATACCCAGGCGCTTAACAGGAACGCTGTGGCCATGGTCAACCATAAACTCCAGCACGGCAGCCCCAAAGCCGCCTTGCAGGCAGCCATCCTCTACCGTCACAATAGCTTGGTAGCGGCTGAGTACATCGGCAAGCATTGCTTCGTCTAATGGTTTAGCGAAGCGCATATCGTAGTGGCCGGCAGGAATACCTTCAGCAGCCAAAGCAGCGGTAGCCTTCACTGCGTAGTTGCCGATATGGCCGAAACTCAAGATAGCGACACCCTGCCCTTCGCGCACTACGCGGCCCGTACCAACAGTGATTTTTTGGAAAGGAGTACGCCACTTAGGCATCACGCCCTCACCTCGTGGATAGCGGATACTAAAAGGACCCATGTCGGGCTGCTGGGCGGTATACATTAGGTTACGCAGTTCCTGTTCATTCATGGGTGCCGAAACCACCATGTTGGGTACGCAACGCATAAAGGCTATGTCGTAGCAGCCGTGGTGAGTGGGACCGTCGGCACCGGCAAATCCGGCACGGTCGAGGCAGAAAACCACGTTTAGATTCTGCAATGCCACATCGTGCACTACCTGATCGTAGGCACGCTGCATAAAGGAAGAATAGATGTTGCAGAACGGTACCAAGCCCTGTGTAGCCAAGCCCGCAGAGAACGTAACAGCGTGCTGCTCGGCAATGCCCACGTCGAAGGCACGATCCGGCATGGCCTTCATCATGATATTCAGGGAGCAGCCGGAGGGCATGGCGGGCGTTACACCCATCACTTTTTCGTTTTGCTCGGCAAGTTCTACGATAGTGTGGCCGAACACATCCTGATACTTAGGTGGCTGGGGACTATCGTAGGTTTTCTTATGGATCTCACCCGTTATTTTGTCGAACAGACCAGGCGCGTGCCATAGCGTTTGGTCCTTTTCAGCTAAGGCATAGCCTTTTCCTTTTACCGTTACGCAATGCAGAATTTTGGGACCTGGAATGCTTTTCAGGTCGCGCAGAATGGTAGTCAGATGCTGCACATCGTGGCCATCCACGGGGCCGAAATAGCGGAAGTTGAGGGCCTCAAACAGATTACTTTGCTTGAGCAGCGTTGCCTTCATGGCCTGCTCTACTTTGCGGGCAATCTGCTGGGGATTCGGGCCGAACTTGCTGAGCTTGCCCAATACGTTCCACAACTCATCGCGCACTTTATTGTACGTGCGGGAGGTGGTGATGTCGGTAAGATATTCTTTGAGCGCACCCACATTGGGGTCAATGCTCATGCAGTTATCGTTAAGAATAACCAGTAGGTTAGACTTGGCAACGCCGGCATGATTGAGGGCTTCAAAGGCCATACCGGCCGTCATGGCACCATCGCCGATTACGGCGATGTGCTGACGGTCCTGCTCATTCTTGTACTCGGAAGCTACTGCCATGCCTAAGGCAGCGCCGATACTGGTGCTGCTGTGACCTACGCCAAAGGCATCGTACTCGCTTTCCTTGCGCTTGGGAAAGCCCGACATGCCGCCGTAGCGACGATTCGTAGGGAACTGGTTGCGGCGACCCGTCAGGATTTTGTGACCGTAGGCTTGGTGGCCCACATCCCACACTAGCTGGTCGTAGGGGGTGTTAAAGACATAATGCAGAGCTACCGTTAGCTCTACTACGCCAAGAGAAGCACCAAAATGCCCCCCATAAATCGAAACTGAATCAATGATGAACTGGCGCAGCTCTTGGCTTACCTGGACAAGTTGGTCCTCGCTGAGCTTCTTGAGGTCATCAGGCGAGTCAATGGCCGCCAGTAGTTCACCGGGTTCAACAATCATCTTTCAGAAAAGCAAAAAGTAAAATATAGCACCATAACCTACTAGCAATGTAAAAGGTTGGAACCGTCCAAGTTTCCTGCCGAAGTTACCAGACAAAGGTACGACTTTTCATTAGGGCCGGTTGTTGATGGAAGTCGCAAACGCTCACCTTTCTTCCACCTACTTCTAACCTCATGCGTTGGCCTCGTCCGAGGCAACACTTAACGCGTATTTGGTAGGGGCCGCTCTCATTATTGCCTACTTTTACCCCACCACCCGCCTTTTACCCATGCCGCTCACCCAGGATAGTCAGGAAAAGCAACTTCTTGATAAGCTAAAGCCTTCTCGCATCGTTCTGCCGGTTCTTATTGGCCTGAGCGTAGTAGGCTTTATGTTCTGGCGCAGCTACCGGCCAGGGGATTTGGCGCCCTTAGCAAATGCCAAGCTGCATTGGCTATTGGTGATGGTAGCAGTACTGGTAGCGCGCGATTGGGGCTACATCTACCGCATCCGACACATCTCGGAGAAAGTACTGAGCTGGCGCCAGAGCCTGGATGTGATTATGATCTGGGAATTTGCCTCCTGCGTATTGCCTTCCGCTGTGGGTGGCACCTCCGTAGCGCCGTTTCTGCTGAATAAAGAAGGAATTTCTCTCGGCAAATCACTTGCCTACGTGATGGTTACGGCATTGCTCGACAACGTTTATTATGTCGTGACGGTGCCATTGGTGGTGTGGCTGGCGGGCGATGCGCTGTACCCACACGAGGCGCTTCAGGGAGGTTTTGTAACTACCCTGAAGGTGGCTTTCGTGCTGAGCTACCTGTTGGTTTCGCTGTACTCGGGCGTAATGCTTTATGCGCTTTTTATTAATCCGCAGTCGGTTAAGCGGTTATTGGTGCGGCTGTTTTCCCTGAAAGGCTTACGGCGCTGGCGAGCCAAAGCCTATCAGCATGGCAACGAGATGGTGTGGGCCTCGGCTCAGCTCCGTGGCAACGGACCGAGATATTGGGTAGAAGCGGCCCTTTCTACGGCTTTCGTCTGGACGGCTCGCTACTTGGTAATCGGTTGCATTATTGCTGCCTTTGTGGATCTAAGCTGGGGGGAATTTGGTCTGATTTTCAGCCGCAACCTGATCTATAAAGTGGTGCTACTGGTGGCCATTACGCCGGGTGGCGCGGGCATTGCGGAGGGCGCTTTCCCCACCTTTTTTGGCAAGTTTATCGGCACGCCCACCATGACAAATTTTGTGGTTCTGCTGTATCGTATTGTTACGTATTACCTGTATCTGGTGCTGGGGGCCATTTTCCTGCCCCGCTGGGTAGCCCGGGTATTCGGCCGAAATCAGGTAAAGAAGGTCATGAACTCCTAAAGCAAAAAAGCCCCCCAGTGTACTACTGGGGGGCTTTTTTATAAGTAAGCGAAATCCGATTACTCAGACTCCAGCATCATTTGCTCGCCATTTACGCCGCGCAACGTGATTTTGTCGTCCGTCAGGTTTACCACATCAAAGCTCATGGATGTAGTGCCGCCGTCGGGGGTAAGGGTGATTTTCTTGCCGGGCTGATCGAAGGTGTACTTGCCCTGCATTGACTGCTGAGGCGACGTCATGTTGAAGTTACCGTTGGCGTAGAAACGCAGCTCAGTATCTTTATCAGCATCGGTTTGGGCCACTTTGTCGCCGCTGGCAGTGGTTTCTTTATCCGTTTTCCAGACCTTGCTTTCGGTGCCATACAGCATATTGGTTTCACCAACTTTGTCTTTCTGGCTACAAGCAGCCGTGAATAGCGACAACAGCATAATGAGGCTGGCCAAATAGCGGAAAGGAAGTGCAATAGTTTTCATGAGGAGTGACCTTAGGGTTAACGAAAAATGGAAAGGAGCGACTTCAGCTGGTCCTATATTCCAGCAAAGCAATGTTGCGCTTCTTACGCGCCTCGCCGGAAAGAGTTAACAACGGATAAGCCTTTTTGAGACCCGCAACTTATTTTCAGTGGGGGCGTAATACGGCGTGACAGCATAGCTATCAAGCACATGCGCCTTTTTCTCCTTAATCAACCACGACTATGGGACTGTTCGATTTCTTAACCAATAAAGGCGACGAAAAACCGGTTCAGCCGGCTGCCAACCCTAACCAGAAGGCTAATACTGACTTCTTTGGCAACGCCAACCAGCCCGCTGCCCCTACGGCCGCTCAAGGCACGCAATACACAGTAGTTAGCGGCGATTCACTTTCTAAAATCGCGAAGAAGCACTACGGTGACGCCGCTAAGTGGCACCAGATTTATGACGCCAACAAGTCAACCATTGGTTCGAACCCCGATCATATCGAAGTAGGCCAGGTTTTGACCTTGCCCCAAGCTTAAGTACACCCGAGGCTAAATTGTAGTCAAAAAGCCCCCCAGCAAAATGTTGGGGGGCTTTTTTGCTTGTTACTCATTGAGTTAGCCTCCGTAAAAACTTTTTATTGCATTTGGCGTTCTCATTTCGAACTGTACATTTGCACTTACCAACCCGGTACTCCTCGTTATCGACGAGACAGTTTTTCAGATTTTATACAGAAGCGGCGAGAGAACAGGCTCCCTGACCCGCTGGCAACCTTCATTGTTTTGAAAGGTGCCAATTCCTGCCCGTTCGGCCATTTTGCCAGCGGGAGATATAAGCTGAGTGCCATGAAAAACACTGCTTTTTCCTTCTTACTTCACCCGTTTGTCCCGGCTGCTTCCTTGCGCCTTGGTTGGCTTGCGGGTTTCTGCGTTTTGCCCCCTGCCGTTGGCAGTTATGAGGCTACGCGAATGTGCTGTTGTTGCGCATGCTGTTGCTAAGCTGGCTTCCGGTTTAGACCCTTTCCTCTTTAGTCGTTTCAAAACCGTGTCGCACGCTGGGCTTTATGCTCGCTCCGACGGTAGGTTTTCGCCCGTCTCTGTCTAGCTCTTTTGGCTACGGAGCCCGCTCAGCTTGCCGCCTCCTGCGGCCCTGATGCGCCTAACTATCTGCATCTTCTCATCTCTTCCTAGTTCAAATAAAACTCAATCAGACTTACTATGTCCACGCAAAACCTGCACTTCGAAACGCTCCAACTACACGCTGGCCAGCAGCCCGATCCCACTACTGGCTCGCGCGCCGTTCCTCTCTACCAGACCACTTCTTACGTGTTTAAAAACGCTGAACACGGGGCTAATCTATTTGCCCTTAAGGAGTTCGGCAACATTTATACGCGCCTCATGAACCCCACCACCGATGTGTTTGAGCAACGGGTGGCAGCCTTGGAAGGTGGCGTGGCCGCGTTGGCTACCAGTTCGGGGCAGGCAGCCCAGTTTCTGGCGCTGAACAACATCCTACAGGGCGGCGATAACTTCGTGAGCACCCAGCACCTCTACGGTGGTACCTACAACCAATTCAAGGTGGCTTTCAAGCGCTTAGGTATCGAAGCCCGCTTTGCCGATGGCGACACCCCCGAAAGCTTTGAGGCACTGATCGACGACAACACCAAGGCGCTTTACCTCGAAACCATTGGCAATCCCAGCTTCAGCATCCCCGATTTTGAGCGCATTGCTGCCATTGCTGACAAGCACGACCTACCCCTCATCGTTGATAACACGTTCGGCGCGGGCGGTTACTTGTTTCGCCCCCTGGAGCACGGCGCGCACATCGTGGTAGAGTCGGCCACAAAATGGATTGGCGGCCACGGCACCAGCATTGGCGGCGTGATTGTGGACGGGGGCAAATACGACTTCGGCAACGGCAAGTTTCCGCAGTTTACGGAGCCATCAGAAGGCTACCACGGCCTCGTCTTCAACGATGTCTTCGGCAAAGGCGGACCGTTTGGCAACATTGCCTTTATCATTAGGGCACGGGTAGAAGGCCTGCGCGATTTTGGTCCTGCTATTAGCCCCTTCAACTCATTCCTGCTGTTGCAAGGCCTCGAAACCCTGTCGTTGCGCGTAGACCGGACGGTAGAAAATGCGCAAAAGCTGGCCGAATGGCTGGAACAGCATCCGCAGGTGGAAGCCGTAAATTACCCGGGCTTGAAAAGCAGCCGCTACCACACCTTAGCCCAGAAATACCTGAAGCGCGGCGCAGGTGGCGTACTGACTTTCAGCATAAAAGGCAGCAAAGAAACAGCCACGCACTTCATCGACAACTTAAAGCTGGTGAGTCATCTGGCTAACGTGGGCGATGCGAAAACGCTGATCATTCAGCCCGCTGCCACTACCCACCAGCAGCTCTCCGATCAGGAGCAAATAGCGGCTGGCGTGACGCCCACGCTGCTGCGCATTTCTCTGGGCTTGGAGCACATCGAAGACATCAAAGCTGACCTGCAGAACGCCTTCGACGCGGTAGCGGAAAAAGCCCCCCAGCGTCAGCAAAGCGAAAGCGACGCGCTCCCAGAGCCAGCTCTCGAACACCCCGTAGTGCTGGAAGTATAACTGCGGCAAGCAGAAAGTACGGAGCGCGGCCGTTGCAGCAACCGGCGCTCCGTTTTCCAGTCCTACGGTTTGGCGGGGTGACAAGGTAGAAACGGAAGAAAGATACCGCCTTGCCCATCCTTCAATAGCTCCCGAACCAACCCCCTGATCGGGTTAACCTCACTCGGTTTGGGAGCTATTGAAAATCTGCTTTACCATTCGTCATGAGTCTGACTGCTGTATTGGCAGCTTCAACAATCCCCTCTTGGCTCGGGAATCCGCTAGCGTCGCATGACTGATTATCAGATGTTTATTCTTCCCGCGCCGCTTCAGCTCGAAAGTGGCGCCACCTTGCCTCAGGTGCAGATAGCTTACCAGACCTATGGAACGCTGAATGCCGCCCGCGACAATGTGGTATGGGTATGCCATGCGCTTACGGCCAACGCTGATGTGCTCAGCTGGTGGCCCGGTCTGTTTGGTAATAACTGCTACTTCGATCCGGCAAATCATTTCATCGTATGCGCCAACATATTGGGCTCCTGCTACGGATCTTCCGGCCCGCTCACCCCCACCGATTCGCAGGAACGGCTCTACCATAATTTTCCGCTGCTTACCGTGCGCGATATGGTCGCGGCGCACGAAGCGTTGCGCCAGCATTTGGGTATAGGCCATATTCACACGCTGATTGGCGGCTCATTAGGTGGGCAGCAGGCATTGGAGTGGGCGATTCAGCGACCCACTGTGTTCGAGCACCTTGTTGTGCTGGCTACCAACGCGCAGCATTCGCCCTGGGGCATTGCTTTTAACGAAGCGCAGCGCCTGGCCATTTTCGCCGACCCTACTTACCAGTCGGCCACGCCGACTGGGGGGCAATTTGGCTTAAAAGCAGCCCGCGCCATAGCCCTGCTCAGCTACCGCAGCTACGAGGCATATGGCAATACCCAGCATGAACCCGAGGAAAACAAAATCACGGATTTTCGGGCCAGCTCTTATCAGCAATATCAGGGCGATAAGCTAGTGGCGCGCTTCAATGCGTACACCTATGTGGCGCTGTCCAGAGCGATGGACTCGCATAATGTGGGCCGAGGCCGAGGGGGCGTACCTGCTGCGCTGGGCCAGATCAGGGCTCGCACGTTGGTGCTAAGCATCACGTCTGATGTATTATTTCCACCCAGTGAGCAGCAGCTTTTGGCTCGCCACATCCCCGGCGCTATCTACGCCGAAATGGATTCCGGCTACGGCCACGATGGCTTTCTGATCGAAACCGCCCAAATCACTCAGTTCCTCGAAAGCTTCTACGTGCAGAAGCTCGCGCAGAAATGCGCCTTAAGCGTTTCACAGCCGCTGGGGGCAAATATGCTGGCATCTGGCAGCTCAGCTCGCACCTAAACTGTCTTTGAGCTTTACTTCTGTCCCAGCCAGCTTTCGGGGTTCAGGTTGGAGCTGTTGCGCCACACCTGAAACTGTAGCTCCGACGTACCCTCCGAATTGGTGTACACAGTCCCGATTGACTGCTTGGCCTGCACTTGGTCGCCCTCACTTACGCTTACGCTGCGCAGCTTGGCATACACGGTGAAGTACTCTCCGTGCTGCACCATCACGATGTTATTCATGCCCGCAATACTGGTAACGGTAAGCACTTTACCGGCTGAAACAGCTCGCACAGCTTCTCCGGCGCTTGTTTGGATATCGACGCCGCGGTTCTCAACAATCACGTTTTTTAGCACTGGATGCGCATGACGGCCGAAGTGCTGAGAAATAAATCCGCGGGCTACAGGCCACAGCATGCGCCCCCTGTTCTCGGCAAATGATGAGGAAATACTGGCTATTTCGGGTGTGAGCGTAATGCGGTCGACGCGGGTAGCGGCCGCTTCGGCTGCCGGACTGGTGCGGGCGGTACTGCCAGGGCTACTGCTACCAGCTGCGGCACGTTCGGCGGCCGCTTTTGCGGCTGCTTTGGCTGCGGCCACCCGGGCAGCTCGGGCTATCTCTTCACGCACTCGCTGAGCAATCAAATTATCCAGCTTCCTGACGGCTTCCTGACGATTGGCCAGCTCTTGGCGCAGGTTTTCCTCCTGGCGGCTCAGCTTCGTAACTACCTGGTCCTGCTGCACCTTCAATGTGCTGAGGTTGCGGTTCTCGGCCAGCTGCGTAGTAAGCAAACTGCTTTTTTCCTGCTTCTTCTCCGTCAGGCCCGTAAGCTGGCGGTTGAGGCGCTGCTGTACGCTCGTAATTTGAGCCGCCTGCGTTTTGCGTACCTCCGAGTACTGCCGAACATAGCGCATGCGCAGCATGAGTTGGTTGAACGACTCGGCCGCAAACAAAAACATGAGGCGGTTGTAGCTATTGGCCGTTTTGGAGGACGCGTAGATCAGCCGGGCATATTCGCTCTTGAGCTGCTCCAGACTCTGCTGCGTTTGCTGCACCTGGGTTTCTGTCTGCCGTACATCCGACTCAATGTACTTCAGCTCCGAGGAGATGTTGCGGATTACGCCCTTCTGCACGTCCAGCTTTTCTTTGAGCGCATTCAGCTGACCAAGCGAAGCCTCTTTCTGCTTTTGTGTCTGACTCAAAATGCGGCTGGCTTCCCGAATCCGGCGCAGGTTAGCTAACCGCTCGCGTTCCAGCTGTGCTTTCGATTTAGTGGTGCTTTTCCGGACAGGGGCTTTGCGCGTGGTTGTTTTTTTACTGCGCTGCTGAGCCACCGATGGCGCAGCCTGCACCAACATCAATCCCAATAGCAGCCAGCAAAGCCAGTGCTTACTTTTTGCGTACATAGCCCGAAGGTACCGAGAACGGGAAATCCAAACGCTCGGTGTCTACGTCCACATTGCGATAGTTAATAGCGGCCGATGAGTTGGTCTTACCATTGGCCTGCTGCACCTGAACCACCGTATTATGAGCAAAACTCTGATTAGTAGGCATCAACGTGCGAAAGTCAGAGTAATCTACCAGCAGATTATTTTTACTGGCATCATCACGCACGCTGAGCTTTTGTAGCTTACCCAGGCTCATTTCAATAAGCTGCTCAATAAATAAACTGGCTTGGTTGTACTGTATGCGCTGCGTAGCTCCCTCCGTCGTTATTGTGGGCTCCGTTCCGTTGGTGGCGGGCAGGTAGTTGCCAAGCAGCAAAGCTTGAACCTGAGCAAAGGAAACAGGCACGTTAAGCTGACGACTTAAGTAGGCAAAATCACCTACATAATATTCGTGCTGCAGCTTATTCAGTACCCGAACCGAATCTTGGGTAATGGAAGCGCGCACGCCCTCAAATCCAGCCACCGATACCGATAACCAGATCACGCTATCGCGGCGCATGCGAAGCGTCAGATTCGCATTGGGGAGCTTATTGCCGTTTTGCTCAATCTGAGCTTTGCCCTTGGCCGAGAGGTACCGAAACTCTACGTTGTTGGCCTTAACTGCATTGGCAGTTGGTGGAATAACAGTTTTGGCGGGAATGGCCTTGCGGGCGCAGCTTCCCAGGATAATGAGGACTACAAAAAGCAGCAAAAAGCGGTTACTCATACAATTTTTGGTCTTTGATCTTGCGGACGATGAACGCCGATGCGCCGCCGGCCTTTTGGGCGCGTTGCCACTGAGTCACGGCCTTGTCTTTTTCGCCCAGTTGAAATAACACATCCCCGTAATGCTCTATTACAGTGGCATCAGTAGTCGTCTTGAGGGCCTTTTCCAGCGCTTGCTTGGCCCCTTGGTAATCCTTAAGCTTGTATAAAACCCAAGCGTACGTATCCAGGTAGGTATCATTGTCAGGAAACTGCTTAACTAGCTTACCCGACATTTCCTTCGCCTTTTCCAGCTTATCGCCTCTCAACGATAGATAGTAGCTGTAATTGTTCAGCGCCTGCGCATTGTTGGCATCAAAGCTCAACGCAGCCTCGTAGGCAGCATCCGACTTGGCATACTCTTTCAACTCGTGGTAAGCATCGCCCAGCTGCGTGTCAAACTGCGATAGTAGCTCCGGATTGTCAGTGGCCAGCTTCCGCCCATATTCAAGTGACTTCACGCCTTTTACTGGCTGCTTGTCTAGAATATAAGCTACCCCGTTGTAGAACCACATGGCAGCCTGGTTGGGGAAAAGCTCCAAAGCCCGCTCGGTGTGACGCAAGAGAGAATCCGTTTGGTTTAGCTCCGCGTCAATCAGCACGACTTGCTGCCAAAGCAGAAACTTGGAATCGTCGAGCTGAATGGCCTGCAAATAAGCCTCCCGCCCAGCAGCCTTATGGCCCGTGATAGTTTGTAAATCGCCAGCTACTGAAAACGCTTTGGCTTCCTTTGGGTGAACTTTGGTAGTAATAGTTGCCAGATCAAGGGCCGTTTGCTCGATAGCTGGATTAGGCAGTTGCTTGATGTAATCAACCAGGATGCGCACCTTATCATCTATGTCGAGCGCCGGGCTGGCAAAGGCCAGCTTGATCTGCTTGGCCGACTCCACTGAGTTGCCTTGTATGCGATAGACATCCGCCAGAATCATGCGGGCCTGCGGATTATCTGGGTCTTGCTTCAGCGCCTGCTCACTTAGCCGAATAGCATCAGTGAAACGATTATTGGAAGCATACATCTCTGCCTGCGCCAGCACATAGCGCACCTCTTCCGGGTTGGTCTTTATGAGGACCTCGCCCTCCTGGAGGGCTTTTTCTAAGTTATTCTGCTTGAGATATATCTGCTGCTTCTTGAAAGAGACCTCATCAAGGGGGCCAAATTTCTTCTCTGCTTGCTCGAATGTAGCCAGCGCCTCATTCAGCTTGCCCTGAGCCATGTATAAGTCGGCCAGATTGAACAGATAGTAATCAGAATCTGGTACTTCCTTGATCAGGCTGGTATACACCTGCGTAGCCTTATCAAACTGCTTCTGCGAAGTATATACCTGCGCCAGCAGCAAGTAGTAATAAGCATTCTGGGGGGCATATCTGACGGCGGCCTGCGCAAAGTTAGTGGCATCTTTCAGATTGCCGCTCAGCAAGTTCGTCTCGGCTATCTTGTAGTTGATGGCTGCGTTGGTAGGGTTCAGTGCGTAGGCTTTCAGCAGGCGCTCCAACGCTTTATTGTAGTCTTCCAGCAGCACATACTTCACCCCATCCACGAAGTAAGACTCGCTCATGTCCCGGTCGCGGTCCGATAAGTTTGCTCCTACCCGAAGCTGGGCAGCCTCTACTTCCGCGCGCCGGCTAAGTTCCTTCTTCTCCCGTCGGCTAAGCTTACGCGGCTTTTCCGGTTTCTCAGACTTTTTACTAGGCGCATCCTTTTTGGCGGGCGCAGATTGCTGCGCCCACGCCGGAACGGCAAACAGCAGGCTGATCAGCAAAAAAACAAGGGCAGAAATACGACTCATGGACGCAAGAGCGCGGACCAATAATCCGCTGTTCAGAAGGTACTAAAACGAAGCAGGCTTCGCACTAAACAAACCAGCGAACATAAGTCCGCGCTATTGCTAACGTCCGAGAGGCGGAAAATGTCACACGCGCAGCGTGTTATAGTCGCCAAGGCTCAAATCATGAGGCACACCGGTAACGGTAGCGTGGTTGCCAATCATAGAATTGGTCACGTTGGTGTTCAATACAGTAGCCGATTCCTGCACGATTGAGTTAGAAACAACTGATTGGCGCACGTTGGCATTGTTGCCCAATGAAACGTGCGGGCCAACCACTGAATCAGTAATCTTCACATTCTCACCAATATACACTGGTGGAATCACGATGGAATTGGTCAGAGTAGCCGATTCAGATACCAGCTTTTCGCCCCGCTCCTGCAAGTACTCCAGGTAGCGCTGATTGGTAAACACCGTGGCGTCCTTGTTACCGCAGTCGAGCCACTCGGTTACGCGGCCGGGCACGAAGGTTGTGCCCTTGTTTTTCATGTTTTCGAGGGCATTGGTAAGCTGAAACTCGCCTTTGTCCTTGATATCATTGTCGAGCAAGAATTGTAACTCGTCGCGCAGATAGTCGCCATCCTGGAAATAGTAGATGCCGATAATGGCCAGATCTGACACAAACTCTGTGGGCTTTTCTACGAAGTCCGTAATCTGGCCATGGTCATCCAGCTTCACCACGCCAAAGGGCTTCGGGTCGTCGACGCGCTGTACCCAGATGGTACCGGCAGCGGAGCTATCCAGCGTAAAATCGGCTTTAAACAAAGTGTCGGCAAAAGCTACTACGAGCGGTCCGCTGAGCGAGTCCTTCGCACACAGAATAGCATGAGCAGTACCCAGGGGCTCATCCTGATAGTAAATAGAGCCTTTGGCCCCTACCGACTCGGCAATTTTCACCAAGCTTTTCTCTACTGTCTCGCCAAAGCGTCCGATGATAAAAGCCACCTCTTCTACTTGCTCTCCACAAACTTTCGCGATGTCCTCCACGAGGCGCTGCACGATTGGCTTGCCCGCAATCGGAATCAGAGGCTTAGGAACGGTGAGTGTGTGGGGGCGCATGCGCTTGCCCATGCCGGCCATCGGGACGATGATTTTCATGTAGTAGGTTGTTTGGGTTGCTAGTTTGAGTTGATCGGAATGTATACTAACTGAAATACTGTAGTTGGGTTGCTTCCGCTGGGATTTAACGTTCGCAAAGTCAATGCTAATTAACTCCGGTGCTGCCGTAGCCACCCGTTCCGCGCGTGGTTTCGCTTAGCGTGGCAGCTTCCTGCCAAACGGCCGTTTCGTGGCGGGCTACTACCAACTGAGCAATGCGCTCCCCATCCTGCACCACAAACTCTTCATCTGAGAGGTTGACCAGCAGCACTTTCAGCTCGCCGCGGTAATCGGCGTCGATGGTGCCAGGACTGTTGACGATGCCGATGCCGTGCTTAAAAGCCAAGCCGCTGCGGGGCCGTACCTGTACCTCATAGCCCACGGGAATCTCCATGAAAAGCCCCGTTGGAATGAGGGCACGCTGCAAAGGGTGCAGCGTAACGGGTTCTGAAAGATAAGCGCGCACGTCCATGCCCGCGGCATGAGCAGTCTGGTAAGCTGGCAATGGATGCGTAGAGCGATTAATAATAGGAATCAGCATGCGACAAATATAGCCCGAACAGCAGAGTAAACGATTTGGGGGCAACTAAACGAATATAAGGCACTCGCTGCTAAAAGCGAAGTGTAAAAGCGACGGTCTGAGAGTTGATATCATGTCTGGGGGGCTTTTTTGCGACTCCCGGCCGTTGTGCTAAGCCTGCTTCACCTGGGGCCTGGTCTTACGCGTCAGGTCGGCGCGCTCAACTAAAAAAATGCCCCCCACAAACCCTAAGCACACTACCAAATGAAAAGCATGCCGCAGCCAGTAGTCTTCGATATTGATAAACCACGTGGCGGCTACCAGCCCGACAGCCAGCAGCAGCCACACACTAATACGCAGCACCGGATAGGGTATGGGGAAGTAGCGGTTGCCCAGCCACCAGCAGATAGCCGCCATCGTAAAGTAGCACGCCAGCGTGGCAAGGGCGCTGCCCATGTAACCTAATATCGGGATGAGCAGCAGGTTGAGCACGACAGTCAGTATGGCGCCGCCAACACTGATATAGGTACCGAAGTAGGTTCTATCGGTGAGCTTAAACCAGACCGACAAATTGTAATAAACACCTAAAAATAAGTTTGCGAGCAGCAAAACCGGCACTATCGCCAGGCCCGTGCGGTACTCAGGACTACGCAGCAGCAAACCAAAGTCTTCGATAAAAACGCTGATGACCACGAAAATAACGGCGCAGCAGAGCGTAAACCACTTTAAAACGACAGCAAACGTAGCCGGCGAGTTTTTGTCATCTGCCTGAGAAAAGAAGAAAGGCTCGGCCGCATAGCGGAAGGCCTGAATGACCAGCGACATAAAAATGGCCAGCTTGTAGCAGGCACCGTAGATTCCGACGGCCGTCAGGTTGCTTTGTCCGGGATAAAAGCCTTCGGGCAGCCAGTACTTGAGCAGAATACGGTCGACTACCTCGTTTACCATGCCCGCTAAGCCCATCAACATCAGCGGGTAAGCGTATTGCAGCATAGGCCGCAGCGGCGCCAGATTCAGGCGGAAGCGAAAGTCCAGCAGTTCGCGCCAGAGCAGCGGAATGTACAGGGCATTGGCTATCAGATTAATCAAAAAGATATAGCCAACGCCTAACTCCGGATTGTAGATGCGCGCCACCAAGGGCCGCAACTCGGGAAGCATGCGTCCCTCGTACACATCGCGGCAGAAAACGATGAAAAACAAGGATAAACCTACATTCACCAGGGTATTGGTGAAGCGAATAGCGGCAAACTTCTTAGCTTTATTCTCTAAGCGCAGCCGGGCGAACGGCACGGCCACTATGGCATCGAGGCCCAGCACCAAAGCAAGCCACACGATGTAGGTGGTGCGGTCGGGGTAGCGGAGGGCATCGGCTAACGGACCAGATAGTAGCACCAGAAATGCGCTGAGCAACAGGCTACTAGTTAGTAGCATGCTCATCACCTGGTTATATAGCTGGCGGCGGTCGGTGCCCGGACGGTTGGCAAAGCGGAAGTAAGCCGTTTCCATTCCGTAGGTGAATACGATATTCAGGAAGGCCACGTAAGCATACAGATCCGTAACGATACCATACTCGCTAGGTGCAAACCGAGCCGTATACAGCGGCACCAGGGCGAACGTAAGCGCCCGCCCCAGTATGCTGCTAAGGCCGTACACAGCCGTCTGGCTGGCCAGCTTTTTGGCGACGCTCATGCTAGCTTAATTTCCCGTGAAAGCGGCTGGGCGCTTATCGAGGAAAGCGCTGGTGCCCTCGCGGAAGTCGTCGGAGCCGCAGCACCGGCTGAAAGAGTTGGCTTCGGTCTGGTAGCCGTGGCGCTCAGGATCGTAAAATGCATTCACGCAGTCAATCACTAAGCCCACGGCTAAGGGAGCTTTGCTGAGGATGCGCATGAGCAGCAGCTGGCAAAAGCCCAACAGCTCGGCCTGGGGCACTACATGATTTACTAAACCCAAGCGCAGGGCTTCGTCGGCTTTGATGGGGTCGCCGGTGAGCATCATTTCCAACGCTTTGCCTTTGCCTACTAATTGGGCCAAGCGCTGGGTGCCGCCGTAGCCCGGAATCAATCCTAGGTTTACTTCAGGCTGCCCAAAGCGGGCGTTTTCGCTGGCTACCCGCAGATGGCAGGCCATAGCCAACTCAGCGCCGCCACCCAAAGCAAAGCCATTGACGGCGGCAATAACGGGCTTCGTGCTTTCCTCAATCAGGGCAAAGGCATCCTGACCCTGCTCGGCAAAGCGGCGGCCACTGATTTCGTTCAGCCCCGCCAGCTCGGCAATATCGGCACCGGCCACAAAGGCCTTTTCGCCGCTTCCCGTCATAATTATTCCTCGCACCTGCTCATCATCAAGAGCTTGCTGCATGGCTCCGTGGATATCACTGATGGTGGCGCTATTCAAGGCATTGAGCTTCGTGGGCCTGTTCAGGGTGATGGTAAGAATACCCGAAGCGGTATCGAGGTCTAGAAGGAGATTGTCGAAAGTAGTCATGGTGGTGGGGCAGGGCAAAACAGAATGGCCGCAAAGATAAAGCAAAACCATTGGGGCACTATTCTCCGGTTGCAGACACTGTTAAGCTTCCTCAAGCAAATACTTATATATTTACTTAAGCCTCTCTCATTTAACTTGTAATCCTATGAGCGTTATTTCTGAGTTCAAAGAATTTGTAGCAAAAGGCAACGTGCTCGACCTCGCGGTAGGCGTAATTATAGGTGCGTCTTTCGGCAGAATCGTTACCTCTTTGACTGAAGATATTCTCATGCCCCTAATCGGGTTGGCTACGGGCGGCGTCGACTTTAAGAATTGGTTTGTAGCTCTTAATGGGGAGTCGTATGCAACTATTGAAGCCGCGAAGGAAGCCGGAGCCGCGACGCTTAACTTTGGACTGTTCCTGAACGCAGTTATCTACTTCTTCATCATCGCCTTCTGCGTTTTCCTGATTGTGCGCTTTGCTAACCGCTTCCGCCAGCCTACAGAAGTGGTGGCCGTAGATCCAGGTCCAACGAAGGATCAGGCACTGCTTATGGAAATCCGTGACGCCCTGCGCCGTCCCTAATCCACACTGCTCGATGAGTACCAGCAAAAAAGCCCCCCAGCCAAAAGTTGATCTTAAGCTGGGGGCTTTTTTGCTATTCCGGTTATTGTGCGCAACCTTAGCGACCCGAAGAAACGCAACTAACCCAAAGAAATTCAGGCTGGTAGACTCAGTTACAAGTTTCTGGCGTTTGAAACTAACTTTATACAGACCCCGTTGCCGGGACGGGTACGAAAGTTGCCCTTCCGTCGTTTGGTAGCTATTCCTCTCTTTATCTTTTGTGCATGAAAAAGTTTCTTGCCGGCGCAGTGCTGGCGCTTTCCGGTCTGTTCATGGCGCCTGCTTACGCCCAGGTTGTGCCCCCCGCACCCGATCAGGAGGCAGGAGCCAAGCCTCGTAAACAGAAATCGAAAGACGAGTCGGCTGATGTGGCGCGCATGCAGCGCCGAATGAATATGAACCCCGATGACGCGAAGCGTGATCAACAGTTAGAAATTCTGGAAGCTCGCTCCGGTGCCAGCACGGCCAACACCAGCTTCGGTCGCGGCACTGGCCCGGCTCGTCAGTACGATAAGGGTACGGGCGGCTTCACGGTCAAAAAATTCAAAGACAAGCGTGTTGGTACCGCCAAGCAGAAGCGCGGCCTCTCGCGGGCCGCACCCGGCATTGATCCGAAAGGCAAGCCGCTGAAGCATAAGAAACGCAACGGCTTTTTGTTTTTTTAATTCTTTCAGCGTTGTCTTACATGAAAAAAGGCCCCCAGACTAGGTCTGGGGGCCTTTTTTCATGTCTTATTGAAATCGATAACTGAGTCCGAGTTTCAGGTACGACATGTCGTAACCTACTTCTCCAAAGGCTCCAAATCGCTCGGTGAGGTAGTAGCGTGCGCCCGCAAACAGCCCATACGCTAAGTGCAGGCCGTCGCCGGTATAACGGTCACGTTCAGCGGCCGTTGAAACTTCGTTTTTATAAAAATTAGCCCGCACACCCAAGCTGATACCGCCATAGGTATCGAGCTGAGGGTTGGTGGTGAAATTGTAATGGTAGGTAGCACGCCCCATAAGTACGATGTCGGTCCAGGTGGCGTCTTCGTCGGTGTTGGGAAAGTCGTAGCGGTAACCTTTGTAGCCAATAATGCCCCCCAGACCAATAGTACCCGGCCCGATGCCTTCTACCACGCCCCGATCATAAGCCAAGGTAAGTGCTGGTGCGCTTTTCAGGCTGCCAAACAGATCGTAGCCATTGTTGGGGCTCAACAGTCCCAAGCCCAAATTCACTATCGAGTAGCCTTTACGAAAGGTAGGCGTACTTTCTGGTTTGAATAACTCAGGAAAGCGGGTATCGAGGGGCGGAATTTCGTCGTCGCCTGACGTCTCAGCACTAGCTGGAACTGACTTTGTCGGCGTTGAAGCCGGTTTATTGGCTGTTGGCTTGGCAGTGGGTCGCCGGGCGGTTTGAGCCAAGGTTAATGAGTTCAGACCCATCCAGAGCGTAAGGCACAGTAGAAGCGAAAATGCTCTCATAAGTAGTAAAAGCAGTTGGCACAGTTGCGCCAGCTGGTAGTTAAAGTAGTCTGCTGCAAAGCTAAGCGATTCTGCGGCGAGCGGTAAAGCTTTTGGCTAAACGTAAAAAGCCCCACAACGGTATGTTGGGGGGCTTTTTATTCACTATTACTTCGTCGGCAACTTTTTACAGTGTCCGCTTCACTTCTTTTTCCTCGAAACCTTCGATGTTGTCGCCTTCGCGCAGATCATTGAAGTTCTTCACCGAGATACCGCACTCATAGCCCTGGCGCACTTCCGACACATCGTCTTTGTAGCGCTTGAGGTCTTGAATTTCGCCTGCGTACACCACAATACCGTCACGCACGACACGTACGCGGGTGCGGCGGGTGAAGGTACCTTCCGTCACCATACAGCCAGCAATAGAGCCCACTTTGGTGATGTTGAATACCTGACGAACCTCGGCGTTGGCAACTACTATCTCCTGCACCGATGGGGCCAGCATGCCTTCCATGGCATCTTTCACCTCATTGATAGCATTGTAGATAATCGAGTAGAGACGGATATCGATCTGCTCTTGTTCGGCCAATTTGCGAGCACTCTGCGAAGGACGAACCTGGAAGCCAATGATGATGGCATCGGAGGCCGAAGCCAACAGTACATCTGACTCGGAAATGGCGCCCACACCTTTGGCGAGGATATTCACCTTCACCTCAGGAGTAGAAAGCTTCAGCAGCGAATCCGAAAGTGCTTCTACCGAACCGTCCACGTCACCTTTTACAATCACATTCAGTTCCTTAAACGAACCGATAGCCAAGCGGCGCCCAATCTCATCAAGGGTGATGTGCTTCTTGGTGCGCATGCTCTGCTCACGCGAGAGTTGCTGACGCTGGGTGGCAAGTTCACGAGCTTCACGCTCCGTTTCCATCACCTGAATCTTATCACCAGCCTGTGGGGCACCGGTCAGACCGAGTACCTGCACCGGCGTAGCCGGACCAGCTGATTTCATTTTCTTACCGCGGTGATCGGTCATGGCCTTTACGCGGCCATAGTGCGGACCAGCCAACACAACGTCGCCTACGTGCAGCGTACCAGTTTGCACCAGCACCGTCGTTACGTAGCCACGGCCTTTGTCTAGCATGGCTTCGATCACAGTACCGACTGCATTGCGGTCAGGATTGGCTTTCAGCTCCAATAATTCGGCTTCCAGCAATACCTTTTCGAGCAAGTCGTCTATGCCGAGACCCGATTTAGCCGATACTTCCTGCGATTGGTATTTACCACCCCACTCTTCCACCAGGATGTTCATAGCCGACAGCTCCTCACGGATCTTTTCGGAGTTAGCACCCGGCTTGTCAATCTTGTTCATCGCAATTACGATCGGCACACCAGCGGCTTGCGCGTGGTTGATGGCTTCTCGCGTTTGTGGCATCACAGAGTCGTCAGCCGCAATTACAATGATAGCAATGTCCGTCACCTTAGCACCACGGGCACGCATGGCCGTAAAGGCTTCGTGACCCGGCGTATCAAGGAAGGTAACGCGCTTGTTAGAAGCGGTCATTACATCATAAGCGCCGATGTGCTGGGTAATACCACCGGCTTCGCCACTGGCTACCTTCGCATTCCGGATATAGTCAAGCAACGATGTTTTGCCGTGGTCGACGTGGCCCATGATGGTCACAATCGGCGCGCGGGGCACTAAGTCCTCTTCGCTGTCTTCAACCGTAACATCGGTTTCCTCTTCCTCAGCCGACAGGAATTCCACATCGTAGCCAAACTCATCGGCAATAACGGTGATGGCTTCCGCGTCGAGGCGCTGGTTGATGGAAACGAACATGCCCATGTTCAGGCACACTTTGATTACTTCGTTTACCGATACGTCCATAAGGGACGCAAGGTCGTTGGCCGAAATAAACTCAGTTACCTTCAGCGTCTTAGCATCCAACTCGTTCTGAGCGCGTTGGGCTTCGCGGTCTTCCGCTACACCGGCGCGCTTATCACGGCGATACTTTGCCCGGTTGTTCTGGTTGCCACCACGGCCACCGCTGAGCTTAGCCAACGTAGCCTTGATCTGCTCCTGAATCTGCTTATCGTTCTGCTCTGGGTTATTAGCAGCGGGAGCAGGCCGGGGGGCATTTTGATTCTGCCCTGGCTGACCTGGACGCGGACCAGGACCACCAGGACGAGGGGCACCCTGTCCTTGGCCACCAGCTGGGCGCGGCTGACCGGGAGTATTTGGGCGGTTACCCTGATATCCACCACCTTGCTGTCCGCCTTGGCCGCCCTGACCTCCTTGACCAGGAGTAGCAGGCGAGCCGGGTATAGCAATGCGCTGGCGCTTTTTCTTGTTATCTTGATTTATGCCACTCTTGCGCACATCCGACGAAGCGACGGGACGGGCACCCCGACCACCACGGCGTGAGGCATCCATGGGAAGCTCAATCTTACCTAGCACCGTCAGGCCTTTCAGCTGATCGGCCTTAGCTACGATTGTGCTATCCTCAACAGTTGGTGCCACTGGTTCGTCTGGAGTTACGGGTACCGGAGCTGCCGCAACTGGAGCTGCAGCGGCGACTGGAGCTTCAACTGGTGGAGCCGGAGCTGGAGTCGGTGCCGCTGGGGCCGGCGTGGGCTTTGCTTCGGCTACAGGAGCCGGCGCAGGCGCAACAACTTCTTTTGGTGCAGCTGGTGCGGGCTTTGGCTCTGGCTCAGGAGCCGGTGTAGCAGCTACAGTCGGAGCTGGCGCGGCTACTACCGGAGCAGGGGCCGGTGCTGGAGGCGTAGGGGCAGCCACTGGCCGCGGAGGCACGGGCCGTCCTTTTGCGTCGAGCTCTATTTTGCCTAGCACTTTCAAGCCGGGCACCTTTGGCGCCTCAGCTGGTGGTGCAGGAGCAGGCGTAGCAACTGGAGCCGGGGCAGGCGCGGCTTCTGCAACCACAGGTGCCGGAGCAGGCGCGGTTGGCCGAATTTCTTCGGCTGGCTTTACGGGTGCCTCGGCTGGGGCGGGCGCAGCAGTAGCACCGTTGGCCTTAGGAGCCACGGGTTCGGGGCGGGCATGGGCAGAAGCCTCCAGCTCGCTCTGGCGCTTGGCCTGGCTGAGCTTCGCAGCTTCGATCTTATCCTGAGCCGATGACTCAAAAGCTTTGTCGAGCAGGGAAACCTGCTCAGCCGTCAGCTTGGTCGTTGGCTTGTTTTCGATCTGGTGCCCTTTGCCCGCCAGAAAATCCACGATAGTGGACAATCCAACGTTCAGGTCTTTGGCCGCCTGATTCAGCCGTTTAGTTGCTACTTCCGCCATTCTGTGCTCGCGAACGATACTCGTATTGAGGTGCAAAGGTACTATATTAAATCTTGCCGAACGGCGTTGAATCGCGCCGCTTGGCACAATTCAACGCCCTTGCCGGACCGGCCGCCGCGCACTCATTGCGCGTCGCCGGAATTTGCTTGTTCTTCTTGTTCTTCGCTGTTGTCGTCGAATTCTTGCTTGATGATACGGAAAAGGTCTTCGACAGTCTCCTCTTCCAGTTCCGTGCGGCGCACGATATCTTCCTTGCTGACGGCTAGTACGGCGCGGCCTGTGTCAAGTCCGATTTTTTTCAATTCGGCCAATACCCAGGGCTCTACCTCGTCCTGGAACTCGTCGAGGGCGATATCCTCGTCATAGTCACCAGCTTCGCGGAACACATCAATTTCCATTCCTACCAAACGGCTGGCCAATTTGATGTTGGCACCGCCGCGGCCAATGGCCAAACTTACTTGGTCGGGCTTCAAGAACACGGAAACCCTACCAGTTTGTTCATTGATTTTCATTGAGCCAATCTTAGCCGGCGATAAAGCCCGCTGTATATATAGCTCTAAGTTATCTGTGTAATTGATAACGTCGATATTTTCGTTCTCCAACTCGCGCACAACGGCGTGAATACGAGCCCCTTTCATACCTACGCAAGCACCAACCGGGTCAATACGGTCATCGTAGCTTTCTACCGCTACTTTGGCCCGCTCACCGGGTTCGCGCACGATATTTTTGATGGTAATCAAGCCATCGTAAATCTCAGGCACTTCCTGCTCAAATAAGCGCTCCAAAAACGCCGGTGCAGCCCGCGAAAGGATAATTTTGGGCGTACCATTGATGATTTCAACGCGATGCACTACGGCACGCACGTTGTCGCCTTTACGGTAACGGTCTTTCGGGATCTGCTCCGATTTGGGCAGTACAAGCTCGTTTTCTTCTTTATCTAAGATGAGAGCCTCGCGGCTCCAAACCTGATAGACTTCGCCGGTCACGATTTCGCCTACCTGATCCTTATACTGCTGGTAGAGGTGGTCGCGCTCTAAATCTTTTACGCGCTGAATCAGCGTTTGACGCGCCATCAGCACGGCCCGACGGCCGAAGTCTTCGAGCTTTACTTCCTCGGCTACCTGCTCGCCTACTTCGAAGTCGGCCTCGATTTTCTGAGCCTCGGTCAACGGAATTTTATCGAAATCCCAGATATCCTCGGAGTTGTCGTCCACGATTTCACGGTTACGCCAAATTTCCAAGTCACCCTGGTCCACGTTCAGAATTACGTCGAAGTTCTCGTCGGTAGTGTACTTTTTCCGGATCATCGTGCGAAACACGTCCTCCAGAATACTCATCATGGTAGGACGATCGATGTTCTTGGAGCGGGCGAACTCGGCGAACGATTCAATTAGCACGTTGCTGTTCATAAATCACAGATTTTGCAGATTTAAAGAGATTGCGCAGATGCGAAAAGCAAGCAGCAGTTACAATTTAAGCAGATATTACTGGTTTAGCGGCAGTTGCCGGAGCTGAAAATTTGCCCCCCAGAAGTTGAATACAGCCGGATATTCGGCTTCATTCAACAAAACCTGCATTCCTATTTAAATGAAATCACAACCCGAGCCTCCGCGATGGTTGAGAAGGAGATAAATGCGGTGGGCAGGGTCTTCGTTTTATTCTTTTCTTTCACTTCTTCAGTCAGCTGAACACCTTCAGCCTCAGTTGCTTCGAGGGTCCCGGTTTTCTCAGTGCCATCGGTGAGTTTCAGTTGCAGCTTACGGCCAACGTGGCGGGTGTACTGGCGTGAATCGGTCAGTGGCTGGTCGGCACCGGGGGAGGTAACTTCCAACGTGTAACTGGCTTCTTCCCCGTACGTTTCATCGATGCGATGGGCAAGACGGCGGCTTACGCGGGCATATTCTTCAATACCCATACCCTGCTCGCTATCCAGGATGGCCGTAATCTTGGGGCGAACGGCGGAGTCGGACACGGTCAGGCCCACAACGAACAGCTCCGGGCCGGACAGGCTTTCTTGGAGCATTTCGAGTAGTTGGGTACGGTCAAATCGCATACAGACTGAACTAGGTGACAAAAGAAAGAGGGGACGACTCGTCCCCTCTTTTTAACTTCATTGCTGGTGCAAAGATAGTACAATATTCGGCTGAATGCAAGGCTGCGCCGATGATACGATGCAGTGACATGAGCCTACCGTTTTATCTCTACCCAGCCTTTCGCTGATTTGCCGTCTGTATCGCGCAGCAGATAGTAGTAAACACCCTCGGGTAGCTTGTCGCCGCTCCAGTCGTTCTGATAGTTGTCGGCTTCGTACACTTTACTGCCCCAGCGCGTGAACACGGTCAGATGAGCGTTTTTACAGCTGATCCGAGGGGCAAATGTGTCGTTCAGATTATCATTATTAGGTGTGAAGATGTTCGGCATCTGTACCTTACCTACTTTCACCGCCGCAAACTGCGTGACGACGGTGCAACCGGCGTATCGAGCTGTAAGCTGCACGGGGTATGTGCCGGGATTTTCGTATACATGGCTAGGCGCTTCCTCATTGGAAGTGGTACCGTCGCCAAAATCCCAGCTAAAGCTACCGCCAGCCAATACGGGTGCAAACTGCATCGTGAAGGGCGCTAAGCCAGTGTATTCAGGCGCAGCCTGGCACTCGGGCGTATTCAGGCTTACGTTGGTAGATGACGTAGGCGCTATGGTTACTTTACGAGTCGATACAATTTTACAAACGCCTACTGTTACGGTGTACTCAAGGGTAAAAATGCCCCCCAGATTATTGGTGTTGGGCGGAGTGAACATGCCATCAGCCGTCATACCGGGTCCGCTCCAGACGCCGCCGACTGGGGAGGCACGCAACATGCGGAAGGCCCGCGTTTCATCCGAGCATAGCGTAGTATCGCGACCGGCTGATACGGCGGGTTGGGCGTCCACCACGATTGTGCGGGAAAACGTGCCGCAGCCAAGAGTATCAGCCAGCGTATAGGTTATTACATGGGAGCCTATGCCAGCTGCGCTCGGATTGAAGGTACTTCCCGTAACACCTCGTCCGCTAAAGGTACCACCGGCGGGCGTAGCTGTGAGCGGCACAGCCGTAGTATTGCTGCACACGGTGGCCGGGGGCGCAAATGTGATGGCCGCCTCCGGAGTTACGGTCATGCGCAGTAGCTTGGTGCTCTGGCACACGCCGGTTGTGTTTACAGTGTAAGTCAGTGTATTGCGACCTACCAATGAAGCGCTGGGAGTAAATTGGTAGCCACCGCCTGCAATGGCTGTAACGCCCGGGCCGCTCCAGACACCGCCAGCCGGACTGCCGCCCAAACGCTGCGCGCCGGCGTTGTAGCACACCGTCCGGTTGGGACCAGGATTCACCACGACAGCCGCGAAGTCTATCTTAAAGGCGGCGTTATTGCAGTTAGTCGCATTATTGGTAGTACTATAAAAATTGGCCCCCGGCGGCACTGGAAAGCCCGAAGTGCCTCCGCAGCCACCGCACACGGCTTGGTAGATAGCGCCCCGCTTATCAAAGCGGGAAGTACCGCCATCTACGTGCTCGCCCCGGCCACCATTTTCCCCAAAGAAAGTAGCGTATTCAATAGCCGTCATGCCCGGCTTAAACTGAACAATATAAAAATCGGAGCCATCGGTGGTGCGCTGGGAAGCATCGGGCGTGGTGGGCAAACCTTGCGTATTGCCGCCATTGGAGTTGGTAGCGCCGCCCCAGCCGCTCACGTAGATACGCTCGCAATCATCTACCAGAAAGGCTGTTAGAGATAAGTCGGGCACAGCACGGCCGGTACCGAACGTCGTTGAGTACGGGCTTGTAGTAAGTGTGTTATCGAATTTTTGCACAAACTGGCGGCCATTGGCTACACCGTATAAGCCGGCCGTACGCGGAAATGCGCCCCGAGTCTGGCCCAGCACATACACGTTAGCAACGGCATCCAGTTGCAAAAAATAAGTCTGATCTATTTCCGGGGTGCCCACATACGTGGCGTGGGTTAAAGCAGCTCCATCGCTGCTGATGCGTGCCACAAACCCATCGATTCCGCCGCGCAGCTGGGGCTGATACCGGCCCGTGGTACCGGCCAGATTGGAGCTGGTAGTGCCGCCACTCACATACACGTTGCGGTCATCATCTATTTGTATGGAATAGGCCGCGTCGGCACCGGAGCCCCCCAGATAGCTGGACCAAACCAACGTGCGCAAATCGGCGGCAAACTTTAGCACCACGGCATCGGAGGCGCCGCCCTGACTGGTACTACGGAAACCGTTCCGAACCGGAAAGCCAGTGCTGTTTGTGGTAGAGGCTATGTAGATATTTCCTTCTGTGTCGGTGATAATATCTCCCCGGAATTCGTCGCCGTAGTTTTGGGTCAGCGTCGTAGCGCCCAGAATAATACCGTCGGTGCCGGTGCCGCCTAAATAAGTGGAGGCCACCAGCGTACTGCCGCTACTATTAAGCTTACTCACGAATAAATCAGCCCCTGCCTCATAGTTCATTCCGGGCCCGCCGCCTTGCGGAACAACTCGGGGCCCGCCATTAAAGGAATCGTCGAACGTGGTGCGCGAAACGGGAAAGTTGTTGGAGCCCGTAGAGCCGAGGATCACCAATTCATTCTGGCTGTTTACCACTAAGCTGTGCGGAGCGTCGATCAAATTGCCCCCCAAGTACGTGGCATACAAGCGGGCGGCACTGCCCCGCACGGTTGTGTTATACTTAATGATGGCCACATCAACCCCACCGCCAAAGCTCTGGCTAACAGCCCCTAACGATGCCGGATAGCCCAATCCAAACACGATGCCGCCGGAGTACATATTGCCCTGCGCGTCGTAAGTAGCCGTGAAGCCCCAGTTATCGGCTGTTGAGCCAGTGAAGGACGAAAAGATAACCGTGGGGTCAATAATCAGCGGCTGGCGCGAGTCATAAGCGCCCACGCGGAAGCTGAGCACGTTTTTCTCCAGTATAAACGCACACGCCACTGGCACGCGCTGCCCGTTTATTTCCTGCCATGCCTTCGGTGTTTGCTCCGTGACGGTGCCCACGCTGGTTTGCACCACTAGCTGACCGTTTTCCAGACTCAGACGCTCGGTGCCGGTATAGCGCAGCCGAATGGCAGATGGCTTGCCGCCCGGCTGCACCGTGAAGTCGTACTCCAAATTGCCCCCCGCATTCTCGTATACTCGGGCGCCGATGCGCGGGTACACATTGGTATAGCGCACTTGCCTGAACCCTCGGACGCTGGACGCCCAATGCTTGGCATCATTGCCCAGAAAGTAATTGCGAAAGCCTGCCGTGGGCTCGTCGGGAGTAAGACTGGTGCCTGAGCTGCTGCCATCAAAGGTGACGCGGTAAGCATGCGCCCGTAGTTTTTCCGAACCGGCGCCAGCGGGGCTCGAATGCTCGCGGTGGCTGCGTAAGGCTTCCGGGTCGGCGAAGGTGTAGGTGAAGCCCGTTTTTTCGAGGAATAGCCGCCCCGCGGGCAGCTCGGCCATGTACTGCGCGCGGGCATCCCACTGCCCCTTATTCTCCACAAACTCTAATGACTTGGTAGTTGGGGCCGATGCTGCGGGCTTGGCCTGAACCGATACCCAGACAGAGGCCGTAAGCGCCACTGTAGATAGAAGTAAACGAAGGGTAGAATACAGCATAGTGTCAGCTAAATAAGGATAGCGCAAGCTACGATTTATTGAGGCGGCTTCAGCTAGGTCAGGGCGGGTGAGAAGCGGAATTTTGCCCCCCAGCTTTTACTGGCTTATCAAGTGAGCACCGGCGGCATTCGCGGTGCATGCGCTACCTTTGAGTTCTCCGTAATTAAGAGTTGTTTATTCGTGCGTCGCTCCTTCGCTTTCAAGTGTACTCTGCTAATTCTGCTGTGGCTTTTGGTAGCCATTGGGTGCGTGCAGATTCCGGCTCACACGTTCTGGCCAGCGTCGTTTGGAGCGCTTACCTTGCCCGTCGCACTGGCGCTAAATCTGCTAGCTGTCGTTTATTGGTTTTTGCGCGACTGGCGCGTGGCAGCTCTGCCCCTGCTAGCCGCCTTGCTTACCTGGCCGCATTTTCAGCGGGGCGTGGCTTTACATCCGCTGCATACGGCGCAGGCGCCCACCGGCAAAGCTGATAAACAAGTGCGGCTGCTGAGTGCCAACGTGCGCATCTTCAACGTGTACCCGCAGCTCCGCGACCCTGATCTGGCTTCTTCCAAAAAGATGATTCAGTGGCTGGCCGACAACTCCGCCGATGTGCTGTGCCTGCAGGAATTCTATAATGAGCCCCGCGGCTCCCGGGAGGATGGCCAGGTGTTTCGGGCAGTCGATAAAATTGGAGAGGAAAGCGGGCGGGGGGCTTTTTTATCCAAAACGCTGACCAATGGCATCGGGGCGGAATTTGGGCTGGCCATTTTTTCTCGCTTTCCGATTGTAAAGCGGGGCACCATTTCCTTTGGCAAGCTCACGCAGAATCACGCCATGTTCGCCGACGTGCGGCTGCCCGCCGGCGACACCATTCGGGTGTATAACTTTCATCTCCAGAGTATGAGCATGGAGGAAAAAGCTATTGTCGATAGCTATTCGAGTCGGGAAGGGCTGAAGCGGGAGGGCCGCGGCCTGCTACGCCGCTACAAGCGCGGCCTCATTGCGCGCAGCGTACAGATAGACACTTTAATCCGCCGCTTTGAGCGCTGCCGCTACCCTATTCTGCTCTGCGCCGACCTCAACGATCTTCCCTACAGCTACACCTACGACCAGCTCGCCGATCGTTTTCAGAATGCCTGGACTACCGTTGGCACCGGCGTAGGCGCTACTTATAACGGCCGCCTGCCCTTCGTCCGCATCGATCACCAGTTTGCCGGTCCGCGCTGGCTGGTCGAAGACTTTCAGGTGCACTACGAAATTCCTTACTCCGACCATTTCCCGACGTCGGGCACATACCGCCTGAAGTAAAGCTGCCGATAACCCAGTGAGGTGCGTTCGGGCCTGAGCGCACCTGAGCGCAGCAGTATTTGACAAGCTACGATGATCTGGGGGCTTTTTTAAATCTGCAAAGCGCCAACAACAGCCAACTATTTTATTACTATCGGCTTTGAGTTTAAACTACTCATTGAACTTTATATACTACTCACAGGAATTATGTACTAATAAATAGCCTTTCCGAGCTGCTAGTGCAGGATTTATTTCTGGTTAATCGATAACCGGTAAACCACGTACCAGATGCTATTCTCTAAGCTTACCAAGCTGTAAGTACTTACTTTTACTGCATGCACCACCCGCTTTCGCTCTACAACACCCTTAGCCGCCGCAAAGAGGCGTTCGAACCTGTACACTCGCCTTTCGTTGGCGTGTATCTATGCGGTCCTACCGTGTATAGTGAGGCTCATTTGGGCAACGCCCGTGGCCCGGTAGTCTTCGACGTTCTCACGCGCTACCTCCGCCACCTCGGCTACACCGTTCGCTACGTGCGCAATATCACGGACGTAGGCCACCTCGAAAGTGACGCCGATGAAGGCGAGGACAAGATGGAAAAAGCTGCCCGCGCTCAGCGGCAGGAGCCCATGCAGATTGCGCAGCACTACGTTAATCTTTACCGCCAGAATATGCTGGCGCTGGGCTGCTTACCGCCCGATATCGAGCCCCAGGCCAGCGGCCACATCACGGAGCAGATCAGCATGGTGGAGGAAATCATTGCCAATGGCTTTGCCTACGAAGTGAACGGCAGTGTATACTTCGATGTGCCCCGCTACAATGCCGAACAGGACCGCTACGGCAAGCTCTCCAACCGAAGCATCGACGACCAGCTGGCCGGCACCCGCGACACGCTGGCCGGGCAGGACGAAAAGCGCAGCCCCCTGGATTTCGCACTCTGGAAAAAAGCGTCGCCGGAACATATTATGCGCTGGCCTTCGCCCTGGGGCGATGGATTTCCCGGCTGGCACCTCGAGTGCTCGGCCATGAGCCGCAAGTACCTAGGCCAGCTCTCAGACATTCACGGCGGCGGCCTGGATCTGATGTTTCCGCACCACGAGTGCGAGATAGCGCAGAGCCAGGGCAGCCATACCCACACCGACGAGTCGCGCTTCTGGGTGCATCACAACCTTATAACCGTAAATGGCACCAAGATGAGCAAGAGCCTGGGCAACTTCGTGCTGCTGGGCAGTATGTTCAAGGGGCCCACGGCTACGCTTACGCAGGCCTATTCGCCTATGGTAGTGCGCTTTTTCCTGTTGCAGGCGCATTATCGCAGCCCCGTTGATGTGTCGGATGAGGCGATGCAGGCGGCCCGCAAAGGCTACCGCAAGCTCATGAATGGATTGCGCCTGCTGGAAAAGCTGAGCCTGCCCGAAGGAACAGAGCGCCAGCCAGACACCGAGAAGGCCGACACCGAGCTGCGCAAGCTCGTCGCCGATTGCTTTACGGGGCTTAATGACGATCTGAATACTGCGCGGGCCATAGCCAGCCTATTCAATCTGCTGCGCAAGCTCAACGGCTTCTTTGCTAATCTGCCCACGCTGGCTACGGTAAGCGAAGCGGCCCTGGATGAGGCAACCACCGCTTACCGCACGTTGGTAAGCGAGATTCTGGGCCTTCAGGATGAGCCGCGCGCCAATGCCGAACAGCTTCTAAACCTGACCCTGGATTTTTATCAGGAAGCCAAAGCCACCAAAGCGTACGATAAGGTAGACCAGATTCGGGCTGCCCTGAAGCAGCAAGGTATTGTCATTAAAGACCTAAAAACCGGCGTCGACTGGGCCTACAGCGAAGACTAAAAGCACTTAATGCTACCACCGGAACCGCAGAGGGCAATAAAAAAGCCCCCCAGCGTTTCTTACCCTGCTGCTTATCCGCAAACAGAAGCCGGCGCGGCCCACTGTCTGCTGCCCACCCAACGAACAACGCGCCAAGTCAAGCCCGCTGATACTGTGCCCCTTATGAAGCTTTTTCGTCTTGCTCCTGTTGCTGTAGTTGCACTGCTAGTGCTCACAGGCTGCCCCGACAGAACCCGACAGGAATCTGCCACCACTCCAGAAGAGCCCGCCATGCGCGCTGCCCCCGCCTTCAATGCCGATTCGGCGTATGCTTTTACAGCCAAACAGGTAGCTTTTGGCCCCCGAGTGCCTAGTTCGCCAGCCCATGCAACCTGCGGCGATTGGCTGGTGGCGGAGTTCAAGCAAATGGGATTGACGGTACGCGAGCAGCCATTCGAGGCTATGGCCTGGGATGGCAAAATGCTGCGTGCCCGCAATATCATCGCCCAATTTGCCCCCCAGGCCGCTCGCCGCGTTGCGGTGTTCGCCCATTGGGACACGCGCCCCTTCGCCGATAAAGACAAACAAAATCCGAACGCCCCGCTCGATGGGGCCAGCGATGGGGCCAGTGGTGTAGCGGTAGCGCTGGAAATGGCCCGCGTTCTGAGCCAGCAGTCCGATAGCACAGCCCCTGCCGTGGGTGTCGATTTTATCCTTTTCGACGCCGAGGACTATGGGTACGACACTGCCACGCAGAGCAAACTCCAAAACAAGCTGGCCGCTCAAGGCACTGATACCTGGTGCTTGGGTTCGCAGTATTGGTCTAAAAACCTGTTGCCGGCCGGTTACAAACCAAGCTATGGCATTTTGCTGGATATGGTGGGCGCCCAAAACGCCAAGTTCAGTCGTGAGCAGCTCTCCCGCGAAGTAGCCCGCGACGTAGTAGATAAGGTTTGGAATACGGCCGCCCGCCTCGGCTACTCCGATTTTTTCCTGTTTCAAGACAGCCCCGGCATCACCGACGACCACGTGTACACCAATCAGGCCGGCGTACGCACCATCGATATCATCGACCACTTGCCCATCGGCGACGACTATTTTCCTGCCTACCACCACACTACGCAGGATAATATGAGCATCATCGACCGGCGTACGCTCAAAGCCGTCGGGCAGACAGTGCTACAGACGGTGTACGCTGAGTAGCGGCCACAGAAAATTCAAAACCGCAAAAGCCTCCCCTGATCAGGGGAGGCTTTTTGGATAGCATGGGAACCTTGAATCAATAAATGAGCTGGGTGAGAATACGTTTGCCAGTTAGCTGCTTGGCTTCCACCCAACCTTCTCAGCCCACAATTCGGCGGCGTAATAAAGCAAGTGAAACACAGGTTCTTTCAAATACAGATACCCCTCAATACTATACGGGAATAGCGCTGCTGCCCGAAGCTTCAATTCACCATATTCTTCCCGAGCCAAGGGTTGAGCCCGCAGATAGTCGCGGAAGAGCAGGGCGTAACGGGCATTAAACCGGCCAGCCTCCCGAATATGCAGATGCATGCGCCGCTCGCCCGAAGGTTCGCGCATGTAGTATTTGTAGAGTTCTGGTGATTGTGGCGGCAGCCCGTTAAAGATGTCGCAGGTTATGCTTTCCCCTTTCTGGAAACCTGCACGGCGAAGCTCCTGCGTAAGGCTGCCCACATCCGCTATACTCGACACTTGGATCTGTACATCGAGCACGTCTTTAGCGCACAGGCTGGGCACAGCAGTGGAGCCGATATGATTGATTTCGAGCAGGCTCGGGCCCGCCACTTTCCGCAGACGCTGGGCTAGTTCGGCGAACTCATGTGACCACGCTGGCTGGTACGGCAGCAGTACTACCGGCCGCGAGGAAGCAAAAGCTGGCAAACTATGCATGCGTTTTCCTGTAGACAGCCACTACCTTTTAGCCAAGCATTTCAGCGAATATCAAAAACCATATTGTTTGTCTTGGCGGCCCTAACCTAGGGCCGCTTCCGTGTGCTGAGCTACACTCACATAGTTTAGGTGCACACCAGCTTCATCGACTACCATGTGGGCGGCGCGTCCGCAAATCAAGGCCATATTTAGCGGCTCATGACCCACCGGAAAGCCATAAGCTACCGGAAAATCATACTTGGCGGCATACGTCCGGATGATTTCGTAGGGTGTTTGGCCGAAAGGAATTAGGTTATCGTTGGAATCGGTGAAATGCCCCACCAGCAACCCTGCCAGGCTGGCAAGCTTGCCGGTACGGTCGAGGTGTACCATCATGCGGTCGATGTTGTACAGATACTCATCGATGTCCTCAATAAACAAAATACGACCAGCCAGCGAGCAGTCGGAGGCCGTGCCGGTAATAGTTTGCAGTAGGCTCAGATTGCCGCCAATCAGCTCGCCGGTAGCGCTACCCAGGCGGTTAAATGCGTGCTGGGGGGCAAAATAGCTAATGGGCTCCCCGAATAAAGCGCGCCGCAGGCTTTCCAATGCCTCCTCCCCTCCTTCCTGATTGAAGAGCAGCGGCATTACGCCGTGAATACTCTCGTGGCCCAGCGCCAGCAAGTGGCAATTAAGCGTAGTGATGTCGCTGAAGCCCGCAATCCATTTGGGGTTATCGGCAAAGCGCGAAAATTCTAGTTGGTCGATGATGCGCGTAGTGCCGTAGCCGCCACGGGCGCACAAGATGGCGCGAATGCTGGGGTCGTCGAGCTGCTGCTGAATATCCTGGCGGCGCAGCTCGTCGGGGCCGGCAAACTGATGATGCTGGGCGGTTACGGTAGCTCCCAATACTACTTCCAGGCCCCAGGCAGTCAGAATAGCAATAGATGCCTCCAGTTCCTGATGGGTAACTTTACGGGCAGGGCACACAATAGCGACTCGGTCGCCGGAACGCAGGACAGGAGGGGCAGTAGGCATGGCTGGGGGGCAAATTTGACCGGTCGCAAACCTACGGACAATCCAGCGTTTACCAGAATCAGCGTGACGTATTAATTCTGCTCAGCCAGCAGAAACTCCACAGCCCAGTCTTTTGAATTTAAACAAGAAATCAATGGACAACTATTTTTCTGATGTGCCTTCTTATAAGCCAGCAAACCAGCGGGCATAAAAAAACACCGTGCAGTGCACGGTGCCTTTCTGAGCTATGAAAACAAACTTAGCTATCAGAAAACCTCACCTAAATAAGAAGTCAAGAAATACCTTCAAGGCTAACATTCAGGTTAAACACTCCGATAACAGCCCGAAAGATAAGCTCTTTTCAATTGTATAAAAATTCTATTCGCCGAACTCGCTTATTTACTCGGTGAATATTACGTTTTGAGGTACAACTTTTTAAGCAACCAGCCGACCTACAGCGTTTACGTAACGCTAAACCAGATTAAGCCGGCTCATCAAGATTGACTTGTAGGAGTTGCCGATGGGAATTGGCAACGTATTGCTTCCACTATCAGAATGCCAGTTGCGGGCGCCAGCAATAAGTGCAGAATCAGCTTCAATGGCCACAATGCAATCGAGTCGTACAATGTATTTGCGGTGTACACGCACAAAATCACGGGCCGGTAGCTTCGCCTCCAACTCCTTCATCGTGCTGTACACAGTATACCGCTCCTTTGCTACGTAGATATTCACATAGTCGCCGAGGGCCTCGACATAGCGTATATCAGCCGTTTCTACCCGCAAGAGCTTGTTTTCCTGCTTAATAAAAATCTCGGCCTTGCTGCCCATATATAAGGACTCCGCCGCGTCGTTGGCCATGCGCAAGAGGCCGTCCAGCTTGCGTTGCTCCTGCTCTAGCTGCTGGCGCGCCCGGCGCAGCTCCAGGTGCGATACTACTTCGCGGGCCACAATGCGGAGGGCATTTCGCTGGGCATCGGTGAGGCGGTGAGGTACCGTGTCGAGGGCGCAAATGGTGCCTAGCGGAACTCCTTCAGGCGTTATGAGCGGAGCGCCCGCATAGAAGCGAATACTTGGCGAAGCCGTTACCAGCGGATTATCGCAAAACATCGGATCCTTGGTGGTGTCCTCAATTTCGAACACATCTTCTCCCAGTATCGTGTGCTGACAAAAGGCCACATCCCGATCCGTACTGTCGCTGGCATCCCAACCCACTTTAGCCTTAAACCATTGCCTTTCCGCGTCTATCAGGGATACCAGAGAAATAGGCGTTCCGCAGATAAAGCCCGCTAATTGCGCCAGATCGTCGAACACCTGTTCAGGGGGCGTATCCAGAATCTGATAATTGCGCAGTACTTCCAGTCGCACGGCCTCACTTTCTTTACCCAACGCGGCAAAGGGAAGTGAAGAAGCTTTAGTGGACGGAACTGGCTTGGCAGGCATAGGAAAAGGGAAAGGCGGGAAATAACACTAATACTTTGATTTCAAACGCATTTAGCCATCACAAAGTAATCATACTTACGCTACGAAACTGCGATTCAAACCGATGAAATTAGACTTTTGCACGTTAAAACATTTTAACGTTCACGACAGGCAACTTTTTAATACGGCAAAAACACGAGCAACGGATTTAGGTTCGGCGAAAAAGCCCCCCACCTGTTACCAAGCTAAAGTGGTTATCCGCAGCAATTTTTAAAATTAACCGGTACCTTTACCAATCCTGTCGCATACCGACTTGCGTATACTTGGTTTGTTCCTCCCAAACGGCCTGAGCGCCTCTCCATTATGACATTTGGTTCGCTTTTCCTGATTGGCAACTTCGGTACAACCGAGATACTGCTGATCTTATTCGTCATTATTTTACTCTTCGGGGCCCGCAAGATTCCGGAGCTGGCCAAAGGCCTTGGCAAAGGTATCCGCGAGTTTAAGGATGCCACCAAAGAAGATAAGCCTGAGTTTCGGGACCGGCCGGTGAATCCGAATGACCCTACCAACACTCGATTGTAAGTAGTAGCCATGAGCACTCCTCTTTTCCTGTTCTTAGGCGACCTTGGCGGCGGCGAAATCATGCTGATTCTGGTCGTTATTCTCATCTTCTTCGGGGCAAATAAAATCCCGGAGCTGGCGCGTGGCCTCGGCAAAGGTATCCGCGAGTTTAAGGATGCCTCCAGCGAAATTCGCAGCGAGATTGAAAACGCGGGTCTGCCAAAGCAAAACCAGCCGTATCAGCAGCCCACTGCTTATGCTGCTCCCAGCGTTCCAAGCTATGACACAGCTCAGCAACCATCTTCTGCTGATCAGCCTGCTGTAACCACTATGACCTCGATGGAACATCCTGTTACCGGAACGAGCATAGCACAGCCTGCTGACGGTGAAATTGCCCCCCAGCCTGCTCCCGAGCGGCCCCGCCTCGACCAGTCATCCAATTGATTGCCCGTATCCTTTGAGACGTTTTAATTCACTTACCGAAGTTCGCGACGAGCTGACGGCAGGCACTACCACCTGTCGTCAGCTCGTGGAGTATTATCTGGATAACATTCAGAAGCATAGCCATCTGAATGCTTTCCTCGAAGTATTCACTGATGAAGCGTTGGCTCAGGCCGACGCTGTAGATGTCAAGCTGGCGGCAGGTACCGCCGGGAAGCTGGCGGGTATGGTTATCGGTTTGAAAGACGTGCTGGCTTACAAAGACCACGCGCTACAGTCCAGCAGCCATATTCTCGACGGCTTCAAGTCGCTTTACACCGGTACGGCCGTGCAGCGCCTGCTTGATGCTGATGCCATCATTATTGGCCGGCAAAACTGCGATGAGTTTGCGATGGGCGCCTCCAACGAGACGTCTTATTTCGGGCCCGCTCGCAATGCCATCGACCCGGACCGGGTACCCGGCGGCTCTTCAGGTGGCTCAGCCGTTGCCGTACAGGCCGATCTGTGCTTGGCTTCCATTGGCTCCGATACGGGTGGGTCGGTGCGTCAGCCGGCCGCTTTCTGCGGGATAGTAGGGTTTAAACCTACTTATTCACGAATTTCCCGCTATGGATTGGTGGCCTACGCGTCTTCTTTTGATCAAATAGGTACGCTAACGCATTCCGTTGATGATGCGGCCTTGCTGCTAGAGGTAATGGCGGGCCCCGACAACTTTGATAGTACCGTTAGCCAGCAGCCGGTACCGGCGTACAGTGAGCTACTAACTCCTGCTCCTCATGTACGCATTGGCTACATCCGCGACTGCCTGGAAAGCCCAGGGCTGAACCCAGAAATAAAGGCGGCTACGGAAACTGTTCTTGATGTACTGCGTGGTCAGGGGCATGTGGTGGAGGCAGTTGACTTCCCCTATCTCGACTATATCGTTCCCTCCTACTACATCCTGACCACTGCCGAGGCCAGCTCCAACCTGAGCCGTTACGATGGGGTAAAGTTTGGTTATCGGGCCTCGGATGCAACAGATCTGGAGTCATTGTATAAAAAAACCAGGTCGCAAGGCTTTGGCCCTGAGGTACAACGCCGTATCTTGCTGGGCACCTTCGTATTATCAGCTGATTATTACGATGCTTATTATACCAAAGCTCAACGCGTTCGACGTTTGATCAAAGAGAAAACGGACGAATTATTGCGCCAGTATGATTTCTTGGTGCTTCCGACTACGCCCACCACGGCATTCCGGATTGGGGAAAATGAACAAGATACACTAGCCATGTACCTGGCTGATATTTTCACGGTACAGGCTTCGCTGGCCGGTGTGCCGGCCGTATCAGTACCAGCCGGACACGACGCGGCGGGGTTGCCCATTGGGCTGCAAATTCTGAGCGGAGCTTTCCGCGAGGAACATCTACTGGCCTTCGCCAAATCTGTAACGGAATCGCTCACGCCTGTTTTGCCCTGATGAAAAAATCGTTGTTGCGCACTGCCGTTCTATTTCTGCTGACCCTTGCTGTTGCCCGCCCAGCGGCGGCCCAAAAGCTCGCTAATCCGAAACCGGACGTTCAGCGTGCCAACTACGATACGACCCGCGTGTCTATCGAGCTGCTGCCGGACACGCTCGTGTTCATCGAGCCTGTATTGATTGATACAGCCCGGCTTCGCTGGCTGCAAAAGCCCCCCGCCGTTCGCGACCTTGTTGCTGATCGTATTGCCTGTCTGGAAACCGACGTGCCGCATACGTTCAACAACTCCGTTATGAGCTTTGTGGACTACTTTACCGTACGCAACCGAACGTATACGCAGCGCATTCTGGAGCGGCAGAACCTGTATTTCCCGCTGTTTGAGAAATATCTGGCTAAGTACAACCTGCCGCAGGATTTGAAATATCTGGCAGTAGTGGAATCGGCGTTGCTACCGCAGGCGAAGTCGCGGGTAGGTGCGCTGGGCTTGTGGCAGTTCATGGGCCCTACCGCCAGCGACCTCCGGCTCGTGCGCAATGAGTATGTGGATGAGCGCATGGACCCCGAGAAATCGACGGAGGCGGCCTGCAAGTACCTGCGCGACTTATACCGCATGTTTGGCGATTGGGAACTGGTGTTGGCTGCCTATAACTACGGCTCCGGCAACATTCGCCGCGCCATTGTCAAGTCAGGCGGCAAGCGCGATTTCTGGGCTATTTACCCTTATCTGCCGAAAGAGACGCGCAACTACGTACCAACGTTCACGGCTACTTTCTATTCGCTGCAATACGCGCGGGAGCACAGGCTGCACTCGGATTCGCTACGGTACCAATATCCGGAGCCGATGGACACGCTGCTTATTTCGGGCCGGTCGTTGGATTTGCGCAAGTTTTCGGCTCAGTTTGGGCTCGATTCGGCCGCTGTTTCGCGCTACAATCCTGAGTTGCGCAAACCCTACATTCCCGAAACGCTTCGCAATTATTCCCTGAAAGTGCCCGTGCGGGTGCGGCAGGAATTAGCTGCTCAGGACCGAAACCTGTTTCTGGATTTTTGCAAAGTATCGGTACCGCCACCCTCTCCTCTCACGCCTCGCTTGCCTGATTTCCAGGGCTTTGGCTTCAGCTCTACGGCTGTAGCAGCCAACAGTAAACCGGCACCAACCGAGCCACGCCAGCGCAAAGTGCGTCATACGGTGAAGCGCGGCGAGACGGTTCGAGCCATAGCGGCCCGCTATGATGTAACAACGACTCAACTGGCCCGCTGGAACAGCTTGCAGCGTGGCAAGGCGCTAGTGCCAAAGCAACAGCTGGTTGTTCTGCTGCCAGTCACTGAAAAGGCTGCGCCAAGCACAAAGATGGTGGCTGCTAACCGGCTGGTGGTGCCCGAAAAGCTACCATTGATGGCCGTAAAAATGCCCCCCACAGTAGCAAAAACCGTGTCAGCGAGGCCTGCTCAAGCTTCAATAGCTGAAGCAGTTGAGGAAGAAGAGGATCCAGCTACTATAGCTATAGCGGAGCAGAATGTAGCTGCTCCCAGCAGCAAGGCTGTTGCGTTGAAGCCGGTAGCGGCTACAGCTAAAGTTGATTCGGGCGTAGTAGCCACCGGTACTACGTTTGCTGCCACTACCGAAACAGCGCAGGATAGCCTGCCCACCGAGTACATCGTGCGCAAAGGTGACTTTCTGGAGAAGCTGGCTCGCACTAAAGGGGTAAGCGTGGCGCAGCTCATGGCTTGGAATCAGTTGAAGTCAGTGGGCTTATCGCCGGGTCAGAAGCTGATTTTTTATATGCCCGCCAACGCGGAATCTCTAGCCCAAAATGCCCCCCAGCCCACTGAGGAGCCAGCCCCGCGCGTAGCGTCGACCAAGCCCAGCCCCAAAGTGTCATCCACCAGCGCCGCTATGAAGAAGGTACATCTGGTGCAGCCCGGCGATACGCTCTACAACATCTCACGCCGCTACGAGGGCGTAACGGTGGACCAGTTGCGGAAGCTCAACAACCTGAAGTCAGACGCGGTGAAGCCCGGCCAACAGTTGATTGTAGCTCGGTAAGCACCCTAATATTGTAGTCCTGTTATTCAAAAAAAGCCCCCCAGACCCTGTGCTGGGGGGCTTTTATGAATATAGATGTCTTACCTCAACTTTGATTCGGGGCAAATTCGCCCCAACTTGCTTATTCGTTGCCTCGCCCGGCACCTCTCACCCGACCCTCTCTAGTAATGCTGAAAATCAACAAACAGGAAGCCCTCGACTACCATTCCCGTACCCCCGCGGGCAAGATTGAAGTGGTGCCCACCAAGCCTCTAAGCACGCAACTCGATCTGGCATTAGCCTACTCGCCCGGCGTAGCAGAGCCTTGCTTGGCTATTGCCGCCAACAAAGAGGAGGTCTATAAATACACGGCCAAAGGCAACCTGGTAGGCGTAATTTCAAATGGTACGGCGGTGCTTGGTTTGGGCAACATTGGGCCCGACGCATCCAAGCCCGTGATGGAAGGCAAAGGCGTACTGTTCAAGAAATTCGCGGGCATAGACTGCTTCGATATTGAGATTGACGCCACTGATCCGGATGAGTTTATTCGCATCGTAAAGTCCTTGGAGCCCACGTTTGGCGGCATCAATCTGGAGGATATTAAGGCGCCGGAGTGCTTCCGGATTGAGACGGAACTGCGGGAGAAAATGAACATCCCGCTCATGCACGACGATCAGCACGGCACAGCCATTATTTCGTCGGCGGCGCTGCTGAACGCGCTGGAAGTTGTAGACAAAAAGATTGACGAGATTAAGCTGGTCGTCAGTGGCGCTGGGGCAGCGGCTATTTCGTGTCTGCGTTTGTACTTAGCGCTGGGGCTTAAGGTCGAGAACGTCGTAGTATTTGATATCAAAGGCGTTATCAACGCGGAGCGCACCGATCTGGCCGACTTGCAGATGCAGTTTGCCACCCAGCGCGCTGTCACTTCGCTTGCCGAAGCGCTGGAAGGAGCCGATGTATTTCTGGGTTTGTCGGCGGCTAATGTGCTGCCGCCCGAGCTGCTGCTGCGCATGGCCGACAATCCTATCGTATTTGCCCTAGCTAACCCAAACCCGGAGATTGAATACGAAGTAGCCATGGCCACCCGGCCCGACCTGATTATGGCTACTGGTCGCTCCGATCATCCGAATCAGGTAAACAACGTGCTTGGCTTTCCCTACATCTTCCGGGGAGCTTTGGACGTGCGCGCCACTGAAATCAATGAAGCCATGAAGCTGGCGGCCGTGCAGGCGCTGGCGCAGCTGGCCAAGGAGCCCGTGCCAGATATGGTGAATAAAGCCTACGGAGACAATACGCTGGCTTTTGGCCGGACATACCTAATTCCTAAGCCTCTTGATCCTCGCCTGATTACGACCATCTCGCCGGCGGTGGCACGCGCTGCCATGGAAAGCGGCTCAGCGCGCCAGTCCATCACCGATTGGCAGGGCTATGAGGATGATTTGCGGGCTCGACTGGGTGTAAATCAGAAGCTGATGAACCGCATCACCAGCGCTGCCCGCTCCAATCCGAAGCGCGTGGTATTTGCGGAAGCCGATACCTATAAGGTGCTCAAAGCCGCTCAGATTCTGCACGATGAGGGCATTGCTTTCCCCATTCTGCTCGGCAACCGCAAGAAAATTGACGAGATAGCCCGCGCCAACAGCCTCGATCTGGAAGGCTGTCAGATTATTGATATTCTGGAAGAAAACGATCAGCGGGCCGAGTTTGCTGAGCTGCTTTTTCAGAAGCGGAAGCGGCGCGGCATCACCCTCTACGAAGGTCGTCGATTGCTACGCGAGCGCAATTACTACGGTGCTATGATGCTCGAAACCGGGCAGGCCGATGCCTTTATCACTGGTCTAACCAAAGATTATGGTCAGTCAATTACGCCGGCCTTACAGGTTATTGGGGTGGAAGATGGCGTGCAGCGCGTGGCAGGCATGTACATTATTCAGCACCGCAAGGGCCCATTCTTCTTCGCAGATACTACCGTAAACATCGACCCTACGGCCGAGGAAATGGTGGATATCATTGGTCTGACGGCACGTGGAGTACGCTTTTTCGACACCGAGCCTCGCATTGCCGTGCTTAGCTACTCCAACTTTGGCTCAAACCGCGGCGCTTTGCCCGATAAAGCTCGCTTGGCCACCGAGTTAGCTAAAAAGCGCTACCCAGATCTGATTCTGGATGGCGAGATGCAGGCCAATACGGCCTTAAATCCTCAGCTTCTGCGGGAGCATTATCCGTTCTCAGAACTAGCCGAGCATGGGGCTAATACGCTGATTTTCCCGAATGTGGTATCGGGCAATATTGCCTACAAAGTGCTACAGGAAATAGGTGGCGCCGAGGTAATAGGCCCTGTACTGATGGGAATGCGCAAACCCGTCCATGTGCTTCAGCTCGGCGCTTCGGTGCGCGAGATTGTGAATATGACGGCTATAGCCGTGGTTGATGCTCAGACTTATAATAAGCCGTTATAAGTCAGCATGATTTAGATAACTTAGCCAACTAGAAGCAGATTCTTTTGCTAATATTATTGGTTAATGGCTAAATTATTTTGCTTTTGAGGAGACATTAACTTACTATTTGTGTGTTGAAACTAGAGCATCTTTCAACACACAAATCTTACACTCAATCCCCTTTTATGATTGCTTATCTCGACGGTACCCTTGCCTACAAAGACCCTGCTTTAGCCATTATGGATGTGAGCGGTGTGGGCTATGAGGTAAGGATTTCATTGGCTACTTATTCAAAGCTTCCCGCCGAAGGCGAAAAAGCAAAAATCTATACCTACCAGCACATCAAGGAAGATATACAGGCTCTCTACGGCTTCCTCGATCCGAACGAAAAAGTGCTGTTTATGCTGCTGATTTCGGTATCAGGTATTGGGCCGGGCACAGGAATCGTGATGGTATCGAGCATGGGCGTGGGTGCCATTCGGCAGGCCATTATTCAGGAAGATGTGCGGTCCATTCAAAGCATCAAGGGAGTAGGCCCAAAAACGGCTCAGCGGGTGGTGCTGGAGCTTAAAGACAAGCTACGCAAAGACGAATTACTGGCCAAAGCCGGCATCGATACGGTGCCACTGGCGCGGGCGCACAATACCAACCGCAGCGAAGCGTTAGCCGCTCTAGTCACGTTGGGATTTGCCCGGTCGGCGGCGGAAAAAACGCTGGAGACCATTCAGCACCGTCACGGTAATGATCTGAGCGTGGAGGAATTGATTAAATTTGCCTTGAAGTCGAATTAGGTTTACTCTCCGGCTGCTCGCCTGCCCGTCTTTTTTAGTCTCCCTTGACCCACGGTAAGAAGTCTCTCGCCGCCTCTATAGTCGTTGTCGCGTCATTGCTGACTTGGTTATCGCAGGCTGAACCTACCGAAGCCCACCCGTTTGCCCTGCGCCAGCTTTGGAGCTGGCTGCCGGCGGCTAGCCGGCCAGACATATCCATAGTACCCGATACGCCGCGCACCGTACTGCCCGATACGAGCATTTACCGCTCCAGCCGGCGGCCCAAAATTGCCCCCCAGGACCGTATTGGCTCCCCGCTTTCGCCCCAGCGCCGCCGGTCGCCGCTGCTGCTGGACTTGCCTTCAAACGTGAATGTGGAGGTGACGCCCGATGACAGTCTCCAAAATTATGATATCCGGGAGAGCGTCGGGTCGGACATTGATTTTCGCGACCCGACGCGCGTCAGCTTTGAGGAATACTCGCGCTATCAGCAGCAGCGCGTGGTGCGCGACTATTTTCGCACGCGCTCGGCCGGCTTGGATGGGGAAAGTGTAACGGGCTCGCGTCGCCTCATTCCGCGCATTTACTTAGGTCCTATTGCGGACCGCATTTTTGGCGGCAGCTACGTGGATATCAAGCCCCAGGGTGCCGTGACGCTGCGAGCAGGCGCGCGCTTCAACCGCAACCGTAATCCCGCCCTTACCCTGCGGCAGCAGCGCGTGGGCGACTTCGAGTACGATCAGAACCTGAACCTAAATGTGACAGGTCAGATCGGGGAAAAGCTGCGCCTCACGTTTAACTACGACACCAAAGCGGCCTTTGATTTCGAGAACAACATGAAGCTCGATTATACGGGCTACGAAACCGATATTATCCGCAAGGTGGAGCTGGGCAACGTGAGCTTGCCGTTGAACAACTCCCTAGTGCAGGGGGGGCAAAATTTGTTTGGTATTAAGACCCAGCTGCAGTTTGGCAAGCTGGGTATCACGGCGGTTGCCAGTACGTTGCGCGGCACCGCTGATGAGGTGCGGGTGCAGAATGGCGCACAGAGCCGCTTATTTGAATTAAAGGCCAGCCAATACGAACGCGACCGGCACTTTTTCCTGTCGCACTTTTTCCGCGAGCGCTACGATGCGGCGCTGCGCAACCTGCCTACGGTACAGTCGGGTATTGAGATCCGGCGCCTGGAGGTGTACGTGACCAATGACAACCGCACCACGGATAACCTACGCAACGTGGTGACACTGATGGACTTGGCTGAGCCGACGCGCGTGTATCGACAGCAGTTTCAGAACCCTAGCCCGCGTGTAGTAGCCACCAACAACGCTAACAGTGAATTCAACGCGCTAGCGAATGGCGGAGCCCAAGTCCGCGGCGAGCTAACCGTAGATAACTTCCTGGCCGGCCTGAATCTGGAAAAAACAGTTGATTTCGAGCGTGTTAGGGCCCGTAAACTGGACCCACGCGAGTACACGTTTAATGCCCAGCTTGGTTATTTAAGCCTAAATACCGCGCTGCTGCCGGAGCAGGTGTTGGGCGTGTCATACGAGTACCTTTATAACGGCGAGGTATACAAAGTAGGTGAGTTGGTTGAGGATTATGCCAACGTTCGGCAGGATGAGGTGATATTCTTGAAGATGCTGAAGGCCACCAACCCCGGGGTGGGTTTAGCTAATCCGGCCGCGAATCCTAGCAATCCAAACCTGGCCAGCGGCAACCTGCCTACTTGGGACTTGATGATGAAAAACGTCTATCCTCTCAATGCCAGCCAGCTCAACCGCGACAACTTTCAGCTTCAGGTAATTTATAAAGATGACCAAACGGGTGTCGATTTGATTTCACTGAAGGAAGGTGAACGGATTGCCAATCGCCCCCTAATTGAGGTGCTGAACTTGGATAACGTCAACCCCAACAACGACCAGAATCCCGACGGCAACTTCGACTTCATTTCCGGCATTACCATCGACCCGGAACAAGGCAAGATTATCTTTCCAGTAGTAGAGCCCTTTGGTAGTTATTTACAAGCCCAGTTCACTCCTACTGAGACTGCCCTGATTGAGAAATACGTGTACAATGAGTTGTATACGCAGGTGCAAAGCGATGCCCAGCAGGTGCAGGTAAAGGATAAGTTCTTTCTCAAAGGGCGTTTCCAAGCCACGGCTACCGACGAAATTGCCTTGCCCGGTATTCGGGTGGCACCGGGCTCGGTGCGGGTGCGCTCGGGCAGCACTTTGCTGGAAGAAGGCCGTGACTACCAGGTTTTCTACGATCAGGCGAAGGTCAAGATTCTCAATCCTAGCTACCTGAACTCCGCCAACGAGCTGCGGGTAGAATTTGAGAAAGACGCCGTCGTGCAGATTCAGCCGCGTCGGTTGGTGGGTGCCCGCTTCGATTATCGCCTGAACCAGGACATAAACTTTGGTGCCACGGTGCTGCACCTGCGCGAAAATCAAGCGCCCGGTATCAACCGCGTCAGCATCGGCGACGAGCCGGGCAACAATACCATCTACGGCCTCGACGTGAACATGCGCCGCGACTCGCGGGTGCTGACCAAGTACCTGGATATGCTGCCACTGATTGCCACGAAGGAGCCCTCCTCAGTAGCGTTCAGCGGGGAGTTTGCACGACTGGTACCGGGCCGCTCGCAGCTGGGCCGCGGCGAAAACGGCGTCTCCTACATCGACGACTTCGAAACGGCCCGCACTCCTTATTCACTAGGTGGCCTGAACGGAAACATTGCCTGGCGCCTGGCTGCTACTCCACTGCCTTTGCAGGGGGCAAATCCGGATGGATTGTCGTCGGCATACCGGCGGGCGAAGCTGGCTTGGTACACTATTGATCAGACCTATTATACGAGTGGGCAGAGCAAGCCGCAGAACATTTCCAGCAACGACCCCAGCCTGAGCAACCACTACACTCGTGGTATTGAGCGGAGCGAGATTTTCCCTAACCGCGACTTAGGTGCCACCGGCAACAGCTTCGAGTTCAGCTTTGACATGGCGTATTATCCGGGCGAGCGGGGGCAGTATAACTACACGCCGGAGGTATCAACGACCGATGAGCGCAAGTTTGCCAACCAGGCACCAGCGGCCAATGCGGCGCGGTATGGCGGCATCAGCCGGGAAATCACCTTCGATACGGACTTCGACAACGCCAACGTAGAGTACCTGGAGTTCTGGCTGATGGACCCTTTCATTGCCGGGCCCAACGGACAGATTAACGACTCCGAAAATGCCCCCCAGAACAACACCACCGGCGGTGACCTGTATCTGAACCTGGGGTCGGTGTCGGAAGATGTGCTCAAGGATGGGCGGCACGAGTTTGAGAACGGCCTGCCTGATGGCGCCAGCATTACGAATGCCGATGCGCAGCAGGGCATCTGGGGCCGCGTAACGCGTCAGCAATTTATTACCGATGCCTTTAGCTCGGCTCCCGGCGGGCGCGAGTTGCAGGACATTGGTCTGGATGGTTTTAATGATACGGATGAGAAAACCTTCTTCCAGGGGGTATATTCTCAGTTTGCTGACCCCTCTGCCGACAACTTTCGCCATCACCTCGATGGCTATTACAACTCGGAGGGCCGCGACGTAAAGATTCTGGGTCGCTACAAGAACTTCAATGGCATGGAAGGCAACTCGAACGGCGACGCTCAGCAGAGTTCGACCGCTTTCCCTGACAAGGAAGATCTGAACCGCGACAATGCTATTTCAGACCAGGAGCGCTACTATGAGTACCGGATTCGGCTCCAGCCGGGGCAGTTAGCGGTAGGTCAGAACTACATCATCGACAAAATCACCAAACAGAGAAACGGCAATGATGTATCGTGGTATCAGTTTCGGATACCGGTGCGTCAGTATTCGGCGGTGCGTGGCACTCAGAACGGGCAGCCTTTCGGGTTCAAATCTATCCGCTTCGTGCGGATGTATATGACCCAGTGGCAGCAGCCCGCGGTGCTGCGCCTGGTGCAGCTACAGTTTGTGGCCAACCAGTGGCGCCGCTTCCTGACTACTATTGCTGAGCCCGGCCGCCCAAACATCAACACCGATACTGACGCTGACGCCTTCGACATTTCCACGGTAAGCCTAGAAGAGAACGGCTTGGCCGCGGGCGCCGACCAGATTCCGTACGTTTTGCCCCCCGGCATCGAGCGTGACCGCGAATACGGCTCCAGCACCGTGAATCGTCAGCAGAACGAGCAGTCGTTGCGCTTGTGCGTGGAAGGCCTGCGCGATGGCTACGGCAAGGCAGCGTATAAGAATATCAGCATCAACATGCTACGCTACAAGCAGCTGCGCTTGTTTTTGCACGCCGAAAGCCAGGACCAAAGCATTCAGGATGGTCAGGTACGCGGCTTTATCCGCATCGGCACCGACTATACCCAGAACTACTACGAATACTCTGTTCCCCTCAAATTAACCCGCCCCGGCCTCACGGGTCAGCGCGATATCTGGCCTTTGGAAAATGAGGTTCAGATTTCTTTACAGCAGTTCGTTGATGCCAAAGCGGAGCGTAATGCAGCCGGCGTGGCGTTCAACGTGCCGTTTGTGAAGACTGTAATTGGTCAGAACGGGGTAGAGGCTCAAATTACCATTGTGGGCAACCCCGATTTCAGTGCGGTGCAGGGGGCAATGATTGGTATTCTTAATCCCACCGACGACAATGCGCCCAAGTCGATCTGTTTATGGGCTGATGAGTTCCGGGTGTTTGACTTCGACCGTGAATCGGGTTACGCCGCTACAGCCCGCTTCAATACCAAGCTGGCCGATCTGGCCAATATCACGGCTACGGGCAGCTTTACATCGGTGGGCTTTGGTGGCTTGCAGGATCGGCCCAGCCAACGCTCACTGGACAACGTCAGCCGCGGCGACTTGAACGCGACCATAGCGGCCGAGAAGTTCTTCCCCGAAAAGCTGGCCCTGCGCGTGCCTGTGCTGCTTCAGGCCGGCACGGAAAGCCGCGTACCAAAATACGACCCACTCGACCCGGACACGGAGCTCACGCAGTCGTTGCAAAAGTTTGATAGCGAGTCGGCGCGCTCTGACTACCGCAGAGAGGTAATCGACCAGACCAGCAGTAAAAGCATCAGTATATTAAATGTGCGGAAAGAGCGCACCAACACGGAGCGCAAGGTGCGCCCCTACGATATAGAGAACCTGGCTTTGAGCTATTCGCTCACGGAGCGTCGGCACACCGACATCGTAACGGACCGCGACTTTACGCGCACCTACAACGGGGCGCTGGCTTACATCTACCAGACCACGCCCCGTAGCTACACGCCGCTGGCCAATGTAAAGGCGCTGGACTCACCGTATCTGAAGATTTTCCAGGAACTGAATTTCACGCCGACTCCCAGCCGATTCTCCTTTCGCGCTGATCTGGACAGACGATATAATGAGCGCTTCCTCCAACGCACACAGATACCTGGTCAGGTACCGACTACCGCCGGAATTCCAGGTGTATTCCTGAAGAGCTTTTTCTTTAACCGGATCTACGACCTGAAGTGGGATTTGACAAAAAGTCTTATTCTGGACTATACCGCCACCAACCGCGGAGTAATTGATGAAGGTCCGGGCCGTGTACTGGGCGAAAGCCCCGAGGCTGAGCGTAACCGGGAGCTGCTGCGCCGCAACTTGTTTGAGAGAGGAGGCCGCACCACAAACTTCAACCAGACTATCGCCCTCACCTACCGGCTGCCGCTGGACAAGTTCCCGCTCACCGACTGGTTAACCGCCGACACGCGCTACGAAGCTAACTACACGTGGCAGGCGGCTTCCACTGCGTTGCGGGCGCCAGTCAACCCGTCCAACTTCGCCGACACCACCACCATTCCGCTCAACCTGGGCAATACCATTCAAAACAATGGTGCCTTTAGTGCCAACGGCCGCATCGATTTGGTGAAGCTGTATAACAAGGTGCGCTTTCTGAATATTATCAATAACGCGCCGCCGCCAACGGCCCGCGCCGCCACCCAAAATGCCCCACAGCCGGCCAATGGCGCTGTTCCGGCCCCCGCCGATTCGGCCAAGGGACCTGAGCTGCGCTTCCTGAAGGCTGTGTTGCGCTCCCTGATGACGGCTCGCTCCATCAACTTTACGTACACGCTCAGCAACGGCACCCTGCTGCCAGGCTATCTGCCCCGCACCAAGTTTTTCGGGTTGGACAGCGACTTCGATGCGCCTGGTGTACCCTTCCTGCTTGGCCGTCAGTACGACCTCGATGCATTGTATGACCGGGCCGCTGGCCGTGGCTGGTATACCCAGCGTAGCGACCTGTTGAATACGCCGCTGAGTTCGCTACGAACCGATAACATCACCGTACAGACTGCGCTGGAGCCTTTCCGCGACTTCAACATTCGCCTGGATGCCCGTTGGCAGCGAGTACAAAATGAAGATGTATTCTACCGCTTGGCCGTAGACTCAGTATCGCTGCTGCCCCTTCAGGATACCAACGGCAACTTCACGGGTGAACTGGCACGTCGTCAGCGCTTGGGCACGGGCTCTTTCAGCACGTCCATCGTTTCGATTCAAACCTTCTTCGGCGACCGGACGGCTAATGGCACCATTTCACAAGCATTTAACCGCTTTGTCGAGAACCGGGGGCCAATTCAGGAGCGGCTAACGGCGGCCAATAATACACGAGGCACTTACGGCTACAATTCGCAAGACGTACTTTTGCCCGCTTTCCTGGATGCATATCGGGGCAAGTCATCGAGCAACACGAATGATGGAAAGTTTACTCCTTTCCTCAAAATACCGATTCCCAACTGGCGTATCGACTACAATGGGCTAGCTGAGCTGCCTTTCGTGAAGCGCTATTTCCGCTCTGTTACCCTGCGCCACGCTTACAGCTCCATTTATAGTGTAGGTAGTTACGGCACAGCCAGCCAATATCAGAACAAACTTGAGCCAGAAGATTTATCAACGGAAATCAACAGGCTGGAGCAGTTCATTCCATATTACGTCATCGGACAAGTAACTATTGCCGAGCGATTGAGCCCCCTGATTGGCGTTGATTTTCAGACCTTGGAGAAGGTAACGGGCCGGGTGGAATACCGCACGGAGCGTGATATTGGTTTGAATACGACCAATGCGCAAATCACGGAACTGCACACGCAGGAGCTGGTAATTGGTTTCGGTTACGTCACGAATGGGCTTAAGCTGCCTTTCGGATCGGGCAATAATCAGCGTGTACTCAACAACGAGCTGACGGCCCGCCTTGACCTTTCTATCCGCGAAAACACCACCATTCAGCGCACTATTCTGGATGTGGTTGACCCAAGTTCTGGTCAAACTCCTAGCCTGGGTCGCCCGGTTAGCTTAACTACGAATGGCAACCGGCAGGTGCAGCTTCGCCCCACCATTGACTATGTGCTCAATCAGCGCCTGAATCTGCAGTTTTTCTTTACCCGCAACATCTCAGATCCACGCGTGGAGAATGCCTTCAAAACGTCGTCTACCGAGGGCGGTGTGCAATTACGCTACAGCTTAGGGCAGTAAATAAATGGGCAGATGGCTAAATAGTTAGAAGGTTAAACGGCTGATTGTTCTGTTTTCCCATTGAACAATCCACTATTTAGCCAGTTAGCCATTTGCCCATTTAACTCTTACTTTTGCTCTCTCTACCTCTTCAATTTTGTCCCCTATGAATCTTCCCGAAAATCTGAAGTACACCAAAGAGCACGAGTGGGTGCGTGTAGAAGGCGACGTAGCCTACATCGGCATCACCGACCACGCCCAAAAAGAGCTTGGCGACATCGTGTACGTGGACATTGACACCCTCGACAAAGAGGTAGCGCAGAACGAGGTGTTTGGAACAGTAGAAGCCGTAAAAACGGTTTCCGACCTATTTAGCCCTATTTCGGGTACCGTACTGGAAGTAAACAGCCAGCTCGACGGCAGCCCCGAAACCGTAAACTCTGACCCTTACGGCGACGGCTGGATTATTAAAATATCCGTTGCCAACCCCGCCGAAGTAGAAGCGCTGCTGACAGCTGAAGCGTACGGCGAGCTTGTAGGCGCTTAATTTACTCTTGCATTGGCAGTGTCTCCTTCAGCGCCGCCTGCTTCTCCGCGCCGGGCCTATGTGGCCCTACCGGGGACGTGGGCGGCGTTCATTTTGCTCCTGACCCTCACGCCGAGCAAGGATATGCCGGTCACGCCGCGTTGGGAGCTGCTCTCCTTCGATACGGCCGCGCATGCTTTCGTATTTGCGGTGTTGGCAGTGCTCAGCTTTTTCTCGATACGTCGTCAAAGCCGCTTTCCAGGGCTGCGCGCTATGGCTGTGCCCTTCGTTATTATTGGGAGCACTCTGTTTGGTGGGTTGATTGAAGTTCTACAAAGTAGTATGAACCTTGGTCGTCACGGTGAGTGGTCGGATTTGCTCAGTGACGGCATTGGGGCTCTGCTGGGGGGCTTTTTTGCGCAGATTGCTAGTCGGTGGATCAAATAGAAACCCGCCATTCGTCCTTTTTCTAGTCAACAACCAACGCCAAAAAGGTAAAGGACCTAGTGCGGTAACCAAGCAGTTTTTAAGCGCTACTTATGCTGGCTACTCGGCGACTGACCACTCATCTATTATTAGCGGCGATACGGCCAACAGGGTTGCTGGGGGTTTTATGGTTGAGCTTATCAGTTCCAGTATCTGCGCAGGATATGGAGCGTGTTCGCCAGAATATCCGCAACCTCACAGCGCCCGCTATGCATGGGCGCGGCTACGTGCGGCAAGGCGACCAGAAAGCGGCCCACTACTTGCGCCAGCGCTTCCGGCAGCTCAAACTTCAGCCATTAGCGCCTGACTTTACCCAGCCCTTTCCCCTCGACATTAATACCTTTCCCGGAAACTTACGGCTTCAGGCTGGGGGGCAAAGTCTACGGCCCGGTGTCGATTTTATTGCCGAGCCCGCTTCTGGCGGAGGCCGCGTCTCGGGGTCCATTCTGGTTTTAGATACGCTCATCTTCACCAATGAAACTGCCGGGCAACGCTGGCTGGAGCAGAGGCTGGGGGGCAAAATTGTGGTCCTGCGCCAGCGCGATGCGGACCGCCTGCTCACTCTCCCCGACGCCTTCACCCAACATCTTAACCAGGCCGCTGCCCGCCTGACACTGGTTTCCAAGCTAACAGCTTCCTTGGCTGCTTCGCAGGAACCACAGCCTCGCCTGCTCGTTCTGGCTGACCGTTGGCCTGAAAAAGCCCCCCAGGCTACAATTCAGGTAGAGGCGCGCCTCCAGCGCGACTACCGCAGCCAAAACGTGGTTGGCTATGTGCCGGGCCGTACTCAGCCCGACTCATTTCTCATCGTTACGGCTCACTACGACCACTTGGGGCGCATGGGCAAGCAGGCCTACTTTCCGGGTGCCAATGACAATGCTAGCGGCACCGCTATGCTGCTGGAGCTAGCTGCTTATTACACGCAGCCAGCCAATCGGCCCGCATACTCCGTCGTATTTATTGCGTTTGGGGCGGAGGAAGCCGGACTAATAGGTTCCCGCTACTTCGTAGACCATCCTTTGGTGCCACTTACGCAGATAAAGTTTCTGGTTAACCTCGACTTACTGGGCACCGGTGATGAAGGCCTGACAGTAGTGAACGGCCGTCTGCTGCCCAGCGCGTATCAATTGCTAACTAGCCTCAACGAAAAGCAGCACTTCGTTTCTGACATCGCAGCCCGGGGACGCGCGGCTAACTCCGACCATTTTCCTTTTTCAGAGCGTGGGGTACCGGCCTTCTTTCTGTACACACGCGGTGGCATCAAAGCTTACCATGATGTACAGGACCGTGCTGAAACGCTCCCGCTTACAGCTTTTACTGGCGTTTTTGGTTTGGTAAGCGCATTCTTAAATAGCTTGGGAGCCGCGCCCGCGAAATAGCTGCAAAGTTCCGCGATAAGTAAATGAGAGCCACAATAGCATGGCATCACACTGCCTAGCTAATACACTATAGGCTGGTTGAATAGAAAGAAGGGCCTGTTCGGGCCAACAGCTGTTAAAGTAAAAAGCGCTTCGGCCCGGCTGAACTCACATAATGTGAATTCAGCCGGGCCGAAGCGCTTTTTACAAGTAAGCCGAAAAGGCGTACTAATTCGTTTTTACGGAAGCCATGATCTGCTTGGCTACAGCTTCCCACTCTGGCTTCTGACGGTCGGCGCAGGTGAAAGTGCACATGAGCAGCTTGTCTTCAACATCGGTGAAGAAAATCAGCGTGTACACCTCGTGACCTAGCTCGGGCTTCATCAGCTCCATGTAGCCCACCTTGCGGCCGTTGATTTCCTTTACACCGTTCTCAAACCACTTAGCGTCTTTAAACTGCTTTGTATAGGTTTTATAGAACGTAGCTGCGTACATGTCGATCATATCCTGATCGGCAGCATTGTCGGTGTAGTTAAAGGCTAAGCTAGCTTCCTTGCTGTTAGTGAAGATCATGCTCGGCCGACTCTGCGACTTTGCGTAGTTGAACTCCATCTGCTGCTCGCTCATCACCTCAAATCCTTTCGGAATCAGGATCTCAACTCGCTCGCTTAATACACGCTTCTTGATTAGCTCAACTTCAGCGGCTGGCCGGGCTGCCGTCAGAAGAAGGAAGAGGCACAGAACAGGTAATAGTAAGACTTTTCTCATAGCCTTGAACCGAAAAAATGTGAAACTCAAAATAGAGCATTTATCCATGAAAGCAGAAGTAGCTCTGTTTGGATAACACAATTTACGAACCATTTATGAAGACGCAAGCTTATCATGGAAAAATAATTATTCAAGACTGCTAATTATAACTTATTTAAGCATCAAATCTTTCAAAACAGCCTAAAAACAGCGATTTGGTCTTCAACAACTTTTTTTACGTTGGCCGAAAACAAAGATTATGATTCATTTAATTGTTGATAAAGTTATATACTAATTAATATTATAAATATACCATTCCAGAATTTCAGCTAGTAAATGACGTTCAAAGGATCAGAGGATGTTGTTGATCTGCTCCTTAATTTTTTCAAGCTCTTCCTTCATGCTGACCACCAGATGCTGCACTGTTGAGTCATTGGCCTTGGAGCCGATCGTGTTTATTTCCCGACCCATTTCCTGGGCAATAAATGCCAGCTTCTTACCGCTGAGTTCGGGCAAGTAAACTGTTTCGGTGAAGTAATGCAGGTGGCTGATGAGACGCACTTTCTCTTCAGCGATATCCAGCTTCTCTATATAATGGAGTATCTCCTGCTCAAAGCGGATGGCATTAAACTGCTCATGCTTAGTCAACTCGCCAAGATGAGCTTGCAAGCGCAGGCGCACGTTTTCGATGCGGGTAGGATCGTGCCGGTCTATGTCGGCTAGCAGGATGCGGATACGGTCGACGTAACTGACGATTTCGATAGTCAGTGCCTGCCCTTCATTGTGGCGAAAATGATTTAGATGCTCCAGTGCCTCATGCACTAAGGGCAACAATTCTTCCCAGGCAACTTCCTCCTCTGGCTCAGCCTGCATCTCACTAGCCGACAGTATTACGCCGGGGAAACGTAGAGCTGCCAGCAGCGTCTCTTCACCAGGGTTAATGCCTACTTCATGAGCCACGGTTTTCAGCTCTTCAAATGCCGCCATCAAGGCTGGCCGACTTACATTAGATGTGGTGCGGGCAGCAGTAGGACGCGTAAAATCGAAGTTCAGATTCACTTTGCCTCGCACCAGACTTTTGGTTACCAGATTTCGGATTTCTAATTCCCGATCCTGCAGAAAGCGAGGTAGGCGCAGGCTCAGATCCAGAGTTTTGGAGTTGAGCGATTTGATTTCAACAGTGGCTGAGTAACGGTCAGTTTCGCGGTGCGCGATACCGTAACCGGTCATGGATTGAAGCATAAAAAGCGAGTCAGGAAAAGAAGTGAACCTCTACAAATGTAAAGAACTCACTATTGATGCCTAACTGACCAGCAGCGTCCAGCTTACACAGCTAATTCCTTGTTTTTCTGAGTTATACTTTAAAAAGAAAAGCACTTATTAGGTTGACACACTACCGATCATAAATAATAATGAGTGGTAAAAACGGCTTTCCGAATGAAATAGGAGTGGTGGCTAGGTGGTTAACGATTACATAACACCCAGGAAATATTGAGCTAATAGCCCCCCGGTACTTTTGTACTCGATATGGGAAACATCTGCTCAAAAAAGGCTTTTCTAGCCCTGTTTCTAACCGTTTTTACCCTTACTGTAGGGTTGGCCCAAAACGGTATTCTAAAAGGTACTATTAAGGACGCTACTACCCAGGAAGGGGTTATTGGCGGAACAGTCCGGCTGGCGGGCACCACGCTGGCCGAGCAAACCAATGTAGATGGCAGCTTCATTCTCTCCAATGTTCCGGCTGGTACTTACACAGTCATTATCACGTCCGTTTCCTACAAAAACCGCGAAATACCGCAGGTGGTAGTAAAAGCGGGCGAAACGGCAACGGTAAACTCGACCTTGGAAGAGGATACCAAGCAGCTCGGTGAAGTAGTTGTGCGAGGCGTGCGGCGCACCAATACGGAGGTATCCGTTATTTCTGAAATCCGGGAAGCCACGCAGGTAGTGAGCGGCATATCATCGGAGCAAATCGTAAAAACGCAGGATCGGGACGCCGCCGAAGTGGTGCGCCGCATTCCGGGTGTCACCATCATTGATAACCGCTTTATCCAGGTGCGAGGCTTGAGTGAGCGCTATAACTCAGTTTGGCTGAATGATGTAACCGCGCCTAGCTCCGAGACGGACAAGAAATCATTCTCTTTCGATATCGTACCTAGTGCGCTGCTCGATAGAGTGCTCGTGTTTAAAGACCCTTCACCCGAATTGCCCGGTGATTTTGCCGGCGGCTTGGTGAAAGTGTACCTGCGCAAGCCAGTGCTGAACGAGCGCTTGCTGACGGTAAACTACTCCGGCGGCTACCGCAATGGCACTACCGGCAATACCTTTTATACCGACAAAGGCAGCAACACCGACTGGCTGGGCTTTGGCGCCTGGCAGCGGGAGCTGCCGGGGGGCTTTCCGGTGCTGGGTTCGGCTTATCAGCAGTACGAGCGCGACTTCTATGCGAAGCAGCTGGACAATACCTTCCCTATCTTCAAAACCCAGGCGATGCCTGATGTGCGCTTCAACGCCTCGTATCTGGATCAGATTAACATAGGTGGTTTGGAAATCGGTAGCATTTCCTCGCTGAACTACACCAATACCTTCACCAACTACAGCATCGACCGCAATGTGTACGATGCCAGTGGAGAGCGCACGGACCGTTTGCGCGATGATCAGTCGACCAACAACGTGCGCTTGGGAGCCGTCCAAAACTTTAGCTTAATGCTTGATAATGGCGACAAGCTGGAGTTTCGCAACCTCTTCAACCAGTTTGGCCGCAACCAGCTTACCACCCGCGACGGCTACGATAATGAGGGTACGCAGGTGCGCAAAAGCTACGCGATGGGCTACCAGGGCCGCACTACCTACACGGGCCAGCTGGCAGGCACGCATAGCTTCAACGACGAAAAAACCAGCCTCGAATGGGTGGGCGGCTACGGGTACTCCAGCCGCAACGAGCCCGATCTGCGCCGGGTAGCATACTCCGTGCAGCCGGCAGGGAATGCAGAAGGAAGAGAGCCGGTCGAAACGGTGCTGACGCCGGCCGCTGGTCAGGTAGACGTGAACAATGCCGGCCGCCTGTTCCAGAAGCTGAACGAGGACATTTACACCGTTAACGTTAACGGCAAGCACAAGCTCACGGTGGGTGAGCGGGAAGTAGAGCTGGGCGCGGGCACCTACATCGAGTATCGCGACCGAAACTTTGAGGCGCGGGCTTTCGGCTACTCGCTCAACAGCACGGCCACCGATCAGACCATCCGCAACCAGAACATCGGGAACATATTTGCCCCCCAGAACATCGCCTCAGGCGGTTTCAGGGTTGATGAAGACATCAACTCCACCTATCAGTATGGTGCAAGCAATGAGCTGGAGGCGGGCTACTTATCGGTGAATGTGCCGGTGACGCCTAAGATCAAGCTGCTGACCGGAGCGAGGTTTGAGCGCAACGTGCAGAAAATAGAAACCGGCCTGAACGGGCAGCCGGTAAACCAGAACTACACGACCAACTTCCTGTTGCCTTCGGCTAATCTGAGCTATAATTTTTCGGAAACCAGCCTGGTGCGCACGTCTTACGGCCGGAGTCTAAACCGGCCGGAGTTCCGCGAGTCGGCGCCGTTCTTCTACTACGATTTCGACTTCAACGTCCTCAACTACGGGTCGCTGTATCTGAGCCCCGAAAGCCCGCTGAAGGTTGCCACCATCGACAACGTGGACTTGCGCTATGAGTTTTATCCTTCCGAGGGCGAGCTGATTCACGTGGGGGCCTTTTATAAGAACTTCCGCAACCCGATTGAGAACATTGTAGTCGCCACGTCCAACCTGGCTTACTCTTTTGCCAATGCGCCGAGTGCTTATGCCTACGGCCTGGAGCTGGACATCAAGAAGAACCTGAACTTCCTGGACGAGGCCTTCAACACGCAAGCTTTCGCCAATCTGACGGCCGTGTTCAACGCGTCGCTGATTAAAAGCGAGGTGAAGCTGGGCTCGGATGTGGTGGCCTGGGACCGCAACCGCGCGCTGCAAGGTCAGTCGCCTTACGTGGTGAATACGGGCCTGTACTACCAGACGCCCGATAATACCTGGCAGATGGCCGCTCTCTACAACGTATTTGGCCCCCGCATCCTGTTTGCCGGCAGCGACCAATACCCCGACGTAGTGGAGATGCCGCGCCACACCGTGGACCTGACGCTCACCAAGTCGATTTCCAAAAACTGGTCGCTGAATGCCGGTATTCAGGACGTGTTCAACCAGCGCGTGAACCTGCTCCAGGACTTCAACCGCGACAAGAAGTACGAGGTAGACACCGATCCTTCGCTGAGCAGCTACCGTCGTGGCGCTTACTACACCGTGGGCATGCGCTTCACCCTCGATGGTAAAGCGCCCCGCACTCCCCTCCCCTAGCTTCCAATTGCTTTATCTAACTCCCATTAGTCAACACTTCACCTTTTGTATGAGTAAGAAAAAGCTACTTCGCATCACCCCGCTAGCCTGCTCGGCAGCACTGATGCTGACTCTGGCAGCCTGCGAGAAGGAAAACACGACGCCAGCCCCAAATCCGCCCCCCACGGGTGGCACTACGCCCCCCGTCACTACCCCACCCACTGGCCAGTCGGTGGATGTGCAGGGCGAAATCACTACCAACACCACCTGGACGGCGGCGAATAAATATCTACTCAAAGGGTTTGTGTATGTACGCAGCGGCGCCACACTCACCATTGAACCCGGCACCATCATCAAAGGTGACAAGGATACCAAAGGTGCTCTAATTATTGAGCCGGGGGCCAAAATTGAAGCGAAAGGAACAGTTGCGAAGCCGATTGTATTCACCTCAAACCAGCCCAAAGGCGCACGTAATTATGGCGACTGGGGAGGAGTTATTATTGCCGGCAATGCGCCTGTGAACCCCACAGACCGCCCAGTTATTGAGGGCGGACCAACGACCAGGTATGGTACCGTCAATGTTACCGATCCTAACTCTCCGCTGAAGGCCGACAACTCCGGTACGCTCCAGTATGTGCGCATTGAGTTTAGTGGCATCGCTTTCTCGCCCAACAATGAAGTAAACGGCCTTACGCTGGCCGGCGTGGGCAGCGGCACTACTATCGACCATATTCAGGTCAGCTATAATGGCGACGACTCATTTGAATGGTACGGTGGGGCTGTGAATGCTAAATATTTGGTATCGCACCGGGCTTTCGATGACGATTTTGACACCGACTTTGGTTTCACGGGCAAAGTGCAGTTTGGGGTCTCCCTGCGCGATCCGCTCCAAGCCGACCAGTCAGGCTCCAAGGCATTTGAATCCGATAACGACGGCAACTCATCCAATAACCTGCCGCGCACAGCACCGGTTTTCTCCAACATTACGGCCATTGGGCCTTTGCTGAACCCTTCGCCCCAGGCCAATATCAGCAACCAATACACGGCTGGCGCTCATTTACGTCGCAATACTTCTACCAGCATTCTCAACTCGGTTATCGTCGGTTACCCAACCGGAGTGCTGATCGATAATGGCGTAACGGCGGCTCGTATTGCGGCCAATGAGCTGGTATTCAAGAATAACATTGTGGCTGGCTCGCTGACCAACTCCAACTCCGTGCGGGGGCAGCGCGACATTATTTACGTAGGTCCATCGGGTGGGCCAAGCAACCTGACGCCCAACAATACCATGAGCTCCGACTCGGCGGCCTGGGGCTCGGCTGTTGGCCCGCTTACGTGGTTGAAAGCCAGCGGTAACCGTCGCTACACCACCGCCGACAACGTGCAACTGTTGAATCCTTTCAACCTGACGGCGCCCAGCTTCCTGCCCCGCACGGCATCCCCGATCGTGACGGTGAGCCCCGCCACGGCTCCGGCCGCGCCCGCCAACTTCACGGATGCCAAGGTTTCAGATCCCTTTTTCACCAAAGTAGATTACATCGGCGCATTCTCCGGCTCCGGCAACTCGGCTGATAACTGGATGGCCGGCTGGACTAACTTCGACCCCCAAAACACTGATTACTAAGCTTATCATCTATCTTTATCTGATATACTATTCATGAAAAAGAGGCTCCGCAAGGGGCTTCTTTTTTTATGGGTTAGCAGGCCGATAAATAGTGCTTAGCTTAGCCAGTATGAAGCCGCGCGTACTTATGCTGCCCAAGTGGTACCCCAACCGCTACGATGACCAGGATGGTGACTTCGTGGCGCGCCACGTGGCAGCTATTGCGCCCCACGCAGACGTGGCGGTCGTATTCGCGACGGTAGCCGGCGGCCCATTAGCCGCCCTTACCGAGTGCGAAGAATCTATGGATGGCCCGGTACCTGTTCTGCGCTACTATTATCGGGCGCGGCCCAGCGGGTTGCCAATGCTCGATAAGCTGCTGAAGCTGCTGCTCTACTATTGGTGCGTGGGGCAAGGCTACAAGCAGGCAACCCAGCGCTGGGGGGCAAATCCTGACCTGATGCATGTGCATGTGCTGCTGCGCACGGGACTTGCTGCGCTGTGGTGGCGCTGGCGCCACGGAGTTCCTTATATTATTACCGAACACTGGACGCTGTATCTGCCATTTCGGGCTCATACTATTGGCTGGCTTCGGCGGCAGCTCACGCGCGTGGTTGTGCGCTGCGCGGCGGCGCGGCATACCGTATCGAAGGCGCTGCAAAGAGCTATGCAGGACCTGGGATTCAGAAATGACATAAGCGTAGTTATTGCCAACGTGGTCGATACGGACCTTTTTTGCCCCCCAGACGCTTTGCGCGCTCCCCAGACGCTTTTGCACGTAGCCGCTTTTCACGAAGACGTTAAAAACCTGACCGGCATCCTGCGGGTGGTGGCTGGCTTACGTCCGGCGTGGCCCGATCTGCGTCTGCGCCTGGCTGGTTACGGCCCCGATGAGGTTCGCATACGGCACGCGGCCCAGGAGCTAGGCTTGCTCTCCGATCGTACGGTCACTTTCCTGGGCAAACTTTCGCACGCCGCCGTAGCCGCCGAAATGCAACGCGCCACGGCGCTGGTTTCCTTTAGCCGGGCCGAAACCTTTGGCTGCGTACTGCTGGAGGCCCGGGCCTGTGCTTGCCCCGTGGTGGCCACGCATACGGGCGGGGTGCCGGAGCTATTTGAGCCAGTGGGCCACTTTGGTCTCCTCGTAGCCCCCGATAACGAAGCCGAGCTGGCGGCGGCCCTTTCGGCGGTCCTAAGTGGCAGCGCAACTTTTGAGCCCGATCAGCTCCGCCGTGATGCCGGGCTTCGCTGTAGTCCGGCGCGGGTGGGCAGCCAGTTTGCAGCTCTTTACGCCAGCATACTGCGGTCCGCTGGGGGGCAAATTCCGGCACAAATCAGCCCTCATTCAGCGCTTGTCTCATGCTGAAGCGGGTTTTTCAAAATATGGTCACGCGGCTGGCTACGGCCGGAGGCAGCTTCGGCATTGTGTGGCTCACGGCACGCTACTTAGGTGCGGCAGGCCGCGGCGCCATCAGCCTTTTCGTGACGGATTGTGCCTTGCTTTTGCTGTTTATCGGGCTGGTGGGCGGCGTTTCGCTTATCTATCTGGCGCCACGCCGCAACGTCTGGAACCTGCTGATACCGGCTTATATATGGGCAGGATTAGTGTGTACGGCGGGCGCGGCGGGTATTTGGGTGTGGCGGGCAGTGCCCTTCAGCTACGCGGGACATCTGTGGGGCATATGTCTGCTGCAAGCCTTTTTTCTGATAAACGCCGGGCTATTGCTGGGGCGGCGGCAGGAGCGCACCTATAATTCGCTGCTGCTTTTAGCTACTGGCTTGCAAGGTGGCTTGCTCCTGCTGGCTTTTACGCTGGGGCGCTGGCACGCAGTGGAGGTGTATTACTACGCCGCTTACATCGCCCAAGGCATTCCTTTTCTGTTGAGCCTGACGCTTCTCTACCGCCTGGCCGACCGTTGGCAGATGAGCCGTCGGCTACGCGCTTCGGCCCGCGAGCTGGCCCGTCACAGCCGCGCTGCTCATTTGTCTAACATATTGTCCTTCATCAACTTCCGCCTCAGCTATTACTTTGTAGCCTACTATGCCGATACCCATTCCGTCGGCGTATTGTCGGTGGGCGTAGCCCTGACGGAGGCCGTTTGGGTGATTGCGCGCAGCGCTTCGCAAAGCCAATACGTCGACCTGATTTATGCCACTGATAAACGCTCCCAACTGGCTCCTACCCTGCGCGGCATTCGCCTCACACTGCTCAGCACCACGGTTATTGTGCTGGCGCTATGCCTGCTGCCGGCTAGCGTGCTGGCCGCCGTATTCGGGGCTGACTTTGGGGAAGCGCGGCCCGTTATCCTGCTGCTGGCTCCGGGAGTAGTAGCCATGGCGGTCAGCATTATTCTCAACTCTTACTTTGCCGGATTAGGACGCTATCAGGTCAATACGGCGGCAGCCATGGGGGGGCTTTTTGTCACGGTTCCGGGGTGCTGGCTACTGATATCTCAGTGGGGAATTGAGGGAGCAGCCACGGCAGCGACCTTGTCCTACCTCTTCTCGACCGCGTATCTACTGCGTACTTTCCGAAATGCCAACGGTTTACCTCTAAGCGAGTTATTGCCCGGAAAAGCTGAGCTGCACTACCTTATTCAGCTGCTGCGCCTTCAGAGAAGCAAAGTTGAGCCCACAAGAGAAGTAGCCGTTAAATAGGTCTTTCGTCAGCTCATTAAGCGCCATCAGGCTTTCTTCACCGAGTTAGTGCGGCTGAATATGTACCGAAAACGCGGGCACTGGATCCGCCAGATGATCGGGGGCAGAAGCAAGCAGCGGTTCGGGCAGGTACATGGCGCAAAGCGTATTCGCTACTTGCACTAATTGCCCCCTAGCGGCGGCGGGCAACCCAGCCAGGATGCCAGCCAGTACCTCCCAGCGCGGCTGCCCCGGTTGGCGCGCCGCATCGTGCCACACGACTATCGTGTGGGGATGGACTAAGTGCTCAAACACGCGGCGCGTATCCGTGCGTACTGCTTCGTAATGATGGTCGCCGTCGATAAAAATCAAATCAAATGTCTGGCCTATCCCCACTAAGTCAAAGCTGGCGGAGTTGCCGTAGAGGTGCTGCACATTGGCTAAGTCTTTCGAGAAAAACCCGTGTAGCTCGGCGTAGCGCGCAGGCAAACCCATAGCCCGCATTTCGGCTGCTGATAGGTTGAGCGTATGAACTGACTTGGCCACCTGCGCCACATTTGCAGCGCTTTCGCCCCGCCACGTCCCTATTTCGAAGTAGCGACAATCCGCCATAGAACGCGCCAGACCACGCAGCAAGGCCAGGTCGGTGGGCAGCGAGCCACCCTCGCGAAAGGCAAACGGCTGCACCGTATCGCCGCTGGGGGGCAAAAATGACGTGAGAGCTACCGCCGGCAACCCGTGCGCCGTCAGGCAGTGGCGGCCAGCAGCACTGGCCAATGCCTGGCGCTGCCATGCTGCTTCGTCAGCAGCCACCACGTGATTGAGCAACCACGGATTTCGCACAAGGCTACCCAGCGCCCGCAGGGTTTTGGTAAGGCGAGACACAGTGTGGCAGGGCAGGTTTTAGGCGTGAAACTAGCTGATCGGCACTTTTTTCAGAATGGCCTCAATCAAATCCTGCGTGCGGATGCCATCGGCCTCGGCTTCGTAGTTGAGCAGAATGCGGTGGTTGAGCACGTCGGTGGCTACTTCTTTGATGTCTTCGGGCAATACATAGTCGCGGCTGTCGAAGAAGGCCACGGCTTTGGCGGCGCGGTGCAGGGCAATGCTGGCCCGAGGGCTTACCCCAAACTGCACGTACTGTGCAAACTCGGCCAAATCGTACTCGGCGGGCTTACGTGTGGCAAATACTAGTTCCACAATGTACTTCTCCAGGGTTTCCGAAATCTGAACCTGATTGATCAGGCCACGCACGCCAAACACGTCTTCCTTGGTAAGCACCGGGCTGACATCGCCCACGTAACTGAGGTTGGCCATGCGTCGCATCACTTCCAATTCATCGGCTTTCTTCAGGTAATCGACATACACTTTCATCATAAAGCGGTCGACCTGGGCTTCGGGCAATGGATACGTACCTTCCTGCTCTACTGGGTTTTGGGTAGCCAATACCAGAAAAGGCAAATCAAGCGGGTAAGTGGTTTCGCCGATGGTGACCTGTCTTTCCTGCATGGCTTCGAGCAGGGCGCTCTGTACTTTGGCCGGTGAGCGGTTCACTTCGTCGGCCAGTACGAGGTTGGCGAAAATGGGTCCTTTCTTTACTTGAAACTCCGACTGATTCTGATTGTAAATCATGGTGCCTACCAGGTCGGAAGGCAGCAAGTCGGGCGTGAACTGCACGCGCTGAAAGTGCAGGTGCAACACTTTAGAAAGTGTACTGATAGTCAGTGTCTTGGCTAGCCCCGGCACGCCTTCCAGCAATATATGCCCCCCAGTAAACAGCCCAATCAACAGCCGATTGACCATGTACTGCTGGCCCACCACCACTTTGCCTACTTCGGCAAATACCTGCTTGATTTTGTCCTGGTAATAAGCGAGCTGATCGGCGGCGTAGGCGGGGGAATCGGGAGCGGCCATAGGGGAGGGCGAGGAGGAAAGGCTTAAAAGTAGTGATTACGCGGCTTAGCAGCCGGCGCATTTTGCAGCCGGGAGCAGATTAAAACTCCGGTTTTGCCGCCTTAGTCTGTTTATGACCATATTTTCTCTCAAGCTCCTTGCCTATTTGGCGCTGCGCAACTGTTGTTGGGGGCTGAAATATACCCGGAACGTGGTGCCCTCGCCCACGGTGCTTTCCACTTCCACGTGGCCGCCAGCCTGCTGAATAATCCGGTTGACGAGGTGCAACCCCATGCCGGATCCCGCTACGTGGTCGTGGAAGCGGCGGAACATTTGAAACAGCTCCGCGCCGTGGCGGGCCATATCAATCCCCAATCCGTTGTCGGTAACGGTGAGAACGGGTACGCCGTCGACCAAATCGGTGCGCACCCGGATATAGGGCGGCCGGCCGGGCATGGCGTACTTCAGCGCATTGCTGAGCAGATTATAGAGCACGCTTTGCAGGTTGCTGCGCACAAACCACAGCGTGGGCACGGCAGTGGTATCCAGCTCAAATTTGCCCCCCACTTCCTCTACCTGCTCCTGCATACTACGAATAACCGACTGCGCGAGCGACTTAACATCTACTGGCTCGGCGGGAACCTGCTCGTGGCGGCGCTGCACCTGCACCAAGTCGGCCAGGTCCTGAATGGTGCCATAAATGCGTTGCAGGGCTTCCTCAAACATGGCGATCAACTCGGCCGTGTCGGGGTCATTGAAATGCGTGGTGCGGGTCAGCTCCTCAAAAATGCCTGCCATATTGTAAATGGGCTGCCGGAGGTCGTGCGAAGCGGTATACACGAAGTTGTCCAGGTCCTGATTGATACGAATCAGCTGGGCATTTTGCATTTGTAGGTGCTGTTGGGCGTGTTTTACATCGTCGATATCCGTGCACGAGCCAAACCACTTTATTACCTCGCCCGCCGTGTTGCGCAGAGGCTCGGCCCGCCCCAAAAACCAGCGGTAGCCTCCCAGGCGCGACACAAATCGGTACTCAATCTCATATTTGCCCCCCGTGCGGGCCGCTTCCTCCCAAGCTGCCTGGGAGCGTTGCTGGTCGTCCGGATGAATAAGTTTCAGCCACGCTACCGCGCCCAGGCTTTCGCTTGGATGAAAGCCTGTGGCATCCCACAATTGCTGATTGAAGTAGTCTACTTCTCCGTCGGCCGCCGCCGTCCATACAATCTGGGGAATACTCTCGGCCAGGAAGCGGAACTGCTCGTCGCGGCCTCGCAGCTCGGCTTGCAGCGCCGTGGTTTGTTGGCGGGCGCGTACCTGCTCCGTTACATCGATGCCAAAACCCAGAATGCCTTGGGTCTGACCTTGCGCATCATACAGCGGTTGGTACACAAAATCCAGGTAGTACTCCCGGCTGCTGCCAGTTTCAGGATCGAGAAGTTGAATGGGGGTTTCGCGACCTACGTAGGGCTTTTTAGAAGTATATACTTCATCCAGCAGCGACACGAAACCTTGCTCTACCAGCTCCGGCAGCAAGTCGGCTATTCGCCAGCCTAGTTTTATGCGCCCACCCATGAGGGAATTATAGCCAGGGTTGACAAAGGCATAGCGGTGTTCGGGGCCCGTTACGGTGGCAATGTAAGCCGGCACCTCACTTAGAATCTGCTGTAGCTGCTGGTCCTTTAGTACCAACTGTTCCTGCAGGTCGCGGAGTTCGTGAATGTCCGTACTCGAGCCAAACCAGCGCCGTGGCTGCCCCGTGGTCACATCCAGATCGGGCACGCCTTGGCCCAGATGCCAGCGGTATTGTCCATCATGCCGAAGCAAGCGAAACTCGCAGCGCCAGGGTCGTAGGCTATTGGTAGCGTCGAGGACCTGTTTTTGCAGCGCCTCCAGGTCGTTAGGGTGAACTGTATCAGTCCAGGTATCCTGAAAACCTGAGTCAGAAGCCTTGCCTGTATACTGGTACCATTGCGGGCTTATGTAGCTCAGTCGGCCGTCGGTTTCAGTCACGAAAGTGACGAGCGGCAAGCTCTCGGCCATCATCCGCAGTTCCCGGTCGCGCCGACCCATTTTGGCTTGCAGCACCTGGGTTTGCCGGCGCGCTTTTACTTGCTCGGTTACGTCGTAGGCAAAAATGGCCACGCCCACCGTAAGGCCATTTTCCTGTAAAGCCTGATACGTGAAGTTGAAATACAAGTATTTGGAGCCGTCAGCAGATGTGCTATTTATCCGAAGCGGCAGTTCATTGCCAAAGAAGGTTTCGCCCGTGCGGTACACCCGATCAAGCAATTCCACAAAACCCTGCTCCACTGTTTCGGGCAGCGCCTCCGACATCGGTTGGCCCAGCAGTTCCCGATCGAGAAACAGTGCTTGATACCGAGGATTCAAGTAGTCGAAGCGGTGCTCAGGGCCGCGCAGAATAGCTATGCTGGCCGGGGTTTGCTGAAAAAGCCGGTAAAATGTTTCGCGCTGTTGAGCTAGCTGTAAAGAGCCCGCCTGCACTTCCTCCATCAGGGCCTGGGTGCGCTGGCGAGCGAGTACTTGCTCCGTTACTTCCACGATAAAGGCCAAAACTCCCTGAATTTGCCCCCCAGCATCACGTAGAGCTTGGTAAGTAATATCAATGTAAATGGGATGTCGCGTTCCACTCACCGGGTCTACCAGTTCAAGGTAGGTTTGGAGATTAGCGACTGACTCACCCGTTTGGTAAACGCTATCGAGTTTGTCGATAATGCCTTGTTCTACCAGTTCCGGCAGGCATTCAGCCACCGGCTTTCCCACCTGGGCCCGGTAGCCCACCAATAGGTCATACCCCGGATTGGTGAAAGCATAGCGATGGTCAGGGCCTTCCAGCGTGGCAATCAGGGCTGGGCTTTGGCGCAGAATCTGGCGCAGCTGTTCGTCTTTTGCCGCTAGCTGTTGCTGAAAGCGCTTTTGCTCATCAATGTCGGTATTGGTTCCTACCCAACGCAGAATGCTGCCATTAGCAGCCCGAATTGCTTCGCCGCGGGCCAGAAACCAGCGGTAGCTGCCTTGCTGATCGCGCCAGCGGTGCTCGGTTTCAAACACTGTTCCTTGGCTTATAGCCGTCTGCCAGCGCTGTACAGTGGTCGCCAGGTCGTCGGGGTGAACAAACCCTTCCCAGCCCCATTCCTGCATCTCCTCAAAATTGCTCCCCGTAAAGTCGTACCAGCGTTTGTTGTAATACGTGACGCCCCCGTCAGGTCGCGCTACCCACGCCATTTGAGGCAGGGCTTCCATTACTTGCTGAAACTGCTGGTCCTGCAGGCGTACTTCTTCTAGCAGTTCAGCGGCGCGTTGCTTGGCCCGAACCCGCTCGGTTACATCTATTCCAAACACCAGCACTCCCTGCGTTTGCCCTTGCTCATCGGTCAGGGGTCGCAGCACGCCATCAAAATACAGCGTTTCGCCGGGGGAGTTGATTGCCGTGTCAGGCTGCTTGGTAGGCATTTCGCTCAGCTCAAACGGTACTCCCGTCTGATAAACCTGGTCTACCAGACGGATATAGCCCGTATCTACCAGCGAAGGGCGAGCTATGGCAGCGGGCACACCAAGCGCTGCCGCTTCGCCCAACAATTGCTGGGCTTGCTCATTGATAAAGCCATATACATGATCAGGGCCTAACAGAGTCGCTATCTGGGCTGGCACCTGCCGTAAGATCTGCTGGAGCTGTTGGTCGGCCGCTATTAGCTGCTGACGAGGCTGGCCCGCCGGAGCTTCATTCGTGTCGGCAGCTTTCCACTGTACCGTTTGACCCGTAGCAACGCGCGCAGCAGGCACTGGCACAGCCTCCACACTATACAAAACATAACGAATTTTGCCCCCCGCCCCCAGCACCGGCCATGCTCGGCTGTGCCAATTTCTCTTTATACTCGTCGAGTCGCCAGTATCTACGGCTACTGGATTCGAAGCTAGGGTCTGCTCATGCGCCGTAGAATGCTCCAGTACGTGGCGTAGTGACGCATACAGGCTTCGCCGTGCCCCGCCTTCCTCGGGCAAAGCTTCTTTTAATGGTTTGCCCAGCAACTGCTCCTTTGCTCTTCCAGTTGCTACTTCCAGTCCAGCCGAAACCGCTACAATAACCAACTCGGGGCTACAAGCCAGATAGCTACCTGGCAACGTTTCAAATAAGGCTTGATAATCAACTGAATCTAGGGTCATACAAGCAGAGCAACAGCCTTTAGGCACAAGTAGGTCCTCCGGCAATAATCATACAAAGTAAGGTACGCTGCCCGGCGCAATTGAACGCACTGATTTTGGCATTAAGCAAAAAAAGCCCCCTGCACAGTTGGCAGAAGGCTTTTAAAGTACCAGAGACGGGAATCGAACCCGTACTTCCAAAGGAAACAGCATTTTAAGTGCTGCGTGTCTACCTATTCCACCACTCCGGCTCTTGCTTGGTTCTTACCCCGGTAGGTTGGGGTTTGAGCGTGGCAATTTGGGCACAATAACTGTAAATTCTCAATTCTATGATCATTATTTACGCCATTCACGTGATGTAGTTCCAATGGGATGGGTTGTTCTAGCCACTGACTTAACATACATTGCTCACATTGATGAAGCTTAAGACCTGTACTTAGCAGACGGTATTTCAAGCGGTTACTCGACGTGTACTTAGAATTTTGGATGAGCACATTCTCCCACGAAAAGCTTTTTGAAAAAGATTGATACCGTTCTCCCACATTCCAACCTTTACCCGTAAAGTGGCTTGTGTCAAGGGTCAATTTGGTGATACGCGTTTGCACCGTCTTATAATTACCCCCCGCTGGCACTAGCCCTAATCGCACAATTATCTGTGCAATCGATAAGCTCTGAGCTACAGCTTTGCTAAACTCCTCGTCCGATATTTTTCTTCTCATGCAAAACTATCTGCACAAAGATAGCAACATCCTCATAAAGGTAGACACTTATTTAACGATCTAAATTAATGTCTGCCTTTTCATCAATAAGCGTATTGAACAAGCTAAAAAAGAAAAAGGACGCTGCTGAATAGCAACGTCCTTTTTTCATCTGGAGCGGGAGACGAGGTTCGAACTCGCGACCTCGACCTTGGCAAGGTCGCGCTCTACCAACTGAGCTACTCTCGCTTGAGATACGCCGCCGAAGCAGCGAATGGTGCGACAAAAGTACAATGTATTTCGCTTTTGTCAAGAGGTGAAGCCACATTTTTCTTGATTTATCTCGCAAAAAGTTGCTTCGCCCTCATTCTCAGGCACTTTTTTTACTACCTGGTTCTGCTCTTTGGCTTGCGCAACTTTAAATGGCTTTCCTTATTTGCCCCCCAGCGCCAGCTTCAACTCGTTCAGCTTTAGCAGCGCTTCGATGGGCGTGAGTGTATTCACATCAAGCTGTTGAATAAGGTCGCGCACGCGCTCCAACGCCGGGTCGGCGGGCTCGAACATACTTAGTTGCAGGCTCGGACGCGGGGCTGTAGCTACGGCCGCCACCGGCTGGGCCCGCGGACCGCGCTGGGGGGCTTTTTCGGGCGCTTGGCCATTTAAGGGCAGTACTTTGCCACCTTGCTCATCGGGTTCCAGGCCTGCCAGCAACTCATCAAACTCGGTGGGCGCGTCGGTCTCGGCGTCGCCGGCATGAGCCCGCTCCTGCTCCAGGTGATGCATGATTTCGTTGGCCCGCAGCACCACCGAAGTGGGCATACCCGCCATTCGCGCCACATGAATACCGAAGCTATGCTCTGAACCGCCGGCCACCAGCTTGCGCATAAACAGAATGCGCCCGTCGGCTTCCTTCACGGCCACGTTGTAGTTGCGCACGCGAGGGCAATCATCGGCCAGCTGGTTTAGCTCGTGGTAGTGGGTGGCAAATAGCGTTTTGGCCCGCGCTTTTAGGCTGTTGTGCAAATGCTCCACAATGGCCCAGGCAATGCTGATACCGTCATAGGTGCTGGTGCCGCGCCCAATTTCGTCCATCAGCACGAGGCTGCGGTCGGAGAGGTTATTCAGGATGCTGGCCGTTTCAGTCATCTCTACCATGAAGGTGCTTTCGCCCTTACTCAGGTTATCGGAGGCACCTACACGGGTAAAAATCTTGTCAATAACGCCGATGGTAGCAGCATCGGCGGGTACAAAAGAGCCGATTTGGGCCAGCAGCACAATAAGAGCCGTCTGGCGAAGTAGCGCCGATTTGCCCGCCATGTTAGGACCCGTGATGACCACAATCTGCTGGTCGTCCTGGTCTAGGCAGATGTCGTTTGGAATGTAAGCTTCGCCGGGCGGCAATTGTCGCTCAATAACGGGGTGGCGGCCCTGACGAATATCGAGCAGACTGCCGTCATTCACCGTCGGCTTTACATAGTTGTACTGACGAGCCGTGGCTGCAAACGAGGCCAGACAGTCGAGCACGCCAATCGCACGGGCGTTCTGCTGAATCTGCGGCACATAGTCGGCGGCGGCTTGCACCAGTTCGTTGTAGATGTTCTGCTCAATTACGAACAGGCGGTCCTCGGCGTGCAGAATCTTCTCCTCGTAGGTCTTTAGCTCCTCCGTAATGTAGCGCTCAGCATTTACCAGTGTCTGCTTACGAATCCAGGTGGTTGGCACCTTATTCTTGTGGGCATTAGACACTTCCAGATAATAGCCAAACACCTTGTTGTAAGCTACTTTCAGGGAAGAAATACCCGTATTCTGCTGCTCGCGCTGCTGCAATTGCAGCAAATAATCCTTGCCCGAAAAGGCGATGCTGCGCAGCTCGTCCAGCTCCTTGTCAATGCCATCGTTGAGCACGCCTCCCTGGTTGGTCAGCACGGGCGCATCGGGGCGGATTTTGGTAGTGATGTCGGTGCAGAGAGTTTCGCAAGGGTTGAGCTGATCGGCCAGCTTCTGCAAGGCGCGGATGCCAGAGCCCGCCAGCACTGTCCGAATGGGGCCAATAGCCTCCAGCGCCCGACTCAATTGCAGCAGCTCCCGCGGGTTAATACGGCGCACGGCAACCTTCGAAATCAGGCGTTCCAGGTCATTTATCTGGCGCAGGTGCTGGGTTATTTCCCCCAATAGATCAGTATTTGCCAACAAAGCTTCCACCGTATCAAGGCGGCGCTGAATCTGAGCGGCTTCCTTTAGCGGCAGCACTACCCATTTGCGCAGCAGACGAGCGCCCATCGGCGTCACCGTTTGGTCCAGAATCTCAATCAGCGGCACGCCCCCTATGTGCTGAGGCTGCACCAGTTCCAGGTTGCGCACGGTGAAGCGGTCCAGCCACACGTATTTATCCTCTTCCAGACGCCCAATGCCGGCAATATGGCCCACGTTGGTGTGCTTGGTTTCGGCCAGATAGTGCAGAATGCAGCCCGCCGCCGTGATACCCTCGCGCAAGCCATCAATGCCGTAACCTTTAAGCGAAGTGGTTTTGAAGTGGCGCGTGAGCGTATCGTGGGCGTAATCAAATCCAAATACCCACTCATCGAGGGCGTAGTGGCAGAAGTCGGGGCCAAAGTGCTGCTCAAACTCCTGGCGGCTTTTTTTGCAGAAAAGCACCTCGGCAGGGCCAAAGTTCTGGAGCAGCTTGCCTAGATACGGTACGTCGCCCTGGGCCACCAGAAACTCGCCGGTGCTGATGTCGAGAAAGGAAATACCAGCCTCCTGCTTGCCAAAATGAACCGCGCAGAGGTAGTTGTTGGACTTACGCTCCAGCACATTATCGTTGAACGAGACGCCCGGCGTAACCAATTCCGTTACGCCGCGCTTCACCAGGCCCTTGGCTTGCTTGGGGTCTTCGAGCTGGTCGCAGATGGCTACGCGCTGCCCGGCGCGCACCAGCTTGGGCAAATACGTATCGAGGGAGTGGTGCGGAAAGCCCGCCAACGCCACTTCTGAAGAGGTGCCAGCGCCGCGCTTGGTGAGCACAATGTCCACGATGCGGCTTGTGGTGACAGCATCTTCGCCGAAGGTTTCGTAAAAATCGCCCACCCGAAACAGGAGCAGCGCACCGGGGTACTGCTGCTTCAGCTGATAGTACTGACGCATGAGGGGCGTCGTTTCGAGGGTAGGCGCCACGGCGGCGTAAGCTTCGGAGCGCGGCCCTGGGCCTTTTTTAACTTTTGTTTTCAACTGTTTCTGTGCTTTTGGGCCACTCTTGGCCAGCGCGCCGGAACGCGTTCCTACCTTTGCGTTATGCGCAAACTTTCGATGGAAGAGCTGAACCGACTGACGGTAGCAGACTTCAAAAATACGCAAAAAATCCCCCTTACCCTCGTGCTCGATAACGTGCGCAGCCTGCATAATGTGGGCGCCGCCTTCCGCACCGCCGATGCATTTGCGGTAGAGAAAATCTGGCTCTGCGGCATCACGGGGCGCCCGCCCCACCGCGAAATCACCAAGACGGCCCTGGGCAGCACGGAGTCGGTAGCCTGGGAATTTGCCCCCCAGACCACCGATGTAGTGCGCCAGCTGCAAGCCGAGGGCTACGTGGTGATTGCGGTGGAGCAGACGGATAGCAGCCAGTCGCTCAGTGCTTTCCAGCCTGATCCAACGAAGCCTTATGCGCTGGTAATGGGCAATGAGGTGTTTGGCGTGGAAGACGAAGTATTAGCCCTGTGCGACGCGGCCGTAGAAATTCCGCAGTTCGGGACCAAGCACTCGCTGAACGTGTCGGTAGCGGCGGGCGTGGTGCTCTGGGATTTTATGCGGAAGATGGGTTTTGGCAATTAGTCATACCACCTATAGGTCCTCCTTATATGAATATGGAAAAATTTGATCCGAACGAACAAATCAGAACGTCATGCAGAGCAACGCGAAGCATCTCGCGTGCTGACACTGGATTACTAATCCTGCAAAACACGCGAGATGCTTCGCGTTGCTCTGCATGACGTTCTGATTTAATATTTAGTGTGGAAAGGATTGATTCCGTTCGTTAATCCCCAATCACAAAAAAGCGGCAGCCCCGATGTGGAGCTGCCGCTTTTTCAGTTGGCAAATAGTTATTTCGTAATCAGCACTTTGCGCACGGCGGCGTCGCCTTCTACGCCTACACTTACCATATACATGCCAGCCGAAAGCGCACTCAGGTCGAGGGCTTGCTTGAGTTCAGTTTGCGCGCCGGCCAGTAACTGACGCAACACTACCTGCCCCAGCGTATTGCGCACGATGATCTGCAAACCGGCGGTGGGCTTCGCAAAGCGTGCCTGCACCGTGAATCTGCCTTCACTTGGGTTAGGGTACACATTCAGGCCGCCGGTCTTTTTCAACTCGGAAGCCAGGCTAGTGACGGTGTTATCCTGAATACGCAGGTTGTCGATGGCCCAGCCCCAGCCGTGCGCCGCCGGATCGGCGAAAAGGCGGAAGCGCAGACGTACCACATCGCCGGCGAGGAAGTAGCCGTTGTCGCGCAGGTTCATGGCACGCGGCAAAAAGAGCGCCTGCGTACCTACAGCCGTGGAGTTTTGCTCTTCATTGATGGCGCTATTGTACGCGGCCAGCCACTCCTCTTTATCGCGGGAGTCGTAGCCATCAGCCACCGGATTCCAGGTCTGCCCGCCATCCGTGCTGCCTTCTACTATTACATAGTCGAAGAAATCGGCGCTGGGGAAGGGAGCACCATCTGAGCCTGGCTCTACCAGAACCACTTCATCGAAGGTAAGGGTTGACTTCGCCGGATCAGCCTCAACAATAATGGGGGTCAGCAGCTGATATATCAGCGTATTATTGGCATCGGGGTAAGGATGAGCGGAGTGAATAGCCAGATCATTAAAGCCTGCTGGCTGCGCGATGGAGAAGCCATTACCCACGAAATCGGGGGGCGTAGCTGCCGTTATGGCGTTAAAATTATTGACGTAGGAAGCCTGGGGGGCTTTTATACTCACCACCGGCACCCGGTATACGTCAGTGGTGGGGTTCACCGTCTGGTTGGCATTGGAAGAAGCATCGCGGGCGATAAGGCGGTAGGCGATTAGGTCGCCCGCCACAATAGGTGCGCCCGCCGTGCTGGCAATGGAGCCCCGATACGTAATATTATCAGACTGGCGCGTCAGGTTGAAGGTGGGCCGCGCAATGCCGTTCACACTGTATTCTACTGCTACAGAGGCTATTCCAATGTTATCACTGGCCTGGGCCGTCAGGACTAAAGGCAGGTTGCTGGCAAAGATGAACGGGGACGGCTGATGAACCAGCACCGGCGGCACAACGTCGGGGCCAACAAAGAACTGGTAGCGCGGCTGCGTGTTCGTTGCTTCCGTGGACAACAGCACGCCAGGAGCCGTGTACGTGCGAGCCGTTTCGACATCGGCGGCCGAAATATAATAGCTCACCCGACGGCCCAGGCCGGGATTAGGAATGGTGGCCGTATACTGCGTAGAGCCGTTGGCGGCCGTCATCGGGAGCACCGTGTCGGTAGCGCCCGGCGCATCGGTGCCATTATCAACGCGGTAGTACAGGCGCACGGAGCCCGGCACGATGGTGCCGTCGCTGACCACATTGGCCCGCACCACAAAGTCCTGGGCGGTTTCGGTATCTCGTAAGGAAGGGTTGTGACGAATAGCGGTATTAAACCAGCCCATTTCGTCGAACATCTTGAGCGTGATTGGGCCAGGGCTCTGAATAGCCTCGGCTCTGCCAAGGACGGGTGTCATCAGGGAATTTGGGTCGCCGGCACGATAAGAAACCTCGTCCAGGTGCGAAATGCTGGAGCCGCCATCAAACTTAGCGGGGGCGTACAGACGGGCGCGCTGCCCGTTCGTGACAGCGTTAACCAATGGGCTGCCGAAGTACAGATCATTGCTAGTGAACTGATCGGCGAGGGCCAGGGAAGGACTAGGGAACCGGCTGTTGCCGGCCAGCCGGTTTCCCGGACCATTCTCGATGTATGTAGAGAAAACCCAGGGGAAGCCGGAGCTGTTCAGACTTGCTATGGGGCCCGTTACGGGCGGCGGATCGGTGTAGCTGGAAGCTGCCACGAAGCCCAGGCCGTGGCCCAGCTCGTGCAGCACCACCGATACCAGGTCGTATTTGCCGGCGGGCGGAAGCCCATCAAGACCCAGGTACCAGTCGAAGTTGCTGCTGAACTCGGCGCTGATGTCGGCATTTGTGCCATTGAGCTCCTGGCCGGCAATTTTCTCGGCTAAAGCTACCGGATACCAGATGTTGCTCTTGGGCGCGCCCGGCAGGTTCCGATAAATCTGGGTAGCGCCGGCGGCACCCAGCACACCTTCATCCAGGGCTTCCCAACGAGCTTCTACCCGAATAACAACCGGCGAAAAGAGCAAGGACTGCCAGATATCGACTGCCTTCTGGAAGGCCGCGCGGGCATCGGCGGGGAAGCCAATGTAGGTAACCTCAATGCGGGCCCGGTCGGCGGTGGGGCGGCCGGCAGTGCGGTTCAGAAACTGAGCCGGAGGCGCCACATAGGTGTGCATGTCCTCGTTCCGGGCGTAGCAGATCACGGGCTTCGCGGGCCGCGATTCCAGCACCAGTTCGGCCTGTGATACCAGCTGCTGCGCGCGCGCGGTGCCCAATGTTCCGCATGCCAGGAAAGAGAGTAAGAGTAGTTTTTTCACAAATCAACGGACGGCACATTCGGCCAATAAAGCTGTAGATCCTTAAATTTAGAGTATCGCGCTCATTTTTCCGAAAAAATATCCCTTCTTACCAGTATGCTCCTATTAGCTTCGGTATTTGCGCCGAATCTGGGCTCTTTTTATGACGAAGCTATTTTATAGCAGGACTTTATCCGGTGTGCTTTTGCTACTGACCATTGCCTGGCTGGCCGCTTGCCGGCCGGTGCAGGCGGCCACCGAAAAGCTTATACAGCTGGAGCGCACTGCCTGCATGGGCCCCTGCCCCGTCGATGAGATTACGGTGTACACCGATGGCCGTATGGAGTACAAAGGCGGCGAAAATGCCCCCCGGCAGGGCACATATCGGAGTCGCTTGACGGCGGCCGAGCGAAAGCAGCTCATAGCCAAGTTCGACGCGGCTAATTTCTTCGCTTTTCAGGATAGCTATGTTTCTACCAAGCTCGACTATCCGACCAAGTACATCACTTATTGGAAGGGGGGCAAGAGCAAGCGCATCCGGGATTACGACGGCGCCCCAGCGGCGTTGAAAGCGTTGGAGGCGGAGTTAATCAAACTAATAAAAGCCGACCGTTGGCAGCAGAGCGCCATGCCAGCCAGATAGCGCAGGGCCAATTACCTTTTACCACCCATATCTTCCCTTTTAAGCCGCTGGGGGGCTTTTTTAACCATGAGTCAGACTTCTGCCGCTTTTACTCCCGCCGACCGCGACGCGGCAATTCTCACCTCGCGCCCATTGGTTGAAACGGCTTTTTTGCCCCCCACCGCTGATGGCCCCACCGTTGGCGACTTCCTGCACCGCACGCTGCGGCCTGTGCTGAAGCTGCAAAATGAGCTGTTGCTGCTGTTGGTAGCCGATTTCATTCAGGAGCACCATATTCCGTTTCTCGCGTCGTCGGTGGTGGAGCAGCAGCGGGTGGTGGCAGAGCTGCTCACGCGCAACGTGAAGCTGCGCTACCTGCTGGTGGGCACGGTGGTGGGCTTGTTTACGCAGAGTGAGTTAGCTTATTACCGCCCAAACCGCGCTGAGCTCAACCGGCGCCTGTTGGAGCTGGCTATTCGGCGGGTGCAGGACCATGTGACTGCCCTGGCTTCCCTACTTGCTGAAGGAACTGCAACTGGGGAATGAGCACACACTATGAGGCGCTGGAGATATCTGAGCAAGCGTCGGCGGCCGATATCCGGAAGGCGTATCGGCGGCTGGTACTTCTCACCCACCCCGACCGCACCCAGGACCCGGCCGCGCACGAGCGTTATCTGGCCATAAACCGAGCTTACGAAATATTGAGCTTGCCCGACAAGCGCAAGGCGTACGATGCACGCTTGTGGGCATTGCGCAATCCGCCCCCGCCGGTGGCGCCTCGTCCTGCTGCTCCCCGGCACCCCGATCCCGCTTACCGCGGGCCGTGGCCCCCACCCGTAATGCCGCGCCGCCCCAAAGGCGACCCGTATGCCGCCCAATACGCCCGCTACACGCCGGTGGCCCGGCTTATCTGCCGCATTCTGATTGGGTTTGGCCTGCTGCTGGCCGTCGATTCGCAATGGACTTTTACCCTTGTTCAGGAGCCGGTAGTGTCGCAAACCCGTTACTTTGTGTATGGTCGCCGGGGCTCTATTGTTGATAGTTATTACCAAATAGAAACGCCCCAAACTTCCTTTCAGAGCCAGGTTCCTTATACGGAAGGCCAATTGCTTAACCTCACCAGAACTGCCATTTTTCAGCAGGTTATGACGCATCGCCCCGCGCTGGCTCCGCGGGCGGATACCATTGATAACTGGGAGAGAACCATCTATGGCCTGCCGCAACTGGTATTTATTTTCCTTATGTGGATAGCAGCGCTGGTAGGAGTCTGGCCCGGTCTGGTACGCCGCCGGACCGTAGATGCAGCCATAACAGCTTGTCTGTTTGCCCTAATCAATCTCTATCTCCTCTTGCGCATCTAGGCTATTGCTTCCAAACAAACGGGGGCTGAATTCGCGTTTTACCGCGAATTCAGCCCCCGTTCGTTTACGAGTTGAATGCTCTAATCGAAGCGCGAATCGCGCAGCTCCACGGGGGGCACTTTTTTGCGCAAGCGCAGATTCAGCATTTCCACACCTAAGGAGAAGAACATGGCGAAGTACACGTAGCCTTTCGGAATTTCCTGGTGGAAAGCTTCCATAACCAGCATGATACCGATCATAATCAGGAAGGACAAGGCCAGCATTTTTACCGTCGGATTCTTATTCACGAAGTCGCCGATGATCTTAGCAAAGGCCAGCATAATGCCCATAGCAATGATAACGGCAATGATCATGACCAGCACATTATCGACAAGGCCGACGGCCGTCAGAATAGAGTCGAAGGAGAAGACGATATCGATAAGAATGATTTGAATGATAACTCGCGCAAAGGTGCTGTACTGGCCAGTTTCGTGACTTTCCTCTTCGCCCTGGAGCTTGGTGTGAATCTCGGTGGTACTTTTAGCCAGCAGAAAAAGCCCCCCAGCGAACAAAATCAGGTCGCGCCCTGATACACCGTGGTCAGCGTCTAGGAAGGGCAAGTTGAGCGTGAATAAGGGGTCTTTCAGGCTGACAATCCAGCTGATACTCAGCAACAAGCCAATGCGAAACAGCAGGGCCATCGCGAGACCTATCGTCCGACCGCGCCCGTGCTGCTCGGCCGGCAACCGGTTGACAATGATGGAAATGAAGATGATGTTATCAATCCCCAGCACTATCTCCATAAGGGTCAGCGTCAGGAGACTAATCCAGGTATTAGGATCGGAGAAAACAGAAATATCGAACATTCAAACGCAGGTTTGCAGAGTAAACGGAGGGCAAGGATTTAAAGAAATAAAGAATGGAGCCGATGCCGCTGCCAGTTGAGCCAGCAGCATCTGCCCCATTCTTGAAAGCTGTGTTTAGCTTTTCATATTCACGAATTGCAAGGGAATACCGAGGTCGGCGCCGCGCAGCAGGGCCATTACCTGCTGCAGCTCGTCGATTTTTTTGGAGGCCACGCGCACCTGCTCATCCTGGGTTTGCACGTCTACTTTGAGCTTGCTGTCTTTGATGAGCTTGCCAATTTTGCGGCTCGTGTCTTTATCGATGCCGGCCCGCACTTTCACCGTTTTCTTCACCAGCGCTCCGGAGGCCTGCTCCTCTTCCGAGAAGTCGAGGCAGGTGCCGTCGAGGCCTTGTTTCACGATGCGCGTCAGCAGAATATCTTCCAAAGACTTCACGCGCATGGAGTTCTCGGAGCTGAGCTGTATGGTATTGGCTTTTTTGTCCAGCTCGATGCCGCCCTTCGTGTCGCGCAGGTCGTAGCGGGTCTGAAGCTCTTTTTTGGCCGTATTCACCGCATTTTCAAGCGTTTGCGGATCTACTTTACTAACAATATCGAAAGAAGGCATCGGTAGGGTTTTGAGGAGTGGAGTAATCAGTACGTTAGTCCGGCGGTCTGGGTGACGGCGGCGCCAAAGGTAGGCGTTTGCCAACGTTCGTGCGCGGTTGTGTTTCAGGCCGTCCGCCCAAATTTGCCCCCCAGCTAAGCGAGGGTTTCCGTTATTTTGCCAGGCCGCTCTGCCACTGCCTGCACCCGATGGCTGGGGGCAAATCTGCTCAATCCTCGCATTTGAACCACTCATGACCATCCGCCAGCCCCGCTCCGCCGCCGACTTTGCTGCTTATTATGCCCTGCGCTATCAGGTGTTGCGCCAGCCCTGGCAGCAGCCCCCCGGCTCGGAGCGCGCCGCCGACGATGAGGCCCCCACCACCCACCACGCCATGGCCGTAGCCGACGACGGTACGGTTATCGGGGTGGCCCGCGTGCATCCGTCCGGGCCGGGCCAGGTACAGGTGCGCGCTGTGGCTGTGCACCCCAACTGGCACGGCCGCGGCATTGGGCAGCAGCTGATGATGTATCTGGAGGAATATGCTGCCGCACAGGGTTTTACAGAATGCATACTGGACTCGCGCGAGTCGGCCGTGGCGTTTTACCAGAAGCTGGGCTATGAAATTGTGGCGCCTTCGCATACGCTGTTTGGCGTAATTCCGCATTTTCGGATGCGCAAGTCGCTGGCCGTATAGCCATTTGCTGCCGCAAAAAAGCTTTGCTTACAGTACCGACGTCTTCAGAAATTGCTGGGAGGCAACAGGTGTTATTGGGGGGCTTTATCCAAAGGACCCGTATCTTTTCAGCTACTATGGAACCTACTCAGAACGTTGCCACGCTAATCGCGCTCTACAACCAGATCAATAACTACGGCCGCACCAACGGTATGGAACTCAGCATGACCAGGCCGGGCGAAGTCGTTTATAGCATGAAGGTGCGGGAAGATCACCTGTCGTCGCCCGGCACCTGCCACGGGGGCGTGCTGGCTGGCTTAATGGATGCGGCGCTGGGCGCAGCCGCGCTCAGCCTGGCGTTCACCGCCAGCGAGCTAGTCTCAACTGTTGAATTCAAGATAAACTACCTCCTGCCCGTCCGGCTGCACGACCATCTGCTGGCCCGCGGACACGTAGAGCACTCCGGCAAAACCCTCATCGTAGCCAGCGCCGATATCTATTGTGCCACCCGCGAGATAGTCGTGGCCCGCGGCCTCGGCACCTTCAACCGCTACCCCGCCGACAAGCGCGACTTCCACGAGTTGCTGTTTCCGAAAGAGGAGTAAAGAGATTATTGCGCCGACTGTTTTAGTGCTCATTATTCCCCAACCCGTTCGTCATGCAGAGCGCAGCGAAGCATCTCGCATGCTGATGTTGTTAGCTAAAAGGCGGTCATGCTGAGCTGGTCGAAACATCTCTCCCGCTTCGTTGCAATACTAATCTGACGTCAGCGGGAGAGATGCTTCGACTCCTCAGCATGACAATACCATTGCAATGAAACACGCGAGATGCTTCGCTCCGCTCTGCATGACGAACGGATTAGAGAGGCAGTATTAGTTCGGTTGGCTTCAAACTTTACAAACAAAAAAGCCCCCCGCATAGCTGTGGGGGGCTTTTTTGTTAAAGAATTCAACTCTTAGCTCTGGCAACCATGAAGAGTCGAAAGTGGATGGTCGCCGAACCGTTGGGTGGAATTACAGCGGCATAAGTTGGTTTATAAATGCTCCGAGCTGTTGGCCGACTCGTGCTCTTCGGTCTCGTCGTCGTACTCGTCGCCTTCGCCTTCCTGTGGGGGCTGTACTTTCCGCACGTTGCGGGCGCAATCCTCGTCGCGGTGGTTGCGGCCAACGGTGAACTCCACCCAATCGCCTTCGTGCAGGTCGTTGAAGTCGCCTTCCGACATGTCAGCGTAGCTGAAGAAAAGGTTGTTGGGGGGCATTACCACGAAGCCAAACCCGTTTTTGAGGTTTTTGATGGTGCTCATGCCCACCGTGCCTACCGGGCCGGCGGCCGTAGGCCCGGTGGGGCGGGCAGGCTTCACCGTTGGGAAAGGCGCAGGCTCGGGCTGAGTCACAAACAGATTTTCGATCAGCTCGTCGTTGCTGGCCAGTCCGGCGTCAATCACGTCGTGCATAGAAATGGGGTACGTGGCGTGCTCCAACAGCTGCTGAGAAGCGCGGGTTACGCGGTTCTCACCTTTGAAGTCCACATACTTGAAGTCCCAGTTCAGCAGCATCACACGGGTGCCGATGGTATTGAGCTTCTTGATCAGCGGAGCGTAGTCGCTGTCGCCGGCGATGAGCACAATCACGTCAAAGCTTTTGTGCAGAGCCAGTTCCAGCGCTTCCAAAGCCAACCATACATCAATGCCTTTTTCCTGCAAACGGCCGTCGCGGGTTTTCAGGGGCATATAGTGGGTAGTCACGCCCAGGTGCATCAGAATATCGTCGAGCAGACGGTCGTGGAAAAGACGATCTTTGTCGCGGGCTTCGGTAGCGCTTAGGCGGCCCCGGAAAAAGTGCGAGTCGGTCACCTGGCTCAGGCGCACGTCTACGTCTTCTTCTTCGGCTACCTGGTGACGGATATATTCGTGTAGACCTTCCAAACTGATACGAGCCTTACGCTCATGCTGGAAGTAGTAGTAATCGCTGATTTTCAGGAAATAATTGCCGTCGTAGAAGACGCCTATCCGAATCAGAGGGCTATTCATCTGGTTCATACTAAATAAATTTTTGTGCGCAAGTGAGGTGTGAAATAGGAGCGGGTAAGTAAGTTCGGCAGGGTAATCAAAAAGTAATGAATGGCCCGGCCAAAGATACAAAGCACGCTGCTCGCACTACCTAGAATAGTTAAAGCAATACTTGAGTACCGCGTCGCTGGGTGAGCCAATCGCTCCGGATAACTACTGGGGGCGATGCTAGTAAAACAGCTCGAAAAAAGAGTAGGTTATAAAACTGATTGTAGAAAGCCGCTAGGCGCTGCAGGAATCGCAGTATAAGTAACTGATTTAATATAAACGTAATATTAAAAAAAATATATTTAATACTACGTATTTTACACCAGATTATTTACGCTCAAGTATCTTTCAGTAGGCGAAACTAACTGCATCATTTTTAGAATACAAACTTCTGTCAGTACATCTTTCTGTGCAATAATCTATTTTTTGTCCATACGCGATATACGTAGCACCTTCTGCGGCTATCCCTGAGTACTTTCAGGGCTTTCAGGATAGGAGACTTTATAAATTATTAAAACTGCAAACGCCCAACCACTAACCCTAGAACCAATAATCCGTAGCCGGCGCAAATGGCAACTTCCAATACATTGCCCGTAGCCGACCCAGTCGAGATAAGCGGCAGTTTCAAGCTAGTATCGGAGAAAGGCAGGAACCAGCGCACCCCCTGTTTGGTAAGCGAATCGGCGAGCAAGTGGGATAGGTAGCCAGCCCCGGCAAAGTGAGCCACCCCATGCCAGCCCAAGGCCTGATTAGCTAAGTATCCGATGTAGGTCCAGAGGATGGTGGCCCAAATGGTATGCGTCCAGGAGCGGTGGCTGGTGAAGGGCGCTACAGCCACGAAGATTCCCAGCAAACTCACCCACAGAAACTCAAAGTATAAGCCGGCCAATACGGTGAGCACGCCGGTAAACAGTAGCGCCAGCTTGCGTACGGAGCCGCCTTGCATAGCCAAGCCCAGCAATCCAAACGCCAGCGCGGCTGTGAAGCCCATGCGCCGGTCGGGGCCCAAGGGTAGCAGGAAATGGGTGTAAGCGGCTAAGCCAGCACCGGCAGCGGCGAAGGCCCAGCGTACGTAGTTATGGGAGAAACCCAGGCGTTTGCTCAGGCGGCTTTCGGGGTGGTCGAGGTCGGGGGCTAGGGAGGAGAAGCCGGCGAGGGCAATACCAGCGGGTGAAAAGGGGATACCGGGCATTAGGCCAGCAATGGCCACGCCCGTAATCAGGCCGATGGCCAGGTGAGAAGAACCGCGCACTTTATAAATTTTAGCAGAAACCAGAAGACGAAGATACCGGCGCGGACGGCAGCTTCAGTCTAGGGGGCTTTTTTAGGAAGCTTTTTTCAACACAATATCTTCCAGCACCCGCAGGCGCTTGTCAAAGTCAACGAACTCGGTGACCTTTTGCTCCACATTGGCTAAGCGCTTGTCAATTTGCTCCACGGTGCCCCGCAAGGATTTAACATCAGTTCTTAATTCACCAAAATGTTCAACCACTAGGTCAAAACTACGGTTGAAAACCTTAATCAGTTCCTGGTGCTGCTGCTCAGACTGCTGTCGCATCTGTTGCATCTCAATCAGGATTTCTGATACTACCAGCGGCAGGTCTTTATTCTTGTCGTCCATACTTATGTTATTCGCTAATATTCTGCCTTGGTTACGCTACAACGAATATACGCTACACAGCTGGAAACTTTCGGCCCGCCGGTGTGGTATTGCCTAGCACATAGTAGCCCGACCGGAAAACCATCCGGTCGGGCTTCTACCTTTGCCTCCCTACTAGCCTTCTCTGCCTTTTGAAAGTCACCGACTTCCTCCAGTTATACCGCCTCGACCCCACTGTCATGACCGTGGCGGCCCGCCTGAATCCGGCCACTGCCCGGTCGTTGCGCGCTACCGGTGAGCCCGCGCCCGACGGACCAACGCGCATCCATCTACGCGGCCTGGTGGGCAGCCAGGATGCCGTGCTGGCCGCGGCTGCACATACGCTTTATCCGGAGCAGCACCACCTGTTTGTGCTGCACGATAAAGACGAGGCCAGCTACTTCCTGGCCGATTTGCAGCACCTGTTGCCAGATGAGGACCCGCTTATTTTCCCTAGCTCTTATAAGCGGCCTTATCAGTTCGATGAGACGGAAAACGCCAACGTACTCATGCGCGCCGAGGTGCTCAACCGCCTCAGCAGCAGCCGCAGTGGTGCCGCCGTGGGCGCTAATGGCAAAGCTTCGAAAACAGAAGTGCGCGGGGAGTTGATTGTGACTTACCCGGAGGCGCTGTTTGAGAAAGTTATCAACAAGAAAAGCTTAGTTGCCAACACTTTTCTGGTGAAAGTGGGCGAGAAGCTGGATGTCAACTTTATCAGTGAGATGCTAGCGGAGTACGACTTCGAGCGTACCGACTTTGTGTACGAGGCCGGGCAGTTTGCCGTGCGCGGTGGTATCGTGGACATTTTCAGTTATGCTAACGAGCTGCCGTATCGCATCGAGCTGTTCGGGGATGAGGTGGAAACGATTCGGACGTTTAATCCGGAGACGCAGCTGTCGGTGGAGCAGAAGCCGCAGGTGAGCATTATCCCGAACGTGCAAACCAAGCTGTTGCAGGAAACCCGGGAGGCATTTCTGGACTTTATGCCGCGCAATACGGCGCTCTGGATAAAGGACGTGCGTCAGACTATCGACATTGTCGGGGAGTCGTTTGAGAAGGCCGACCAGGGGTTTCAGGAGATGCTGCAATCGGCGGGCGGTATGCAGATTGTGAGCCGGCCGGAGGACCTGTTTGAGTCGGGGAAGTCGTTTAAGAAGCTGCTGGAGAACTTCGCCGTGGTGGAGTTTGGCAAGCGGTTCAGCTTTAAGAATGCCGAGGACTTTCAATTTTCGGCCCGGCCCCAACCGAGCTTTAATAAGGACTTTGAGCGCTTGGTGAAAAACCTGCGCGAAAACCAGCAGAAAGGCTTTACCTGCATTATTGCGGCCGACTCGGTGCGGCAGGCCGACCGGCTGCGCACCATTTTCGACGAGCTTGATAACAACGTAACCTTCCAGCACATGCTGCTGGCTTTGCGCGAGGGCTTCATTGATGAAATCCTCAACCTGACCGTGTACACCGACCATCAGCTGTTTGAGCGGTTTTATCGGGCCCAGGAAGCGCGCAAGTTTTCCAAGAAGAAGGCGCTTACCCTCAAAGAGCTGCGCACGCTGTCGCCCGGCGACTACGTGACCCACCAGGACTACGGCATCGCGCGCTTTGCGGGCCTAACCCAGGTGGAGATAAACGGGCACTTGCAGGAGGCCATTCGGCTGGTGTACCGCGACGACGACGTGCTGACGGTGAGCATTCACGCCCTGCACAAGATTGCCAAATACTCGGGGGCTGAGGGCACGCCGCCCACCATGAGCAAGCTGGGCTCTCCGGAGTGGGAAAACAAGAAGAAGTCGGTAAAGAAGAAGGTAAAGGACATTGCCGCCGAGCTGATTCGGCTGTACGCCAAGCGCAAAACGGCCCCCGGCCACGCCTTTGCCAAGGACAGCTTTATGCAGGCCGAGCTGGAATCGAGCTTTATCTATGAAGACACGCCCGACCAGGCCAAGGCCACCGAGGACGTGAAGCGCGACATGGAAGTGCCTCACCCCATGGACCGCCTCATTTGCGGCGACGTGGGTTTTGGCAAGACCGAAATTGCCATTCGGGCGGTGTTTAAGGCCGTGGCCGATGGCAAGCAGGCGGCTGTGCTAGTGCCGACTACCATTCTGGCCATGCAGCACTACAAAACCTTCCGCGAGCGGCTCGCCAACCTGCCCGTGACGGTGGAGTACGTGAACCGTTTCAAGACCACCAAGCAGATAAAAGAAACCCTAGCCCGCGTGGCGGAGGGCAAAACCGATATTCTCATCGGCACGCACCGGCTTACCAATAAGGACATCAAGTTTAAGGACCTGGGCCTGCTGGTGATTGATGAAGAGCAGAAATTTGGGGTAAAAACCAAGGACAAGCTGAAGGAGCTGAAGGTGAACGTGGATACGCTCACGCTCTCGGCTACGCCGATTCCGCGCACCCTGCACTTCTCACTCATGGGCGCCCGCGACCTGAGCGTGATTGCCACGCCGCCGCCCAACCGCCAGCCCGTGCAAACGGAGCTGCACGTGTTTGATGAGCTGCTGATCCGGGACGCGGTGGCCCGCGAAATCAAGCGTGGGGGGCAAATTTTCCTGGTGCACAACCGCGTGAAGGACATTGAGGAAATGGCGGCCATGGTGCTGCGCCTCGTGCCCGCCGCCCGCATCACCTACATACACGGGCAGATGGAGGGCGACGCGCTGGAGAAGCGCATGATGAAGTTTATCGACGGCGAATACGACGTGCTGGTGAGCACCAACCTCATCGAGTCGGGCCTGGATATTCCCAATGCCAACACCATTATTATCAACCGCGCCCACCTCTTTGGCCTGAGCGACCTGCACCAGATGCGGGGCCGCGTGGGGCGCTCCAACAAGAAGGCCTTCTGCTACCTGCTCACCCCGCCCGTAGCTACCCTGCCCTCCGACGCCCGCAAGCGCCTGAGCACGCTGGAAGAATTCTCGGACCTGGGCGCGGGCTTCAACGTGGCCATGCGCGACCTCGATATTCGCGGGGCCGGCAACCTGCTGGGGGGCGAACAGAGCGGCTTTATCAATGATCTGGGCTTCGAGACCTACCACCAGATTCTCGACGACGCGGTGACGGAGCTGAAGGAAACCGAGTTCCGCGACCTGTTTTTGGGCGACACCACCGGCCGCCTCCAGGAAGCGGCCGGCACCAAAGGCCCCAAGGAGTGCAACATCGAGACGGACCTGCAAATCCTGATTCCGGATAGCTACGTGAGCAGCGTATCGGAGCGCTTGCAGCTCTACTCCAAGCTGGATAGGGTGAAAAGCCCCGAGGAGCTGCGCAAAATCGTGGCTGGCATCGTGGACCGCTTTGGCCCCCTACCGCCCGAAGTAGAGCAACTGGCCGACATCGTGCGCCTGCGCTGGCAAGCTTGCCACGTGGGCTTCGAGAAGCTGACGCTGAAGAAGAATCTGCTGAAAGGCTACATCTCGGCCACCGACAACGAGGCTTACTTCCAGGGCGAAACCTTCGGCAACATCGTCAGCTACGTGCAAACCCACACCCGCACCGCCTCCATGAAGGAGCGCAAGGAACAGCTCATCGTCAGCATCGAGGAGGTGAAAAGCGTGCAGGCCGCCAAGCGGATTCTAAGTGAGTTGGGCAGTGAGGAGAAGGTGGGCGTGTAATCTTAAAAACAAGAACTTACAAATGCCTAGTTACTTGACTGAAGTAGTCACGTAACTAGGCATTTGTCATAAATATCCAATTTACAAGTCTATTATCTGCAAATGGTTTAACAATTATCAAAATTCATTTAACTCGTACTTAACTCTTTTTAGTGCATTCTCTAAATTAACGTATGCGGTAGCGTGTCTCCGCATAAATGTACTATTAATGATATAACCAGTAGTCATTAATTCACCATTAGTGACCGTCACCCAATAGGTATTATTCTTGCCATTTACATCCGCGATAACACCTTGACACTCCTGTTTATATTTACTGTTTATTCTCTCTACCATAAACGCAACTCTATTATCTAATACTTTAAACATAAAATTTATCTTATTTTTTTGACCATCCTGAACTGCCAGGCCGCTATCATAACATATATCTATTAAATCTTTTATGTCCTTTAATGAATTTAAACTAGCATCTATTTCATAAGAGAACAAGCTTTTAATAGATTTATTATCATCAATCCACTTGTTTATTGAAATAGGTATTATTAAAGCCAAAATAATAGTAACAAGTATATTACTTAATTCCCCCAAAGATATTTTACTCTCAATTGACAATAGATAAAATCTATCAGGTGCAACCGAAATAATGAAACCTATTATAATACCTAACATTAATGTAATAATAAAAGGTATTTTACTTTTTAAAAACATAATCACTTATTTTTAATAGGGTTCCGAATCTCATTCTCAACTTTCAAGATTAACGCAGGAGAATCATCTGATTTAAATTTAATATGTTTTAAGACATCAGCGGCGCCGTATTTTTGAGATAATTTACCAAAAGAACCAGATATAAAAGAAGAAGCGTAGCCCCATGTATCATCTAGATCGACAAGCAATAATCCATTATCTCTTACTGTCTCAATATATGCAGGCAATAAAAGTTTTTCATAAAATGCTTCTCCAGAGAAAGGCCCATCACTCTTATATCTAGCACCAGGAGCATCCGTAAAGTCAGCTGCTATATTTATGATTTTAGTTGGTTTCATTTTCAATGTATTTTTCAGGATGAAGTTCCCATGTCAGTAATGTGCCTGGCAGTAAATTTTCTAGATCCTTTTTATCGCCTGTCTTTAAATTAGTATAGACATCATTTGAGACAAGATAAAAGTTTTGAAGCAAATCATTTTTTGAATGTTCATATATGAGAGGAAATCCTTGCCCTCTTTCACCTAAGCCAGTCCGTGAAGATATTCTTCCATTGAATAAATCATCGACCAAATAAATATTTTGTAATAGACCCAATTTTGCAGCCAAGTCTTTCAACGTTACTAAGTCTTTAAACTTTTTTACGGGAATGCTATTAAACACTCCTACCCCTAAATCAAGGAAGGTAAATTTTGATACTTTACTTTCTTCATCATTGTAAACAAATAACCACCAATCATATCTTCCTTGGTATATAGTATCTGCATGGTTGTTGGTATTAGCCATACATTCTATAAGAATTTCATATACTGGCCTAAACTTTCTTTTATCACCAAATGTGTGATAAACTGCCTGTGCCGCTGCTTGTTTAGCTAACCTATTTTCTACCTTATTTCTAGTGACTGTGTGGAGTAAAATATGATCTGATTTCTCCAAAGCAGACATTTTGCTCTTTACAAATTTATAAAAACCAGAACTGGCGAGCATTTTAAATAATTTTAGATTCCTGGGAGGTAATCCCTCTATTTTTACTCCACGATTGAATCTACGATCTTTGATTATGGCAATTAAAAATGCAATAGCATCAGAAGTAAGAACTTCTATATCTTCTAAATTCAATAAGATAGATTTCCTTCTACTCAGCACATCACCAATCTCTCTAAAGTATTTTAAAACACCTTCAGGATTTTGAATGAGCGAGAATATTTTCGGTGCAGGGTGATCTTCAGGCTCTCTTAATTTTTGATATAATGCTCTCTTTACACCTTGATTTATTTTCCATTTTATCAGCCTTTCATTATGACTTTTTTTCCTTTTAGCAATAGATTTAAATCTTGATTTTAGAAAAAATATGGATTTGTTTTTTATTTTATACATAAAATAAACGAAGTACAGATGAATTTAAATTCATGGTGCAATATAACTAAACCTCGTTACTGATGAGTATCACTCTTAAATTATATTCTTAACCAAAGTAACTTCACAGATCATGACTGGCTTCAAGATGCTACGCGTCGATTTGTCATTAGTGAATCGAGGCTACATAAATTAATTTTAGTCCCCTCTTTAGGAGGACCATAGCTAGGGTATGAAAAGTAGCTTGAGGAATAATCTTTAGCACAGACAGTGCTTAAAGTTGCTGCTACTGCCTAGCTCCCCACTGCAAAAGCTGACAACCCTGCGTAACTTCGGTTTCGGGGGCTTCGGTCGCCTCCGCCCCCGGTTGCCGCCCCCAGCGTAGCGTCGCGATGCCCCTCCCTCCGATTGAACCCGCCGTAGCCGCAAAAAAGCCCCCCAGAGCTGCTCTGGGGGGCTTTTATTGTTATAAAATCGTTACGACAGTTTGCCGTACAGCAGGCAGGCCTGAATCTGTTGCTGCGTCAGCTCGGGGAAGTCTTCCAGAATCTCCGGTATCGTTTGGCCGTTGCCCAGCCAGCCCAGCACATCGGCCACGCTGATGCGCGTACCCGTCAGGCAGGGCCGCCCGAAGCGGATTTCGGGGTCAATGGAAACGTAAGCCTGGTAGTCCATAGCGAAGGGGTTTGCTACCTATAAAAGTAGTCGATAGCGTCTAGTTCCTCCAAGAACGCGATTAGCCACGTGGGCGTGTATTTCCTGGAACACCGGCACGAGGCGGAGTTGACGCGGGCGTATGGGCTGTATCTGGTGTAGCAGCCCAAAAAAGCCCCAAGACGCTGCTGGCGCGGCTGCTTCCTGGGCTTTTGGCTGCACTTACCTCCACTCGTCCTGGACGCCGTTTCTGTCTCTAACTTATTTTATAAACCACCTGCTGCTACTCTGCTGAAAATGGGTTGATTTGTAGTGAAAATTATATCCTCACTCACTTAATTTCTGTTGTCTTATGCCTTTAGCTACCCGTGTTAGCGCTTATCTGTTTTTACTGTTGTCGCTGCTCGGTTGCGGCGAGAAAGAAGATGCACCTGCGCCGCCCAAAGCGCCGGCTACCAACTCTCTTACGCTTGTCACGATGACGCCCGCGGCCGGCGCGAAAGTCTCTAAAGAGTCGATCATTTCGGCCACTCTTAATTATACCCTAGCCGATGATGAAGCTTCTGCGTTTGGCTACCGCGTGGATCTCCTCTTCAAACCGACTGTCAGCGGGGTCACCTTCACGCGTGGCCAAAGCTGGGTGGTTGTGCCTGATAAAAAAGGTACCGTAGAGCTAACCTTTCCCCTGATTTCCGTCTGGGAAACGCCTGCTTCTGTACCGTATCAACTTCAGCACCCGGTTACCTGCTACTTCTACTTACAGCGCATGACCGGACCAGGCCAGTCGACCATCATTGCCCGGACGCCGGCGCTTACGTTTACAGAATAGGTTAGTAACAAATTAAAAAGCCCCCCAGAGCTGCTCTGGGGGGCTTTTTCTATAAATCATCAATAAATTATCATTCTATAGGCAAAGTCTTTTACCAAGAAAGTGCCCCATATGCATTTAAACGGCCACTAGTCACGCATCTACCACTCAGTGAAGAAGTTGCTACGGCGCTTTTCATTAGGGCATTCTTGATTGTAGCAGCAGAGCCACCCTTCGCAGCAGCATACAAAGCCGCGGCACCCGTTACGTGCGGCGTAGCCATCGACGTACCACTGTAGGAGGAGTAGCCATTGTAGGCCGTGGTTGACCAGATAGCCGAGCCAGGAGCACCGATGTCGACGGTAGTAGCGCCGTAGTTGGAGAAGCTCGACCTCGCACCCGTACTCGTGATGGCGGCTACAGCAATAACGTTTGCTACATTATAATTGGAAGGATAGCTGGCGGTTGCGTCGTTGTTGTCGCCTACGCCGTCGCTGCCGCCGTTGCCAGCAGCCGCGATAAAGAGGATACCGGCATTATTTGCGCGGTTTATAGCATCAAATAAAGCCTGGGAATAGCCGCCGCCGCCCCAGGAGTTGTTGCTGGCCACGATGTTCAGTCCGTGCTTTGTTTTCAAGGTAGTCAGGTAGTCTACGGCTTTCACGGCGTTGGCCGAGGTGCCGCCCCGACGACCCAGAAACTTGCACGAAATCATTCTCACGTCCCAGTTCACGCCGGCTACCCCGGCACCGTTCGCCTTGGCCCCAATGGTACCCGCTACGTGCGTGCCGTGGTCGTCGAGGCTACCCTTGGTACCACCATCATAGATGGTGTTGTTGTTTCCATCGAAGTCCCAGCCGTTAGTGTCGTCGACGTAGCCATTGCCATCGTCGTCTCGTCCATTTACTGGGTCAAAAGGGTTTGTCCAGACTTGGCCTGACAAATCGGGATGGTCAAACTGAATGCCTTCATCAATAATACCTACATATACAGCCGTTGAGCCGGTTTTACCTGCGGCCCATGCAGCAGCGGCATTGCTGCCATATTGGTTAGCCGGAGTTGTGCCAGCGCCATACATTCCCCACAAGGAGCCATTGGTGTAGTATGGGTCAGAGGAAGTGGCCGTGTGCTGATAGATGTAGTTGGGCTCGGCAAACTCGATTTCGGGGCCGCCCTTCATCTTGCTCATCGCCTCCAAGGCTTGCAGGGGCGTGTGCACCACCATCAGGCCTTCCTTCTCCCCGGCTCTTTCCATGGCTTTGGTCAGGATCTTCTCTGACACTTTACCGCTGATGCGGGCCAGCGCATTGGCCTTGGCCTCTTCCGACACTCCAGCCTTGAATTTCACTAATAGCTCATTGGCCACATAATCGCGGCCCGGCTCGCCCTGGGCATCGGCCGACTGGCTTTGCGTGGTGGGCTCGTCCTGAATCTTGTCGAGGCTGCTTTCGCAGCCCGCTAGGAAAATAGCAGATAGCAAACCGCCCACTAGTAGTGGCTTGCTGAATACGGCCATGTGTTTATGTTTCATGGGGAGAGGTAGTAGAAGTTAAACCATTGTTTACAAGCGCTTTTGGCGAAGAATAGGAAGCTACAAAAATGTCTTCAGTGATTCAAGAACAAGTATGACTAAATCGCCTTTACTTATAATTTTTATTAGCAAAGAACAAGCTTAAAGGCATAATCATAGTTGCTGAAAAATGCTCCGCTTTGCTAATTACTGCTCCTTCACAAGCTGCATATAGAGAGTTCAGGATAAGTTCGGCCAAACAAAAAGCCCCGCCATATTGGCGGGGCTTTTTGTTTGAATATGACTTGCAGCAAGCTGCCTTTCACGTTAAGCTAGTCAGGCCTAGAAACCACTTACATTCAAGCGGCCACCAGTTACCGTTTTGCCTTGTAGCGAAGTCGTTGGCGTCGCGCTGTTCAGGATAGCCGCTTTAATAGTAGCAGCAGTTGCACCTGGATTTGAAGCAGCATACAAAGCCGCGCCGCCCGATACGTGGGGAGTAGCCATGGAAGTGCCATTGTACGACGAATATGTGTTGTAGGCCGTGGTTGACCAGATAGCTGAGCCAGGAGCACCGATGTCAACGGTAGTAGCACCGTAGTTGGAGAAGCTCGACAGACCGCCCGTTGAGGTGATAGCAGCTACAGCAATTACGTTAGCCTGGGGCAGGTTGGAGGGGAAGCTAGCTACAGCGTCGTTGTTGTCGCCTACACCGTCGCTGCCGCCGTTGCCAGCTGCTGCGATAAAGAGAATGTTGCGGGTGTTAGCGCGGTCGACAGCATCAGAGAGGGCCTGCGAGAAGCCACCGCCACCCCAGGAGTTGTTGCTAGCTACAATGTTCAGCCCGTGGCGAGACTTCAGATCATTCAGGTAGTCAACGGCTTTTACGGCGTTGGCGGTGGTGCCACCCCGACGACCCAGGAACTTGCAGGAAATCATGGTCACATTCCAGTTCACACCAGCTACCCCAGCGCCGTTGTTAGCCTTAGCACCAATGGTACCGGCTACGTGCGTGCCGTGGTCATCAGAGCTACCACGGGTGGTGCCGTCATATACGCTGTTATCGTTGCCGTCGAAATCCCAGCCATGAACGTCATCAATGTAGCCATTGCCGTCGTTGTCGACCCCATCAGCCGCATCATAAGGGTTCGTCCAGACCTGGCCAGCCAAATCAGGGTGGTCAAATTGTACGCCTTCGTCGATGATACCAATTACTACACTTGCTGAGCCGGTGTGGCCCGCAGCCCAGGCAGTAGAAGCCTGGCTACCGAATGCGTTACCATCAACGCCCCACAGGGAGCCATTGGCTACGTAGGTATCATTGGTAGCAGCGGCGTGCTGATAGATATAGTTAGGCTCGGCAAACTCGATTTCGGGTCCGCCCTTCATCTTGCTCATGGCTTCCAAGGCTTGCAATGGCGTGTGCACCACCAGCAGGCCTTCCTTCTCCCCCGCTCTTTCCATGGCCTTAGTCAGAATCTTCTCCGATACTCTGCCACTGATGCGGGCCAAGGCATTGGCCTTAGCCTCTTCCGACAATCCAGCCTTAAACTTGACCAGTAACTCATTGGCTACATAGTCGCGGCCTGATTCGCCTTGGGCATCCGACTGGCTTTGTGCCGTGGTGGGCTCATCCTGAATATTGTCGAGGCTGCTTTCGCAGCTGCTCAATACAAAAGCTGACAGTACGCTGGCCGCGAACAATGTTTTCGCGGGGAGGGAGAAGTTGTTCAGTTTCATGAAAAAGGTTTAGGGTGGTGTGGGAGAAAATGCAGGAAATGCCCCTGAAGAAATCAGGGAGATAAATCGTCCAATAATTCGGGGAGACTTTCCTGAGTACCAAGTTTTGTAAATAATCTGGTATTAAAAAGGAAACTTATGCCAAAACAGTGACATTGATCTTCAAAATATCTTATTTTATTTATCTATCTATAAATCAGGCAATAGCAACTGATATGGTGTTGGACTTCTTCCTGCCAGCGTGAAACAAAGCTGACTATTTGTGACATAGAGGAATTACTATGTTATAGATCGGGATAGACTTATCTTTATAAAGGTGCTACACCTCAGCCATGGCACAGCGGTTAGCCTACCTAGTTTTAGTATAAACAGCTAAAAAAGCCCCCCAGCCTACTTCAGCGCCTTGGCATCATGCACTATTTTGCCCCCCACCATAGTCAGCAGGCTGGTGGTTTTGGGCAGCTCCGGGGGCGGCACCGCGAAAATATCCTGCGACAGCACGGCCAGATCGGCGAGCTTGCCTACGGCTAATGTGCCTTTGTCCTTTTCCGCAAACTCGGCGTAAGCTGAGCCAGCCGTGTAGGCCTGCACGGCCTGCTGGCTGGTAATGGCCTCCGCCGGGTTGGCCGGGTTGATGACGGCCAGCATGATATTTAGGAAGGGGCTCATCGGCCCGTCGGAGCCCAGGGCCACAGGTATGCCCGCCGCCAGCAACGAGCGTAAGGGCTGCATCTTGCTGCCCCAGCGCTGCCCGAATAGTGCCGGCTCGGAGAAGTGAGTCGGGTTTTGGACCACTACCACGCCCAGGCGCCTGGCGCGGGGTATCAGGTCGCCGATGATGCCGTCGCCGTGCTCTATGCGGACGCGACGAGCGGGCCAGTTTACATTGGTGTCGTTAGCTTCGAGGGCATTGAATACCACTTCGGCAGCCCGGTCGCCGGCGCAATGGAAGAGCATGGGTTGTTTCCAATCGAGGCCCTCTTGCACCATCTTGGCTACTTCGTCTTCTTTAAAGTTGAGCTCGCCTTTCCAACTGGGCCGGTCGCGGTAGGCAGTGCGCAGGGCGGCACCCCGCTCGTAGGGCGTACCATCCAGCACCCACTTCAGGCCGCTTACCTGCACGCGGGGGCCAAACTTGGGCAGAGGCGGCGTGAGCAGCTTGCGCAGCTCTGTGGTTTCGCGGCCCTGGGGCGTGGTAAGCGGAAACGGCCGCGCATGCACCCGCACCGGCAGATTGGCCTGGGTAAGCAGGCGCACAAACCGGTCGATGGGCATGGTGGAAAACAGCTGTATAGTAGTAATGCCGTAGCTGGTGGCTTCAGCTGCCATGGCGCGGAGGGCACGTATGGCCGCAGAATCAGGTACTTGTGCGGCCAGCACCAAGTTGGAGCGCCATTCGGCGTACTCGTGCATGCGGCCATTAAGCTCGCGCGAGCCTGTTATGCGCTCAAATTTGCCCCCCAGCGGGTCGGGCTGTTCGATATCGAGCTGTAGTAGGGGCAGCGCCTTGGTGTTGGCAATGTGCCCGTGCCCGTAGAAAGCGCCGAGCAATACGGGATGGTTGGGTGCCAGCGCGTCGAGGGCGGTGCGGGTTACCTGCGGGTCGAGCACTACTTTGGAGCCCACGGTGCCAAAAATCCAGGTGCCGGTGGGCACCTTCTGAACAGCGGCTTTGATAGCCTGGCTGGTTTCTTCCCAGGTGGGCTCCATGCTGGTGAAGGCCAGCCGAAACCCGGCCGGCATAGGGTCGAAATGGTTGTGGGCATCGTTGAAGCCCGGCGTAACGACGCGCCCCTGCAAGTCGATGCGGCGGGTTTTAGGGCCAGCCAGCTTGCTTATTTCTGCCACCGTGCCCACGGCCACGATTCGCTCGCCCCGGATGGCCAGCGCCTCCGCCGATGGCCGCGCCGTGTCGGCGGTGAAGATCTTGCCGTTCAGCAGCACCATATCGGCCCGCGCTGACTGCCCTTGCGCCCTAAGTCCCAGCCCTAACACCAACCAGATTCCCAGCAGAACGTGCTTCATCGGATAGCTCCTCCAGCAGCTGTCATATAAGAGGCAGCGGCGTTGCTGCTTCCTTAATAGGAAGATAAATATTTTGGATGACATATATTTAAGAACCAGAAAAAGCCCCCCAAGTCTTTTAAGCTACATAGTCTGGATCTGCTGGGGGGCTTTTTTCAGGTTTTTGTATCTTGATAGTCATTTACTTAGCTCACTGATTAGCCACTCTTATATCTATCCGTGATGTATTCTAAAAAAACAGCCTTACAGCACTTGTACCTGGTGGCCGGATGCCTACTTGTAGCTGACTTGCTGCCCAGATGGCAAGAGTCGTGGTTTGTGGCCGAGAGCGGCAACTTCAGCACCAGCATTATCGTCAGCCTGGTGTTGGTGCTTGGCCTGTTCAAGCGCTGGCGCAATGCCTTCAACCTTATGCTGGGCTGGCTGATTTTGCGCTTATGCTTCAGCGCCATTGTGTTGTATAATAATCTGGACAACGACGACCCCATTGTGGGGCATTTGCTCACCAATACCCTCAACCTGGCTGCTCTGGGCATTCTTTGCTGCTCCAGCGACCTAAAGCGCTACCTGAATGACAGGCCGCAAAACCTGACCCAGCAACCAGAGCCTACGAATGCAAAAGCCGCTGGTCGGTCAGACCAAGCGGCTTTTTAGGTCCAGCTCATTGGGGTAAAGCTGGCTTTGCCCCTGCCCGATCAGGTGAATACGTGGCCATTTTTCGTGGGCCGGATATTCTGATTTACCCGAAACAGGTTGTCAGGGTCGTATTTGTTTTTGACCGTCACCAGGTGCTCGTAGTTGATGCCGTAAGTGGCTTTGATGCGCTCCTGGCCTTCTTCCATCATGAAATTGACGTAGGCACCGCCGGCCGAGTACGGGTGCAGGGCATTCCAGTAGGCTTTGGCCCAGTCTGTGATGCGCTGCCGGTTGGCGGGGTCCGCATCGACGCCCGCAATGACCATCGACCAGGTGGAGTGGCGGTAGTTCCAGGCCGTACTCTGGGCACCCACGCGGGCGGCGGCACCATTTATCGGGTAGAGGTGCATGGTGGAAAGCGGAGTGGGCAGCTCATGGCCGAACTTCAGGTGTATGTCGATGGCTTCGTCACTTAGCTCATTCACAAAATCCGCCTTCCAGTACCATTGCAAGCCGGGCGGATATAAGCCGTCGAACATGCTTTGCAGCGCCGGCAGCGGCAATGGCCCTACCAAATCCAGCGCCGGCGGGCGGAAGCTGCGAATTGGCTCAAACGTTTTTTCGACTTGCTCTGGCGCTCCGGTGTAGCACCACACTACCCCGCACATGGTCTGGCCCCACAGCTGCTCGGGAAACGGCGGGCCGGGCGGCACCGAAAGAAACGCGAAGAACCCATTTATGTAGTCGGGGGCTTTCTGAATGAAGGTGCGGTACCACTGCATGACGGCTCGGGCCTCGCTCATGGGCCACAGCATGGGCCCGCCATACACCGTACTGATGGGGTGCAGGCGAAACAGAAAGGACGTAACGACGCCGAAATTGCCCCCGCCACCCCGCAAGCCCCAGAACAAATCAGGATTCTGCGTAGCGGAGGCTTTCACGAAGCTACCATCGGCCAGCACCACATCGGCTTCGAGCATATTGTCGATGGAGAGGCCGCAGTGGCGGGTGAGGTGACCCAGCCCGCCGCCCAGCGTAATGCCCCCCACCCCGGTAGTCGACACGATACCGCTGGGCAGGGCCAGCCCGAAGGCGTGGGTGGCGTGGTCTACGTCGCCGAGGGTGCAGCCGGCCTCTACCAGCGCAGTGCGCTCCACAGGATCTACCCGGATGCCTTTCATGTGGCTCAGGTCAATTACCAGCCCTTTGTCGCACATGCCAAAGCCGCCTCCGCTGTGCCCACCGCTTCTTACAGCCACCAGCACGTCGTTTTCGCGAGCAAAATTCACGGCCGCAATCACGTCGGCCACATCCACGCACTGCACGATCATATCGGGATACTTGTCGATCATGCCATTATGTACTTTGCGGGCTTGCTCATAGTCCGCATCCTGACGCCGAATCAGCTTGCCCCGCACATTCAGGTGGGGCTCCGCAATGAGTTCTTCCGTTAGCATGGCGTATAACTTGTGAAAGAATGGGATAACGAATCGTCGCCCACAGGCACTTCAGGCGCCAGGGCAAAAGATCATTTCAGACAACCGGGGGGCTTTTTCAGATGCTTTCCCCAGGTTTTTGACGGGTGGTGTTTGGCGCGTTTTTGTAACCAGCTGCTCAGCTTATAAAGCAGCCCGATGCAGGAAAAGGTGGTCATCTAAGGGCTTATGTCATTAGCAAAAAGGCGGTCATGCAGAGGCGAAGCCGAAGCATCTCGCGTGTTTAGTAGAAGTACTAACCAATCAAGTAGAACGTCATGCTGAGCTTGTCGAAGCATCTCTACTGGTTACTATTCTCAACGAAGCGGGAGAGATGCTTCGACAAGCTCAGCATGACAGTTAGTTTGGCAACCTCAGCACGCGAGAGGCTTCGTCCCTGGCTTGATGCGCCACATGCTCTGCATGACCGCCTTATTCCTCTTAGGATAACAACCGCGCTACTCTATAAGACAGACGACAGGCTCATAGCCAGACCCGACAAACTCTTCCAGATCAAGCTTTTACTCTACAATCAGGACGCAGGAATACGTATCCGGAGGGGTGGAATGAGCACTTGGTGGTTGGTGGGGAGCGCGCCGGGTAATCGTCGGCCTGCGGCTGCCCCCACGGAATATACCAGTAGGGTTCCATGGTCGTACACGTTAGAAGCAGGCTACTACAATTTAACACTTTACCATCAATTAATTGCACCAAAGGAGCCGGTATTTCCCCCCAGATGAGCTTGCGCGGATTGTTTCCGGATAGTGGCTGCTTACTCCTATGAAAATCGAGCGTATAAACTGTAGTCGTCTCAAAACAAGCCGTTTATGTTCAAGGCCCTGCAATCCGATTCCATCACTCTGCACCTCATCAACGAGGATAATCTGGCCGATATATACCGCCATTTTCAGGGCTTTCCCGACTCAAACCCAATGCTGGAGGAGCTGTTTCGCAACTATCTGCCGCGCTACGAGCAAGGCAAGCGGACGAACTTCGGCTTTTATTCCTTCCTGGGCGATGAGCTGGCCGGTATGACGCTGCTGACGGTGGACAGCTGGGAAGAGCGCACCGGCTCGACGGGCGCCGATGTGTTTGAGCACATGCGCGGGCGGGGCGTCACGCCGCGCAGCAAGCCGCACTTGTTTTATCTGGCCTTCGAGTTGCTGGGCCTGAACCGCGTGGCGACCGGCTGCCGGGTCTCGAATCTGTCGTCCAAACACTCGATTGAGAAAACCGCGGGCTTTCAGTTTGAAGGCATCATGCGCGAATCGGGCCGCAACGATGCGGGCGAGTTTGAGGACGAATACCTCTACGCGATTCTGCGCCGCGACTGGCTGCGGCTGTATGATAAGTCGCAGGTGACGGTGCTTCGGTAAGCGCTCTACTATAATGATTTAGGCAGCTACTGCTCTTTCCCGGTTGTATTTGCTGCGGTACTCATTGGGCGACAAGCCCGTGATGCGCTTGAACGTGGAGCGAAACGCTTTCGGATCGGTGTAGCCTACCTGGTACATCACCTCGTTCACGTTTTCGCGCGACGACTCTAGGCTGGTTTTAGCCGCCTCCATTTTTACCCGCTGAATGTACTCGGCCACCGAGTTGGCCGTCGCTTTCTTGAACCGCCGCTCCAGGTTGCGGCGGCCCAGCGCCAGCATATCCGCTAGCTGGTCCACGGTTATTTTTTCCTGGTAGTTATCCTCGATGTAGATCTGGGCTTTTCTGATGGGCTCGTCGCCGTGCTCCTTCTGCCCATTGAACACGATAAATGCCGATTGACTAACGCGCTCAATATCAATCTGGAATACCTTGGCGCAGGTGATGGCCATGTCGCGGCCAGCATACTTCTCTACCAGGTACAAGACCAGATTGAGGTAAGAAAAAGCCCCCCCGCTCGAATAAATGCCGTGCTCATCAGTGATAAGCTTATCCTCGACCAGCTTCACCTCCGGAAACATATGCCGGAAGTCGTTGGCCGCGGCCCAGTGCGTAGTGCATTCCCGGCCTCTCAGCAGCCCCGTAGAAGCCAGAATAAAGGCCCCCATGCACAGACTGGCCACTTCGGCCCCACGGTTATAGTGCGCTAGTATCCAGGGAATAAAGGCGCGGTTGTTTTCCAGGGCCTGCCGTATGTCGCCGTCAATGGCGGGGATGACCACCAGATCGGTGTGGGCAATGTCCTGGATCAGCGTTTTGGTGTACACCGAGTACATGCCGCCGCACACGGGCGTTTCGTCGGCGAGGCCGGCGAGCTGAATATCGAACAAGGCGGGTTTGCCCATGCGCTGCAGGAGCGCATTTACCTCCGAAAATACCAAGCGCGGGCCTTCGATGCTGCCCAAAATGGCTCCCATGGGAACCAGTATAGTAATGTGCTTCATAGTAGTAAGGCTGGCCAACTCTAATGTCGCAATAAACCCTGATTTGGTCGCATTTACACCCGCTACCCGGACGCATTTTTTACTAATATTGTTGGCGTAATGGATGTAGATCAGCGCCAATTTAGCTAAATAAATTAGTAGTTTTACATCACACCTTCACGCTCGCAATTCACACCAAATCTCACTCCCTTCTCCCTGTATGAAAGCTCCCTACCTCAACCCCTATCTTTCCTTTGAAGGCAACTGCCGTGAAGCCATGACCTTTTATCAGCAGTGCCTGGGCGGCGAGCTGATGATTCAGGAAGTGGCCGGCACGCCGGCCGCTGAGCACATGCCCGCCGAGGCCCAAAACGGGGTGCTGCACGCCAGCCTGACCAATGGAAGTATAATTCTGTTCGGCTCCGACGCGGGGGGGCAAAAAGTTACTCGTGGCAACTCCATTTCTCTATCGCTCAACTGTGGTAGTGAAGAGGAAATCACAACCTGCTTTCGAAAGCTGGCGGAAGGCGGCAACGTGACCATGCCGCTGGATGATACCTTCTGGGGGGCAAAATTCGGCATGCTCACCGACCGGTTCGGGATGGATTGGCTACTGAACTACGATAAAGAACCATCGCAGCAGTAAGTAGCTGCTTCCTCATCCTCACGAAAACATGACTGGCGAAATCGCCACCCAAAAAAGCGGTGAAAACAGCGTCAAGAGCTACCTGCTATTCTCCTTCATTCAGCTTTGTACTGCATCAGATCATCAACCTGAAATTACGCACCACGATGAAAAAGACGAAGATCATTTACTGGGTTTTTACTGGCCTGCTGGCTGCTCTGATGACGGCCTCCGCCATTCCGAACATCATGAGCTCGCCCGAGAGCGTGGCGTATTTTAAGTTTCTGGGCTACCCGGCTTACCTGCTGCCTTTCTTGGGCGTAGCGAAGGCTTTAGGTGCCCTAGCGGTGGTTACGCCCGGCTTCGCGCGGCTGAAGGAGTGGGCGTATGCAGGCTTCTTTTTTGATTTGGCGGGCGCTATGTATTCCCACATTGCCATCGGCGTTCCGGCTAGTCAGTGGGCCCCAATGGCCATTGGCTTTATCATCCTGGGCGGTTCGTATATCTATCATCACAAACTGCTGCGAAGCCATGACAGGTCCTCTTCTACCCTTCGAATAATTCGCGAGCAGCCTGAGCTAAAGATGGAAGCCTGAGAATACGGTCGAGTCTGGTTGTAGAGAGTTACGCCTGTGCCATAAGACCGTCATGCAGCGCAGCGCGAAGCATCTCGCGTGCTGATGCGGGATTACTAACCTCTCGTCAGCACGCGAGATGCTTCGCTTGCGCTCTGCATGACGTTCTTTTAGTAACCGTTCACCCATTCCAGTCTACTCGAGCAAGATCTTAGAGCCAAAAACAAGAACGGCCGCCCTGCATAGGGCGGCCGTTCTTGTTTTTCTTTCGATGCGGTTTAGTCACATACGCCATCGGGGCCGCATGTGGCGCCGTCGGCTATGAGCGTGGGCTTGGGGTTGCTTTCTTCCCACACCTTCTCCAGCACTTCCAGAAAAACCTCCTTGGGCTGGGCACCCGACACGGCGTACTTATCGTCGAAAACGAAGAAAGGAACGCCGCGCACCCCTATCTGGCGGGCCTGATACTCGTCGTGGCGCACATCCTGGGCGTAGATGTCGGTTTCGAAAAGCTGCGCTACTTCCGCCGCGGGCAAGTCCAGCTCGGTGGCGAGCTGGGTGAGCGTGGCGGGGTCGTCCACGTTCAGGCCTTCGGTGAAGTACGCGTACAGGATTCGCTCCTTGGCCGCATCCTGCCGGCCGTGGGCGGCGGCTAAGTGAATGAGGCGGTGAGCGTTGAACGTGTTGGCGGGAATGGTTTTGTCAAAGTTGAACTCCAAACCTACTTCTTCGGCCGTTTGGGCCATTTGGTTGTTCATCTGGCGGCCCTGCGCCACCGATATACCCTTGCGCTCGGCCAGCAGCTCGTGGATGCTTTGGCCGGGCACGGTTTTCATATTGGGGTCCAGCTCGAAGCTACGCCACTGCACCTGCACATCCTTGTGGGGGGCAAATTCGGCCAGCGCCGCCTCAAACTTCCGCTTGCCGATGTAGCAAAACGGACACATGATATCAGACCAGATTTCGACTTTCATATTCAGCGAATAAGGGGAGCAAAAGATAAGTGAGTATAAGCGCGCTGGGGGGTAAAAAGTTTACTTACGGTACCCTGAACCACTTGCCTCAACTATACGGTGCCCTTCTAGCCGCGCATTTCGGCATCAATCAGGCGGGCCAAATCCTCTTCGCGGGGCAGGCCGCGCACCAGCTTATTGCCAATCACAAAGCTGGGCACAGCGCTGATACCAAGCTGCGCCGCCTGACGCAGGGCCCGCTGGTGCTGTTCGCGGTAAGTTCGATTTGTAAGAGCCGCCCGAAAAGCCTCAGCATCCAAGCCAACTTCGGTGGCCAAACGAGTAAGCACATCCACATCGCCGATGTCCTGCTCCTCTTGGAAAAAGGCAGTAAACATGCGGTGTGTGTAGGCCTCGCCCTGGTCCTGTTCTTTAGCAAACTGATAGCCCTCAAACGCCAAATGCGTGTGCGGTTGAGGCGACACCTTGGGCAACACCACGGGCACGTTCAGCGCCGCCGCCATCGGGTATACCGATTGGGCCCAGGTGGTTTGCAAATACTCGCCTTCCGGCCGCAGCGTGGGCGCGGGGTAGGGCCGCAACTCGAAGGGCATCCACTCCACGCTCACATCTTTGCCGGCTATGGCGCGGGCCAATACTTGCTCGCTCAGCAGGCAATATGGGCACACATAATCGGAGAATACTTTGATAGAAATCATACGTCGAAGCTTTACGATGGGCTGCTGACCAAAGCTTGCTACTGCTACGTCAACCGCCTTTAAAATCAGCTTAACGAGATTTTGTATTCTTACGCCAGCTTCTGTACTTATTACAACCCCAGATTACAGCCACAAGCCTCTGTAAATCCGTATTTTATATACGCATCTTTCCAACTCTCTAATGAGCCGGGTTATTCTAACAACGCTACCATGCACCGCGGTTCTCGTCGTAGGCTTGCTGGTTGCGTGTCAAAAGTCGGTGCGGGAGCCAGCCGAGCCAGCGGAAACCGCCACTGTGCAGCCGTCAGTAACCAAAGCGTCCGCAGTTTCGGATGAACTGTTTTTGGGGCTGATATTCCCATATGCCCCGCCCAAGCCTTCCGGCCCCGTTACGCAGGCCGCTTTACTGATGACGCGGCAGGGAGCGCCCATTGAGCAAGTGACGCTGGGCACTTTCGATGGACGTGCCACGGTACTGGACAGCCTGGTGGAGCGTGGCTTCCCAGATAGTACTCTGCTCGGATTTCGGGCATTCCATCTCACCACCGGCACCGATGTAGCCGTGCTGCGGGCCAACGATACGACGCTGCACGTACTCAGCCGCCCCATTCGAGATACAACCTCAGCCGCTGATTTTACCTTGCTGAAGAAAGTATCTATTGCTGCCCACACCCACGTTCGCGTAGTCAGGTAGCTTTGATTACTCGCCAAAAAAGCCCCCCCGGTACTTATCTGGGGAGGCTTTTTTAGTTACCTACTTTAAACTCGCCCGTACCTACGCCGGGCGTACCAGCGTTCGATAAGCCTTCCACGACCACCCGAAAAGTGCTGGCGTCGTCGGAGCAGTAGAAGGATACCTGCGCCTGGCCAGTGGCGTCGGTGCGCAGCGTGGGTGCCCAGTAGAGCGTAGTGCTACGGTAGTCGGGGCGCGGCTGGGCGGGGCGGGCCGCCGTTTCGTAGCGCGGAGCATAAAACTCGCGGGCCTGATAGTAGGCCGGCAACATCGCGGTAGCAATGCCCGGCGCGGGCGTTTTGGAGTAGTCGTAGTTGGAGTTGCCGCGCTTGGTGAAGATGGCAATGACGCCTCCCGCACCCCGGCTGCCATAAATAGCGGCGGAAGGCCCTTTCAATATTTCCACGGTTTCAACATCCGTTACGGGTATCGTGTTTACCGCATCGATATCAACCGGAATGCCATCCAGGACAAACAACGGCGAGTTAGATCCGGAAATAGAAGTACCGCCCCGTATCTGCACCTGAAAGTTGGGCGCCGACCCCGATACCTGAACCCCAGCCACCCGACCTTGCAGCAACTGCAATACGCTAAAGAATGAGTTGCTGCCCGGAATATCATCGGTACGCAGCACCACATCGGCTTGCCCATAAATACGCCGCGCATCGGGGCGGGGCGTGGGCTTGCGGCCGGCCACCGTCACGCCCTTCAGCATGATGGTTTTGGCCGTATCAGCCCGATACTGTCGCTCAGCTTTCTGTTGCTTCTGGCTTTGCTGCAAATATGCCGTAACGGCCGGCTGCGGCTCGGCGGGCAAAGGCCAGGTAAGGGCCGTTACCTCGGGCCAGCGCGGGTTCAGCTTGATCAGCAGGTTGCTGCCGCCCTTCTCCTTCCGGGCCTGCACCACCACGCGGGCCGTGTCTTTGCCCTGAAAGCCTCCGATTACAAAACTGCCGTCGGTATCAGTGTTGGCAATGGTCATTCCTGCTTTAGCGCCCGCCTGGAAAATGGTGAGCTGGCTTACGCCGGCGGCTTTTTCATTGGGGCGCACCACCTGACCACCTACACTCAGAGTTTGCTCCAAAGCAAAAGGTCTGGGGGGCTTTTTGTCCGTCAGAATCTCTTTCCACACAAACCGCCGCCAACCCTGCGTCAGCATCAGATGATCGAGGGCCTGTTCGGTGGCCGGGGTTTTGTTCTGAAAATAATAGCCGGGGTTTTCCACGTAGCCCTTCAAATCGGAGGTGAGAAGCAGATGGGTTAGAATGGTCGTTTGGGGCGCCTCATTTGTGCCCGTCGCCAAGGCATTTGTCACGGCCAAAGAAAGCTGGGTGGCTACGGGCTGGCCGGTGCCATCGGTCACGGCCACGGTCAGGTTTACTTTCTCGCGGGGAGCATACGTGGCTTTATCCGGGGTGATGCGCACCAGCAGGCCGGGCTGAGCATCAATAAACGCCAACCGCTCGCCCTGGGCCACGCCCTGCCCATCGAACAGCGTGAAGTGCGCCACGCCCGTTGGGAACTTGGCTTTGGGAATGCGGGCCGCGTAGCCCTCGCTGCCGGTCAATTGACCGTTGGCGGCGTACGCTACGTTGCCGCGCACGTGGGCCAGCAGCGTCACATTTTCGGCGGGAGCATTGCCCGCTGCCGTCTGGCGCTGCACGCCCACATACACAAACTCTTTGGTTTGGGTAACCTTCAATACAAACCCGCTGGCGGCTACGGCCGGCAACGGATACTCGGCGCGAGCCCCTCCCGGCAACACCACGGCCGCCTTATACTGCCGGCCCGGCTGGGGCGTCAGCAAAACCGTGCCCATGCCCGCGTGCAGACTTTTGAACGTGCCCGCCGCCTGGCCCTGGTCGTCGGTAATTTGCCCGCTCACGGTTACCCCGCGCCCGTATTCGTCAGTGGCCTTGAAGGCGACCACGGTAGGCAGCCCCGCCACCAGATTGCCCCCTTCGGGAAAAAACTGCACATCCGTTTTGGGCTTAGGAGCCTGAGCCGCTTTGCGGGCTATCGTTCTCGCGCCGCGCCGAGCAGCATCTGCGGTGGCAGGCACAGCAGCCGTCTGCCACACCGGCAGGCGCTTGGAAAAGAAATAGTCGGGGCTGAAGTTGCGCATCCAGTTGGTGTAGGCGCGCACCGTGTACATACCCTGGGCCAGACTGTCGGCCAGTTCAAAGTCGGCGGCGGCCGTGCCTTGCGTCAGGCGCAGCACCCGCTGCGCCACCACGCGCTGATCGGGGGCAACCAGATCCACATACAGCACCCGGCTCATGGTATCCGGCCGGTGCTGCGAGGCTTCTACCACATAGGCCTTCAGCCAGATGGTTTCGCCCACGGCATAAAACGCCTTATCGGTGTGGATGTAGCTTTTTTCGGGGAAGCTCCCGATGTAGAAATTCTGGAGGCGACCAATGGCCTGACGCACGAAGTCATCGGCTGGAACTACCTGAAAGCCACCAATCACCAAAACCGCCAAGCAAAGAAAGATGCTGGTTGATAACGCTTTGCTACGAAGCATAAATCTATAATACAAAAGAATACAAAGGATAATAAAGCTCGAATATAGAGGAATACTAAGGCATTATCCGGTCTTGCTCAACAGGAATAATTTCGCTTCGCCCGGCCAGCCCGGCTGGGGGCAAAAGCAGCGGATTCGCTTCCGGCCGGGCTTGCGTTTATGCTTGAAAATGAGTTTATTGACTAAATTTCGAAGTGTTTTTCGTCGTTGCCTATGCTAATGCCACGAAATCTGGGTCGATTGGCCCGCGGGTGGTACTACTGCCGCAAGTAGTAGTCTGCCGCTGCCAGCGCCTTGCCATAACGCCCCGTAGCTGCGGGGGTAGCGGGCACGTCACCCTTACAAAAAGCTGGTCTGGGGGGCTTTTTAGCTTCCAAACCCGTCGTTTTCTTCTCGATTTCTCCGCAAAAAAGCGTGCCTTTTGGCGGGTAGCACACAAGTTTGGCTTCGTCGAGCGCTGCCTTATTTGCTAGCTGCCCAGGTCCAGAGTAAGCTCAGCTATTGCTGCCAACTCCGTATTTTTCAGCCGAACACAAGTCTTTTATAAGCGTAAGAGATTGATTGTATGCATATAGTGTTGAGCTTATGCGTAAATACTTCCCACTCTTTTTACGTTTCTATGAAAACTGTTTTTGCATGCATCGTGGCCCTCGCGGCGGGCCTTTCCACGGCCGCCGCTCAGGGCAGCACGTCGGGTAGCTCCTCCACCCGCCCCGAAACGAGCACTGCCAATACCTCGCCCGCCAAATCTTATCCGCCCAAAAAAGCATCGCCAACGAAGGCCCAAAGTCAGCAGAGCAAAAAGACTCAGAACAGCACTCTGAAGCCCGAAGATCGTACCAGCCCCACCGGTACCATGTCGGAGTCGAGCCGGCGCATATTGAAGGAGTCTCGTCCCGCTGCTTCGGGCACCACCAAGCCCACAGGTTCTACTAACCAGGAAATGGTGGACAAAAACAGCAAGCAGCCTATTAAGAAGGCTCCCCTGCCCGCCAGCAAAACCGGCGGCGCTGGCGGCACCACTAACTAAAGCTTACTTCATTACAAGCCTAAAAGAACGCCGGAAAGCAGCTTTCGGCGTTTTTTTAGGCTGTTAACTTTAGAAATCCTCCCAAGCCTACATCTGCCGCAGCCAAGCGCTGGCCGTATCAATGTTATCGAAGGTGAATGCAATGGGACCTACTGCTGGCGCATGTTGTAACGTCAGATCGGTAGACAGGCGGCTATAAAGGTTGGGCGAATACACCCAGGCAAAGTACTGTAAGCCGGCCTCAGCCATGGCTGGTAACCAAACTTTACCAACCCATTCCGACGCATCCGACCACATCGATTCCACCTGGCGGTTGTCGTTGAGCACTTTATGACATTTCTCCTGCTGCAAGCATTCGAGCATACGCTCACAGCCTGTTTGCACCGAGTGCAGGTCCTGGTCTTTTTTCCAATCTACATATAGCCACTCGTTCGAGTAGTCATAGGAAACAGTAACATACTCACTTTCAAACAGTACACGAAGGGCCATGGCCAGGAACGCAATAGGGCAGATAATCCCAGGTATCAAAATATTTTATAAGACCTGGGATGGGTCGGTAGGCGAAAAGTAACGCTAAAAGCTGTACATATCCCGGTTTGTTTTCACAATCCGGAGGTGGGAAGTGCTACTTGCTGTGATAATCTGGACGGCCTTCGGATCTAGAATCCAATGTCGAGTACCAGCGGCTGCACTTCCCATTGGCCCGTGCGCAGATTATAGATAGACCGAACGCCCACTTCAAGGGGTGTTCGCAGGCGCATAGGATTAAACACAAAGGTGACGTCGAGGCCAGCCGTGGTGTAGTTACTGCGGAAATTCCGGAGTCCTTGGTCGGTTTCCAGGCGACGCTGCCCGGTGGCTACGTCCAAAAAGCCCCCCGCTTTGATGCGCTGAATGTACAGCCAGCGCCCCAGCGTCCAGTGCGTATCGGCTACGGGCAGGCGATACTCTATGCTGCCCGTCTGCAATTTATCGAAGCTCACATACGACTGGCCACGAGGATACGCTATCAGGGAGCTAAACTGATACTGGGATTGATCGTGGTACTGATAGCCGCCACGCAGGCGCAACGAATGATGCTTGAGCACCCCCGGAAAGTATAGATTGCCTTGCACTGCCCACTGCTGCCCCTGCAAGCCGACCCCAAAAGGCGTAGTGCGCCACACCGCGCTCAGGTTCTGGCCCCAGCGCGGACCTACATCGCGGCGGCTTTGCAGAAGCTGATGATAATAGCTCAGACTGTACTGCACGATGTGCAGGGAGCCCCCGAAACCAACTTCCGACAGGCGCCGGGACCTTAGGTCGTAGTCGCGCACTTGCTGCTGACTGTAGTGGGCACCCAGGGTCAGGCCCTCCAGGTATTTGGAGCGCGTAAAATTGAGCGGCAGGCGCACGCCAGTAGTAAACTGGGTATAGCGCCAGCGGTCGGTGCTGGCGCTATCGAGGGGGGCGCCCCTATCTACAAATCCGGTAGTGCGGCGGCTGCCATGCTGCACGCTGAGGTCGAGCACCGGCAAAAAACCCTGGTAGCTGAGGTCAGCGAAGACGTTGCCCGTGCGTTCGGTTTGGTCGAAGCCCACGCCGGCCACGGCCACCGTGGTGCTCAGCAAATCCTGGGAGCGGACGCCTAATTTCACGCCTTGCCCATCCGGCGACTGCACCAGCCCCCAGCTAAACACATTGAACAGATGATTGAATCGATTATAGCGACTTACCGCTAAGCTCGGCAGCACCGTTCCCGAGTCGGGCACCACGGCGCCGATGGTGCCCAAACCGGGCTCCTGCGTGAGCAAAGGATCGGTGTAAGCGGGCGGCGTGACGGGCGCTGCCGCTGCCGTCGTCCAGCGCGCGGGCTCCAGCGGCATCTCGGCCACGCGGGCGCCTTCCACTCGAAAGTCATGAAAAGCCAAGCGCTGCCCATCGGGGGAAATGGCGGCATGATACGCGCCCAACGGCCGCGAGGTCACCTGCTTCACCTGACCCGTGCTGATTTCCACGGCATACACATTGTCGATGCCCGACTGCGGTGAGTTGTAGAACACAAAATTGCCCCCCGGCTGCGGATGGCTCAGGTTGTTGTTGGCTACGGGCAGTAGCTCGCGGGTCTGGCCGGTTTCAGTATCGATAAGCGCCAGCGTTTTGCCCCCCGGCTTCAGCAACACGGCTGCTACGGTGCGCTGGTCAGGCAGCCAGCGGGGCTGGATGTACAAGTAGTTGTCGGGGTTCGGTAGTACGCGCTGCTCCTGACCGGACCGGGCATCGAGCACCACCAAACGGTTTTGGTAGGCTGAGTCGCTGCGCACGGCCACTAAGCGCTGGCCATCACCGGAAAGAGCGGCGGTAGTGTAGCGGCTGCGCCGGGTAAGGTGCGTTAGCTCACCGGAAGCCAGATCGAGCACTCTTATTTCAGAGTAAACCCGCTGTCCCCAGCGCGCATCGTAACGAAACTCCAGCCAGCAGGCCCGCCCCCCACCCACCGACAGCATTTCGGGGTTGTTCACCAAGCCCTGTACAAACACCTTTTTTTCCCGTCCCTGCTTATCCAGCAGCACCAGCTGAGAAATATCGCCGAGGCCGGTTTTCACCGCCAGCACTGTGCTGTCGGTCACGTATTGTGGGTATCGGTATTGCGTAAAGATCTTGGGATCAGCAGCCACGGAAAAAGTAGTAGCGGCTGTGAGCTGCAAGCCCTGCTGCTGCGCCCGCCACATAGAGTCGACCTCACTCATGGTACGGGCATACAGATCTTCTACCCGCACCCCCGCCGTACGGCGTAGGCTGTTGGAAAAGGAAAACGGGTAGATGGGAAAACGATAATAACGGTTGAGCACCTGGCTCCAGGCGGCAGGACCAATGGTACGCTTGAGGTTGGTAGTTAGAAAATAACCCAGCACATAATGATTAGGCACATTATCCCGATAAGAGCCCCCCACGGCCTTGCTGTAGCTGAAGCGCCGCCCAGCCAGCAGATTAGCCCGCAGGCTGATATCAAAATTGGGAATGCGGCCCCGCCCACTGCGCGTCAGCAGGGTTTCGGTGCCCACGGCATCGCCCTCAAAAAACCAGTCGGGCATACCGATAGTCGCGGTGCTCAGCGCCCCGTTGCCGAATAATGAGTAAGCGACCTTGGTAATACCCTGCAACCCCTTGTCGTACTGCACAATGTGCCGAAACTCGTGAATGGCCAGCTGATCGAGCCAGTCGAGAGTACCGGTCAGAAACGGGTCCTGCGGGGGCGTGGTATAAAACTCGGAGCGCCGGGGCAGCACCGTGGCAAAGCCATTCCCAATCGTAGTCTGGGTTTGTAGAATAACCGTCAGGGGCCGGGGCTCGCGCTCCAGCGACGCACTTACCGGCTTGTACACCTGTTCCAGCCGCTGAGCCGTGAGTTGGGCCTGAGCCGCAAAGCCCGCCGGATATAACACCTGAAAATGCGGAGTGCGCACCTGATACCAGCGCAAAGACGACGGATTCTGGTCCAGCAGTGGCAAGATTTGGGCTTGCACCGGCGCGAGGCAGGTCGTTAGCAGGAGAAGAGCCGCCGCCAGAAATTGTTTCAGCATCATAGAGATTTGACTACTGCAATAAACTTCAGCAGTAACCGGAAAGCAAGCGTCCATCGTGCCCGGAAGTTATCCTGCCTACAGCATTTATTTCCCTACTCTAAAAGGCTGATTGCAGCCAATAAAGCTCGCCCCGGCAAACATTTATTCCTATATAAGCAACTTAACGTAACGCACTTACGAAAAACACACCTTCGTCTCGTCTGCCTTATGCAACCAGGTAGTGGGTTTTAAGACTCCTGCTGCTGAACTCAAATGACAAGTAAACAGTGCTTATGCTAATTCGCTTCTTCTCCTGTGCGTGTGTTGTTGCAGGGCTAGGATTTGGCGGCTACACTACTAGTAATCAGCTACCTGGCACGCAGCAGCCTCCTACCCGCTGGGTGCTCAGCACCCTAGATGGCAAGTCGCTGCCTGACCTTCAACCAGCAACGCGTCCTGAGTTAGTTCTGCCAGGCACAACTGCTAAAGGGAAAGAGCACCTTCATGGAGCGGCATTTAAGCCTTCGATAAGCATCCGTTTACAAACTATTCCGCACGTTATCAGCACCATGATGCGGTGCAGCAACCAAGCAATAGAGGTAGAGATGCGCTATTTGAGCGCACTGGAGCAAACAACACGTTTCGAAATCAGCGGCAACACGCTACACTTATATGCGGCCTATCAGGCCACACCGCTAGCTACCTTCAGAGCCGCGACTAGCGCCTTATAGTCTCCTGGCAAACTGTGTTTAGGCCGCGTGCAACTCATCAGCGTGCTGTAGCCACGTGTAGGCCGCGTCCAGATCATCGAACGTGACAATAGCTAGGCTGGTAGCGCAACGCAACGTTGAGTCGATGGAAAACCGACTATTGAAATCGGTGGCATACACCCATGCCATGTATTTGAAGCCTACGGTAGAAAGCAGGGGAAACAGCTCCTGTCCCAGCCATTCGGAAGCAGCAGTCCAATTGCCAACTGCCTGTGTGCTATCATTCAATACCTTATTAAAGCCTGTCAGGGGCACATTCTGCAACACATAGTTGCAGCTTTCCTTGATTACTTCCAGATCCAGCTGCCCCTTCCATTCCACATACAGCCAGTGGTTGGTACAGTCGTGCCAGATCGTCAGGTGAGGTGAATCGAAAAGGGAGTGCATAGCCATATACGTAGCAGGATAGTATAACTAATTAGTAAGATAGCGGACTAACCAATAGAAATTTCAAATCCGTATTACTATTTAATCGTCAGGAAACAGGACGTAATGCTATATCAACGCCTGTTGATCAGATATAAAGTGAGGACGGATGGGTCTCGCATTTTTCGAGCCAAGCATAGGCGGCTACCAAATCATTGAAGCCTACTACCACCGGCTGCGTACTGCGCAATAAGGTGAGGTCGGTGGAGAATCGGCTATCGAAGTCGAGCGAGTAGACCCAAGCCATATACTCCAGGCCGGCGGCGGCTAACTGTTGCACAAACCCTTTCTCTATCCAGCTTCTGGCTTGCGCATGAATGCTGCTTAGGCGAGTATTATCGTTCAGAATCTTGGTGCAATGCTCCGCTTGCAGATACATTACTATTTGCTCGCACCCTAGCTGAAGCGTCCGCAGATTCTGCGCACCAACCCAATCGGTGTACAGCCACTGATTGCGGTTATCATAAGAGATGGTAAGATGCGGCTCGTCGAGCAGCGTGAGCAAACCCATTTTATCTTTATTGAACAATAGTAATATATAGAAAACAATAACAATGCCCATTCTTGTGACTGGCAAATGAGACGATTGTCAGCATTGTGCAAGGGATTGGAATAGGCTTTTGGACAATAATTTAGCATAGCGAAATACGCATGAAATATTTTTTATTACGTTTTAATCATACTATTCATAACCACAGAAAACCCAAGTTGCGGATTAATAGAATTTCGTTTACAAGCTACATAATCAGTATTATTAAGGATATACAGGACAAGACAAAATCTATGCGGCTATCTGATGCCAGCTCTCAGCTGAACCAGATAAATTCAATTATTTATATCACAAGCTATTGCGCTATAGAAGGAAAAAGTCAATTGGAGGCATACGGATATCGCTGCCTATACTATGCTTTCCGCACAACATATGCTTCTTTGACTTGCGAATGAACATTTTGAATTATTACTAGTTGCACTAGCGGCGGCAGACCTGATTACTGTGGCACAGCCGAAACAAATGCCACACTCAAACTGCTTAGCGTGTGCGGCTTATCATTGGGCTTAGCTTTATAAAGGATTTTTGTTTTCACCGGTATTGGTAGCGCGTCCAGTCAAGGGTGTGCTGCGTACATTGAGGTATGATACGTCATTTGAAACTTTACTTATTGGGTTTGCTGCTGGGAGTGGCCGCCTGTTCGCAGAATCGCTCGGATGCCCAGCCTACCCGCTCTACGGCCGGCAAAGCACCCACTAACATGCAGGGACTAGCCGTTGCTACGCTGGCGGGGGGCTGTTTTTGGTGCACTGAAGAAGTGTTTGAGGAAATAAAAGGCGTACGCGAGGTGGTATCGGGCTACGCGGGCGGACCTGAGAAAAAGCCCACGTATGAGCAGGTAGGCAGCGGGCGCACAGGTCATGCGGAGGCGATTCAAATCTATTACGACCCTAAGCAGGTGAGCTACGCGACTCTGCTCGACGTCTTCTTCCGCGCTGCCCATGACCCAACCACGCTGAACCGCCAGGGTCCCGACGCGGGCACGCAGTATCGGTCGGTTGCTTTTTACCGCACACCGCAGGAGAAAGAGCAGATTACGGCTGCTATTCAGCGCGTAAATGCGGCGAAGCAATATCCTAACCCCATCGTGACGCAGATGACGGCCTTCACGGAGTTCTGGCCCGCCGAAGATTACCACCAAGGCTACTATCGTCTGCACCCCGACGAGCCATACGTGCGGTCGGTATCTACTCCTAAAGTGGAGAAGTTCCGCAAAATGTTTCCGAAGCTGCTCAAGTCGCCGCTGTAAGCGCTTAGTTGAGTATCACAGCAAAAAAGCCCCCCACGCCGGATGTGGGGGGCTTTTTTGTGGGAGTTGAAGTAAGCGCCTTGTTTCTGATAATGTGGGCTGGGCTGCGTAAACTTAGGCGCTGTTTGTCGCTCTGCTTTGCCTCTTGCTGAATGCAGCTCGCGGCATTCTGGCAAGACTTTTTTATTAAAGATTATCCATTGATTCATTGATTGTATGGCTTTACCTGCCTTTGCGTCCAAGCTGCCCGATGTAGGCACCAGTATTTTCACCGTCATGTCGCAGCTGGCCGCCGAATGCGGCGCCATCAATCTGGCTCAGGGCTTCCCCGATTATGATCCGCCGCAGGTGCTTACGCAGGCGCTGGCCCGCCATGCGCAAACCAGTGGGCACCACCAGTACGCCCCGATGCCCGGTTTGCCGCGCCTGCGCGAGCAGATCAGCCAGAAAACCGCCCAGCTCTACGGCATTTTGCCCCCCAGCCCCGATACCGACATCACGATTACGAGCGGGGCTACGGAGGCGCTGTATGCGGTACTGGCGGCCGTAGTGCGGCCCGGCGATGAGGTGCTGGTGCTCGAACCGGCTTATGATCTGTACGGGCCAGCTATTCGCTTGCAGGGCGGCGTGCCCGTGTACGTGTCGCTGCTGCTCCCCGATTTTCGGCCCGACTGGGAACGAGTAGCAGCCGCCCTCACGCCGCGCACCCGACTGATGCTTGTTAATACGCCGCATAACCCGAGCGGCGCCGTACTCACCGATGCCGATTGGCAGCAATTAGCCGCATTGCTCGCCGACACGCCCACGCTGCTGCTCAGCGACGAAGTGTATGAGCACATGACCTTTGACGGGCAGGCCCACCGCAGCGCCTTACAGTATCCGGCCCTGGCTGAGCGCAGCTTTGTGCTGTCATCATTTGGCAAAACCTATCATGCTACGGGTTGGAAAGTGGGTTACTGCATTGCACCGGCCCTGCTCACGGCAGAGCTGCGGCGGGTGCACCAGTTTCTGACGTTTAGTGTGAGCACGCCTACCCAACATGCGCTGGCTGATGTGCTGGCCGATGCTGCGCACTACGAGGCGCTGCCGGATTTCTACCAGCAAAAGCGCGACCTGTTTGTGGAGCTGATGGCTCCTACCCGCTTTGAATTATTGCAGACGCAGGGCGCTTACTTCCAGCTGGCGCGCTACGATGCTATTGCGCCCGGTGAAGATGATGTCAGCTTTGCCCGCCGCCTTACCCGCGAGGCCGGCGTAGCGGTAGTGCCCGTTTCGGCCTTCTACCACGACGGCACCGATCATGGGCTTGTGCGGTTTTGCTTTGCTAAACAGCCCGAAACCCTTACTGCGGCCGCAAAACGGTTACATGCGTGGTAAGTGTCATTAAATAATTTAAAAATATATATACATTATTATAAAAGGCACGATATTGGCGCGTACTTAAGCGTACTTTTTACGTTATCATAACCACCTACTTATACTACTCTTGCCGTGGCTGATCTAACTGTTTCCTTCATACAAGCCAGCTTGCAATGGCATGACCCAGAAGCAAATAGAAGCGGGCTGCTGCGCTATATTCAGGATTTGCCGGTAGCAACTGATCTGATTGTGCTGCCGGAGATGTTCACGACGGGCTTTTCCATGAAGGCGCCTGAGCTGGCTGAAACCATGGATGGGCCTAGCGTGGCGTGGCTTTTGGCCGCCGCCGAAAGCCGGAATGCCGTGGTGACGGGCAGCCTGATTATCCGTGAGGACGGCCAGTATTATAACCGCCTGATCTGGGCGCGACCCGATGGAACCCTCAGCCATTACGACAAGCGGCATTTGTTTCGGATGGCGGGCGAGCACAACGTGTACGCGGCCGGCAGCACATTGCTGATAGAAGAGTGGCGCGGCTGGCGAATTTGCCCCCTGGTGTGCTATGATTTGCGCTTCCCGGTCTGGAGCCGAAACCCGGCTGCGGCGCCCTACGACCTGCTGCTGTATGTAGCCAACTGGCCGGCTGTCCGGCGCATGGCCTGGATGACTTTGCTGCGCGCCCGGGCTATTGAAAACGTGGCGTATACCATGGGCGTAAACCGGGTTGGTACCGATGGCAACGACCACGCCTACGCCGGCGACTCGGCCCTGATTGATATGTGCGGCGAGTATCTGGTGGAAGTGGGCAATCAGGAAACCGGCATCACCCGCACGCTGCGCCGCAAAGATCTGGAGGCCTTTCGGGAGCGTTTCCCCGCCCTGCTCGACGCCGACGAATTCATGATCGGGCAGCCAGTGGCGGTTAAGTAATAGCAAGTAAAAAAGCCCCCCAGTCAAGAGCTGGGGGGCTTTTTTAACGCACCAAGAGGCGGCGGACGGCAGCTATTTCGCCGTTTGTGCTTTCGGCGCGCACCAAATACACCCCAGCGGCTACGTTGGTCAGGTCGAGGGTATGGAGGCGGGCGGACTCGGCAACCGTGCGGATGCGGCGGCCGGTGAGGTCCAATACCGTCAGGCGAACGGGCTGGGCTGCTTCGAGGCTAGCGGTGCCGGTGGCCGGATTGGGAAACAGCCGAAGCTCCAGCGCGGCTTCGGCGGCCGGATTGGTGCTGAGCACGCGGCCGCGAGCAGCAAAAGCCGTGATGCCGCCAGTTTCCATGCCCACCAGCAGCTCCGGAGCGCCGTCGCCATTAAGATCAGCAGCGACGGGTGCCGGGCGGTTTTTGCCTTCCGCGCTCCGCTGAACGCCCAGCTGAGCTGATCGATACGCGTTCAGCAGCCCATTATAGATAATATCGGCCCGACCGACAAATGGAGCGGTGGGCGTGAGAAGCTGAGTCCGGAAATCGGCGTAGAAGCGCAGCTCACCGCTGGCATCGGCCGTCAGCAGATCGGGCTTGCCGTCGCCATCGAAGTCCGCGACGGTGGGATGCAGGTTGCCGGCCGCGCTCTGAATTTGCCCGAACGTAGTAGTGCTCAGCGTATAAGTCTGGGCCGGAGTGGTGCTGCCGTTGTGGCGAAAATACTGAATGCCGTAGCGCGCCGTGCCAGTGGTAGCGGTGTTGACGTTCGTGCCAATGAGTAAGTCGAGGTTGCCGTCGCCGTCTACATCGGTGAAGCAGGGCGCATCGTGGGCCCGGTTGGGCAGATTGGCAATGGCTGTGGCTTGATTTATATCGAAAACGGCGGGCTGCCCGGCCGCAGCCTGATTGAGTATATAGAACACTTGGCTGGTAGTGCCGGTGGTAGCCGAAAAGGCCATATCGAGGGCACCATCGCGGTTCAAATCAACCAGCACGGGCTTGACACCCGCGTATTTTTTGCCCCCCAGCGCCAGATAATCGTCGCTGACGCGCTGAAAATTGGGCTCCGTAGCGGTGCCGATGTTGCGGTAATAGTGCAGATAGGCAGCATAGCCGGCGGCGCGCCGGTCGGTGCCGGCTACCACCATATCCGGCAGGCCGTCGCCGCTAAGGTCGCCGAAAGCAGGGGCGGCGGCTTCGCTCACATCTATCATCTCGCCCTGCAAAAAGTCGGGCTGTCGCAGCGTAAAGCTGGGCACAGCGGTGGGGCTGCCATTCTCATACAGCCGCACCGATTGGCTCGTGCTCACCTGGTCGTGGTTGTCGAAAAGAGCTGGCGCGGCGATTAAATCGGGACGGCCATCGAAGGTCACATCCAGGTAGTAGCCCGCCGGAAAGTTGATTACCCGCACTGGCGCCGCTGCCGAAGGGAAGTTGGTATTGAGGCTGGCGCTGGTCATGCTGGCCACGGCAGCCGTGCCCTGGTTGGTTAGGCTAACCAGCTCGGGGCAGGCATCGCGGGCCGTAAGAATATCCTGGTCGCCGTCGCCGTCGAGGTCCAGCGTCAGCAGGTTGGAGCCCGTGGTGTGGGTAGGTTTGCCCCCCGCGCAGGCTTCGCTGCCAAACGCGAACGTGCTGCACCCCGGCAGACACACCGAAAAATTTCCCCAGCGGTCGGCTTCCTGCCGGAACTGCAGATTGCCACAGTTGCCGGCAGCCGTGTTCAGATAAAGCTCCACGCGGGTGCTGCTGGCAAAGTCGAAGCTGAGAATATCCAGCCGCCCGTCGCCGTTAACATCCTGAATGGCGGGCAGGTTGGAGCTGCCCGTTACGATGTTGCCGTTGTTGGTGGCGTTATTAAAAAACATCAGCTGATTGCTGACCAGCTCAAAAGAAGGCCGCCCCGACGCGCCCGCCACATTGCGGAATACGCGAATGTCGCCGCCATTGGCGAAGGTGAAGATGTCGGGGCGATTGTCGCAATCGTAGTCGCGCAGCAGCACCCAATTCAGCAGGTCGGTGGGGAATGAAGCTTCGTACTCGGGCGCGTATTGCCAGGCGCGGCCCCCACCCGCAGCGGCTACATTGAGGTAAGTAAGCGAGCGACTGGTTTGCCGATCGAAGATGTACAGATCGGATTGGCCATCGTTATTGAGGTCGATAGCGGAGAATTGCGGCGAATTTAGCCCCCCTACCCACGGGTTAGCCAGCGTCTGGGAGCCGTGCGTTACTTTTGCCACCGCCCGCTGCTCAAAGCCAAACGGCACCCCCGATTGGGCTGCCGCTCGCAGCGCCGGAAGCAATAGGAATAGCACAATAAACCAACGGGAGCAAACAGGCAGCAGCATACTGGACAAGTAACGATTAAGAACCCAGATTTAGTCCCTAAGTTTCCGACAACCCCATGAAAAATATAGCGGCCCTTTATTCCCGGTTTCAGCAGTGCGCGGCCGTCAGCACCGATTCGCGGCAGGCGCAGGAGGGCACGCTGTTTTTTGCCCTGAACGGCCCCAGCTTTCGGGGCCGCGATTTTGCCCCCCAGGCCCTGACCAAAGGCGCCCGCTACGCCGTAGTTGATGATGCCGACCTGGCGGCCACCGATCCTGAGCGCTACACCTACGCCACCGACCCGCTGCTGGCGCTTCAGCAGTTAGCCCAGCACCATCGGCGGCAACTCAGTATTCCGGTGCTGGCTATTACGGGCTCCAACGGCAAAACCACTACTAAGGAGCTTATAAACAGCGTGTTAAGCAAGCGCTATCGGGTGCAGTACACGCGCGGCAACCTCAACAATCATATCGGGGTGCCCTTGACGCTGCTAAGCATTCGACCTCAGGAGCACGAGCTGGCCATCGTGGAAATGGGGGCCAACCATCAGGGCGAAATAGCGCTGCTGAGCGAGCTGGCCGAGCCCACCCACGGCCTGATTACCAACATCGGGAAAGCGCACTTGGAAGGGTTTGGGGGCGAGGCCGGCGTGGCAAAAGGCAAAGGCGAGCTGTTCGCGTTTCTGGCCGCTACGGGCGGCACGGGCTTCATCAATACCGCCGACCCGAAGCTGCCGGCCTTGGCGGCGAATATCAGCCACGTCGTTACTTACCCCAACCCCGTTGACACGTATCCCGCTGAGCTGATCAGCACTGATCCACAAGTGGTTATTCGCCTCTTCGATGGCACGAAGGTGGAAGCCCAAATCACGGGCGGCTACAACTTCCCCAATCTGGCGGCGGCGGCGGCCGTGGGGGGCTTTTTTGGCGTACCGGCCACCGACATAGCCGAGGCGCTGGCCAGCTACGCGCCCACCAACAACCGCTCGCAGCTGGTGCGCACCACCCGCAACGAAATTATTCTGGACGCTTACAATGCCAATCCGTCGTCGATGGCGGCGGCTATCGGCAGTTTTGCCGCCCGGCCCGGCGGGGGGCAAAAAGTGGCGATTCTGGGTGATATGTTTGAGCTAGGCAACGAAAGCGAGGCCGAGCACCGGGCCTTAGGCCAATTGCTGGCGAAGCAAAACCTTGATACCATCGTGCTCTGCGGCCCCGACATGCGCCACGCCGCCGCCGCTAACGCAGCCTTTCATTATTTCCCCACTAAAGCCGAAGCCGCCGCGTGGCTGCAAAAAAGCCCCCCAGTCGGCTCCCAGATTCTGGTAAAAGGGTCCAGAGGAATGGGCCTGGAAACGCTGGTGGAGTTATTGTAAATCTGATAACCCGGAACAACAAAAAGCCGGTCATGCAGCGGCAAAGCCGACGTAGCTCGCGTGTTTAGCTGGATTGGTAACCCAACATCAGCGCGCGAGCTGCGTCGGCTTTGCCGCTGCATGACCGGCTAGTTAGTGAGTAGTCGCCTTGTAATTCTTGTTTCTAAAAAGGACTCTTAAAGTCAGCGAAAAACGGCAGTATAAGGTCTTTATCTGACACATTGGGGTCGGTAATTTGCCAGTCGATGTTGAGGGTCGGGTCGTTCCAGTGCAGGCCACCCTCGGAGCCGGGGTGGTAGTAGTTGGAGCACTTATACAGAAACAAGGTGTCGTCTTCGAGCGCCACGAAGCCATGGGCAAAGCCGATAGGCACGTACAGCACATTGCAGCGCTGGGCATCCAGTTCCACACTCAGGGACCGACCATAGGTGGCCGAACCAGGCCGTATATCCACGATAATATCGAGGGCGCGACCGGCCGCTACGCGCACCAGCTTGGCTTGGGCATAAGGCGGCTTTTGAAAATGCAGGCCCCGCAATACGCCCCGCGCCGACGACGATTGATTGTCCTGTACCCACTCGTCCGTAATGCCAATTTTGGCCAACTCTCGAGCACTGAACGACTCAAAAAAAGCCCCTCGGGCATCGGTAAATACGCGCGGCGTGAATTCAAAAACGCCGCTGATGGCATGCTCCTTAATTTCCATTTCTTCTATCTAATTCAATTCTAAATCTAAAGACTATGCGGCGGCACGTTGGCCCTTAGTGCAGCTTACGTACGCTGTTTCTCCACCTCGGCTACTACGCGCAGATACTTATCCAACACCAGCTGCTCATCAAATTTCTGCTCGGCCAAGCGGCGACTGGCGCGGCCCATGGTAGCCAGCTCCGCGTCGCTGAGGCGCAGAACCTGGAGCATTTTAGCGGCCAGGTCGGGGGCGTCGCGAACCTGGCAGAGCAGGCCGTTCACGCCGTTCTCTACGGTTTCGCGGCAACCCGGCACATCGGTCGTGACGATGGGCTTGGCCATAGCGGCGGCTTCCAACAGGGTTTTGGGGGTGCCTTCGCGGTACGAGGGCAGCACCACCGCATCGGCCTGGGCCAGGTGTTCGGCCACGTTATCGGAAGTGCCCAGATACTCGATATGGCCGGCGCGGAGCCATTCGTCCAGCACCGCGCGCTTCACCCCAATGTTTCCCGACTCATCCACACCGCCCAGCAGCTGCACGCGGGTGCCGGGCACGGCTGCGCGTACCAGGCGGGCCGCCTCAAAATACTCTTCCACGCCTTTTTCGTACAGCACCCGGGCCACCATCAGAAACGTAAAGGGCTGCTGCCGGCTAAACTCAGCGGCCGGCCGGAAGCGCTGAACGTCCACGCCGGAGCCGGGCAGCAGGTCTGTGATATGCGGCTGCACCAAACCGTGCTGCAGAAAAAGCTGGCGGTCATCGTCGTTTTGGAAAAACACCCGCTTTGGAAACCGAAACGCAAACCGGTACAGGCCCAGCGCCACCCGGCTCACCATGTTGCGAATGATGAACACCGTGCCCAGCCCCGACACGTTATTCACGCTCGGAATACCGGCAATTTTGGCAGCCAGCGTGCCGTAGATATTGGGCTTGATGGTGTAGTGAAGCACCACATCGGGCCGCTCGCGGCGGTAAATCTTGTAGAAGCGCCGCGTGAGCTGAGCATCCTTCAACGGATTAGTGCCCTTGTTTTCCATACGAATGGGCACAAAGCGGCAGCCTAATTCGGTTTCGAGGCGGGCGGAGTAATCATCGGGGGGCGCTATGGCCAGCACTTCGTGGCCGGCGGCCTGTAAGGCTTTCACCAGGCTGCGGCGAAAATTCCAGATATTCCAGGAGGTATTAATAACGATAGCAACGCGCATCAGGCAGGCAAAATTTGGCGCAAAGGTAGAAGGCCTGCCCCGAAAAGATTGCAACCAAGCACCTTACCAATGGTACTTTGCGCCGCGTTTGTGTGTTATAGATCCAGAAATGAAGTTAACAACTGCTTATTTAATGCGCCAGCTAGCCTTGGGGGGCTTTTTTTTGAGCGTAGCGGCCTGCCAATCTGCTGATCCGATACAGTCGGCCCCCGCGGCCCTGCCCGAGCCTGATCCGGCCGCGCCGGCTGCTATTCTGGGCACTCTGGAAACGGATGCGCTGGCCGCTGGGCAGGCCATTTTTGCGGAACGCTGCGTGGTTTGCCACGGCCCCGATGGAAAGCTGGGAAATAATGGTGCCCGCGACCTCACCAAAAGCAACCTAAATACCAACGGCCGCGTGTACATAGTTACCAAGGGCATGGGCAAGATGCCGGCGTTCAAGGATTCGCTCACCGAAGAGGAAATTGAGCAGGTCGCCGCGTATTCCCTCACCTTGCGCTAGCCGCCGCTCCTGAGCGGCTGCGACAGCGCCTGAACATTACTCTAACTGACATGGCAAAAAAGACAAATTCACATAGCTGGAACCCAACCACCAGCAACCGGCACAATACCACCGATAGCGCCGACAGCAGCCAGCCCACCCGCGACCCCGCCACGGGCACGTATAATACCGCCGTGATGGCCGAAACGGCCGTTCTGGTGGCTGTACCTGACAAACGCCAGCCCGACGCCACCACCCAGGAATACCTCGACGAACTGGCTTTTCTGGCCGAAACGGCGGGCGCACAGGTCACGAAGCGCTTTGTGCAGCGCCTTGAAAAGCCGGATACGCGCACCTTCGTGGGCGAGGGCAAGCTGGCCGAAATCAAGGCCTACGTGAACCATACGAAGGCGAGCATGGTCATTTTTGATGATGAGCTTTCGCCGTCGCAGCTGCGCAACCTGGAGGCGGAACTGAAGGTTAAAATCGTGGACCGCTCTCTGCTGATCATCGACATCTTTGCCCGGCGGGCGAAGTCGGCCACGGCGCGCACCCAGGTAGAACTGGCTCAGTATCAATACCTGTTGCCGCGCCTGACGGGTCTTTGGACTCACTTGGACAAGCAGCGTGGTGGTGGCGTAAGTCAGCGCGGACCGGGTGAGACCGAGATTGAAACTGACCGCCGCGTAGTACGCGACCGGATCGACTTTCTGAAGGAAAAGCTGGAAACGTTTGATAAGCAGAGCAACACCCAGCGCAAGTCGCGGACGGGCGTGGTACGCGTGGCGCTGGTGGGATACACCAACGTGGGCAAAAGCACCATTATGAACATGCTGTCGCGCTCCGATGTGTTTGCCGAAAACAAGCTGTTCGCTACCGTCGACTCGACGGTGCGGAAGGTGGTGCTGGAAAACATGCCGTTTCTGCTTTCCGACACGGTAGGGTTTATCCGCAAGCTGCCCACGCGCCTGATCGAGAGCTTTAAATCCACGCTGGACGAGATTCGCGAGGCCGACTTGCTGGTGCACGTGGTTGATATTTCGCACCCGTCGTTTGAGGAGCAGATTGCGGTGGTGAACGACACGCTCAAGGACATCAACGCTGCCGACAAGCCGATGCTGCTGGTGTTTAACAAGATAGACCAATACAGCACCGATACCGCTAACGCCTCGGAGCAGCAGTTTGAAGGCATGAATGCGGACGAAGACGCCCCCGAGCGGCCGTCATTGGAGCAGCTGAAAGCTACGTACATGGCCAAAATGCACGACCCGGTAATCTTTATTTCGGCGCAGGAGCGCACCAATATCGATGAGCTGCGAGACCTACTGGCTCGGCACGTAGCCAAGCTGCACTACCAACGCTATCCTAACCAGCAACCCATAGTTGAAGAGGAGTAACCTGCATTTGACAACGACAAAAAAGCCCCCCAGAATACTTCTGGGGGGCTTTTTTGTTAAGGCCGGCTTGGTTTCGGTTGTTAGCTGCGCTGACTTTCAGTTCAGCGATTAGACGTGAATATGTGCTTTTATATTACCTGCTTTAGCCTAAAAGATCGAATCGTTTAAATTCGTGGACCCGGATTGGTATTTAGCCGAAACCCGCATAACGTTTGTAGTATAGAATCCCCATTCCAACTTTTTGTTTATGAAAACCTTGTATCTGATGCGCCATGCAAAGTCGAGCTGGAACTTTGACGACCTGAGCGACCGGGAGCGGCCCCTGAATGGCCGAGGGCGTACAGATGCTCCGGCTATGGGCGAGGCGCTGGCGAAACGCCACATACAGCTGGATTTGCTAGTTAGCTCGCCGGCGGTGCGCGCGCTCAGCACGGCGGCGCTGGTGGCCAGCGTGCTGAAGTACCCGCACGAGAAGATTCAAGTGGTGGAGAAAATATATCAGGCCGATGTAAACGACCTGATGCGGGTAGTACACGAGCTGCCCAATGAGGCTACTTCGGTGTTGCTGGTGGGCCACAACAACACCATTACTGATTTCGCCAACTTACTCTCTCCCAGTCAGATACCTGAAATGACGACGGCCGCTATCGTGTGCCTGCGCTTCAATACCGACCACTGGGCCCACGTGGATCGAACCAACTCTGAGTATTATTTCTACGACCATCCCCGGGACAAGGAATAGACTTACCTCGTCAGTAAATACCACACGAAAGCCTCAAGTTGCGGCGGCTTGCCGTATAAGGCAGTCGGCGGGCGTAGCGCTTTGCCCTGATCATTAACGTAATACCCTTAAAACACATGGAAATGCCCCCCAAGACCCACCCCACATTGCTGAACCGGGAGTTGAGCTGGCTGGCGTTCAATGCCCGTGTGCTGCAAGAGGCGCAGAGCCCGGAAGTGCCCCTGCTGGAGCGGCTGAAGTTTATGGCCATCTTTTCGTCGAATCTGGACGAATATTTCAAGGTGCGCGTGGCCACGCTGCGCCGCCTAGTGAAGCTTAAGAAAAAAACCCGCGCCAAGCTGGGCGAAGACCCGGCCGAACAGCTCAAAAACCTGCTGGCCGAGGTAAATAAACAGCAGGAAGCTTTTGGCGACACCTTTCGGGGCAGTATTCTGCCGGAGCTGCATCGCCAGCACATTCATCTGCTCTCCGACCACGATTTGAGCGAAACGCAGCGGGAGTGGGTGGAGGAGTATTTCCGCGAAAAGGTGCGCGATCTGCTCTCGCCCGTCAGCCTCGACGACAACCTGCACCACCTGTTTCTTAAGGACCAAAGCGTGTACCTTACCTTTCTGCTCACCGAGCCGGTGAAGGAGAAAAAGCATCAGCCCGACGAGCGGATATTAGTCATGGAACTCCCTACCAAACGGCACGGGGGGCGTTTTGTGCAGCTCCCAGCGGAGGGCGAAGAGCGCTACGTTCTGTTCCTGGACGACGTGATTCGGTGCTGCGCAACCGAGCTGTTTCCGCAGTACAAGCGCGTGCAGGTGCATGCCATCAAAATTTCGCGCGATGCGGAACTGGATATTCAGGAAGAAGTATCCGGCAACCTGATGGCCAAGATTAAGAGCAGTTTGCAGAAACGCGAAACGGGCTACCCGGCCCGCCTGCTCTACGACCCAGCCATGCCAAATGAGGTATTGCGGGCCGTGATGCAGAAAACCGGCATCGGCAAAGGCGAGCTGGTGGCGGGCAGCCGCTACCACAACTTCCGCGACTTTTTCGGCTTCCCGGACGTCGGCCGCCCCGATCTTACTTTTCCGCCCCAGCCGCCGCTGCCTCATCCTACGTTGCCGCGCGGTGCGGGCAGTATGCTGGCCGCCATTGCCGAGCGAGACCACCTGCTTCACCTCCCCTACCAGTCCTTCGAGTACGTCACGCGCTTTCTGACTGAAGCGGCCCTCGATCCGGCCGTTACCAGCATTGGCGTGACCTTGTATCGGGTGTCGGCTAAAAGCGAGGTGGCCAAAGCGCTGGTGAAGGCAGCCAAGCAGGGCAAGCAAGTGACTGTAGTAGTAGAGCTTAAGGCCCGCTTCGACGAGGAGTCGAATATGTATTGGGCGGAGAAGCTGCAAGATGCCGGCGCCAATGTCATTTTTGGCATTCCTGACTTAAAAGTGCATAGCAAGCTCGCTTTGGTGACGCGTACCGAGAATGAGAAGGCCAAGCACTACGCCTACCTGAGCACGGGCAACTTCAACGAAGTAACCAGCCAGATTTACGCCGACCACGGCCTGTTTACCGCTGATGAGCGGCTGACCAACGAGGTAAGCCGGGTGTTCGACTACTTCCTGGATCGTCAGGCCAAAGATGGCTTCGAGTATCTGCTGGTGGCTCCCTTTGAGCTGCGCGACCGGCTCAACGAGCTGGTAGACCGGGAGATAGAATTGGCCAAAGCCGGCAAAGACGCTTATATCATTCTGAAAGTAAATGCCTTGCAGGATGAGCGCATGATTCATAAGCTGTATGAAGCCAGCGCAGCCGGCGTCCGCGTCGAGCTTTTGGTGCGCGGTATTTCGTGCCTTATTCCGCAAGTGCCCGGCCAAAGCGAGAACATCGAGCAGCGCGGCATCGTGGACCGCTACCTGGAGCACGCCCGCGTGTATGTATTTGGCAACGATGGCGATGAAAAGGTGTTTGTAGCGTCGTCCGACTGGATGGCCCGCAACCTGGATCGCCGGGTGGAGGTCGGCTTTCCGATTCTCGACCCTAAAATCCGCGCTGAAGTCCGCCACCTGCTCGACCTGCAACGCCAGGACAACGTAAAGTCCAGAGATTTTCACAACAACTTTATCGGCCAGGACGACAAAAATGCCCCTCAGGTACGCGCCCAGCTAGCCACCTACGAATACCTGAAAAAGCTAAGCAAAGCCCGCCCAACGGAAAAAGCCGGGGCCAAACCAGCAGGCAAAAAAGCCCCCCGGAAGAAGCCGGCCGCTTAACGGACAGGAAGGACAGGAACAAAAAAGCCCCCCAGCTACGTAGCTGGGGGGCTTTTTTATTGTTGCTACATTATTGCTTCAGGAAGCGGCGCGGCGGCACAATGAATAATTCCAGGCTGAAATAAGGCGTACCAGCCAGCTTGTTGTCGATGACCTTCGTGCGGCCGTTGCGCCGGTCGAACACATCAAACGAGTTGTTATAGCGGTAGCCGCCTTCAGCCCCAAACCACAGGAAATCATAGATTTCCCGCTCCCAACGGCCACGCACCTTCAGCTCGGTTTCGCGCAGCTCCACGGTGGTAAGGGTGGGGTCGATGGGTAAGGTTTCCCGGAATTTGAGGATATAGCTCAGACCATTCACGTCGTAGCCGGCAAACAGCAGCGACTTGGCCGAGGCGTTATGCCGCACCAGCACGCGCGCCGGAAACAACGCTTCTACGCCCCAATGGTCGCTCCAGGTGCGGTTGTACATGATGGCTGGATAGATGCTGCGCCGGCCGAAGGTGTAGCCCAGCTGCGCACCAATGCCCCAGGAAAACGTGGGCGACTTTTTCCAGCCATACACCAGCTCGTATGACATGCGCAGATAGTCCTTGAGCCTTAGCTCAGAGGACGTATAGTCGCCGTTCAGCTCGCCTTTTACCCGGCCCAATATGAAGTTGCGCTCATCAATGGGCCGCAGCACCACCAGCTGAGTACCAAGCGTTTTGAGGCCTTTTTCCTCCAGCTCGTCATAGAGCGTGTAGCCAGTGGGGCGGTTTTCGAACTCAAACTCTTCCCGCTCATAATTCACGCCCACCACCATCTTAAGGTGCGGCCGATTCCAGACCGGAATGTAGCCTTTCACGATGAAGCGGTCGTTGTTGCTTACGCGCCCTGACCGATCTGTGAAGTCGCTACTGCGCGAGTTGGAAGTGATATCGAAGCCGGTGGTGCGCTCGTAGTGAAAAATCAGGCCTTTACTGGGGCCCTGACCCAAGACGGAGGGGTTAGCAAATTCCTTTTCCTTGCCTACCAGCTCATCCGTGAGCGAGTCGGTGGGCGGGGCGGGGCGCGGGTACACGCGCGTGCGGGGAGGCCTTACTTGCGCCTGCGCGTCCAGAACAGGCAAGAATAAGGCTACAAGACCCAAAATTTGCCCCCCACGGCGCAAAAAGGCAGAAATCGATGTCATATGAACGTGAAAATTTCTTCTTCCAAAAACCCACAAATACTCGGTTTTGGGATTAACGTCTTTTAATGAAAAATGGCCAAGCGTAGGGCAATTATACCCCTATCACCTGGCCATTCTTTACGTTGCTATTCCGTCAGAATAGAAAGTCGAAGCCCACAAAAACCAGGTTCTCTTCACCTACTGAATAAGTAGCATTAATTACCACCTGCTTTAGAATATCGGCCCACACGCCACCGCCTACTCCGGTATGAAAGGCCCCCAAGCCAGTGCGCTCATCGTATTGGCTATACACTCGGGCGGCGTCCGCAAGTCCCATCACCCCGATTTTGGCCGGGAAGAGGTAAGCGTTGAACGTAAAGAGCTGAAGGCGCACCTCGGCGTTGGCATATACAGTACTGCGACCTGCAAAACGTGTACGGCGGTAGCCGCGCAGGTTGGTGGTGCCCCCCAGCGTATTGGCCTGATAAAACCGATAGTCGCCGAGGTTGCGCGCCCCGCCAATTCGGCCGGCCCAGGTGAGCTGGAAAGGAAAGTTGGGAGTGAGGTAAAACCGGAACTCCGAGGCTAGGCGCCCGAAGTTGAGTCGCTCCCCGTTCATCTGGAAGTTATACTCGGCCGAGTTGTACCAGCGCAGACCAATGCGCGGGTTTTTGGGGGAGCTGGCGGCATCGATGTTCAGATAAAAACGCCCCCCAGCATAGCGATTCATACCAAAGTCGGAGGAGCGGATGCCGACAGCGGCCCCACTTACGCCGTTGTCTTCAACGAGGCCTTTGTCAATCTCGCTGCCAATGGGGTTACGTTCAACGTGGAACTGGTCGTACTGGGGGCCAAATCCGATTTTGAGGAAGCTAAACACATCCTTTTCCAGCACTGGCGAGAAGTAGAAGCGCGAAAAGCGGATGCGGTAGGTTTCGTTGATGTCGCGGTTGCGGACGCGGCCTTCCCGGTCTTCCAGAATATTGTCCGTGTCGTTGCCCTCACCGAAGTAGTTGTAAAGCAGCTGCGGCCCATAAAGCTGACTGGTCACGTTCAGGTCGTACTTACCGAACATATCCGTAAACTGGCCTTTATAACGCACGTTATACGCTTTCTGCGAAGGCGAATAGTTGGCTACCAACGACTGATCCGAAGCGAAAGGCTCCTTCCGGAAAGCATAGTTGCGGTAGGTAATACCACCGCCAAAGAATAGCCGGTCGTCCACGTTATAGCCGAAGTACAGCGCCGGCCCCAGATAATCGAGACGGTAATCTTTACGGTCGGCACGGTTCGGGTTATCGTAGCGGCTCACATCGATACCGGGCTCCAGGCGCAGGCGGGTGTCGCGGCCCTTAATGATGACGTTGCCGGTATCGGCATCGTAGATATGTGTTTGGTGCTCAATGCCGCGCACGTTCGATTTGTCTACAATCGAGTCGCGGTCGGTGCCGGCAATAATGCGCAGCTTGAGGCCATCCCTCACATCGCCGTTGATGTTATAAATATCGTTGCCGGCGAAACCATACAAGCGCACTTCCTGCGTGACTTTATTATCAAAGGTGCGGTCGTAGAGGATTTTAGTGAACTCACCGTCCTTGTTTATCTTCTGCACCGTCACGCGGGTTTTGTCGTTAGGCAGACGATCTACCACGAATTTTTCGCGCTTGCTGCTGCCCTTCACCTCCGTAATCTTGGAAACTACCTCGTAGTAGTTGGCTGCCAACTCCGGCAACAGCTCCCGCCGGCTTTTCAGCTTGGCAATAATTTCGGGACCGTGCAGCTTATAGATCTGCTCCGGCCAACGCTCACGGAAAGCATTTTCAATCACCTCATCGGTGAGACCCGCTTTCATTTCCTGCGCGTGCTTCACCCAATCTTCCTTGGTTACCGAGGCCAGAAACACCCGGTCATTGGCCAAAGCAGTCAGGTTAAGACCCTTATAGTCAGCGTAGTCGTAGCCGAAATTCTGGAAGTTACGAATGCCCCATCCCCGGCTGATCAGGTAAGGCAAAATGCCATCACCTTTAAAGAAGGCCACGTCGCGGTCCTCAGGTACAGCCGTGAAGGTTCGGTCGCCCTCTTCATCCTTCTTTTCGGCCCAGCGCCATTGGTCTTCGTGCCGGTCCCAGTCGCCGATCCACATATCGAAGAGGCGCGAGCGGGCGAAGGCTTTTTCCTTCACCTTATTATCGTTGTCGTCAATGAGGCGCTCCAGCACCCGGTCGCTGCCCACTAAGTTGGTAGCATTACCCAACGAGGCTACGTCACTCTGGTCATCCTTGGGGTCTTCTTCAAGGGCTGCTGGCGTGTTTGAAAATCGCTCGTAGTACTGGCCCAGCAGCGGGTCCTGCGGGATATAGCGCATCTCCGGGTTAGTGTGCAGAATGCCAGCAGCCGAGGCCAGGGGCGGCAGCACAAAGGAGGCATAGGGATGCTGGGCTGAAATCTGGTCCTGCAAGATGTCCTTCGCCGCGCCGTCGCGCAGCGACTCCGGCAAAACTGCCGAAGGATCTTTATTAATGCCCCGCAGCGTGTAGTTGCGGCCTTCCTCGTTGCGCACTTTCAACGAAGCGGTCTGTTTGCCGCCCCCAATCTGGTAGGGCGTCAGGCCGCCTTTTTCAGTAGCTAAGTCGAGGATGGGGAAGCGAACGGGCGTGGCCCATTCGGCGCGATAGTGGTCGCCGAAGAAGGTACGAAAAAACCGGCTGCGCTGAGCGTAGCGCGGGTTGACGGCCAGGGTTACGGTACTGTCGCGGAAGTCGCGGCGAGGGCCGAGGGCGTTGGAGGCGTTGGTCGAATCGGTCTGGGCCTGCGCCAGCGCTTGAGGCAACTGCTTAGCATACATAGGGTACCGAAACACCAACCGGCCATTTTCACCATTGCCATTGGGCACCCAGAACTCCGTCCAGACTTCGCCGTTGTCGTAGTAATTAACCCGGGAAAACCCTTTCTCCTTGTCGGAGAACATGGCGCCGGCATCGCGGCCGGTGCGCACGTGCTGGGTTTTGCAGCCCGAGCCACTAGTAATAAAGTGGGTAGCATCTACCTTAAAATACTGCAGGTTATGCTCGTGGCCGTTGGCATACACCACGTTCGGATATTTCTGAAAGATATCCATCAGGCCCTTTTTGTAGGCCTGATACAGAGGGTGCGGAATATCCTGGCTTATGCCGCCGTACTTGCGGGCGAATGGATAAACCGAGCCAATGACGGGGAAGGGTACAAACGCGTATTTATAGACAATAGACAGCGGAAAAATATGGTCGGCAAGGGTGAAAAAGCCCCCGTGAATACCATCGGAGAATAGTGGATGGTGGGCAATTACCATCACATTCTTGTCTTTGTGGCGCTGAATAATGTCTTCGAGCTGGGTGTAAAAGTCCGTTTCGTTGGCTACACCACAGCCGCTATTAGAGCCGTAAGGCCGCTCCTTAGTCTGTAAAAACCACTGCGAGTTGATGGCAATCATTACCAGGTCGTCCTGCAATCGGACCTCGAAAGGGCCGGGGCAGCCATCGCGGGGAATGAAAAAGTCGCCGGTGTAGGAAAAGGCCGTCGAGTCGCGCATCATGTAGTCTTCCACGAAGCGCTGCTGCCGGTTTACCTGCTCTAAGCTGCCCTTGTTTCCCTGTTTCCAGTCATGATTGCCCGGAACCATGTATTTTTCGCCTTCGTAGTCGCGCAGAATATCGAGTTGGGCGGTGATACGCTGCTCCGAAACCTTGCGGTCGTAGGCGCCTTCCTCGGGCAGACCGTACTCGTAAATGTTGTCGCCGAGGAAGATGGCCGTGCTTTTCGGGCCGGCAACGAGCATCTCGCGGCGCATAAAGTTGAGCGAGGGCTCACCTGGCTCTTTTAGTTCCGGGGCGCCAACGTCACCAATCAGAAATACAGAGTAGCGCAGGGTACTGCTATGGGGGGGCGTTTTTGTTTTCCAGTTTTCCCCTCCATGATTGTAGTTGGGGCGTTCGGGATGGGGAGCTTGAGTAGTCTGCGCCATGGTCGTGGGCAAGCCAAACGAGCTCATAAGCAGCAGATAACAAGACAGAGTAAACCTTCTCATAAGGAAGTATAAACAGCTATTGTAAAGATTTTGAAAGCAAAAATAGCTTGTAATCGGAGGTTTACCGAAGTTAAAAAAACCTACTAAAAGTTTAATTAAAAATTGGTAAACTTAAAATTCAAGTGGCTGACTACAGAATTAGCTCATCATGAGACGCTGCAATGGCATGCCCTACGCAGGCAGACGCTGTGCGGTTGAGCTATTGCAAAAAACCTCAGGAACCAATTCGCGTTTTAAGCCAATTAGGAGCTATGGGTGCATCCCTCCCGTCAGCCCGGCATCTCAACTTCCCTCATGGAGACAACCCCAGTTATAAAAAAGGCTAAAGCAGAAATTCTGCGGCAGGCTAAGGCTTATATCACGACACTTTTCGAGGAAAAGTTGCCTAAGCAGCTTGTTTATCATTCCCTCAAACATACCAATCTCACGGTAAAGGAGGTCCGGGCGCTCGGGGCAGCGTCTGAGTTGGACGAAAGCGACCAGGAAGCACTGGAGCTGGCCGCTTGGTTTCATGATACAGGCTATATAGATACGTATGACGGCCACGAGTACCGCAGCATGGAGCGGGCCGGGGAATGGCTACAGGCGCAGGGCTACCCCGCCGACCGCATTGCGGTAGTTCAGGATCTGATCAGGGCAACCCACCGCGACGAGCCCCGCGAAACGGAGATGCAGCAAATACTCGTAGATGCAGACCTGTGCAGCCTGGGTCGGGAAGACTTTTCCGCTTCCGGTGAGCTCATGCGCGCGGAGTGGGAAACCATATTAGGCCGCAGCTATTCGAACACTGAGTGGGCAGAAATTCAGCTTGATTTCCTGGTGGCGTCCAAGTTCCGGTCGCAAGCGGCCAAGGAGCGCTACGGCGAGCAATACAAGCAGAACATTAAGGATCAGAAGGATCGTCTCAAGAAGATCGAGAAAAAGGAAAAGAAGAAGAAAGAGGAGGTACAAGGCAACTTCGCCGAGGGCAAGCGCGGCGTAGAAACCATGTTTCGAACGACGTACGACAACCACGTGTCGCTCTCGCAAATGGCTGATAATAAGGCCAACATGATGATCAGCCTGAACGCGGTTATCCTGTCTATCCTGATTACTTATCTGGGGGCCAAAACGTCGTCCATCGGGCCGGCTTTCACCCGCAATCCTATCCTGACGGTGCCTATGGGCTTGCTGGTAGCCACGGCGCTGGGCTCGGTGGTATCGGCTATTCTCTCGGCCCAACCCGACGTAACGACCTTTAAGTGGCTGAAGAAAAGCCCGGCCATTGCCACCAACCGCCGCATCAACATCCTGTTTTTCGGCAACTTCACCAAGCTCAGCCTCGATGCTTTTCAGGGCGGCATGTACGAGCTGATGCGCGATAAAGACCTGATGTACACCAACATGATAACCGATATTTACTATCTGGGCGAGGTGCTCAGCCGTAAATATCGACTGCTGCGCATCAGCTACACCATCTTCATGGTGGGTCTGATTCTGACGGCGTTGTCATTCGGTATTGTGCTATTATATAAAGCGTAGCGCCGATGCTTTATTCATCAACAAAAAAGCCCTCCAGACTCAATCGGGGGGCTTTTTTGTTGGTAATGAACCTAAAAACATAGCTATTTTACTGACACCTTAGCCATTCGCTCGCCCAGAGCAACCAGATTACGAAGAGAGCGACCCCAGAAGCGGTGCACGCGGCGCAGTTGGCCGAAGCGAATCAGAGAGTGCGGGCTGGCTACGTAGCCGTAGCGAAAATCGAGGGTAATGAGGCAGGAACGCTCGTCCACGGCTTCGATAAAGAAGAATAGCAGGGAATTCGGAAAAAGCCGGAAGTGCGAGATTTTCTCCACGTACTCGATGCGCTCCTCGCCCTGGAAGCTCTGCACCGTCTGAAAGTCGATCTGCCCCTTGTTGATATCCACCTTGTAGCTGGTACCCAGGCGGTCGGCTTTGCTGAGGTCGTAGTATACTGCGGTGCCGCCTTCCAGCCACCTGTAGCGCAAGCGCAGATTGCGCACCAGCCGCAGGGCGTAAGCCGCGGGCACACGCACGGTGTGGCGCACTTTCAGTGAGTTGCCGCGGCCACTGGGCGCTCCATCGGGCGAGTGATGCCCGTTGAGCAACAGGCGCAGGGGCGTGAGGTGGGCGTAGCGGTAGTTGATGTCGCCGAGATATTCGTAGTTGGTTTTGCCCCCTAGCAGGCGCGTCCAGGAAAAGCTACGCGTCAAGTCAGTAAGGCTCTGCGTTTTCAGGTAGCCCTCCGACAGCAGCAGGTATTCGCCGCCGCTGATATTGTTCTTGAGCAGGCGATGCACCACAATAACGTCGCGGCCCATTAGCTTGGTAAATTCCCGAATGTGCGCCACGTTCACCCGGCCATAGTGCACTACTATTTTGAGGGTCAGATCGTTGTCGCGCAGCGCAGCGCCTAGTTCGGAGGCGTTGTCGCGCTCCACCAAGCGGAGGTAATTCTGAAAATCGAGGAAGATGCGGCGACACTGCGCCACCAGCTCCTGCACCGGCGGCGGCGGCCCCAACCGATAGAACAGAATAGCATCACCCTGAATCTCCGACACCTCCATATCCAGCGTATTCGCTTCGATCAGGATTTCGAGCAGGTCGGCAATCAGAAAAGGGGCCAGGGGGCTTTCCGAAGCTTCAATGAAGCGCGTAAAGCCGCTGATATCCGGAATAAACAGCAGGGCCGGCTGCATCCCATCGTCGTCGGCACCGGGGGGCAATTTTCGCCCGCTACCTGCTGCCCGTCGCGACGCGTGCAAATCCTCCAGTAAGCCCATACTATACCCAAAAACCTTAAAACGAACGGCGCAACACCCGCCGCGCCTGCCGCCTATACGCAGGCACCCCGGCGCCGGGTTTGGCTGAGCCGATGGTTTGGGGCTACCTTTACTCCCCACGCGCATCTGGCCCCGTAGTTCAACGGATAGAATAAGGGTTTCCTAAACTTTAGATGTGAGTTCGATTCTCGCCGGGGCCACATAAAAACCCGTTTTCTAAGGTAGAAAACGGGTTTTGGCTTTTCATATCATAACGCTGAGGATTAGGCTTTTGTAATAAATCTGCCGGACGACCTTGCGTCGCTTCCTCGCACGGCCTTGGCCTGAAAGCATTATTCGTTTTGTGAAGACAATCGGGAAAATGAGGGAATACCGCCTACAATCTTACTCTACCAGCAGGCGAGCCGTGCGTGGGGCCCGACCAGGTGTGGCAGCTTGCAGTATATAAAGCCCCGGCGTTATCCCCCGCAGGGAAAGCAACGCACCCGTACCCGTACGCACCAGCCGGCCCAACCCATCCACCAGTTGAAGCGTCGCCTCAGGACCTAGCTCAGGCAGCCGCACCTGGTCGTGGGCCGGGTTGGGCACGAGCTGCAAAGCCACGGCGGGAGTGTCATCGGCCGCCCCAACAAATACGACGGGCGAGTAAGCCAGCGTACCATCCAGGTCGCGCTGTACCAGCCGGTAGTAGGCTGCATGCGGCGCGGGATAGGCAGTGAATTTATAAGCGTGGGGCCGGCTGCTGGTACCCTGTCCGGCTACGCTGCCCAGTGGGGTGAAGGTATAGCCGTCAGGGGCTTGCTCCACGGTGAAGTCGGCGCTGTTCTGCTCCGAGGCCGTTTGCCAGGTGAGGGCGACCGTCAGGGGGCCGGCACGACGAGCGGAGAAGGCCGTCAGCTCCACCGGCAGCGGCACATTGGCCTGCATGTATTCGGCGCGGTAACGCTGCTGGACAAGCAGCAGAGAGTTGGGCGTTGGTACGGCGGCGGTGGTTGTCCATATACCATCATTAGCGGGCCGCGTGTAGATAGTGGAGCCGCTCAAGCCAGCGGCCGGACGAAGCCGGAAGTCATAGGTACCGGAATTGCCCCGGCTAAATACGCCAAAGTACACGTCGGCGCTAGTGCCCTCGGTTGGTTCTTCGCTTGGCTTTTCATTTACGGCATAAAGCTGCACCCCATCCGTTTGGGTTGTGATGTTGGTCACAATAGCCGAGTCCCCATTGTTTGCTGCCAGTCGCAGGCGCGTGGCACCCAGATCAGGGCCGTAGGCGTACGTGCTGGCATCACCGATGGCGGCCCCGGAGGGTTGCCAGGCGTCGTTATTGAAGTTGATAAGTCTGCCGTTGGTTGGGTCGCTGCCTTTGTCAATAGCAACAGCGCCTGCCCTTTGATCAAAGGAATAATAGGCCACTAATTCGTCGGGCACGGGCGAAACCTTGCGGCACATATTCGCCCTAATCTGGTCCTGAGTAAGCGCCGTGCGCCACACCCGGACTTCATCAATATCACCCTGAAACAGGTTTTCGGATTGAGCGATGTATACGCCAATAGCCAGGGCTGAGCTCGTGGCCAAATCTGCCGTCAGGAACGGATAAGTCGCATTGTTTTCCAGTACGCCATCTACATACACCTGCCAGGTATTCAGATTGCAGACCCCGGCTACATGATGCCAACGACCATCATTGACCCGCGTACCCGAGGCCCCCGACGATACCGATATTCCCCCGCTGGTGTACCCATTAAAGTAGAGCTGGCCATTACTTATATACAGGTGAAAGCCTTTCTTTTCTGTCAAGGAATTCAGGTATTTGCTGGCAACCCACTGATTGCCGCTGCTAGTGGTGCGAATCCAGGCTTCCACCGTCACGCGCTGGGTGATGCCGCGGTTGCTGGTCCCACAATTTATGTAGGTATTCAGGCCATTAAAGGCCAGCTTATTGCCTGAGCCCGAGAGGTTTTGAGCTGAGGAAGTATAAACAGGCAGGAGCAGTACAATACTGCCCAGAACCATCTGTGCTGGTTTATAGCGCCGGGCTAATGAGAGGCGGAGAGCCGCCAGGCATTTGATAGTTCGCTGGATATAGAGGACAAAGGGAGCCATAAATGAGTATCAAATAGGGCGGCAATACAGGTTGAATATGAGTAGATAAATAAATCGTTTAATCTACTGTTCACTAATCACTTGCAATCAATACCCATGTTTATCTGCTACCTCCCAACATCCTCCTGTGCAATTAGTAGGCGCTACCATTAATTACTGCCAAAACACTTGGATCAAGTTTTCAACGCACTTATGAATCTACCATTTATTTATAATATTTCAATATTATTTATAACGAAATGTTACCTAACCATGGTTACTTATAAACCAGACCGGTTGCTCTTCAGGTAGGCGTAGCGGGCCAGTGTCAGGCATGAGGTATATTTCAGCACTTATTTTCTAAAGCATAATCTTCCAGCTAACCGTGCCCAGGCCCGCCATGATTCACGGCTCATCTGCTCCGGATACCATCAGCGTTATCATTCCCACCTTCAACGAGGCGGACTGCATAGGAGAGCTGCTCACGTATCTGAGCGCGGTGTGCGGGCCGGATGCGGGGGCAGAAATCATTGTGGCGGATGGGCACAGCACTGATGATACGGCCGCTCTGGCGCGGCAAGCCGGTGCACGCGTGGTTCTTTGTCCACAGAAGGGGCGCGCGGCCCAGCTTAACTATGGGGCGGCTGCGGCTGGGGGGCAAATTCTTTATTTCCTGCACGCCGATACATATCCGCCGCCTGGTTTTCTAGCCGATATCCGGCACGCGCTGGGGCCGCATGGCTACAGCAGCGGCTGCTACCGCCTGGCCTTCAATCACCCGCACTGGTTTCTGCGGCTGAGCGGCTGGTTTACGCGCTTCAATGTCGATGCCGTGCGGTTCGGCGACCAGAGCCTATTTGTGCGCCGAGCGGTATTTGAGCGAGCCGGGGGCTACCGCACGCACCTGATCATGCTGGAAGACCAGGAAATAGTGGGGCGGCTGCGGCGGCATGGGTTGTTTCGGGTGCTGCCCGGCACGGTTACCACATCTGCCCGCAAATACCTGCAGAACGGCGTTTTTCGGCTACAGGCCGTGTTTTCATTCCTGACGCTGCTTTATTGGCTGGGAGTGCCGCAGCCGCGGCTGCTGCAGGTATATCGGGGCCTTATCCGGCAGGATAAGCTGTAAGCACCCCTTGCAGGTTTTCTCATCAGATGTCACCTATGGCACGAAGGCGTTTTGCGGGGCCGGCGCCCGACGTGTTTGTCAACAAATCGGTGGTTCTTCGAGATTTACAAACCGAAAAGACCTTTCCGCTGGAAAGGTCTTTTCGGTTTACTCTGTTCTGAATTCTGCCGCTGGGGGGCTTTTTAATCAGTGAGCATGCCCTGACTCACAGCGTATTTGATGAGGGCGGCGGTGTTTTTGGCCTGGGTTTTCTCGATGATGTTCTGGCGGTGGGTTTCGATCGTGCGCTTGCTGGTGAAGAGCTTGTCGGCAATCTCGGCGTTGGTCAGGCCCTCGGCAATGAGGGTGAGCACCTCCAGCTCCCGCTTCGATAGACCGCTGGCAGCTCGAGCAACAGCACTACTAGGCGACTCCAGCGAGTGCATCTTCCGCAGCAGTGCCAGCCCAATAACGGTGCACAGATAAGGCCGCCCCGCTGCTACGGTCTTGATGGCGTAAAGCAGCTCGGCGCGGCCGGTACTCTTTAGAGCGTAGCCCGAAGCGCCCAAACCAATGGCCTGGGCCACGTAGCGCTCATTATCCAGCATCGACAGCACCAGAATCCGCACTTCGGGGTATTGCTCGCGCAGCTGCGGAATCGTGGCAAAGCCATCGGTGCCGGGCATGTTCAGGTCAAGCACCACCACATCGCAGGGGGTGGTAGCCAAGGTAGTTAGCAATTCTTCGCCGCTGCCAGCCTCCCCTACTACCTCTAATCCGGGTTCTTCGCGGAGTAGGGAGCGGATGCCGTCGCGGATAATGGCATGATCATCTATAAGAATGATGCGGATCATGAATAGTAGATAGAATAACGGGAGTGCGAATATTAACCGAAATGAGGCGCTGTTGTTTGAGCTTTGATGCCAAGTGTTGGCAGCGAATTTTCACAAAATAAGCACCCCAACTTCAGCAAGCAATTTCGGTTGCCAAAGCCTGTAGTTGCCGCAAGCTAATCAGTTTAGTGCAGCTTATTAGCTCATAATACACCCGCATAAATAATTGGGGCTGTTCCTGCTCCGTTTGCCCAGCAATCGGGGCGGGCACGGCCGCATACGGCTTGTTCGCCGCTGGGGGGCTTTTATGGGCTTATAAGCAGGCTATTCGGCCTATGATCCAAAACATTTAATGCCTTAAAACGCTTCATCCCAGCTAAAAAGGCACTGCCAAAGACAACGCCGAAACTGATTAGTGAGTAAGCAAATACCCAAGGGAGCACAAGCCATTGGGGGCCATTTTCGGAGCTCCACCCTGCTTTATAAGTAGCTGCCTCTACCTCATTTTTTGGAACTGAAACGCTACATTTAAGTTCCTGTTCATCGAGTTCATTTCCTTTGCAAAGGACCGATTTTACCATAGTTGACGTTGTGCCTGAATAGTTCTCCCTCACTGGCCTTTTTTGCCAACTATGCTATTGTATTATGATTAGATTAATTCTGGCCGACGACCACGCTATCATTCGTGATGGTATTCGTGCGCTGCTTACCGAAGATGCTGGATTGGAAATTACGGCTGAGGCCAACAATGGTCAGGAGCTGCTGGATAAGCTGGCCACCACTCCCTGCGACGTAGTGCTGATGGATGTGAATATGCCCGTTATGGACGGTTTTGGGGCAATGCCGCACCTGCGCCGTGATTTCCCGGATGTAAAAGTGCTTGTTCTCTCTATGCTCGACCACCCCAACTACGTGGTACGGATGCTGAATGCCGGCGCCTCCGGGTACGTGCTCAAAAATGCCGACGTAGCCGAAATTTCCCACGCCATCCGCACGGTAGCGTCGGGCCGGCAGTATCTGTGCACCGAGATAGGGTTAAATCTGCTTCAGCAGGTAACTGCAAGCGGCCCGATCCCGGACACCGCAACCCGCAAAGCCAACGACCTATCGAAGCGGGAGCTGGAGGTGCTCACCCTCATTGCCGAGGGCCTGACCAACGCCGAGATTGCCGACAAGCTCTTTACCAGCAAGCGCACCATCGAAACCCACCGCCAGAACATCATCGAGAAAACCCAGGCCAAAAACACCGCCGCCCTCATCAAGTTCGCCGTCAGCGAAGGGCTCATCGAATAGAGGCAGAGCAGATAGCTCGCCGGAAACAGCAGCGGCCGCCAGATATCTGGCGGCCGCTGCTGTTTCCGGTAATTCTGGTTGTTTTCATAGCGCAGAAAGGCCTCTATTATCTAGAGTCTGCGGTGGCGGGAGTGGATACTACACCCACCGCGCGCGTTGGCACGCGCTGGGGGGCTTTTTTAGTAGTAGTGAATAAACGGGAATAAGCCCGGAGGGGCCACCGAATACATACCTATTTTACATGAGAGTAGTACGTATTTTTTGCTGAGTAAATACCAATGACTGTTGAGTTGGCCTTTATAATCCTGAAGACCAATCATCTGTCTAATCGTTTGGCTGACAGCCTTTAATTGAAAAGCAATTAAAAAAAGCCCCCCAACCACGTTTTTGTGAGGCTGCCGGCAGGGCCAGAAAGGCGCGCAACTCAAAGCGGCTGATTTACGCATGCAGGATGAGCATGCTGTCTAGCATCATCCTCCCCTACTCCTGCTTATTATGCCTACCCAAAAGAAGAAAACCGCCCCTACTCACCCCACCCGGGCTTTAGCAAGCGGCCACCGAAACACCTGTCCCACGCCAAAAGGCATGTTGCTGGCCGTAGGGGGCCACGAAAACAAAGGTGAAGATCCCGAAAAGGGCTCCAACCAAGCTGAAAACCTCAACTTTGCGCCGGAAGGTATTCTGAAGCGTTTCTGCGAGGAGCTCAAAGGCAACGACCCGCTGATTCTGGTGTTACCCATTGCCTCTAGTGAACCCAAGGAGGCGGCGGAAGACTACCTGGAAATATTTTCCCGGTTAGGTATCAAACGGGTCCAGGTATTGGATGTACGCGAGCGGGACGATGCCAACAGCGAGGCGACGCTCAATTTGATCAATGAGGCTACTGGCTTCTACTTTACAGGCGGCGACCAGCTTCGCCTGACGGGCCTGCTGGGTGGCACCAAAATGCTGGTGCGGCTAAAAGAGCGTTATACCTACGATGAAATTCTTGTTGGGGGCACCAGTGCCGGGGCCGCGGCCTTGTCTACGCCCATGATTTATCAGGGCCTCAACGATGCAGGTTTTCGCAAAGGCGAAATTTCCATTACTACCGGGCTACAGTTTATGCACGACGTAGCCATTGATACCCACTTTATTGCGCGGGGCCGTATTGCCCGCATGGCCCAGATTATTGCTACTAACCCTGGCTGTTTGGGGCTCGGCCTGGAAGAAGACACCGCGATATTAGTACGCAACGGCTACGATCTGGAAGTAATTGGCAGCGGTTTGGTTACCGTTCTGGAAGCGAATGAATGCACCAGTAACAATATCTACGAAATCAGCCCCAATACACCCTTCACCATCCGCGACCTGCGTCTGCATTTTCTGAGTGCCGGCGAAAAATACCAGCTACCCGTTCCGCCCGAGATGCATTTGTAGCCTACCGCTGCCTTGCCCCGCCCTGTGAGGAGGCATTATGCCCAAACTCGACCTATCCGCTTGGCGTACAACCTGAATACCATTTCCCACGCCAATCTATTTCTATGAAACAGACTTCCGCCGCTACCCAATCCTCGTGGTTTGGCACCGTTGCCGCCGCGCCCGAATTTCCCTCCCTTACCCAGGATATGACTGCCGATGTGGTGGTGGTCGGTGCCGGCATTGCGGGGCTTACCACGGCTTACCTGCTGCTGCGCGAAGGCAAGAAAGTAATTGTGCTGGAAAGCGGGAAGCTGGCCAGCGGCGAATCGGGGCGCACCACGGCCCACCTCTCCAACGCCCTCGACGACCGCTACACCCGGCTGGAGCATTTATTTGGGGAAAAAGGTGCCCGGCTGGCCGCCGAAAGTCATAGCGCTGCCATCGACCGGATTGAGCACATTATACAGGAAGAGAAGATCGACTGCGACTTTACGCGCCTCAACGGCTACCTGTTTCTGCCTGAAGATGGCAGCCCCAAAGAGCTGGATAAAGAGCTGAAAGCCGCCCACCGCGCCGGTCTTACTGGCGTTGAGCGCCTCTCCGATTCTCCCACTCAGGGCTTTCGCACCGGTGAGTGCCTGCTGTTTCCTGACCAAGGCCAGTTTCATATTCTGAAATACCTCTATGGCCTAGCCGAAGCTATTGGCCGCTTTAAGGGCCGTGGGGGGCAAATTTTCACCAATACCCACGTAGCGGAGGTGCAGGGCGGCTCCGAAGCCAGCGTGACAACGGCCGACGGCCACACGGTGCGCGCCAAAGCCGTGGTAATGGCTACTAATACGCCCGTAAACGACCGCGTAGTGATGCACACCAAGCAGTCGCCTTACCGCACGTATACTATCGCGGCACGCATTCCGAAAGGCTCCGTGACGCGGGCACTGTACTGGGATACGCCCGACCCATACCACTACATTCGCTTGCAGGAAATAACGGAAGGCCCACGCGGCGGCGCGCCCCGCTACGACCTACTGCTAGTAGGCGGCGAAGACCATAAAGTAGGCCAGGGCGACCCCGAACTTAGCTTGCAGCGCCTCGAAGACTGGACCCGCCAACGGTTCCCGATGGTGCAGCAGATCGACTACGCGTGGTCGGGGCAGGTGCAGGAACCCAGCGACAGTCTGGGCTACGCCGGCCGCAACCCGCTGGACAAAGACAATGTGTACATCATCACCGGCGACTCGGGCCACGGCATGACCCACAGCACGCTGGGGGGCATTATTGTCACCGATCTTATTCAGGGCCGCCCTAATCCCTGGGCCGACCTCTACGATCCCGGCCGCGTGACCCTGCGTCCGGCGTCGGCGTATGAGTTTGTAAAGGAAAACCTGAATGTCGCTACCGAATACACCGAGCTACTCACCGGCGGCGACGTTTCAAGCATCGACGAAATAGAGCCCGGCTCCGGGGCCGTTATGCGGCGCGGCCTCACGAAAGTAGCTGTGTACCGCGACCCCAAAGGCCAGACGCACGAGTGTTCCGCCATCTGCCCGCATCTAGGGTGCGTAGTGCATTGGAACGGCTTGGAAAGCAGTTGGGACTGTCCCTGCCACGGCTCCCGGTTCGATGCGCTGGGCAAACTCCTCATAGGGCCAGCGAATCAGGATCTGGCATCGGCTTAAAATAATAAGAGTACAAAGGAGTGGCGCAGCGATGTTGCCACTCCTTTTTTATAATACTGAGCCCTAAGTATAGATACGTATACTACAAATACCTAGAACCTGGTAGGAGCAACTACACTGAAAACCAGTATATTGCCTGAGGTTATAGTTAATTCCTATTCCTAAATTTGTACGACTACGCATCTATCCTCGTTGATGATGTGTCATTAGTGTCATGGCTCTTTAGCCAGATAGCTCTTTCTTTTTCCGCTTCGGGCAGCTTCTCATTAGCACTGCCTCGACCCAGGTTGGCGGACCATATTAGGTAAGTAATGGTACCAGACTAACTGGTCTGGCCCCCTTGGCTCCCCGTTGCCGCTTCGCGCGGCCCCTTCCTGCTGCTCCCGCCTTCTGTGTAGCTCGGCTGCACAGCCTGAAAACGACTGAAGTTATCTACTCCTAATGGAGATTTACCGCGAAATCCTGCCTGAAAGCTACCTGCTTATCCTAGCTGAAGACCCAAGCCATCCTGAAGAATACGGATTAGCCCGTGCCCTACAACAGGCCGCTCGCAGCGGCAAGCCCAGTATTTGGGTCGATTGTAGCTCATTACGCCATATATCAGGCCGTGCGCTGGCCTTGCTGACCAGCTATTGCCAGCGCCTGCGGCGGCGCAACACGCAGCTGGTGCTTTGCCACCTTACGGATGACGTACAGGAAAGCCTTAAAACAACGCCTTCGACAGCCTGCCCGCCCATCGTTCCTACTCTCCTTGATGCAGAGCTTTATTGCCATGCAGCCCATCAGTCAGAAAAACCAGCCCCTACTACCACGACGGCCGGCTGGGGTGTAGCTTTATCATAAATATTTATATATCAATAACTTATATTATAAGCTACGTTGAATTAGGATTACGCGCTATAATTATCTGACATACTTAGCATTGATAGAAAGCAGAGCCATTGAGCCACCCACGCGGCGGTTTGATGGCTCTGTTTGTTCTTTGTAGTCAACCAGCATCGTACTTTCCAGACCACAACTCACTGCCGGGTTCCTCGTACTTTGGGCACATGAACTCCGCGCCCCTCTCCGGCCTGTACGGCCCCTCCCTCAGCCTGCTCACCGACCTGTATCAGCTTACCATGGCTTACGGCTATTGGAAGCAGGGCAAGCAAGATCAGGAAGCTGTTTTCCACCTCTATTTTCGCAAGCCGCCGTTTGGTGGCGGTTACGCCGTAGCTGCTGGCTTGGCGTATGCCGTGGATTGGCTGGAGAACTTTCACTTCTCGGAAGATGACCTGGCTTACTTGGGCAGCCTGCGCGGTACCCGCGACACGGTCCTGTTTGAGCCGGCTTTTCTCGAATACCTGCGCACCTTACGCCTCACCTGTGATATAGACGCCATTGCCGAGGGTACGGTAGTGTTTGCCAATGAGCCCCTGCTGCGCATAAAAGGCCCCCTGCTGCAAGCGCAGCTGCTGGAAACGGCCTTGCTCACGCTGGTCAACTTCCAGACGCTGATTGCCACCAAAGCCGCCCGAATCCGGGAAGCCGCCGGCTCCGATCAGGTGTTTGAGTTTGGCTTGCGGCGGGCACAGGGTTTCGATGGCGGCCTGAGCGCCAGCCGGGCGGCCTATCTGGGTGGCGTCGATGGCACATCAAACCTGATGGCCGGGCAGCGCTTTGGTATTCCGGTGCGCGGCACCCACGCCCACAGCTGGGTGCAGTCATTTGGGGAAGAAGAAGCTGCATTCACGGCCTACGGCGACGCTTTCCCCGACGATTCCGTGTTTTTGGTGGATACCTACGATACCCTGGAAGGCGTGCGCCACGCCATCAGCGTAGCCCGGCAGATGCGCGCCAACGGCCACGAGTTGGGGGGCATTCGTCTCGACTCCGGCGACCTGGCTTACCTCAGCCGCGAAGCCCGCGCCCTGCTCAACGAAGCCGGCTTTCAGAAAACGCGCATCGTAGCCAGCAACGACCTCGACGAGCACCTCATCACCAGCCTCAAGCAGCAAGGCGCCCGCATCGACACCTGGGGCATCGGCACCAAGCTCGTCACGGCTCACGACCAGCCGGCTCTGGGGGGCGTTTATAAGCTGGCCGCCCTGCGCCAGACGGCCGATGCCGATTGGGACTACACCATCAAGCTTTCCGAGCAGCTCGCCAAAACCAGTATTCCCGGCATCCTGCAGGTGCGGCGCTACGAAACAGAAAAGGGCCAGCCCCGCGCCGATATGCTTTACAACACGGCCGAGCCTCTCCCCGACCAGCTCACCATCGTCGACCCGCTCGACCCTACGCGCCGCCGCCCCATTCGCTCCACTCAGTTTCGGGAACTGCTGGAGCCTGTTTTCCGGGCTGGCAAGCTGGTGGCCGAGCTGCCCACCTTAGAGGAAAGCCGCACCAAAGCCCAGCGCGAAGTAGCAGCCCTCGACCCCAGCATCCGGCGCTTCCTCAACCCGCACGTGTATCCGGTGGGACTGGAAGAAAGCCTGAACAACTTCCGCATGCAGCTTATTCTGGAGAAGCGGGCGGTACGGCCGGCGTAGTCAAAATCATTTATTTTTTGAACCAGCGACTTAGCCAGCTTCGCTTGAGTGCTGGCTCAAAAGCCCATATTGGCTCTGTTGTATGCTTACGCACTTTGCTAGTGCCGTCAGCCGAAATTGTATCCCAAGCAAATCCCAGTATTGGGGAGTCTACCCGTAAGTCGGCAATGAGATAATCGGCTGGGACTGTTGAAGAAAATTGTCTTACCACTGCATCACTTGACACCTTAGCTACTTGTGCTCTGGTCATTCCTTTTGAAGTTTTTCTCTCCAGCCAAATACTAGAACTGATCTGCCCGTGAACTTGATCTAACCAGGAATCGGCTCCCAGCTTTCCAAATTCCTGAATGTGGCGTAGGAATTCGCATAAATCGGTTGATTGTCTAATTATCACTGCTGGATCGTGGCAGACATAAAAGACGCTTCCCCACTGCCCTGTTTGGTTTATATCTAAGATCCAGAAGTTTCCGAAACCATCACCAGCGAGTTGTATAGAGTTCGGAAACAGTTCTTCTAGGCCAAACTGATTAAACGCATCGAAAAGGATTTCCTCGAGAGGAGAAAACTCGAAACCTCGCGTAAAAAGTAACAACTCCTGAATATCAGCAGAAAGTCGCCCTTGGGGCATACTTTCGGCAAATGCTCTTACCTGCTCATCTGTCAGACCTGGTAGTAATTGGACCTGATATTCTTCATCATCTTCAGACACGAATCTGTCTGCTTCTAACAATTGAAGCTGCTTTATAAGTTGTGACATAGAAAGAGCGTATAGCTTGACACAGGAGATTAACTGACAGCCGGAATTACGCCAAAACTCTACACTTCCCCAGCCAAAGCCTATACCTCTTGGCTTTATTCACGTTGGTACTTTTGTAGCACATCCGCTGTTACCTCAGCATCTCACCCGCCGCTGAAACTACTCAGTTGCCGAAGCGGCTCAACTCTTGTTCCTATGCCTACCCTACAATTCAAAACCTCGATCAACTGCGCCAACTGCCTGCGCGCCGTCACGCCTTTCCTTGATGCCGAACCTACCGTGCAGAAGTGGAGCGTGGACACCAACAACCCCGACAAAATCCTGACCGTGGAGGGCGAAAACGTCATTCCCGAGCAGGTGATGAAAGCCGTATCGCAAGCAGGCTTCGATATCGAGCCCCGGCACGCCGCTTAGGTTAGCTATGCCAGCATAAAAAAGCCCCCCAACATATGTCTGGGGGGCTTTTTTGGCTACTAAAGCTGTTCCGAGTAGACGTAAATAATCGCCCGTCATGCAGAGCAGCGCGAAGCATCTCGCCAGCGGTAGTAGGGTTAGTAATCCAGCATCAGCACGCGAGATGCTTCGCGCTGCTCTGCATGACGGGCGATTTTGAACAGAATATTATAATGTTCATTTCATAAAAAAGCCCCCCAATATCAGTTGGGGGGCTTTTTTATATACTATTGCTTAACAGTGCTTAATACGTCAGCTCACCAGCCGCCACTTTCAGCTTAATGCCAGGCGCGGCAGTGATGCGGCCTGCCACTTGGGCCTGGTAGCCATCGGCTTGCAGCTGGCTTACGACGGCGGCGGCTTGGGCTTCGTCAGTTATGAGCAGCATGCCGTTGCCCATGTTCCAGTAGAGGTAAGCGTCGGCGGGCGAGATGCCGGCTAGCTTGGTGAGCTTTTGCATGGCGGGCAGGGGCTCAAACAGATTATCCAACTCGGCACCAACGCCGTTGTTTTTGAGTACGCGCTGGAAGTTGTCGGCAATGCCGCCGCCGGTGATGTGGGCGATACCGTGCAAAGTCAAGCCTGCGTCGAGAAGGCGGGCTACGGCGGGCGCGTAGATGAGGGAAGGCGCTAGGAGCACTTCGCCCCAGGTATTACCAAGCTCGGAGGCGTCGGTGCCGGTGTAGGGTGCCGTGTGCCAGTTGTCGCCGTAGAGGCTTTGCAGGGTACGGCGGGCCAGGGAAAAGCCGTTGGAACGGAAGCTGGGCGAGTGGAGCGATACGACCGCGTGGCCGGCTTGGGCGGTGGCACCGCTCAGGGGGCTTTTTAGCGATGGGTGCAAAGCGCCCACAGCCGTAGAGCACCAGTTGAAATTCATGCGGGCACCGGGCCAGCCGCCAATGCGGTTGCCTAGCTCGGCAATTTCGCCCCCAGTCACGGCAATCCGGCTGAAGTTGGCCGCGTCGTGCAAGCCGCGCATCAGCTCATCTATTACGTCGTAATCCAGGGTGTTCACGTCGATGATGTTCGACAGATTGCTGGGCACGAAGCCGCCGGCAATCAGGTCGTCGGCCACCATGGCAATGAGGTCGTAGCCCAGGGTATCAAACCGCCCAACGCGCTCGGCTACTTCTATCTTGGTACCAATGCCGTCGGAGCTGATGCCCAGGCGCTCCTGCCCGAAGCGAATTTCGTTGGAGAAACCGCCGTCCAGATCCTGCGCTGGCTCGCCGGGCTCACCGGCGCGGTTGGGGAAGGTTTTCTTGGCCCAGGCGTAGGCGTTGCGGGAGCAGGCGTTGCCGAGGTCGATGTCGTAGCCGGCAGGTTTGGGGGAAGCAGTGGACATAGAGCGTGAGGTAATCGTTGGAATAGTACTTAGCAAGCTCCCCTCCTCAGATGAGGTTGCGCATCAAGCAAGGAGGGGACGTCCCCGCGTAGCGGAGACTGGGGTAGTTGAGGTCGTTGTATTAATTGTTTAGTCTGTCATGCAGAGCAGAGCGAAGCATCTCGCGTGTTTAGTAAGATTAGTAATCCAATGTCAGCACGCGAGATGCTTCGCTCTGCTCTGCATGACGTTCTATATACCTGTTTACTAAATCAACATCAGCAACGCCGGTCAACCACCCCAGCGTCGGCTGCGCCGCCGCGTCCCCTCCTTGCTTGATGCGCAACCTCATCTAAGGAAGGGAGTTGGTTGTTCTAATGCTCTGTCGGCTCGGGGGCTTTTGCGCTTACGGAGGACACTACTTGCTGACGGTCTTTCTTGGTGCGGTGGCTTTCGCGCTCCTCCTGAATGTGACGCAGGTACTTGGTCACGTCGCCGGTGGGGTAGCGGCCGGAGAAGCAGGCGAAGCAGCCGCCGTGGCCGCGCTCCTCGGCGAAAAGCTCCTGCAAGTCGCTCAAATCCTGATAAATAACTTTATCAGCTTCGATGTAGCGGCAGATTTCTTCCTCCGTGTAGTTAGCGGCAATCAGCTCGGTGCTCATGGCCATATCAATGCCGTAGATACAGGGGCTGACAATGGGCGGCGCGGAGGAGATGAAGTATACTTCAAGCGCACCCGCTTCGCGCAGAATGCGCACGATGCGCCGCGAGGTAGTGCCGCGCACGATGCTGTCATCGACCACAGCCACTTTTTTGCCTTCCACAAACTCGCGGATGGGGTTGAGCTTTTTCTTCACCACATCCTCGCGACCCGCCTGACTGCTCACGATGAAGCTGCGGCCCATGTGGTTGTTTTTCACCAGTCCGCGCCGGTAGGGCACGCCAATGGCTTCGGCCAAGCCGGAAGCAGCAAAGTAGCCCGACGAGGGCACATCGATTACCATATCAGGCTCAATCCCGGCTGCCATCACCTTGCGGGCCAGTATCTTACCTAAGCGTACACGCTCCCGCGCTACCAGACGGCCATGAATAACGGAGTCTTCACGGGCGAAGTAAATGTGCTCAAATACGCAGAACGCTTTGGGCACATTGTAGGGGTTCTTGTAATGAATCTTGAGGTTTTTATCAATGAACACCGCCTGCCCTGGCCCTACGTTTTTCACGAAGTCAAAGCCCAGATAATCGAAGCAGGTGCTCTCAGAAGCAAAGGCATACACCGGGCCCTCGGGCGTTTGGCGGCAGCCGAGCACCAAAGGGCGAATACCCAATGGGTCGTTGAAGGCCAGCAGGCCGTGACCGGCAATAACGGTGATGGTAGCATAAGCGCCCTTGACCAACTCCTGCGTGGTCTCAACGGCGTCGAAAATATCCACTACTGAGAGGCGGTCTAGGTCTTTGATGCGCAGCTCCGAGGCGAAGGTGTACATGATCAGTTCCAAGTCGTTGCTGGTTTTGGGCAGCACGTGGTATTTATCGTGCAGGCGCTGAGCGACTTCCCGAAAGTTGATCACGTTGCCATTGTGCACCATGCCCAAGCCGAAAGGGTAGCTGGTGGTGAACGGTTGGGCCAGCTCCGAATCGTTGGAGCCCTGGGTGGTGTAGCGCACATGGCCGATGCCGATGTTGCCTTTTAGCTTCTTCACGTGCTTGGGCTTGAACACGTCATTGACGAGACCGTTGCCCTTGCAGAGATGGAAATTATCGTCGAAGGTGACGATGCCGGCCGCGTCCTGGCCGCGGTGTTGTAGGGCTGTCAGGCCAACTACAATGTCCGCCGCTACTGGCTCCGGACCATAAAAACCAACTATTCCGCACATATCAATTCTCTGTTGTCAGTTGCCGGTTGTCAGGCGGGGTAGCCGGGCAGCTGGCGGGGGTGGAAGGGGAAATCTGGCCTCGAAACAAGCGTACCAGCGTGTCGGCGTACAGCTCATGCTCTACGAGCAAGCCGCGGCGCTCTACCTCCGACAGCGTATTTGCCCCCCGCAGATCGACGGGGCGCTGCGCCAGGACGGGGCCGGTGTCGAGGCCCTCATCCACGAGGTGGACGGTGATTTTTGTTTCGGGAAGCTTGTTTTCAAAGGCCCACTCGTAAGCGTGCAGGCCCTGGTGGAGGTGAGTATCGGCGGGGTGAATGTTGAGAATGCGTCCGGCATAGGCGCGCACCAATACCGGCGAAAGGATACGCATATAGCCGGCTAGCACCAGATAGTCAGGCTCATACTCGCGTAGTACCTGCACCACGGCTGCATCATAATCGGCCCGCTTGTAGCCCACCGAACCCAGGCTAGCCGTTTGGCAGCCCAGCGCGGCGGCCGTAGCTAAGCCCGGCGCGTCCGGATGGTTGCTGAACACCACTGCTACCTCCGCAAGTTCGCTCAGGGCCCCCATTTGTACAGAATCTACCAGCGCCACCATGTTGGAGCCGCGACCGGATAGCAAAATGGCCAGCCGCTGCTTGCGTTTCGTGGTGGTTCGCTCGCCTTCTTTCCCGGAGCTCCGCACCTGCTGAGCGCGCGCTCCCTCGGGGAGGAAAGACGGCGGCTGGTTTTCGCTGGGGGAAGAGGAGTGGCTCATTTTAGTAAGGGACTAAAATTTAGCGGCTGTCAGCTCCGGAACAGGACGCTGGCCGATATCGGAGCGATAGTAAGCGTCCTCAAAGGTAACCTTTTTGCACTCGGCATACACCTGTTGCACAGCCTCTTCCAAATCGTGGCCCCGCGAAACCACCGTCAGGACCCGGCCGCCGCTTGTAGTGAGCTGCCCGTCGGGTTGGCGGCGCGTAGCCCCGTGGAAAATCAGGGTCTGGGGGGCAAAATTGGCTTTGTCGTCCAAGCCAGTGATGGGAAAACCAGTTGGAAAAGTGGCGGCCGGGTAGCCACCCGAGGCCAGCACCACCCCTATAAAGGTGCCATTGCGCTGCCACACTGTCGTCTGGGCCAGGTTGCCGTCGAGCGTTGCTTCTATGAGTTCCAACAAGCTGCTTTTCAGAGCCGGCAGTAGCACCTGAGCCTCAGGGTCGCCGAGGCGGGCGTTGTATTCCAGCAGCTTCGGACCTTGCGGGGTGAGCATGATGCCGAAGTAGATGAAACCCTTAAACTCAAACGGTTCGGCTTGCAGACCGCGCATGGTCGGGTCCACGATGTCGCGGCGAATGGCGGCCAGAATGTTGTCATCGGCGAAAGGCACCGGGCAGTAAGCGCCCATGCCGCCCGTGTTGGGGCCTTTGTCGCCGGCCAACAGCTGCTTATGATCCTGCGACGGAGCCAGCAGCCGGATGCGGTTGCCATCGGTGATGCCGATAATGCTGATTTCGGGGCCGCTCAGTTTTTCTTCCAGCAGAAACGAAAACCATTCGGGGTGTTGGGCTTGCAGTTCGGTCAGGGCTTCGTTGGCTTCCTCCACAGAGCTACATACATACACGCCTTTGCCAGCAGCCAGGCCGTCGTATTTGATTACCAAATTGCCCCCCAGCTCGGCCGCTTTGGCGCGGGCGGCCTGCATCTCGTCGCTGCGAAACGTCCAGGATAAGCCCGTTGCTACGCCGTGGCGGCGCATGAATTTTTTGCTCCACACCTTAGAGCTCTCCAGTACTGCTCCCTGCCGCGTTGGCCCAAACACCCGAATATCGGTTTTGGCGAAGTAGTCTGTTACGCCCGCCGCCAGCGGAGCCTCGGGGCCCACCACGATAAGCTTGATATCATGTTCCCGGCAGAAATTCTCTACTGCTGGGAAGTCTAGGGGGCTAATTTCGGGGTGACTATTCGGGATACCGCCGTTGCCAGGTAGCACGTGCACGGTAGCGCCATCGAGGGTCAGCTTCCACGCCATAGCGTGTTCACGGGCCCCGCCGCCGAGAAGTACTATGGATTTAGGAGTTGTCAAGGTCGTGTATACTTAAGAATTTATCCTGTGCTCCTTCTTCCACCTCTACCGATTCGGCCACTACTACCATGTTGTCTTCTTCATCAGGCTCTCCAGAATTTCCAGATGGATCTAATGAAAGATACCATAGGCCATTTTCTAACTTTTTGAAGATCACATCAGAGTAATAGCAGGAATCAAACTCTTCATTGAAAACTAGTTTTCGAATGCCAATCAGTTTAAGCTGTAATAAGCAAGGTTTCAGCTTTCCGTTTGCTGTTTTCTTGCGAACCTGTAGAGCAATTGAAGCTTGCCGAAGCGGAGAATTGCTAGCTGAAGTATATTCAAGCCCTAGTTGCAGAGAGCGAATTTTCCCATCGCTCAGAGCATATGTCGCTAGTAATTCCTCCATCGCTTCTAGCTGATATCTTCAATGGAAACTATCTGGCCGTCAGCAATCTGAAACACCGACTTACCCTGTAGTTGTAGCGTATCGCCCGGCTTCAATCCGTTAGGAAATTCCATGGCGGTTATTGCAGTGTAGTTAATCAGCACTTCCACGCGGTTGTCAGCTACTTGCCACTCCGTAACGCGCTGTTCCCGTTGAGAGAAGTATTGCTTGGCTTGCGCTGCCTGTTGACGGAAGCTCTCCTTACCGTTTGTGGTCAGATTGACCTCGCCGTTGGCAACGTTTCTGAACACCACATCCTTGTGCAGATGGCGCACCATCCCGTCTACATCAAAGCGGTTGTACGCTTCGATATAAGCTTGCACGAGGTGTTTAGGATCGGAGGCTTGCATTTCGTTTGATGGTAGCTAAAGACATAATCACCGACGAACTCAGGCTTCTTGAATGATGCCAGCGCGCACCAGGTTGCCCACGAGACGAGCTTGTACGTCGCCGCCGGGAGTGGTTTCGTTGCCGATGGGCAGCGGACTGCCGGTGATGCGCTCGTAGATATCAAGGTAGCGGCGGGTAGCTTCGGCGGAAACTTCGGGGGTGAGGGCGCGGGGGTACTGTCCATCTACTTTGTTGGCGATGAGCCACTGACGCACGTACTCCTTGTCCATCTGCTCGGCCGTTTCCGGGTTCCGGGCGTAATCCTCGGCGCTCCAAAACCGCGACGAATCGGGCGTGTGTATTTCGTCAATCAGAATCAGCTCGCCATTCAGCAAGCCAAACTCATACTTGGTATCTACCAGGATGATGCCCCGCTCGGCCATCCACTGGGAGGCAAAATTAAACAGCTCCAACGACTTCACCCGCATCCGCTCGTACAGCTCAGGCGAAACCCAGCCTTCCGACACTAGGTTCTCCGGCGTGATTTCGCGGTCCGACTCTTCCTTGGTGGTCGGCGTCACGATGGGCCCAGGAAACTGCTGGTGCTTGGTCAGGCCATCAGGTACCGTCACGCCCGAGAAGGTACGCTGCCCTTGCTGATAGCCACGCAACATAGAACCGGTGAGATAGTTGCGCACCACCATTTCCACCCGAATCGGCTCGGCTTCCTTAGCCAGCGTCACGTTGGGGTCGAGCAGGGCAATGACGTGGTTAGGAATGATGTGCTGGGTTTTCTCAAACCAGAAAGCCGCCAACCCGTTCAGCACCGCGCCTTTGTGGGCCACGGGCGTCTCCAACACCGAGTCGAACGCCGACAAACGGTCAGTAACCACAATGAGCCGCTCGCCGGAAGGAGCGCGGTATGAATCGCGGACTTTACCGCGGTGCAGGAGCTCGAGTTGGGGCGTGTCGAAGTGGTTCAGAGTGTTCATTCCAGGGTCAGAAAGCCGTTCTGCTGGCTAATGTTTTGGTGTGGAAAGGGCGGATTAGCGAAGTGGTGTTTCTACAGATTCTAGTGAAGCTGAAGAAGCTGAGCGGTGCGGCAACGAGGCGACATGCTTTACAATGTTTCGGAACAGCTTCAACCCATCGCCTTCCTCACTCAACTCCTTATTCACGCGCTTGCGGCGCGCCCAATCGGGGTGATTGTAGAGCGACAAGAAGGCTTCCGGGTGAGGCATCAGCCCGAAAACTTGGCCGGTAGTATCGGTCAGGCCGGCGCAGTTTAGGTCGGCGCCGTTAGGGTTATGCGGGTACTGCGTTACCTCGCAGCCCGTGGCGTCGCAGTAGGTCAGGCAGTTCAGGTTTTGGTCGAGGATGCGCTGGCGCGTAGCTTCATCAGGGATAAGCAGGCGGCCTTCGCCGTGGCGCACGGGTACTTCAAAGGAATCAAGACCTTGTAAGAAAGGGCTCCGATTATTCGCATTTACTTTCAGTCGTACCCAACGATCTTCGTAGCGGCCCGAGACGTTATGCGTCAGGGTTACTTCCGGCTCAAAATTGCCCCCCAGATTGGGCAGCAGGCCCAGCTTTACTAATACCTGGAAGCCGTTGCAGATACCCAGCACGAACTTGCCCCGGGAAATGAACTCGCGCAGATCGTCGAGCAGGGTGAAGCCGCCGGGCGTTTGGCGGTAGCGCAGCTTTTTTGCCAGCACCACGCCCGAGCCCAGATCATCGCCGAAGGAAAAGCCCCCCGGAAAGTTCAGGATGTCGTAGTCGTGAATGCTGACCTGGCCGTGCAGCACTTGGTTGAGGTGGACGATGGTGGCTTCGGCGCCGGCCAAGCGGTAGGCGGCGGCCATTTCCTCTTCGCAATTAATCCCGAAACCCGTCAGGATAAGCGCCTGGACAGCAGCGGACTGATTCATGTTCTCTTTCATTTCCCCTCCCCCATTACGTGTTCGCCAAAACCGATGGTCTGATTCACTGGTCCGTTGGTCCAGATCTGACGCAACTCTTCCGTATCGGCTTCTATCACGAGCTGGCCTTGGTGGCCTACTAGCAAGAAGTTGTCGTTGGTAACAACACCTAAACGGGTGGCTTTATCGCCCAGAATCTGCTCAAACGCCACTACGTCTTCCGGCGCCACCGTGGCCACGAAGCGGGAGTGCGATTCGGAGAACAGCTGGGCGGACAGCGGCAGTTCGCCGGTCAGCTCAATTTTGGCCCCTAGCCCATCGCCGAAAGTTGCCTCGGCCAGCGCTACAGCCAAGCCGCCGTCGCTCAGGTCGTGGCAGGACTGGATGAGCTGCTGATCGTTGGCTTGGCCGATGAGGGTGTAGAGTTCTTTGGCTTCCGCGAAGCGTACCTGCGGCACATTGGCGCCCAACTCCTTATATAGCTGGTAAAACTCAGAGCCGCCGAGCTCGTCGTAGGTGCGGCCCAGCAGGTACACCACGTCGCCGGCCTGCTTGAAGTCGCTGGTGACAGTGCGGCGCACGTCCTCGATTTTGGCCGTCATCGAATACAAAACCGTCGGCGGCACCGAAATCTTCACGCCGTCGGCCTTGAAATCGTTTTTCATGCTGTCCTTGCCGCTGGTGAGCGGGATGCAGTAAGCCGCGGTGGCGTCGCGCAGGGCCTGGCACATGTGCACGAGTTTGGCCAGCTTCTGCTTGCCGTCGGGGTTCGTGACGGGGTGAAAATCGGAGTCTGGCACGCAGAAGTTGTCGTTCACAGACCAGAAGATATTATCGCCAGGCGTGAGGTTGGGCAATTTGCCTCCCACGGCGATAATCTGGCGCACGGCCTCATCGAAGGCACCGGCCGACATATGATAGGCGTCCAAGTCGCCAAAGCGGGGCTGGATGCCGTTGCTCACGGCCACGCCTTCCCAACTCTCGAAGTTGAAGCGCACCACGGCGGCATCCTGCGGAGCCTGGCCGGTGGCGCCCATCAGCGGCTTAATAATAGTGCGGCCCTTCACCTCATGGTCGTACTGACGAATGACGGACTCACGCGAGCAGATATTGAGCGAGCCGAGTAGCCGAAACAACACGTCAGTTGTAGAGACACATATTTGTGTCTCCTCATCGAACGATGTCGCTGAACGATTAGCAGCCGGGTCGTTCGATGGGGAGACACAAATATGTGTCTCTACACCATTCTGACGGATTTCGACTTTGGGCTCCTGAGCCGCAGGCTTCTGCCACTCGGCCTCCATGATTTTGCGCGGCACGCCTTCGTGCAGGAAATGCATATTTAGCTGCGCTACTGGGGCGCCAGCGAAGCGCACATCAAGGTAGCCATCGGCGGTAAAGTAGCCGATGTCGGTTAGCTCCACTTCCATTTCCTGACCCAAGGCCAGCACTTCCGCCAGCTTGCCGGGCTCCACTACCAGCGTAAACCGCTCCTGCGATTCACTTACGAAAATCTCCCAAGGGCGCAAGCCAGGATACTTCAGCGGCACTTTTTCCAGGTCCACAACGGCACCGCCGCTGATGCCAGCCAGCTCGCCAACTGACGAAGAAAGCCCCCCAGCGCCGTTGTCGGTGCTGCACTTGATGAGGCCGCGGCGGGTGGCGAGGATGAGAAAATCCATGGCCAGCTTCTGGGTGATGGGCGAGCCAATCTGCACGGCCGTGGCCGGCGACGATTCATCGAGCTCAATGCTGCTGAAGGTAGCGCCGTGGATCCCGTCTTTACCCACGCGGCCACCGGCCATGATGATACGGTCGCCATCGTCGATCTTCTTTTCCCAGGAATCGAGGCCGGCGAGCTGCATAGGCATCACGGCGCCGGTGCCGCAGTACACTAGCGGCTTGCCAGCGTAGCGGTCATCGAAAACGATGCTCCCGTTTACCGTGGGCACACCTGACTTGTTGCCGCCATCTTCAATGCCTTTGCGCACGCCTTCAAATATGCGGCGCGGGTGCAGCTGGTTGGTCAGCAGAGGACCGTCGTAGTCGGGGTTACCGAAGCACAACACGTTGGTATTGAATAGCAAGCGAGCCCCACCGATGCCAGTGGCCAGCGGGTCGCGGTTGTTGCCCAAAATGCCGGTAATAGCGCCGCCGTAAGGGTCGATGGCCGAGGGCGAATTATGGGTTTCTACCTTCCAGACAAACAGCGACTCGTCGTTGATGCGCACGGCGCCGGCGTTGTCGGAGAATACCTTAATGAGCCAGTCGTTGCCGTTGGCGCGCAGTTGGCGGTCTACCTCGGCGGTGGCGTCTTTGATGTAGGTTTTGAACAGGGAATCAACCTGATACTCCTCGCCCGTTTCGGCGTCGCGGTAGTTGATTAAGGCACTGAATTCCTTGTGCTTGCAGTGCTCCGACCAGGTTTGGGCAATGATTTCCAGCTCGCAGTCGGTTGGCTCAGCGGGTAAGCCACTGGCCTGGCGCTCCTGCTGAGTTTCGGGCAACTGATAATACGCTCGCACGGCCTGCATTTCGGCCAGGTTCAGGGCATAAAGATTGTCCTTAGATAGCTGTACCAATGCCTCATCCGACACATTTAAGTCGATGGTGTGCGTGGTGTTATCAACGGAGGTGCCGGGGCGGGGCGTGAAGTCGCGGATCTGATCGGCGGGGCCTACTTCGAAGCGGCTGATGAGCTTGTTGCCGAGCAACTCTTCGGCCAGGCGACGCAGGTCGGTGGGGGGCAAATTTTCTTCCAGCAGAAACAGGCGCTTGCTGAAAATATGCTGGGTGCGCGTGTCGAGCGGCTGGTTGAGGAAGTCGCCGAGGGCGTTTTGGGCGGAGGTGCCTTCGTCGTCGGTTACGCCGGGGCCTTTGGCCACCAATATATACGACTGGAATTGCGGGTCGCGGCGAAACTCGTTCAGGGCTACCTCATGCAATACCGGATCCTGGAGGCACTGCTCGGCGAAATCTTGGAGTTGCTGGGCGGTGAGCGGGTAGCGCACCGAGTAAACGGCCGTGCTTTGCACCCGGCCCGTGCGCAGGCCGAGGTGGCGCTGCGCGGCTTCCGCTACGCGCTGCCCGTCGCCGTCGTGAATGCCGGGCTTGGGCAGCAGCTGAATGGAATAAAGATGAGTTTCCAAAAGGAACAGGGTAGGTTTGCTATTTTTCGACTTCCCACTGCCGACCACCGGCCATGGAAAAGCGCCCCGACAATCGGGACACCGAAAATGCCTTGCCTACGGGCCGAAGCCAGCAGGTAGGTTTAAGAAAACGCTTTCTCCGGCCGACTGCCAGGTTTTACTACCGGAATACCTGCCCGACACAGCGGGCAATCATCGGGTGCGTGGGTAGCCGCCGTGACCGGCAGCAGTGCAAAGGTCGGAAAAGAAAGCTCTGCTTTGCCACCCGTGCGGTCAATTAAACTTGCGACACCCAAAATTTTGCCCCCCAGCCCTTCCAAAATCCGCGCTACTTCTTTGGTACTCTTGCCCGTAGTCACCACATCTTCGGCAATAATAATTCGCTCGCCGGGCTGCAAGGTGAAGCCACGGCGCAAGGTCATTTGACCCGTATCGTCGCGTTCGGTGAAGATGGCAGGCACGCCGAGCTGTCGGCCTAGTTCGTAGCTCACCACCACACCGCCCATGGCCGGACCAACTATTACATCGGGCTGTAAACCCGCTTCGCGAATGCGCTGGGCCAGCTCGGCCATGGCCGGAGCAGCCAGCTCCGGGCGGCGCAAAAAGCGGGCGCACTGCACATACGTATCGGAATGCAAGCCCGAGGAGAGGCGAAAATGCCCCCTGAGCAAGGCATCTTCCTGCATCAGTTGCTGCTCAAGAAGCGGGGCGTCAAAACGGGTTTCAGAAGTCATTTCAGCAGTAGAGTCAGGCATGAGCGGCAACGGGACGGAGGTCATTTATTTGTTGGAACAATGTGCGGGCAGCAATGCCGGCATCAGCCGCTTGCCAGATGGCGCGGGAGGTATTAATAAGTAACCCGAGGCCATCGACGCGTAGGCCAGCATGAAGCGTGGCAGCTAAGTCGCCGCCTTGGGCGCCGATGCCTGGTACCAGAAACCATTGCGTCGGGCAGCTTTCACGCACGCGGGCTATGGCAGCGGCATCAGTCGCGCCGACTACCAAACCGATATTATGGTGATGCTCATCTAGCTCGCACGATACGCGAGCGGCCAAGTCACTCACGTAGCCACCACGAGTCAGGGCGACATCTTGCAGGGAGTGAGCGGGTTTATTTGACGTTTTGGCCAACACAAACACCATTTTATCAGGGCGGGCGAAGGGCACGATGGCGTCGTCGCCCATGTAAGGATTTACCGTCACGGCGTCGGCGCCGATGCGGTCGTAGGCGAATTGGGCGTAGTGCTCAGCGGTATTGGCGATGTCGCCAAACTTGCCGTCGAGGATGACGGGAATATCCTTGGGAATCAGTGCCACAGTATCGCGCAGGAGCGCTACGCCGTTTTCGCGGGAGAGAAAGAAGGCCAGGTTCGGCTTGAAGGCGGCAGCAAACTCAGCGGTCTGTGCTATGACTTCGCGCAAGCGCGCTGCTACGAAAGCGTCGTCGCCGGTGGGGTCGAGGCCGACGCAGAGTAAGGAATTGGCTTGTTGAACGCGGGTGGTGAGTTTGTTCATGAGGCCTGCGGTAAGGTGTTATAATGGGTGGAAAAGGCTTCTTGCTTACTATCGACGACTGACCAAGTTAGCACGGGACAACTCCCGCGCTGCATTTTGAGAGTCATTTGCACATTCTTCGGCCAGACGAGCTGTTAAGCCCGGCTCCAGCCACTCGCCGCTGGCAATTTGCACGGCGTTGGCGCCTACTCGCAAATAATCGGTGACGTGGTTGCTGGTAAAAATGCCCCCCGTACCGAAAATCGGCAGCTTGATGCGGGCATCCTGGGCCAGCTCATACACGCAGCGCAAAGCCACCGGCCGCAACGCCTCGCCCGACAACCCGCCAATGAGCGGCGCGGCGCTGGCATCATCGGGTAAGTGCAAGCCTTTAAGTGTGTTACACGCAGCTAGTGCCGAAGCGCCACCTTCTTGCGCGCCCAGCGCCAGGCCCCGAATGAAGTCGGGCCACGGGGGCAGCTTCACTACGATGATGGCCTCAGGACCCAGTTCATTGCGCACGGCCTCGGTAGCGTCGCGCACAAACTTGGGCGTAATTTCGGCGCCCTTAGCGGTATCAGTGCAGGTGATGTAGACCTCGACGCCCGCAATTTGCCCCCCAGCTTCGCGCTTAAGGAAGCGGGCAATTTTACGGAAGCCCGGAATGCCTGGGGCCGTGATACTTACCAATACCGGCACCCCGTAGCGCAACAGATTCGGCAGATGCTCCTGCACCAGAATCTCCGCGTTTTCAGTGCGCATGTTGGTGGCGTTGAGCAGTGTTTGATCGGCTACCTGCCAGATACCCTGCTCATACAGCCCTGGTTTGGGCTCCATGGTAACGGTGCGGGTAAAAATGGCCCCCAGTCGCTCGTAGCCCGGCCCATCCAGATGCCAAGAGGCCGCGGCCAGGCAGATAGGATTTTGAAGTGTAACTGCGCCTAACTGCATGATTGATTTTGCTTTAAACTATTGACTCTTATTGAAGCCTCAACTATAATAACCCCAAAAGCAAAGCGCCCGGTTCATCACCGGGCGCTTTGTTGGTCAACTAGTTAGATTACGTTGTCGCGGTTCATCAAGAAGGGTACGCAGTTGCGGATGTCCTTCTGGCCGAGGATGAACCGGGCTATGCGGGCCATACCTGCACCAGCACCGGCATTTAGCTTCACGTTGCGGGTGGCAACGAAGGCCGCGGCTTGAGGGACGAGGTTGTCTTGCATGTTGACGTGAAGCTTGAAATAGGTATGAGTGGAGGGTTGAATACGAAGCATGATCGCTGCCCACCGACTCAGCCGAACATAAAAAAACCGCTTCGGAGACCGGAGCGGCGAACGGAAAAAAACAGGAAAGACGGAAAAACCAACGGGGGAAAAGGCCTTCCGGTCTTCTCGCAGAACAACGCTATTGGGCGTTCTGCGCTTCATTAGATGTTTGGTCTTTGGGTGAAGCACGTCGCAAAAGTACTAATACTTTCCATACCTCCAAGAGAAGGGGAATTAATTTAATGTTACCGCAATGTTACAAACCAGCCTTACTCCACTTTCGGGGGATCATTCCCTTTTTGGCAATACGATTAGTTAACTGCCTGAAAAATAAAATTTTATCACACAGTAGCATTTAATTTTAGGAATATTGATCACCCTCTGTCTTTAGCTCTTTACTCCCTTTTGTTATTAAGGCGTTGCTTATAGCGAATAGACATCTTATGAATATAGTACAAATTTCTATATTTAACCGTTACTTCTTGCATTGCTTATACGGTATAAGGCGCAAAAAGCTGAGTTGCCATCTACCACCTGAACTGTTATTCATCCAATTGGTACGGGCGGAGCGCAGAACCCATATCATTACATATTGCAAATACTCTCAGCAATGTGCAATCAGTTGGGACCTATATTTGCGCTTCAGTCACCTGACCTTCCCTATTTTTATTCTTTGAGTATGAAAAAAATAATCGTGGCCCTGCTTGTGAGTGGCTTAAGCTTATTTTCCTCAGCTACGCAGGCACAGGGCATTGCTCCAACGGCCCCCATAGAATACAGCGAGAAGGTACACGTAGAGGATAGCAACTCGGTTACCCTGTATCAGCACGCGTTATCGTGGACCCAAGAGAAGTTTCCATATAATCCTAAAAGCAATGTCCAGGCGAACCCGGAAGCGAAGGAAATCAGCTTGACGGGCACGAGCAAAATAAAGATGGCAGCGGCCAAAGCCTCGGGTCCTGAGCAGGCACGAATTCTGCACTTCAACTTCCGGTTTGGCATCACCGAGCAGGGCTATAGCTATACTGTAGGCACTTTTCGCGTGGTTCCGGACGAGAAGGAGCCCGCCGTTACGGTGCCTCTTGAGGACTACATAAAGCAGCTCAGCGAGGAGCGCACCAATGCACGCACGCGCAACGACCGACGCGTAACGGCCCAGGCCAATGCCGTTGCCAGCGACGTAGCGTCGGCCTTCCGCTCTTACATGAACAGCCAGCCGGTAGTAAAAGACGGGGAAGTGGGCTTACCCACTGATGGTGAGGAGTAGCAGGTAAAGCTGTTGTTAAAAGCCTAGAAAGCCCCCCAGTAAAAAAGCTAGCCAAGCGGCAGCCACCTAAAGCGCATACCTGGCATAGAGGTGCTTTCAACCGTTAGTGCCGCGGCAAAAGCGGGTTCGTAAACTCAATTGCTGTTACCAGCCAAAGTTAGACTGCTCCCAGATCAGGGGGCTTTTATCAGCTCCTGCATTTCCATTTATCAGCTCATTATAGCTTGGCTGTAAAATGCAGAAAGCCGCGTTGCAGCGCGGCTTTCTATTCCCTTCCATACTCACTCGGGACACTCAGCACAAAAGTAGTGCCTTAATTTATTATATAATAATTCCAATATTTATTTAGCTTGACTTCATTACTAGGAACAGTATTCTTAGCTGCTCTCGGCTGCTACTGAGGGCAGTGCTTCAGTTTACCGGACCATCGTCCACCCTGGCTTCCACGGCGCTCTGCACTGATGCGGGCACGGCCGATAGCAGGTCGTAGCCGGTTGCTTTTTCAATAGCATCTACGGAGGTGCGATAGGTAGCCCACTCAGGGTTCAGACTGCTGGTATTAGGCGTATTCACAGAAATAACGCGCGTATCAGCCGTGACGCGGCTTACATCGTTGGTGCCAGCGGGCAGTACCACGATTACCTTCCATATGCGGTTGGGCACCGTTATTTTACCGTCTGCTATGGTATTCGCCTGGCCTTCAGAGCCAGTACCTCCCCTGCCGTAGCTTCCACAGATGATGTAAAGCTCATTGCCCCCGTTTACCAAGGTGCGGCAGTAGTTTTCGAGGTCGGCCCAGGTACGCTGGTTGTTATTAGGCGCCTGCGGTATAATGTTGGTCATCAGGAAAGTAGCTGCGTTATCGGCTACCGAGCCGGTGCGGTCGGCGGAGGGGCAGTTGTGGCCCCGGTCGAAGCCCGAGCCGGTGTAGCTGGCGCTGGTAGCCCGAAACCAGCCGGTGGGCAGAGTATTGTCGGGCGCAAAATTATCCTGGCGTGAAGCGCTACCAAGCCAGGCTTTGCTCAAGTGCCAACTTACCCAGTTGGGTGTGCCCCGGTCGCGGTGATACGATAGCGCATACTGGGGTTTCTCCAGCAGGTAATTGGTGTAAGAGGCCGGGTCCGTAGTGGCGCCGCTAGGATTGCCCATCGCCAGCGGATTATCGCGGACTTCGGCAGGTGATACAGAATCATCGGAGCAGGAAATGACAAAACCACTCAGCAAGCCTATACAGAGCAATCGATAGAAAATATGCTTCATCGGATAAGAAAACGAAGTAGAATGAGTGAAGACAAGGGTGCAGTTCGAACAACAAAGGTGCGCCCTGCTAAGCCAATATTTATGAACAGGTACTTGTCGTGGGCCAAACGCTTCAGTTAGCGGTTCCATATAAAAGGCCTTTCAAATTATTTCCGGAAGACTTTTCAGCCGATAAACTATGTGGCCTAGCCCTACCATCAGCTACCCCGCGGAATCGAGCACAAGAGCGGTTCCCTTCTGGGGGGCTTTTTTAGCGACCAGCAACAATAAATACATTTGGCTAGCTTTTCTACTTCCTGCAACACTCCTCTATGCCTTCTCCTGACGCTTTTTCGGTTGACACGCTTATTATCGGGGCAGGACAGGCCGGACTAGCGGCAGCTTATTATGTGCAGCGCCTGGGCGTATCGTTCGTGATTCTGGACGAGCGAGCGGCCGTGGGTGATGTCTGGGCGTCGCGATTTGAGGCATTGCGCTTATTCTCCCCAGCCTGGGCCAGCAGCTTGCCCGGCCTGGAGTGGCCGGGGGGCAAATTTCGCTATCCTACCAAAGATGAAGCGGCTGCTTACCTGAGCACGTATGCCGAGCACTTTCGCTTCCCGTTGCATCTGTCCCAGCGCGTCAGCAGCGTAACGCCAACTCCAAACGGCTATGCTGTCAGTACTGCGGCGGGCCGGCAGTATCAGTCGCGGCGGGTGGTGGTGTGTACGGGTGCTTACAATGCCCCACGTCAGCCCGAATTTGCCCCCCAGCTTCCTTCAAAGGTTGTTCAGCTTCACAGCCGCGACTACCAACGCCCGCAGCAGGTAGTGGGTACCGGGCCAGTGGCGGTAGTCGGCAGTGGCAACTCGGCTCTGCAAATTGCGGCCGATTTAGCCTCAACCGGTCGCCCCGTGTACGCCGCCTTCGACGAGCATACGCCGGCCATGCCCAACAATATGCTGATGTGGGCGATGCTCACCGCCACCAGACTGTTGTGGGCGTCGCGTCATTCGCCGGTAGGCGCGCACATGATGCGGCAGCCTGAGCCCGTGGTCAGCGGCGACCTGGCCCGACTGCGTACTTTCCCTAATGCTCGGTTCATCGGGCGGGCGCTGGGCGTAGAGCCGGGGGGCATTTTGCGCGGCCGCCACGCCAGCACGCCAGCCCTGGAGGCCGTGATATGGGCCACCGGCTTCGGACCCGATTTTAGCTGGATTGAAGCCTCCGTTTTCGACGCTGACGGCTACCCCAAACACTACCGTGGCCTGACGGCCGCGCCGGGCCTAGCCTTCCTCGGCTTGCCGTGGCTCAACAGTCGGGGATCGGCCCTGATGGGCGGCGTGGGTGCCGACGCTCGCTACGTTGTAGAGCAGCTGTTTAGAGCCCCGCCGCAGGATAAAGTGGCCGGGTAGTTACTATCTGTGCCTGTTGATGATGGAAAAGATCAAAAAGCACATAATTATGCTGAAACCTGATGCCGGGTTCTGAGGTTCAAGAGAGTACATTTACCAACCGGCCCTGTTGCGTTGGCGTGTTGACTCCGGTTTTATTTCTTTCTCGCCTTAAACTCCCACTCGTATGTCTTTCCTTCTTTTTGTGGGGTTGATGATTGCTACTGCCCTCATCGCCCTCAACACTCTGGATAACCTCAAGGCTATGCTGAAGCCCCAGCCGATTCGGATTCCGAATCGCTAGGTAGCGCTTGACTGCAAAGTCCTAAAAACGGTCCTTACTATTGCGTAAGGACCGTTTTTTTGCTTTTAGCTCATAAAAAAAGCAGCCCCCGATCCGGTGAGGCTGCTTTTCTTTTAAGCAATGAAGTAGTAAGGTTATCGGATTACCAGCTTACGCATTTCGCTGGCGTTATCCGATTCGAGCTTTACGTAGTAAAGGCCGCTGGCAAACCTGCTCAGGTCAAGAGTTTTGGTGAAGCGGCCATTAAATTCCGTCAATGATTCGCGGTAGATTACGGAGCCGATGACGTTCAGAATACGCAGCTCCGTTTTGCGGCCATTGAAACCGTTAATATCGATATGAACAATACCGGTGCTGGGGTTGGGGTACACCAATACATTTTTTTCATCCGCAGCCGGACGGCTGGCTGTAGCAGGACTAGCAGGCTGCGCATTGACAGCCGGTACGCCGGTGCACAGCGGGCCGAGCACCAAGGCGCAAAAACACAATAGTAATCGTAGAGTTTTCATCATATCAGACCGTTAGGCGATTGGCGCGTCGGTTAAATTCTTAACGTCAGACGCTCAATTTGGTTTGCAAAGGTAGCGCTTGAATTCCAACAAGATACATAAAATATAACTTATCTTCTATAAATAAAGGATTCACCCCTGTTTTTCACCATTTTATATTCAAAAAAAATTTGGAAGTTCTCATTATTGGTGGGGGTTTGGGGGGCCTTACAGCCGCTCTGGATTTGGCGGGCCGGGGGTACCACGTCACGGTGGTGGAGCGCAAGCATTACCCGTTCCACAAGGTTTGCGGCGAGTATGTGTCTAATGAGGTGCTGCCTTACCTGCGGCGGCTTGGCGTAGATCCAGCAGTGCTGGAGCCGGCCAACATTACGCAGTTCATGCTCAGCTCGCCGGCGGGCCGCACGCTCACCGCCCCGCTCGACCTGGGTGGATTTGGGGTGAGCCGCTATACACTGGATTATTTCCTGTATCAGCAAGCCGAGGCGCGCGGTGTAGAGTTTCACCAGGGAGCCACCGTCACGAATGTCACATTCAATGGCGACGAGCATCACGTAAGCCTAGCCGACGGCCGAATTCTACAGGCCCGCATTGTGCTGGGCGCGTACGGTAAGCGCGCCAACCTCGACCGCCAGCTGCAGCGTCCGTTTTTCACCAGGCGCTCACCGTATCTGGGCGTTAAATACCACGTGCGGCTCGACTTTCCGCGCAACCTGATTGCCCTGCACAACTTCGCCGATGGCTATGCTGGCATCTCGGCTATTGAAGAAGATAAATATTGCTTCTGCTACCTAACTACTCGCCAGAACCTGAAGGCCCACGGCACTATTGCGGCGATGGAAAAACAGGTATTAGCCCGGAATCCGCGGCTGGGGGGCATTTTTCGGGACGCTGAGTTCCTGTACCCGCAGCCGGAGGTTATCAACGAAATATCCTTCGCGCCCAAAAACTGCGTGGAAAACCACATTCTGATGTGTGGCGACGCGGCGGGCCTGATTACGCCGCTCTGTGGCAACGGCATGGCCATGGCTATTCACGGCGCTCAGATAGCCAGCGCACACATCCACGAGTTTCTGGTAGGCCGCACCACAAGGCCGAGCCTCGAAGCTGCTTATCAACGCGAGTGGCAAGCGCACTTTGGGGGGCGTTTGCGGGTGGGACGGGCCGTGCAGGGTCTGTTTGGAAAGCCTTTTTTGAGCGAAGCGGCGGTGGGCGGGTTGCGCTACTGGCCCGGAGCCGTGCGCGCCCTGATGCGGCAAACTCACGGTGAAGTATTTTGAGGCAGTTAGTACAGTCAGAAATCAGGTAGCGCCGGACGGAAAAACCTGATTGTCCGTCTCCTACGTAAGCATAATTATGCTCTTCGATAGAGCTCCTAATCAGGCAAAAACTTGCACCGGCACCGGGGCGGTAATTTGCGTATACTTCGCTTAATGAGCAGCTACCTATGTGCCATCGGCACGGCCAACCCTACCCATGTTATTCCGCAGCCCCAAATTGCCACCTTTATGGCCGAGGCCCTGCAACTCGACGACAATGAGGCGCGTAAGCTGCGTGCGCTCTACCGCGTCACGGGTATTGGCCAGCGCTACTCTGTTTTGGCTGATTATAGCCGGTCCAACGGCGAGTTCGATTTCTTTCCTAACACTCCTGACCTAGAGCCTTTTCCGTCGGTGGGGCAACGTATGGCGGTATACCGTGAGTGTGCGTTGCCTTTGTCGGTGCGGGCGGCGCAGGACTGCCTGCGGCAGGTGCCCGAGGTGACGCTGGCTAGCATCACGCACTTGATTACGGTGAGCTGCACGGGTATGTACGCGCCGGGCCTTGATCTGGAGCTGGTGCAGAAGCTGGGGCTGCGGCCCAATGTGCAGCGTACCTGCGTCAATTTTATGGGTTGCTACGCGGCGTTCAATGCGCTGAAGCTGGCCGATGCTTTCTGTAAAGCCGATGCCGGCGCCAACGTGCTTATTGTGAGCACGGAGCTCTGCACCATTCACTTTCAGAAAAACCAGGAGGAAGACCACCTGGTGTCCAACGCCTTGTTCGGCGACGGGTCGGCGGCGGCGCTGGTGCGGGCCGTGCCGGCAGCCACAGGCGCCAGTCTGGAGCTGGCGGCTTTTCACTGCGGCATTGAGCCTAACGGCCACGCCGATATGGCCTGGCACATCAACGATTTCGGCTTCGAGATGACACTTTCGTCGTATGTGCCGCGCCTCATCCAAAAAGGCATCCGGGAGCTGACTGACGGCTTGCTCGAAAACCTGCCCGTTCAACTGCCCGACATTCAGCACTTTGCCATTCATCCGGGCGGGCGCAAGATTCTGGAAACCATTGAGCAGGAGCTTGGCCTGACCACCCACGACAACCGCTTCGCGTACCAGGTATTGCGCGACTACGGCAACATGTCGTCGGCCACGGTGCTTTTTGTGTTGCACGAGCTGCTACAGTCGCTGACCGCACCCGACCGAGACGCGCCGGTGCTGAGCTTCGCCTTCGGGCCGGGCCTCACGCTGGAGGCGATGCTGCTGAAGGTAGCTTTTGGCGACAATTAATTTCACCAAATATCTCTGCGTCAAGCACCTCGTTTATTACTTAAAAAAGCCCCCCAGACGCATGAATCTTCGCCAGCGTGCCACCGAGCCCGAACTCATGGACGATCTGACTCTGGCCTCCGATGCGTTGCGGCAGAATCTGGATGAGCTGGAATTCATCAATACCCACCTGGGCGGCTATGCAGTGGTAACGGATGCCTTGGCTCGCCTGCGCGCCAAAATGCCCCCCAGACGCCCGCTGCGCCTCGCCGACCTGGGCAGCGGCGGCGGCGACACCCTGCGCTACATTGCCCGCTGGGCCAAGCGCCAGCACATTCCCGTAGAGCTGGTTGGCATTGATGCTAACCCGTTTATGCTGAGCTACGCCACTGAAAAAAGCCAGGCTTATCCCGAAATCAGCTTCCTACAACAGGACATATTTGCCCCGGAGTTTCGGGCCCAGCATTTCGACGTGATTACCTGCAGCTTGTTTTGCCACCATTTCACCGATGCTGAATTGGCCGGCTTGCTGCGCCAACTGCGTCAACAGGCCAGCGTGGCGGTGATTATCAATGACTTGCATCGGCACCCGGTGGCGTACCACAGCATTAAGTGGCTTACACGCTTGTTTCGGGGCTCCTATTTGGTGCGAAATGATGCGCCTTTGTCGGTAGCGCGGGCTTTTACTAAATCTGACTGGCAGCGCATTCTTCAGCAGGCTGACATTGAGAAATATGAGCTAAGCTGGCGCTGGGCCTTCCGGTGGCAGGTAATTATCTAGAAATACAGCTCCTGCATGATCCGAAACGTATTGGCGTGCGCCTCTACGATGTCGGCGATGCGCTCGGAGTAGCCGCCACCCATGCACACTACTACCGGTAGCTGGTGGCGGTGGCAAAGTTCTAGCACAAACTCGTCGCGCTGGCGGCAACCTTCACGGGTAAGGGCAAGGTGGCCGAGCTTATCAGTAGCCAGCACATCGACGCCGGCCAGATAAAACACAAAGTCGGGCTGCACCTCGTCTAGCAGGCGAGGCATTGTATCGGCGAGCAGCTTCAGGTAGGTGGCGTCGTCGGTTTGGTCGGGCAAGGGCAAATCGAGGTCCGACTGCTCTTTGCGGTGCGGGTAGTTGCGGGCGCCGTGCATGCTGAAGGTAAATACCCGCGGCTTATGTTGAAAAATAGCCGCCGTGCCATTGCCCTGATGCACATCCAGATCCACAATCAGGACTTTCTGCACGGCTGGCTCATTGGCTAATAGATAGTTGGCTGCTGCGGCCTGGTCGTTAAGCAAACAGAAACCCTCACCCCGATCGGCGAAAGCGTGGTGGGTGCCACCGGCAATGTTAGCTGCTATGCCGTGCTGCAAAGCCCGCCGCGCGCATTCAATCGTGCCGCCCAGAATCGTGACTTCGCGGGCTATCAGCTGCTCCGACCACGGAAAACCCGTTGCCCGCTCTTCCTGACGCGTGAGCTGGCCAAGCCGCAGACGCCGGTAATAATCGGCCGTATGCGTGCGCAGAATTTCGGCTGCCGAAGGGGGCTGGGGGGCAAATAAGTTGGCTTCCGTAATTGTATCCTCGCGCAGGAGTTGCTCGGGTAGCAGCTCGTACTTCAGCATGGGAAAACGGTGGCCATCAGGCAGCGGGTGGGCATAAAGCGGCGCCCAGGCAATAGAAAGCATGTAATGGGTTAGTAGTATGAAACTCGTCCGTCATGCAGAGGCGGAGCCGAAGCATCTCGCGTGCAACAGTATTGTCATGCTGACGAAGGAAGCATCTCTCCCGCTTCGTTGAGTTACCATTACAACGACTGCACGCGAGATGCTTCGCGTTGCTCTGCATGACGGCCTAGCCTACCACTTAGTAATGCAAAGGCAGCCCGTTTGTTAGCACTTGGGCACAAAAAAGCCCCGCTACACGTAGCGGGGCTCGGCTTTAAGTGGGGCATACTGGGCTCGAACCAGTGACCCCTACCTTGTCGAGGTAGTGCTCTGAACCAACTGAGCTAATACCCCAAAGCCAACTGGCGGCGGCCGGAAAGGGCCAAATATACACGCCTCAGGCATTGCTGCTACTCAGGGGAGCCACATTTTTTTTAACCTCCGCGAAGCTTGCGCGTAACGTGCTATAGAAACCTACAACCCAGTCCGTCTCACCTTAGTCCTATCACTAGCTGGCAGCAGGTTTTCTCCCCTTCTTACCCATTTTGTCTTATGAAAAAATTACTCCTCCTCTTCATCTTTTGCGCCGCCGCTTTTTCCGCTTCCGCCCAGGATGGCCCCATCGGCGTGCGTTCCTCCACCGACTACGGCTTTGGCAGCAGCGACTCGCGCAACAACGGATTCGGGATTAAAGCCGGCTTCAACCTGGCCGACTTGCGCGGTCAGGACAAAGACGCTTATCAGGACCTCGAAAGCCTTAAGTCTTACCACGCCGGCGTGTATGCGCAGTTTGCCCTCAACAACAAATTCTCCATTCAGCCGGAGTTCTTGTTTTCGCGCAAAGGCTTTGATGCCCAAGCGTTTGACTTGGTAACTGGCCAACCCGCCGGCAGCAAAGAGCAAACCCGCCTCGACTATCTGCAAGTGCCGGTGCTGCTCGTTTATAACATCGTCGACAACGTCAGCCTGCACGTTGGCCCGCAGGTTTCACTGCTCGTAAATGCCAAGTACGCCGGGCGCGAGCGCAGCATTTCGGATGTTGGCCTCAACAGCCTGGAGTACGGCGTGGTAGGCGGCGTAGAAGCCCGCATTGGGCCGGCTCGCCTCGGCGCCCGCTATGACCTTGGCTTGGCCGACATCTACAACGACCCGCAAGATGCCGGTGCTGATGCTTACGATAACGTGAAAAACGGCGTGTTCCAGGTGTACCTCGGAATCGGCATTTCTAACTAATTCGCCCCTATCATGCTTTTCAAAAAGGAAGCCCATTGGGCTTCCTTTTTTTGTGTCATTTTCTTACCGTTTGCTATGCCGTTGGCCACCCTGCTTCTTGCCCTTCCCGATCCTACCGACGCTTTGCCCCTGCTCAACCGGAGCCGGGAGCTGCTGGCCGAGCGCGGCATGGGCGTGCTCGGCGCATGGGCCCTGCTGAACCTGGTGGTGAGCGGCTACTTGGTGGCTCGCACCGATAAGCGCACGGAGGCGCACTACTTCCATCAGATGAACGTGGGCTGGAACCTGGTAAACGTGGCGCTAGCCGTATTTGGCATCCTGAGTGCCCACCCCAACCAGGTTGCCGGTATGACGTTGGCCGACAGCTTAACGGCACAATTCAACTTCGAGAAAATCCTGCTGTTCAACGCCGGCCTCGACGTAGCTTACATAGCCACAGGCAGTTGGCTCCGGGCCCGCGCCGCCTCCACCGACCGCCGCCCCGAGCGCCTCCTTGGCTTCGGCCGCTCGTTGTGGGTGCAGGGGGCTTTTTTACTGGTGTTTGATGTGTGCTTCTACTTCCTGTACCATCAGTTCGCCGCCGATTTGCTACGCCTTCTGTAGAAACGCGTATTGGCTTTGCCGACCTTCGGTTCGCGTCTAATCGTTGCTGAGGTTGTTTATGCGAATTATGCGAACGGCACGATACCCATCGTTCAACGGCGACACGCGAATCCGCGTCTCTACATTCCAAATCACAGCGTAAGAAAAAAGCCCCCCAGACAGTATCTGGGGGGCTTTTTTACTAATTATCTAACTGGCATCCGGCTAGCGCGTGGCGTGTACGCCTTCCAGAATTTCCTCTACAATCTTTTTATTGAAGGCAGGAATATCATTGGGGTTGCGGCTGGTGATGAGGCCTTTATCTACCACCACTTCGCTGTCTTCCCAAAGGGCACCGGCGTTCTTCAGGTCAGTTTTGATGCTGGGGTAGCTGGTTACTTTTTTGCCGCGTAGCAGGCCCGTTTCTACCAGTACCCAGGGGCCGTGGCAGATGGCGGCCACTACTTTACCCGAGTGCATAAACTCCGTCACGAAGTCCACTACTTTTTGCTCTACACGCAGCTTGTCGGGGTTGATTTGCCCCCCAGGCAACACCAGCGCATCATAATCCTCTACGCGGGCATCGCCGATGAGCTTGTCTACGCTCACCTTGTCGCCCCAATCGTCTTTGTCCCAGCCCTTGATAGAACCGCTCTTCAGCGAAATAACGTGGGTTTCGGCACCCTCATTCTCCAGATATTTCTTCGGCTGTTCCAACTCCGACTGCTCGAAACCGTCGGTGGCGACGATGGCTATTTTCTTTCCTTTTAGTTTATCACTTCCAAATAATGACATGACTTCTAGCTTTTTAGAGTACACACTACACAAACAAAAAACCGGACCCCGCAGGGCGGTTCCGGTTTAGGTTTAACGCAAAGCAAGCTGAACAGGTTACTCCGTGCTTTCCTTTTCGCCCCGCTCGCGCTTGAGCTGCTTGCGCACGTAGCGCACCCGCTCATCGAAGCCATCGGGGTCGTATTCTACGTCTTCAATATCTAAGGCATCGAGCATGTCCATCATAGCGTCGGCGTGGTCGGTGCGGGTAGCGGTGCGCACGTTCACGAAGGCCATTTCTGACCAGAGCAGCGCTTTCAGGCGGGTGCCATCCTGGCTCAGCATCTGCATTTCAACCACCAGATTGGAGTTGTCGAAATGAATAAGCTGGCTTCGAATGAGCACTTGTTCGCCGTGGTTGGCGGGGCGCAGATAGGCAATATGGTGCTTGGTAATCACCCATCCGGCCTGCGACTCGCGGGCCAGCTCGCCCAGGTTCAGGGAGTAGTGCTGGGTGGTATGCTCCTCGCGGGCATTCAGAAAATAGTCGAGGTAGCGGGCATTATTGAGGTGGCCCAGCATATCGCAATCCTGAAAATGAATGCGGTGCGTGGTTTCGGGCGTACGAATTAAGGGCGCATCAGAGGCCATAGGCGGGATGAGTATTTTTTCTTTAGAACGTCATGCAGAGCGGTAGCGAAGCATCTCGCTCGCGCCGTTAGATTACTACTCCTTTGTCAGCACGCGAGATGCTTCGCTGCCGCTCTGCATGACCAACCAATAAATTAACTGGCTGATGTTAAGGGCAGCAGAAAGGAGTCGGCTACCACTTGGTGGGGGGCTTTTTTGCGCGCTTCCGTGGGGCTGTCAAACACGATGAGTACGTGCTTATCGTCGAGTATGGCCATGCCCTCAGCTTTATCCTGGCCCGAGGTAGGCCCGTGGCCGTGCGGCACATCGAAGAGGCGATGGATCTTGTCGGGGCCGATGAGGCTGTCCTGGGGCTGCACAAGCGCGTTGGGCCAGCGGTACACCGCGATGGTGCCGTCAAGGTCCATAGTGGGGCCGGCCAGCATCAGAATATCGGGGCCGAGCTGGCGCAGCTCACGCAGCCCCATCCCACCCAGCGCCAGGAAATGCTTTTTGTAATAGACCTGCTCAGCGCCGTCTAGCTTATCCAGGCGCAGGCGGCCCTTTTTATCTTCTATCGGCAACAGCTCCAGCACAATAGCCCAGCCCCGAAGCACCGGCCCCCGTAGTCCCACAAACAAGCGGCCATCGGGTGCCGCCGCCAAACCTTCAATATCAAACCCGTTGTCTTTGCCCGGAATCTTAATAAATGGCTTCAGGTGCGGGTCGTCCGACAGGAAGTCGAACAGTTCATTGGCATTGGTGTCGCTGTTGCTGTGCAGCTGCGAAACAGTCAGCATTTTGGTAGAGTCAGTGGGGTGCGGCGCTTCTTTGTGCAACTCATAGTCGCCGGTTTCGGGGTTCAATACCAGCGGAATACGCGCCAGCAAGTACCGGTTCGGCTCTTCTTCGATCTTGGCCAAACGCGCTATCTGCTTAGCCGTGTCTGTGTCTTTGTGGTTGGGCTTTTTCCGCTTCAGGCTATGCGAGCCGATCAGCCAGAGGTAGTTATCTGCCTCACCCATGCCCTCAATGTCAATCTCCTCATCGTCATCCGAAGGCAGGTCGAGCAGGTCGGTAAGCTCATAAGAGCAATGCTCGCCAAACTCGTGGGGCCCAATGAGGCGCAGGCGCTCGATAGTGGTGCGCTCGTCGCAGCTCAGCCAGAGGTTGTCGCCGGTGCGCAACACCGTGGAGAGGCCGTCGCGCACGTGCTTTTTATCAGCATTAAGGCTGAGCTTCGGATTGAAATGCAGGGTGTAGGATTGGCGGCGCACAGCTAGGGGAAGTAAGTAATGGTGTGCAAACGGCGCCACCGAGGTAAGAGTTTTACCCTGGTGGCGCCGTTTGCATACCAGTCAATGCCTACCGGCGCCTTACGACTTTTTCTTCTCGTCCTCGGCTGGCGGGCCTAGCACTTTCACTTTATCCTCTTTGCTCAGGCCCGACACGATTTCGACGTTGATGCCATCCGACAAGCCTGTCTTGATCATGCGCTTCTGGAACTGCTGGGGGGCTTTTTCGATCTCCACAAACACGCTGTCCTTGTTCACCTTACCAAACTGCAGCAGGCTTTCGCGAATAGCCAGCACGTCGTCGCGGCGGCCCAGCACGATGTCGCCGTTGGCCGAATAATTAGCCCGCAGAAACTGCCCCGGCTTGAGGTTCAGGCGGGCGCGCACCTGAAACTTGATGGCGCCTTCTTCCAGCACGCCTTTGGGGGCAATGTATTCAAGCGTGGCCGGAAACGCCTGGTTTTCCAGCGCCCCGATGGTCAGGTTAAGGTCCATGCCTTCGCGCACTTTGCCCACTTCACTCTCGTCGATTTTGCCCTCAAACACGAGGCTTTTCATGTCGGCCACGGAGGCGATGGTGGTGCCTTCGTTGAAGTTATTGCGCTCCACCACCGATGCACCCACTTTAATCGGCACATCCAGCAGCAGTCCGGTGATGGTAGAACGAACCAGATTCAGCGAGCCGCCGGTGTTGCGGGACGCGCCGCGCTGAGCAATCTGGAGGTTGCTCTCGGCCGCGTCCAGGGCCTGCTGCTTGGCCCGATAATCATTTAGGAAGCGCAGGTATTCCTGCTGGGCAATTACCTTTTGATCATAGAGCCTTTGCTGCCGGTCCAGCTCCATTTTGCTGGTTTCCAAGGCAATGCGCGCGGCCTGAATGCCGGTTTTGGCGCTGTTGACGCTGGCGGCGTTGGCCACGGTGCGAATGCGGGCAATGAGCTGACCTTCCTTCACGGGCTGGCCCGCCTCCACATACAGCTCCTCCACAATCCCCGATACCTGGGGCTTAATCAGCACTTCCCGTCGTGGCACAATGCTGCCCGTAGCCACTGTTTTCTTCACAATGTCAGCGACAAACGGCTGCTCCGTTTTGTACACGATAGGGTCCACGTTGGCCTGGCGGTAGAAGTAGTAGCCCAGCCAGCCGAAACCAGCCAACAGCAGTAACACTAGGAGAGCAAGGATGAAACGTTTCATGGGTAGTAGATTGAATTAAGTATTCTGGGGGGCAATTTCTGCCTTACTCATCTTTTAAAGCTACTACCGGCTGCACGCGGGCAGCAATGGTAGCGGGTACAAGTCCGGCCAGGGCACCAGCCGAAACCAGCAGCCCGATAGCCGTAAGGGCGACGCCGACATCTACCTGAGGATTAGCAAAAAAGCTCATCTGCTCACCCGCAATCAGGTTATTGATGCCAGCCATCAGCGCGGTGCCGGCCAGCAGCCCCACCATACCAGCCACGGCCGTCAGCACGATGCTTTCTTGCACAATCAGGCTCACGATGCTGAAGGGCGTGGCGCCCAAGGCCTTACGAATCCCGATTTCCTTGGTGCGCTCCTTTACCACAATCAGCATGATGTTGCTCACACCGATAATGCCCGCCAAAATGGTCCCGATGCTTACTAGCCAGCTAAAGCCCGAAATGCCCGTAAACAGGCCCTGCACGCGGGCGTATTCCTCCTCCACATTGGCCGAGCCGAAAGCGCGGTCGTCGGTGGGCGCTACTTTGTGCTGACGTCGGAGCACCTCCTTCACCTTGGTTTCCACAACGGCTGCCGGAATGCCGGGCTTCGGGATAAAGGCGAAGTAGTCGACCTTATTTACCTGGTTGAAAGCAATTTGCAGAGTAGTCAGCGGCACGAAGATGGTCTGCGCATTCTGCTGGGCTTCCTCGGGCCGGCCGGTACCTTTGAACACGCCCACCACCCGGAAGTAGATGCCCTTGATATTGATATACTTACCCATAGGGTCAGCGCCCATAAAGAGCACATCTACCACGCGGTTGCCGATAATGGCCACCTTGCGCCGCTCCCGGATATCCATTTCATTCACGAAGCGTCCCCGCTCCAAATCCAAAGCCTGAATAGCGGGGTAGCCAGGGTACTCGCCCTTCACCGTAAATGCCCCACTTTTGGGCGGCACCTGCACCGTAAACGTGCCATGCAGCTCGCAGCGCGGCAATATGAAAGCGGCCTCCGGCACCTGGCGCTCAATGGCCCGCACGTCGTCGTTGGTGAGTTGGATAAACCGGCCCGCTTTCAGGCCCATGTGGGGTACGCTGGTGCGCTGGGTCCAAACGAAAACGGCGTTTTTGGCTACATCGAACTCCTGCTCTACCCCATTACGGAAGCCTTTGCCTGCGCCCAACAGTACTACCAGCATGAAAATACCCCAGAACACGCCAAACGCCGTCAGCCCCGTGCGCAGCTTGTGCCGCCGTACGGTGCTCCAGATTTCGCTCCATTTATCTAGGTCAAACATGGGAGTTAAGAATAAGGCAGTGTTGAAGCCAGAGGGGAGAGTCCGAACGATTAGCTCCCATCCTTACCAAGGAGGGGATGCTTTGGCGCAGCCAAAGCTGGGGTGGTTGCGGTTGTTGTTTAGTTGTTTGATTGTCTGGGGGGCTTTTTAACGAAGCTGACTAAACAACATCAGCAACGTCCTCAACCACCCCAGCCGCCCCTTTGGCATGGCGTCCCATCCTTGGTAAGGAGGGGAGTTTTTGTTCTCATTTTATTCAGTTCATTCGGCTCTTAAAGCTTCAATAGGTTTCACATTGGCTGCTTTCATGGCGGGCACCAAACCGGCTATGGCACCAGCTATAACCAGCAGTATAATGGCGCTAACGGCCACCGTCACGTCTACTTCCGGCCGGTCGAAGTAGGAGGTAGTACCGCCGGCCTGTTCCAGCGCATAGCGTACCGCGTCCAGCACGGCCACCCCGGCCAGCAGCCCCAGGTAGCCCGATAAGCCCGTAATGACCACCGACTCTTGCAGAATCATGCTGATAATGCTCCAGGGCGTAGCACCCAAGGCCTTGCGCACCCCGATTTCGCGGGTACGCTCCTGCACAATAATGAGCATGATATTGCTCACCCCGACCACGCCCGCTACCAGCGTAAGCACGCCAATGATGGACACAAAAAGCTTAATACCATTAAATAAGCCCTGAAAACGCTGTACTTCCTCTTCGTTATTCTCTAAGTCAAGGGCCTCCTTGTCGGCAGGGTCAAACTTGTGCCGCGAGGCTAGTAGCATGCGCACCTGGTCTTCGACCTGCTTTACTGGAATACCTGGCTGCGAGGTCAGACCAAAAAGCTGCACCTGATTGTACTGATTAAACGTCGTTTGGAAGGTGCTAAACGGCGTGTAGGCCCGTTCTTCGTTGCGGCCCTGATTTTGGGTGTTGGTGAAGGTGCCCACTATTTTGAAGAAAACTCCCTTCACCTGCACATACTCGCCCAAAGCCGGCTCATCGCCAAAGAGCACTTTACGCACCTTCTCGCCCAGAATCATCACTTTGCGCCGCTCAATCACGTCCATCGGATTGAGCAAGCGGCCTGAATGGAGCACCTCACCGTTCAGCTCGAAAAAATCGGAACTGGCCCCAAACACTTGGTAAGAGCCATTTTTGGTGCCTCGCATAATGGTATATTCGCCAAAAAGCCGGTTGCGGGTGGCCAGCAAGTCTACGCCATCTATCTGGCGGCGAATAGCATCTTGGTCAACGTTGGTGAGCTTGATTTCGCGGCCGGGCTTGAGGCCATTGTACGGAATGGACGTTTTACCGCCGCTGATATACAAGCTGTTGCGGGCACCGGCACCAAATTCCTTGAAAATGCCGTTCTCCATTCCCTTGCCAGCACCCAGCAATAGCACGAGCATAAAAATTCCCCAAAACACCCCAAACGCAGTCAGGAAGGTGCGCAGCTTGTTGCGGCGCATCGTACCCAAGATCTCCTGCCACTTATCGATGTCGAACATGGCTTTTGAGGCTGCTTTATGAAGTACTGTGGAAGTTGATTTGTCGGTGCCACTAATGAGCCGACGTATGTCTTGCTGGGGGGCTTTTTTAGCCCTACTTGCAGCTCTGGCGCACTTTTTCCAAGCGCTGCATCACGTTTTTAACTACCGCTTCGTTGGTCGTGTACAGTGGTAAATCGAAGGTGATACTGTCGCCACCCTTTTTCTGCCTTTTTATTTTCAGCTCGTAGTATTTCTGGTCGTCGTCATCGGTTTCTGCCTCATAGCTCAGGTTTGTTACGTCGGCCCATTCAAAGTCCAGCTTCATTTCAAACAGGCCGTCTTTGAGCTTCACGCCCCAGCCCGATTCGCCCTTGCTGTAGCTCACCGACACCGGCTGCGACATCTGCACATCGGCTTTATTGTCACGGATAATCTGCTGGGCGTGGCAGCCACTGAGCACAAACTGCAAGTCCTGATTTGGCTTCTTGGGGTTGCGCATCAGCTGCGTTATCTGCTTAGACAAAGCCTGCTTATCCACATTGCCGGATACGGTTTTCGCCACGTTGGTCGTGACCTGGGCCTGGGCGGTGCCCACCAGCAGTAGCAGCGCCCACATCAGTAAGTTCTTTTTCATAGCTCAGAAAGGTTAGCTCGTTTGTTCTAAAAGGCAGTAAGCGGGAAGGTATTCAGCTTAGCGAAGCAGCTGTTTTGTGGTGTTCGTGATTTAGCTGATGAAGCGCTGAGCGGCCAGCATCTCTTCATCCGTGCCTTGTTCATCATCTATCACCAGGCCGTCGCGCACCCTAATTACGCGGTGAGTCTGGGCGGCAATGTCGTTTTCGTGGGTCACGATGATAACCGTCATGCCTTCGCGGTTCACCTGCTTGAAAATGTCCATCACCTCCTGGGTGGTATGCGTATCGAGGGCGCCGGTGGGTTCGTCGGCCAGGATGAGCTTGGGTTGGCTAATGAGGGCGCGAGCAATGGCCACGCGCTGTTTTTGCCCCCCAGACAGCTCGCTGGGCAAGTGGTCGGCGCGGTCGAGCAGGCCCACGCGGTCGAGGTACTCTAGGGCCATGCGGTTGCGCTCCTTTCGCCCTATTTTCTGATAGTAAAGCGGCAGCGCCACGTTTTCCATGGCGTTTTTGAAGCTCAACAGGTTAAACGACTGAAACACAAACCCCAGAAACTGATTGCGATACTGGGCTGCCCGCGTCTGCGAAAGGTTGCGGTCAATGCGGTTGCCGGCCAGGTGGTACTCGCCGCTGTCATAGTCGTCGAGGATGCCCAGGATATTGAGCAAGGTGCTTTTCCCCGACCCGGATGAGCCCATTATACTCACTAACTCCCCTTCCCGGATGTGCAGGTCGATGCCTTTGAGCACGGCCAGTCTGTTGGGGCCTACTGCGTAACTTTTACGGATATCGCGCAACTCAATCATAGCAGGAAGAGCAAAAACCGGGTTAAGTGCCTAACCTAGTAGTAGGCAATACAAAGTAGAAGAATTTTCTTTATAATTCAAAGAGACCGTAGTCTTAATTTATGAATAAGCTCTGATAACCAGTGTCTTTACTTTTCTATATATGTATCCAGCAACTCAAAAGATGCTCAGACTAGACCAACGGTTGCCTCATGAGACCGAAGTATAATTGCTAAAACCAATATATTTTCAAAGTATTATCCGTCAGCTAGTTATCTTTATAAGACTAATGGTAAACGAAACTATCATACAAGAAAAAGCCCCCCAGCATCACGCTGGGGGGCTTTTTCTTAAACACTTATCAAGGCGGTCATGCAGAGCGGAGCATCTCGCGTGTCGTCATTGAGTTACCATTGCAACATCAGCACGTGAGATGCTTCGCTCCGCTCTGCATGACCGCCTATCTTTATTGCATTCGTATTGCTTTAGACCTTAACAGCCCAAAATCTTTCTAGCGTCCTCCGCTCGATTTACGGGACTGCATTTCAGCCTGCATTGCCCGCTTCTTGGTCTGGTATTGCTGGTATTGAGTAGGCGTAAGCACCTGTTTGAGCTGGCCTTCCGAGCGGGCATTAATGGCTTTCAAATCAGTCATTAGGGCTGTGCGGTCGGCACCATGCTTTTTCTGGGCATCATTCACCTGCTCCACGGTGGAAGTCAGGATGGCACGCACTTTCACTTGCTGATCGGGGAGCAATTTCAGCTCGTCGGTCATCACGTCGGTCAGGTCGCGGGCGGCGCGGCGCTCTACGGGCGCGGCCGGGGCCGGCGCCGGGGCAGCAGTGGTAGTAGGAGCATTCGGAATATTAGCCTTTTTGCGACGGGCACAGCTAAACGTAGTGGCCATCAGCAGGGCCAGAGCAAGAAAGAAAGGGGCGGAACGCATGGGACAGAATGTAGGAGTGTGCCCTGCATACGCGAAAATCCGGCAAATGGTCATCTCCTCCCTCCTGCCCCGACTATTTGCCCCCCGCCGCACCGCTCAGGCGTTACTCACTAACGGCCATCTGCCGCCTCGTTTTTTCGCCGTTGGCTACCAATCTGGCCTTTATTTCCTGGGCAGTATAGTGGGCCAGCGCCATAATGGTCAGCATGGGATTGACGCCGCTACAAGCAGGAAAGGCCGAGCCATCGGCCACGTACAGGTTGCTGACCTCGTAGGTTTCGCCGCTGGGGGCTAATGGGTGCGTTGCTCGCACGCCACCCATGCGGCAGGTGCTCATCTGGTGGGCGCTGTAGAGGCTAAACTGGTTTGGCTTCCAGCCTAGGTGCGGCAGCTTCTCCAGCACCTCAGGGTTTTGTATCACGCCATTTTGGGCATGCAGCGTGGGCAAAGTGCCGTGGGGCAAATACACCGTGTGCGCCCCAGCTGCTACATGAATTTCGGCGGCGGCGCGCACGCCCTGAAGCATAGAATTGCGGTCGAAGGGGCTAAGCACGTAGTCGACCAAGGGAGCCCCGTGCTGATCGATTGTTACGCGGCCGCCATCCCGGTCGCGGGTCAGCACAATGAAGTTGCCCAAATGCGCCGCGTTGAGCATCAGCTGCTTGTGCTGCTCGCCCGATTGCCAGGGCAGCACCATAGCCATCAGGCCCGCGTGGGCGGGGGGCGTTTCCAGCTTCACCCCGAAGTTGGTGCCATCGAGGCGCGTGAAGCAGTCGTTGACCACCGACATGCTCGGCCCATGCCACGGATTTATCAGCTGCGGATACAGGCCCGAAACAGCCACCGTGGGGTGCAAATGCAGATGCTGACCTAAGTGCGGATGGCGCAAACCGCTGCGCAACAGCAGCGCCGGCGTCTGGATGGCGCCACCAGCCACCACCACGCGCCGCGCCCGCACTGTCACGCGCACTTGCTTGCCATCGGAGGTGGTGTGCACGGCTTCGGCGCCAGTGGCCTGGCCGGCCTGTATCGTCACGCGCTCCACCCGGGTATCGGCCAGCAGGCGGGCTCCGTGGGCGAAGGCCTGGGGCAGATAGGTATTCAAAGTGCCTTGCTTGATGCCGTACCGGTCGCCCATGGTAGTGTAGCCCAAGCCCTGGAAGTCCGCCTCGGAGTCGGTGAGGCCTTTTTCATTCCTCGGAATCAATCTGGTACTCTGCCCGAGCTTGGCCGAGCCTTCCAGCAACGCCTGGTTCTGGCCGTTGTGCCGCTGATAATTCGTATTCACGCTCAAAGCCCGGCTTACGGCGTCGAGGCTGTTCTTAAACTCAGCCGACGTAAAGTGTGGCACCTGGTGCTCCTTGGCCCATTCTTCCAGCACATAATCAGGAGTACGAAACGAGCCAGCCCAATTGACGGTGGTGCCGCCGCCCAGGCAGCTGCCGGCCAGCAAGGCTACGCCGCCATCCTGGGTGCACAGGGCGCCGCGCGCGTCATAAAGCTGGCCCATCATATCTACTTCGCGCTGGGTGAAGTCGCAGCCGTGGCAGTAGGGGCCTTTTTCCAGCACCAACACATCGTGGCCAGCCACAGCCAATTCGGCGGCTACCACGCCGCCTCCGGCTCCGCTGCCTATCACCAGCACGTCGCAGTCGTAGGTAATATCGTTGGTGGGGCGCAGGGTTTTCAGCGGTTTTTCGGTGTTCACGACCTCCTCGGGCAGCGGGCCAGGGTAACCCAGCGCCGCCCAGGTAGCGTTGCCTTTTTCCGCCGACGACGAGCCGTAGTAGAGGAAAGTGAGCAGCTTGCGAAGGGCGTGAAACCCTTTACGCAACTGGGGCACATTACTTCCCGCCCAGCTTTGCAGCATCTGCTGGCGCTGGGCTGCATCCAGGCGCACAAAGGGCTTGAGCGGCCCAAACCAGGTCAATCCTAACGCCGGGTTTTCCAACAGCTTGAGTAACTGCTTAAACTCCTGCTGAGCGCCTTCCGGCTGTGCAGAAATGGCGGCAAAAGCTTTATCGACGTCAATGCCCTGGGAGCCGCATTGGGCCCAAAACTCTGCCTTCTCGGTTTTGCCTTCAATGCTGGGGATAAAGGTGTCGGCGAGGGCGTTGAGAAGGGTGCGGTGGGCGGGAGTGGGATTCATAATCAATTCAGAAGCAGAGTATTGTCCGCGCTGATCACGGGTCTGAAAATATCGGTATTTTTTTCGATATACTCGGCATGCCGCGTAGTTTGGGGCGCGAAAAGTTGTCTGACGGCGGAAACGGACGTCACATAAAGTGGTAGAGGCGCAAGATTTTGCGCCTCGTCGTTGCTGATATTATTAGATATGGTGGGCTCGCTTTGTAATGCGTCGTTCAACGACGAGACGCAAAATCTTGCGTCTCAACACGGCACGGACCAATGCTTAAAACCACTTCATCACCATTTCTATCATCTGCTTCACTTTGGGCGTGTAAGGTGGATAAAGGAGCTTGATTGAGGTTTGGCCGACGCGCTGTTTCAAGACGGCTTTCAGATTGGAAAATGAGTCGAAGCCGTAGCGGCCGTGGGCGCGGCCCATGCCGCTGTTGCCGAGGCCGCCGAAAGGCAGCTCCGGGTGCATGAGATGAATAATGGTATCGTTGAGGGCAACACCGCCAGCCGGGGCGCGCTTGAGGACGTAGCGGCGGTTTTCGGCGCTGCGGCTGAAGAGGTAGAGAGCCAGCGGGCGGGGCCGGTCGTTGATAAAGTCTACGGCTTCCATGAGGGTGCTGTAGGTGCGCAGGGGCAGCACGGGGCCGAAGATCTCTTCTTTCCACAAACCAGCTTCCACTGGCACTTCGGCCAGAAGAGTGGGCTCAATAAAGTTGTCCGATGAATCGACGATGCCGCCCATCTCCAAAATGCCCCCCAGGCGCTGGCCTTCTTCCAGCAGCTTGCTCACGCGCTGAAAGTGATGCTTGTTGACGATGCGCGCAAAAGTATTCGACTGCTGCACGCCTTCGCCGGTAGGGTCGTGGAGGCGGCGGGTGGCGGCCCTGATTTCGTCGATCAGCTTGTCGCGCACTTTCTCGTGCACCAGCAGGTAGTCAGGAGCCACGCAGGTTTGGCCGGCGTTGAGGAATTTGCCCCACACAATTTTCTCGGCCGCGTCGCGCAGGTGGGCGGTTTCATCCACCAGCACCGGCGATTTGCCCCCCAGCTCCAGGGTCACGGAGGTGAGGTGCTCGGCGGCGGCTCGCATGACTATTTTGCCAACTTGTGGGCTACCGGTGAAGAAAATATGATCGAAAGGCAGCTTCAGCAGGGCCGTGGACACGTCTTTGTCGCCCTCGCACACTACTACTTCGCTGGGGTCAAACACCTCCTCCACCATTTGCCGGATGAGGACGCTGGTGGCGGGCGTCATTTCGGACGGCTTCAGAATGCAGCAGTTGCCTGCGGCCAGGGCGGAAGTCAGGGGGTCGACGGCCAGGTAGAAGGGGTAATTCCAGGGGGCAATGATGAGCACCACGCCTTTGGGCTCGGGCTGCACCCAGCCTTTCGTACCCATCATGGCCAGGGGCGTGCCCACGCGGCGGGAGCGCATCCACTGGGCCAGGTGCTGCATGGTGTGCTTCAGCTCTACCTGCGACACGTAGATTTCCGACATATCCACTTCCTCCGCGGGCTTGCGGAAGTCGGCGTACATGGCCTGCTGAATGCGTGTGCGGTTGTTTTCTATCCACTGGCTCAGCTTACGCAGGCGTGCAATCCGCTCGCTGGCGCCCTCCCGCCGCAGGACTTCGCTGCGGGTTTTGAGCCGCCCAAACAACTCCGGCAGCAGCGCAGGATCAAAGGGGGCGGAGGCGGCAGCAATCGGAGTATCGAGGGTTTCCATGCGGGTGGGTAAGTCGGGAAAGAACGTCTTCTAAGGTATGAAATTTTGGCGCGCTGCTATTCATGGCGAGTTTAAACCCAACTAAGTACTGCTCTAGCTGCGTTGGCTTAGCCTAAATGATCTTATATAAAAAAAGCCCCCCAGGAAATGTTTGGGGGGCTTTTTTATATCGCAGTACCTAATTCGACCGTCATGCAGAGCGGCCGCGAAGCATCTCGCGTGCTGATGTGAGGAGTGCTAATCAACAAAAGAGAACGTCATGCTGAGCGGAGTCGAAGCATCTCTCCCGCTTCGTTGCAATAGTATTGATTCTACTAACCAGTAGAGATGCTTCGACAGGCTCAGCATGACGGTTAGTGTGGCAACCTCAGCACGCGAGATGCTTCGCGGCCGCTCTGCATGACGTTCAATTGGTATTAAACGCATCTTTTACAGCTTAAGCGGCTTACGTATTCACCGTTTCGCCGCCGTTAGGGTGCAGGGTTTGGCCGGTGAAATACGTGGAGTCGTCGGAGGCGAGGAAGACGTAGGCGGGGCCTACTTCGGAGGGCTGGCCGGGGCGCTTCATGGTGGTGTCTTTGCCGAAGGAAGCTACTTTATCCGGCGGGAAGCTGGCGGGAATAAGCGGTGTCCAGATGGGGCCGGGAGCCACTGAGTTGACGCGGATCTTCTTCTCGGCCAATTGCTGAGCCATCGACCTGACAAAGACCGTGATAGCGCCTTTCGTGGCCGAATAATCGACGAGCTGCTGGTTACCCCGGTAGGCATTAATCGACGAGGTGCAGATGATGGAGTCGCCTTCTTTGAGGTGCTTGAGGGCGGCGCGCGTCACGCGGACGAAGGAGAAAAAATTAACCTGAAAGGTGTCTTCCCACTGCTCATCCGACACTTCCTTCAGGTCTTGACTGGGAAACTGCTCGGCGGCGTTGTTGACTACGATATTCAGGCCACCCAACTCATCGACGGTGCGCTCCACTATTTGCTGGCAGTACTGCCGGTCGCGCAGGTCACCGGGCAGGGTGAGGCAGCGCTGGCCTTCCGCTTCTACCAGCTGGCGCGTTTTATAGGCATCTTCTTCCTCGGTGGGCAGATACGTAATGGCCACATCGGCCCCCTCGCGGGCAAAATGCACCGCCACGGAGCGGCCGATGCCGGAGTCGCCGCCGGTGATGAGGGCTACTTTGCCTTGCAGCTTTTCACTGCCTTTATAGTTGGGCCGAATATATTCGGGTTGGGGCGTCATTTCCTGCTCCAGGCCGGGCTGCTGATCCTGCTTCTGGGGCGGCAATGTCGTGGGCTTATTTTCCATAGCTAGTAATTGATTAGGATGAAAGCTAACAACGCGAGCTTCTACGAAGGGTTATTGTTCAGTTGGGCGGAAGCTGGAGGCTTTTTGACGGTTGGCGGGCGGGAACGTTTTGCCAGGGCTCCGATGTAGAAGCCTTGATTACTAGCTTCCGGCTTCACACACTTATCCCTCCATGTTGCTGACTTTTCTGCGCCCGGCAATGCGCTGGGTAGTAGCCTTACTTGCGGGGGTGCTTTTACTGGCGGCGCAGTCGGCGGGGCCGGTGCCGCCCATTCGGTTGCTGGCTCCTACCCAAACATTTGCCCCCCAGGAGTTCTACGTAGCGCAGGTGGTAGACGAGCGCCCCGACCGCCGCGCCGTGGCTTCGTTGCTGCCGCCTTCTACCGTTGCTGCACCAGCTTCCAAAGCGCAAGCTATTGATTTGCAAGGCGGTGGCGCTAGTGCTATTCGGAAGTTTATTCAACAAACACTTCCTGCCAATAAGCAGCTGCGCCCCATAACCATCCGTTTGCGGGAGTGTAAAGTCACGGAGACGTCTGACCCCAAAGCGCCCGGCCGCGTAGATGGCCGCATGACGATAAAAATGGCCTTCGACTGGCAGCGCGACGGCCAAACGATAGCACTAACCGAGTACCAGGGCGCGGCCCGCTATGGCCGCCCCGCCGGCCAGCTTGCCGTAGTGGAGCCCACGCTACGTCAGGCGCTAACTGAAGCGATGCGGTACCTGCACACCTGGGTAAAGCAAAATGCCCCCCACAACGCCAAACTGGCTACTGGCGTGCAGGTTTTCTTCACCGATTACATCGATAATCAGGAAGCCGACACGCTGTTCTACGACCCCAAGCGCCCCCTCGATTTTGCTGATTTTAAGGGTACCCGCCAATCTGGTGGTAATACCGCAGCGGTGATATTTCCCAACTTCGCGTATCAAGGCTCCACGAAGGTTGTGGGGGGCAAAATGCAGCTCCGTATTGCCATGAAAACCTTCGTGGTGCGCAGTTCCTCCTGGGTAGCCGACCATGCCCGCACACCCTATACGCTCAACCACGAGCAGCGCCACTTCGATGTGGTAAAGCTGGTGGTGGAGCGCTTTAAGCATCGAATTCGGCAGGATACGCTGTCAGTCGATTATTACGCTGGCCACTTGCAGCATCAATACCTGTTGTCGTATCAGGAAATGAACCGCATGCAGGAACAGTACGACGGCGAAACTGGGAATGGCACGAACGACGCCGCTCAGGCACGCTGGAATGAGCGCATTACGAAGGAGCTACAGGCGTTTGGTGTAGCACAATAAGCTATAACAAAAAGCCCGCACCATGACTGATGCGGGCTTTTTGTTGAATAAGCGCTTGGCTCAAAATCTAGTCTTTCACTTTGCGCTCGCCATCATCGGCGTCGCGCTTTACTTTCGTGCCGTCAGGATATTCGATTTTGCGGTCGCCGTCTTTGTCCACTTTCACGGTGCGACCGTCGGCGTACACGGTTTTGGATTCACCGTTCTTCTTCCTCTCAGACTTCACAATGGCCGGGCCCTGGCGGCGAGCAGGAGTAGCAGGGCGCGGGGCGGCACTTGAAGCGCCAGACTGAGGCACATCCTCTTCCGCTTCGGCAGCGTATTCTTCGCCCGTGTAATAGGTGGCGCGCTTTTCCTCGTAGGTCATGTAACGGTCATCGTCCTTCACAATGTCCTTGATTTTGGTGTCGGTGTCGCGGTCAATTTCGCGCAGGGCCGTGGTGCGGCCGGTGGTGTCGGCGGCGTAGCGGGTGTCTACTTCCCCGAGGCGGGTGGCGCGGGTATCGTACACACGCCGCACCTCGCGAACCTGAGCGGTGTCGGTAATACCCAAATCGGTAGTGACGCGATTGGCTACGCGGTTGCCTTGCTCGCGGTAGAGCATCACCACGTCGTTATCAGCTACCACGGCCGTATCGGCCGAGGGCGTCGTGGCCGCATCAACGGCGGCTTTTTTGTCGGTATTGCAGGAAGCCAACGACAAAGCGGAGGCGCAGGAAAGGAAAAACAGAGCGGATTTCATGGTCAGGGAACAGAAAATGGAAAATAGGCATTAGCTAATACATTGCCGTCGGCCGCTGTACGATGACTGTTGAGCCGAGGTTGGGTCAAGGTGTAGAAGCGGCGCTAGTTGTGGCTGTTCCATCAAACGGTTAGCGCACACGCCACGGGAGGAGCCAAGATGCTTATTATCAGTTTAATTCTTGATTAGTAATAAGATAACACATCTTTGCGTACCAGCCTTATTTCCTGCCGAAACAATTGCAGTATCCGTCGCTTACCCATCCAGTTAATTTAATTCGTCTCGTACATGTCGCATCAACACTTCATAATTCACAAGCCGTATGGCTATTTAAGTCAGTTCGTCTGTGAATTAAAAAAGAAGAAGTTGCTCGGCGACTTACACAATTTTCCGGAAGGCACGATGGCTATCGGGCGCTTGGATGAGTCGAGTGAAGGGCTATTATTGCTCACCACCGACGGAAAAATGAGCGAATTGGTGCGCAGCAAAAAAGTAGAGAAAGAATATTACGCCCAGGTCGACGGAATAATTACGGACGAGGCAATTGCGCAATTACAACAAGGCGTCGAAATTGGTATTCGCGACGTAAAATACCAGACCACGCCCTGCACCGCATTTAAATTAGAAACGGCACCGGAATTTGCCCCCCGTACCCGCAAAATTCGCGATGACCGTCACGGCCCCACCAGCTGGGTATCCATTACGCTCACGGAAGGCAAGAATCGGCAAGTGCGCAAAATGACCGCAGCCGTCGGTTTTCCGACGCTGCGCCTGCTGCGCGTGCGGGTTGGCGCTATCTATTTGCACGATTTGCCCCCCGGCGACGTAATAGAACTTGACAGCTTTTACCTGCCTCAACAACAGGAAGAAGTTGAATTGCTGTAACTTTGATGATTCCCTGCCCCGTTCCTTCTTTCATCAGGCAGGTGCTCCCCGCGGTTCAGCTTTATACTAAGACGTTTATGCCTTGTGCTGAACTTTAGTTTTTCGCCGTCTGTAGTAAGATGATGGCCTGCTTTGAGCCTCTGGCTTTGCCTGGCATTACAATGTGTATTACTTAAAATCAAAAAATAAAAATGGCTAGATCACAAGCAACGTTTGGTAAAAAAGAGAATGAGAAAAAACGATTAAAGAAGCGTACCGATAAGGCTGAGAAAAAAGAGGAGCGCCAAGCAAACGCGCAGAAGGGTCAGAGCCTAGAGGATATGCTGGCTTACGTTGACGAAAACGGCAACATCGTTGATTCTCCTCCGGATCCAAAAAAGAAGAAGGTTATTAATCAGGAGGATATCCAGATTACGACCATGAAGCAGGAAGACATGGAGCAGCCCGACGTTATTCGGAAGGGTGTGGTGTCTTTCTTTAATGACTCGAAAGGCTACGGCTTTATCAAGGATCAGCAGACCCAGGAAAGCATTTTTGTGCACGCCAATGGGTTGATCAACCAGATCAAAGAAAACGACAAGGTGACGTTCGAAGTGGCCATGGGCCAGAAAGGACCAACCGCCGTTTCTGTTAAATTGGCCGAGGCTTAGCTTTTGATAAAACGATCTACGCCAGCGTACTAACCTTCGGCATAAAGCGGCCGCAACTCCTCGGAGCTGCGGCCGCTTTTGCGTTTGCTAGCGCCTGAGTAGCGCTGTACTGACTTGGATTGCCTGTCATACGAGTACATATTGTAGCTTAAGCAGGCGGTCATGCAGAGCGGAGCGAAGCATCTCGCGTGTTTAGTAAGAGTAGTAATCCTTCGTCAGCACGCGAGATGCTTCGGCTCCGCTCTGCATGACCGCCTATTGATTTACTAGTCAATAGTCAATGCTAGAGCAGTCTTGATTCGCCTTCATTTACCCCTCTACCCCAATGACAACCCAACCGCCCCAGGATACCGCCGAGAAAGACCCGTTGCACCCGCGCAACCGCCACCGCGGCCGCTACGACTTTCCTCAGCTAATCAAGACTTCGCCGGAGTTGGCGCCGTTTGTGGCCGTGAACAAGTACGACGACACCAGCATCGACTTCGCCAACCCTGAAGCCGTAAAAGCGCTGAACCGGGCGTTGCTGAAGCAGTTTTATGGTATTCAGAACTGGGATATTCCGGCCGGCTACCTGTGCCCGCCCATTCCCGGCCGCGCCGATTACGTTCATTACTTAGCTGATTTGCTGGCTTCCGTCAATGGCGACGTGGTTCCCAGAGGCAAAAGCATTCGGGTGCTTGATATTGGCGTGGGGGCCAATTGCATCTACCCTATTATCGGGCATAAGGAGTACGGCTGGCGCTTCGTGGGCACTGATGTGGATGTGGTAGCCCTGCGCATGGCCAAGCAGATAGTTGCCAGCAATAGCACCCTGGCCGGCAACGTAGACATACGCCGCCAAATTTCCTCCACCCAGATTTTCAACGATATCGTCGAGCCCAAGGAGTTCTTCGACCTGACCATGTGCAATCCGCCGTTTCATGGCTCCCAGGCCGAGGCCGAAGCCAGCAGCCGGCGTAAGGAGCACAACCTCGGCACCCAAAAAGCCCCCCAGACTCCGTCTGCCCCGAACTTTGGCGGCCAGGCCACGGAGCTGTGGTATCCCGGCGGCGAGGCTACGTTTTTGTGGCGCATGGCCCAGGAAAGCACTTTAAGCAAGAGCAACATTTTCTGGTTTACGACGCTGGTATCCAAGAAGGAAACCCTGCCGGGCCTGTATAAGTCGCTGGAAAAGGCAGGGGCCGTCGAGGTGCGCACCATCAACATGGCGCAGGGTCAGAAAAGCAGCCGCATCGTGGCCTGGACGTTTCTGGACGCCCAACAGCAGCAGGCGTGGCGGGACAAGCGCTGGGGGGCAAACCCGGCGCAGAAGTAAGTTTGCGGCCGGACTTTCTTTCCCTATTTCGACGCCAGGTGACTGCTATGCCCACCAATCTACATTGGGAGGGGCAACTCTTTTTAACCTGCTCTAGAAACCCAAAAGCCCGACGAGAACCTTATTCTCGTCGGGCTTTTGGGTTCTAAATGAATACAGGCAGCGGCAATTTGCCCCCAGCGCTTGTCTTGCTTTCTACGAGCCAGCCTGGGGGGCAATTTTCCACAGCTCGCCGTCGGCCTCATCCGTCACCACGTACAGCGCGCCGTCCGGCCCTTGTTTTACATCACGCACGCGTTGCTTGCGGTCGGAAAGGAGACGCTCTTCGCCCGTTACGCGGCCATTCTCGATTTGCAGGCGCACCAACTCCCGGTCTTTGAGCGCCCCCACAAACAGGTTGCCGCGCCAGGCCGGAAAAGCGGCGCCGGTATAGAACTGAGCCCCCGACGGCGCAATCACCGGATCCCAGTAATAGACAGGGTCCACGAAGCCTTGCTTGGTGGTGACGGAGTTGGGCACGGGCTCGCCGGAGTACTCTTCGCCAAACGTTACCAAGGGCCAGCCGTAGTTTTTGCCGCCCTCCAGACGGTTCAGCTCGTCGCCACCCTGCGGCCCCATATCCACGGACCAAAGCTGCCCCTGCGCATCAAACGCGGTAGCCTGTACGTTGCGCTGCCCCACCGTCCAGATTTCGGGCAAGGCACCGGCCTGTTTAATGAATGGGTTATCCGGGGCGGGCTTGCCGTCGGGAGTGATGCGCAGGGTTTTGCCCATGTGGCTATTCATCTGCTGAGCCTGGGGCCGGATTTCCTTGTCGGAGCGCTCACCCAGACTCACGTACAGCATACCATCCGGCCCAAACGCTAAGCGGGAGCCGTAGTGCATGTCGCCGTCGTAGGCGGGCAGCGCCCGAAATATCACTTTTACTTGGCTCAGGCTCCGGCGATCGGCGGAAAGCACCCCTTTGGCTACGCTGGTGGCGTTGCCTTTGTCGCCGCGCGGCTCGGAAAAAGACCAATAAATCGTTTGGTCAGTTTTGAAATTTGGGCTCAGCGCAACATCCAGCAGGCCGCCTTGCCCAGAGACGTAAATCTCGGGCAACCCTTTGATGGGCTCTCCCACTTTCCCCGTGGCCGATACAATGCGCAGCATGCCGGGTTTCTCAGTTATCAGCAGGTCGCCGGTGGGCAGCGGCTCCACGGCCCACGGGTTTTTGAGACCTTTCGCCAGCACCGTCACCTCAAAGGCAGCAGTCGATTTCACGCCCTTGGCCCGGGTTTGTCCGGCGAAAGTGGGGCGCTGCCCGGGCACGTTGGCCTCCCGGGTTTCGAGCGGGGCGCGGTTGATCTGGTCGGCAATCGAAGAGGTTTCGGTGTTCTGGGCCTGGTCGCGCTGCTCCTGGCCCGATTGGTTGCAGGCAGCGGTAAGGCCAGCGAGAAGAATGGCCGTAACTACAAGTGGTCGTCTGTTCATTAGGCGTTGTTTTGAGAAGTATAAAAGCTGGTTTACACATAAGCTGTAAGCAGAAGCACGGCAGCTACATAGCCTTACGCAAAAACAAGCATAGGTTGCCTATAAACAGGTTAGAGTCAGTTTGGTAATCAATAATGGAAATTTGGCGGTCATGCAGAGCGGCAGCGAAGCATCTCGCGTGTTTACTAAGATTAGTAATCCTTCATCAGCACGCGATATGCTTCGTCCCTGGCTTGATGCGCCACATGCTCTGCATGACACCAATATAAAATCGCAAAATGCTTTCTAAGATCAATAGCCCCCTACAGCAGCAGCACATCAATGCGGTGGGCGTGCACCATTTCCAGGGAAGTTGACCAGGCAAACACTGTAAAGAAGCCATCCTGCGACGCTACCAGGGCCACAGTGTCGCGTTGGTCGTACACAAACTGCGCGGCGGCGAGGTGGCGGGTGCCGCCGTTCTGGGCCGGATGCATGTACTTGGCCTCGCTTTCCACGACGGGTTCCGTGAGCACCATTTTATCGACGGGCGTGCTGGATCTGGCGCGGGCTACCTTCGCCCCAAAGGCCAGCAGATGATAGTCGCGGGTGATGATGGTGGCCCCATCCACGGCTGTAAAGCCCCCCACGATGCCAATGGCCCGCTGAATCTCTTCCCGCCACTCCCACTTGGCTTGCTCCTGCTGCCGAACTTCGGCAATGCCCGTATACACGGGCAGCACGGGGTAAGTCATGGGATGCACAATCGACTCCTGCCACTTGTTCGACTCGGTGGGCACCACCAGCACCAATCCGCCCCGGCCGTGGGCGCGCATCACGCCCGCCAGCTCCACCAGCACAGTATCCAGCTCGCCGGCCGCATCGGGCAGCCCTGGTTCGGGCAGAAACTTCTGTAGCGCGGGGCAGTCATCTACGGCCGTGTTTTCGATATCGACCAGCTGGAGCTGCTCGCCGCGCAGGATGGCCACGTTCACAAACTTGCCGAAGCCATCGGCGCGGCGGTGCTTGGCTACCAGCAGGCCGGGCTCCACTACCTCCAGTACAAAGCACAGCGGCGGTGTGCCTGTGGCGGTGCCCCACACATAGAGGCCCTCTTCATCGTACCACACCCCCAGGTGAATGCCCGGCAGCTCTACGGCAGGCGCTAGTTTGAGCAGGTTATAGGGTATAAGGCGACGCTTGGTAAACTCCACGGCCTGGGTTGCCTGCGTGGGCTCCAGCAAAGCCAGCGAAATCTTGGGTGGGTGCCCCTCCTCCCGGCGCAGACTAGCCCAAAACGCTACATCTATCATCACTTCCACCAGATGCGCCGACGGTGGCGGCCCCAGATTGACCGCCTGCTGGGCGCTGGCCGCTGCCCGATGCCGTATAAAGTGAGCTTCAATCATCGGGGCCACCACGCGGGCCGCTAGGTAGGTGGGTTCAGAAAGCATACGGACAAGTACAGAGCTTTGGAAACAGGAAGCTACTATACGTGCGCTAATCAGTCAAAGCTGGAGTAGCTTCCGCACCACTGAATTTTGGTGCTGGGGGGCTTTTTATCAGGTGCTTCAGCTGCTGAGGTTTAGCCACTGCTTACCTTAAAAGCAGAAGAAGCTGGAGTTACAAAATTCACATCAGGCAGCTTTACCCGGCGCTGCCAAAAACAGGCAGCCAACCGTACGCAGGAGTTGTTACGTGGCGCTGACAGATAAGGAAACCTTATTGGAAGAGGTTGATATTTCAAAAGTACTACGGATGAATCGTTCAGGTGAGTATGAGTCAAACCGTCACTATTCCGAGGCTGGGGGTATAACTCTTCTTATGTCAAGCGACTTTTTAAGGAATGGATATGAGTGACTGCGCAGCCTTCTATCTGCGTTTTATCTACTTTCACGGTTGCTGATTGGCAGCTTCGCTAGAGCTTGTAAATTCGAGCGTGTAAGCTTGCCAGTAGAACCTTATCGAGCCCATCCTTATTATATGCGCAACCCCAATCCGAAAGAAATTGAAGCCGTCTCTAAGCTACCAGCATTCAAGCGCTATCAGCATCTTATTAAACACGTAGCCGACACCGAAATAGTCTTCGTTTTAGTGGACGAGTACGGGACTTGCGCCATGAGCGAAGTAGAGGGGAAACACCTGCTGGCCATCTGGCCGGCAGCCGCTTATGCCGAGTTGAATAAAGTTGGGGAATGGAGCCCCTACACGGTCGAGCCACTCGCCTTGGAACACTTCATGCAGCAGGTGGTGCCCGAAGCAGCAAACATAGGCCACTTGATTGATGCCTTTCCGATGAACGACAAGACCGGCTTTGTGGTCTCGTCCGAGGAACTGCTGCGAGATTTACAGGCCGAGCTTTCCAACTATTAAGCTATCTCAAGCGGACGCGTCACACCATATTTAACTCAGCACCTCTTGCCTTTTCACTGTCTTAGAAGGCGAATTATGATAAGCGACTGATTGTTGTAGTAAGCATAAATACTTAATAACGGCCATTCATAAGTGCGCCCAACGAGTTTATACTAGAGTTCAGAGTATTAATAATCACCCCATTTTTGGACAAGCAACTGGAGTCACGACGCGAGAGGCTTTCTCGGTTGTAAACCACTAGCGCACAGCCGCTGGGGATTCATTCTTGTGGCCTCTTTTCGAGCTTGGCGGCGCCTACCGTTGCACAAAGTGCGGGAGGCTGGTCAAGAGCAGAAAATGGCCTCTAGATGGCGTCCTGCCCCGGCAAGTGGAGCAAACCAGCGGCGCGGCGCGCCACGGCTTTGACACTGGCGACATCCGGACCGGTGATGGTCAGGTGACCCATCTTGCGGCCGGCGCGCGCCTGCACCTTGCCGTACAGGTGCAGGTGGGTTCCTGGCAAGCTCAGTACGGAGTGCCAGTCCGGCTCCTGCGGTTGACCGTTGGCATCAAACCACACCTCGCCCAGCAGGTTGAGCATGATGGCTGGGGAATGCTGGCGCGGCTGTGGCAAGGGCAAGCCCGCCATGGCATGGACCTGCAAGTCAAACTGCGACGCGTCACAGGCGTCCAGGGTGTAGTGGCCGCTGTTGTGCGGGCGCGGGGCCATCTCGTTGACCACCAAGCTGCCGTGCGCGCTGCCGTCTTTCACCACAAAAAACTCGACGCACAGCACCCCGACATAACTGAGATGCTGAGCGATGGAAACGGCCGCATCTCGGGCACTAGTTGCCAGGGCGGGGGGCAAATTTCCTTTGTAGGCGTGGGTCACGGCCAAAATGCCGTCGACATGTACGTTGCGCTGGGGGGCAAAACTGACGACTTGCCCGTCCCAGCCGCGCGCCACCAGCACCGAACACTCAGCGGTTAGCGGCAGCATCTTTTCCAGCACGCATGCGGCGCTGCCCAACTCCGCCCAGGCAGCAGCCAGTTCCTCGGCGGTCTTGACGCGAACCTGGCCCTTGCCGTCGTAGCCCATGCGCGCGGTTTTAAGGATGCCAGGCAGCAAATCCGCTCGGTTATCCTGGACGGCCTGCAGCTGGGCCGGTGTCTCAATCACCGCATAGGGCGCACAGGTCACCCCCGACACGGCAGCGCAGGCCGCGAAGTGGGCTTTTTCCTCAATGCGGTTTTGGGCAATGCCCACCACGGCCGCGCCAGGCGCCACAGGCCGGGTCTGCGCCAGCGTTTGCAGGGCCTGGGCCGGCACGTTTTCAAACTCGGTGGTAATGGCCTGGCACAGGTGGGCCAGTTGAGCCAGCCCGGCCGGGTCGTCGTAGCCGGTCTGGATGTGGTGGTGACTCACGAGCCCGGCCGGGCTTTGCGCGTCGGGCTCCAGCACGGCGGTGAAGTAGCCCAGGCGCTGGGCGGCGTGCACAAACATCCGACCCAGTTGGCCGCCCCCTAGCACCCCCAGGGTAGCCCGCTGGCCTGCGGCGTCTACACTACCTGGGAAAACAGGAATCATGGTGGTTACGTGACTGTCGTTGCTCATATGGGCAGGGTCATGGCGCGAGCGGCTTCGGTTTGTTCGGCGCGAAACGCCTGCAGCTTGGCCGCCAGGGCCGCGTCGTGCAGGGCCAGCAGGCTGACGGCGAACAGCGCCGCATTAGCCGCCCCGGCAGCGCCAATTGCAAACGTGGCCACGGGCACCCCTTTGGGCATTTGCACGATGCTGTGCAACGAGTCCACCCCCTGCAAATGGCGACTGGCCACCGGCACCCCCAGCACAGGCAGCGCGGTTTTGGCGGCCATCATGCCCGGCAGGTGGGCGGCACCACCCGCACCGGCGATGATAGCCTGCAAGCCGCGCGGACCGGCTTGTTCAGCGTAAGCAAATAAGTCGTCGGGCATGCGGTGGGCCGACACCACCCGCGCTTCGTGGGCCACGCCAAAGTCCGCGAGAATCTGCACGGCATGCTGCATGGTGTCCCAGTCGCTGCTGGAGCCCATGATCACGCCGACTAGGGGCTTGGGGGTATTAGGGGAGGAAGGTGTATTCATCGAAGTTATCAAAACGTCATGCTGAGCTTGCCGAAGCATCTCTACCGCTTCGTTGGGATCAACCTTCCCAAATATCTAAATCAATTGCTTCTCAAGTCGGATTAAATGCCGTAATCAGTACATCTGCCGATATACAAAACGGTTTGATTGGTCAGAATGTAGACGTACATACTGGGCTGAAACAGTTATGGCAGTTGAAGAAACCTGTACATAATGAGCCAGACTATAATTGCAGCAGAATACAGAAGGAGTTTACTTTTTCCTGTATTATCAGCGACAAGAAATGCTGCGAAGAATAGCCCAGCACTCAGTACTGCAAAAAGAATCCCATCTGTTCCATCTTCTACTTGACTGAGCATGACACCAAGGACGATACCTGTTGTCAGGAATAGCCCTTTGATGAGTTGATTTTTCTCCTTTTCTGTCATTAATAATTTTGCACGAGGTTGCAACGAAGCGGTGGAGATGCTTCGACAAGCTCAGCATGACATTCTACCTATCTGCGCTCTAGCAGGATTTCCGCACCTAAAACCACTAAGTCTACCCGGCCTTTCAACGTCTGGTCGATGAAGGGCGTGTTCTGGGATTTGGATTTCATGAATTCACGCGTGAAGGTCGTTTCCGCTTCAGTATCGAATAAGACGCACTCAGCTTGTTGGCCTACTTCAATGGCGGGTACCGGCAGGCCCATCAGGCGGCGTGGCTCCGCCGAATAGCGCTTCACCACTAAATCCCACCCAAATTTGCCGGGTTCAACGAAGAAGTGATGGAGCGACACCAGGGCTGTATCCAAGCCAGTGATACCGTTGGGCGCGCTGATGAAATCCTGTGCTTTTTCGAACGGCGTGTGCGGCGCGTGGTCGGTGGCAATCAGGTCGAATACGCCTTCGATGAGCCCTTCGAGCAGGGCATCACAATCCGCCTGCGTGCGTAGCGGTGGGTTCATCTTGTAATTCGTGTCGTAGTCGCCGATGTCTTCGTCGGTGAATAACAGGTGGTGCGGAGTTACTTCCGCCGTCACCTTCACGTCGCCGCGCGACTTCCACGAGCGGATAGTTTCCATACCGAGCTTACTGGACACGTGCTGGATATGCACGTGCGCGCCCGCCGCGTGGGCCAGGCGGATGTCGCGGTCGATGATGATTTCCTCAGCGCAAGCCGGCGAGCCCTTGATGCCAAGCCGGTAGCTCATCACCCCTTCGTTGAGGGCGCGCGGCCCGGCCAGCTCCGGCACCTCGCAGTGGCTGGCGAAAAACATTCCAAACTCGGTGGCGTACTGCATGGCCCGCAGCAGCACCGCCGGGTCGCTAGTGGTATCCCCGTCGTCGGTGAGCATTGTCACGCCGAGCCTGTGCATGCCCTCGATTTCCGCCAGTTCCTTGCCCTCGCGGTTCTTAGTGACACAGCCGGAGGTGTACACCGGAATGCGGGACCGGTCCTTAGCATTTTCCAGCACCGTAGCCACGGCCGTTGCCGAGTCGAGGGCCGGGCGGGTGTTAGGCATCATGACCACGCCAGTAATGCCGCCGTTGATGGCCGCTTCGCTGCCCGTGGTGATGGTTTCCTTGTTCTCAAATCCGGGCGCGCGGAAATGGACGTGGGCATCAAACATGCCCGGCATAAGGATGCGGCCACGCGCGTCGATGATGCGGGCACCCTCGGGAATGGCCAGGTTGAGGCCGATGCCCTGAATTTTTCCTTCGACAATCAGGACATCGCTCTCAAGAAGCACGGGTGAATTTTCGGAGGCTATGCGGGCGTTTTGAAGGAGAAGCATGAAGTAATAATTGCTGTAAACCGGCAAGGGGTATGGAAGATATAAATGAAAGAGCGGCGTCAGCCGTTGCGTCCGGCGGTCAGGGCATCACCACTGTCGAGCTAGCCCGCTGCCGCGTGGCATAGGTTGATTCCTGCTTCGGGAAGTCCCCGCCGGGGGTGAGCCAGTCGAGCACGGCCATGCGGATGGAGATGCCATTTTCGACCTGGTTAGTGATCAGGCTGCGCTCGTAGTCCATCACGGCGTCGCACAGCTCGACCCCCCGGTTCACGGGGCCGGGGTGCATGATGTAGAGGCCGCGGTCACGGATTTCCGCCAGCCGGGCGTTGGTGATGCCGTAGACCCGGTGGTATTCCCGGACGTTGGGAAAAAACTGCACGTCCTGGCGCTCCATCTGCACACGGAGCAGGTACACCACATCGGGTGCCCAGGCCATGGCCGCCTCGTAGTCGGTGAAGCGGCGAATGCTTTCCGGGACATACTTGGGCACCAGCGACCCCGGGCCGAGATAAGCGACCTCGACGCCTAGCTTTTGCAGCAACGTGCTGGTAGAGCGCGCCACGCGGGAGTGGAGAATATCGCCGATGATGAGGACTTTTTTGCCCCGAGGGTCAGGAAATTTTTCCTTGATGGTGAAGGCGTCCAGCAAGGCCTGCGTCGGGTGCTCGTGCGCCCCGTCGCCGGCATTAATGACCGAAGCCGTGGTTTGGCGGGCAATCATGCCGGGCAGTCCAGGGTGACTATGACGGACGACGATGTAGTCGGTGCGCATGGCCTGGAGCGTCTCGATTGTTTCGCGCACCGACTCGCCCTTGGTGATGGAGGAATGGTCGACGTTGAAATTCGTTACCTCCGCCGAGAGGCGTTTGGCCGCGACCTCGAAGGAGGAGTGCGTCCGGGTGCTGGCCTCATAGAACAGCATGAGCACGGACTTGCCCTCGAGGGCGGGGATTTTTTTCACCGACCGGGTGAACAGCTTTTTAAAGGATGTGGATTGGTCGAGCAGGAACTCGATTTCCTCACGGTGAAGGGATGCGATGTCGAGCAGGTCTTTACGTGCCATACCAAAGTGAAGGAAAAGTGAGGGCGTCTAGCTAAAACGGACAATGTGCATTCTTATCTACCACTACCCATGCCGGAGAAACTGGCGGCTGGTGTGGGCCGAGGCAATGGCGGCAGCCGCCACCGTTGGCAGAGAGGGTGTTGGCGTCCGGGGGATATATTAATCGGGTGCGGAGCAGCAGTCGATGAACTCAACGGACATAAAAAAACCGTTTCGGAATCCGAAACGGTAGCGGGGCAGCACTCAAAAAAAATAACGGAAATACCAGAGGCAAAATCGGGAGAACCGATGGCGGCGAAGACCTTTTGGTCCACTCGCGGCTCCCTGCCGAGCAGGGTATCTCCGCGCTTCATCAACAAGTTTTTTGGTTGAAGCATGCTGCAAAACTACGGCATTGTTGCGCTCGGTAGCTCATCGGCCATGGTGGTTTTTTTTCGCGCCGCTTTTCGCAAATTTTATTTTCGACCTAATGGACTAGACAACGCACTTTTGCGAGTCTTTTCGCCATCAAAAAAAATTATGGCTCGCGTAACCAATTGTTTGGCAAGCACAATCCGCTCTAACTTTAGCTCTTTATTCCGCTCGCTTCAGCTGGTGGGCCACCACTTTCCGGGGGCAAGCAGACCCTGAACTACTTGGTAGTTCAGGGTCTGCTTCATTTTCGGGCAGCACAATGGGTATGGAGGTGGTTTGGTTCGGCTGGACAGTTCTGGGGGGCTTTCTTCTGTGATAGCAGCCAAAACCATTAGGGCTTCGCCCGACATACGGCGTTAATACGACGAGACCCTGAACTCCACAGCCCTGCGCCGCCCGCCGGCTAGGCGGCCGGGCGCATCGTGCACTATGACTAGAGCAGCCAGTACACGGCCTCCTGTTTTAAGGCCTTTTCGCCAAATACGGTGCGCTGCAAAGGATGAGCCGGTGCGGCAACTGCTACGACAACACCCTTGCCGAATCGTTTTAGAAGCGCTTAAAGGTCGAATTAGTCGACGGTGGCCGTTTCACTGCCTTAACCGAAGCCAACCTGGAAATCAGCTACCATATCGCTTATCACAACGCCGGAAGGCGTCATTCTTCGCTCGGCTACCTCGCACCCAACCATTTGAAAAGTAACTTGAAACAATATCTCAGCTTGGTTCACCTTAGCTAGACAACCTAATGAGCTTTCCCCCATTTCTGGGCAGCCAATTAGAGCTACGACGCGAATTACTTTTTCTATTATATAATCATTAGCGCAAATCCGCTGATACGGCCGGTTCCTGGGCTCCTTCTTGGTTTGGCTGTTTCGCCCACCGTTGTGCAATATGCGGCAGGCTGGTTTCAATCCAATCCGCCAGGTCCCGCACCTTCTCGGCGGCCTGCTGGCCCAGCGGTGTCAGGCTGTACTCCACGTGCGGCGGCACCACATCAAAGGCTACTCTATTTACTAGGCCATCTGCTTCTAGCCATTGCAGGGTTTGAGCCAGCATCCGCTCACTCACGCCGCCAATCAGCCGGCGCAACTCGCTGAAGCGTCGGGTTGTGGGGCCTTGTAAGGCAATGAGTACCAACACTCCCCAGCGGCTGGTCATGTGCTTGAGCACGGTGCGCGACGGGCAGGCCTCTGCCATCAAATCGCCGCGCTGAAACTTGTCGGAAAGCGTATCAGGTTGCTTGGGGGGCAAAATCGAATCTTTTTTCATACTTACCTTTCTGTACGTACTTACTTTATGTAAGTATACATTTTACTTTTGGCTTTTCATTCACTGATTACACACATACTCTATGACTATCGCCATCACAGGAGCCACCGGGCAGCTAGGCCGCCTAGTTGTTGAAAAACTAAAAGCCCAGATTGGGGCTGACCACATTATTGGGCTGGTGCGCTCCAAGGCCAAGGCCGCTGACTTAGGTGTACCGACCCGCCAAGCTGACTATTCCCAGCCCGATACGCTCCCCGCCGCGCTGGCCGGCGTCGATACGCTGCTCTTAATTTCTTCCAACGAAGTGGGACAGCGCATAGCCCAGCACCGCAACGTCATTGAGGCTGCCAAGCAGGCTGGTGTACAGCGAATTGTGTATACCAGCGTATTGCACGCCGATACTTCGTCGCTGAGCCTGGCGGATGAGCATCTTGCTACCGAGGCGCTGCTTAAAGAATCCGGTCTGGAGTACACGCTGCTGCGCAATGGCTGGTACACCGAAAACCACCTGGGCTCGATTCCGGGCGCATTGGCCGGGGGGGCATTTTTGGGCAGCGCGCAGGAAGGTCGCATCTCGTCGGCTACACGGGAATACTTTGCCGAGGCGGCAGTAGCGGCCCTCACCGGCGAAGGGCACGCCGGCCAGACCTACGAGCTAGCGGGCGACGAATCCTATACGCTTGCTGATCTGGCTGCTGAAGTTTCGCGCCAGACCGGCAAAACGATTCCTTACCGGGATCTGCCCGCCGCCGAGTATGCCGCTGCGCTTACTGGTTTTGGCTTGCCCAAAGGGCTGGCTGAGGCTATTGCTGGCTGGGACGTAAGTGCCTCCCAGGGTGCTCTCTTCGATGACAGCCGGCAACTTTCCAAGCTCATCGCCCGCCCGACTACTCCCCTATCCAAAGCTGTCGCCGACGCTCTGAAGCAAGCTTCATAACTGCGCTTCAGAAGCTGTTCAGGTAATACAGCGTAGAGACGCAATAGTTGGAGTCTCCTTGCGAAAGAACTATTCGACGAAAAGACGCAAAATATTGCGTCTCTACATGATAAAGGCATTTGTTTGCTAGCTCAAACAGCCTGTTAAGGAGGTGTGAGTACTTCCGCGCTACTCAACTATTCCTTGCGGCTGCCAGAATTTTGGCGGCCGTGGGGAAGAAGCGCGTAGTGGTCCGGCGCCCAAGTGTTTTATCCAGAAAAGATAGGGTAGCTGGCGCGCGGCCGTCGATGATGTGCCAGATAACGAAGGCTTCGTGGTCGGTGAGGTGCACGATTTCCATATCCCCTTTGGGTGAGCGGAGCGGCAGCACCAGGCCGGTAGGCGCGGAGTCGGTCAGAAACATCAGGCACAGACGCATGTCGTCTGTCACGGTGAGGTGACTGAAGGGATTGAGGACCAGCAGATGCTCCAGCTCCTCCGGGCTGCGCAGAAATGTGGGCACGGCATAGCCCAGGGCCTGCTCTAGGTGCTGCTCAATGCGGGCGGTAAGCAAGGCTCTGTCTTGCACGGGCGCGTCGAAGAACACGTTGCCGGTTTGGATGTAGGTGCGCACGTTGGCAAAGCCTAGCTCCGTGAAGAGGCGGCGCAGCACTTCCATCGTCACGCGGTGGCCGCCCACGTTGATGCCGCGTAGCAAGGCGATGTAGGTCATGTGATCTGGGGGGCTTTTTGTGATGGCGTAAGTTGATCAGCCAAGCTACAAAAAGCCCCCCAGGCCTGCTTAAGCGCTGATCAGCAGCCAGGCCATGCCCAGCAGCCCCGCCAATAACGCAGCCAGAAGCGTAGGAACCAGATTATTCGCCAGGATAGTCTTGTAGTTCTTGATGCCCGCGACGGAGGCGGCGGCAATGATATTGAACAGACAGATAGCATTGCCCAGACTCGCCCCTACCAGCTGCAATGCCAGTACCACGGTAGTGCTCAGGCCCAGAGAGGCGGCTGTGTGCTGCTGGGAGGCTCCAAAAACCAGGTTGGAAATAGTAGTGCTGCCCGTAATAAAAGCGCCCATCACACCGATGAAGGGTGCCAGCACCGGGTAGGCGGGTCCGAGCCGGCTGAGTAGCTCGGCTATGTACTTGACCATAGAGGGCTGCTGCACGCCGGAATAAATCATCAGCTGGGCAATAGCCACCGACGGAAACAACACCCCAAACACGCTCACCATTTTGCCCAACGGTTCGCGCAGGTGCAGGGAGGGGCTGTGGCGGAAATAAGCCACGCCTAGCCCTACCGCTACGAACGGCAGAAACGGCGACTGCAGCGGCTTGAGGCTACCCCGAATGCCGGAGCCAAACATATCCGCGAAGACTAATTCCCAACCCAGCCACAGCCGCAAGGGAGCCAGGAGCTTAGGCAGCAATAATAGCAAGGCTAGCGCCGCGTACGGCAGCCAGGGCCACAGATTGATACTCGTGCCGCGCTGCCGCAGATACAGCACCGCTAGGCCCAGCATAAGCAGGGCACCAAATACGGTAGCCAGCTCGGGCGCCAGCCAGGCCAGCGCACAAAATGGCACTATGATAAACGCATACAGTACCAGCACCTGACGTCGGTTCTTGAGCGCGCCGTGCTGCCGGCCCACCAGCCGAAACACCAGCCCCAGCACCAGCAGTCCCACCAAGCTGATGAGCCCGGCCGCCGTAATACCGATGGTCTGCACCTCGGCGGCCGACAAGCCCAGGGGTAATTGCAGCCCAATCAGAATAGGCGTACCCACGGCCCCGAACAAGGCGAACAAGCCATCGAACAGCAGCACTACCGACACCGACAGCACTGCCTCGAAACCCAGGGCAATCAGAATAAGGGGCACAATAGCGCCGGGAGTGCCAAAGCCCGCCACGCCCTCAAAAAAGGCCGTCAGGCCAATAGCCAGCAGGAAAAACCGAAGTTCCTTGGAAGGGTGAAGCTGATCCAGAGAGTGCGTAAGCTGCCCGATAAGTCCGGTGTGCTGCATGATGGTGTAGAGAAACACCGCGCCCAGCACAATCAGCAGAATATTGACCGTCGTCAGCAACGATACCGCCAGCGCCCCCAGGTAGTGATTCAGGCCCGCGCCCCAGTAAAAGAACAGGATCGTCGTCACCACCCAGCCTACCAGCACCGCTGCCTTAACGCCCTTCGTCAACGAGACAACAACGAGCAGCAGAATAGGCAGCAGCGCGAGCAGATATATCATAGAGGTCAAAAAGGAGAGCGAGGAAACCCAGGAAGTTACGAGTACAGCGTTGTCCCAACGCCTGCACCGGCGCTACCGGTAACTGGGGGGCATTTTGCGGATGTACTAGCCAACTGCCGGCAATGTTCGGGGCTGCCGGGCGCTTCGGACAAGGCTACGAAACCGCAGGTGCTTCTCCACGCTCACGATAAGCCACAGGACGAGGCCCGCTCCTAGAATGCGCAGTAGCTGGGGGGCATTTAGCGGAGCCGAGCTAAACAGGGTATTCATAAAAGGCACGTAGATAAAGGCGGCTTGCAGGGCCAGCATGGCGGCAATGCCGTAGTACACCCACATATTGGAGAAGTAACCAACTTCCTGCGTTGGCCTCACCAGGGAGCGGCAGCTCAGCAGGTAAAACGCCTCCAGCACGATGAGTACCGTAGTAGCCATCGTCTGGGCTTCGGCCAGCGAGGCTCCCTGGTACCGCCGCTCATACAGGTACAAGCCAAACGTGGCAACCAACATCAGCACCCCCACCAGCAGCGTGCGCATGATCAGGTCGCGGGTAAGGATGGGCTCACTGGCCGGGCGGGGCGGACGATCCATAATGCCGGGCTCTCTTGGCTCGAAAGCCAGCGTCAGGCCCAGCAGCACGGCCGTGGTCATATTTATCCACAGAATATGAATCGGCTGCACGGGCAGCTGAGTACCAAAGGCAATAGCCGCTAGGATGGTAAGGCCCTCACCCAGGTTGGTAGGCAGCGTCCAGACTATAAACTTGGTCAGGTTGTCGAACACCCCGCGGCCCTCTTCCACAGCCCCTTCAATAGAAGAAAAGTTGTCGTCGGTGAGCACCATGTCGGCCGCGTCCTTGGCCACGTCGGTGCCGGTGATGCCCATGGCAATGCCGATGTTGGCCTGCTTGAGGGCCGGCGCGTCGTTGACGCCGTCACCAGTCATAGCCACCACCCGGTCGCGGGCCTGCAGGGCTTTGACCAGCCGCAGCTTCTGGTCGGGCGACACGCGCGCAAACACGGAGGTAGTTTCTGCTACTTCTTCCAGCGTTTTATCGTCGATCTGCTGCAGCTCCTTGCCTGTCAGGGCCACTAGCTTGCCGTTGTGCTGGCGTCCTTTCAGCCCAATTTCGCCGGCAATGGCGGCGGCCGTGGCCGCGTGGTCACCGGTAATCATTTTCACGTCGATGCCCGCTGCCTGGCAGAGCCGCACGGCCTCTATGGCTTCCTGGCGTGGCGGGTCAATCATGGCTTGCAGGCCTAGAAACACCAGGTCCCGGCTGGTGTAGTCGTGGCTGATGGCTGCCAGGGTAGCGGGGGCGTCGGCCGTGGCAAAGGCCAGTACGCGCATCCCTTCATTGGCCATAGTTTCTACCTGATGCATAATCACGGCCTTATCCAGTGGGGCCAGGTCCCCATTGGCCTGCATACTCTTGGCACAGCGCTCCAACACGGCTTCCACCGACCCTTTCAGGTAAATAACAGCCCTAACGCCGCCGTGGAGCGTGGCCATATACTGGTAATGGGACTCAAACGGTATGGTGTCCAAGCGCGGGTAGGCTTCCTCCAACTGGGTCCGCTGGAAGCCCGCCTTGCCGGCCGCGACAAGTAGTGCTCCCTCGGTCGGGTCGCCCTCCACAATCCATTTTCCCTCTTTTTCCTTTACGGCGCTGTCGTTGCAGAGCAAGCCGGCGTGCAGACAGAGTTGCAGGGCCCGGTTGGAGGTAAGGTCAGCTACCTCTTGGCCGCACCGAATTTGGCCTTCGGGCCGGTAGCCCAGGCCTTCTACCTGATACATTTGCCCCCCAGCGGCTATTCGCTGCACGGTCATCTGGTTTTCGGTGAGCGTGCCGGTTTTGTCGGAGCAGATAACGCTGGTACTGCCCAGGGTTTCGACTGCCACCAGCTTGCGAATAATTGCCCGGCGGGCGGCCATTTTTGATACACCCAGAGCCAGCATAATGGTAACGGCCACCGGCAAGCCTTCCGGGATGGCCCCCACGGCCAGGGCTACAACAATCATAAAGGTGTCGGCCTTGCTTTCGCCGCGCAGTATACCCACCACGAAGACCACCACGCAAAGCCCCAGAATGACCCAGAGCAGCAGTTGGCTGAACTCTTTGATTTTCAGGGTGAGCGGCGTCTCCAGGTCTTCAGCGCCGGCAATGGACTGCTGAATTTTACCCACCTCGGTCTGGTCGCCGGTGGCTACTACCACTCCTGTTGCTTGTCCATACGTGACGCTGGTGGAGGCAAAACCCAGGCAGAGCCGGTCGCCCAGCACGTTGTCGGCGGGCACGGCTACAGTGCTCTTTTCCACGGCCACCGATTCGCCGGTCAGCGCCGATTCGTCGACCTGCAGGTCGCGGACTTTCACCAGACGCACATCGGCCGGGAACTTGTTGCCCGATTGCACCAGCACCACGTCGCCGGGCACGAGTTGCAAGGCTTCTATTTCATGCCGGCGGCCGTCCCGGATAACCTGGGCGCGGGCCGTCATGCGCTGGGCTAAGGCATTGATGGCGGTCAGCGCCTTCGACTCCTGCACGTAGCCAATAATGGCGTTGATAAACACCACGGCAAAAATCACAATGGCATCGGTGTACTCCTGCAGAAAGATAGTGACCACCGTGGCGGCCAGCAGAATATAAATCAGCGGCTGGTGAAACTGCAGCAGAAACATAACCAGGGCACTCTGCTGTTGTTTTGGCGTCATTCGGTTCAGGCCTACCTGCTGCTGGCGTCGCGCTACTTCCTCCTCGCTCAACCCCTCCTTCGCCGACACCTGTAGCCGCGCCAGCACTGCATCCGCTTCTAGGCTGTGCCACCCGGGAGCCTGATCAGGAGCTAGCTGTAATGGTCGCTCGCTTACCTTTTTTGCTTCTAGAACACGCATAGCCTATTCATTTTTTACCGCTCCGCAAAGGAAGACCACGCACGCGGCTGAATCCATGACGTAGGTCATGTCAAGAGTTAACTCTTTGCACTGCCACACGGGGCTAGGCTGGTGCCTGGGCTGCCCGAAGGGTCTTGCTTGCTGCGTCAGCGGTTTCTACAACCTGTGGGGGGCTTTTTGATCACGACTGCTAGCGCCGCGGCCGCCACTTAATGCCAGCGGCAAAGCAGATTTAATGCTTTGAGCTTCTGCGCAAACGAAGCAATGCTACTTCCAGCGTTTTGTCGCTGCCACCCGCAGATGGCGGTACAATTACCTGTGGCACGTAGTTTTCCCGAGGCAACCCATCAATTCGATACAGTCGCTCGGCCGGAATATTAAACCCAATCCCTGAGTTTGGTATCCGAAAAGAGTAGATGGCGCCGTTCAGGCGGGCCATTTCGGTGCCCATTACCGTGGCGCGCTTCATGCCATCCAGCCCGATGGTTATGCCTTCGGGCATGCTGCCCGTCCAGCGCCCTACCAGCACCACAAGCGGCTGGGTGTAAGGATTAGGTCGGGGTGATACCAGCTCTATCCAGGTGCGCTCCACGCCAAACTCCACTTCTTCGGCCGTTAGCTCGTGGCGCTGGTAGGGCTGCTCCTGCGTGATAAAGCGGCCCATAATAGCGCGGGCCACGGTGGTGTTGCCCCCGCTGGGGCATTCCCGCAAATCTAGGATAAGACCTTGCGTGTCGTTTAGGGCCGTCAGGGCGCTGTCGAAGGCGGCAATCAGGGCGTTGTTGCCGAGGCTGTTGTTGATTTTGACGTAGCCAATGGTGCCCAGGCGCTTGCTTTCCAGCAGTCCGGTGTACTGGATGTTTTCCAGGGCGAGGCCGTTTTTGTCGGGGTAAAAGTCTTGCTTTTTGCCCCCCACCCGCACTGTTAGCTTGCGCGGGGTGCGATGGTCGCCGGCCAGCGCCAGGTTGAGGGCTACCTGACGGGCTGCGTCATCTACGGTCTTTAAGCTGCGGCCAATAAAGGGCTGAATAGCTTGCTCTATAGGCATGTCGTTTAGGGCCAATACTTCCATACCGGGTCGCAGCCCCACTTGCTCGGCCCCCAATCCGCGGCGGATATCCACCAGCACAGCTTTGCCTTCTATAAATGCCCCCCACACATCGGTAGCCGACGGTATCAGACGGCGCGAGTCGGGCAGGTTCGTGGAGAGCGAGGCGTGGTTGTCGTACAGCTCATTCAGGGCGTTTTCCAGCAGGCGCACAAACTGGGCGCGGGTTGTGACGCTTTTCAGCTGCGGCTCAGCCGCTTGCCGGACTTTTTCCCAATCGGTTTGCTTCTTGTCGAAGTAGCAGTAATTGCGCTTTACCGTCGTCCAGAAGTAGTCGAAATCCTGCTCGTACTGCGCTGGGGTGAAGGTAGCTTGGGCGCGGAGTGTGGCAGGCAGAAGCAGCAATAACGCGCACAGCAGGCGCCGATAGGTAGGAAGCACTAGGGATGAGTTAAGGTCAGATTTAGAGTATCTAATTACTAAAAGCTGCTGGCATTCCTGCGCCCCCTTCTCCCAGAGGATATTGAGCAATGGAGGCTGGGGGGCAAAATAACCTCGGCTGCTTTCCAGCAAACCCGTATTTTGCACTCTCTTGTGTTTTCTATTCTATTTTATGTCATGCATATCGTTTCGAGCTTTTCTCTGTGGTATTATTCTTCTGTTCACTACCCGCGCCGCCTCCGCCCAAAGCGCACCGCTCGATACAGAGCTAAACACCTTCTACGACCAACTGAACGCCTACCGCACCGCCCGCTACCAGCCACTGCCGGACCTGGAGGCGCTGCAGCTGCCCTCCACCTTTTCGGGGGCCGATTTGCAGGCCCTGCGCCTGAAGGAGCGTCACATCGTGCGGGTTGATCTGGTGTACACGGCCTTTCGCCTGAACCCCACGTTCAACCAGCGCCAGCTCAACCTCAGCCGCCTCCGCAACCTGGCTGCTGGCGTGCCGGGCTTGGTGCAAGATGAGTCGGTGACGTGGACGCTGGTGGAGCAAACCGGCTGCAACAGCCCCACCGAGTGCCAGCCGTTTTTTCACGGCTTTGTGGTGTACGTAACCCGCCACGCCACCGCCGCCACCAGCCGCGCCGACCTCGACAGCCTCACCCACAAGCTGCGCCTTCTAGAAAAGAGTCGGCCGAAAGCCGCCAAAAAGAGCCAGGGCAAAGCCGTAGCCTGCAATTTGCCCCCCAGCCGCTTCACCTACCGTCAGATGGCCCGCAGCCTGCGCCAGAGCTACAAGTGCCCCCAGCGCGACGCCCAGATTGTAAAGTTTGAGCTGAAAGTAAACGCCGACGGCTCCGTGCAGGCGGTGAAGGTGCTGCCCACCGCCAAGCCTCTGTGCACGGCCGAGCTGGAAGCGGCCATCCGCAAGAGCGTGGGCTTCCACTCCGGTTTTCCCATCAATGGCAAAACGTTTCCCTTTGTGGCCAAAGGCGCGGTGCGGCTTCCCATCGGACCCTTGCAGCTGCTGGGCGAGGCGGATATGGGCTTTACTCATTTCGCCCTCCCCGATTCGGCGGCCCGGCTCTACCGCGTCTTCCTGAAAAAGAAGAACAAGCAGCACAAAAACGACTACTGCGAGGCCCGCATTACCAAAGCCGGCGAACTGCTGGCCACCGCTGATACCGCCGCCGTAGAGCTGCCCCTGCCCGCCGATGCCAACGTAGTAGCCCGCGTGATGCAGCGCCACCCCGAGTGGCCGAAGGAAGTGGTAGTGACGGACGCCACCGGCAGCATGTTTCCCTACACCTTCGACCTGCTGGCCTGGCTACAGCTCAGCGCCCTCGAAGACAAGAAAACCTTCGTGTTCTTCAACGATGGCAACGACCAGAACGACAAGGACAAGCGCGTAGGCAAAACCGGCGGCCTTTATCACGTAAAAACCGACAGCTACGAGGCCATCAAAAACAAGCTCATCGAAACGATGAAGGCCGGCGGGGGCGGCGACGCGCCCGAAAACGACGCCGAAGCCCTGCTCTACGCCCAGCAGCTCACCGGCTCCGACTCTCCCGACCTCATCCTGATTGCCGACAACTACACCTTCCCCCGCGACGCCAAGCTCCTCAAAAACACCACGGCCCACGTGCGCATCATCCTCTGCGGCGTGCGCGACTACGTCAACCCGCGCTACCTCGCCCTGGCCCGCCAGCACGGCTTCTCCCTACACACCATCGAGGGCGACATCGAGGACCTAAGCAAGCTGCTGGAAGGCGAAACCATCACCATTCAGGGTCAGCAGTATCTTGTGACGAAGGATGGGTTTAAGCTGGTGCAGAAGACATAGGTGTTTACCTGTTATTGCTGCTGGACAACATCCTGAATTGCAGCTAACGAAGCTTACGTAGCATTTAATTTAGTTAAGCAGCTAATGAATTTAGCAAATACACGCTCACTTTTGATACCTTTGGACAAGACCTTAACATTTATACAATCACAATGAGCGAAGAATTTATCAAATTCTCTGGCTGGGCTATTGCCGCAGCATCTTTAGTCGTGAATATTTTACAACTACTGAAAAACAATGATTTAAAGAAGGAGATTAACTCGTCCACTCAAACTGTTGGAGCAAACGCTAGGGCGAATCAACAGACTAGTTCTGGGTCTGGAAGCAACTATGCTTCAGGAAGAGATATCAACGTTGGAAAATGATAGATCAAACTAGCTCAGGGCTTGGGGATAATTTTGCAGCACTAGGAGACATCAATATCTTAAAGGAGAGCAGGAATATTACTAGCAACCTTTCAAAATTGATCAACATTCTTGGAAAAAGACTTGCAGACAATAACCCTACTAAACAGGAAAACGAACCTTTTACTATAGAAAAGAAGATTGCTTATAATAATGTAAAAAAATACAAACCTATAATAGACGAATACGGACTTTTTGTTGGCAAGTTATCTGCAATATATAAAGAACATGATCAGCAGAATACTAATATGACATATTTCACGTTAGCTAATATCAGGCAGCATTATTTAAAAGTAAAAGGAGATATTATTAGTGCAAATCCTGGGCAAGATGAGTTATCAATAATACAAACGCATGCTGATAGTATATTTTCAGAAGTTGAGAAAAGATTATTGAATGAAATCAACAAAAGCTCAAATATTACTGAACCTTACGAAATAATAAATGTTTCATTACTGGTAATCATGATTGATGCCTTTATGAGATGCAAAATACTTGAAGAACCTAATTAAGATGCTTCTACCTAAAGACACAAATCCCAAGAATAGCATTTATTTTTACGGAGCTATAGTGTGCAACAAATTAGAAGAAGTGAAAGAAGGGGAGATAGACTTTCTTGATTTATTTACAAAATCGAGAGAAGAAAGCGAAATATCATTGCAATCGTTCGTACTTACCTTAGATTGGTTATTTATATTAGGGTTAATTAAACTGGACAAGTTTGGCTTGATAAAGAAATGTTTTTAAAAAATCTCAAAATTGAGAATGAGGCCAAAGTAGTAAGGGAAGTCCTTTTTCACAAAGGACTCAATCTTATTATTGACGAAACTCCTACCGATGCGCTCCAGCAATCCGGAAATAATGTCGGCAAAACAACTGTTTTGAAGTTAATTGACTTTTGTCTTGGTGGTGACGGAAAGAACATTTATAACGACTCAGAATTTAAAGAGAAGAGTAATGTCGATGTTGAAAACTTCTTAAAAGACAATAATATTATAATTACTTTAATTCTTAAAGATGATTTAACCAAACAAGATAGTGCTGAAATAATTATCAGAAGAAATTTCTTAAAACGCTCTGAAAAAATACAGGAAATCAACAATGAAAGCTATAATGACAAAGATTTTTTAGAGAAACTCAAGTCACTTGTATTTCATTCCAGTTCTGACAAGCCTACCTTTCGTCAGATAATTGCTAAGAATATACGTTACGAAAAAAGCAGATTAGATAATACTATAAAAGTACTTCATATAACTACAAAAGCAGAAGAATACGAAGCATTATACCTTTTTTGGCTTGGAATTGATACTAATACCGCTAACAAAAAACAGAAGCTACAGTATCAAAAATCTACTGAAGAAGCCATACTAAAAAAACTAAGAAAGGAAACATCACATTCACAGATAATTCAGGCATTGTCTGTTATCAATAGAGATATACAAGAACTCAATTTACTAAAAGACAATTTCAGCGTCAATGATGATTATCAAGAAGATCTAAACAGACTTAATATCATCAAGGCGGAAATAAATAAACTATCAACTGAGTTAGCAAGATTAGCCCTTAGAAGAGATATTATTCTTGAAGCAAAAGATGAGATTGAAAAAGAATACGCAAATATTAACACAAAGCAACTTGAGGAGTTATATAAAGCAGCCAATGCATTCATTCCTAAGATGCAGGCTACTTTTGAAGAGATGCTAGAGTTTCACAATAAAATGTTACAGGAAAAAGTAAAATTTATAAGTTCAGAAATTCCCAAATTAGAACAAGATATAGTTAATACTAATCAGCTTATACAAGTCAACGTTAATAGTGAAAGATCTATTTCACAAAAACTCATCAAACTTGGAGCGATTGAGGAATTGGAAAACATAATTCAATCACTCAATAAAAAATATGAGCAGAAAGGCAGATATGAAGAACAGCTTAGACAGTGGAATGAATCAACAGAAAAACTTGAAGAAATAGAGAAAAGCCTAATAAACATAAATAACGGCATCGCCTCTTTTGAAATAGACTTAGAAAAAAGCATTATTGAATTTAATAAGTTCTTCTCCAAAGTATCGGAAAAGCTTTACGGAGAACAGTTTATTTTAAGTCAAAATAAAACAGAGAGAGCTTATGAACTTAAAATTGGTTCTGTAGGAGGGCTTGGGACAGGCAAAAAAAAGGGACAAATCGCTGCGTTTGACATAGCCTATATTCAGTTCTGTGATGAGAACGATATACCTTGTGTTCACTTTATTCTACATGACCAAATTGAGAATATTCATGATAATCAACTTACGCTAATTGCAGATGTTGTTAGCAAATCAAATATACAATTTATTGTACCAGTGCTAAGGGACAAACTTCCTCCTGATTTGAACCCTGAAGATTATAAAATTCTTTCCTTATCTCAGAATAATAAACTTTTCGGAATTTAAATTACGCACAAATAAAAGAGGCCGTAGCTCTAGGAGCTACGGCCTCTTTTACGTTTCTATTTTACAGCAGAACTACATATGAATCGCCCGATTCTCCGTGGCGGCTAAGCACGCTTCCTTCATAGCTTCCGCATACGTCGGGTGGGCGTGGCTCATGCGGGCTACGTCCTCGGCGGAGGCGCGGAACTCCATGGCGGTGACGGCTTCGGCGATGAGGTCGGCGATGCGCGGGCCGATCATGTGCACACCCAGGATTTCGTCGGTTTCCTTGTCGGCCAGCACTTTCACGAAGCCGTCGAGGTCCATGGAGGCGCGGGCGCGGCCAGAGGCGCGGAAGGGGAAGGAGCCGGTTTTGTAGGCGCGGCCGGTTTCCTTGAGCTGCTCTTCGGTGTAGCCCACTCCCGCCACTTCGGGCCAGGTGTACACCACGCCGGGGATGAGCAGGTAGTTGACGTGGGGCTTCTGGCCGGCAATGGTTTCGGCCACGAATACGCCTTCTTCTTCGGCCTTGTGAGCCAACATTGCCCCCCGCACCACGTCGCCGATGGCATAAATGCCCCCCACGTTGGTTTGCAGGTGCTCATCGACCTTGATGCGGCCGCGCTCTTCCAGCTCAATGCCGGCCGCTTCCAGGTTCAGGCCCTGGGTGTAGGCCGAACGGCCCACGGCTACGAGGCAGTAGTCGCCCTCAAACTTCACTTCCTCGCCCTTGGGGTTGGTGGCGGTCACGGTCACGGTGTCGCCCTCGCGGGTGGCGCCGGTTACTTTGTGGCTGAAGAAGAACTCGATGCCGATTTTGCCCAGCACGCGCTTCAGCTCCTTGCCCAGGGCGCGGTCCATGGTGGGGATGATGGCGTCCATGAACTCCACCACCGACACCTTGGCGCCGAGGCGAGCGTACACGGAAGCCATTTCCAGCCCGATAACGCCGCCGCCGATTACCACCATGTGCTTCGGCACCTCCCGAATGTTCAGGGCCTCGGTGCTGGTGATGATGCGTTGCTTGTCCTGCTGAATAAAGGGCAGCACGGTGGGCTTGGAGCCCGTCGCGATGATGACGTTTTTGGTCTCAATCTGCTGCTCTTCGCCTTCGCCGGTAGGCGTGATTTTGATATGGGTCTTATCGACGAAAGAGCCGAGGCCCTGAATCACGTCGATCTTGTTTTTCTTCATCAGGTACTGAATGCCGTCCACGTTGGCTTTCACCACACCGTTTTTACGGTCAATCATCTGATTCATATTCACCTGCAAATCACTCAGCTCAATACCATGCTCCTTGAAGGTGGTGTGGGCATTGTGGTAGTGCTCGGTGCTGTCGAGCAGGGCCTTGCTGGGAATGCAGCCCACATTGAGGCAGGTGCCGCCCAGCGTAGGGTATTTCTCAATGATAGCGGTTTTGAGACCGAGCTGGGCGCAGCGGATGGCCGCCACATAACCGCCCGGCCCCGAGCCGATAACGGTAACGTCGTATTGGTTCATATTCAGCAGGTGAATTCAATGGAAATCAACGGCCACGAAGGTACGCAAGGCGAATTTGTGAAAAGTGAAATTGTGAAGGGGTGAGTTTTATGACGTAGAACGTCATGCAGAGCGGCCGCGAAGCATCTCGCTCGCTGACGTTGCAATACTAATCAACGAAGCGAGCGAGATGCTTCGCGGCCGCTCTGCATGACAGACGTAAAAAATAGCAGAACGTCAAACTCACAATTTCACCACTTCACAAGTTCACCTCTTACTCCACCAGCACGCCGATGTAGTAGTTCTCCGTGTCTACCTCCAGATTGTCTTTGGTAAGACCCGGCAAGCTCAAGGGTTGAAAGGAAGTAGTGAGAGGCAGTGTGCTATACTCGCCGCCTTTTTGGCGCACCCGAATCGGGAGGGCAAAGCCGGGCACATTCGCTATCCAGCGGGCTTCAGATTTGCCTTCCACGAAGCGAACTTCCAGCGTAGGCAGGGCTGAGTGACGTAGGTATTGGTCGAAAACAGGGGTGAGGTCCTGGCCGGTTTGCTTATTGAAGTAAGCAATGATTTGGTCGGTAGTGACGGTTTGGTGGTAGAAAGTGCTGGACAGGCCCCGGAGCAGCTCACGCCACTTTGCGTCATCGGGGACATAGGCCGTGCGTATCATATTGAGCAGGTTGCTGCCCTTATCATACATATCCGATGAGCCTTCCCGGTTTACCTCGTAAGGTCCGATGATGGGTTTGTCGTTACGAATGTTGCGGCGCTGCCCATGGATGTACTGTTGGGCGGCTAGCTTGCCAAACTGGCTTTCCACAAACAAGGCTTCGGAGTACGTAGTGAAGCTTTCGTGAATCCACATGTCGGCTATGTCCTTGCTGGTGATGTTGTTGCCAAACCACTCGTGGCCGCTTTCGTGTATGATGATAAAGTCCCACTTCAGGCCCCAGCCCGTGGCCGAGCGGTCGGCGCCGAGGTAGCCGTTCTGGTACTTGTTGCCGTAGGCCACGGCGCTCTGGTGCTCCATGCCCAGGTGAGGTGTTTCTATCAGCTTGAAACCATCCTCATAAAATGGATAAGGCCCAAACCAGTTTTCCATTGCCTTGAGCATGGGCTTCACATTGGCCGCAAACTGCGTTTTGGCTTTAGCCAGGTTTTCGGGCAGCACCCAGTAGTCAAGCGTCAGCTTGCCTTTTTCGCCGGTGTATTCGTCCGCGAAGTGGGTATAGTCGGCCACGTTGAGGGCCACGTCGTAGTTGTTGATCGGGTTGTTCACAAACCAGTCGAAGCGGGTAGCGCCGCCTTTAAGTTTAGTGGTTTTGCGCAAGCGGCCGTTCGAGATGTCCTTGAGGCCTTTGGGCACCGTTACGCTGATGAGCATGCTGTCTACCTCATCGGCCTGATGATCTTTAGTGGGCCACCAGATGCTGGCGCCCACGCCCTGGCAGGCGGTAGCCACCCACGGCTTGCCCTTGCCATCCTGCGTGAACACGAAGCCGCCATCCCAGGGGGCATTTTTGGCCACCGTAGGCTGACCGGAATAGTAAACCCGAAACTCGGCCCGACTACCCTTCTGAATAGGCGCCGGAAACGTGACGAACACGGCATTAGCCTCTCGCGTGTATGGGACCGGCTTGCCTTGGTATTCCACTTTCTCCACCTTCAGATTGGCAAACAGATCAAACTGCAGACGGGTGAAATCCTGGGTGGCCGTGAAGTGAAAGAGGTTGGAGCCGCTGATAGATTTATTGGCTACATCCAGCTTTACATCGAGGTGGTAATAGTTGATGTCGTAACAGGTGCGGAGCGGCGTGAGCGCGCCGCGCAGGGAGTCGGCGCGGGTAAAGGCGGGCTTGGGTTGCAGCAGTTGGGCCGAGGCCCCGAGGGAGCAGCTTAGCAGGGCCGCCAGAAAAAGCAGAAAGGTAGAACGCACAGCAGAGAAGTAATGGGAGTACATGGCAAAGAACGCCAACCTGACCGAAACGCGGCAAGCCGGGAGCTTCGTAGTAGAGCGCAGCTAGCAGCCCCGCCAAAACCGCCGTAGGTTTGCAGCCTCATTCTCGCTTCGCTTCATGTCAACTTCTGCTACCTCCCCTACCCGCCTGGCTTTGGTGCTCGCTTTTGCAGCGGTATATATCATCTGGGGCTCCACGTATCTGGGCATCCGCTTCGCCATCGATTCCATTCCGCCTTTGCTGATGGCCGGTACGCGCTACGCGCTGGCAGGCGTGCTGCTGTACGGATTTATGCGCCTGCGCGGAGCCCCGCGCCCAAGTGCGCAGGGCTGGATTACGGCGTTCATTATTGGAGTCTGTTTGCTGGGCTTCGGCAACGGCGGCGTGACTTTGGGCGAGCAGTATATTCCTACTGGTATGGCCTCGCTGCTGGTAGCCACGGTGCCCATGTTTCTGGCGGTGCTTGGCTGGATGAGCGGCGTATCACAACGCCCGACGGCGCTGGTGGCACTGGGGCTGGTGTTCGGACTGGGGGGCGTTTATCTGTTGGCCAGCCATCCGGGAGCCTCTCACGTGGCCTTGCCCGGGCGGCAGGGAACCGGCATTACCATGGTGCTGACGGCAGCTTTGGTGTGGGCCATCGGGTCGCTTTATTCCAAGAAAAAGCAGGCGGCGGCTTCTCCTTTTGTGGCCGGCGGCATGCAGATGATTTGTGGTGGTCTGGTGATGCTGGTGGTGGGCCTGCTGCGCGGCGAAGCCAATGGGTTTGAGCTGGCGCAGGTCACGACGAAATCGTGGTGGGCGTATGCTTACCTGGTCAGCTTTGGCTCTATTGTGGGCTTTACCGCTTATATCTGGCTACTGCGGGTAGTAGAGCCGGCCCTGGCGGGCACATACGCCTTCGTCAATCCGGTGGTGGCTGTGCTTCTGGGCTGGGCCTTCGCGGGCGAATCGCTCAATATAAGCATGCTGGGCGGCGCGGCGCTGATTGTAATAGCGGTGATGCTGGTAGTGCTGGGCGGCCGGAAAACGCAGCCTAAAACAGTTGAAAGTGAAGCCGTTGAGCTTGAATCAAAAAGATAAGCTAATGAAGTATTTGCTGCGCTGTGCAAATTCCCTTTTCAGACTCAACAGTATAATTTATTTAACATTAAATTGAATTAATAATCTCAGATTGTGTATGTTTACTATGGGCACTCGCCACGCTTAACATAGCGGAGCAACGGTGTCGGAATCTTGTCGTATGTATCACTCTACCGCTATTTAGCTACTTATGCCAACTGCTCTTCCCGACATCCGTACCGAAGGTGACATCAAGGTTTTGGTAGATTGCTTCTGCCAGAAGGTAAACCAGGATGCGCTGCTCTCGCCCATCTTTAGCGCGGTGGCCGCAGTGCATTGGCCCAACCATCTTACCTCGCTGTATGACTATTGGAGCAGCACTCTGTTTGGCCGCACCAATAGCACTGGTCAGCCCATTCCTCAACAATTAGCTATGCCAGCCCGCAGTCAATACCAGCGCCAGTGGATTGGCTTATTCAGCAAGGCGGTGGAAGAAAATTTTGCAGGTGATAAGGCTGAGGAAGCTAAGGTGAAAGCCCGAAGCATAGCCCTTTCTGCCGAGTAGCTTTCCGCCCCCTATCCACAGCCAGATCCGCGTAGCTTACGTCATAAAAAAGCCCCCCAGCTATGGTAGCTGGGGGGCTTTTTTTGCGTCCATTCTAAAGCGCTACACTCCTAGCAGCAAGCGCGTTGGATCTTCCAGCAATTCTTTCACGCGCACCAAGAACGACACCGACTCGCGACCATCGATGATGCGGTGGTCGTAACTCAGAGCCAGGTACATCATGGGGCGAATCACGACTTGCCCGTTCACGGCTATGGGGCGCTGCACAATGTTGTGCATCCCCAGAATAGCCGACTGGGGGGCATTTATGATGGGCGTACTCATCATAGAGCCGAAAACACCGCCGTTAGTGATGGTAAACGTGCCGCCGGTCATTTCCTCGATGGTGAGCTTATTATCGCGGGCTTTCACAGCCAAGCGAACTACCTCTTTCTCAATGCCTTCGAAAGACAGCTGCTCCGCGTTGCGAATCACCGGTACTACCAAGCCCTTCGGCGCTGATACCGCGATGCTCACGTCGCAGAAGTCATTGAATACGATATCGGTTCCGTCGATCTGAGCATTTACGGAGGGGAATTCCTTCAGGGCTACGCAGCAGGCCTTTGTGAAGAAGGACATAAAGCCCAAGCCAACCTGATGCTTCTCCTTGAATTTGTCTTTGTACTTGGTACGCAGGTCCATGATAGGCTGCATATCCACCTCGTTGAAAGTGGTAAGCATCGCCGTCTCATTTTTCACGGCCACCAAGCGGCGAGCCACGGTCTTGCGCAGGTTGCTCATCCGCTCGCGCCGCTGGACACGCTCACCGGCTGGTTGAGCGCCGGCAGGAGCCGCTGGCTGCGCACTGCTTGCCGGTGCAGCAGCCGGAGTTGGAGCTGGTGCAGCTGGGCGTGCCTGGGCGTTTTGCGCGTCTTCTTTGGTGATACGGCCGTCACGGCCGGTGCCTTGTACGTCAGTAGCGGCAATACCTTTCTCACCGAGGATTTTGCCGGCAGCCGGCGAAGGAGTGCCCGTGGCGTACGTAGCGCTACCCGAAGCGGCAGCGGTGGCAGGCTGAGCCGACGTCGAACTTGTCCCCTGAGCAGCGGCTGGTGCCGGTGCAGCCGGAGCTGCTCCCGCAGCGGCACCGCTACCACCCTCAATGCGGGCAATTACCGTCCCGATGGCAATCGTCTGACCTTCCTGGGCTGCGTGGCGCAACGTGCCAGCGGCCTCGGCGGGCAGCTCAAATGTCGCCTTATCTGACTCCAACTCAGCAATTACCTCGTCGCGCTCTACTTGGGCGCCGTCGGCTTTCAGCCACTTAGCTACCGTTACCTCCGTGATAGACTCGCCTACGGCCGGAATCTTCATTTCTTTCACCTCGCCACCGCCAGTAGCTGGGGCGCTGCCGCCCGTGGCAGGCGCAGTAGGCTTATCGGCTGAGCCAGCGGTCGAACCACCGTAACCTGATTGGTCACTGGCCTGCGGATTTTGCTCACCCTGAGTAATCGGATCTTTTGCGGACTGGGGAGCTTTTTCAGCCGACGCGCCTTGGCTGCCATTGCTGCCCGACTCCTTTTGGCCGGGCGCTACGGGGTCAGCCTGAGGCTGGGCCAGCGTGGCATCTTTGGCCGGTGCTGCGCCTCCAGCGGCCGGGGCAGCGCCATTGCCCTCGCCGCCGATATTGGCAATGACGGTGCCGATACCAATCGTTTCGCCTTCGGCCACCAGAATCTGCAGCGTGCCATCTGCCTCGGCAGGCAGCTCAAAGGTCGCCTTATCCGATTCCAGCTCGGCAATTACTTCGTCGCGCTTCACGGCCGCGCCGTCGCTTTTGAGCCATTTGGCAATGGTCACTTCGGTGATAGATTCGCCGACGGCGGGGATTTTAATTTCCAGACCCATAGGTGGAACGGTTGAAGAGTTTCGGAGGGTGATAGTTTAGGCGGCAGGCGTACTGGCTGCCACAATTACTGATGAAACAAAAAAGCGAATTATGCTGAAAATATAGAGCTGGGGGCTTTTTCAACGAACCTGTGAGTGCGCGAACAGCCGGTTCGCGCACTCAGCTAGTCCTGCTTCTTTGCTACTTCTACGGTGCCTTTGATATTTTCGGCGTCTACCTCGGCAGATGCAATGCCGAAAGCGCGGGCCACAATGTCCTTCTGCTCCTTCACGTGCACCTTATTATAGCCGGTAGCCGGCGAAGCCGACGGCTTGCGGGCAATCACGTCTTCCAGCTCGCGGCGCATGAAGCGGAGCAGGTAGTTCCAATAGCCCATGTTCTCGGGCTCTTCCTGAACCCAATATATTTTGGCCTTCGGGTACTTGGCCAGCTCTACGCTCAGCTGCTTTTGGGGGAAAGGATGCAGCTGCTCCAAACGCACGATAGCCACATCCTTATGCTGAGACTTTTGCTGCTCTTCCAGCAAGTCGAAGTACACTTTGCCTGAGCACAGCAACACCCGCTTTACCTTTTTGGCATCGGCGTACACATCACCAAGAACTTCGCGGAAATTGCCCCCCGTAAACTCTTCCACCGGCGACACGCACAGCGGATGGCGCAGCATCGACTTGGGCGACATTACTACCAGCGGCTTGCGGAAGCTCCACGTCAACTGCCGACGCAGGGCGTGGAAGAAGTTGGCTGGTGTGGTAATGTTGGCTACCACGATGTTATTCTCGGCAGCAAGCTGCAGGAAACGCTCAGGGCGAGCGTTGGAGTGCTCCGGGCCCTGGCCTTCGTAGCCGTGGGGCAACAGCATCACCACTCCGTTCATCCGCTGCCACTTGCTCTCCGACGACACAATGAATTGGTCGATCATGGTCTGGGCGCCGTTGGCGAAATCACCGAACTGCGCTTCCCAAACCACCAGAGCGGTGGGGTTGGCCATGGCGTAGCCAAATTCAAAGCCCAACACGGCATACTCACTCAGCAAGGAGTTATAAATCCGCAGCTTCTCCTGTCCTTCCCCGATGTGATTCAACGAGTTATAGGGTGCCGAAGTCTCCGCGTCGTGCAATACGGCATGGCGGTGCGAGAAGGTACCGCGCTGGCAATCTTGTCCGCTTACACGCACAATGTGCTGCTCCTGCAATAAGGAGCCATAGGCCAGCAGCTCGGCGGCGGCCCAGTTGAGAATGCGCGTTTCGAAGAACATCTTGCGGCGTTCCTCCGTGAGCTTCTCAATCTGCTTCAGGGGGCGGAATCCTTCGGGCAGCGTAGTTAGCGCTTTGCCAACTTTGGCAATGGCCTCCTCACTGATGCCCGTCTCGGGCGACTGCTCAAAGTCTTCGTTTTTGGCCCGGCGCAGGGTGCGCCATTCATTTTCGAGAGCCTGATAGTTATACGGCAGCGGCTTCTGCTTTACCATATCCAAACGAGCCTGCAGCATCTCGCGGAACTCGCGGTCCATCTGGTTGGCTAGCTCCGCATCTACATCACCGCGCTGCACGAGCATGGTGTTATACACCTCGCGCGGATTTGGGTGCTTCGAGATGATATTGTAGAGCGTCGGCTGGGTGAACTTAGGCTCGTCCGACTCGTTGTGGCCGTGGCGACGATAGCACACCATATCAATGAAGATATCGGCGTGAAACTGCTGACGGTACTCAGTAGCCAGGCGCACGGCAAATACCACAGCCTCAGGATCATCACCATTTACGTGCAGCACCGGCGCATCAATAATCTTAGCCAGATCAGTGCTGTAGATACTGGAGCGGGCATCTTCGAAGTCGGTGGTAAAACCAACCTGATTGTTGATGACAAAGTGAATAGTACCACCCGTTTTGTAGCCTTCCAGCAGCGACATCTGCGTCAGCTCGTAGCCAATACCCTGGCCGGCTAAAGCGGCGTCGCCGTGAATCAGAATAGGCAGAATCTGGTGGTAATCGTCGTTGTACTGGTGCTCAATTTTGGCGCGCACAAAGCCTTCTACCACCGGGTTAACTGCCTCCAGGTGAGAAGGATTGGGGGCCAATTTCAGATTTACTTTATGCCCGGCTTCGGTGTCAACTTCCGAAGAGTAGCCCATATGGTACTTCACGTCGCCGTCACCCATAGTCAGGTCAGGCACGGCGGTACCCTCAAACTCCGAGAAAATCTGCTCGTAGGTCTTGCCCATGATGTTGGCCAGCACGTTCAGACGGCCGCGGTGGGCCATACCAATCATCACTTCGCGTACACCCAAATCGGCGGCTTTGTTGATGATGGCATCCAAAGCGGGAATAGTGGTTTCGCCACCTTCCAAAGAGAAGCGCTTCTGCCCTAAAAACTTGGTATGCAGAAAGTTCTCGAACACAACTGCCTCGTTCAACTTCCGCAGAATACGCTTTTTGTACTCAACGCCGGGGTTGAAACTCAATGAGTCCTTTTCCACTTTATCCCGGAACCAGTCCAGAATCTGGGGGTCCCGGATGTACATGTACTCAAAGCCGATGGTGCGGGTATAAATCTTTTCCAGCGCCGCTACGATGTCGCGCAGTTTGGCGCTGGTGCCCAAACCCAACAATTCCCCATTCTTGAAGGGTGTGTCGAGGTCGGCTTCCGTTAAGCCAAAATCAGCGATGTCGAGACGCGCTTTGCGGTCTTTGCGCTCCCGCACGGGGTTGGTTCGGGCTCGTAAATGCCCCCTGCTGCGAAAAGCATGAATAAGGTTGCGAACCTGCGTTTCCTTATCGGCGGCTACTGTGTCCACAGCGCGCACTGCTTCTGCCTCATTCGTAGAAGCAGGTGTAGCTAACACCCCTGAACCGGTGGGCTGGCCTGCTTGGCCATCACCATCAGCAAACTGCTGGGAGAAGTCGAAGCCTTCAAAAAACTTGCGCCAGCCGAAGTCCACTGATTCGGGATCTTGCTGGTATGTCTTGTAAAGCTGGTCTATGTAGTCGCCGTGGGCATTGGCGATGTAAGAGTAAGCGTCCATTCGTAAAGGAGCTAAGTGAGTCAGGGCAAATGTATATAGCTTATCACAAAGCTAAAAACCCATATTCGGTTCCACAAATACACCTGTAAGTCAAGTGCTTATTTCCGTACCCGCAATCGTTACGATTTGCGATGTAGCCAATCTATTCAAAATAAAAGGAAAGCCCTTCCTCAATTGAGGAAAGGCTTCAATAAGTTAAACCGACGCAACCCAGGAATTATTGCGGAAGAGCAGTCTTGAAAATGCGGTAGGTCTGGTCCTGCTTACCTACACCTTTGTTCCAAGTAGGCGTTTTATGAATGGCCGAGGTCGTGAAATACAAATCGCCATTAGCAGTGATAGCATACGTATCTGGCCACTGAAGCCGGGGCTCTTTAGCTATCGTTTCCAGCTTGCCGGCCGGTGTACGGCGCATAATAGCGTTGTTCTCAAAAGAGGTGAGATAGACGTTATCCTTAGCATCTATCTCCATGCCATCGGTGGCGGGAATGGTACCGACCTTCTCCACCTGGCTGCCCAGCTGCGCTGAGGATAAGGCCGCATTGCGAAGCGCCTCTGTTTTGATGCGGTAAAGCGAGTGGCTGGTGAGCGGCGACCAATACAAGTATTCACCATTACGACTCAGAGCAATACCATCGGCGTGCAAGGCCATGGGCTTACCGGTTGGGTCGATCATGGGATGGCCATCCGCTTTTAAAGTAAGGCCCGGCTCCGGATGCACGGAAGGATGATCAGCTAGAAGGCGGCGTGAAGTGCCCGTTTTTAAGTCCACGACTACAATGGCTCCCATTCCTGACTCGGTGATGTAAGCAAAGTTGCGCTGGGTATCAATGCGTACATCGTTCAGGTAAGACTTGCGCGGCGCCACCGAGGCCGGGAAGCTGATGTTTTGAACAACTTTATTGGTCTTCGGGTCAATCTTAACCAGTTTGGGACCACCGGGCACGGTGGCTTTCAGGCCGGGCGCGGCGGGGTCGAGCACCCATAGCATACCAGCCTGATCGACGTGCACACTCTGGGGGCAGATCCAATGCTTCTGGGGCTCGTTGCGGACGGAATCGTTCCACATGCACCAGCTGGCATCGGGATATGGCTTTACGGAGCCATCCGTGCCGATGACCGCAATGGGATTGACCGGGTTGTTATCCCAACGCGGAAAAACGCCAAATACCCGGCCATCGGGCGCTACCGCCACCCCAACAATCTGGGGCTCGCGAAACTCGGCTACAACTTGTAGCGGTGAGTTGGCAGGAGCAGCGGTTTGGCTGGTAGCAGTAGAGTCGGAATCGGTGCTGCGGGAGGCATTTTCACCCGATGGCGATGAGCAGCTTACTACCGCTCCTACTAATAACAGACCGGTACACAGGGATGTAGCCGAGCGCAAAACGCTGGCCGGGCAAATAGTAACCATAGTAGCTAGAGAGAAAGATAGAATGCCTGGAAAAAGATGAAACCCACCTGCTTTTATGCCAGCAGGCAGATGCTTTCTTACGGCCTGACACAGGTCAGGTTCATGACGCGGGCGCACTTCACTCACATGACCGATGAGGCAGTAGTCGCCTATAGGAGCTCTGAGGCTCAAGCGCTTGCCTTCGTGGGGAAATGAGAGCTGAGTTAATACGTATAAAATAAGGGCAATTTTAAATCAATTAACTACCAAAAACGGCGCTTTCGTCCTCTGCGAGAGGCCGTTGATATACTACTCAAAATCCAGAGCAACCTTTTTTTATAAGTTAGGGTTAACACTTTTCGTCCGCGAAAATTATGTGGTCGGCCCATCCTCTTCGGGCGAGTAGAAGAGTCACCAGATCAACTGTCATGTCTATTGCCTTATTCATCCTAACACTCCTTTTCCCCCCGCAAACAAGTACCTCCGCTCCGCTTCCGCTTACTCCTACTGTTGCCAACCTGACACCTCGGCACATTATATTCGATTCGCCAACACCTGTACCTGCAGTGTTGCCCCGTCGCTTACCCGGTTATAAAGTAACGGCCACCGTGTATTGGGCCGAACCCGGGCAAACTGATTCTGATCCGCTAATCACGGCCGACAACTCCCGCATCAAACGTAACCACTCAAGCAAAGACCGTTGGATAGCGCTTTCCCGGGATATGCTTAAGCAGAACGGTGGCAAGTTTAAATACGGTGATTTAGTGCATGTTAGCGGTATCTCCCCTAAGCTCGACGGCGTGTACGTGCTCCACGACACGATGAATCGTCGCCTACGCCGCACCATTGATTTATTGGTGCACAAAGACGAAAAGCTCTATGGCAAATGGGACAACGTGCGCATCAGCCGCGTGGCCAAGCCTGAGCTACAATGGCAGGCCAGCTAAGCTGCCCGCCCCCAAATTTGCCCCCCAGACTATCTGCTTCTATTCCGAAGCAGAGGTATAAGTTGTCATCTCGCGGGGTTTCCCATCGGGCTGATACAGAAAGCTTAATGGCTCATCCGCATCGCTCAGAATAGCGGTGTACGGTATATGCCAGCGCTTCCACATTTCCTGCAACGACTGTGCGTAGGCTGAGTTTAGCCAAGGCGCAAAAATGCCCCCTGTCACATCGTCGATGAGCGTATCGTAGGTCAGGTGCTGGTCGCCGGGCTGATGCGGGCGTACAAAATAATCGGGAATCACGCCGAACAGATAGGCCGCGTAGTAGACGCGGGCCTTAAATTCGGCCACCTGAATAGGGTGTAGCGGACGCTGTGCGTCGGTGTACACTTGGCGCATGGCTTGCCGAATAATGCCATTATCCATCAGACAAGCCATCAATACCACATTATCGAGCTTGATGCTGAACACCATGGTGGTCAGGTCGTCGTCGTACTCAAAGGCGATGGTGTCTTCGTGCGGAGCGGTTTCCAGAATAAAGATGGAGGCCGGCGTGAAGTCTTCAAACTCGATGGGAACACGCAGGGCCTGAAACGTTTGGAAAAACGCTTGAAAGCGACGGAACATCTGCGCGTTTTCGGCGAGCGGGTAGCGTGGCTTTACCAACGGGTCGAGCTCGGTGAGCAGCTCAGTGGTAAGAATGCCATAAAACATCTTGCCCAGCCACAGAAACAGCGTTTTTTCGGGCAGCGCCTGCCACGCGGCTAGGCCCAGCTTGGCCGTTTGTTCCATTTGCGCCTCCAAGGGCTCCACGTACTGGGTGCGGCACCGTGTGCAGCACGGAATCCGGAGCTCCGGGTAGAAGCGGATGCTTTGGTCGAGCAGCAGAATCTGCCGTTCCGCTAGGCCGTAACGCTGCTGGAGCCAATCGGCAAACACTGGCACTGAGTTGGTGGCCGGATCGGTGGGCGAGCCGCACAAAAAGCAGTGCTTGTCGCCAAACTGCATTCGGGCAGACGGATCGTAAAGCGTGAGGTCGGGCGGTGTGTTGGCAGGCATGTGGCGGAAAGGAATAGAGGCTGCAAAAATAGGTGCTGGCGTGCGTCTTGCTGCCTTTGTCGCTATTACGGCCAGTAAGTCGCTGATTGTGAGCAATACGCAAACACAAAAAAGCTCCCCAGACTGGTCTGGGGAGCTTTTTTTGGTGTCGATTGAGGTTAGCGCGACAGCGACGAGCCCAGCTTGATCAGTACTTTACCCAAGTGATTGAGGGAAGCAGTAAAGTGATTGTTGCTTTCATCGGCTACTTTGTTGGCTTCGGCGCCCAGTGTAGCCAGTGTTTCGGCTATGGCGTGGGGCTCCGTGTCACTATCGTTCAGCTGCTCGCGCAGGGTTTTCATCTCCTGAAGTATTTTGGCCAGACCAGTGCGCTCCGAAGCGCTCAATACTTCTATCCAACGGTCGATTTCGGCCAGCCCGTGCTTATCAGCTTGGTCGGGCACACCGCCGTTGAGCAGCTTCAGCGTATCATCCAGAAGCGCGGCGTTCTGCTGATCGGTCACATCAAGCGGAATGGTGGGCGTGAGGGGCGTTTGGGGGGTTTGGGCGGTGGAATCCATAGGTCAGAGAGGCAAATCAGGAAAGAACGTCTTAGCTATACTGGCATCGGCTCCTAAAAGTTAAGCCAATAGTCGGGTTGCTTGATTCATCGTCTTTACTGCTCGCGTTTGGGTAAGTTTTACGCCGTCTATATTCACTTTTTTAGAAAATTTAGATCAAAGGCGGGTTACTTTCCCTAGGTAACCGGTATGAAGCCATTATCCACTCTCACGACCCTAATTCTTTTAAGCCATGAAATTTTCCTTTAAATCTCTGCTCGTTTTAGCCGCATTTGCTCCTTTCGCTCTAGCTTCTTGCTCAGAGAAGACTCAAGAGAATGCCGAAGCTACCGCTGAAAGTGCTGGCACCGACGCTGCTAACGCAACCGAAAACGCTGGCGACGCTATAGAAGGCGCCACCGACAATGCTGCTGCCGACATCAAAGAAGACATGAAGCGTGAGCCCGGCGACACGGCCGTTGTTCAGAACAAAGAAGCTGACAAGCTTGTAGAAGAAGTTCCTGACAAGAAAGACTAGTTCTGCTCTTAGATTGTAAAAAAAGCCCCCCAGACTCGGTCTGGGGGGCTTTTTGATTTTATGCTGTTTCTTTTTCCTGCGCCTTGACCGCCCCGGCCAGTTCCATCAGCACCTCATAGTAGGGCCGACCCAAGGCACGGGCCTTGAGCCAGGCGTAAAAGCTCATGGCGTGCAAATCTTCCCGCTCGCTATCCAATGGCACCGCGTCTGCCATCTGGCTGACGCGCTCCAGAAAGCTGGGGTGGCGCACGGCGGCGGGGTCGTCCAGGATTTCGCGCACCAGGTTCAGGTAGCAGAGCACGTATTGATACGGGCCGCCCTCGCCAAACCGTTCGCGGAAGCCACGCTCAATAGCGCGCAAGCGGTTCAAGGCCAGGTCGGAGTTGCCGAGTTCGAGCTGCACCAGCATCTCGCCCATATTCTTATTGAACACCCATTCCACGCCCATTTTCTGCTCGCACCAATGGTCGGAGCGGCCGATGCCGATAAGCACTTGGTTGGTTTTGGCAAACTGGTTTTCGGCGAAGTAGTGAAAGCCCAGCCCCAGCCGCGCCGTAAGCTGGTCGGCGGCCGACAAGGCCACCTCGCGCCCCTGCAACAGGTTTTCCAGCAAGCTGATACTCTCGGCGTTGCGGCGCAGAAACGAGTAATTAGCAGCCAGTAGGAAGATATACTTGGGATAAAAATCGGCCATGTAGCTGCGCGAGCCCGCGTACAGTGCCGCCCGCAGCTGCTCCAGATACGCCACCGACTCGGTGAAGCGGCGCGAACGATACAAGGCGTGGGCAATCATATACAGCAGCCCCAACTGGTAGTAGCGGTGGGCGGGCCGGAAGCCGTGGCGCTTCTCCATGAGCGTGTAGCAACGGCGCACAAACGGCGCAAACGACACAAAGTCGCGGCGCACCAGCATGGCACTGCGGGCAATGGACATAAGGCGGTAAAGCAACGACGGGCTGCGCGCAAAGGCTTCCTGCAAATCATACTCGCGCAATACTTCGCGCATAATACCATCGAAGGCCTCGCCGGCCCGGCCCCGGCTGCGGGCCTGCCGCAGCCGCTCCCGAATGAGGCTGTCGGCAATACCGGCGCGCTCCTCTTCGTCGGCCGCCTTTTTATTATGATTCCGGCGGCGAATGATGTCGGCCAGCTCATCGGCATACTCGCTGCCCGCCTGGGCAATCTGCAGGTTATAAATGGTGTTCAGCAGCTCATACTGCTCATTCTGGTGGGCCAGCTTTTCGGCCTTGCGCAGAATGTTCCAGGCCAGGCGGGGTACGCCCACATCAAAAAGGTACTGTGCCAGCGTGAGTTGGCCGCGCACCGAGGACGCCGCCGTCGGGTCGAGTTGGCGCTGGCGCAGCAGCAGGTAATCGGTGAGGTGGCGCATCAGGCGCTTGCGCAAGGCATAGTATGCCACCGCGTTAGGCTCACCGGGGTATAGCTTGGCGAGCAGCTCCTCGGTTGAGTATGCTTTGGCGTGCAGCAGCAATTCGTAGAGGCGCGAATCCATGCGACCATTTACTTTTTTGCGCTGCCGCTGCACGAAGCGGCCAAACTCTTTGCGGTCGTCCGGCGAGAAAGTGACCAGCGTCGTGCGTAAGTCATCCATAAGAGTAGATATAAAAGCTAAATATAGGGATTGGGGGGCTTTTTCTAAAGTCTAATTTATTGGCTTGTACACTATCTGTAAATCAGATTTTTACAACAGGAAAGGGGTCTGTCGAAAGTCTGAAAAACGTGAAAGTTGGTTCGTGTTTTCAGGGGGTAAGTCTGCACCTTCGGACAGGATTTCACCTCACAGCCTACTTATATGAAACGCTTTCTACTTTCCCTGCTGGTGTCCGCCTTCACGGTCATTTCAGCCCAAGCCCAGGACCTGCTCACCAAGCAAAATGGCGAGGAGCTTCAGGTTAAGGTTCTGGAGCTTACACCCACCGAAGTGCGCTACAAGCGCACCGATAACCCCGACGGCCCGCTCATCACTGTTCGCCGCTCCGAGGTATTCATGATTCGCTACGCCAACGGCACCAAGGAAGTGCTGAGCACCAGCCAAAAAGCCCCCCAGATTATCGCCGGCTCGCCCCCACCTCCCGGCCCGGTCGTGCCCGGCGATGAGGAGTCGGCTTATGAGGAGATTCACTTGAATGGTCCGCGCATTGGGTTTACTATCCTTTCGCAAGGCGTTATAAATAAGATTAATGCGCGTGAAAGCAGCTATTTGAAGGATTTAAACCCTTTCATCACTCAGTTCGGCTGGCAGTTTGAAACCCGCATTTTCCGAATGCCCAACGGTACGGCGGGCCTGCTGGAGATAGTGCCGCTGATAGGTGGCTTAGAGCAGGGCAAGTTTATTCCGAGCATCAATGCGCTGGTAGGTATTCGGGGGCCAAAAGGGTTTGAGTTTGGCTTAGGCCCCAATCTGACCCCAGTAAGTGCCAATGTTGCGCTGGCTATCGGCACCTCCTTTCGCTCCAATGGCATCAACTTCCCGGTGAATTTCGCAGTGGTACCCGGCAACGGCGGGGCGCGGTTTAGTCTGCTGGTCGGCTTCAACTCACGGCGGCGCTAAGAGCACACTTCTTCTCAATTCACTACTTCATAAATACGACTATGCGCGTTTTTCTACTTTGCTGCTTTCTCTTTTGCGCCACACTAAGCGCGCAAGCCCAAGACACCATTCTGCGCACCAATGGCGATGAGGTGAAGGCTCGGGTACTGTCCATTACGCCTACCGATGTGGCGTACGTGCCTACCACCGAGCCCCCCAGCACCGATACGTTGCACCTGCTTGCTACCGATGTATTCCTGATTCGCTATTCCAACGGCACCAAAGAGATTGTAAGCCAGCCAGATGCTACGGCGCCAGCAATAGGCTTAGGCCGCACTCCGCAGCAAATGAGTGACTTGGGTCGCGAGGATGCGGGAAAGTATTTTAAAGCGCGGGGGGCTTTTTGGGGCACATTTGGAGCCACTGTAGTTAGCATTCCAGCTACTTATGGGCTCGGGGGTATTGTTGCGGGCACTGTCATTGCCGCCACGCCTCCAAAACCTCATAATATGATCGTCCCTGATCAGGCGTTGCTGGCCGATACTGATTATGTAAGCGGCTACCAAAAGCAGGCCCAACGGAAAAAGCTGGGAAAAGCAGCCGGAGGCCTTGGGTTGGGCTTGGCAACTGGGGTAGTGGTTGTATATACGCTTGTCATGATAGCTTTCAGTAACGGAGGTCATTGATGCCCTAAGCTTAATTAAATCAGGCACTTGGTGCGCTGATTTATTTTATTCCTATGTATTTTTTCTCTGCTCTCATGCGTCTTTTTCTACTCACTTATCTATTATTCTGCAGCGCATTGTGCGCCCAGGCTCAGGACACTATTCTGCGCACCAATGGCGAGGAAATAAAGGCGAAAGTGCTGGCCATTACGCCTACTGAAATATCCTATGTACCCGGCACTGAACCTCCAAGTTCAGACACACTGTATATGGCCGCTACTGGAGTGTTCTTGATTCGTTATGCCAATGGCACGAAGGTGATTATTAGCAAAACGGATGCATCTCTAGTAACGGGCCGCACACCGGCAGAAATGACAAACCAGGGCCGTATGGATGCCCAAAAGTATTTTAAAGCACCCGGAAGCTTATTCGTAACCGCTACCGCCACTGCTGTCAGCCTTATTTTTCTTGGTCCAACTACTCCGGGCGCTTTGGGCGGGATAGCTACTGGCGCTGCTATTGGACTATCTCCTATTCAAAGCCAGAATATTATAGCTCCGGATACAGCGTTACTTAACGATCCTCATTATTTGCTTGGTTACCAACAACAAGCCCAACGCAAAAAAATTGGTAAAGCAGCCGGCGGCTTCGGAATTGGCTTACTTACTGGAACAGTTATATGGTTTGCCATTGCCCTCGCGAATACCAATCATTTCTAGCGGCCTAGCTCAGCTCAACCTTGCGGCGTGGCCGGCGTAAGCTAACGGGTAAGTAGTTCATTTCCACCCTTAAGCCCTACGACAATGGATATTGACAAAAGCACTGAGTGGCGTGCCCGTGGCAACTGGAATGAAGTAAAAGGCAAGTTTCGGCAGGAGCACGCCAACCTCACCGACGACGATATGGAGTATCAGGAAGGCCGTCAGGAAGAATGGCTGGGCGAGCTTCAAAAGAAAGCTGGCAAGACAGCCGATGAAATAAAATCCTGGTTTAGCCGCAATTTTTAGCCCTTACGGCTGACCTTATTAACAAAAGCTCCGTACCAGCTGTAATAAGCTAGTGCGGAGCTTTCATTTGTTCTACTCCGTTCACTACTGCTTTCATCTTGGCTGTAAGCCTTTTAGCCGCCAGTTTTCTCTGGCCTTCCGCGTATGAATATTGCCCCGGAAGAGCTGCACACCTTGGGAAACCTTGACCTGCTGACCCTTCCAAAGACCGCTTTCTTTTGCTCACGTAATTATCCTGGCTACATCGAGTATCCCACTTATATGTGGGCCGTGGAGCAACGCACCAACGGCCATTGCGTGCTGTCCGGATTCCATTCCTTACTAGAGCAAAAGGTATTTCGCTATCTGCTGCAAGGCGAGCAACAACCTATTGTGTATGCGCTGGGCCGTGGCATCAGACCCAACATGAAGCTGGAATACGAGCTAGAATTAGCAGCTGACCAGCTGTTGTTCCTTACTCCCTTTGAAGAAGAGCTGACTATTATAACGCAGGAAACGGCCGATATCCGTAATCTGCTGATTGCAGAATTGGCCGATCAATTCTTTATTCCGTACATGGCAGCGGGGGGCAATTTGGAGCGCTTATTTTTTAGCGGCGCTCTGGATGGCAAGCCAATCTTCACCCTCGACTTAGCTGAAAACGAACCCCTATTTCGCGCAGGAGCTGAGTTGTACCAACCTGAAGGTTTGCTTGGCCGGCCCACTATGTACTCAATGAGTGCTTAGCGCTGCGTACTCCCTGTTGGTTCATATTTTCCGCTCTTTTCTACTTTCCAGCTATGTCAACTTCTTCCCTTACTTCTTCCTTGCCCCAAACACCCTCATCGGGTATCAAAGCCTTAGCCCGATTTGGCTTCGCGGCTAAAGGCGTAGTGTATATTGTGGTGGGCACCCTGGCAGTTATGGCGGCTACGGGTACTCAGGGGGGCAAAACGGCGGATAAAGAGCAAGCACTGCAAACCATTCAGGACCTGCCTTTTGGTCGGTTCTTGCTGGGCTTGGTTGCTTTCGGTTTACTTGGCTATGTCATCTGGCGCCTCGTTCAGGCCTTCCGCGATACGGAAGACAAGGGCTCAGATGCGAAAGGCTTAGCCCGCCGACTCGGCTATGCGGGCAGTGGCCTCCTCTACACTGGTCTGGCCTACGCGGCGGGCCGGGCCGCGTTCAGTGGCGGTAACGCCGATCAGGGCAGAGGCAGCACCCAACAATCATTGATTGCCAAGCTCCTGGATCAGTCGTGGGGCCAATGGGTACTTGGCGCTATTGCGCTGGGCATTATTGGCGCCGGCCTTTACCAGATTTACCGCGCTTACTCCGGCAAGTTTTCCAAGCACGTTAATAGTAGCGGATTGCCGGCCGAGCAGCAAAAAATAGTATATCGCACTGGTCAAGTTGGCTATACTGCCCGCGGTATTGTAATGGCCATCATTGGCTATTTCTTTTTGCAGGCCGCTATGCAGTCTAATTCTAAGGCAGCTCAAGGCACCGAAGGAGCATTCGACTTGCTCGCCAGTATGGGTCCTGTTGTACTCGCCATTGTAGCCCTGGGCCTGATGGCCTATGGTGTTTATATGCTGGTGCAGGCCAAATATCCGGTGTTGCGCGGCGTCTAGACAGCGTCCACACTACATTGTCATCCTGACGAAGGAAGGACCTTATCCCAATTAAACGACTTTGTTCAATTGGGATAAGGTCCTTCCTTCGTCAGGATGACAATGCGATTTTAATAGTGTGAGTTAATCAGCTACATAGTCAGCCAGATACGCGTAGCGCTCCGTCAATTTGCCCCCCGTAGCAATGGTCGCCCGCTCAATGATCGGTTCAGGCTTGTCACTTACCAAATACGGAAACACATTGTCCAGTAATTGTCGGCTGAAGTCACGGCTGGCGTTGCGAGGCAGCTCGCAGGGCAGATTATCCACGGCCATCACCGTAATGTTGGTGGGGCTGGAGTAAGGCGGCTCCAGCTCGCCGGTCCGCGGGTTATAATCAAAAGCGGGGTCTTGTATGCTGGTGCTCCGCTTGGTCGTGGGCACGGAGCCATTCACGTCGCAGGTGATATCGGCAATCGTATTGATGCGAAAATCAGGGCGCTGCGTGTCGGCTTCGCTGAACAGCTTGGGCGCCGCCGGATGCCAATAGGCACAAGCCAGCAGCAAATCCGTAACGGGCAAAAAAGCGCCAAACGTGGATTCGTACTCCTGCGGGTTGCGGTGAAAATCGGGCGTATCCCACACGCGGCCGTCGCGGCGGCGGTTGTAGTCGCTGCTGCGGAGCTGGGTGTACACCGGCTCGTTGAAATCCAGGTACAGATAATCGTAGACGCTCACCCGCCGGATGCCCATCTTGTCGAGCACCTCCACCGCGCCCTGCGCTACCCGCCCCGAACCCGTTACTACCATCTTGATGGGGGGCAATTTTTTGACCTTGAAGAACTCCTCCTGCATATCCTCCATGTCGACGCATTGGTAGGCCGGTTTGAGTTCATACAGCTGATGCTTTCGCCCATACGTCAGCAGCCCGTTATACGCTCCCACAATCCCAGCCCAGCGCCCAAAGGCTACAATTCGCTCGCCTTGCTCATTGGTCAGCAGCTCGTAGTCGATCAGGGTGATGTCTTTCTGCAATACCTGCCGCAACAGCTCCCGGTTGGCGGGCTGCTTCTTCACGGTGTGCGAAAAGAACATATACGTTTTGTGGGGAATGAGCTGCGCTGGCGGCACCTCCTTCACGCCCAGCAGGATGTCACAGTCCGACACGTCCGGGCGAACTTCGATGCCCAGGTCGCGGTACTCCTGGTCTTTAAAGCTGCGCACGGGGCATTCCTGCACCACAATGCGCAGACCGGGAAAGAGCGTTTCGGCCTCCACACACTTTTTGGGGGTGAGCGTTACGCGCAGGTCGGGGGGCGTTTTTCCTTCGCGAATGATACCAATGGTTAGGGGGCGCATTTGAGAAAAGAGGTTGGGTAGGTTGGGGGGCAAATCTGGTTAAATATTTTGGCGTATAGGCGCTTCCACCTCCACCAGCCTAATAATCCTATCGTCCGGAGAGGTTTTCGCCTTACCTTTGTTAAAGGTTCGGCTGCCCGCGCGGCCACATCTTCTCGCCACCTCTATCTTCTCTTTATGTTGCTGAAAACCAAGCCCGCTGATGTGTTTGTGGACCGTCATAACGGCCCCGACGAAGTTGCTGTAGCTCAAATGCTGCGCACTATTGGCGTGGAATCCCTCGATCAGCTTATCGACGAAACCGTACCGGCGGCCATCCGCCTGAAACGGCCGCTGAACCTGCCAGCTGCCCTCACCGAGCGCGCTTTTCTGGCTAAATTCAAGCAGATAGCTGGTCAGAACAAAATCTATAAAAATTACATCGGCCTGGGCTACCACGATACGCAGCTACCACCCGTTATCCAGCGCAATATTCTTGAAAACCCCGGCTGGTACACGGCCTATACGCCCTATCAGGCCGAAATTGCCCAAGGCCGCCTCGAAGCTCTGCTCAACTACCAGACGATGGTAATTGACCTCACGGGCCTCGAGATTGCCAACGCCAGCCTGCTCGACGAAGGCACCGCCGCCGCCGAGGCCATGAACATGTTTCATAGCCAAACCAAGAAAAAGAACACCACGAAGTTCTTCGTCTCGGAGTTAGTATTGCCCCAGACCATCGACGTGCTGCGCACCCGTGCCACGCCGCTGGGCATTGAGCTGGTAATCGGTGACCACCGCACCGCCGACCTTTCCGATGAGGCCCTGTTTGGCGCTATGCTTCAGTACCCCGCCGCCGACGGTCAGGTATTCGATTACACTGATTTTATCACGAAGGCGCATGCTGGGGGGCTTTTTGTAACCGTAGCCGCCGACCTGATGGCACTTACGCTGCTGAAGTCGCCCGGCGAAATGGGCGCCGACGTATGCGTAGGCAACTCCCAGCGCTTTGGTGTACCGATGGGCTACGGCGGCCCGCACGCCGGTTTCTTCGCTACCAAAGACCAGTTTAAGCGCGTTATTCCCGGCCGCCTCATCGGCCAGAGCATCGACGCCGCCGGCAATAAGGCCCTGCGTATGGCCCTGCAAACCCGCGAGCAGCATATCCGCCGTGAAAAGGCTACCTCCAACATCTGCACCGCTCAGGTGCTGCTATCGGTATTAGCTGGCATGTACGCTGTGTATCACGGCCCGCAGCGCATTCGTCAGTTTGCCACCAATATTCACGCCCTGACTCAAACGCTGGAAAAAGCCCTGACGGCGCTGGGCGTGGAGCAGAGCAACGAGTTCTACTTCGACGCCCTGAACCTGCGTCTGGAAAGCAAGGAGCTGCAGCAAGCTGTGAAGCGCGAAGCCGAAGCTGCCGGCCTGAACTTCCGCTACTTCGACGAGGTGCGTGTGGGTATTTCCCTGCACCAAAACACCGAGGCTCAGGACGTTGCCGACATCGTGCGCGTATTTGCCAAAGTGTTGGGCAAAGAAGCCGCCGCAGTTGAGATGCCCGCCGACGTAGAGCTGACCTGGCCCGAAGAACTGGTGCGTACCAGTGAGTACCTGACGCATCCCATCTTCAACACCCACCACTCCGAGCACGAGATGCTGCGCTACATGAAGCACCTGGAAAACAAGGACTTGAGCCTGGCTCATTCCATGATTCCGCTGGGCTCGTGCACTATGAAACTCAACGCCACCGCCGAAATGATTCCGGTGACGTGGCCCGAAATCGGTAGCCTCCATCCTTTTGCCCCCCGCGAGCAAGCGCAAGGCTACAAGCAGATTTTTGAAGAACTGGAAGCGTGGCTGTGCGAGGTAACGGGCTTTGCCGCCGTCAGCTTGCAGCCGAACTCCGGTGCGCAAGGTGAATACGCTGGCCTGCTGGTTATTCGCGCCTACCACGAAGGTCGGGGCGAAGGCCACCGCAACATTGCCTTGATTCCGGCTTCGGCCCACGGCACCAACCCCGCTTCGGCCGTTATGGCTGGCATGCAGGTAGTGGTGGTGAAAAGCACAGACAAAGGCGAAATCGACGTGGCTGACCTCAAGCAAAAAGCTGAGCAGCACGCCGCTAACCTTTCTTGCCTGATGGTGACCTACCCCAGCACGCACGGCGTGTACGAGGAAACCATCATCGACATTTGCCGCACGATTCATCAGCACGGCGGCCGCGTGTACATGGACGGCGCCAACATGAACGCCCAGGTGGGCCTCACCTCACCCGCCATCATTGGCGCCGACGTGTGTCACCTCAACCTGCACAAAACCTTCTGCATTCCGCACGGCGGCGGTGGGCCGGGCGTAGGCCCGATTGGCGTGGTTGCTGATCTGGCGCCGTATCTGCCCGGCCACGTGGTAGTAGAAGTTGGCCATGAGAAAGCTACTGGCGCAGTTTCATCGGCGCCTTGGGGCTCGGCCAGCATTCTGCCTATTTCCTACGCTTACATCTCCATGATGGGCGGCGAAGGATTGACGCAGGCTACGCGCATTGCCATTCTGAACGCTAACTACATCAAGGCGCGGCTGGAGGAGCATTACCCAGTGCTGTACGTAGGCGCACAAGGACGTTGCGCCCACGAGATGATTCTGGAGTGCCGCCACTTCAAGAAGGCGGGCATTGAGGTGGAAGACATTGCCAAGCGCCTGATGGACTATGGCTACCACGCGCCTACCGTGTCGTTCCCCGTGGCCGGCACGCTGATGGTGGAGCCTACCGAAAGCGAAAGCAAAGAAGAACTCGACCGCTTCTGCGATGCCATGATCAAAATTCGTCATGAAATCCGGGCGGTGGAAGAAGGCCGCGCCGATGCCAAAGACAACCTGCTCAAGCACGCGCCGCACACGGCGGCTACCATCATGGCTACCGAATGGGACCGGCCTTACACCCGTGAGCAGGCTGCCTACCCCGCCGAGTATGTGCGCGCCGCCAAGTTCTGGCCGGCCGTCAGCCGCATCGATTCCGCCTTCGGCGACCGGAACCTCATCTGCGCCTGCACGCCCATCGAGGAGTACGTGGACGCCGAGGAGAAGCTGGTAGAAACCGACCGCGGCCCATCGTACTAAACTTTTCTAACAGATAAAAAAGCCCCCCAGACAATATCCGGGGGGCTTTTTTTAAGGGTTCTATGTATTATCTACGTCTGGCCAAATCAGCATATAGTCTGGCAAGGCTACTCCACAACAGGCTTTTATGAATCTTCAGATACTGATGAACTCCAAACATTCGCTTCTGCTGCTGCTCATTTCACTTTTCACGTTTTCGTCTTCCTGCACAAAAAATGAGGATGCAATTGTAGGAGATATAAGTGTGGCATTCAATCCAATACTCAACAGTAATGACGAGGCTACCTATTACTACCGTTTGTATGTAGCTGATAGTTACCCCACTATTCCTCCGCTGAAAAGCGAGTATATTGATGCTGCTTCCTATCAGGATGGAAAAACCAGGATTGTTATAAAGGGATTAAATCCAGGCAATTATGTTTTTTCATATTACAAAAACACTCAGCTGGTAACTGCCACGGTTCAAGTCTCTTCCGGCAAGACCAATCATTATGACCTGTAGTGGAACGAGCTTGCTCTAACAGATAAAAAAGCCCCCCATGCTTGGCATGGGGGGCTTTTTTATTGGTAAAGCCGAGCTAACTGCTAGCGTTGGGAAAAGCAGGTGCGGTAGAGGTAGCCGTTGAGAACTTTCCCTTTCTCCGTCACGCGGGCCCGTACAAAGTAGGCGTCTACTGTGTCAAGTACCTGTACTTCAGAGTTTACGCTGAGGTTCGTGAGTTGAGCAGACTCCTTGGTCATCCCGTCGTAGAGGATGCACTCCACGACCGTGTTGTGAGCTACTGGTTTTTTGTTGCCGCGCGAAGAGCTAAAGGAATCGTCGCGGACGGCGCTGCATGAAGCAAGCAAAGCGAGGCCAAACAGGCAAGGGTAGAGTTTGTGCATAGGTCTAGTTTAGGATTGGGAAGATATAGAAATTTCAAGTTGATCAAGGTTTTTTCCCTGAAAAAATTTGCTTTTACTCATTTTGCCGGCCCACATATTTGGGAACATTGCCCCCCATCGCGGCGTTGTATAGCCAGAGTTAAGCACGTACTTTGGTGGCCCTACTTTACGTTAGTTCGGCAACGCGCCTAGCTCTTTCACTCAACCCTTCGACAACTTAATATGAACGCATTCACAAGTTTATTCCGCCGTCCGGTTGCTTTGGCAGCCGTGGGCTTATCCCTGTTATTGGGCGCTACCAGCTGCACTTCTTCCCGGGTAGGCGTCACCTCCGACTACGACCATTCCATCAATTTCCGCACGTATAAAACGTGGTCGTGGTATCCGCAGCAAACCTCTGACGCTGAGGGCGGTCCGGCTCGTGGCTATCAGTCGTTTCTGGACAAGCGCATGCGTACCGCTGTTGAAACCGAAATGAAGAAGAAAGGCCTGACTTACACCGAGCAAAGCCCCGATCTGTATGTGGCTTACAATGCTAAGGTGGAAGACAAGCAGCAGATCAACGGCGGCGGCTTTGGCTACCCCTTTTATGGCTATGGTGGCTACGGAATGTATGGTCGCGGGCCGTACGGGAACGTAACGCAGTACAAAGCCGGTACCGTTATCATCGACCTCGTGGATGCTAAGCGCAAGGAATTGGCGTGGCGCGGGCAGGGCCAGGCTCAGATAGATAAAAACACCATCTCTGAGGAGGAAGTGTACCGCATCGTGGGGGGCATTTTGGAGAACTATCCGCCCCAGGATGGCACTAATGTCAACGCCCGTCGTTAATTATTCGCTTTGCTTCCATTAAAAAAGCCCCCCAGCGCAGTGCTGGGGGGCTTTTTTAATGGATTATTATTTTACCTGAGGTGATTAATCAGATCGGGACATTTACGTGGCGCTCGGCGTGGTAGCTGCTGCGCACCAGCGGCCCCGATTCTACGTACTTGAGGCCACGCGCCAGACCTTCCTCGCGGTAATGAGCAAAAAGATCGGGGTGAATGAACTCGGCAACCTCCAGATGGCGCTTCGTCGGCTGAAGGTATTGGCCTAAGGTCAGAATGTCCAAGCCATTGGCGGCGAGGTCGTCCATGGCCTTATACATCTCGTCTTTCTTTTCGCCCAAACCCAGCATAATGCCCGATTTCGTGCGCTTGCCAGCGGCCTTCGTACGACGAATCTGCTCCAGTGAGCGGTCATATTTGGCCTGCGGGCGCACCAGACGGTACAGGCTGCCCACAGTCTCAACATTGTGCGACACGACTTCCTGGCCGCCGGCAATCATTGTATCCAGCGCTTCCCAGTTGGCTTTCACATCCGGAATAAGCGTTTCGATGGTCGTGGCCGGCGACAGTTGTTTTATCCGCACCACCGTTTCCAGCCAGATGCTGGCGCCGCGGTCTTTCAGCTCATCCCGGTTTACGGAGGTAATAACGGCGTGCTTCACGCCCATCAGCTGAATGGCTTCGGCCACGCGGCGGGGCTCGTCGGTATCATACTCATTAGGACGGCCGGTGGCCACAGCGCAGAACGAGCAGGAGCGTGTACACACGTTGCCCAGGATCATAAAGGTGGCCGTGCCAGCGCCCCAGCACTCGCCCATGTTCGGGCAATTGCCGCTTTCGCAAATGGTATGCAGCTTATGCTCATCTACAAGCCGACGAACTTTAGCGTACTCGGGGCCGACAGGCAGTTTTACGCGCAGCCAATCAGGCTTGCGCGGCCGGGCCGGGGCTGCCGGCTCGGGCTGAATAATGGGTAAGGTCAGCAACAGTTCGTCCATACTACAAAGGTAAGGGTCAGGCAGGAGTTAGCCGCATGTCGGGCTCAGCCCGCGCAGCAGACGCTATAACAAACGAGAAGGGAATAAAGATGCCCTGCAACGGTCCACCACGTTGGTTGTCGCTGCAGGGCAGTATGCTGGGGGGCTTTTATGAATAACTATTCGCCCGTAGCAGCTTGTAGAAACAGGATTAATTCCGCGTTCCCAAATAAATTGTCAGATAAACGGAGGGGAAAAACGTCTCGTTGAGTTTGGCGTCGGAGATGCCGGTAGCCCGCAGAATAGTAGGACGGCTGGGGAAATACTCGAACAGAAAGCCAGTTTCAATGCCCGCAACGGCGTCGCGGTAGCGGCCATACTCAAAGCTGAGTGCTCCGCGCATATGAACACCGGCAGTCGGCTTCACGTTATTGGCGCCACTGAACAAGGGGGCTTTATCTACAATGAACTGGGAATCACCGTGTATGGCTGGATCGAATTGCTCCGTACGAATATCCTCAGGTCCGCCCGGCCGGCCACCCACACGCTCGGTGTAGTCGTAATAAATGTTATATGGCATCAGCAGCCCCACCGACGGGCCGCCACCCAATAAGGCGTTTACCTGCACGCCCGACTCCGGCGCTTTGCGGAAGATAACGCGCTGAGCACCAAAGGATGGGCGCAACACAAACATGTAGTTCGACTTATTCAGCACGTACGTTCCGCCCGTAAACTGATTGCCTATGCGCTGCTCTTTGGGGTGCTTTACCTCCACGCCCTCAATGCTCCAGAAGCGCGACCATTTGTCGTTTAGCACGCGGGTAGAGCGCACGTTGACGCCCCCAATCAGGCCGCCTCTGGTGTTGAAGTTTATGCCATACGTAAACTCCTTCCGATACGAAGGCGTCTCGTTGGGGGTGGCATCCTGGGCCTGGGCCACCGATCCAGCTCCCAACAGCAGCAGGGCGATGCCGAAAAAAAACAGAGGTCGTATGGGTAGCAACACAGCTATACAACTGAGAAATTCAAACGAAATTGGCCCCCTGACAGCGGCCCCACCGAAAGTACGTAAATTTGCGCGCAAAGTATTGCACTCTTCCTGACTATCTGACTATGAGCACTGCCACCGCCCGGTACACCGGCCAATTACGCACCGAAGCCACGCACAGCGCTTCCTGCAACGTCATTTTCACTGATGCTCCCCTGGATAACCACGGTCGGGGCGAAGGGTTTTCACCCACCGACTTAGTAAGTACGGCGCTGGGCAGCTGCATGATGACCATCATGGGAATCGTGGCCGACCGCAGCGGCCTCGACCTGACATCGACGACCTTTTCCGTCACCAAGCACATGGCCAGCGACCCACGTCGCATCGCCCAGATCGACGTTAGCTTTCAGATGCCCGCTATGCTTTCGGCCAAAGATCGGGCTGTGCTCGAAAACGCAGCGCGCACCTGCCCCGTGGCGCTCAGTCTGAACCCGGAAATTCGCCAGCAGGTTCACTTCTCTTACGAGTAGAATATTTCCCATAAAACGGCGAGGTCCGGCGGAAGCATTGCTTCTGCCGGACCTCGCCGTTTTATGTATGTCAGAGGCTTAAGCGCTGAGCAGATCTTTCACCTCATTAAGGCGAATGCCCATGTGGGAGGCATTATAGCTGCACTCGCCGGCCTGAATTAGCAGTAGCTGAGGAGACTCGTGGCGCACACCAAACGTTTCGGCGATAGCCCCGGAAATAGGGCGAAAGCGCAGCAAGTCCAGGTAATAAATTTTAGCGTCACTAAGCCCAGCATCGGCCCATTGGCGCTCCAGCTTGCTTTTCGCCGCCGCGCTGATTGAGCATGTAGTGCTGTGTTTGAAAATAAGAACCGGCTGCTCATGCGACTCGCGGGCGATGTCAGTCAGTTGGTCTGCTTGGGTGAGCTGTTGCCAAGGAATCATAGTTCGGAGGAAGGTTGATTATACTTTTTCTTCTTTCCTAGACGCAGATTCACGCGGGATGGTTCGCTTACCTTCGCAGTGCCCGTGTGATCGAATTGCAGACTGCCCCTTCCATCCTGCGGCAGTGCCCGCGGCTGGCTGCGGCGCAGGTCGTCCCGATTCACGGCCAGATGCGACTCTTTATACTCAGATTTATACTTGCGGGCCTCGCGCAGAGCTTTGCGGTTTTCGGCCCGCAGACGAGCTGGGCTGGTATCCGCCGTCTGGGCTGAAGCGGTGGATATGGAGCAGCTAAGCGCAAACCCGACGAATAACAGAACAGCACTACGCATGGGAGTAACGAATAAAGGTCAGTAGTCGAACCGGATAAATTTGCCCCCCAGACGCCTTATACCGAGGAGTTTTCAATAGTATTTGCCTATACGTAAAGTTGCGCTAATCAGGCCATTTGCACCTGATTTACTGAAATGGCAATGGATGCCCAAAGAGCATTCGCTGCCCTACTTTACGCTTGAGGCGGCGGCGCTCGTACTTTTTCTTTTTCAGCAAGCCATTCTTGTCGTAGCTGTTGCGCTGGCCTTTGAGCGCCGTAACCGGCGCTACGCCGCCATTGTCGCCCGTATTGGTGGCGGCTTTGGGCTGGGGCGGGGCCGTCGGGCTGGGCAGGCGGTAGGGCCGGCAGGCAGTAGCAAAAGTCAGAGCAACAAGCACAAACAGCCAGCGGCAGCTAGGGGTGAACATGGCTAAATACGTAAGAATACTCACTATCATCCCGCATTAGCAGCAGGCCTCAGCATGATTTCGATCTTCTCCTCTCAATTATTAATCCAACGCTACGGACGCATTTTTCCTGCGCGGTGGCGCGGCCGCCAAGCTGAAAAACGGCGCCCTCAGTTTTCAACCTGTTTCTTAATAAGCCAATAGCTTTTCTACCTTTTCCCGCAGACGCTGCTGGGGCAAAAAAGCTTGCTCCAGTGGCGGCGAAAACGGAATGGCCGTATCCAGAGAAGCCACGCGCTGCACCGGGCCGTCGAGGTGCTCGAAGCAGTGCTCGGCAATCCAGGCCGCAATTTCGCCCCCCAGACCACCGGTAAGCGTGTCTTCGTGGAGCAGCAGCACGCGCCCAGTTTTCTCTACCGTCTGGCGCACGGCTTTTTCGTCCCAGGGTAGCAGCGTGCGTAAGTCGAGAATGTCGGCGTCGAGGTTCATTTCTTCAGCCAGGCGAGTAGCCCAATGCACGCCCAACCCGTAGGTGATGATGCTGAGCGTATCGCCTTCGCGTACCAGCTTGGCCTTGCCAATGGGCACCGTGTAGTACTCATCCGGCACTGGGCCGCTCACGGAGCGGTAGAGCAGCTTGTGCTCGAAGTACATGATGGGGTTGGGGTCTTCGATGGCGGCATTCAGCAGTCCTTTGGCATCGTACGGGTTGCTTGGGAAAACCACCTTCAGGCCCGGCGTATGCACAAACCAGGCTTCGTTGCTTTGGGAGTGAAACGGCCCCGCCGCCGAGCCGGCACCCGTAGGCATCCGCACTACCACGTCAGCATTCTGGCCCCAGCGGTAGTGGCTTTTGGCTAGGTTATTCACAATTTGGTTGAAGCCACACGTCACGAAATCAGCGAACTGCATTTCCACCATGGCCTTTTTCTTCTTGATAGAAAGCCCGAGGCCCGCGCCCAAAATGGCCGATTCGCACAGCGGCGTATTGCGCACCCGTTCTTTGCCGAACTGTGCCACAAAACCGTCCGTTATTTTGAACACGCCGCCATAGTCGGCAATATCCTGGCCCATGAGTACTAGCTCTGGAAAGCGCTCCATGCTCTGACGCAGCGCGTCGCTGATGGCGTCTACGTAGCGCTTGTCGGACTGGGGGGCATTTTCGGTGGGCTCGTGGGCCGGCGCGTCGAAGGGACGATACATATCGGCTATTTCTTCGGCTATGTTAGCCGTTGGCATAGGCACCGCATCCGCTACGTGCAGGCCTTCCTCAATTTCTCGCTTAATGGTTTCGCGGAAGCGCATCTTGGCTTCTTCATCCAGAATGCCTTCGCGCAGCAGCCACTGCTCGTAGGTGGTCACCGGGTCTTTCTTGGTCCATTCCTCAAACAGCTCCTGCGGCACATATTTGGTCCCCGAGGCTTCTTCGTGCCCGCGCATCCGAAAAGTCAGCGCCTCCACCAGCACTGGCCGCGGGTTCTGACGCATATCCTCGGCTAGGCGACGAACCGTGTCGTACACGGCCAGCACGTTGTTGCCATCTACCTGCACCGCTTCCATGCCGTACGCCGGGCCTTTATCCACGAACGAGCCGAACCGAAACTGCTCGCGGCTGGGGGTGCTGAGGCCGTAGCCATTGTTTTCTATCATAAAAATGACCGGCAGCTGCCACACGGCGGCCACATTCAGCGCTTCGTGAAAGTCGCCCTCGGAGGCTCCGCCGTCGCCGCTGTATACCAGCGTCACTTTCGGGTTTTTATCGAGCAAATCTGCCAGCGCAATACCATCGGCCACGGCCAGCTGGGGGCCTAAATGGCTGATCATGCCCACGATGTGGTGCTCATTGGTGCCAAAGTGAAAGCTCCGGTCGCGGCCTTTCGTGAAGCCGGTGGTTTTGCCCTGCCACTGCGCAAACAGCTGATCAAGCGGCACATTGCGGCCCGTGAACACGCCCAGGTTGCGGTGCAGCGGCAGAATATACTCGTCGGCCTCCAGCGCCAGCGTGCTACCCACCGAAACAGCCTCTTGCCCAATACCCGAAAACCACTTGCTCACTTTGCCCTGACGTAGCAGAATGAGCATTTTTTCCTCAATGAGGCGCGGCTTTAGCAAGCCTTGGTACAGGTGCAGCAGCACATCTTGGGTATACTCTTTGCGGTCGAATTGAAGGGCGGGGGTAGCTACTGACATGAGAACAAAGGAGGGAATGATAGCGGGGGCCAAAAGTACGGGTTTGGGCAGAAGAGCACGCTATCTGGCTCGCGGTCTGCCCTATCTTTGCCCATAGTTCAGGTGAATTGAGTTAAAATGGTGGTCTGAGTAACTACCGGCTCGTGCATTTCTTTACCTGAAAGCGTAGCCAGATGCCTGCCTTGCCGGTGCTCATCGTATATTTCCAGTTGCCGGTTTTTTACCAACTTTCCGGCTATGTACTAACGCTGCCTTAGCGATTCTATTTTTGCCACGCTCCCACTCTGCCCCCACCCTTACGCACCATCTGGCCCGGCTTCTGCTCGTGCTGGCAGCTTCTGCCCTACCCTTATTCTGGCTGCTGGGCAGCTTGCCCGCCCAACAGTGGGATGAGTCCCGCACCGGCCTCAACGCCCTTGAAATACTGCGGAGCAACAACTGGCTGGTGCTCACTCACCGCGGCGAGCCGGACCTCTGGAACGGTAAACCACCCTTAGCGCCGTGGCTGATGGCGCTCAGCTTTAAGCTATTGGGTCCCACGGAAGTGGCGCTGCGGCTGCCTTCCGCGCTGGCGGCCCTGGCTACGGTACTCGTCGTGTATTTTGCCGGCAGCCGGTGGCTGGGCAGCTGGCGGGCGGGCTTGCTGGCTGCCTTGGTTCTGCTGACCACGCAGGGCTACGTAACCTTACACGTCTCGCGCACCGGCGACTTCGATGCCCTGCTCACCCTCTGGACTACGTTAGGCACGCTGAGTTGGCTGGCTTATCTGGCTACCGGGCGCGCTCGTCATGCCTGGGGCACGGGTGCTGCCTTCGCCCTAGCCGTCCTGACGAAAGGCATTGCTGGTCTCTTGTTTGGGCCGGGTATTATTCTGGCTACATTACTAACCGGTCAGCTGGGTCGGCTGCGCAAATTTGCCCCCTGGGGGGCTTTTTTGCTGATTACAGGCGTCGGGATTACCTGGTATACCGTGCGGGAGTTGGTTGCGCCGGGGTACCTGGCTGGCGTGTGGCAGTACGAAGTGGGCGGGCCGGCCGGCGAGGCGCTAGAAGGCCATGGCCATCCAATTTACTGGTATCTAAGCAAGCTAGCCGAAACCAAGTTCACGGCCTGGATGGTGGTGGCCCTGATCGGCATCGGGCTGGGCTGGTGGATGCCGCGTCGCAGCCGGGGCTGGTGGCTGAGTCGAGTGCTGGGCTGCGTTGTGGTTGTGTTCCTGTTGGTTATCTCGATAGTGAAAACCCAGCTTCTTTGGTATGATGCGCCCGCTTATCCCTTGCTGGCTTTGCTGGCTGCCGGTGGCCTGGTATGGACGGGGCGTGCCGTAGCAACTCATTACCACCGCTACCCTTCACCGACGACACGCTTAGCGGCCGTTTTGCTGGTGGCTGCCCTGCCCTATGGAGTTCAGCTCCTGAATATTCGTCACTCCACTGATGCGGCCCTGCGTAATTCGTCCTTACTATACGGTCGTCATTTGCGGGCACAGGCCAAGCGGCTGCCTCATCTTCGCGAGTACATCTTGGGCGACGACGGCATTTTTAATGACAGCCCCGAGTTTTATATGGCCGCCATCACCGCGCAATATGGTCACCAAATCACGCGGGTAGGGGCCTGGCAGGTTGGGTGGGCCACTCCACCCCGCACTGTGGTCACTTGTGGAGCCAAAGCCCGCGCGATATGGCAACAGTACTACAAAACGCGCGTTCTATTCAGCACCGACTCCTGCGTAACTTTTCGGCTGGAGGCGCGCCGCTAGCTTCCGCCCAAACCGAATAGCTTCACTGCTGGTTTGCTATTCACTTTCCACCTCGATTTTAGCCTAGGTTTTAATGATACACTTCCAAGAATTCACCCTCGCCAACGGCCTGCGCTGCATCGTTCACGAAGACCACTCCACGCCCATGGCCGTGCTGAACGTGCTCTACAATGTGGGCTCGCGCGACGAAGACCCCAGCCATACCGGCTTTGCTCACTTGTTCGAGCACCTCATGTTCTCCGGCTCGGTGAATATTCCGAGCTACGATGAGCCGTTGCAGCGCGTGGGAGGCGAAAATAACGCCTTCACTTCCCCCGACATTACCAATTACTACCTCACGTTGCCCGCCGCCAATATCGAAACCGGCTTCTGGCTCGAATCGGACCGGATGCTGGGGCTGGCTTTCTCCGACAATGGCCTCGAAGTGCAGCGCAAAGTGGTGGTGGAGGAGTTCAAGCAGAATTACCTGAACCAACCTTACGGCGACGTGTGGCTGCGCCTGCGGCCGCTGGCTTACCAGCACCATCCCTACAACTGGTCGACTATTGGCAAGGAAATCAGCCACATCGAAAACGCGGTGATGGATGATGTGCGCAACTTTTTCGCCAAGCACTATGCCCCCCAGAACGCCATTCTGGTCGTGGCCGGTGCCGTGTCGTTAGCTGAAGCCCAACGCTTGGCCGAAAAGTGGTTTGGCCCCATTCCCGGCGGCCCGCGCTACGAGCGCCAATTGCCCGCGGAGCCCCGCCAAACGGAAGCCCGCTTTCTCGAAATCACGGCTGATGTACCGTTGAGCGCGTTTTATAAAGTGTACCACATGCCCGGCCGCGCCGATGACGCCTACACGGCCGCCGATCTGCTTTCGGATGTGCTGGGCCGGGGCAAGTCATCGCGCCTCTATCAGCGGCTGGTAAAAGACCGACAGCTTTTTAACGGCATTTCCGCTTCCTGCACCGGTTCCTTGGAGCCTGGCCTGCTGGTTATTAGCGGCAAGCTCAACACCGGCGTAAGTCTGGAAGAAGCCGATGCCGCCGTGCAGGCCGTGGTAGCTGAGCTGCGCACAACGCCTGTAACCGCCGAAGAGCTGGAAAAAGTGAAGAACCAGGCCGAAGCCAGCATTGTGTTCAGCGAAATTGAGCTTCTGAACCGCGCTATGAACCTGGCCTACAGCAAGCTTATGGGCGACGCCAACCTGGTAAATGAGGAAAGCGCCCGTATTCAGGCCGTTACGCCGGAGCACGTGCTGGAAGCCGCGCAGGAAATTCTACGACCTGAAAATAGCAGCACGTTGTATTATCGTGCTCAGCCTAAAGCTGTTGAGCAACTGGTGGCCGCCGAATAAAGCGAACTGATAATTGCTTTAGCAGCTTCACAAAAAAGCCCCCCAGCAACTTGCTGGGGGGCTTTTTTGTTCGGATGAGGTTGTTTTACCAGTCGCTGGTACCTGACTGGGTTTGCTTGGCCGGAGCAGGTGCCGCGGGTGGAGCCGTCTGGTTGCCAAGCGTGTTGGTAGCTTGTGCGGGAGCCGGAGCAGGTTGTGCATCGGCACGACGTACGCGCTTAAATGGCTTGTTCAAAGGACGACCCATATAGTCGGTCGTAACGCGGTGAGTAGGAGCTGCGGTAAAACCGGGAGCTACCTGCTGACCACCACTGCGCGACATAGGGTCACTTTCGGCTTCATCAACGTAAGCCGCCGCGGCAACCCAAGTAGCTGGGGGTGTGTCGGTTTTAGGAGCAGCCTGGGCTGCTGGTTGCGCCGATTGGGTCGCAGGTTGTTCAGACGCAGGTGCAGTCTGCGCAGGTTTAGGAGCGGCCGGAGCGGGCTGCTGTTGAGCCAACGCTTTGGTTCCACCCAAACAGGCAGTCAAAATCAGGGCTGAAAAAGCAAGTCGAAGCATAGTAAAGTAGGTTAGCTGTTACAGGTTGTAACGCCCCTAATACGATTTCTCGTACAAAAGTGCCTGAATAGTAGTCGATTATTCGAAAAACTATTCAGGCACCTTCTGCTTTACCTTTGAAAATCAGGAGATTATTGCTTCTTTTTCGTGGTGACCGTCGTCGTTTTTTTTACGGGTGTCTTCTCCGAAGAAAGCGTTGACGAGCTAGAAGCGGCCTTCGCAACAGGCTTTTTCAAGGGGCGGCCCATATAGTCGGTAGTGGGCGGGCTGGGCATGTTCAGGCGCATGCCGGGAGCTAGCTTTGTCGTTTCCTCATTGCGCCGACCGGAGCGGTCGTAGCGGGAGTAAGCACCAGCGCGGGGCTTCGCACGCACATTGCTGGTGCGGTGGTAGCCATTGGTGGTTTTTTTGGTAGTCGTGGTGGTGCGTTTCTTGGTCTGAGTTTGAGCTTGGGCAGGTTCCGCCACAAACAAAAACACAAGGGCCACGACGGCAAGTAAACTAATTTTCATAGGGCAAGAGAAAAAGGTGGCTATGTAAGCAAAGCAAAGGGGCAACAGCTTATCGCCGCCACCCCATTACTCTGAATTTTATCCCCGCATCAGATACTTAGAGTGTCCTCTACAGGAGGCAAATTTGTAATAACTGTGCCTTCGAAAAAGCAAAGACAAGGCCAGTAAAACCCTTTGTATCATCACAATTAAATATTGTGTGATAGTACTCTTGCCATATACGTGCATTTTAATAGCACGGATAAATGAAGTTAAAAATCGCATTTAGCTACTTGAAACAAGTGCTAAGCAGGCGACCAGTTACCAAGAAGTGGGCGTATCGTCGTCGGCGTTGGCAGGAGCCGCAGTAGGCTGCGAGGCCAAAGATGAAGATGAGGAGCGACGAATTTTGCGCTTCAGCGGACGGCCCCAATAGTCGGTGCTCACGCCGCGGTAAGGCGAACTGCTCATGCCTGGCGCTACCATCACGCCGGAAGAACGCATCATAGGATCAGTTTCGGCGGCAGCTTCAGTCTCTGCACCAGCGGCGGCAACGGTAGCAGCGGCTTTTTTAGCGGCTTTATTATGCTTTTTCAAAGGTTTGCCCCAATAATCAGTGGTAGGCTTCTGGTGAGTGCTCAGGCTAATGCCAGGAGCACTCATCCAGCCGGTGCGGTAGTTCGTTACTTCTTCGGAAGCAGGAGCCGGAGCGGCAGTAGTTGTTGGAGCGCTACCCCAAACGTCGTCATCGGCAGAAGCCGGAGCGGCAGAAGCTGGCGCGGCCGGAGCAGCGGCTGGCTCAAACCACTCATTGGTGGTTGACTGAGTGCTATTAGGGGTTTGTGCTTGAGCGGAAGTATGGAAGATGGCGACCAGCGCCAGGGCAGATAACAAAAAGGATTTCATAGGAAGGGTGAGTTGGCGATGAGTATCGGACCAGAACCTCTGGCCACCGTCGGAAGACTAACGGGTGGCGCCCCTCGTTTAGTCTTTTACCGTTTCTGTCTAGCTTTTTGCAGCAATCGTACCAATTTCTAGAAAGCCCGAATTTGATACGTCGTGAAATAGTACCTATCGGATTTTGAGTCGGACGCGTACCTTTGCTCTACTATGCAGGAGACTATCACCCAGCTGCGGGCGGCCATTGAAGCCCACGACCTTTCCACACCCGAACAAGTAGAGCAGTTTCGCCTGGCCTTCACAGGCCGCAAGGGCCAGCTAGCTGACCTGTTCGACCAGCTCAAAACCGTACCCCAGGACCAGCGCCGCGCCGTGGGTCAGGAGCTAAACCAGCTTAAGCAACTGGCGCTCGATCGGTTTACGCAGCGTCAGCAGGAACTGGACGCAGCCCGCGAAAATGCCCCCCAGAACCCTGAATTTGACTATACATTGCCGGCTGTGCCGCAGGCTTTGGGTACGCGTCATCCGCTGAGCCTAGTGCGCGAGGAAATGGTGCGCATCTTCGCTCGCATTGGCTTCAACGTGGCAGAAGGCCCTGAAATTGAGGATGATTGGCACAACTTCACGGCCCTGAACTTCCCCGAAAACCATCCGGCCCGCGACATGCAGGACACGTTTTTCGTGCGCCGCAACCCCGCTGAGCCAAAGGAGGATTTTCTGCTACGTACTCATACCAGCACTGTGCAGGTGCGCGTAATGGAGTCGCAAGCGCCGCCTATTCGCAGCATTATGCCGGGCCGCGTGTACCGCAATGAAGCCATTTCGGCCCGCGCCCACATGATGTTTCATCAGGTGGAGGGCATTTTTATTGACGAAGGCGTAAGCTTCGCTGACTTGAAGCAAACGGTTTATTACTTCGTGCAGGAGATGTTCGGGGCCGATATCAATATCCGCTTCCGGCCGTCGTTTTTCCCCTTCACCGAGCCCAGCGCCGAAATTGATATCACCTGCCTTATCTGCAAAGGCACGGGCTGCAACATCTGCAAAGGCTCAGGCTGGGTTGAGATTGGCGGCTGCGGCATGGTTGACCCTGCTGTGCTTCAGCACTCCGGCATTGATCCTGAAGTGTACTCCGGCTACGCCTGGGGCATGGGCATTGAGCGCATTACGATGCTGAAATATCAGATCAAGGATTTGCGTTTGTTCACGGAGAACGATTTGCGGTTTCTGCGGCAGTTTGAGGGCATTATCTCTTAATAAACCGCTGCTCTTTAACCTAGATCACACGCCTACCACTTCCCTTTTTTTGCTTGATTAGCTATGACTACATCCTCCGAAAACGCCATAGCTCCTGAGCAGTCGGTTCCGCAGCAGATCAGGACAATAGCGGTGGTGGGTGCGGGCACAATGGGATTGGGCATTGCTCAGCTCTGCGTGCAGCACGGCTTCCCGACCATCTTATTTGATCTGAACGCTGATATTCTGGCGAAGGCAGAGGTAGCTATTGCGGCTGGCTTAGGCAAGCTGGTAGAGAAAGGAAAAATACCCCCCGCAGAACGGGAGGCAGCCCTGGCCCGCCTCCACCCGACCACCGACTTAGCCATTGTGCAGGCCGATCTGATTATTGAGGCCGTGGTAGAGAAACTTGCGGTGAAGCATGAGCTTTTCCAAAACCTGGCAGCCCAAAATGCCCCCCAGACTATTCTGGCTTCCAATACGTCGTCGTTGCCGATAACCCGGCTGGCGGCGGCAGTTCCGCACCCGGAGCGCGTTGTGGGGATGCACTTCTTCAATCCGGCCCCCCTGATGGCGCTGGTGGAGGTAATCAGCGGCGTGGCGACGGCCCCAGCGGTAGCCGATGCGGTGCAGGCTCTGGCTGAAAAGCTTGGCAAGCAGCCCGTGCGTGCCGCCGATGCCCCAGGCTTTATCGTGAATCGGGTGGCCCGACATTTTTACGTCGAGAGTCTCAAGCTGGTCGAGGAGCAGGTAGCGCCGTTTGAGGTGGTGGATGAGCTGCTGGAGGCTACCGGTTTTCGGATGGGCCCGTTTCGGCTCATGGATTTGATTGGCGTTGATACCAACTTCTCGGTGACCAGCGCGATGTTCGAGGCATTCCATTACGACCCCAAGTTTCGGCCCAGCCGCATTCAGCAGCAGAAAGTAGATGCGGGCCATCATGGCCGCAAAACGGGTAAGGGATTCTATGACTACTCTCGCTAAAAAAGCCCCCCAGCGCACCCTATTGGCCTTAGCGCTGACTTTGGTGCTCGGCTTCGGAGGCTGTGGCGACTCTAACAGTGCCGAGCCGCTTATTCCATTTGTAAGCTTTATAGAAAGTATAAGCGTTCTGGATCAGCGCTACCCGCAGCTGCGCACCGACAACGGCGCGGTGGAGATACCCGGCGGCGTGCGTGGGCTTATCATCGTGCGCCAGAATGCTACCACTTACCTCGCTTTCGAGCGCAATTGTCCTTATCGCCCCTACGATTCGGGGTGTTCTACAGTGAGCGTCGATGCTTCCCGCTTGTTTCTGGTTGACGACTGCTGCGGCTCGCAATTTACGCTACAAGGCCAGGCGCGCGGTGGCCCCGCCCCCCGACCACTACGTCAGTACGCTACTTCGATCTCCGGTAATCTGCTGACAATCACCAATTAATGAAGTTAGCTAAAAGAAAAAGCAGAAAGCATTTGTGATTTTTACAGCTTTGCCCTAACATTGCACCCGCAACGACTGATAAAGTCGCCATAACCGCTTCCTTAGCTCAGCCGGTTAGAGCATCTGACTGTTAATCAGAGGGTCCCTGGTTCGAGCCCAGGAGGGAGCGCCAAAAAGGCCAGTAATAGACTACACACAGTCTGTTACTGGCCTTTCTCTTTGGTGATGATAGCGCTCAGGGTTACTCTGAATGACATGAGGACCCGATAGCCTTCTGCTAGGGTTTGCGATAGGCCTTTTCGGCCGCTTTCTCCCGTTGTTTGCGCTGCCGCTCGTAGTTCGGCAGCTTATTGAGCTGAATAGCCATCGGGGCTGCTCCTTTCGTGGCTACTTCCTGCTGCTCATAGCCGGCATAGCTCACACGCAGCACGGGCGAAGGCAATAGAGAGCGTAGCAGAAATCCCCCCGCCGAGTTGGTAATGCTGGACTCTTGGGGCGCTCCTACCAGGCTCACCGTGACTCCAGCCAGAGCCTTGCCAGTTTCATCCACTACTGTACCCGTCAGGTTAGCGGGCTCAGCGGGCTTGATAACCTCAGCGGACTTCACATCCGTTGCGGCAGGGGTGGCTGTTGGTGTTTGAGTCGTTGTTGGCTGACTCTTCGTTACCTGACGCGAAACCAGGACACTTGAAGCACTTTTCCCGGTCTGGGCTACTCCCCTGATGGGTAGCAGCAGATAAAGTAAGCTGCTAAGAAAGAGGAAGGATAGTTTCACGACGGAAAGGCTTTGAGTAAAATGAAAACGAAAAGTAGGCAAATAGACGGTTAATCCTATTTATCTGGCAGATATACAGGCAGCAGTAAGGCATTCGTGTTCCGTAGCTTCTGCCTACCAGACTTGAACGCAAGGATTTTGCCACTATATTCTGATGGTCGCTAGTCTTGCATTTAATAAGGCTTCTCAACCTTTTATGAGCCAAGCCAGTATCATCAGGCAGTCTGGTCTTGTGCTGGCTTTCCTCCTCTTCTGTCTGACATCCTATGAAAACTTTTCGTCCTTTTCCCCTCGGCCTCCTCGTACTGCTCACGTTTTCGCTTAGCAGCTGCGACCTCATCGGTGATATTTTCAAAGCCGGCGCCTGGACTGCCCTCATCGGCGTGTTTATCGTGGTAGTGCTCATCGCATTTCTGGTGCGGAAAATGCGTCGCTAGGTTATAGCAAGCTCCATAAAAAAAGCCCCCCAGACCGACGTCTGGGGGGCTTTTTTGCTGGGCAGCAACTATTAGTTGTGCTGTTTATTGGTTTTCTGGTCGGGCATGGTGCCGATGATATGGTCCCAGATAGTGGTGCTCACGCCAAAGGCAATTTCATCCTGCCGATAGTGGTGCTGCGCATGATGATGCCACCATACTTTCAGGAAATTCTTGGGTGGTGCGTAGGCGTGAATAGCGTAGTGCACAAACAAGTAGAGCGCGTAGCCAAAAATAAAGCCCGATAAAATGGCGAAAGCGGCATTGCCGAATACGAACCGAAACAAGAAGAAAAGCAGCGAGGCCACGAAAACTGACACAATGGGCGGCATAGCTAAGCGCGATTTGTCTTTGGGAAACTCGTGGTGTACGCCGTGCATGGTGTACTGAAACTTGGCGCGCTTAGGCGTAGTAGCCGGCAAATGATACAGGTAGCGGTGCATAGCATACTCCGCGAAAGTGAACATAAACCAGCCTAGCAGAAACAGTCCGAAAGCCGAGAATCCGGCAATCAGGCCATGCGTAAGCCCATAATAGAGGCTGCCCAAAGCCGTAATCATGAAAATAGAAACGGGCAGGGCAATATGGGTATGCGTAAGTCTTTCCAGAACCGGATTTTCAAACAACCGCGCTGAGCCTTTATGCTTAGGCTTAATAGTGCCGGGCGTTTTTGCCGGAGTGGGCTGCAAATCAGGTGTGGGAGAGGGAACGGTATTCATATACAAATAAGCTTCTTATACAGAGCAAAAGTACAAACCACAGCGCAAATAAAGCACTGCAGGCTGGCAAAGCGCCAACTGACTAGCCTGTGGTGTAGTAGGTATGGAGCAAATGCCATATCGCTTCCACCGTGCAGATCCCTTCGCAGCGCAAAGGCGCGCGGTCGTAAAACCGTTGGCGAAGTGCTAAGGTTTCACTTATATGGGCCGTTAATGCCTTTTCATCGGGAATATCCGTCAGGAGTGGGCGGCGACTAAGGTTACGACGGAGCCGCTGCAACAGCTCGGGCACCGGCACGGCCAAATACAGCGGAATGCCTGTTGCGAGCAGCAGGTCCATGTTCTGGTGAAAGCAGGGCGTGCCTCCACCTGTGGCCAGCACCATGCGGGGCTGGCTGGTTATCAACGTCCGCAATACGGCTGCTTCCACTTCACGGAAGTAATCCTGCCCGTCGGTTGCGAAGATTTCGAGAATACTGCGCTTTTCGTGGGCTACAATCTCCTCATCCAGATCACGAAAGGGCATTTCCAGGCGCGTAGCCAGGGCCAGGCCAAGCGTTGTTTTGCCCGCGCCCGGCATCCCGATCAAATAAAGGCTATCGTCTGCTATCATAGTGATTATTAGATTCTTCCTCTATCGAAATACTTCTCCACCTTTAACGGCTTGCGAGCAGGCATATTTTGCCCCCAGCCCTCACTGCATCCGCTAGGAAAGGCGCACGCGCGGATCGAGCACGGCGTACAGCACATCGACAACGATGTTGATGACGACGAAAAGAAAGGCGATAAAGATGGTAGCGCCCATAACCACCGGGAAATCAAGGTTTTCAACGGCACGCAATGTTACCGTGCCCAGGCCTTTCCAGTTGAAGATATATTCAATAAAAAAGGCCCCCGCCATCAGCGAAGCCAACCACCCCGATACGGCCGTAATAACCGGATTGAGCGCGTTTTTGAGCGCGTGGCCCACGATAGTCTGGTAGCTGGAAAGGCCCTTCGCCCGCGCCGTCCGAATGTAATCCTGGCTCAACACATCGAGCATAGAGGAGCGCGTAAGCTGGGTAATAACGGCCAGGGGGCGAATACCGAGGGCAAAGGCCGGCAGCAGCAAATTGCGCAGCACCAGGTGGCGACCCGTAAACGGATCGGTTTCGTAGAGCTGACCGGTTAGGTTGAGGCCCGTCCAATGGCTCCAGTAAAAGCCAAACGTCATGGCGATGAGAATACCGGCCACAAACGAAGGCACCGAAATACCCAGCACCGAGGTGGTAATGAGCGCCCGATCGAGCCAGGAATGAGGGCGCACGGCGGCTATCACGCCAAACAGAATACCGAACACGGCCGCAATCAGCATGGCGGCCAGCGCCAACCACAGTGTGCCCGTGAAGTGATCGAGCAGGATGCTCAGCACGTCTTTGTTGCTTTGGAAAGAGCGGCGCAGGTAAGGCGTTTTGAGTACCAGCGCATTTTTGCCCCCCAGCGGCAGCAGCGCCGTGCCACCGTATTTGGCCACGCCCGCCGAGTCGCGCGGGTGCAGTCCCAAAGGCGACACATCGTTGAGGTAACCGACCAACTGCGTGGGCAGCGGCTTATCGAGGCCGAGGTCAGCGGCAATGGCAGCGCGGGTGGCTACGTCGGAGCGCTGGCCAGCCAGCAGGGCTACCGGGTCGCCGGGCAATACCGCGAACAGGAAAAAAACGGTGAGCGCTACGCCGGCCAGTATCAGCACACCTTGTCCTAAACGGCGCAGTACAAAAGAAAACATAGGTTGGGGGGCAAAAAGGGAGTTGTGCTGCTGCTGAACGTCATGCAAAGCAGTAGCGAAGCATCTCGCTAGCGGTAGTAGGATTACCACTCTTACATCAGCACGCGAGATGCTTCGCGGCGCTCTGCATGACGAAAGAAAAACAGTTCTACAACAGATGATCGACGGTTTCCTGATCGGGGATGTCGTGGTAGTGATACTTGCCTTTCACCACGCCATTCTGCAGAATCATAATACCCGGATCGGAGCGGATCATGGACTTCAGCACGGTAGCATCGGCGTAATACACGGGCGCGGCCAGATTTACATCGTGACGGAAGGCATCGAAATCGGCGGGGCTGCTGCTGGTAACGACGATCGGCGTGAGCTTATTCGGCAACGTAGGTGCTTTGGCAATCAGCGCGTTAATTAGGTCGTACCGGTCGCGGTCCGACTTATTGGTATTCTGCACGATGAGCAGCAGCTTGTTGCCCGTCAATATTTCCTTTGTGTGGTCTTTGCCGTCGGCGTCGAAGATGGCGAAGTCGGTGATAATGGGCCGGGAAGCTTCGGGATTCTGCACCTCCATGCTCTTGTACTTCCAGGTCGTGTCGGTCGGATATTGGTCGAACTCCTGGGTCTGGCCGTTGCGCTCCAGCACGTACTTGTAGCGCGCCTGCTCCTGCGGTTTCATCAGGGCCCCGATGTCGTTGCCGACTTTATAGGGCAGAAAATCGAAATACGGCAAGTGCCCGAGGGCCCGCACGCCAATACCAATAGCCACCGCCGAGGCCACCGTGATATACATTACGCCCAACGTGCCCTTGGCAAATACGCGCCGCAGGAAGCGCTGATTGAAGAACACCACCGCCCATAAACCCAACAAAAACAGGTCTTTGAAGAAAGACTGCCAGGGTGTTAGCTTGATAAAATCGCCGAAGCAGCCGCAGTCGGTTACCTTGTTGAAGGCGGCAGAATAGAACGTCAGGAAGCCAAAAAACACGAGCAAGGCCAGCAGCGTGAGCAGCGTTTTGCGCAGGTGCCAGCGCAGCAGCAACGACACGCCCAGCACCACTTCCAGCGAGCTGAGCAGAATGGCCATCGTGCGCGCGAAGCCTTTAAAAACCAGAAAGAAGGAGCCGAAATCCTCGGCAAATACCTCGAAATATTCCTCCAGTTTGAGCCCCATGCCTACGGGGTCGTTGAGCTTTATTAATCCCGAAAAAATAAAAACCGCGCCGAGCAGCACCCAGCAGATATGCGTGATAAGTTTCATGAATTGGATGTATCTGGCAGACTTCAAGGCGCTAAGAGGCTAGGTAGAGGTTACTAAGTTGGGAGTTAAAACCCCATACGCAAACAAAAAGGTCGGGAAAGTGGCCGGAAGCTTCTGCTGCGCGCTACTTCTCCCCTTCCAGCTTTATCAGAGCAAATACGGCGTAGTTCAGCATATCGCGGTAGTTCGCCTCCACGCCTTCCGACACGTAGGTTTTGCCCTCCAGATCCTCAATCTGCTTGGTGCGATGCAGCTTCATCAGAATAATATCGGTGATGCTGGGCACGCGCATTTGCCGCCAGGCTTCACCGTAGTCGTGATTTTTGGCGAACAGTAAATCTCGGTTGGCTTGTATTTCACGGTCGTAAGCGGCGGCTACTTCCGTGGGGGGCAAATCCTGGGGCGAGTCGGCGGGCAGGTGCAGCTGCATCAGGGCAATGACGCAGTAGTTGATGATGGCAATGAACTCCTCGTTCACGCCATCAGCTACCAGCTGGGTGCCTTTTTCCTGAATGGAGCGAATGCGCTGGGCCTTGATATACAGCTGATCCGTAACGGAGGGCAGGCGCAGAATGCGCCAGGCGGTGCCATAATCGTGGGTTTTGGCCAGAAACAGCGCCCGGCACTGCTCAATAACCTGATCGTACTCCTGCTGGGTTTGGGTTTGCAAGATTTTCACTATAGATTTAAGGAACTTCGGATCGTGGAAACGTGGGCACCTGGAAGGTAGGCTGGCGGTGAGAACTAGAGCCAATTGTGGCGCAAGCTTGTTTCGCTTTGACTTCTGCTGAAAGAAGCCCGAAACCATGCAGCTTTTTGCCCAAAACCAAGTCCCTAAGCGCTCAGACCCTAGATTATCATGCTCCAGACCGCCGCGAAAGATACGTGTTTTTCCCCGAGGCAAACCCTGCGTTGCCGCGACGGCCGCGTATTGGATCTGCGCCGGGCGCAGGTCATGGGCATTCTTAATCTGACCCCTGATTCCTTTTACGCCGGCAACCGCATCGCCAGCACCGACGACCTGCTACGGCGGGCCGAAGCGATGCTGCAAGCGGGCGCGGCCATTCTCGATCTGGGGGGCTATTCTACCAGGCCGGGGGCTGAGGATATTTCGGCTGAAGAAGAAAAAGCCCGCGTACTACCTGCGCTGGAGGCCGTACGGGGGGCTTTTCCAGAAGCCTTTTTATCCGTCGATACCTTCCGGGCCAGCGTTGCCGCCGAAGCAATAGCCATCGGCACCGACATCATCAATGATGTAAGCGGCGGCACGCTCGATGCCGATATGTTTGCTACGGCTGGGCGGCTGGGTGTGCCCTATGTGCTGATGCACATGCGCGGCACGCCTCAGAATATGGCGCAGCAAACCCACTACGAGGGCGACCTCGTAACGGAACTCGTGCGCTATTTCCGCGACAAGCTGGCCGCGCTCTATGCCTCCGGCGTGACGGATGTAATTCTCGACCCTGGTTTTGGCTTTGCCAAAACGCCAGTTCAAAGCCATGAGCTACTACGTCGCTTGCCTGAGCTGGCGCTGCTGGGTCTGCCGGTCCTGGCTGGGCTTTCACGCAAGTCACTGGTATACAAACCCCTGGGTCTCACTCCCGAGACTGCACTTACCGGTACAATTGCCGTTAATACAATTGCTTTGCTCAACGGCGCACGTTTATTGCGCGTACATGATGTAGCGGAAGCCGTCCACACAGTGCGGCTCGTGCAACAAACCTTCATCCCCTCCTCCTCGTGATTGGCTCGTTCTCCGTCGGCTTCCTGCGCATAGGCTGGATAGACGTGATTGACGTCTTGCTGGTCACGGTATTGTTTTATCAGCTGTATAAGCTGCTGACGGGAAGCGTGGCGCTGAAGGTTTTTTTGGGCTTCATGTCCATCTATCTGCTGTATCTGGTAGTGAAAGCCGCCGGTATGGAGCTGCTGACCAGCATTCTGGGGCAATTTATGAGTGTGGGCGTGCTGGCCGGCATTATTTTGTTTCAGCAGGAAATCAGGCGCTTTCTGCTCACTATCGGAAAAGCAACGGCCTTCGATAGAGTCCGCGTATTTCCCTGGCGCCGCGACCAAACCGCTGAGCGCATGAGTATTACGCCGTTTGTTGAAGCAGCCAAAAGCCTGGCGGGCAAGAACACCGGCGCCCTCATTGCCTTCACTATGACCTCGGAGCTAAAATTCTACGCGGAGTCCGGCGACCTGATCGATGCCGCCGTGAGCAAGCGCTTGCTGATGAGCATCTTCAACAAAACCAGCCCATTGCACGACGGCGCCGTTATCATTGCCAACAACCGCATTAAGGCGGCGCGCTGCATTCTGCCCGTCAGCGAAAACCCTGACGTTCCGGCATCTCTGGGGTTGCGTCACCGCGCCGCCATCGGTCTCTCGGAAGTGACAGACAGCATCGTGCTGGTAGTAAGCGAGGAAACCGGCCAGATTTCGCTGGTGCGCGCCGGAGAGGTATTCCGCAACCTGTCTTCCTCCGATTTGCGCGCCAAGCTGAATGAGATGCTGTTTGATATGGCCGCAAAAGCTCCTACATCAGCAGCATCGACAGCGACGGAAGTAGCCGCGTAAAGAAGTCTTTTTACTCAGCCGTAGCTACTTTGGCTTTCTCAGCTTCTTCGGACTCACTCAATTCGGCGGCTATTTTTCGGCCGTGGCGACGGTCAAGCCAGTTCATGATGGGCGTTGCTAGCACGCCGTGCAAGCCAATGGACACCAGCATCGTGAATGCTAGAATGGCCCACAGCTGCCGCGCTTGAGGAAATTCAGCTTTATCCAGCGCATAGGCCAGATAAAAAATGGAGCCGATGCCCCGAATCCCAAAAAAGGAAATCACGCTGCGTTCGGCCATGTTCACTCGCCTGGATCCTATTAGGGTTAATAAGCCCCCCAGAGGCCGCAGCACCAGCACCAGCAACAAGCCGATCAGCATGCCTTGCCAAGTGAGCGGCGCCAGCAACCCGCCGGCGATGGCGCCGCCAAACAGGATAAGAATAACCACGATCAGCAGGCGCTCCATCTGGTCGGTGAAGGCGTGCATCTGCTTGTGATACTCATGCTTGCGCTCCCGTCCACGCAACGTAATAGCGGCCACGAATACGGCTAAAAACCCGTAGCCATGCACCAGTTCCGTTAGGCCGTAGCTAATAAGCGTGACCGCTAGGGCCACAAACCCATACGCGCTCGACTTTAAGCTGATTTTTTTGGGCAAGTTGAAAATCAGGTAAGACAGAAACAGACCTGATAGCCACCCTAGCATCACACCTGCCCCAATCCGGTACAGCACATCCATCCAGGCCCATTCAATCAAACGAGCTGATAAGGGCAACGCTGCCGGGAGCAGCGCCAGCGCCAGATAAACAAAGGGAAACGCCAGGCCGTCGTTCAGGCCAGCTTCGCCGGTAAGCGCAAAGCGTACGTTGTCTTCGCGGCCCTCGCCGGGGTCACCTACCTGTACATCGCCGGCCAGCACCGGATCGGTGGGCGCAAGGCAGGCGGCTAGCAGCACCGCCGAAGGCAAAGCCAAGCCAGCCAACGTGATGCCCGCCAGCGTGATGCCCGCGATGGTAATAACCATCAGCACCAGCACCAGCCGAAGTGGGGTGCGCCAGGCGACCAACGAAAACGGGCGGTCTATTTTGAGACCAGTACCGGTCAGCGCCACAATTACACATAGCTCCGACAAATGCGTTACTAATTTTGGGTGCTCAAACGGGTCGGCAGGCGGCAAACCCAGTGGTAATGTATAGGCAGCCATACCCAGTCCAATGAACAGGATAGGATAGGAAAGCGGGTATTTTTCCAGCAAAGAAGGCAGCCAAGCCACGCCCAGAATGGCCACGCCCAGCATGACAAGGAAAATGTGATATACCGACATAAAAGCGAACTGCAAGTAGTGATTAAGCAGTCACTTACGCAGAACGTCAGGCGTTCGGCTATACTCAGCAGTATCACCCGCCAAAATCAGGCTGTTCTATTTCTGGCAAAAGCTACTTTTTACATATGAGAGGCATAAAAAAGCCCCTCAGATACTCTCTGGGGGGCTTTTTTATCTCAATCAATACGAACTAAGGTGTGTTCGTTACTACCTGTCCAGCTTCGGGCTGAGCAGCGCTTCGATCTTTTAGCGTACCCAGTTCACGGCCAACTTCGATAAATGCCGCAATGGCCTTATCCAGATGCTCGCGGGTGTGGGCGGCGGAAAGCTGCACTCGAATACGCGCCTGACCTTGAGGCACTACGGGGTAGTAGAAGCCAATAACGTAGATGCCCTTATCCAGCATTTTGGCCGCGAATTCCTGGGCCAGCTTGGCGTCATACAGCATTACGGGCACGATAGGATGCTCGCCGGGCTTGATGTCGAAACCAGCGGCGGTCATTTTTTCGCGGAAATACTTGGTGTTTTCTTCCAGCCGGTCACGCAGCTCCGTGCTCTCATTCAGTAGCTCCAGCACGCGCAAGGAAGCGCCCACGATGGCCGGAGCTAAGGTGTTGGAAAACAGATAGGGACGGCTGCGCTGCCGCAGCATTTCGATAATTTCCTTGCGACCTGTGGTGAAGCCGCCCATAGCACCGCCTAGTGCTTTGCCCAGCGTACCGGTGATGATGTCCACGCGGCCCATCACGCCGCGCAGCTCGTGGGTGCCGCGGCCGGTTTTGCCCAAAAAGCCCGTGGAGTGGCATTCGTCTACCATTACCAACGCCTGATACTTGTCGGCGAGGTCGCAGATCTGGTCGAGGCGGGCAATGGTGCCGTCCATGCTGAAGGAGCCATCCGTAACGATGATGCGGTGGCGGCTGCCTTTGGCGGTGGCGTCCTGAAGCTGCTTTTCCAAGTCTGCCATGTCGTTGTGGGTGTAGCGGTAGCGCTGGGCTTTGCACAGGCGCACCCCGTCAATGATGGAGGCGTGGTTCAGGGCATCTGAAATGATGGCGTCCTGCTCGTTGAACAAAGGCTCAAATACGCCGCCGTTGGCGTCGAAAGCCGCCGCGTACAGAATCGTATCCTTGGTGCCCAGAAACTCGGCCAGCTTGCGCTCCAGCTCCTTGTGAATGTCCTGAGTACCACAGATAAAGCGCACCGACGACATGCCGTAGCCGTGTGAATCGATGGCCGCCTTAGCCGCCTCTATCACCGCCGGGTGCGACGATAATCCCAGGTAATTATTGGCGCAGAAGTTCAGCACTTCGCCGGCCTCGTTGGTTTCAATTTTGGCCCCCTGAGGTGAGGTAATAATGCGCTCTTTTTTGAACAGGCCGTTGGCTTTTATTTCGGCCAGCTGGTTTTCGAGGTCGGGTTGGAGGGTGGTGTACATATGGTGAGGTGGTGAAATTGTGAAGTGGTGAGTGGGGGGCAATTTTCGTTATTTTTTGGCTTGTGTACGCGCGAAGAAATCCTGCACGCCCTGTCGGCCGCTATCTACCAACGACTGCTTTTGCGCCGCTGATACTTGCTTGATTTTCGGATTGAACCCCAGCGTATTGATACTAACGGTGCGGGGCCAGTCGGTGGCGGCCGTGGGGTTTAGGTTTTCGATGGCCAAGGTATAGAAGGCGCCCATATAGCTGCCGAAATCGTTGATGTCATACGGAGCCAGTTCGCGGCGGCCATCGGGCTGGGTATCAAAGGCAATCTGCTCGGCGCGGTCGAGGCGGATGCCCAGGGTTTCGGGATTCACAATTTGCCCCCCAGAGGCCAGCGCTGTGGTGTTGGGGGGCAAATATCGAGCGTGGTCGAACAGGTCGAGCGGGTAGTTGGCCAGCAGGCCCCCATCTACTAACACATTCACCTTCTGATTTTTCGCCGGCTTGCGCACTACCTCGCCCTGCTCATCGAGCAGCACGGCGCGGAAGTACAGCGGAATGCTCATGCTGATGCGCACGGCGGCGGCTACGCGCAAATTGGGGTGGGTTTCGTAGCTGAATACGTCCGTGCGCTGAGTGGTCAGGTTGGTGCCCGTCACGTACAGGTCGCGGCCCTTGCCTTGCTGGGCCAGCGCATGAAGCTGCCCCAGGGTGAGGTCGGGGTTCTCGGTTTTGCGGGCTACCAAGTCGCTGAGGTACTTCGTAAACTGGTCGCCGCGGTACCAGCCGTACTGTTTGATCAGGCGCGTGCTGCCCCCGAAAAAGATCAGGCGACCATCGTTGAGGCGTTGCACCGGCGTGTTATTTACCACCTCAATAATTTCCTGGGGCGAATAGCCCACGGCCAGCAAAGCCGCCTGAATAGCTCCCGCCGAGGTGCCGCCCACCCGCTGAATACCCGCCAGCACGCCTTGCTTTTCCAGCTCCGCCAGCGCGCCTCCGTAGGCAATGCCCCGAATGCCGCCGCCTTCCATCACCAGGTTGCGATAGGTAACGGGCGCCACCGATTGGCCTTGCGCCACAGAGGCAATACAGCAGGTAAAGGCCAGTATCAGGGCAAAAAGCCGCATACAGTATTGTTTGAGCGTTACCCAAAAGTAGACAAAAGTGGCTGCTTCTGCCCGATGAGCTTCGGCTGGGCACGGGAGTTGCGGAGCGGGCGTTGCCGAGCTTGCCTACGGGCAAGTATACTGGCATAACCGCCCGACCCGGTATCTTTGTAGCCCCACCCCACCCACATTCCCTTTTTCTCAGCATGGAAACCACCCCCAGCGATACTATTCTCGTTATTGGTGCCTGCGGCCAGCTTGGCTTCGAGCTCACCCACGCTCTGCGCCAGCGCTACGCCGCCGACCACGTAATTGCCGCCGACGTGCGCCGGCCCCAGCAGCCTGAGTTGCAGGAAGCTGGCCCCTTCGAGCTGCTCGACGTGCTCGACCGTCCCCGTCTCGAAGCCATCATTGACCAGTATCGTCCCAAGCAGATTTATCACCTCGCGGCCCTGCTGTCGGCTACGGCGGAGAAAAACCCGGAATTTGGCTGGCGCCTGAATATGGACGGCCTGCTGAACGTGCTCGATCTGGCGGTGAAATACAAGGTGGCACAAGTGTACTGGCCCAGCTCTATTGCCGTGTTCGGGCCGGATACGCCCCGCCAAAACACCCCCCAGCTTACCATTATGAACCCCAGCACGGTGTATGGCATCAGCAAGCTGGCCGGGGAGCAGTGGTGCGAGTGGTACCACAAAAACCACGGCCTCGACGTGCGCTCCCTGCGCTACCCCGGCCTGATCAGCTACAAAACCCTGCCCGGCGGCGGCACCACCGACTACGCCGTGGATATCTACCACAAAGCCGTAGCCGGTCAGCCCTACGAGTGTTTCTTACAGAAAGACACGTACTTACCGATGATGTATATGCCCGACGCGCTCAAAGCCACCCTGGACTTGATGCACGCCCCGGCCGAGCAAATCAAAATACGCTCGTCTTATAATCTGGGCGCGATGAGCTTTTCTCCCGCCGAAATCACGGCCGCCATTCAGCGTCACGAGCCCGATTTTGAGGTAACCTACAAGCCCGATTCGCGCCAGCAGATTGCCGACTCCTGGCCTGCTAGCATCGACGACTCCCGCGCCCGCCAGGATTGGGGCTGGCAGCCTGAATTTGATTTAGACAAAATGACGGCTGACATGCTCTTGCACCTCCACCAAGCCGAGCCGCAAGTGGCTGAGAGCCGCTAAGCAGCAATGATTTATGAGCTTGGGCGAGGTGCTAGTAGGAGTTGTACAGCTACTAATAATAGTCGGCTTTTACTATATATTCTACCAGCTCATTAGAGTACTAATACGCCTGGGAGCTATTCGCTACCCGACGAATCCGCTTCTGCCGGGCTGGCGCCAACTGCACGACCAATATGGTAGCGAGGAGAACGTGCATATTACCGAGCTAATATCCGGCTGGGTTGGGGCTCGGAACTACGATTTGAAGATCATATTCAACGCCCAGGATGTGGTAATCCGAAATATGATGAGCTCTTCCGTAGCAGTACAGATCCCATATACCGAAATACAGATAGTGCAGGCCCCAGTTGCTTGGCAACTCACTCGCTCCAGCGAAAAAAAATACACCGACGGTAAGTTTCAAGCCGGTGGCGTTATTATCGAATTACCAGCCTATTGGGCTGACCAGCTAATAAAATATATGTCTGCGGTGAGCAGCGTCAGTTGAATTGGCTTCTTTCTACAGATTGGTTTTTCAACGCTCTACCGCGACCCGGTAGAGCGTTGTTATTTAGGCACATTCGAAAACCTCCTCGTTCATAGTGCGTTCCTGTTGCGTAACTCGGACCTATATCACATGATTGTCAACTACACCACCCAAGGCTGGCAGATTGTCTACCAGCAGTCGCACGCGTTGCTGGCGGCGCAGCTGGCGTGGCACTGGCCCCCGTTTGGCCCCACCGACCGCTGGGTGGGCCTACTAGCCGCCATTGCCCAGCACGACGACGAGCAGCGCCCCTGGGACGGCCATTATGGCCTCACCCCCACCGGCGCCCCCGCCGATTTCACGATGGTAGACTTCTCCATGGAACAAGCTACCGGCGTACTCCGGGCCGCGCGTTTTCAGGGCCAGTGGCGCAGCTTGCTTACTAGCATGCATCTGAGCTTTCTGTACGAATCGCTCAGGGGGCAAAAAAAGGAGCTGGACGCTTTCCTGGATGAGCAAAAAGCCAATCAGCAGCGTTGGCGCAAGGGCTTGGGCATCAATAAAGCTGATGCCCAACAAGCCTACGACCTCATGCAGTGGTGCGACCGTCTTTCGCTGATTCTCTGTCGTCGGGAGTTACCTGAAATGGGCCGCGCCCTCGAAATTAGCCAAGGCCCCGATGGGCGGCGCTACGACGTGGCACGCCCCACCGCCGACGGCCCCGTGACCATTACGCCCTGGCCGTTTGCGGCTTCTCACTTTACGGTGAGCGTGGAAGCGAGTAGCCTAGCACAACTCCAATTTAAGGACGATGCGGAGCTATCGGCCCGCTTGCGCGAAGCTCCTATTGAGACGTTGCGGTGGGAGCTAGTGAAGTCTTAGAGCTTCGCTAAAAGCCCCCCAGACACTACTTATAGTGAGCTTTTCAGCTTCTGCACCGGCACCGGGCTATCCATAATGCCGACCGGAACAGTTTGGCGAACAGCTATATCGGTGATGCGGGCGGGCTTGGTCGGGTCGCTGCGGTCGGAGGCCAGCAGAATGTTGCCGTGCTGCGCATAGTCGCTCCAACGACGGCGAAAGGCCGGCTGGGGGTCATCGGCCTTGGCAAAGTACGACCACTCATGCACAAGCCCGCTGCTGCGCAGCACCCGAATCTCGTAGCGGTTTTCGGGCGTCACGCCCACATCTTTAAACGTCATCTGTAGGATGTCGGCAGGCTCGTTTTCGAAGGTCGTACCCAAGCCGCGGTAGGTAAGCGTCACGCCAGAGTCTTTCAGTTTGAAGGGCATAATCAGCCACCACGAGTTATTCACCCAGGCCGGATACATTTTTTCCAGCAGCTCCTGACCGCCAGGTGTATCTGTTATTTCTTTACCGCCTTTGTAGGCCTTACCAGTGCGGGTAAGCAGATTATAATTGGCTACTAAGCTGTCTTGCTCCCAGTGAAAATCGCCGGTGTATTTGTCCCAGATCTGGTATTGGCCCCGAAAAAAGCTCCACGCCAAGTAGCGGGTATTCTGCCAGTTTTGGTAGCCGCCCATGCGGGCCATTACGGTGTCGGCAATGGCAATAGCACGGGGGTCAGAGCCCGCCAGGTCGAAGCCCTGGCCAGCCGGATACGCCGGCGTAGCGCTGATAGTGGCCACCTCGCGAATTCGCTGGCAGCTCATCATGTAAAGCGAAAGAGTAACCGCCAGGCCGAAGCCAACGGTGCGCAGAAAAGGACAAAAAGCCTTCATTAACAAGAAGATAGAAGATGTGAAAAATACCGGCCTAGCGTTGAGCTTTGCTTGATAGGTGGGGTGCGGGCGCATCTATACGGGAAGCGCGCATGGGTGGACATATAGAAGTCTGAACCGAACGCATAGCCTGACTAGCCCGTACTAGTAGCCAGTACATTCAGGCTTATCGCTCGCTTTCCCTTTATTATGACACCTTATCGCCTTTCCGACATCGTTGGCATTTTCAAATCTACGGCTGGCGAATTTATGCAGAACAACTCGTTTCGCCACGCGGCGGCGCTGTCGTACTACACCATATTTTCACTGCCACCTTTGCTGCTCATTGTCATCACCTCGGCCAGCGCTGTGCTTGGTCCTGAGGCAATTACGGGGCAGCTTTTTCAGCAAATCAGAGGCATAGTAGGTGCTGAGGAGGCCAAGTTCATTCAGGATTCCATCAACAAGTTCAACCAGACGCAGCAAGGCGGTTTATCCTCGCTCATAGGTGTGGCTACCCTGATCTTTGCCGCCACCACCTTCTTCGTTACGCTACAGGAGAGTATCAACGATATCTGGAATCTGAAAGTGAAGCCCCGTAACGGCATCTGGCAGTTTGTCCGCGACCGTCTGTTGTCCTTTGGCTTAATTTTGAGCGTAGCGCTGCTTCTGCTTATCTCGTTTGTGGTCAGCGCGGTACTCACTGCCTTCACCGATTACTTGCAGCAGTTGTTGCCTGGGGTAGCGGTGTTTTTTATTCGCCTGCTCGATCTGGCCTTATCGCTTGCCATTACTACCACCCTGTTTGCCATGATCTACCGCTTCCTGCCCGATGCCATCATCCGGTGGCGCGACGTCTGGATTGGCTCCTTTATCACGGCGGCCCTATTTGTACTGGGCAAGTTCCTGATTGCCTTCTACATAGCCAAGGCCGAGCCGGCATCGGCTTACGGGGCAGCCGGTTCCGTTATTATTCTGCTGCTGTGGGTCAACTACTCGTCGCTCATCATCTTTTTCGGGGCCGAGTTTACCCAGGAGTTTGCCGATGCCTTTGGGCAGAAAGTTCAGCCCAAAGCGCACGCCGTGCGCATAGAAGTACGCGAAGTGCCCATTGGCGAATCGAAGGAGGAAATCAGCACAGGCCGCCCGCGGGCGCAAGGCACCTGGCGAAAATAAAAGGCTGATTATTCAGACGTATCGGTATTTAAATATTCACGCAAACGAGTACGTTTACGGCACTGCCCTCACGCACTCATTTGTATGAAACCTCTTTATAGTCTGCTTGTGCTCCTGCTCGGTCTGGGGGGCTTTTTTGCGCCGCAAAAGGCAGCTGCTCAAGAAACTACTTCCTCTCAGATCCGGGTGCTGACGGTAAGTCCCATCGTAGGAGAGTCAATTGACAAGCAGGAAAAGATTACCTATGGGCTGTTCCCATTCTATTCGTTTGATGACTTTCGCGAGGCTCGCTTTATTCAGCGCCTGACGCCTGACAGCTCCATTACGCTGCAAGCCACCATGCTTGATGGCAGCATCAAGCAGCGCCCGTTTACTATCAATGACTTTCGGGCCGTGCGCGTCAGCATCGAAGCGCGACAGAAGATGCTGAGCGCTACTCCTGGCTTTGGCACCGCAAGAATCGGGATGCCTGATTCACTGGGTCAGATGTACTCCGTTGAGCTTCGCACGGGCACTTCTTTTGTGGGCCGGCTTGTGGCCCAGCGGGCCGGGGAGTACGAGTTTCAGACCACGGACCTAGGGCGCATCACGGTGCAGCGGGCCAATATAAAAACCATGCAGCCCCTCACTTCTGACCAGGCCGGAAAAGGCTGGGAACCAGTTGGCAACGGCACCCGCCTCTTTTTCGCACCCACCGCCCGCACCCTGCGGCAAGGCGAGGGGTACGTGCAGGACATCAACATCTTCTTTGTAGGAGCCAACTACGGCATTACCAATAACATAGCCATTGGCGGGCTCGTGGGGCTAGTGCCGGGCGCGGGGCTGAATATTCTGGCCGTGACGCCCAAAGTTGGGGTTGCTGTAACCGAGAAGTTCAGCGTAGGCGCGGGCGTTTTGTTTGCCAGCGTATTCGGCGAAACGGGCGGCATAGGCTACGGCCTCGGCACCTATGGCACCGCCGACAATAACGTGACGCTCGGGCTGGGCTACTTATTTGCGGATGGTGAAGTCGAAAGCAGCCCGGTAGTGGTGCTGGGCGGTGCTACCCGCATATCGCGGCGTGTGTCCCTGCTCAATGAGACGTATATAGTCGATGGTGGCTTCGGGGGCTTGGCGGGCCTGCGCATTGCCGCCGCCCGGCTGAGCGGCAGCCTGGGCATTTTGTACGGCACCGATGGCGAAGACGGAATAGTTGTGCCGGCTTATCTGGAAGTCACGTATCGGTTTGGCAAGGTGAAGTAACAGAATTATATAGCTTGAAAGCTTGCCATTGTTAGCGCTTCTACTGAGAGTGTTCAAAGGGAATACATACGAGAATTGGCTGCGTATTAGTAGGCAACAGAGCAGTTAATATATATCAATACAATTGCCAGAATATTGTAATTTGCGGGGATGAAAAAGCTATACACTTCCTTATTATTTATCCTCCTACTAAGTTTTCAGTTCGAGGCTCGTGCCACCAAGATAAAAGCTATAGCTGATACGCTGGGGCAAGCTCGCTTAGTAAAATCTCTGTCGGCTACGATGTGCAGCAAGATAGAAGAAGAGGAGAAAAAACGTCCTTTAAAGACTTTAACCCCAGAAGAAGGCAAAACTCTGTTTATTCAGATTGTAACTGCGACCATGAGCGAGCACACCGATCAGCTGAGCAGTTTGATGACGACAAACAAGATCGGTAAAGGAAAAATGAATGCCGTAGGAGAAGTGTTGGGTAGGGAAGCCACGATGCGGCTAATGAAGACCTGCCCAGCGAGCCAGCCCTTGGTTATGCAGTTGGGTTTATCTGAGGCCAAAAACAAGCCCACCATCACACCTGAGGAAAAACCGGTGTTAACGGTTCTGGTAGATGACATCTGCAACCGCTTAGATACGGAGCAAGCGAAAGCCACATTTGCGCAACTTACGCCCTCAGCCCGCCTCGAGATTATGCAGCAGTGCATGCAGGGAGCCATACTTAAGCACTTAGAGGAGTTGTCTATATTCTATGGCATAAAGACCGTCCAATCTTCTTCCGAGATGGAAAAGATTGGGGTTAAGATTGCCTTCATTATGGCTGAGCAGTGCCCAAATCACCTTACAAAAATGGGTCTTGATAGCAATGAAAGTAAAGGCAAGAAGTAGCCATGACTGATAAACTTTAAAGAAGAAAAAGCCCCCCAGAGCAGTTCTGGGGGGCTTTTTTTGTTTGTCAGCTTAGGCAGCTACAGGCTTTTCTTTCACGGCTAATTGTCCGCAGGCGGCATCGATGTCTTTACCGCGCGAGCGACGAATGTTGGTTTGCACGCCGCGGTCGGCCAGGTACTTGTGGAATGCCACGATTTTGTCGGCTTCGGCGTTCTGGTAGTCGGCGTTTTCGATGGGGTTGTACTCGATGAGGTTCACTTTGCAGGGCAGCCACTTGCTGATGGTGTACAGCTCGGCGGCGTCTTCCAGCGTGTCGTTGAAGTTCTCGAATACGATGTACTCGTAAGTGACTTTGCGGCCGGTTTTCTGGTGGTAATACTGCAATGCCTCCTTTAGCGCCGCCAGCGAGTTGGCTTCGTTGATGGGCATGATTTCGTTGCGCTTGGTGTCGTTGGGCGCGTGCAGACTCAGGGCCAGGTTGGCTTTCACGTCGTCGTCGGCCAGCTTCTTTATCATCTTGGCAATACCGGCCGTGCTGATCGTGATGCGGCGCGGGGCCATGTTCAGGCCATCGGGCGCGGTAATGCGCTCCACGCTTTTCACTACGTTGGCGTAGTTCAGCAGCGGTTCGCCCATGCCCATGTACACGATGTTGGTGAGCGGCGTGCCGTACTGGCTTTCGCACTGCTCCCGAATACGCACCACCTGATCGTAGATTTCGGCCGCGTCGAGGTTGCGCTTGCGCTCCATGTAGCCCGTGGCGCAAAACTTACAGGTCAGCGAGCAGCCCACCTGCGAGCTGATGCAGGCCGTCATGCGCGTGTCGTGCGGAATAAGCACGCCCTCCACAATGTTGCCATCGTGCAGGCGAAACGCCGACTTGATAGTGCCGTCGTTGCTGAGCTGCTGATTTTGCACCGTCACGCCATTGATAACAAAGTGCTGGGCCAGCAGCTCGCGGGTAGTCAAGCTGATATTGTTCATCTCCTCAAACGAGGAAGCCGTATTTTTCCAGAGCCACTCCAGCACCTGCTTGGCACGAAAAGGCTTCTCGCCGTGCTCCACCATAAAGGTTTTGAGCTCGTCGGGGGTGAGTTTGCGGATGTCGCGCTTGGTAAGTACGGGCAAGGATATCATAGGGCAAAGATACAACGTAACAGGCGCTTGGGTTCCAGAATATAGACTTCTGTGCCTGTTATTGAGCTGATGCCAGCTTCAATGTGTAGCTAACCGCTACGCGTCGCCCATTTTGCATGCCCGGTTTGAAACGAGGCAGTTTATTGGCTGCTGCTACCAGAGCAGCTTCGCACGCCGCCGATAGCTTTGGGTGTGGAGTGTTTTCTGAGTTATTAACGCTAGCAACATTACAGATAGCACCATTGGAGTCAACAGTAAACCTCACAAAAACAGGAGATGGGGGCGAACAACCAGCTTTCGTGCTAGCTACCTGAAATTCACGAGCTAAGTCTGAGATTAAATTTTTTGTATTGCCTCCTAGATACGTGGGCATGTTTTCCACATAAGTGTATGCTTTCGTACACTCATTATACTGGCTTTCTAAAATAGGCTTTGTTGACGTAGAACCCTGCGCCACCGCCGACCATGCAGTTATCAAAACCAAGCTCACCAATAAACTTAATCGCCTAAGTATCTGCACGCAGCAATGCATAAGAGAATGGATAGGGTTAATAGTTAAAGATAATTATTATGCGCTGGGCAGACTAAGCTGGGCTTCCATCTCGGGGGACAAATTGCGCAGTTTACGGGTATTATAGTCGAAGCACAGCATGCCCGTTTTGGCCCGAGCGATTTCGCGACCATCCTGGTTTTTCACCCAATACACCACATCGAAGCCGTAGCGGTGCAGGTCGGTGGCGGCCAGCTGAATGTGGAGCACGTCGCCGTGGAAGCCTTCGCCTTTGTACTCTATGGCCACGTCGGCCATGATTAGGCCGATTTTGGTAGCGGGGTCGAATTCGGGTAGTTGGCAATGCTGTAGGAACTGCACGCGGGCTTCGTGCAAAATGCTGAGCAGAGCATCGTTGCCGAGGTGGGCACCGTAGTTGAGGTCGGTGATGCGCACCGGAATCTGCACGGTGAGCGGGAATGCGTCGGGTAAGGCTACTTTTACGCGGGCCATGTTTGCGAAAGTAAATAGGTTTTGTCATGCAGAGCGCAGCGAAGCATCTCGCTCGCGCCGTTAGAATACTATGGTAACATCAGCACGCGAGATGCTCCGCCCTGCATGACGTTCTAACTAAACAAACATACTATGCAACTAGAAGTCCGGGTGACGCAAGATGGCTCCAGCACTCTGTACGTGCCGGCGCTGAATGAGCACTACCATTCTACTCACGGTGCCGTGCAGGAGGCGCAGCACGTGTACCTGACGGCGGGCCTGGAGCCGGCTCTGGCGGCTTCTGGGGGGCAAATTCGGGTGCTGGAAATCGGCTTTGGCACCGGCCTGAATGCGCTGCTCACGTTGCAGCGCAGCCTACTTGAGCCCCAGCCCATCCTCTACGATACACTGGAAAAATATCCGCTATCCGCTTCCGTTATTGCGGCGCTGGGCGTGGAGCGCTACATTCTAAACCCTGAGCTACAGGAGTTTCACTACCGCCTGCATGCCGCGCCCTGGAATGAAGCAGTGCAACTTACGCCGCGTTTTACACTGCGAAAGCTCCACGCGGCCTTGCAGAATTTTCAGTTGCCCACAGACTACTACGACGTTGTTTACTTCGATGCATTTGCCCCCGAAAAGCAACCCGATATGTGGACCGAAGCCGTATTCAGCCAATTATTCGCGGCCACCGCGCCGGGGGGCATTTTGGTGAGCTATTGCGCCAAAGGCAGCTTTCGGCGCAGTTTGAAAGCGGCAGGCTGGATAGTAGAGAAAATACCCGGCCCGCCCGGCAAGCGCGAAATGACGCGAGCCCGGAAAGGTGAGGTAGTGAAATTGTGAAGTGGTGAGTGATGTTTATCAACTTGTCTTCCTTACCTACCTTCACCACTTCACAATTTCACTACCTCACCTTTCCCCACCCATGAGTCGCAAACTTCTTGAAACCGACGGGCCGGACTGGGTAAAGAAGGGCATTATCAGTCCTGAGCAGCATCGGCAGTTGCTGGAGCTATACCCGGAAGATGCGCGGGCTATCGGCTTGTTGCCGCTCTTGGGCAGTTTGCTGGTCGGGCTGAGTGCGTTGAGTTTAGTAGCGGCCAACTGGCAGGGTTTGCCGGAGTGGCTGCGGATTGGGCTGCTGCTGGGGGCCTTTTTGGGCGCTTACGCCAGCGGTGAGTTTTTTCTGCGCCGCGGCAATAGCTCGGTGGGAATTGGCTTGGTTGGCTTGGGCCTGATTCTGTTTGGGGCAGCTATTATTCTGACCGGGCAGATGTACCAGCTCATCGGCTACGACGTAACGGGGCTCGTGGCCTGGGCTGTGGCGGGCACGTTGCTGACGTACTTGTACCGCAGCCGGTTTCTGTTTGTGCTGACGGTAGTGATTGGGGGCGTGGTGCAGGGCTATACTACGGGGCAGCTGGGCGCCTTCAGCTACGCGGCGGCCGTGCTGACGGCTGGCGGGCTGGGCTACTACTGGTGGCGCCGCCCCGATATACTGCTGGGGGGCGTTTTGGCTAGCGGCCTGCTCTGGCAAGCGGGCTTACTTATCGGGCATCTGCACGCCAAAATCACGTGGTTTTTTGTGCCCGCTATGCTCATCTACGCTGCCGGCGACTGGCAAACCGACCGCCCCGCCGGCCGCGCGCTGCAAGGCCCGCCCCTGATTACGGCTTTTATATTTATGCTGGGCTTGGCGCTTTATGGGGAAGTAGGCAGCTACGCTGGCATGTTGCGGCCGCCCTTGCTGGCTTACGTTGCGGCCTTGCTGGTAGTGTTGGCGCTGTCGTTGGCCGGTAAGCGCACCCGCGGCCGGCTGGGCAGCGCCACCGATTGGCTGCTGCTGCTGCCGGGCTTTTATTTGCCGAGTGGCTTGCCTTTGGCCGTCGCTTCGTTGGTGGTTCTGTATGCGTACTCGGGAGCAGTATTGTGGCGGGCACAAGCTGAGCAAAACTCTGATCGCGTAACGCTGGGGACCATTTTGTTTATCCTGACTACAATGGCGGCGTACTTCAAGCTGACCTGGGATTTCATGGATAAATCGCTTTTCTTCCTCCTTGGCGGCGTGCTGCTGCTGGGCCTGAGCTGGTATTTGCGGCGGCGCAATACCCGCGCCAGTAGTCGCTAATCACCTTTAATCATCGCACCGTATGTTTTCGCTCTTATCAGATCAGGTGCCCTTGGCGCGGCGGCGGCGACTATTGCTGCTGACGATTCTGGCGCAGGTGCTATTTATTGTGGCTGTGGCAGTGGCGGGTTACGCTACCACCGCTTACGGCCGCGTTATTACGCTCCGCACCACGCCCATTGACCCGCGCGATTTGCTTTACGGCGACTACGTTATCCTGAATTATTCTATCAGTCAGCTGCCCACCAGCTTATGGCGCGAGCCCGGTCCGCACCCGCGCCGGGGCGACCCCGTATATGTGGTGCTGCGGCCAGCCGGCGAGGCCTACGAGGCAGTACGCGTGTACGCTAAAAAACCCGACGTACCCGCCGACCAAGTGGTGCTGCGCGGCTGGGTAGCCGACCGCTGGCGCCGCAACCTGCGCATTCGCTACAACCTGGAGCGCTACTACGTGCCCGAAGGTACCGGCCTGGAGTTGGAGCGCCGTGGAGCACGCAAGCCCCTGCTGGTCAACATAAGTATCGCCCCCTGGGGTCAGGCCCGCATTACGGGGGTTGAAATAATTGCGCAGGACAGCGCAGCGGCCCCTCGCCCTTAGCGAAACCGAAACACCTGCTCGGGCGTGATGCAAGCCGTCAGCGGCTCATCGGTGGTATCTACGTCGGTAATCTGGGGAATGAGCGGCTCCAACGACAACCCAATCCGCTGCGTCTCCGGCCGACATTGCGCCAAAAACCGGTCGTAGAACCCCTTGCCATACCCTACCCGATGGCCCGCCAAGTCGCAGGCCAGCAGCGGCACCAACACGGCATCAAACACACTGGGAGGCATTTCTTCCGCCTCTACAGGCTCAGGTATTCCCCATCGGTTTGTAGCCAGCTGGGTATCAGGCATAAGCAGGTAGTGGCGCAGCGTTTGCCCATCGGCCTGCGTGACGGGGACGGCCAGCTGCACCTGCGGAAACTCGTCCCATATTCGGCGGATGAAGAGCCAGGTGTCGGGCTCGTGCTGCTTGCTGATCGGCAGAAATAAGTGCAGCCAATGCCAGTCAGCTACCGGAAACTGGCTAAAAAACTGCTGGCCGAGCCCCTCGCTGCGCCGCTGCACTTCAACCTCAGACAGCGCGCGGCGGCGAGCCAAAAAATTACGACGAATGTCTGCTTTCAGCATAAACAGTTCAGCAAAAAGCCCCCCAGCAAACTGGGCAAGCGACTAAAGACATCGTAGCTAAGCCGGCTCTACTCTTCCTCCAGCACCGTGAACTCCAGCGCCAGTGGCTCGAAGGAATCCAGAAGCTGCTGCAGAAACTCAGGGTTATTGATGACAATACTGAGCACGTTCTCCACGCGCTCTTGCAGGTCGCCGTTGGGGAAAAGCTTGTCTTTTACAGCTGTAAGCTGGCTAAAGACGATTTCGTGCTTGTTTTCGGCGGCTTTGATGAGGCGCTTTTCCAGGTTGCTGAGGCCGGCCGCAGCCTTCTGCGCTTCGGCGGCCACGGTTTTTACCAGCGTGGGGTCGAGGCGCTGTGCGAGGTCGGTTATTTCCTTAAAAATGCCCCCCATTGCGTCCTGCTGAGCTTTCAGACTTACTTCCTCCTGCCCTACAGTGCTGCCGACCTGCTTTTTCAACTCTGCCAGCGGCTGGAATAAGTCGGTGGCAGTGAGGCCCAGCTTGCGCAGTTTACCCGCGTTGGGCTTGCTTATATACAACCCCGAATTGCGCAGCAAAAGGATCGGGAAGGGGACTTTATTATCGGCGAATACCTGCTTGAGCTGAAACCAATAGGCTACTTCCGCGCCGCCGCCAATGTAGCACAGGTTGGGCAGCAGCAGCTCCTGATACAGCGGGCGCAGCACCACGTTGGGGCTAAAGCACTCGGGCTGCTGGCGAGCCAAAGTCAACAGCTCTTCCGTCGTGTAGCGCAGTTCCGTGTTGCGCACCACAAAAGCGTCGCTTTCGGGCTCTATTCGCTCGCGCTGGCCTTCGTCGGTCAGGAAAAACAGGTTGAGCGGGCGGGCGTACACCTGGGGCTTGTAACCAGCATTGGTAAGCTGCTCATTCGTGGCTTGCACCGCCTTAAACGACGCCTGCGCACTGATTTCCTGTTCCAGCGCGGGTACCAATGCCTGCTTGAGCGCGGGCGTGTCAGCATCCAGACACACCAGACCCATCTCGCCGAACAGCTCCGTTACCAGGCTACGCGTGGCTTCGGACAGGGTCGATGATTTCCGGTAAGCTTCCGCAAAAGCCGCGGGCACATCCGCCGATAACTGACTGAGCACTTGCTCCTCCAAGCCATCCACCGCCATCCGCCCAACGGGACCGCCTACCTTTTCGGTTTGCCACTCGTGGCGCTTACCAAACAGCTGAAAATGGTTGATTTCGGCGAAGTCGTGGTCTTCGGTGGCCATCCAGTACACGGGCACAAAGTCGTGCTGCGGATACTTTTCCTTCAGCTGCCGGCTCAGCTTGACGGTGGTTATGATCTTGTAAATGAAGTACAACGGCCCCGTAAACAGGTTGAGCTGATGCCCTGTGGTAACGGTGAACGTGGTGGGCTGAGCCAGCAATGCTATGTTAGCGGCCACGCTGGGGGGCAAATTTGTTCCCTGGTACTGCTCCTGCACACTAGCCACCAGTCGCGCCCTGCTCTCGGCTGAATAGCTGGCTTGTTTTTCCTCAATTTGCCCCCCAAAGGCCTCCAGGGTGGGGAAGTGGTGGTAAAAAGGCTTCAGCGCCGCGTGCTGGGTTAAATAATCGGTAACTAAAGCAGAAAAGGCACCGGTAGCGGCGTACGGGAGGGTGGTCACGTGCATGAGTAGAGTCTGATAAGCTGGTTTAACCAGCGAAGCCCGACAAAGTAACGGGCTATTTCCGGAGTTGTCTGCGCAGAGCTTCCAGCGCAGGCTACAAAACGTCTCAAATAGGGTCCGTTTTATTCCCGAAAGTATATCAACGCTATATCCAGCCTTCCGTAAATTAGCCTCCTCTACTTTATTCCTAGTATCCTGGTATGGCTCCACGTCCTTACTTTCCCAACCTCGACGGCTTACGGACGGTGGCGTGCCTCGCCGTTTTCCTTATTCATAGCTTCATCAACCTGCCCAGCCCGGAGGTGCAGTCTACGGCGGTGTACCGCTACGGCCTGAACGCCTTTAGCACCGGCCACGTGGGCGTCAATTTCTTCTTTGTGCTGTCGGGCTTCCTTATCACCTACCTGTTGCTGGAGGAAGAGAAAAACTGGGGGCGCTACGATATCCCGGCCTTCTACCGCCGCCGCATTGTGCGCATCTGGCCGCTGTATTTTGCTTGCGTAGCCTTCGGCTTTCTGGTGATGCCCGTGCTGAAAGCCAAAATGGGTCAGGAATGGAATGAGCTCGCAAATCCTTGGTGGTACGTCACTTTTCTGGCTAATGTGGCGGTGTTTTTTGATGGCTCGGAGGCGGCAGCATTCAATCTGAACGTGCTGTGGTCGGTGGCTATTGAAGAGCAGTTTTATTTATTCTGGCCGCTCCTGCTGTTACTGTTTCGGCGTGCCCGGCTTGCGTTGTTTGTGCTGCTCATTGTCTTCAGCCTGGCTTTTCGCTACCTCAACCGCTTCGATGGCGACGTGCTCTACCAGCACACTTTTTCGGTGCTCTCTGACTTGGTTATGGGCGGGGGCGCGGCCTGGCTGGCTTTCCACCGCCCCAGCTTCCGGGCCTGGGTGAGCAGCTGGCCGCGGCTGGCTATCGTAACGGGCTACATGGTAGGCGTAGCGCTCATTCTGGCTCAGGAGCACGTGCTAACCGGAACCGTGCTACTGACCGGGCGCCGGGTAGTGCTGGGCCTGTTTTTCGTGTTTGTGATTTTGGAGCAGAACTATGCTACAGAGTCCTTCTATAAAATGAGCCGCAACCGCTTCCTTACCTACTGGGGCACCTACACGTACGGCTTTTACTGCCTCCACCCTATCGGTCTGCAAATAGCCCTGATAGGCGTACGCCGCTTCTGGCCCGGCCCGGAAGATCTGGGCTTCGTGTTTGTGTATTCTGCCCTGGCTTTACTTATAAGCGCCGCAATGGCCTGGGTAAGCTACCGTTTCTTCGAAATGCCATTCCTGCGATTAAAAGGCAAATCGCGCACGGCTACGCCCATTCCATCGGCGGCCGAACCTATTTTGGCGCCGGCAACGGTGGCAGGAGAGAAGTAGCCTGAACCGAGCCGGCCTACTGCGGATGCTTTTTCAGTAGCGCCTGACCGTCGCTTCTATAAACCCACAAAAAAGCCCCCCAGAGTATTTCTGGGGGGCTTTTTGTGGGTTAGCGGCCTATTTTAGCGCACTAGAGTACCGTACAGATCAAAATCCGAGGCATCGTGGATCAGCACCGGTGCAAAATCACCTAGGCGAACGTGGGTATCAGGAGTAGCTGCTACCAACACCTCATTGTCTACTTCGGGCGAGTCGAACTCGGTGCGACCCACGAAGTAGCCGCTCTCCTTGCGGTCAAACAGTACCTTATAAGTCTGCCCCACTTTCTGCTCGTTCAGCTCCATGGATATGCCTTGTTGCAGCTCCATAATCTGGTCGGCGCGCTCCTGCTTTAGTTCGGCGGGCACATCGTCAGCCAACGAATAAGCATGCGTGTTATCCTCATGCGAATATGTGAAGATGCCCAACCGGTCGAAGCGCGTACGCTCTACAAAGTCATATAGCTCGTCAAAATCCCGCTCCGTTTCGCCCGGATGGCCGGCAATAAGTGTTGTGCGCAGCGCAATGCCCGGCACCCGCTGACGCATGGTATCCACCAGTTCTATGGTGCGGCGCTTGCTGATACCCCGGCGCATGGTTTTGAGCATGTTATCTGAAATATGCTGCAAGGGCATATCCAGGTACTTGCAAATATTCGAGCGCTCAGCCATTACATCTAGCGCGTCCAGCGGAAACTGCGAAGGGTAAGCGTATTGCAGCCGAATCCAGTCGATGCCATTCACGTCGGAGAGGTTGCGCAGCAAATCGGCCAGCTTCCGCTCGCCATAAGCCTGCAAACCATAATACGTCAGGTCCTGGGCAATCAAAATAAGCTCCTTCGTGCCCATGGAAGCCAGGCGCTTTGCTTCGCGCACTAAATCCTCCATCGGCCGATCTACGTGCTTGCCGCGCATCAACGGAATAGCGCAGAACGAGCACGGACGGTTGCAGCCTTCCGCAATCTTGAAGTAAGCGTAGTGTGAAGGCGTGGTAATCAGCCGCTCGCCCACCAGTTCGTGCTTGTAGTCGGCCTCCAGCGTCTTCAGCAGTTGCGGCAGCTCCAGCGTCCCGAAGTAGGCGTCTACCTGCGGAATTTCAACCTCCAGATCCGACTTGTAGCGTTGCGACAGGCAGCCCGTCACATAGAGTTTTTCCAAACGGCCCGCTTCCTTCTCGTCGGCGTAGCGCAGAATAGTATCAATGCTTTCCTGCTTGGCGTTGTCGATAAAGCCGCAGGTGTTGATAATCACAATGTTGGCATCACTTGTAGCTGCCTCATGGGTTACATCGAACTGATTGGCCCGGAGTTGGCCCATAAGTACTTCCGAGTCAACTACATTTTTGGAGCAGCCCAGTGTGATGACGTTTACTTTATTGGCCCGAGTGCCTTTTACTTTCATGTCAATTGGGTAAGCCAGAAATAGGCCGAAGCGCCTAATCCTGAATAAATTGGCCCCCAGCCGCGTGTCGCGAAAATGGGAGCGCAAAGGTACGCATGAGCCAACGCCTTTTCCTAGGCTGAACGTTCATTCCGCCTCCCGCTCCCCCGACATCCATTGACAGTAGCACCGAGATAAAATCCTGCTTGCCCGCAATGCTGCTACTACTGCCGCCAACCCTCCATCACCTATGCTTAGCTTGCATCATTATTACAAAGCCCTGAAAACCTGTACAGTCGATAAAACAAACCTGCCAACAGGGAATAATATGGTAATTTAACCTTTAGGCTTCCAACAAGTCACAGCGGCCAGAACTGGCTACGCTGCCCTTATTTTGCTCATGAATTTTACGAGTATTCTTCAGCGCCTGCCCACCTACACGCTTGTCTTCGTTATTTTCTTCACCCTCGCGTTCTTCCTTTTCGCACACGAAGGGCTAAATAACATTGACGATTTTTTCTATTCTCATTACGCGTATCAGCTCCAGACTGGCACCTTCCCCGCCACCCCAGATCCACGGGGCTTGCTTGATTCTTTAAAAGAACGCTACCTGGTGTTTGCTCCGGTAGCCCTGCTTTACTGGGTATTTGGCATCAACATTTACACCACCACCCTCTGGCCGCTACTAGCGACAATAGGTTGCTCCGTTTTAGCCTGGGTTCTATTCCGCCGACGCCAGCCAATGGTAGCAGTTGGAACAATGCTACTCCTGGGCCTGCATTACTACACGCTCGATCTAGCGCGGTATCTCTACCCTGATAATCTGCTCATGCTCTGGGGCTTTGCAGCCGCCACGGCCCTATATACCGGACGGCAACCCGGGCGGCGCGAGGTCGTCTGGGGGGCATTTTTTGCCTTGTTCAACTTCGCGGCGCTGCTTAGCAAAGAGACCATTATCTACTATGCTCCATTCTACCTGGTGGTGCTGGTTTGGGATATGGCCCGGCGACAGAATTACCGTTTCTGGCTTACTGCGGTGGCCCTAGGTGGCGTGCTACTCGCCGCCTATCTGCTGTACTATCATGCCTTAACGGGTGATAGCCTCTACCGCATCCACCTCATTGAGCGCACAAATGAGTTTATGAAGTCCAGCAACTACTTGCACGGCCTTCGACATGAGCTGCTTGGGCGTCTGACCTGGCAGCCCATCGCATTTTTTGTGGAGATAGGTCTGGCTCCGGCGTTTCTGCTGGCAGGTGTTGCCGCGCTCAGCTGGTGCAGGAAGCGCCTTTCGTCGGAAGCAGGGTTCTGGTTGGGTTTGCTACTGGTTACACTGGCCTGCTACTGGCTTGGTAGCACATCATTGGTGCAGTATACTCCCATTACACTCCTACCCCGCATGACTACACCCCTGCTCCCGCCACTGTGTATAGCAGCGGGCTTTGGCTTGCGGGAAGTAGTAAACAGCGGCTGGGGCCGGGTTTGGATTGGCGTGCTTCTATTAGTGGCGGCTCTTTGGATGCACAATTTGATGTCGCTGGTGTACGGGGGACTAGGCTTGTACTTTGCTGGATCGGTTCTACTAGCCAGATTAAAAGTTAGTTTGATGTGGTTTCAGACCGGAACTCCGTTTTACCCCCTTCTAACAACACTGGCACTGGCCGGTAGTCTGGCCTTATTGCCAGTGCGCACGATGTTGCTATCGAGCGAAACGTCTTACTTCTCACAGGCGCTTCTGATTCAGAAGTACTTACCGGCTTCTACTACTCGCGGGCATGTATTTGTCAATGACCACTTAGCTCGACAATACCCATTTTATTACGACTTTCAAGTACCACTCGGATTAACTTACTATCCTTATAAAATTGCCAGCAGCATATGCCCGGAGCCTAACCAACGGTCGTGGTTCATCTTAAATCTCACCACCACTAATACTCAGCGTCAAAGCGGAATATTCGATCGTTTTCCCCGCCGGCGCCTCGTAGCACAGGAAGGATACGTGCAACTCTACGAAGTGGAGTTAGAGCAATAGAGCTAGCTATGCAGAGTCAAATTATACCATAAAAAGCCCCCCAAGATTATGTAAGAATAATCTTGGGGGGCTTTTTTGTACTTCAGCTTATTTCTTAGAAAACAACGAGTTGACAAACGTATGTCGGTCGAACAGCTGCAAGTCGGTCATCTTCTCCCCCACCCCGATATAGCGTACCGGAATATTAAACTGGTCGGAGATACCGATAACGACGCCACCCTTGGCCGTGCCGTCGAGCTTGGTAATAGCCAAAGCAGATACCTCTGTGGCGCGGGTAAATTCTTTGGCTTGCAGAAAGGCGTTCTGGCCGGTGCTGCCATCAAGTACCAGCAGCACTTCGTGGGGCGCATCGGGAATTACCTTCTGCATCACGCGCTTGATCTTGCTCAGCTCGTTCATCAGGTTCACCTTGTTATGCAGGCGGCCAGCCGTATCAATTATGACTACGTCGGCCTGCATTTCCACACCTTTCTGCACGGCATCATAAGCAACGGAAGCCGGGTCGGTGTTCATGCCATGTGAAATCACGGGCACGCCGACGCGCTGTCCCCACACTATGAGCTGATCCACGGCGGCGGCACGGAAGGTATCGGCGGCACCAAGCACTACTTTTTTGCCCGCTGAATGGAAGCGGTGCGCCAGCTTGCCGATGGTCGTGGTTTTGCCCACGCCATTAACACCCACCACCATTATCACGAACGGGCCGGTGTAGGCACCTGTATCGGGGCGGTCGAGGACGGCGCTTCCGGAGTTATTCTCGGAAAGCAGCTCGGCAATTTCCTCGCGCAGAATGCGGTCCAGCTCGCTGGTGCTCACAAACTTGTCGCGGGCCACGCGGTCTTCAATGCGCTTAATTACCTTAACCGTCGTGTCGATGCCCACATCGGCGTGTACCAGTACGCCTTCCAGGTCGTCGAGCACCTCCTCGTCTACCTTGCTTTTGCCGACAACCGCTTTGCTGAGCTGGTCGAAGAAGCTGGCTTTAGACTTTTCCAGCCCTTTGTCCAACGACTCCTGCTGCTCTTTGCTTTCTTTATCCTTTTTGAAAAAGTCGAAAAGTCCCATGGGTGAGGAAGTAGCGCGAAGCTCCAGCTTCGCGTATCGTTGCATGCAAATAGTTACCACAAGCTAGCTAAACTAATTGGGCAACGACGCGCAAAGCTGGAGCTTCGCGCTACAACGCAAAAAAGTCCCACTGCTGGCGGGACTTCTTCACTTACTACAGGAATGCCACGAAGGCACCGAATTACTTAGTCCCGGAGGCCAAATACTCCTGTACTTTGTCTACGAGCACCATTTCCTCACGGAAGGTGTAAGCGCCAGTTTTTGGCGACTTCACGGCACGAATGACTTTAGCCCAGTCTTTTCCGCCCGCTACTTTCAGGGTTGCTACTACTTTCTTAGCCATTGCTCAGCTTACTTGATTTCCTTGTGAACGGTCATCTTCTTAAGCACAGAGTTGAATTTCTTCAATTCAATGCGCTCAGGAGTGTTCTTACGATTCTTCGTAGTGATATAGCGCGAGGTGCCTGGCTGGCCCGAGTTCTTGTGCTCGGTGCACTCCAGGATTACCTGCACCCGGTTTCCTTTCTTAGCCATCTCGACTGGGGGTTTTTGGATTAAGGACTGCAAAGGTACGAGCCTTTGCGGAATTACCAAATGGTCAGCACAATGTAAATCTTACTTTTTACTTTGGCAGGTGGTAAACGCACCTCTACGCTTTAGTAGGCGGCTATTTCAGCTCCGGAAGCTTAAAGTCATCCAATGCGCTGGATTTAGCCATAAGTGCTTCGATTTCGGCTACGGTGCGGGGGGCTTCTTTGGACAGATTTTCCCAGCCTTTGTCCGTTACCAGCACGTCATCTTCAATACGCACGCCGATATTCCACCACTTCTTGTCGCAGGGGCTGTTTTCGGGAATGTAGATGCCGGGCTCGACAGTGATGACGGTGCCAGCGCGCAAAGGGCCATATGTACCCCGATCGTGGACATCGAGGCCCAGGTAGTGCGAGGTGCCGTGAGGGAAGTACTGTCGAGCTTCTTTGGCGTCTTTAATGATGCCTAGTTTGAGCAATCCTTCCGTAACCACCTTCCGGGCAGCCTCGTCAGGGGCTCGGAAAGCGCTACCGGGCTTGCACTGCTCGAAGCCGGCTTGCTGGGCCGCTAACACCAGCTCATAAATCTGACGCTGCTCCGTGGTAAACTTACCTGTGGCCGGGATGGTGCGGGTTACATCGGCGGTGTAGCCGTGGTACTCAGCGCCGCAGTCCATCAGCACAAGGTCGTTGCCGAGGCGGGGCTTGTCATTGACGGTGTAATGCAGCACGCAGGCGTTGTTGCCGGCGCCTACAATGCTGGGGTAGCCTTCGAATTCAGCACCGTACTTTCTATACACAAATTCGTGCAAGCCCTGTACTTCCATCTCGGTCATGTTCGGCTTCATAGCCTTCATAACCTCCTGCTGGCCCACTGCCGAGATGCGGATGGCTTGCCGCAGGTGCTTTATCTCTTCCGCGGTCTTCACCTCCCGCATCTCATCCAGCAGCGCCGATAAAGTAGAGCCGTCGAGGCGCGACGTGGGCAAGGCAGCTACTGCTTGCTTGCGGGCATCGTCGGTGCTGGCCTTCAAATAGGCTTGCAGGTAGCGATCGGAAGCCAACTGGGGCTGCTCTTGGGTCAGATTGGTCAGGTAAGGCGTCAAGTTGGCCGCACCTGGGGTTCCAGCGTACTTGCGGATTACCGCATAAGCTTCGCTCCGACTTGGATTGTAGTCGGCGGGAAAATTTGCCCCTTGGCGGAAGGCTTGGATAAGGCTGTACACATCGCCGGGGTTGCCTGCATCATCACGGGCGTCTTGGGGCTGATCCAGGAACATGACTTGCTCGAAGCTGCTCCAGGGTAGTTTGGCGGCAGCAAACTCTTTGTTATCGGCTACATATTGAATCTTTAGCTGCTGCTTGGTGCCTTCAGTGCCGAGGCGCCGACCCGTCCATTGCTCAGCCCTGGGGTTGCGCGGCTGCACATACAGGGCTTCGGTTACGCCACTTTGCCCCCCAACCGTCTGAGGCTCTTTGAATAAGAGGAGCACAGCGTCGGGCTCGTCATAGCCGGTGAGGTAGAAAAGGTCCGGGTTCTGATGATACTTAAAGTCCACATCGTTGGCCCGGTTGCGGACGGGGCTGGCAAACAAAACGGCAACGGAGCGAGCTGGCAGCTTTTGTCGCAGCAGCTCTCTCCGTTGCCGGTGAAAGGCGGGGTCCATAAAATCGGCAGGGCGGTCGGAGCCAGCGGCGCGCTGTGCGCTAACCTCTGGTGCAAAACTCGCCAGCAGCATCGCTACGCAAGCGACACGGACCAGCCGGGGGGCATTTTTCGGCAAGGAAAGGAGCATAGTAAAAGAAAGACTACGAATAGCGCCCAAACGTTGCGCTTGGGCCGGGTAGTTCACCCGTCGCGTCTTCCGGCTCCTAAAACTGCCGAAAAATCTTTAGTAAACGATGAAGCCTTTTTCCTTCGCCTTCTTCAAGGTGGCCATGATGCCATTCTTGTTGATGGTGCGGATAGTGCTGGTAGCTACTTTCAACGTAACCCAAGCATCTTCCTCGGGAATGTAGAAGCGCTTCTTCTGTAGGTTGGGGTAAAACTTGCGCTTCGTCTTGTTGTTGGCGTGCGACACGTTGTTGCCTACGCGGGTACGCTTGCCGGTTAGATCACAAACTCGGGCCATGATATCAGGAACTTAGAGGTTTCAGTACTGGAAAAAGGGACGCAAATATCGGTAAAAGTCCGACAACGTCAAACTGGCCCACTGAAAAATAGCGTGTTAGCTGCCCAAGGAGCCGCTGGGGGGCTTTTTTTTCTCACGACCAAAGCTCCACGGGCAGTGTCGGCAGCCGCTTTTGCAGCAGTGGCCCCGCCGCAGATGGTATTGCTCGGTGAACACCATATAGCCTTCAGGCGTGAAATAGAAGTCGCCGGGATGTAGGGGTTGTGGGGCTGCGGGCATGAGCTAGTGACAAGCTGAGGGGCAAAAGTACGACGGTTCGCTTGTTGTATCTTTCCCGCTTTGATTGCCGAGTTTTGCGCCAAGCATCTCGCCTGCACTACCAGCTTCAAGCAATACCAAAGCCTACGTATGGCCATCCCTTCCCGGCCCTTTTCGCACCTGCCATTGCTCGTCCTTGTACTGGTAACGGTGGCGGCAGTACTTCCTTTCCTGCTTTTGAGCTACTACAATCATCCCTTTATGGATGATTATTACAACGCCGCCAATGTGCGCGCTACCGGACTCTGGGCCCAGCAGATTGAACTGTATCTGCGCTGGACTGGCCGGTTCTCTTCTTCGCTATTTGTCACCGCGGCCAACCCGCTCGTTTACGGGTGGTACGATGGGTTTCGCTGGACTCCTGCCCTCACCTTGCTGGCCACATTGGGTACCATTTACCTGGGCTTGCGCACGCTTAGTCAGCAGCAAATACCCCGCACGCAAGCGGCGCTGGCTGCGGGCATCTTCCTGCTGTTTTATTTGCACATGATTCCTGACCCGTATTCGGCCATCTACTGGTTTACGGGGTCTATAGTCTACCATATTGCCGGGCTCACACTGCTGCTCGTGTTAATTGCCTCCGAACGTGCCCGACAGACGACTAAGGCGTGGAGCCGCGGTGGCTGGCAGGTAGCAGCTGTCATCTGCGCGATAACGGCCACAGCGGCTAATGAAATGACAATGCTGCATTTGCTACTGGGTCTGACGCTGCTGTTAGCCGTGAATGGGTACCGTCGGCAATGGCCCCAAGTGCGGTGGTGGAGCACCATATTACTGCTGACTTTGGTGGTGGCCATAATCACCGTGATAGCTCCTGGCAACTATGTGAGAATGCAGTTTGAAGGGTACGCTAAAGATCCTAACCGCGAAAACCTGGTTTGGCAGTTCCTTTCAGCTGTACCGGATACTCCGAGTGCTATGTTTCGCTTGCTGGTGCGGCGAGGCTTGGCTTTCAAGCTGCTGCTACCTACACTGCTCTGGCTGCCCACGGCCTATTATTGGCAGCAGCGCGGCTGGCTGAGCAATACTATCCGGCTGCCGTGGTACTGGGGGGCTTTTTTTATGTTGGTAAGCTACGGGCTGAGCATGCTCTTATTTATTGGCGTGATGAAGCAGATGCCGCCAGACCGTGCCATCAATGGCTTGCTGCTGTTTCTGTTTCCGGCTGGTTTGTTAGTTATCTGGGCCGGGCTGGCTTACCACGCGCGTTCGGTATCCTGGCAATTACCCAACTGGTTATTGCGCTGGGGACCAGTGGTATACATCGGGGCATTTAGCTGGATAGGCATACCTCGCCGGGCCTGGCAGGAACTACTATTCAGCGCCCCCGCGTACGACCAGCAGCTTCTGGCCCGCGAGGCACAATTACAGTCAGCTTGGTCGAAAGGCATTGAGGATGTAGTAGTTAAACCCATTATCGGGGTTAAGCCTCATCGGGTACTTATCACGGAGTGGGAGCTGACCACCGACCCCGGCCATTACATCAACTCCGAAACCGCCCTGTATTTTGATGTAAAGAGCATTGTCATCGACAAGAAGCTACTGCCCCAGGCTCACCCCGACTTTCACTACTACTAAGGCTGGGGGGCTTTTTACTTCGGAATATTCTTCAAATCCTTGAGGGTGCCGGTGCTGGAGAAGTTCATATCGACATCCTCGGGGTTTTGTTTGCCTGCCGCAAACACCACTTTACCGTCCAGTTTGTATTCTGTTTTTTCGGCTCTGAATAAGGTTTTAAAAGCCACTTTTGGCATCTTCTTGGGTTCGAATGTTACCCGAATAGGCATGATTTCGGTGCCTTTCTGGCGAAAGGAAACGTCTTTTTCTTCTACTCCACGCACATCTAAGTCGTCGCCCCCGACGCGGAAGCGGTAGTTGACGCGCTTGATGGTAACCGGGAACGGATTGTAGTTTGTAATGCGCAGGCGCACTGTGGCCTCCCCATTCTTCAAACCCATGTCGGTGATGTCCACGTCGGCGACTTCCACCTTGGGCATCTTCGGTATGTATATCTTTTTGCTGACCGTCACGGGGATGCGCTCAGGTCCTACTATGGGCAACCGTGTGTAAAGAATCGTGGTCATCTGCACGTCTACGCAGTCCTGCTGTATCTCCTTCACTTTATCAGCCACTTTGCTCAAGTCCACATTCACAGGCACTTGCAGCTTACTCATCCCCCGCGATTTCACCACGGTAGGCTTATCGTTTGAGCCGTGCGCCAGCAGCTCGCCATCCAAGCGGGTAATGTAGCTGAAGCTGTCCACGCGCATCGTGACGGGCACATTATTGCGCAGCTCTACAACCATCGTGGCTTTCAACGAATCAGGCGTGATGTTGCCCATCTGCATGGAAACATTCGACAGCGTGGGCAGCAGTTTTTTGCCTTTATCAGTTGCTATATAAGTGATGCCCAGACCTAATACCAGCAACAGCAGCAAGCCTATCACTATAGCCAGCACCGGGTGGCGGCGGGAGAAAGATAGAGAAGACATATTTAACAGAATAGGGTCGAGCTTATAGCTAAACAGTAGCAGGTATCTGATTATGAATGCATTATCAACAGTACGGTAGTGAATGCATGCATTGTTATGGTCGAGCTTTCAGAAAAAGCCCCCCAGCACCCTTCCCGGCGTTTTTGCGTAATTTCGAGTCTGGAAATTGTTCTCGCTTATACCACCCCATTCTGCTTCGCTTATGGAAACCACCCCCACCACCGCCCATCGCAGTCAGGAGTTTATGGCGCTCGAAGACCGCTACGGCGCCCACAACTATCACCCCCTGCCAGTGGTATTGAGCCGGGGTGAGGGCGTGCACCTCTGGGATGTGGAGGGCAAGCAGTATCTCGACTTTTTGTCGGCCTACTCGGCTGTAAATCAGGGTCATTGCCACCCGCGCATTATTGGGGCAATGGTAGAGCAGGCTCAGCGCCTGACACTTACTTCCCGGGCTTTTTTCAATGACCAGCTCGGCTTAGCTGAAAAGCAGCTGTGCGAGCTGTTCAACTACGACAAAGCCTTGCTGATGAACTCCGGGGCCGAGGCCGTTGAAACCGCCCTGAAGCTAGCGCGCAAATGGGGCTACCAGGAAAAGGGCATTGCGCCCAATCAGGCCCGCATTATTGTGGCCGAGCGCAACTTCCACGGCCGCACCACCGGCATCATCTCCTTCAGCACCGACCCCGACAGCACCGGCGGCTTTGGTCCCTACAATCCTGGCTACGAGGTAGTACCCTACGACGACTTGGAGGCACTGGAAGAAGCCGTGAAGGATCATCAGGTATGCGCTTTCATGGTGGAGCCCATTCAGGGTGAGGCCGGCGTAGTGGTGCCGTCTGAGGGATATCTGGCCAAGGCGCAAGCGCTGTGCAAAGCCCATAATGTCCTGTTCATTGCCGACGAAATTCAGACCGGCCTGGGTCGCACGGGCGAGTGGCTGGCCAGTTACGCCGAAGGTGTGCACGCCGATATTCTGATTTTGGGCAAAGCCTTATCGGGCGGTGCCATGCCTGTGTCGGCGGTGCTGGCGCAGGATGCGGTGATGCTCACGATTCAGCCGGGGCAGCACGGCTCCACTTTTGGCGGCAACCCGCTGGCCTGCGCTGTCATGCGCGCTTCTCTGGATGTAATCAAAGATGAAAACCTGGTGGAAAATGCGCGCGCGCTGGGCGAGATATTCCGGGAGCGGATGCGCCAGGTACAGCAAAAGCGCCCCGACGTGGTAGAGCTGGTACGAGGCAAAGGATTGCTTAATGCCGTGATTATCAAGCCCACCGATGATGGGCGCACCGCCTGGGATGTGTGCGTGACACTGATGGAGCGCGGCCTGCTGGCCAAGCCCACCCACGGCGACATCATCCGGTTTGCCCCCCCGCTGGTTATCACCGAGGAGCAGCTGCACGAAGCCTGCGACATCATCGAATCGGTGCTGCTGGCCTTCTAAATCATTCTTTCGGCTCTCTGTAAGCGGACTTCCCAAGGCTGGGAAGTCCGCTTATTTTTTCATCTTCGACCCATGCGTTTGAGACTTTGGCACCTCTGGGGGGCTTTTTTGTTGTTACCGTTTGTCGGCTGCCGGAGCGGGAAGGCAGCTTTTACCTTTCACCCGCCCACCACGCAAACAGAGCCTGCAGCCTACGTCAGTGTACTATCAGACAGTACTTCCGCTGTGACAACGGCAGCCAGCAAAACCAGAGCGGCACATGCGCTGAAAGTCGTAGCATCTGCTTCCCGCCAGACCAAACACTTGACGCCCAAGCCGGTCAAGGCCAAGAGCCTGGCGCAAACGGCGTTACCGATTGGGCAGTTCAAGAAGAAGCCTTCAGCGGCGTTGGCGTATCAAACTGCGACTGACCGAAAAGCCTTGAACCTTGTGCTGGGTGGGATATTGGTAGTTGGCGGTGTGGTAACGGGTTTGCTGCTGGGCGGCTGGCTGGGCCTGGGCGTTGGGGCGCTGATTGTATTGCTGGGATATTACTTCTTGATCCTAGGTATGGGCGGACCACATGCCTGGACAGAAATCTTTCAGGAGTTTTTCAATCTTTAAGCCAAGCGTCCGCTTGCTTTTCCATCTTCAATAAGAAAGCCCAACCGGATTCGGGCGCGGCCGCAACCTTACCTTTGCGCGAGTTGTTCTACCTCGTCCTATTACTAAAAACAACCTATGGCGCTTATTCCCACGCACCGCCCCCGGCGCAACCGCAAGTCTGAAGTCATTCGCAATATGGTGCAGGAAACCAACCTCACCACCCACGATTTTATCTATCCTATTTTCCTCACCGAAGGCCAGAACCAACTGGTAGAGGTGAAATCCATGCCGGGCATTTTCCGCTACTCCGCCGACCGTATCATCGACGAGATTGGCGCCTGTGTAGAGCTTGGCATTAAATCTTTCGCGCCGTTTCCCCAGATCAACGAGGAGCTAAAAGACCGCTTGGCCCGCGAAAGCGCTAACCCTGAAGGCCTTTACCTGCGCACGGTAGCGGAAATTAAGCGCCATTTCCCGGAAGTGGTACTTATGACTGATGTGGCCATGGACCCGTACAGCTCCGATGGCCACGACGGCATTGTGGATGCCGAAAGTGGTGAGATTATGAATGATGCCTCGCTGGAAGTGTTGGGCCAAATGGCGCTGGCTCAGGCCCGGGCCGGCGCCGACATCATCGGTCCATCGGATATGATGGATGGCCGCGTGGCCTTCATCCGCGATGTGCTCGACCGCAACGCATTCTCGCATGTGAGCATTATGAGCTACACGGCTAAGTACGCCTCGGCTTTCTACGGCCCCTTCCGCGATGCTTTGGGCTCGGCGCCCAAAAAAGGCGATAAAAAAACTTATCAGATGAACCCCGCCAACCGCCGCGAAGCCCTGCGCGAGCTGGCCCTCGACGAGCAGGAAAGCGCTGATATGGTGATGATTAAGCCTGCCCTGAGCTACCTCGATATCATCCGGGAAGTGCGCAATGCCACCACCTTGCCCGTTACGGCTTACAACGTATCGGGGGAGTACGCTATGGTGAAAGCCGCGGCCCAAAACGGTTGGGTCGATGGTGAGCGGACGATGATGGAAGTTCTGCTCAGCATCAAGCGCGCCGGCGCCGACGCCATCCTGACCTACTTCGCCAAGGAAGCAGCGCAGGTGCTACGGCGCGGCTAATGTATTCTCAACTAATGCAAAAAAGCCCCCCAGACTTGGTCTGGGGGGCTTTTTATGTAAAATTATAAGATCTATTCAGCGCTGAAGTCACTTAAAGCAGCCAACTCACTTTGGATAGTGGCTTCCCATTCTATTTGCTTGTCCGGTAATGTGCCGTAGTTGGTTTGCTCACCATAGGCAATTCGGCGCTTGGCGGCTTCAACCGTCAATTTATCTTCCTCGGCTTTCAGCTTTTGGTTGCCGACCATAAGCGAACGAAACGCACTAACTCGAACTGTCTGACGCAACCGACGGATATACACCTCCTGAATATCGAACAAAGTTTGTTCAAAGCGCAGGAAATCAGTCACGTTGCCAGTCGTATCAATGCTGGAGGCCGAGCATAGCAGCATATTTCGAACTAGCTGATTATTGCCTCGCTTTCCCATAAACTGGGTAGGATGACCATTGTAATCGTACTGGTATTGAGCCTGACCACCGGTACCAGGCTTGGCAATGATATGAAAGTCGGAGGCTTGGAGGCGGCGGGTGGAACTCCATAGCAATCGGTCGGGCGCGAGTGCTTGCCCGTATGTGGCGGAGGCGGCTAACGATAAAGTAAAAAACAGGATAAAAAGCTTCATGTGCGGCAAAGCGTGGCGTGGTTATCTACGCTTAGTCGGGGTTATTTACTGCTCAAACGGCCACCTTCCTAAGCGCCGACTCCAGAGCAAAAACACGACCACACCGGCCCCAATCACCGTCAGGCCCGAAAGCATAAACGCCGGGCCGGTGCTCCAGAAAATCAGCAGCCAAACGGCTATGGCCAACAACACCGGCAAGGGATACAAGGGCATTCGGAAAGGCAGATGAGCCGTGCCCCGGCGCCGGCGAAGCAGCATCAGGCCCACTCCTTGCCCCACAAATTGGATCAGAATACGCATGGCCAGTATGGCTGTGATGACCTCGCCCAGCCGAAACAACAGGCTAAACACGAAGCCTACGCCGCCCAGTATCAGCAAGGAGACGTGCGGGAACTGCTTGGTAGGGTGAACTTTGGCAAACAATGGCAGAAACTCGCCATCGGCGGCGGCGGCATACGGGATGCGGGAGTAACCCAGCAGCACGGCAAACAACGACGCAAACGCCACCCACAGCACCAAGGCCGTAGCCAGCTTGGCGGCGGTGCTGCCATAAATCGTTTCGACGAAGGTGCTCACGATGAACTCGGAGTGCTGGGCCTGCTGCCAGGGAATGACCGTGCCCACGCTCCAGTTCAGAAGCAGGTACAAGGCCGCTATTCCTAAGATGCTCAGGAAGATGCTGCGCGGAATAACGCGCTCCGGATTGCGGATTTCGCCCCCCAGATGACACACGTTGTAGTAGCCCAGGTAGCTGTAGATGGTTTTGACCGCTGCCTGTCCCAAAGCCACCGAAAACAGCAAGCCCGGCACGTCCGAAATGCCCCCCATGGGGAGCCAGGCCACGTTATGGGTTGAGTGCGTGACGCCCCCAAATATCAGCCAGCCCATGAGGCCCAGCACGCCTACCCACAGCAGCACGCCCAGCCGTCCAATATCATCAATGCGGCGGTAGAGCAGCACAATGAGCGCCAGCACCACCACCCCGCTCACCAGCTTGGGCTGCCACCATTCGGTGAGCGGCACCAGATAGCCGAAGTATTGGGCAAAGCCGATAGCCCCCGACGCCACCACCAGCGGCGCCTGCACCAGCGTTTGCCACACATACAAAAACGACATCAGTCGGCCCCACTTAGCCTCGCCATAAGCCAGCTTGAGAAAGCGGTAGCTGCCCCCGGCCTCAGGGTAGGCGGCGCCCAGCTCGGCCCACACCATGCCATCGACCACTGCCAAAGCCGCGCCCACCATCCAGGCCAGCAGGAAGTAAGGCCCCATCAGGTGCATGACCAGCGGCAGCACCACGAACGGCCCAATGCCCACCATATCAATCATGTTCAGGGCGGTGGCTTGCACCAGTCCTAAGTCGCGACGAAGAGTAGGCGGCTTTGCTGAGTCGAGTTGAGGCATAGGTTGGAAGTAAGCAGTCGGGACCAGAAATAAGGTGGCCAGCGCCGTAAAAGTCGGAGAAAAGCAGAATGTTCAGCCAATAGTTGCGCTTACTACGGTTTCAGGCGTCTGGGGGGCTTTTTAAACCAGCGGACAGGCTGCTGCCCGCCTACGTGCTGGCTGCTATAAACGCTGCTCCTCTTCTTCTTACCAACCTCTGCGCCTTAGTCTGCGTAGCTGTGAACTTATTTGTCTTTTGCTTTCCTGTGGGCAACAACGCTGAATCGAAAACTGCCACCGCGGAATTCGTGGCGGCCTCCTTCACCGGCAGCCCGGCAATGCTGGCGGCGGGCATAGTCGCTTTGGTCGGCAACTGCGGAGGCGAGAAAAGCTTTTGGGCAACTCCAGGAGAGCATTAAGGCAAAGCACCCTGATTTTAAGCAAAGTTTTATTGAGGCTAAATCTATTACCGACGTTGCTCACAAAGCATCGGTTTAAGTGGTGGCTCGGGTAACAAAAAGCCCCCACTTGCCTCGTCCTAACCACTAGGCACCTATGCACCACTTACACAAAAATGCCCCCCAGAACCCATTTCAATCGTTCTGGATGGGTGGCTATGAATGCACTGACCAGCTTAACGCTTTCGGGCACCGCGTTGATTTCCTGCATCTTACCGGTCACTTTCAGAAGCTGGATGAAGATTATCAGGCGCTGAATCCATTCGGCATTCGCACGGTGCGGGAAGGTATCCGGTGGAGCCAGGTAGAGCGCACGCCCTACCACTATGACTGGAGCACGGTGGCCTCGATGCTGGCTACCGGGCAGCGCCACGGCGTGCAACAGGTGTGGGACCTCTGCCACTTCGGCTACCCCGACGATCTGACGCCTCTGCACCCCATGTTTGCCCGGCGCTTCGCGGCGCTGTGTCGTGCCTTTGTGGAGTTTTACCGCAGCCATAGACCTGATGATGTGCTCATCGTGACGCCCATCAACGAGGTCAGCTTTATGTCGTGGTTGGGCGGTGATGTGCGTGGTACGTCTCCGTATTGCGTGGGTCAGGGCTGGGAAGTTAAGCGGGGGCTGATGCGGGCCTACATCGAAGGCACGGCGGCCCTGCGCGAGGCAGACCCTGGCATTCGTATTCTCACCACGGAGCCCATGATTAATGTGGTACCCCGCCTCGGTGCCAACCGCACGGAGCGAAACCGGACCACTGAGTTTACTATCAATCAGTTTCAGTCGGTAGATATGCTGGCGGGCAGGCTGTGCCCGGAGCTGGGTGGCTCCCCCGATTTTCTGGATATTCTCGGCTTTAACTTTTACTACGACAACCAATGGCAGCTGGAACCGCACCAAACACTTGGGTGGAACGATTCGCCGCTTGACCCGCGCTGGAAGCCGCTAAGTGCGCTGCTGCAAATGGCCTACCAGCGCTACCAGCGCCCTGTAGTACTCACCGAAACCAGTCATCCCGGCATCGACCGGCCACTCTGGATGCAGCATATTGCTCGGGAGTGCGCCATAGCTTTGCGTCAGGGGGTGCCTTTGTGGGGCGTTTGCCTCTACCCTATCATCGACCGGCCCGACTGGGATTTTCAGGACAACTGGCATCAGTCTGGCCTTTGGGATGCGGAGCTACTGCCCGATGGGCCACCCCAGCGGGTACTCTATGAACCTTACGCGGAGGAGCTACTGCGGGCACAGGCCCATATTGCAGAGGTGCTGGCTTCGGCTGAATATGCCCAAAAACCGCAACGCGTCATGGCCTAGGCCCACAACATTTAGTAAGCAGATGTTTGCCTAAGGCCGGTTACTGGTTTTCCAATAAGCCGCTGATGTGCTGATCAGCAATGCCCGCTATCAGGTTGGCATCTTTACAGATGAGCTTCCGCTGAATAACGGCCGTGATGGTTTCCAGGTCTTCCTGCTGCTTTAGCCGATCCGTGAGGGCTAGAATGCGGTGCAAAGAATCAGTGCTAGCGGCATAGATAGCATTCCACATGCTCGCCAGCGCGGCACCCTCGCGGCCTATCACCCGGCGCAGATCAAGGAGGCGGATGATGAGGGCCGACATTCTGCTCAGTACATCGCGCTCAGTAGGCGAAAACGTGCGGGGCCGGCGGCCTACCACACATAAGTTTCCCAGGTTTTGCCCGTTGGCGCCCTTGAGAGCGGTGGCGGCATAAAACCGGAAGTTGAGGGCGCGAGTCACGAATGGGTTGGCCAGTTCCAGAGGCTTGGGGGCCATTTCTTCGAGTAAAGCGGTTTCGCTCCGTCGTATGGCCACGGTGCCGAAGTCCTCTTCTCCACTGGCATCCCAGCCAAATGCCTCATAAGTAGCCGCTTGCTCCTCCGTTTCAGCCGCAGCGAATGATACCAGCACTACCGGCACATCGAATAAGGCGGCCGTCAGACAAACTAAATCATCAAGTAAGTTCTCAGGTAGAGTACGTAGAAGCGTGTAGCGGCTCAAAATCCGCATCCGGTTCAATTCCCCAGATGAGGCAAGCACCTGTTCCTTATTTTTCATCTACCTGATTTATAACGATAAAGAGGCTTATAGCATCTTAAAAATCTGGAAATACCCCTTTACGTTACTGCTTAATTTTTAATTACTTTCCAGCTAATTTTTTTATGACTTTTTTTAAGTCGGACTAAAAGCCAGCGCTCTTACCTAACCTCATTTATCGGCTGGATTTGCTTATAAACGGCAGCAACTGCCGATAAATTACGTTGTGCTGCCAATACAGTTGTAACACCATAGGAATGTGCTGTTTACCAGGAAGCACCATAAATTGAGGCGACACGCCAAGCTCCTTCAGGCGACTCCTGAACTTCTGGCTGCTGCTCGCAATGGACGGGTAGGTTTTGCCCCCCACAAATGTGAGGAAGGGCGGGCTGGCCGCCGTGAGATGATACAGCGCTGATACTGCTTTCCAGCCCTGTGGGTCGCGGCCAAAGGCGGTGAGGTACTGCTCGTCACCGGCATATTGCTTCTTGAGTAGATAGTCGTACATATCGAGGCCGGCAGGGTCGTCGAGGATGACGCCACGCACGGAATTTTGGAGCAAACCCAGCCGGGAAAAGTAGTGGTTGTCAGTGGCAATCAGGGCTGCTAACCCAGCCCCGGCTGAGTGTCCCATGAGAAAAATACGCTGGGGGTCGCCGCCGTACTCTGCAATGTGCTGCTGGGTCCAGTGCACGGCGCGGGCGCAGTCTTCGGCCATAGCCGGCACCTGCACATCGGGCGAAAGGCGGTAGTTGATAATGACGGCTACTACGCCCTGCTTGGCCAGCCGCCGCCCGATGAAGGTGTAAATATTCTTGCTGCCGCTGTCCCAGTTGCCGCCGTGAATAAAGACGACTACCGGATGGCTGGCCGCTGCCTTACGCCGCGGGGTATACACGTCGAGGCGGTGGCGCTCGGCACTGAAGTCAGTAGCAGTGGCGGCTACATAAGCAATATCCTGGGTGCGGCGGCTGGGACGAGCCACGGCGTATTCGTTGGTGCCAACTATCAAGAGCAGCAACACAAGCAGGGCTGGCAGCGCCAGCAAGCGGGAAACAGACATCGGAAGGGAATATGTAGCGGGCACTTCTGTAGCAGAATACTTGCTGATCAGCCCGCATATACTCGTGGAGCTGCCAACTGGTTTGTCGGCGTGTGTCGGGCCTTCAAAAAAGCCCCCCAGACAGTATCATAGCTCTACCAACGTGTACTAACCTCAGTTTGCATCTCCCGTCAGCAACCTCAGCATGCATAGACTATCCTTGGGCTGAGGGCGTTATATTTGTACGAAAGCTCAACTGGCAGCTTGATGCTGGGGGGCAATTTTAAGCGTTTCTCTATCTACCCTGTTGCATGAAAAATATTCTGGTGCTGGCGGCGCTGCTGGCTTTTGGTGCCACGCCTACTTTGGCACAGCGCAAAAACAAAAAGGAAAAAGCTTCGGCCGCCACGGCTTCCATTAGCAAGGCTAACCGCCTGCTGCCGTTGTTTGGTGGCATCACCACGGCCCAGGCCGAGCAGGTAGTCGGGCCGAATTTCCTGGCTGATATCGACCGCAACTTCCCTTCGCGCGCCGAGGCCAGCAAGTTTTTCTCCACCAAAGGCTATGAGTACTTAAGCGAAAACCAGCCTGACACGGCTATGTACCGCTTCAACCTGGCGTGGCTGCTCGATCAGAAAAACGCCGATGCCTACCGCGGTTTGGGCGTGGTGGCCAGCCGCAACCCAACGCCCGATGAGTCGATTAAGCTGCTCACACAAGCCTTGGCAATTAACCCCACCGATGGTAACACGCTCAGCGACTTAGGCGCCAGCTACCTGATTCGCTATGAGCAATCCAAAAAGAAAAAAGACCTGAATACTGGCATGGAATTCCTGCAAAAAGCCATCACTGCTGACCCAAACAATGGGGTGGCGTGGCAGCAGATGGCGCGGGGCTATTATTTCCAGGAAGACTATACCAAGGCCTGGGAGGCGGTTCACAAGGGCCAGAGCCTAAATATGGCCAGCTTCGACTTCGGCTTTATTGGCGAGCTGTTGGCCAAGCAACCCGACCCCACAGGCAAGTTCAAATAAAGCAGGGGCAAACGACGTTAGGCAACGAACTGGTAGTTAACCGCGTAAGTGGCGGCTACTTTCAACTAAGTCTTTGCCTGTGAAACTTCGTTTGCTTCTACTCAGCTCTTTGCTGTTCTGGTCTTTAGCTTCTTCTTACACCGCCGCTGCTCAGGGGCCCGGCCAACGCCAGCGCTATTTTAGCAACCAAGCTCGTCCTTATTATCGTGGTCCATTCCGTGTGACGGTGGGCGGAGGCGTGGCCCTCTACACCGGCGACCTAGGTAAATGGTCGCAAAACCTGCCGGGGCCGAGCATCAGCTTGGGCGGCCTGTATCTGCTGCGTCCGCGCCTGCAAGTCGGGGGCGAGGTGTCGTACTTTCAGATTGGAGCCACCGACCAGCTGCCCGAGCGTAATCTGGCTTTCCGGGGCCGCAACGGGGCGCTGACCACTTTTCTGCGCTACGAGCTGTTAGGCGACGAGTCGCAGTTTGCCGCTCCCCGTGGCCCGGCGGCCATTATTAAGCCGTATGTGAAAGCCGGTTTAGGGCTGGCGATGTATAATCCGAAGACCTACATTGGCAGCGGCCGCCCCGTAAACAACCAGGTGTATCTGGCCCCCGAAAGCACCGGCTACCCCAACATAGCCGTGATTGCGCCCGTGGGCGTCGGCCTTACGTTCCGCCTTTCCCGCGACTTCAGCGCTACTGCCGAGGCCGTTTACAACTTCACCAGCACCGACAACCTGGATGATGTCAGCCTGCGCGGCAACACCAAAAAGAATGATGGCTACGGCACCGTGGAGCTGAAGATTGAGTACTCCATTAAGTAGGATAGCCTAAAAAAAGCCCCCAGAACTACAAAAGGCCCGTCGTGCGACGGGCCTTTTGTAGTTCTGGGGGCTTTTTGCCCTGTTCCAAAGCTTATTGCTTCACAAAACGCTGGCGGAAGGTTTTCTGCCCGTCGCTGACGCTGAGCATGTACATGCCTTTGGCTAGATGCGTCACGTTCAGCTCGCCGTTGCTGGTAAGTTGAGTGCCCTTGATGCTCCGGCCCTGCATATCTGCCACCTGCACCGATACGGCTGAGGCGTTATTTGGCAAGGTCACGCGCAGCACATCGGTAGCCGGATTCGGATAGATACCGACTTCAGTGCCTACCAGATTGTCGCTGCCGAGCGTGGCGCTGCTGCTTACATTGCTGCTGGCTACTACGTTGCTGGTGAGGGCGGCGCCGCCCGTCACGTTGATGGTGTAGTCTTCTACTTCGCCATATGTAAAGCTGCTGCAGCTAGTTTGAGCCGCGTCGCTCAGCGAAACCCGCATGCGGGTGCTGCCGCTACGGGCCGTGGTGGGCACCGTGAAAGTGGCGCTGAGGGTAGCCGCGCTGGCGGAAGTACCACTCACTACTGTTTCACCGGCATCTATAAAGTCACCGTCCTTGTTCCAGTCGATATACACTTTCCAGTATTCGGTGTACGCCGTAGAAGCGAAACCTGCGCTAAAGCGGATGGTTTGCGAAGAGCCCGCTGCTACGCTGGTGCTTAGGGCCGTGCCATTGTAATATCCACCGGTTTCTTTGGCGGAAGTACGGTTGATGGTACCCAAGTTGACCAAATCAATCCACTCGTATGCGTTGTTTGTGCCATTAGAAGCGCAATACGTTACGCCGGTGGTTGGGGGCGGAGTAGTGCCGCCGCTGTACGCAGCGCCTACACCCACCGCATACCAAGCATTGGTGGTCGCAATTACCTGGGCCGAGCCTGCTCCATACAAGTCAGTAGCCGACTGAATAGAATAGGTACGAGCCGCTGCGTAGTTGCTTGATGCCGTGAGGTATACGCTCTCCGTACGATACGCGATTTTGGCCGCCGCATCAATACCGATACCCGTTACGCTGAAGCTGCTGCCTATGTCATTGGTGCCGCTGCCGCCCACGACCAACCGATAAAACCAGTGGTTAAGCACGCCGCTATTGGTGTGTACGCCGCCGTTGTCGCCGCTGCCGGCGTACCAATAAGTGCCTTTATAAGTGTCGGGCTGACTTTCGGCGTTGGGGTTACTCATCGAGCGCAGTGAAGGCCGCACTTTGTCGATATCCTCCCCGATGAGCCAAGTGGCTTTATTAGGGTCTTTGTAATACTCCACGGCCGCTCCCCAGATGTCGGAGAAGCCCTCGTTCAGCGCACCCGACTCGTACGAATACGTGAGATTAGCAGTGCTGGAGCATATAGCGTGGCCGATTTCGTGGGCCGCAACGTCGAGCGAGGTCAATGGGTCGAAGCGAGTGTAGCCGTCGCCATAGGTCATTACCGAGCCATTCCAGTAGGCATTCTCATAGCCTTTGCCGTCGCCGGGGGTGTCGTCGAAGTGAACGTAGCTCTTGATTTTGGCGCCCGCATTGTTGTAGCTGTTTCGGGCGTGAATGTTCTTGAAGTAGTCGTAGGTGCTTTGGGCGCCATAGTGCGCATCGAGTGCCGCGTTGTCGAGGTTGGCGTTGGCGTACTCCGTCCAGCTATTGTCTAAATCCGTGAAGTCGACGGCGGTGGTATAGCTGTTTCCCTTCCGGCAGTTATACGTTTCGATGCCGGAGCCGCGGGTTAGCTCGCGCAGGCGGTAGCTGCCGTTGATGCTTTCCGTAGCGCCAGTTTTGGTGCCGCTGTAGCGGGTGGCAAAAGTACCAGTGGCTGCCGCGTGCTTGATAATAGCATCCTTCGCTACAATGTCGCCCGTTTCGGCATCTACATAAATGTAGGCCCGACTTACGGGCTGCTGGGAATAGATATTGAACTTCCAGGCCAGCGTAGGCTGCCCAAACTCCGGACTTCCCGGCTCAGCTTGGGTGTTAGTTACAATAACCAATTCGCCCTCCGGCTTGTAGCTGGCGCGCGGGTTGTTTTCGTGCTCTTTTAGGGTAGCCTCTTCACCGGCATCTTCCCACATATACTTTTTGCCCCCCACAAAGCGGAGCGCCCGCTGTAAGGCGGCTTGCTCATTCAACGCAGGTGCTGTCTTCACATTCTGCACGCGCTCAAAGCTGCCGCTCATGCTTTCCACCGTGCCCTGGCGGGCGTGTACGGTGTACGCGGCATGCTCAACTCTGATACCCTTGTAGTACTGCTCGAACTTTTCGTGCACGAAACCCATTGGGTCCGTTTCGATTTTGGCGCTCTGAAACTGGTCGTCGGCCGTCAATTCTAGCTGTTCGGCCAGCGCCTTACGGGCTTCGCTCATCTGGTACGATTTACCTTCCAGCCGAAACTGGATAAGCGTAGGCATGCCTTTTTCGCCTACTTCCTTGTGCTTCACGCGAGTCAAATCCTGACCTTGTGCGTAAGCGGAAGAAATGCCCCCCAGCAATAGCAGAGCGGCAATAGAGTATTTATTAACCATTTAAAAGGAGTTTGGTGATGGAAAAGGAACGGAGTACAGCCGACTGCAATCGGCTTATGCCTCAAATTACGATTTTGCCCACTCCTTTACCACCCAACAACCCCCGAAATGTGACGTGGCTATATAGAGAATGAAAAGTGATTTTTGCAACTAAAAAGTCTCTTCTGCCACCATCTGACCACTGTTGCTGCTTGCATGCAGCCTAAAGAATCGCTCATTTGTGACTTCTGGTCCATTCAGTTTCTCTCCTACAATCCTGCTATAATCAAAATGTCTACTCCCAATCCTTCAACTTTCAATAACCGCTGGCGCTTAACGGGCCAGGTTGCTCTTGTTACGGGTGCCTCCAAAGGCATCGGCGCGGCGGCGGCCGAAGAGCTGCTGAGCTTTGGCGCTACGGTGGTAGCCGTAGCCCGCAACCCCGACGATTTGAACACGCAAGTAGCTGAATGGCAGTCACGTGGCCTCGACGCGCACGCTATAGCAGCCGACGTAAGCACAGCGGCCGCGCGGGCGGCGCTTCTGGCCGAAGTGGGGCAGCGGTGGCCCCAGCTGCATATTCTGGTCAATAATGTGGGCACCAACATCCGCAAGCGCACGGCCGAGTACACGCCCGAAGAATACCAGCACATTATGGCTACCAACCTCGAATCTGTGTTTGGGATGTGTCAAGGGGCTTTTTCTCTACTGCAAGCCGCCGGCAAGGCCAGCATTGTAAATGTTTCATCAGTGGCGGGATTGATGCATGTGCGCACCGGCTCTATCTATGGCATGACGAAGGCGGCCATTCTCCAGCTTACCCGCAACCTGGCGGTAGAATGGGCCGCCGATGGGATTCGCGTGAATGCCATTGCCCCGTGGTACATCCGCACGCCGCTAGTGGCCGGGGTACTCAGCGACGACGAATTTCTGCAGCAGGTATTGTCCCGCACTCCCATGAAGCGCATCGGCGATCCGGAAGAAGTGGGGGCCGCCGTGGCGTTTCTGTGCTTGCCCGCCGCCAGCTATGTCACCGGACAATGCCTGAGCGTAGATGGTGGCTTTGCAGTGAATGGATTTAGCTTTTGAAACCGGTTTTATAACAGGAACGGCCGGGTTGATAGCTGCATAACTACCAACCCGGCCGTTCCTGTTACTTCTTTTAGAAGCCTCTCAGCTATATAAGCGAGCGCAAGGCTTCTTCGTAGCGCTGGGGGGCTTTTTTGTCGGCGTCCAGGTATAAGAAGGGTTCGATCAACTCCAATTCCATGAGCAGAAAGTCGCCCTCTACCTCTACCCCATCCACGCGGGCATAGAGGCAGCCCTGGGCAAATCGAGCCACAATATCGTCGGCGGTGCGGAGCAGATGGGCCGGCGCTGGGCGTAGCTCTACGCCTCCGCCCAAGTAGTGCTGCACCCGGAAGTCGCCCAGCTTAGGCGTTTTGAGCACGCAATGACTGAATTTGCCCCCCAGATAAATGAAGGACCATTCGCCTTCGGTTTGAATCTGGGTAAGGAAAGGTTGAGCCAGAAAATCCTCTTCGGCCAACAGCGTATCCAGCTCCGAAGTGCGGGTAGCAGCTTCGACGGGCCGCAGTGAAAACGTATTTTTGGCGCCGCCACTTACTGCGGGCTTCACAATTAGCTGCTCCGTTTGCAGCTCTGCAAATAACGTCTCGGGCACGAAGCGCGAGCCGCGCGGCAACCAGTGCGTGGGCACAATACGCACGCCGGCCGCCTGCATGTCCAGCAGATACTTTTTATCCGAATTCCAGCGCACCGTAGCCACCGGATTGAGCACGCGCACCGCCAGGCGCTCCAAGGTGTCAAGCCACGCGTAAAACTCGGTTATGCGATCAAAATAGTCCCAGGGCGACTTCAGCACGACTACCTCATAGCTGCGCCAGTCCACGGCCGGGTCACTCCAGATTTCGGCCGTCACGCGGTGGCCGCAGCTTTTCAATTGATTGGTGAGCAAAGCATCCTCCTGCTCCACGCCTGCACCTGTGTATTTGCCTACGGGCTCGTAGGTTACTAAAGCGATATTCACTGTGCTATTTCTTTTGTTTGGATTTCATGCCAATTGAACCTCATCCCAATCGTCTGTCATGCAGAGCGGCAGCGAAGCATCTCGCTCGCGGTCGTCTGATTACTAACCTCTCGTCAGCACGCGAGATGCTTCGCTTGCGCTCTGCATGACAGACGATTGGGATGGTGTTTATTTCTGAAAAGTCATCTACTTCTTCATCGTCAGGTAATCAGCGGCCAGCATGGTTAGCGTCTTGACTCCCAGGGTAAAGCCGCTTTCATCTAGGCGAAAGCCGGGCGTGTGGTGGGGCGCGGTGGTGGCCGGATCGGTGCCTTTGCTCATGGCACCAACAAACACGAATACGCCGGGCACTTTCTCCTGAAAATATGCGAAGTCTTCGGCGCCGGTTACGGCCTTTTGCAGGACCACCTTATCTGCCGCGCCGGCCGCCGTGCGCAGCGTGGGCAGCATGCGCTCGGTGAGGCGCGGATCGTTGTAAGTCACGGGGGCATAGTTCACAATGTCAACTTCGGCCGTGGCGCCGGCGCTTTCGGCTATGTTGGTGGCCGTGCGACGAATATCCGCCCAGATTTTCTGCTGCATCTCCTTGCTCAGCGTCCGGATGGTGCCCGTCAGCTCCACTTGCTCCGGGATGATGTTGTTGCGCACGCCGCCGTGCACCATGCCCACCGTAATAACAGCCGCATCCTCCGTCAGCTCCGTCTGGCGGCTGATAATGGTTTGCAGCCCCATAATAATCTGGGCGCTGGCTACTACCGGGTCTACGCTCAGCCATGGATACGCGCCGTGGGCCGATTTGCCTTTCACCTTAATCGTGAAGACGTCGGAGCTGGCCATGGTGCCGGTCGGCCGGTACTTGAGCGTACCCACTTCGGTCTGGGCATTGACGTGGACGCCAAAGATGGCGTCTACTTTGGGGTTGTCGAGTACGCCTTCCTTTACCATGAGCTTGGCGCCGCCTTCTTCGCCGGGCAGAGAACCTTCCTCGGCAGGCTGAAAAATAAACTTCACGGTGCCGGGCAGATCTTTTTTTACCTGGCTCAACACCTCAGCTGCTCCCATGAGCATAGCCACGTGCGAGTCGTGGCCGCAAGCATGCATCACGCCCACCTGCTGGCCATTGTAGGTGGTGGTGGCCTTCGAGCGAAAGGTTAATTCGTTGTTTTCGGTCACGGGCAGCGCGTCCATGTCGGCGCGCAGCGCTACCACGGGGCCAGGCTTACCGCCTTTCAGAATTCCCACTACGCCGGTGCGGGCCACGCCGGTTTGCACTTCCAAACCCAGCTTTTTGAGGTGAGCCGCTACTATCTCGGCCGTGCGCTTCTCCTGGTTGCCCAGCTCCGGGTGTTCGTGGAAGTCGCGGCGCCAAGCAATGACTTTCGCTTCCTCCTGCTGGGCTAGTTTAGCAATACGGGCATTTAGGCCGGAATTTTGAGCGGAGGCAGGCACGGTTCCAAGGCCAGTAAGCATCGCTGCTGCCAGCAAGGCTGAGTAAATGGATTTCATAAGGAGTGGTGTTGGCGAATGAATGAGTACACAAGGTACAATGCAGGCAGAATACGAAGAAAATACGCTGGCCGTAGCTCACTTATCTCTAGGGGGCTGATGCCTTACAACTTCCTCTCCCGGCTTCTGCTACCAACCTGCAAAGTAGGGCGGCGTGGCTTGCTGCTGTTAGCTGTGCAGCTTTTGCTGTGGCCGGCGCTGGCCCAAATGCCCCCCAGCCGCCTCGTGCCCTTCCGCCGCGGCAGCCTCTGGGGCTACTCTGACCAGCAGCGCCGCCTCGTGCTGCCCCTGCGCTACGACGATGCCGGCCCTTTCGTGGAAGATATTGCCTGGGTGCGCCGGGGGGCAAATTTCGGCTACATCACCCCCGATGGCACCGCCCTCACGCCCCTGCACTTCACCCGTGCCGACAACTTCCGGCGCGGCCGCGCCACCGTGGAGCTACAGGGCCAAACCTTCCAGCTAGACCGCGCCGGCAACCGCCTCACCGCCCCACCCGACTCCACCGAATATGCAGCCGAAACCGACTTTCTGGAGCAGGGCGACCTGGTGCGCCGCAACGGCAAAGTCGGCTTCCGCTTCAGCGTGGGCCACGCCGTAGTGCCCGCCGAGTACGACGAAATCCGGGACAGCTACCACGGCCTGCTGTTCGTGCGCCGGGGGGCAAAATGGGGCGTCATCAACCAAAAAGGCAAGCTGGTGCTGCCCCTGGAATACGACGCCATCCGGGCCACGCCCGCCAACGGCTACGCTTTCCCCATCATCGAGCAGGCAGGCCGCTTCGGCTACCTCGCCGCCGACGGCAAGCTGCTGGTGAAGCCTCAGTACCGCGAGGCCCAGCCCTTCGTGGGCAGCGCGGCGCGGGTGTTCACCGTCGGCGGACAGACGGGCTATATCGATACGCGGGGCCGGGAGTTTTTTGAGGAGTGAAATGGTGAGTTGCTCGGTTGGGGGGCTTTTTCAAGTTTTTCTGATAGCTTACTAGGCAAGTCTTCACATCGTAAGGCCCTTCTAATGCTCAACCTGCCCATTCTCAACGTCCGGATTCAGCCTTGCACGGTGGACGAGCAACACCTGACGCCCCAGGCGCTGGGTCACCATTGTGACCTCTGCAACCGGCTCGTGCAGGATTTTACCAACAGCACACTAGCTGAGTTGGAGCAGGCAAGGGCAGCTTCCCCTGATGGCCGGGTGTGCGGCCGTTTCGCGCCGCAGCAACTGGTACCCGTGGTGCGGCATCAGCCGAAGATACAGTTGCGGCCGAAGCTGCGGCGGTTTCTTGTGGCGCTGGTATTGGTGTGTGGGTTGGGACTCACAAGGCTGGAGGCACTGGCACAGGTGCAGAAAGCTGCGCATCAGTGTAGCCGCCACCCAGATTCAACTTTGAAATTCAAAATATCGGAACAACTAAACCCGATAACCCTTACCTCAGATCTAGAGCAAGTATTGGCGCCGGTTGGCGAGCTACCGAAGCCTGAGATAAAACTAGTAATGGGCTTTGTAGCAGAAGTAATGCCTGTTTACAAAAACGGTGGAGAAGAAGGACTGACAAAATTTATTCGGGAAAATATGAAGTATCCGATCAGCTCAAGGCCCGTCGGCAAAGTGTTCATCAACTTTGTCGTAACGAAAACTGGGAAGGTTGAGGATCTGCGTATACTGAAAGGCTTGGAGCCAACAGCGGATGCGGAGGCCTTGCGAGTAATGCGACTAATGGGACCGTGGATACCGGGGTATCAGCTCGATCAACCAATAGACACGCGTTATACAATTCCCATCACATTCAGCATTGAGTAGTTCCCTTTTCATCTACTCTTAGAGTGAAGTACAAAAGCAACTGCTAAGTATTTCAGCCTATCCTTTCCCAAAAAATTCGCACCTTATAAGCCGATAGTTCTAACCCCACCTCTCCCGGCTTATGATCTTTACGCCCAGTCCTATGCTGCTCAAGCTGCTCTACACGCGTGGCAGCCTGCGCAACACGCCCAACGGCGTGGCTTTCAGCATCAAAAACCGCCTCGACACGGTGCGCTTCACCCGCCTCGACTACGTGCAAATTGATGGGGAGCGCATCACCCCCGAGCACATTGCCCTCGACCTGGGCGACGGCGACATTCGCCCTGCTCCCGATGTGCTGAGCCGCACGCCCGGCGGCCTAGAGTTTCTGGTGGGCCATAGCATCACGTTTTACCTGACCACGACAGCCTTGTCAGAGGGTTTGCACGGCGTACAGGTGCAGTTCGCGGCCGATCCTTTCGGCGACCTGCACGTGGAGGTAGAGGACAGCATCGTCAATCAGTCGACCAACCGAACGCGCATTCCGCGCCAAGATGCCGACGACTACGCCGAGGCCGCCATTCAGGAGCGGCAGCACTTCGCCCAGACGTACACTGGTCAGGAATTCGAGCATCTTAAAAAATACTCCTTCGACCCGCACATGCTACAGGGCAACTGCGAGCATTTTGTGGGCGTGGCCCAGATTCCGTTGGGTTTGGCCGGGCCGCTTACTGTGCACGGCGAGCATGCCCAGGGCGATTTCCTCATTCCGATGGCTACCACCGAAGGCACGCTGGTAGCCAGCTACAACCGCGGTATGCAGGTGCTTAACCTGTGCGGGGGCGTGAAGTGCACTGTCATCGGCGACGCCATGCAGCGGGCCCCCGTGTTCGTGTTCGATGATGCCCGCGGCGCCCGCGACTTTTCTAAGTGGGTAGAGGCCGAAATCGACTCTATTCGTCAGGAGGCCGAAAGCACTTCGCGCGTAGCCAAGCTCCAGTACATCGATACGTATCTGGCCACCAAGTTTGCCTACCTGCGCTTCAACTACAGCACCGGCGACGCGGCCGGGCAAAACATGGTTGGGCGCGCCACTTTCGCCGCCTGCTCCTGGATTCTGGAAAACTACAAGGGGCCCGGTATCCGCCACTTCTACCTCGAATCCAACTTCGCCACCGACAAAAAAGCCTCCCAGATCAACGTGATGCGCACCCGCGGCAAGCGCGTGGTAGCCGAGGCCGTGGTGAAGCGCGACATTCTACAGCAACGCATGCGCGTGACGCCTGAGCAACTGGCTTACCACGGGCAGGTGAGCAACGTGGGGGCCTTTATTTCGGGGGCCAATAACAACGGCGCGCACTCGGCCAACGGCATTACGGCAATGTTCATTGCTACTGGTCAGGATGTGGCCAACGTGTCGGAATCAAGCGCGGGGGTGCTGTACTCGGAGGTCACGAAGGAGGGCGACCTGTATTTGAATATCACTATTCCGTCTCTCATCGTAGCCACGCACGGCGGCGGCACCGGGCTGGCCACACAGAATGAGTGCCTGCGGATGCTGGGCTGCGTGGGCCGGGGCACGGTGAACAAGTTTGCCGAAATCGTGGCGGGCGTGGTGCTGGCCGGCGAGCTAAGTCTGGGCGCGGCCATTTCGAGCAGCGACTGGGTAAGCAGCCACGAGCAGTACGGACGCAATCGGTAAAACTGTGCTTCAGGCTTTATACACCTCTGGCTTTGAGACTGTTGGTCCTATTTAATACTCTATATCTATCCCATTTAAGATGAAACGAATAAGCTTGATTGCGTTATTGAATTTGTCGTTGATTAGCGTGAGCATAGCTCAAAACCAAACCGTAACAATGAGCGAAATGGGGCGCCTGACGGGGGGCTCGTATACGCCCTTCGAATACCGCCGCATCGTTGATCAAACCAAGCTTACGCCCGATCAGGCCTACTACACGCCCGACTGGAAGGCCGGTACGATATTGCTAGCCAACAATCAGGCGCTGGCGGTGCCGGCCATGCGCTTCAACATGGCAATGCGACTGGTAGAGGTGCAGGACCCAAGCGCAGAAGGGGGAATTCGGGTAGTGCCCCCAGCCAGCGTGCGCGGTTTTATACTGGGAGCAGCCGGACAGAACGGGCAGATTTTCGAGGTCCAGTCGTATCGGTCGGCAACGTATAGCGGCAAAAACTATTTCGAGTCGCTCAATCAGGGCCCCGTACGCTTATTTCTGCTTCACGAAGTAGTGGAGCGGCCAGCTGCTCGCAATGAAGCTCTTGGCGTTGAAACACGCGCCGCCCAATACCTACGCAGTACCCAGCCGTACGTGTTGCGCGCCGGACAGGAGCGAGTTGAGCCCCTAAGTCTGACTAAGAAGGCAGTGCTGCGTTTGTTCAACGAAAAAGCCCCCCAGATGGAAGCCTATGCCAGCCAGAACAATCTAAGCTATGAGCAGCTGCCCCACATAGCGAAGATGATGGAGCACTATAAGACGCTAAATAATTAATTATCGGCTGATTGTGCGACGGCCACTACCAGTCGCTAGACGTTCATAAACCACATAAAAAAAGCCCCCCAGAATATTCCGGGGGGCTTTTTTTATGTGGTTTATGCGTCTTGCCTACAGCGGATCGGCAGTTACTTTGAAGCGGGAGTCGGCACGCATGGTGATATCCTGCGCAACGGCGCGCTTCACGCGGGCCTCCGTAGTAAGCGTGTAGCCGGATGCCTTGAGATATTTATCCAGCTTGGCGCCGCTTGGCTTGAGGTCAATAACCTTCTGCCCCGTAGGTACCGGGCTCAGTGAAGCCAACGCAACCCGGTCGCTCTGATCGGTGCTGATATAGATGGTTACGCTTTCCAAAAAGTCGAAATTCTCGTTGTTCGGGTCGGTAATTGTGAGCGTGAGCTTATTCAGGCTCACATCTTTTACCAGATCAGCGCGTGTATCCTCGTTCTTGAAGCGTTCCTCTGAGCGGGTTGTCACGGCTACCGGCGCAACAGGAATCAGCCCTACTACAGCGTTGCCCGCAACTTTAATATTCTGGGTATCATCAATGTAGAAAGTGAGCAGTTGATCAATTTTCTCGCACCCAGCAGTTAGAAACAGAAGAGCGAGCGGAATGAGAAACAGTATTTTTTTCATATGATTAGCTTTTGCCATAATTCCGCAACAACTCGGCCAATCGGTTTCACTTTCTAGTAAATCGTTTAGTCCATCATATCGGCGGCACGAGGGGCTTCGTGCTTGAAATCTGGGTTCCAGCTCATCGGGTATTTATCATCCACGTATTGCAGGGCCGTTTCGGTCAGGTACATGGGGCGGAAGGTATCGACCATTACGGCTAGCTCATGGGTTTCCTTTTTGCCAATGCTGGCCTCTACCGTGCCGGGGTGCGGACCGTGGGGCAAGCCGCTTGGATGAACCGTAAACGACGCCAGATCAATGCCTTTGCGCGACATGAAATTGCCGGCCACATAATAAAGCACCTCGTCGGAGTCGACGTTGGAGTGATTGTATGGCGCCGGAATACTCTGGGGGTGATAATCGAACAGGCGCGGCACGAAGGAGCAGATGACGAAATTGTGCGCCTCAAAGGTCTGGTGCACGGGCGGCGGCTGGTGAATGCGGCCCGTAATGGGCTCAAAATCATGAATGGAGAAAGCGTAGGGAAAGAAGTAGCCGTCCCAGCCGACCACATCGAAGGGCGAATGGGCGTAGGTAAGCTGGTGCAAAAAACCTTCTTTCTTGACTTGCACGCGGTATTCGCCGGGCTCATCTTCAATGATTAACTCCGTGGGCGGCCGCATATCCCGCTCGCAGTAAGGAGAATGCTCCAACAGCTGCCCGAAGTGGTTACGGTAGCGCCGGCACGTTTCGATGGGGCTAAACGACTCAATAATGAGCAACCGCACGGGCCCTTCTTCGAAATGAAACTGATGAATAATAGTGCGCGGCACCACCACGTAGTCGCCGGGCTCAAAGCTGACTTTGCCCAATTGGCTCCACAGCTCGCCGCGGCCTTCGTGCACGAAAATCACCTCGTCGGCCAAGGCATTTTTGTAGTAATACTGCATGCGCCGCTCCGTAGGATTGCAGATGCTGAGCATCACATCGGCATTGCCCATCAGCGTTTGCCTGGCCTGGAGGTAGTCGCCGCCGGTGGTGGTTTGGGCAAGTGTGCGCAGATGACTGGGCTGTAACGCTCTGTCCTTTAGTAGCTTTTCGCTGTAAGGCACCGGCTCGCCCACTTCTTTTATCTGGGTAGGCGGGTTAATATGATAGAGCAAGGAAGAGACGCCGTGGAAGCCGAGCGTGCCCACGAGCTGCTCTGCGTAGAGCGACCCATCGGGTTGGCGAAACTGGGTGTGGCGCTTGCGCGGAATCTGGCCGAGGCGGTGGTAATAAGCCATAGAAGTAAAGAAAGCAAGGGTGGGATTGCCTAGTAATACGAGCTGGAAGGTCGGCAAATTCCCCTAAAAACGCTACCCACGAGGCTTGCCTCGCGCCGGCACCGTACCTTTGCCGGCGGACACCGTTCTTCATATCTACTTCATTTATAAGCTGCTGCTCGCCAACTTTTTATTGAAGCCGGAGTTTGCAGCAAAACTATTCCCTATTGTGATTCGTGCTTTTCTTTCGCCTGAACGACTCGGGCAACTTGCTTTTCTGTTTTTGATTACCGCGTTCACACCCAGCACAGGCTCGTTGCCGGAGCCAGCGCCCAAAAAAGCCCCCCAGCCGATCCGCGTTCGTACGTTTGCCTTCGAATACAAGACAACCGTTCGGGATTTGCCCCCCAGCGCGAAGGCCGTTGATCTGTGGTTACCTGTGCCGCACTCCGATAAGTCGCAAACCATTAGCGACTTAAAGATAGATTCGCCGCATGCCTACGAGGTAGTGAAGGCGCAGTATAATAACCAGATGCTGCACCTAAAGGTGAAGAATCCGTCGGCAGAGCCTTTCACCGTGTCGGTGCGTTTTCAGGCGGCAAGGCGCGAGCACCTGAACCCAGCCGTAGCGCCCAAATCCAGCACCGTAGCGGCCAAAACCACCGAAGCACCAGACCCCAATATGGCCCGCTGGCTGGAGCCCGACCGCCTCGTGCCGCTGGACAATAAGATCAGGCAGTGGGCCAACGAGGTGGTGGTGCAAGCCCATGCGCGCACCGATCTTGAAAAGGCGCAAGCTATTTATAATCACGTGGTTTCTACCGTCAAGTACGACAAAACCGGTCAGGGCTGGGGCCGCGGCGACATTTACTATGCCTGCGATGCTCGCCGGGGCAACTGCACCGATTTTCACGCGGTATTTATTGGCTACTGCCGCGCCCTTGGTATTCCGGCGCGCTTCAGCATCGGCTTTCCGCTACCGCCTGAAAGAGGCACAGGCGAGGTAAAAGGGTATCACTGCTGGGCAGAGTTTTACACTGCTGAAACCGGCTGGGTACCTATCGATGCATCAGAAGCGGCCAAAAATCCCGCACAGCGCACTTACTTTTTCGGAGCCCACGATGAAAACCGCGTTGAGCTAACCCGCGGCCGCGACCTTACCCTGGCCCCACGCCAGCAAGGCGCGCCCCTCAACTATTTCGTTTATCCCTATGCCGAAGTAGATGGTCAGCCCTTTACTAGTTTAGAGCAGCACTTCTACTACCAAGACCTGAAATTGCCCCCCAGCAAGCGTAAATAGCCTTTTGATCTTAAAAAGTCCTGCGTACTAAAACAAGAAAAAGCCGGTCGTTCCCAATACTGGGCACAGCCGGCTTTTTGCTTGATAAGCAATTACTAATAGTAGAGTTTTAGCAAATAGATATTGGTAACAAGTTACTGTTTAGCTACTACTAACTCAGTAGCGGCTTCGCGAACATACTCATTGGAATCAGTGCGCAGGGCGGCCACCAACTCAGCTGGTAAGCTGTGACCTGCTGCTTGCAGCGCCAACACACTAGCCAGACGCATATACGCATCCTCATCGGTGAGGCGAGGCAGCGCGTACTCCACAGCTTTCGCTGGATGCAGGTCGGAGAGCGTATTCAATGCATACCGACTAACCAATTTATGATCGTCGTGGCAGATGAGAAACTCCATCAGTTCCGTACGGTGCGGAATGACATAGTGCGCTACGTGCTCAGCGGCTAAGTAGCGCGTATGGTAGAGCGGTGAAAGCAACCCGCGCTCCAGCAGAATGGTGCGCCGAGCGGGCTTCAGTGTTTCAAGGCATTCATAGAGAACATCTTCGTGCAGATAGTCGGCGGTAATGGCTTCCAGCAGTAAGTCGATGCCGCTCACATCGCCCCAACCGCCATTCTGCTTTTCAATCTCCGATATAGTGGCCCGGTGCAGGTCGCTACGGTAGCGCCGACGCTCCATAGTATCGTGGTCGTCGTCCCAGAAGTTTAGCTTCAGTTCTTCCACCAACACTGTTCCACCTTGCCGCCGCGCCATATAGCTCCAGAATTGCTCTAAAGCCTGCTGCAAATCTTTGTGTGTGTCGCTCATTCGTTGTCCGAAAAAAGTTACTTGCGTCTACCGTAACGGCGGGGCTTTCCACCAAAAAAACAGCCTAAGCAGGTGTTAGAGTCCTAACAACAATCACCTATTAATCAATCAATTGAGCTACTAACACCTATCTGCTTTCCCGACGCACTTTTGTGCACTATATAGCGGGATGGTGTGATAGGCAAGAACTATGCTCAGTTCCCAGTAAGCTGAGCCGTACTCGTATCAATGGCGCGCAAGGCCTGCTGAAATTCTATGTCTTGCGCGGCTAACACTGTGTAGTAGGCGTTTTTGCCGTAAGCAATCCGCGCAATGTGTGCCTTGAGTTGCGTACGCAATAGCGGGGCCGCCCGGCGCAAACCAGCTGCATCGGCTACCAAACCTGTGCGGGCAGCTAGTGCACTTAAAGCTTGCAGCTGAGTATCCGTGATGCGGAATGAAGCATTAAACTGCTCAAAGCGCAGACCTTCCAGCTCGGCCTGATGATCCTGGTAAAACTTCAAAGCGTACTCGCGCACCAGATTGCGACTTTGCAAACGGCGTAAATACTTGGAGAAAGCCGTGGTATCGCGGGGCACAAATAAGTCGGGCATGATACCGCCACCGCCATACACCGTGCGACCGTGCATGGTGCGATACCGAAGCGAGTCGGCGAAATGAATGCTATCGGCGTGGAAATACTCGCCCTGGCGCTGACGCTTGGCCAGTTCCTGCTCATACTCAGCGTGCCCCCCCTGATACGATTTCTGAATGGAGCGCCCTGAGGGCGTGTAATAGCGGGCAATAGTCAGGCGCAGCTCTGAGCCATCATTCAGAGCGATGGGCTGCTGCACTAAGCCTTTACCAAAAGTGCGACGACCTACTAACAGGGCGCGGTCGTGGTCTTGCAATGCTCCGGCCACTACTTCCGCGGCCGAGGCACTGCCTTCATCGACTAGCACTACCAGGGGGCCTTCTTCAAATTCGCCCAGCACCCTGGAATACGTCTGGGTATCGTATTGGTCGCCTTTGCCGTCGGTATACACGATTTTGCGGGTGCCGGCAATAAACTCATCGGCCATTTTGGTGGCGCGGTCGAGGTAGCCGCCGGGGTTGCCACGCAAGTCCAATACCAGGCGCGACATACCTTGGCGGCGCAAGTCGCCCAAGGCTTGCTTGAACTCCTCATAAGTATTGTTGGCAAACCGGCTCACCTTGATATAGCCAGTCTGATTGTCAACCATATAAGCCACTTCCACCGAATTGTTTGGCACCCGCTCGCGGGTTACCGTTACGTTCAGCGGCTTGGGTAAGCCACGGCGATGAACCTGGATTTGCACCCGGCTGGCCCGCGGACCGCGCAGCTTGCTGTACACCAGTTCGGTCGTCATGCGCACCCCTGATACAGCTTCGCCATTTACGGCCAGCAGTTGGTCGCCGGGACGTAGGCCAGCATGCTCCGCCGGGCCGCCCCCCAGCGAAGCTATTACTGTAACTGTGTCTTGAAAAATATTAAACTCTACTCCTACGCCGTCAAAATCACTTTGCAGAAAGGCTGACGCCTGCGTTTGGTCTTTGGCGGGAATGAATACCGAGTGTGGATCGAGGCGCTCCAGCATACGGCCAATGGCATAGTCAGAAAGGGCTTCAGCATCAACCGAATCGACATAATCGCGGTCGACGTAGCTCAAGATCTCTTTGAACTTCAGGTAGCCCCGTGAGGTGCTGTCAGGATTTTGCCCCGATGGCCTGAAGGGATTGGCCCCAACCAGCATCCCGCCCGCCAGCACCAACGCTAATAGCCATGGCTGCCGCACCTGGAAGCGGGAAGCACGAGGCGCCGACGTCGGAGAAAGCTCCGGAGCAGGCGTCGAAGCAGTGTTCGACTTGGCGTTCATAAAAAGCTGGAAGAGTAGATGTTTTAACTATAAACTGCAGTTAGCGACAAGGCAACATTCCAAATCTATTAAAACTATTACGGGAAAACCATGCCTATTATTAACTGTGAATTGATTTCAAATAACAATACAATTTTATATTTTGTAAGACATATTTATAAGATAAAGGGGTTATAAAGACTTATATGAGCTCAATAATGCTGTCTTGCCTGAACAGTTTGTTATATAATTTTTTTAATAAAAAGAATCACTGGCGCTTCCAGCCTGCGTTAGCCCAGCCTGAACGAGCACGCAGGGCAATACGGATGAGGGCTGTATCTTTGAGGCGGAAAGCAGCATTACTGCACGCCCTTTATCTTACCTTGAAGCGATGAGCCGAATTCTTGCCATTGATTACGGCAACAAACGTGTTGGACTAGCCGTGACGGATCCGATGCAGCTCATTGCGACGCCCCTCGAAACCATCCACAGTCAGGACCTGTTGGCTTACATTCAGGCGTATCACCAGCGCGAGCCGTTGGCGGCCATTGTAGTAGGAATGCCACGCACCTTGCTCAATGAGCCAACTGATGTGACAAGCGCGGTAGTTGGTTTGGTGCGGCGTTTGCGTCGCGAGCTGCCGACGGTGCCGGTGCATGAACTCGACGAGCGCTACACCTCGCGTATGGCGCACGCCGCTATGCTGGCCGGGGGGCTTTCCAAGAAAGACCGTCGCGATAAAGCCACAGTTGACCGCGTGAGTGCTACGCTTATTTTGCAATCTTTCCTTAATTCCCGATGATTTACCCCATCGTTGCCTTCGGCGACCCAGTGCTGAAAACGCCCGCCAAAGACATATCAGCAGATGTTGACGCGCTGGAGCTAAAGCAGCTCATTGCCGACATGTATGACACCATGTATCACGCTCGTGGCGTGGGCTTGGCCGCTCCGCAGATTGGACGGAGTGTGCGCTTATTCGTTATCGACTCGGCCCCTATGCTGGACGACGAGGATGGGGAGGATGAAGAAACTACTGAAGCTCCGTCAGCCGACGAAAATGCCCCCCAGGACCAAGCCGTGAAGCGCGCCTTCATCAACCCTGTGATGGTGAGCGAAACTGGCGAGGAATGGGGCTTCGAGGAAGGCTGCCTGAGTATTCCGGGTGTACGCGAAATGGTGTATCGGCCGGCCAATATTGTGCTGCGCTACGAGGACGAAAACCGCGTGGTACGCGAAGAAGCCTTCTCCGGTATGACCGCCCGCGTTATTCAGCACGAGTACGATCATCTGGAGGGCATTCTGTTCACCGATCATTTGTCGGGCTTCAAAAAGCAATTGCTCAAGGGCAAGCTTACCCGCATCAGCAAGGGCGATGTGAAGGCCGACTATCGGTTGCGCTTCGCGGGGCAAGGGCGGCGCTAAGTCGAAAGAATTTGCCCCCCAGCCACTGGTTATGAAGAAGCTCCCGCTGCTTTTGTTGCTCCTGCTGCTGCCTTTGCAGCCGCGGGCGTGGGGGTTTTTCGGGCATCGAATGATTAATCGGCTGGCGGTATTTACGCTGCCGACCGAGCTGCTGGGATTTTATAAAAAGCACATCGATTACCTCACCGACCACGCCACCCGTCCTGACCAGCGCCGGGCCGTGGTGCCGGGCGAGGCGGCCCGTCACTTTCTGGACGTAGATGCGTACGGCGACAGCGCGATGGTACGCTTACCCCGCAGCTGGGCCGACGCGGTAGCGAAGTATGGCGAAGACACCTTGCAGCGACACGGCATTGTGCCGTGGCACGTGGCGCGCATGCAGCTTCAGCTAACCGAGGCCTTTCGTACCCGCGACACGGACCGTATTCTGCACCTTTCCGCCGACCTGGGACACTATGTAGCCGACGCGTGCGTGCCGCTGCATAGCACCCGCAACTATAACGGCCAGCTCACAAATCAGCGCGGCATTCATGGGTTGTGGGAAAGCCGCCTGCCGGAGCTGCTGAGTGCCAATTATGACTTCTTTACCGGCCCGGCGCCCTACCTGGATAACCCCGCCTTCAGCATTTGGGAAGCTGTGGGCCGCTCTAATGCCGCCGTCGACTCGGTGCTGCGCTTTGAGCAGGAGCTGACGGCTCGCTTTCCCAACGACAAGAAATACGGCTTCGAGGAGCGCGGTGCCCAGGGTGCCGTGCGGGTGTATTCGCGCGAGTTTAGCAGGGCTTACCATGAGCGTCTGCACGGACAGGTAGAACGCCAAATGCGGCGCGCCGTGCAGCTGGTAGGCGCTTTCTGGTACACCTGCTGGGTGAATGCCGGGCAGCCTGATCTGAAAAATTTGCCCCCCAGCATTTCCGCCGCCGAGCAGCGCCGCTTGGATAAGGAAAATTTGGAGCTAAAAAATGCCCCCCAACGCAGTATTCCGGGCCACGAGGAATGAGGAAGAATGGAAGCGGCAATAAACTAAACACGCGAGATGCTCCGCTCTGCATGACGTGCTTTAGTTTTTGTTATCAGTGAAATGATCCTATGAAAGCCCTCTATACCATTCTGCTGCTCACTGTTTCCAACCTCTTCATGACGTTTGCCTGGTACGGGCATTTGCAGTTCAAGAAGATAACCTGGCTGCATGGGCTCGGGTTAGTCGGCGTGATTCTGGTAAGCTGGGGCCTGGCGTTTTTTGAGTACGTGTTTCAGGTGCCCGCCAACCGCATTGGGTTTGAGGAAAACGGGGGGCCTTTCAACCTGTTTCAGCTCAAGGTTATTCAGGAGGTTATTTCGCTGAGCGTATTTACGCTGTGCGCGGTGTACATTTTCAAAACCGATAAGCTGGCCTGGAACCACGTGGTGGGCTTCGGGCTGCTGGTGGCGGCGGTGTATGTCATCTTTCGCAAATGGTAAGCTGAACGCTAGTGCCGCCGGAAAGCGCTAATTTGCTGACCAGTCGCGCTCAATGTTGGCGGCTCGCTCCCCCTGGGGGGCTTTTTTGTGCTACTTCTTCTCTATGATACGTAACTGGTTTCTTTTTTTCGGCCTTCTGATCATAGGGCTCGGCGGGCCCACTCTGCCCGCTCAGGCGCAGAAAGTTGGCTTGGTGCTAAGCGGGGGCGGCGCCAAGGGTTTGGCGCACGTAGGCGTACTGAAGGTTCTGGAAAAGAACAAGATACCGATTGACTACATCATCGGGACAAGCATGGGCTCGGTGGTGGGCGCTATGTACTCGGCCGGTTATTCGCCGGCTGAAATTGAGGAAATCGTGATGGACCCCGACTTTCAGTACTGGGTGTCGGGCGAGCAGTTGCAGGACAAAGCTTTCAACTACCTCAACGCCGACGCCTCGCCGGCGGCCTTGCGCGTGGGCGTGGCTATCGACTCATCGTTGAACACGCGCATCTCGCCCAATCTGATCAACGATGTAAACCTGAACTTTGCGCTGGCCAAGTTTCTGGCTCCGGCCGCCGCCGCCGCCAACTACGATTTCGATAACCTATTCATTCCCTTCCGCTGCCTCGCCGCCGAGGTGTTTACCCGCAAGCAAGTAGTGCAGGAAAGCGGCTCGCTTGCCGACGCGGTGCGCAATTCGATGGCGGTGCCGCTGGTATTTCGGCCCATCCGTAACCCCGATGGCCGCTATCTGTTCGATGGGGGCATTTACAACAACTTCCCCACCGATGTGATGCGGTCTGCGTTTCAGCCTGATATTATCATTGGGGTGAACGTAGGCGACGTGGCCTACAAAAAGTATCCGTTTGAGAAGGACGACGAGCTTTTGCTGGGCTCCATCGTGTTTTTGGGCGCCGATGTAGCCGATACGCTGGCCGTAGGTCCGAACGGGGTATTTATTCAGCCTGATCTGGAAGGCTACGGGGCCACTGACTTCGACAAAGTGCGCGAGCTGATAGAGTTGGGCGAAAAGGCGGCCCAGGATAAGCTCACGCAGATGCTGCGCCGCATTCCGCGCCGCGTCGATACGCTGGCGCTGGCCAGCCGCCGCCGCGAGTTCCAGAATTCGGCTCCCGGTCCGGCCTTTAAGCGCGTGACGGTGCAGGGGTTGGCGAAAAATCAGAATACCTACGTAAGCCGCTTTTTCCGGCGCGAGGGCCGCAGCTATTCCATCGACGAGATTGAGGAAGGCTACTACCGCTTGGCGGCCGACGACTTTTTCCGCAATATCTACCCCCGTATTCGCTACGACAAAGAGCAACAGGGCTATATATTCAACATCGATGCCCGCCAGAATAATAACCTCTCGGCCGAGGCAGGCTTCGTATTGGCTACGCGGGCCGTGGATAATATTTATGTGGGTCTGGAATACCGCTGGCTGACCAAATACTTGTATTCAGCGGCTGCTAACGCCAATCTGGGGCGTTTTTACAATGCCGTGCAGGGCCGCTTCCGGGTGAGTATTCCGGAGAAGCTACCCTTTTTTGTGGAGCCCAGCGTGACCTACAATAACTGGAGCTATCAGCAAACCGGCGGCCTGCTGGGCCGCGATATTCAGAATACCCTGATCGAGCAGAGCGACCTGGCGCTGGGCCTACAGATTGGGATTAGTCCGCGCTACCGCAGCCGGGTTTCGTTGGAGGCGGGCTACTTCGGCAACCAGGATAACTACGCCAATACGCGGGAAGTATCATCCAGCGACGTGCTGGACCGCACCAGCTTCCGCGGCCTGACGGCGGCGCTCCGCTACAGCCGCAACTCCCTGAACCGCAAGCAGTATCCTACGGCCGGGCGCCGGGCGTTGGCCAGCATCCGTGGGGTGCGCGGCACCGAAATCTACAGCCCCGGCTCTACCTCCGTATTTGAGAATGAGTACCGCGACGACCACCAATGGCTACAGCTCTCAGCTACCGCGGAGCAGTACTTTATGCTGCCCAGCAAAAAGCAGATCTGGGGTTATTTTGGAGAAGTTGTCGTCAGTGGGCAGGCCCGCTTCGCCAACTTCCGTTCGTCTCAGACAACCTCGCCGGTATTCTCGCCACTGGTTGATTCGCGCACGCTGTTTCTGGATAACTACCGCTCGCCGCGTTATGCTGCCGCTGGTCTGCGCTTCTCCCAAAGCCTGCTGGCCAGCAAGTTGGAGTGGCGTTCCGAAGCCTTCACCCACCTTGTGTATAAGCCCTTGCGCGACAGCGAAGGGCAGCGGGCCATCCAAAAATCCGGCTTCGACCGGCCTCGTTTGACGGCTAGTACTGGCTTTGTGTATCAGACGCCCGTTGGGCCGCTGGCCTTGCACGGCATTTACTACGACGACTCAGCCAAGCGCTTTGGGGTGTTTGGCCACATTGGCTATCTGCTGTTTCATGGCCGTTCGCTGGACTAACCCAAACAACTCACGGCTCTTTTATTTCCCGCTCAATGAAACCACGGCGCTCTACTCCGGCTGTCAGAAAACCGCTCGTTTTCGCCCCTGAAAATGTGTTTGAGCGCTGGACGGCGGCGGAAATTGCCTCCCAGCAGGAAATGGAGCAATGCCGGTTCGTGGCCTGCGACTTCTCGGGTGCCAACCTGACCGATAAGCGCTTCATTGACTGCGTGTTTGAGCGTTGTAACCTATCATTGGCTACGCTGGCGGGTGCGGGTTTGCAGAACGTGACATTTCGGGAGTGCAAGCTTTCGGGCGTGCAGTTTTCGGCCTGTCGGGATATGTGGTTTGAGGTGGAGTTTGCTCACTGTCAGCTTCCTTATGCTTCCTTCCACGGCAAGCGCATGCGCGGCGCCCGCTTCGCCAACTGCGTTCTGACGGAGGTAGATTTTTCCTACGCCGACCTCGCAGATGCTGTGTTTGCGGAGTGTAATCTGGCGGGAGCAATATTCGAGCAAACGCAGCTCACCGCCACTGATTTCACCACCGCTTCCGGCTTCCTCATCGACCCCGATACGAACGTCGTGAAGCGGGCCCGCTTTAGTCTGGAGGGTTTGCCCGGCCTGCTCAGCAAGCACGAAATCATCGTTGCTTAACGGAGAAGCGCTTGCTTGGCATACTCTTATTTCTCCACTAAAATCGTGGCGGTGCTGGGGGGCATTTTTAGCGCGATTGGCTCGCGGCTGGGGGGCATTTTCTCGATGCCAGCCGGCACAAGCTGGTCGCCGCGCAATACTACCGTGTAGCTACCAGCCGGCACCGTGACGGAAGCCGGGGCCTGGTTGCCGTTGAAAACCACCACGATATTCCGCCATGTATCGCCCCCGGCGTGGTCTCGCAGGCGGTAAGCAATGGTGCCGGGGGGCAAATTTGGCAGAAACTCTAGGTGCTGCTGTATCAGCTCGCGCGTGGGCAGCCGAAACGCCGGATGGGCGCGGCGCAAAGCCAGCAGCTCACGGTAGAACTCGTACACCGGCGCATAGCGCGCTTTGCGGCCCCAGTCAATTTGATTAACGCTGTCGGGCTGATTGAAGGAGTTGTGGGAGCCGCCTTTGGTGCGCAAAAACTCGTCGCCGATGGGCAAGAATGGGATTCCCTGCGAGGTGAACACAATGGTGTTGCTGAGGATATCCCGCTGAATCAGTTCCGCTTCCGTCGCGCCGGGGTTCGATGATTTTAGCTTGTCCCAGAGCAGCTGGTCGTCGTGGCAGGCCACGTAGTTGATGGTTTGGGCGGGCGTGCCGGCCCAGGGCACTTTGCTGTAATTAACCTTCGAATAGTCAATCTGTGGATGCTCGATGGCCGCCACAATGCCGAATTTCACGCTCTCCTCCAGCCCCGGATGCCCACTGGCAAAACCCGGCTCCGTGCGCCGCGACACGTGCCCCCGCACGCCGTCGCGCAGCTCGTCGCTGAAGGCAGCAATGCGTTCTAGGCGCTGCACGTTGGCTTTTACCGCGCGGGCCGTTTCGGGCAGAGGGCTGGGGCCCGCCGTCCAGCCTTCCCCGTACAGCAAAATACTGTGGTCCTGCTGATCGAGGGCCACGCGAATTGCCCGCATGGTTTCTATATCCAACACCCCCATGAGATCAAACCGAAACCCGTCGGCGTGATACTCGCGGGCCCAGTACGCCACCGATTCTACAATGAGCTTGCGCACCATGGGCCGCTCCGAGGCTATTTCGTTACCACAGGCAGTAGCATTGGAGTAGCTGCCATCGTCATTGTGCCGGTAATAGTAGCCGGGCACGAGCTGCTCGAAACTGGTGCGGGCCGCATCGGTAGTGTGGTTGTACACTACGTCGAGCACCAGGCGCAGGCCGCGCCGGTGCAACGCCTGTGTCACTTGTTTCAGCTCCCGGATGCGGGCGGCAGGGTCGGCGGGGTCAGTGGCGAAAGAGCCTTCGGGCACGGAGAAATGCAGCGGCTCGTAGCCCCAATTGTAGCGGTTTTCGCTTAGTGTACTTTCATCGATGGAAGCAAAGTCGTTGGTCGGCAGCAGATGGACATGGCTGATACCCAGCTCCACCAGATGATCAAGGCCTGTGCTTACGCCAGCGGGTCCTTGGGTTCCGGGCTCTGTTAGCCCCAGGTATTTGCCCTTATGCTCAATCCCCGATTTAGGGTGCATAGACAAGTCGCGCAGGTGCAACTCCCCGATTATCACGTCAGTAGGCTTGGCCAGCGTAGGACGTTGGTCATCAAGCCAACCCATGGGGTTCACCGTGGCCGGATCGAGCAAAACGCCACGCTGTCCGTTGAGCCCCACGGCATGCACATAGGGGTCAGGTACTTCGGCCATTTTTTGCCCCCCAATGGTTGCCTGCACTACATAAAAGCGGCCAGCCGGCTGCGCGGGCAATGTGAAGGTCCAGGTGCCGCTTTCGGCCTTTCGCATGGCAAAATCGACCACTGGCTCCCCTCCTATCCCGTTTGTATAAAGCTTGAGGTGCAGCGCTTCGGCCGTGGGGGCCCACACCCGCAACGTGGCGCGCCCCGCTTGAAACGTAAGCCCCAGATCCGGCCCGTAGTACACTGGATAACTGGAGAAGTCGGGGAGCGTGGAGGGGGCAATAGTGGCTGGCCTTACGGCGCAGGCATTCAACAGTACTAGCACCGGCAACAGTCTAAGAAGTTTCATAGAGCTAAATCAAAGGATCTAAGTTCGGTTTTCGCTCGCATTTAGTGCGGTTGAAGCAACTGTTTCTCAACAAAAAAGCCCCCCAACACAAGGCTGGGGGGCTTTTTTGTTGCTTGAAACCTAGCAGCTTACTGATACTGAATGTACATCGGCTTTGGCGTGAGGGCCAGCACTTCTGTCGGCGTCATGATGTGATGAGGCGCGGGGCGGTTGTCGTACTCGTAGAACAACTTAAAGCCGGTGTACTGCACGGGCTCTTTCTGGATGTACGCCTTATAGGAGTCCTTCTTCAGAGTTGGGTCGCCCCAGCCGTCCATGTGCATGACAATCTGCACGCGGGGGTCGGTCTTGATGTTTTTATAGTTTGTAATCATGCCCTGGGTGAAGCGGTGCACAGTGAGCACCTTGGGGGGCAAATTATTCTCGCTCACGATGCGGGCCAGAAACTTCACGGCGTAGTTCACATCCTTGGCATCGAAGGTGCCGATTTTGCGGCCGGGCTTCACGCCTTTGGTTTCCATTGCAAACTCAGGGTCGATGCCCATGTGCACGATTGGGTCCTTTAAGTAGGGCTCCAGCTTGTGCAGTTCGTTTTCTAGGTTGCTCAGGCCCACTTGCACGTCCAAGAACACGATGCAGTTGTGCTCCTTGCCCCATTGAATAACCTCCTCAATAGTGGCTTTGGAGTTCATCAGACGGTATTTACCGTCCTTACCAGGTGCAGCTTGGGCCGTGATAGTTACGTTGTGAATAGCAGGCTGCACCGGGATGCTGGGGTCAGCAGCTTGCCACTCGGCTATTACTTTATCAAACTTGCGGAACATCTGATCCTTGGGCTCGCGGCCCAGAATACCCATGCCTTTCGCCCGGATGTTGCCATAGAAAGCTACAATGCGCTTGCCGGGCAAAATGGCCCCTGGTAGCTGACCATTGGCTTTTACAATGGAGTCGGCCTTTAGCGAGTCGCGGCGCATGGCGGCCACTTTCAGCGCCATCGTGTCAATGGGAGCTGGCTTGGCTGCTTCAACCGAAGCTTTGGCGGCAGGAGTTTCTCCGTCGGAGCGGGTGCCACAGCTGGGCAATACTGACAGAGAAAAGAGGCTTAAGGTGGCGGCCACTACGGCGTGACGCGGCGAAAACGGTAACAACACTGAATAAATCTTGATTAGAAGGCCAAAACTATCTGCAAGTTAGCCCATTTCGGGCAGTTACTATTGACCTAAACGCAGAAAGGCCCCGACAAAATTCGGAGCTTTTCCAACGGTTCCTCCTTGTAATGAGCTCTACGGAGCCCCCAGATTATACTTTAGCACTTAGGCGAACCGACCAAGCTGCCAAATAAATTACTGATCGGGGCGGAGTACGGCTCGAACTGAATAGGCACCATAAAACGCACCATTACCGGCTTGCCATCCTGCTTGCCAGCCTTAAACCGTGGAAGCTGGCGGACAGCATTCAGCGCGGCTTCGTCGCAGCCTGATCCTATTCCCTTATAGACGGACGCATCTGTTACGTTGCCCTCTTTATCAATTACAAAAGCAATAATAACCCTGCCCTCTACCTTGTTTCGCACAGCCTCAGCAGGGTACTCGAGCTTACTTTGAATAAAGGCTACAATATCATTGTTGTTGCCCGTTCGAAACAGCGGCATTTCCTCTACACTGGTATAAACACGGTTAGCTGTAGGCGGTGGCGGAGGAGGGGGCGCAGGCTCAGCATCGGGAGCTGGGGGTGGCGGCGGAGGCGGGGGTGGCATTTCGGCGTTCTGTGAAGAAGCGCGCTTAGATGGAGCAACTGGCTCCGTGTGTCGCTCACAGGCGACGGTGAACGCTAGTAAAGCCACCAGCGGCAGGGCAAGCCACTGTTTCCAGCGGCGGATGGGGGAAGTTCGGTGAATCATGGCAATGCGACGTAAGGTTTGGGAATGAGAAAAGGAGTGCGCAAGCGGAATGGAGAAACCGAGGCGGGTGGCCACTTGCCGGGCCAGTAGGTGGGTGTAAGAGTGCGCAGGAGATGCAGTAACCAATGAGGCGACAGTAGCAGGGCTTAGCGCCGCCTTGTCGGCCAGATACTCGTGGGTGAGCGTAAGGGCGCGGGCGCACAGGTGCACGAATGGATTGAACCAGAGCACTGCGCGTAGCGCTTCCAGCAGCAGCCGGTCGTAGGTGTGGCCTTGCTGCACATGCGCCAGCTCGTGCTGTAGCACTTGTTGGGCTTCCGCGTCGCTTAGCGGCAACGATTCATCCCAAAACACGACCCGCCCAAATGAGCTGGTTGGCAGCCGACCACCGGTACGCACCAGCGTGTAGCCTGCCTGTTTTTCGCGCGGCAGATGACGAGTAGTCAGCCAAAGCTTGGCCAGCCCAGAAACCAGTCGCGCTAACACGATCAGCCCCCCAACTACGTAGCCCATCAATACCCACTGCAACCAATCGGGCGCAGCCTGGCTACTGGATGCGCCTACCTGAGCAGTGGGCAGCAGCACGGTTGCTATGCCCGGCACCAGCGTCGTCGGACCAGTTCCCCAGCTGCCCGGCCACTCTAGCGGAAGCAGCGGCAAACTCGCAGCTAGTAGCGGCCCGAGCACCAGAAACGCCCGGTTGTAACCAAAGCTGCGCTCACGGCGCAAAGCTATGTGGTAGCAGAGCCACCACGCGCCCAGCAGTACCGCACTGAGCATCATCCATTTAAGCAGGCTGATCGGGTCCATCTGAGTCGGGGGCAAGAGGTTGGGTGGCGTGGCGCAGCAACTCATCGAGCTGAGCGGCGTTAAGGTTTTCTTCCTTGGCAAAAAAGGACACCAGCTGCGGAAACGAATTACCAAAATAGCCCCCCAGCAGCTTGCGCAGCGAGAAGCGACGGTACTCATCCTGCGCAACCAAAGCCTCATAGCGATGCGTGCGGCCGAAAGCTTCGTGCCCCACAAACCCCTTTTGCTCCAGGATGCGGATGATGGTTGAAACCGTGTTGTAAGCGGGTGAGGGCGTGGGCATTTCGGCCACCACTTCTTTCACGAAAGAGGGGCCGCGCTGCCACAGCACCTGCATCACTTGTTCTTCGGCACGGGTTAGCTCAGGGAAGGTGTGCATGGGGGGCTTTTTTGTATTGATAAATATATAACTAATAATTTAGTTGAACAACTAATATTTTAGGTGAAAGCGATTATTGCCTTTGCTTTTCGCTTGAAAGCTGACTGTGCAAGCCTCCTTCTTTTCTCGGTAGCGGCACGAAATCTTTTAAGCAGAATGGTGTTATGAAGTCAGATTGCCCCAACAACTTCCTAATGTCCTTGAAAATCAATAGCCGCCGCTTGTCCTATTTCACCTTTCTTTTCTGGCTGAGCCTGCTGGTGGCACCCGGCCCGGGCTGCACCAAAGAGCCGGCCCTAGAAGCCGCTGCGCCAACCATTCCGGCGGCACCTATTGCTCCGGCAGCAAGCAGCCGCCTACTGAGCAGCACCCTGATTGGTGAGTACACGCCGAGTACGCTGGCGGGCCGCGTGCCCGATCTGCCCATCGTCAGTGCCTTGACGCAGTATTCCATTCGGGTGTATAAGCTGACGTATACCACGCCCAATACCGATGGGCGGCCCGTGACGGCCTCAGGTGCGGTGCTTGTGCCCGTGGCTTCGCAGCCGCTGCCGCTGCTGAGCTATCAGCATGGCACTATTTCGCCCAAAGATGAAGCGCGGGCTCCCTCCTACTACCGCTCCGGCGGGGAAGTCTGGACGGCCATATCGGTGCTGGCTTCTTCGGGCTACCTGGTGGTGGCTCCCGACTATATCGGCTACGGCGCTTCCAAGAGTTTGCCGCACCCCTACGAGCACGCGGCTTCGCTGGCTTCGGCCTCACTGAATATGATGCGGGCCGCGCGGGAGTTTTGTAAGCAGGAAAAAATTCAGCTGAACGATAAGAACTTCCTGCTGGGCTACTCAGAGGGGGGCTTTGCCACGCTGGCCTTGCACAAGCTGATTGAGGAGCAGCACGCCACGGAGTTTACGGTCACGGCCAGCGCGCCCGGAGCCGGAGCCTATAATAAGTCAGCCTTTGCCAACTACATTCTGAAGTCGGATAAGCCGCTGAATTTCCTCGGCTCCTATGTTTGGGTGCTGGACACTTATAATCGAGTGTACAATATCAACCGGCCCTACACCGGCTATTTCCAGGAGCCCTGGGCCTCGCAGCTGCAAGCCAATCCGTTTGCGAAAGTACCTGAACAGGCCAAAGAGCTATTTACAGAGCCTTTCCGGGCGGGTGTGCTAAACAAAACCGACCAGCCCATCACGGCCGCCTTCCGCGACAACGATATCTACGACTGGCGCCCCCGTGCTCCGCTGGCGCTTTTCCACGGCACCGCCGACGACTACGTGCCCTTTTTCAACTCCGAAAATGCCTACAAGGCCATGCGCGCCCGTGGCGCTACGCAGGTAGAACTACATCCCATCAAAGACGGCAACCACTTTTCCGCCGTGCCCCAATACACGCTGGAGGCGCTGGCCTTTTTTGGCGAGTTTCAGGAGATCAACTAACCTGCATCCGCTTTGCGAGTAGCAAAGCAACATCGCTAGTGGCTGTTCATCACGGAAGCTTGCCACTTCCAATTTGATTGCACCAAAAAGCCCCCCAGCCTTTCGTAAGAACGACGCTGGGGGGCTTTTTTGAGGATATGTCCGTGTCTGTCTGTGTCGGGAACCAGCGCTTCAAGCCGAAGGAGCTTGATGGCTTTTGGCGAAGGCTTGGCGCAGCCAGACGCCCGCCAAGGCAGCCAGTCCGCCAACCAATCCGCCCAGCACAGCCGTCACCAGCACCAGCAGCCAGCCGCTGCCACCCAGCGGAATCAGCTCGGCTACGCGGTGGCTGAGGTGGCCTTCATTCTGAATATTTAGCCAGCCGGCCAGCACCAGCCACCCCAGCCCAACCCCAGCAAAACCGGCTAAAAAAGCCCCCCAACTCCTGCGGCCTATCATAAAAGCCAACACGAGAGCTATAGGCGTGATAATCCACCACGGGAGCACCAGCTGAGCGGCGGCAGCTACAAGAAGAATGAGCAGGAATAGCTTTAGAGAACTGTTCATAAAAGAATGCGTGAGGCAACCGTGGCTGGTTAGGAAGCTGGCGGCAAGCTAGAAACTATCTGCGCTAATCTAACCGTCATGCAGCGCGAAGCACCTCGCTTGCAGTCGTAGCCACGGTAATTGTCATGCGGAGCTTGTCGAAGCATCTCTACTGATTAGTAGAATCAACAAAGCGGTAGAGATGCTTCGACAAGCTCCGCATGACATTCTTCTTGGTTGAGTTTAGTAATCCTGATAAACACGCGAGATGCTTCGCGCTGCTCTGCATGACATTCTTTGATAAGGCAAAGGCCACGATGGGCGCCCTAGTTACTTAAAAGCTGCCTGCTTTCGGTGCCGGCTACCCGTTTGCGCAAGCCCCTCATTTTCCAAAATTCGGTTTTGACCTCTCACCGAACCCTTTCTGGTGTTGCATTCGTTTTGCTTCTACCTTTAGAACCGGATGCCCACCCCTTCTTTCGATCCTTCTCAACTCACCCGCGACCATGTGCTGCGCGCGCTCCGGCACATCGACCGGCAAGGGCTGAATTTGCCCCCCAGCACCGTCTATGACTTGGTGTATCGGGGCCGGCGCTACCCGCCCCGGCCGGTGGCCCAGCTCGCTTACCGCTTAGCCACTGGCCAGACCGATGCCAAGTGGCCCCTGCCCGCCGGTGGCCCCACCAACGGCCTGCTCGAGCATCTCGATTTCACCGTTGCCACCAAGCGCCCAAGTCTGGCTAATTCGCCCCTTGACGGCGACGTAGCGGCCCAGCAGGCCATGCAGGATTTGTACACCGGCCGGCCCAGCGACTCAGCCCCCATGGAAAAGGCGAAAGGACAGAGAATGGACGTACAGGAGCCGGTTTCCGGCTACAATTTGCCCCCCACAGAATCCTACGACCGCGCTACGGCCTTGCAGGAGTTGTTTATCTCCGAGCAAAAGCTCGATGACACGCTATCGGCCTTGCGGCGGCGCCGCAATATTATTTTATATGGTCCGCCCGGCACGGGCAAAACCTTTCTGGCCCGACGCCTGGCCTGGCTGGAGCTAGGCTCCACGGATGTTACCCGCGTGGAGCTGGTCCAGTTTCATCCCAGCTACAGCTACGAGGATTTTGTGCAGGGATTCCGGCCCGATGCGCAGGGCAATTTTCGGCTGACGCTGGGCGTGCTGCTGGAGTTTTGCCACCGCGCTGCCCAGGAGCCCGACAAGCCTTATTTTCTGCTGATTGATGAAATCAATCGGGGCAATGTGAGTCGGATTTTTGGGGAGCTTTTTCTGTTGCTGGAAGCCGACAAGCGCGGTCCCGCCCACGCGGTGCGCCTGCCTTATTCGCCCCCCCATGTGCCCCGGTTTTTCGTACCCGAAAACCTGTACGTCATTGGCACCATGAACACCGCCGACCGCTCCTTGGCCCCGCTGGATTATGCCCTGCGGCGCCGGTTTGCGTTCGTGAAAATGCAGCCGGAATTTGGCGCGCCTTTACAAAGCTTTCTGGCCCAAAAAAGGGTGCCGGCCGCTGTCATTACACGGCTTGTGACGCGGCTCACGGAACTTAACCAAGCCATCAGCGACGACCCCGATCTGGGCGAAGATTTCCAGCTGGGCCACAGCTATTTCTGTCAGCCGCCACCTGACTCTGCCGCCGCTGATAGTTGGCTGACGCTTATTCTGGAGCAGGAAATTGCGCCGCTGCTGGATGAATACTGGCTGGACCAGCCCGCAAAAGCAGCGGCCCATAAAAAGCGACTGTTGCGGTAGCCTCATTCGTCATATGATTCCGATTCCGATTCAGAACCTCTACTATCTGCTCTGCTACGCTTGGAACCGTTTGCCCGAGCAGGAGGAATGGCTGACTTCGGAAGCGACGGCGTTTCATCGGCCGGTGGAGCTGCTGGGGCGAGTGCTGCTCATGGGCACCCGCCGACTGTTGAGCCAGGGGCTGCGGCAGACCTATGTGGCGCGGGAGGAAGAGCTGGACGAGCTGCGCGGGCGCGTGTTGCTGGATGCTTCCCTGTCGCGCGACTTACTGCGGCGGGGCCGGGCCGTGTGCGCTTATGATGAGCTGAGGCCCGATACGCCTTTTATCCGGCTGCTGCTGGGAGCAGTAGATCAGGTAATCAGAGCACGGCAAGTGTCCGCTGATTTGCGCCAGGAGCTGCGCGCCCTGCGGCGCCGTTTCCCCACCGATTTGCCCCCCACCTCGCTGAGCAGCCACGCGCTGCGGGCTGTGCGTCGCTCTCGGCCAACTGGCCACGAAGCCTTATTGTTGAATGTGTGTGAGCTTCTGCACCGCAGCGCCCTCCCTGAGCCCGCCGCCGATGGCCGCACACGCTTCGTCGATTTTCGGCGCGATGAACGGCTGATGGCCCAGGTTTTTGAGGCGTTTGTGCGCAACTTCTACCGCCTAGAGCAGCGCCGGTTTCGGGTGCTGTCAGAAACGATAAGCTGGCAAGCCGCCGCCGATGAGCCCGAAGACCTGAGCCTCCTGCCCGCTATGATTACCGATACCACGCTGGAGTCTGCGGAGCGCAAAATCATCCTCGACACCAAATACTACCGCGCCGCCCTGCGTCCGCGCTACGACCGGCAGCGGCTTATCTCGCCCCATCTGTATCAGCTGTACGCTTACCTGCAGAACCAAGATTTGCCCCCCACGCAGCAGCTGGAAGGTATTCTGCTCTACCCCGCCGCCACCCGCGAGGTTGACTTGCGCTACACCCTCGGCGCTCACCCCGTCCGCGTCGTGACCCTGGATTTAAATCAGCCCTGGTCTGGTATTGCCACTGATTTGCTGAAGCTGATTGAATAAAGAATCGGCTGCAATACCAGCCCGTCATGCAGAGCGGTAGCGAAGCATCTCGCGTGCTGACGTGAGGTTTGTAATCTTACTAAACACGCCAGATGCTTCGCTACCGCTCTGCATGACAGCTTTTTTAAGTGCACTTTAGACAACGCCCCAATGCAGCCCTGGGGGGCATTCTTTGTCATTGAAATTGAGTTTCTCCCGATTTCTCTCTAAACTTAACTCTCCTCTCATCTTCCCAAAACCTTACCCTCTTGAAAAGACGTGATTTTGTAGGACTCTCGGCCCTGGCGGCGGGGGCTGTGTTCCTGCCCAACTTCCCCGGTTTCGGTGGCACTCTGGTTAGCCCGGAGCGGTTGCTTGAATCAGTAATGGATGCCGCAGTGAACAAGCGCTTAGCCGATGCGGCGCTCAATGCGGCTAAGTCAGCTGGTGCTTCGTATGCCGATGTGCGCATTGGCCGGTATCTAAACCAAAGCATTTTCACCCGCGAAAAGCAGGTGCAGAACATTGCCAGCGGTGAGAGTTTTGGCGCCGGCGTGCGCGTGCTCGCCAACGGCACCTGGGGCTTTGCCGCTACTAACACGGTGACGGAAGCCGGCCTGGCCAAAGCTGCTCAGCTAGCGGTACAGATTGCCAAAGCCAACTCCAAAGTGCAGAAAGAGCAGGTGAAGCTGGCGCCCGTAAAAGGCGTTGGCGATGTGACCTGGAAAACGCCGATTCAGCAGAATGCCTTTCAGGTACCCATTGCCCAGAAAGTAGACTTGCTGCTCGCTGCCAACGCCAAGGCCCTGGACAACGGCGCCAACTTCGTGAACTCGGCGCTTTTTCAGATAAACGAGCAGAAGTACTTTGCCTCGACTGATGGCTCTTACATTGACCAGGATGTGCACCGTATCTGGCCCACATTCGACGTAACGGCCATCGACCGCGCCTCGGGCAAATTCCGGACGCGGCAGGCCCTGAGCGCCCCCATGGGCATGGGCTACGAATACATGACTCCTAAGGCTGCTGGCAAGATTGCTGGTCCTGCCGGCACCGGTCTTATCGGCTACAAAGACAGCTACGATATTCTGGAGGATGCTGCCTTGGCTGCCAAGCAGGCCAAGGAGAAAATTACTGCTAAGTCGGTAGTACCGGGCAAGTATGATCTGGTGCTCGACCCGAACCACCTGGGCCTGACCATCCACGAAAGCGTAGGTCACCCCACGGAGCTCGACCGCGTGCTGGGCTACGAAGCCAACTATGCTGGCACTTCCTTCGCTACCCTGGAGTGGCGCGCCAAGAAGCAGCCCTACGGCTCCAAGCTGGTGAATATCGTGGCCGATAAGCTACAGCCCGGTTCCTTGGGTGCCGTTGGCTACGATGATGAAGGTGTGAAGACCAAGAAGTGGGATATCATCAAGGACGGGATACTGGTTGACTATCAGAAAACCCGCGACCAGGCCGCGATGGTGGGCCAGAATGAATCGGACGGTTGCAGCTATGGCGACTCTTGGAGCTCAGTGCAGTTCCAACGCATGCCGAACATCAGCCTGCAGCCCGGCAAAACGAAGCTCTCGGTAGATGAGATGATTAAGAACGTGGACAAAGGCATTTATATCGCCGGTCGTGGTTCCTTCTCTATCGACCAGCAGCGCTACAACTCGCAGTTTGGCGGCACGGTGTTCTATGCCATCAACAAGGGCAAGATTGACGGCATGCTGGAAGACGTAGCTTACCAGACTAATACGTTGGAATTCTGGAACAGCTGCGCCGCCATCTGCGATGAGTCGGACTACCGCCTGTTCGGGTCATTCTTCGATGGCAAAGGTCAGCCTTCGCAGGTGTCAGCCGTGAGCCACGGCAGCGCTACCACGCGCTTTAACGGTGTCAACGTCATCAACACGGCCCGCAAAATCGGGTAATGATTGTCTCTATTCCTGGGGGGCAAATTCACACATAAATAAATCAGTACAACCACATATAATGGCCATACTTTCCAAAGAAGAAGCTCAGGCTATCCTGACCAAGGTGTTGAGCTACAGCAAAGCCGATGAGTGTGAAGTCACGCTCAACGGCACAACGGGCGGCAACGTGCGCTCGGCGCGTAATGCTATTTCGACCGCCGGTGCTGTTGATAACGTGTCGCTGGCCGTGGAGTCGCGGTTTGGCAAACGCTCGGGCGTAGCTACCTGCAACGAGTTCGACGAAGCCACGCTGCGCCGCTGCGTGCAGCGGGCCGAAGAAATTGCCCGCCTTGCTCCTGAAAGCCCTGAGTACGTTCCATTTCTGGGTGCCCAGAAATATATGGCTCCGTCGCCCGCCGCATTTGTCGCCGCTACCGCCAACATTACCCCCGACTACCGCGCCCAGCAAACCGCCGCCAGCATGAAGCTGTGCGAGCAGAAGAAGCTAAGCTCCGCTGGCTTCCTGAATGACGAGGCTGGCTTCATTGCCAAGCGCAACAGCAAAGGCCTCGAAGCTTACCAGCAGCTCACCAACCTAGAGTATTCCGTAACGGTACGCACGCCCGACGGTACCGGCTCGGGCTACGCCACCGCCGACTACAACGACGCCAGCAAGTTCGACGCCGCCCGCCTCACCCAGATTGCCGCCGATAAGGCCTCGGCCTCGGTAGGTGCCAAAGCCATTGAGCCCGGCAAGTACACCGTTATTCTGGAGCCTGCTGCGCTGGTAGCCAACACCGATGCATCCCTTCTTGCCGCTTTGATGAACGCCCTCGACGCACGTAACGCTGATGAAGGCCGCTCTTTCCTGAGCAAAAAAGGTGGTGGAAATAAGAAAGGCGAAAAGCTGTTTGATGAGCGCGTCACTATCTACTCCGACCCGCTGAACGCTGAGATTCCAACCCTCACCTTCTCCGGTGACGGCCGCCCTCAGCAGAAAATGACTTGGATCGAGAAAGGCGTAGTAAAAAACCTCTACACTTCCCGCTTCTGGGCCCAGAAATCGGGTGTGCCTGATATTCCTCGCCCCAGCGGCTGGATTATGGAAGGCGGCACGCAGTCGGTGCAGGACATGATTAAGGGTACCGAAAAAGGCATCTTGGTAACGCGCTTGTGGTATATCCGCCCCGTTGATCCGCAGACGCTCTTGTACACGGGCCTGACGCGCGACGGTACCTTCTACATCGAGAACGGCAAGATCAAGCATCCGGTGAAGAACTTCCGCTTCAATGAGTCGCCCATTATTATGCTCAACAACCTGGAGGCTATCGGTAAGCCCCAGCGCGTGGGGGGCAATTTGGTGCCGCCGTTGAAGATTCGCGACTTCACCTTCACCAGCTTGTCGGACGCTGTTTAGCGATTGGTCACTACGAAACCCGTCGGGCTTGTCCGGCGGGTTTTGTACTTAAATTCTACTCCTCACTCAAACTTCTACTTTCTTGAAACGACGCGATTTTGTCGGGCTGTCGGGCTTAGCGGCCGGCGCCCTGTTTTTGCCCAGCTTTCCAAGTCTGGGGGGCAATTTGGTTACGCCCGAGCAATTGCTGATTCCTGCCGCCGACGTAGCCCTGAAAAAGCGTCTGGCCGACGCCGCGCTCAATGCCGCTAAGTCGGCCGGTGCTTCCTACGCCGACGTACGCATTGGCCGCTCCTTGAACCAAGGCATTTTCACCCGCGAAAAGCAGGTGCAGAACATTGCCAGCACCGAAAGCTACGGCGCCGGCGTGCGCGTATTGGCCAATGGCACCTGGGGGTTTGCAGCCACCAATACTGTAAGTGAAGCCGGCCTGGCCAAAGCCGCCCAGCTAGCGGTGCAGATTGCCAAAGCCAACTCCAAAGTGCAGAAGGAGCAGGTGAAGCTGGCGCCGGTAAAAGGCCACGGCGAGGTAAGCTGGAAAACTCCAATTCAGCAGAACGCTTTCGAAGTACCGATTGCTCAGAAAGTGGATTTGCTGTTGGGAGCCAATGCGAAGGCTATGGACAACGGCGCCAGCTTCGTGAACTCATCTCTGTTCCAGGTTAATGAGCAGAAGTACTTTGCCTCTACCGACGGCTCTTATATCGACCAGGACATTCACCGCATCTGGCCAACCTTCAGCGTAACGGCTATTGACCGGGCCTCAGGCAAATTCCGCAGCCGCCAAGCGCTGAGTGCGCCGATGGGCATGGGCTACGAGTACCTCACGCCGAAAGCGGCTGATAAAGTAGCTGGCCCCGCCGGCTCCGATTTGGTAGGCTACAAAAACAGCTACGACATTTTGGAAGACGCTACGGCCGCTACCAAGCAGGTAAAGCAAAAGCTGACTGCCAAATCGGTAACGCCCGGCAAATACGACCTCGTGCTGGATCCCCATCACCTGGGCCTGACCATCCACGAAAGCGTAGGTCACCCGACGGAGCTGGACCGTGTACTCGGTTACGAAGCCAATTACGCCGGCACTTCCTTCGCTACTTTGGAGTGGCGCGCCAAAAAGCAGCCTTACGGCTCCAAGTTGGTGAACATTGTAGCTGACAAGCAGCAGGCAAATTCGCTCGGTGCCGTTGGGTTCGACGACGAGGGCGTGAAAACCAAGAAGTGGGACCTGATTAAAGACGGCATGCTCATCGACTACCAGAAGATTCGTGACCAGGCCGCGATGGTGGGTCAGAATGAGTCAGATGGGTGCTGCTACGCGCAGTCGTGGGCCGATGTGCAGTTTCAGCGCATGCCGAACGTGAGCCTGCAGCCGGGCAAGACGAAGCTCTCCGTGGACGACATGGTAAAAGGTGTGGACAAAGGCATTTACATTGCCGGCCACGGTTCTTTCTCCATCGACCAGCAGCGCTACAACTCCCAGTTCGGTGGTCAGGTGTTCTACGAGATCAACAAAGGCAAAATCACGGGGATGCTGGAAGACGTGGCTTACCAGACCAACACCCTGGAGTTCTGGAACAGCTGCGCCGCCATCTGCGACGAGTCGGACTACCGGTTCTCGGGCTTCTTCAACGATGGCAAAGGTCAGCCTTCGCAGAGCAGCGCCGTAAGCCACGGCAGTTCCACTACGCGCTTCAACGGCGTGAACGTCATCAACACGGCCCGTAAGATTGGATAATGGGAAATTCAGGCCTAGCCATTTTGCAAAAGAAAATGGCTAGGCTTGAGGCCAATTGTTGCATAACTATCATAAAATCAGCTAGCAATGCCCATTCTCTCAAAAGACGAAGCTCAGACTATTCTCAAGAAAGTTCTGAGCTATAGTAAGGCCGATGAGTGTACCGTAACCCTGCAAGGACGCACCAGAGGCAACATCCGCTACGCCCGTAACAACGTGAGCACCGCCGGCGCCACCGACAACGTGTCGCTGGTAGTGGAATCAGGCTTTGGCAAACGCTCGGGCGTGGCTACCTGCAATGAGTTCGACGAAGCTACGCTGCGCCGGTGCGTACAGCGGGCCGAAGAAATTGCCCGCCTTGCCCCCGAAGATCCTGACTATGTGCCGCTACTAGGTCCGCAGCAGTACCTCACGCCAGTATCATTTGCTCAGACGACTGCCAACATCACACCTGATTTCCGCGCTAAAGCTGCCGCTGATAGTATTGCTTTATGCCAAGACCGCAAGCTTACGGCGGCGGGCTACTTAGAAGATGGTGCCAGCTTCTTGGCCATGCGCAACAGCAAGGGCCTCGAAGCGTATCAGCAAGACACCAGCCTCGATTTCTCCGTCACCGTCCGCACACCTGACGGTACAGGTTCGGGCTACGCCGTAGCTGACTTCACGGATGCCAACAAGCTCGACGCCAAGGCTCTAACCAAAATTGCGGCCGATAAAGCGGCTGGTTCAGTGAATGCAAAAGCCATTGAGCCGGGCAAGTACACCGTAATTCTGGAGCCGGCTGCGCTGGTTTCCGATGAAGGGTTGCTCAACAATCTGATGTACTCGCTCGACGCTCGCTCAGCGGATGAGGGGCGCAGCTTTTTGAGCAAAAAAGGCGGTGGCAATAAGCTCGGTCAAAAGCTCTTTGATGAGCGTATAACCATCTACTCTGACCCCCTCAATGCAGAGGCGCCCGGCAACGTGTTTGACGGTAATGGCTTGCCAACGAAGCGTATGACCTGGATTGAGAAGGGTGTGATGAAGAATATGTACTATTCACGCTTCTGGGCCCAGAAAAATAACGTCGCGCCCACCGCTTTCCCCAGTGGCTTCATCATGGAAGGCGGCACCCAAACGGTGCAGGACATGATCAAAAGCACCGAGAAAGGAATATTGGTAACGCGCCTGTGGTACATCCGCGACGTTGACCCACAAACCTTGCTCTATACTGGCCTGACGCGCGACGGTACCTTCTACATCGAGAACGGCAAGATCAAGCACCCGGTGAAGAACTTCCGCTTCAACGAAAGCCCGATTATTATGCTGAATAATATCGAGGCAATAGGCAAGCCGCAACGTCTGGGGGGCAATTTAGTGCCACCTCTGAAGATTCGCGACTTCACCTTCACCAGTTTGTCGGACGCTGTATAAGTATTGTTCGACAATAAAAAAGCCCCCCAGATGATTTCTGGGGGGCTTTTTGATGAAGTTAAACCAAAGGCGAAGGCTTAGTTATTCCTCCCCAGCTGAAAGCTTACATAGGCTTGAAACACGCGGTTTTTCAGCTCCGGGTCGTTTACGCCGCTGATGTTGCGGTAGTCGCTGATGTTGTTGAGACTGGTGGTAAAGCGGCCACCCACGGATAAGCCCAGCGGCAGCTTGATGCCTGCGCCTAGTGCCACGCCCAGGTCGCTTTTCTTGAAATCACCGCTTGAATCGCGGTCGAAGTCAAGGTATTCGCTCGGGCCAGAGCTTGTCATATCCACTTGCAAGCGGCCATTGTCTTGGGCCGAAACCAGATAGCTGAACTGTGGACCAGCCTCCACGAACACCGGACCGAGGCTCACTTTCGCGAGTACGGGCAGGGTGAGGTAGTGCAGTTTAGTGTCGAACTCCTCCAATGACTGGTCGCGGATGAGGCTGCGGGCCTGGGCACCCTGCATGGAATACAGCAGCTCGGGCTGCAACGAAACCGGGCCGAGAATCTTTGCTTCGTAAAAAATACCGGCATGATACGAGGTTTGATACTCAGCATCGTCGCCGACGTTGCCGCTGAGCACGGCGCGGTTGATTCCACCTTTCACCCCAAACTGTGCGTGGGCGCTAAGTGCCAGAGAAAATAAGCTAAACAGCAATAAGACAGTGCGTTTCATAGTAGTTGCAGATAAGAGTGTGAGTGTAATACGCTTCAACCTTAAATTGTATTGTAGGCAATAGCGTATTATTTATACATGATTGTTTTGCATTAATTGGGCCAGAATAAAATCAGCAGCCAGCCACGACTTATTAAGATTTGCCGGATGAGTCGGCGGCAGGTTGTATTTTCCAACCAGAATTTGCCCCCCAGGCAACTTTGTTGGCTTCCCGCCGTCTCTTTTCCGTCGCTTACCTGCTTCTATGCCCGCTCCGTTTACCTTCGTGCGCCTCCAATACCGTTCCGGCGACTGGGATTCTGTGGATGAGCGAATGCCCACCAACTTGCTACACTCTCTGATTCAGTACACTACGGTGCCCGTCAATCAGAAAGAGAAGGTGGTGGCCCTAGACAGCCCCGATCTTTTCAGCTATCCGTTCTGCTACCTGTCGGGGCACCGCCTGGTGCAGTTTTCGGCGGCTGAAAAGCAGAACTTCACTCAGTATGTGCGCAATGGCGGCTTCGTATTCGTGGACGATTGCAACCATGACATCGACGGCCTCTTTGCCCGTTCGTTTGAAGAACAGATGCGCCAGTGCTTTGGTGCAGGCGCCCTCAAGAAAATCGCCAAGACGCACCCGATTTATAAGTCCTTCTTTACTTTCAAGGATGGCCCGCCCCCCACGGCTTTCGAGCTAAATGGCTGGGGCGACGACCTGATACACGACTACCTGAAAGCGGTGGAAATCAACGGCCGCATCGGGGTTTTGTATTCCAACAAAGACTACGGCTGCGAGTGGGACTACGACTACCGCAACAAGCGCTGGCTGGCCGAAGACAACACCAAATTTGGCGTCAACATTCTGATGTATGCGCTAACCGCTTAATCCTAAAGAACACTGCGCCTTTCCTCTGCGAAACTCTGCGGGAACCGACGCCTGAATATTGCCCGAAAAAGCCCCCTGCATGACCGAACAAGAAGTACACCGTCTGTTAGCTAAACTTCCTCCGCTTAAAGAAGAAATTGCCAAAGTCATTGTAGGGCAAAGCGAAGTGCTCGATGAAGTGCTCGTCGCGCTGCTAGCGGGCGGCCACGCCCTGCTGGAAGGCGTGCCGGGACTAGCCAAAACCTTGCTGGTGCGCACCTTAGCTGCGGCTACCGATATGTCGTTTCGGCGTATTCAGTTCACCCCCGACTTGATGCCCACCGATATTCTGGGCACCGAAGTACTGGAGGAAGACCACGGCACGGGCCACCGCTCGTTTAAGTTTAACGAGGGGCCGATTTTCGCCAGCTTAGTATTGGCCGACGAAATCAACCGGACACCACCCAAAACCCAGGCGGCCTTGCTGGAAGCCATGCAGGAAGGCCACGTGACGTATGCTGGTCAGGAACACGCTTTGCCCAAGCCCTTCTTTCTGCTGGCTACCCAAAACCCCATTGAGCAGGCCGGCACTTACCCATTGCCCGAAGCCCAGCTCGACCGGTTTTTGTTGTACGTGCGCATTGGCTACCCCACCGAGCAGGAAGAGTTAGCAGTACTCAGCGGCACCACGGGCACGGCCCGCGCCGAGGTAAAGCCAGTGCTGGGCAGCGCCGATATCCGGCAGTTGCAGCAGCTTGTGCGCCAAGTGAGCCTGAGCCCGGAGCTGCTCGATTTTGTGAACCGCTTGGTACGCGCCACGCGGCCGGCCACTACGCAGGTAAAGTTTATTCAGGATTACGGCCGCTGGGGCGCGGGCCCGCGGGCCGGACAAGCTCTCATTTTGTGCGCCAAAGCGCGGGCGTTGCTGCAAGGCCGCTTCGCCGTAACCCTGGACGATTTGCGGACGCTGGCACCGCCAGTGTTGCGGCATCGGGTGTTGCTAAATTTTAATGCGGAAGCCGAGAATATCACGGCCGATGACGCCGTAGCTGAGTTGCTGAAAGCCGTAGCCGTTTAGCCTAGAATTGTATGCTGGCTCCAGAAACCCTACACGCTCTGCGCAACTTGCCTTTAGCCGCCAAACTGGCGGCGGAGGGCTTTCTGGCGGGTCAGCACCGGAGCCGGCGACGCGGCGTGGGCCTGGAGTTTAGCCAATACCGCCCCTACCAGCCCGGCGACGACCTGCGCCGCCTCGATTGGCGCCTGGCCGCCCGCTCCGACCGCTACTACATCCGCGAGTCGGAGGTGGAAACGAGTCTAATGATCCATCTGCTGCTCGACGCGAGTGCCAGCATGAATCACCGCGACGACAACGGCCTGACCAAACTGGATTATGCCCGGCTGGTGCTGGCAAGTATGGCATATCTAGCCACTAATCAGGGCGATGCAGTAGCGCTCAGCATCCTGCGACCGGAAGGACTTCAACATTTGCCCCCCAAGGCCGAGACTCGGCAGCTGCCGCGACTTTTTCATATGTTGGAGAAAACGGAGGCAATAGGTCGCTTTCCGAGTACTGCTACGCTGGCTCCGCTCACCTCCCGGCGCCAACGTGCTCTGACGGTTTTTGTGAGTGACTTGTATGAGGAAGATGCTGAGATGGATCAACTACTCACCCGCTTGCAGGCCGTAGCCGGGGAGGTATTGGTTCTGCACTTGGTGGCCCAAAATGAGCTACAGTTTTCCTACCGCGGCTCTATCACCTTCGAAGACCTCGAAACCGGCCAGATTCTTCAGCTCGACGCCGACCAGCAGCGGGCCGCATATCAGCAAAACCACCAGGAATGGCTGCGCAACACGGCTCAATCGGCCCGGCGCCACGGTTTCGATTACCATCAGCTCAGCACCACCGACCCGCTTGATCAGGCCATGCGCGAGTTTCTGCGCCGCCGCGAAGCCCAGATATGAGCCGTGGGGGGCTTTTTCGACCTATTTTGTACTTTTAGATGAGTGATGTTTTCTTCATTATATATCAATCAAAACGACCGTCATGCAGAGCGCCGCGAAGCATCTCGCGTGCTGATGTTGCAATGATAATCCAACCAAACACGCGAGATGCTCTGCATGACGGTCGTTTAGAAAAGTCTTTCATTACTAATTCATAAGTCAACCTTGTTCACCCTTCTCACTCCATCTGCGTTGCTGGCTTTGCTGGGGCTGCTGGTGCCCTTGGCCATCCACCTCTGGAACCGGCGGCCGGGCCGCACGGTGCAGGTGGGCAGCGTGCGGTGGCTGGCGGCCTCGGCCAATCGGCGCCTGCGCAGCCTGAAGCTGGAGCAGCTGTTGCTGCTGCTGTTGCGGGCGGCTATAGTGACAGTCTTGGCGGTAGCTCTGGCCGGACCGGCGTGGCAACGACCCGCCCCACCCGCGCGGGGGCAGGTGCTGGTGAGCCCGGAGCTGCTGACGTCGGCTACGCTGCCAAGTGTGCGGCCACTAGTCGATTCGCTGCGACGGCGAGGGTATGAGGTAAGTCGTTTGGAGAAGAGGTTTCCGCTAATCTCAGCGGAAGAATGGACCGCTATAGTTGCTAATCCAACGGCTTCGGACAGTGCTGGCTATACAACAGAGCCAGACTTTCTGTGGGCCCGCGCCGCGCAGGCCGCTCAGCGTTTCGCAGACAGACCGGTGCACTTGCTTACACCGGCCAAGCTGGCTGATTTGCAAGGCACCCGCTCCAATTTGCCCCCCAACCTCACCTGGCAGCTTATTCCTTCTCCTGATTCGGGGGCTTGGGTGCAGGCGGCGGGCCTTAGCGGAGCAGACAAGCTGCGCCTGCTGGTTGGGCGCAGTGATGAGGAAAAAACTACGTTTCAGCCTATTACAGTAGCTCGGCCCGATGTCGCGGGCGCTGTGTCTGTGCCGGGTCTGCCACCGCTGCGCTATGAAACAAGTGCGACCAAGCAGGCTGTAGTGCGGCGAGCAGACGATTCGATGGCTGTACCGGTGCAAGCAGCCATGCGCCTAAGAGTATATTACACGGCCGACCAGGCCGAGGACGCGCGCTATCTGGCGGCGGCGTTGCGGGCGGCGGGCAGTGGCCTTTTAGTGCCGCCGGTCATTACCGTTTCAGCCTCGGAGCCCTCCCCTTCTGACTCACTGACGTGGGTTTTCTGGCTGAGCAAAGCTCCTATATCGACGGCGTGGAAGCGGCGCCTAGACAAAGGGTTGAGCTGGTGGCAACAAGCTTCTGGGCCAGGAACTGCCGTAACATCTTCATTCGGGCCTGCGGGGGCGGAGGTGCTGATTCCGGTTTTGCGTCGCGATACGGCTGCTATTTTGCCCCCCAGCACTGCTGTTTGGACTGACGGCTCGGGCCAAGCAGTAATGTCGCGGCGAACTGAAGGGCGCGGGCAGGTATACACGCTGCACACGCGTTTGAACCCCGCTTGGAGTGGCTTGCCGGATAGTCCGGAGCTGCCGGCTTTGCTGCTTGAATTGTTGCAGCCATCTGCACCAACACTTGATTTGGCCCGTAATGATCAGCGGGTAATTGCGCCAAGCCAGGTTCAGGCGGCTATTCAGCGCAGTTCAGATTCTTCTGAAAATGCCCCCCGGAAAGCAGTGCGGCCGGCCCCTGACACCTTCACCGATCTGCGGGCCTGGGCGGTGCTGGCAGCGGCGTTGCTATTTGGCCTGGAGCGCCTGCTGGCCCGGCGGCGACCTATTTCTTCCCCCGTTTCTCCCGCATGACACCCACAACCCAAGCTGCTGTAGCGCCTTCTCTGGCCGCCTCGCCCGCACTCCGGGCCGAGTGGCGCCGTTATGCTCTGCGCCGAACGGGCGCCTTGTTGCTGCCTGTTGGGGTGGGGGGCATTTTGCTGGCGGTAATTGCCCGCTACTGGCCCGTGCCGATGTGGGCAGTGGGAGGAGCGGCGCTGCTGCTGGCCGCTTACGCCATCATTCAGCTACGCCACTTCTGGAACGCTGACCTGGTGCCCACAGCCCGGCAGCTCGACCGGCGTTTTCCGCAACTGGAAGACAGCACTGGCTTATTGCTGCGCGAGCCATCGGAACTGAATTTGCTGGAAAGCCTTCAGCACCAACGCGTAAGCAGCCGCTTGCAGGGGCTGCAAGCCACGGAGAAAACTTTGCTCCCGTTTGATTTTCAGCCGGCGCTGGGCTGGGCTGGGTTGCTGCTTATTTTGGCGGGAGCAGCTTGGTGGCTGCGGCCAACCTCGCAGGCCCCGGCACCAACTGTAGCCCCTGCCGTAGCGCTGAACTTTCCTGAAGAAAAGATTAATCCCGCCGCGCAAGCCGCGCCGCGCGTTACGGATACGCGCATCAACGTGACGCCGCCGCCTTATACGCGCCGCGCCGCTACGAGTGCCGCCATGGCTTCTTTCCGCTGCCCTAGCGGGTCAAAGGTGCGCTGGACGGTGCGCGTAAACCGCGCCGCCGACGCGCCGCCGCAGCTGGAGCTGGGCACGCGGCGGGTGGCTTTTCGGGCTGTTCCCGGCCAAGCCAACACCTTCACAGCAGAGCAAACCCTGACGGCTTCCGTGCTTTATCGAATACGTTTTGCCGGCAAAGCCTCCGATGATTATGCCATTGATGTGCAGCCCGATCAGGCTCCTGTGGTTCAGATTCAGAACCCGAAGCCGTATACGCTCATTGAGTTTGGCGACAAGCCGCAAATAGCAATTCGGGTGGCTTTGCGCGACGACTACGGCCTGAGCCGAGCCCGTTTGGTAACGACAGTAGCCCAGGGACAGGGCGAAGCAGTGAAATTTACGGAAGTAGTTACGGACCTCAGCGGCCCGCTGCGTGGACAGCCCGCCCAAGCCACGGCCACCCATTTGCTTAGTCTGCCCAAACTTGGCCTGACCTATGGTGACGAGGTATATTTCTATGTGCAGGCCTGGGACAACGCCCGCGGCAGCACCCGCTCCGACACGTACTTAGTGCAGTGGGAAGATACAGCCGTGGTAGACGGCACTTCCGACCTGTCGTTGGGCGTGAACGTGGTTCCGGCGTACTTTCGGAGTCAGCGCCAGATCATTATTGATACTGAAAAGCTGATTGCCGAGCAGCCCCGCCTGCCCGCTACTACGGTTGCGGAGCGCGGCAACAATCTGGGCTTCGATCAGAAGATTCTGCGCATGCGCTATGGCAAGTTTTTGGGCGAAGAGTTTGAGCAGGGCATTGGCGAAACGGCCACCCGGCCGGCCGCAGCGAAAAAAGAGGAAGACAATCCTGCTACCGCCGAGCAGGAACCAAGCACCGAACAGGAAGAGCACTCGGCCGATGATGGCCACGACCACAGCGGCGACAAGTTTCCTTCCGCTACCGACGTTCCCGGCGAGGCTGCCACGGCTGCGCTTATGGAGCCTTACATGCACCTGCACGACGACAGCGAAACGGCCGACTTTCTGGAGCCAGAAGTGAAAGCCAAGCTGCGCGGCGTGCTGGCTCAAATGTGGGAAGCCGAGCTGCGGCTGCGCACCAGCCGGCTGAAGGAAGCTTTGCCATACGAGTATCGGGCCCTGCGCCTGCTCAAGCAAGTGCAGCAGCAAACGCGCGCTTACGTCAAGAAATCGGGTTTTACGCCGCCGATATTGCCAGAAGCTACTCTTCGGCTTACCGGCGAGATGGGCAACGCCGCCGCGCCGCGCCGGGAGCAGAAAATTGCTCCCCCGCCCATGCAGCCTGCCGTGCGTGCTGCCTTGCGCTGGCTGGGCGCCACTCGGCGCGGGCAGGTTGCCAAACCAACTGATGCCTTAGTACTTGAACAAGCGGGTCAGGCCCTGGCGCAGGCCGCGCTGCAACGTCCGGGGGCCTACCTCACTGCCCTGCGCGATTTGCGTGGCCTGGTATCAGATGTGCGCGCCGGCCGGCCGCTACGCCTAGAGCTTGTGCCATCCGTGGAGCGTGCGCTTACCGGCCTTCTCCCCACCCCGGCGGCGACGCCCACGCGGGTGCCGGCCGCCAACCCGCTGGCCCAGCGCTATTTCCAGGAATTAAGCCGGTAAGCTTTGTCTAGAATGCCCCCCACGTTTCTGTATTACGCGCTACTTATCCTCTGCGTGCTTTTAGTAGCAGGGCTGACCTGGAGCGCCCTGCGCCGACCCAACCGACAGCGGCTTGCCTTGCGCCTGTTGGCGGGCGTGCTGGCCGGAGCCGGGCTTTGGTTTACAGCCTTTCCGCCCACCCGCAGCATACCAGGCGCACAGCACGAAACCATTCTACTCACCGAGGGCTTCCAGCCAGATACGCTACGAGCTTTGTTGCGCCAGCTGGGGCCGGCTACCCGCCTGTGGCGCACCAGTTCCGTATCGGGAGCTGACACGGTTACGGCCGCCAACATTCTGCAAATCAGAGAGCAGCAGCCCAACCTGCGAATCCTGCACGTGCTGGGGAAAGGCTTGCCCGCCGCCGACCTTCCCCTGCTCGGCCCGGTCCGCCTAGTCTGGCATGCACCGCCCGCCCGGGCCGGTTTTCGAGTGGCCAATTGGACGCCCCGCGTAGAGCTAGGGCAGGCGCTGCAGATAGCGGGCTCCTTTGATAATTTGCCCCCCAGCGCTGGCAACACCACGCCAACATGGGTCCACCTGCGGGCAGCAGGCGCGCCGCGCGACTCGGTGCGCCTGACGCGTGGCCGGGGGGCTTTTCGGTTGAGCTACGTGCCGAAGGCGGCCGGCTTGGCCGTGTACGAGCTGGTAGCGCGGCGTGGGGGGCAAATTTTGACCTCTGAGCCCGTGCCGGTGGAGGTAGTACCCACCCGCGCCCTACGGGTGTTGTTGCTGGCCAACACACCGTCTTTTGAATTCAAATTCCTGAAAAATCAGCTCGGCACGCGGCAGCACGCGGTAGCCTTGCGCGTAGGCATCAGCCGTGGCCTGACGCAGACGGAGTTTCTCAATCAGCCCACCCACGACATTTCCCGGCTTACACCCAGTTTGCTAGCACATTATGATGCTGTCATAGCCGATGCGGGCACGCTATCCACGCTTTCAGGGGGCGAAGTTCAACAGCTTACCACCGCACTGCGCACTGGTGGGCCGGGCCTGATTGTGTTGGCCGACGCGGCCCCCCTGCCTCGCCTCACGCCGGCTCGGGCGACTTTTAGTATTGTACCTGTTGCTATGGCAGCTTCTGCTAAGCCTCAGCCTATTCAGTGGCCGGGGGCTTCGGGCCGCACCACTGCTACAGTACCGGCTACCTTGCGGCCATCGGCCCGCTTGCGCCCCATGGTTACCACGGGCCAGGGGCAGGCCGTGGTAGCATCCCAGCGCCTGGGGGCCGGAACGATGGTCGTATCGGTGCTACCCGAAACCTTCCGGTGGGCTCTGCAGAATGATTCGCTGACGTATAATGCCTACTGGAGCCGCCTGTTGACTGCCGTGGCCCGGCCCGAGACTTCTACGGCGGCCTGGCGGGTGACAACTGCCTGGCCTCGCCCCAATACCCCGGTAGAAGTACAGCTAACTGCGGCCCCCTTTCCTACTACCGCGCCTACGGTGCAGGGCGCAGCGCAGCCCATACGCCTGGCTATGCGTCAGGATACGCGCTTGGCTGAGTGGAGCACCGGACAATTCTGGCCCGACTCGGCGGGGTGGCACCGCGTGGCGCTGGCTGGTAAGGCGACGCATTCGTTTTACGTGTTTGGGGGGCAAAATTGGCTCGGCCCTGAAGCTGACCTACGCCAACAGGCGGCACAAGTGTGGCTGGCCGATTCGCCTGGCTCTACGATGGCTTCACCGATACTCACTCGTCAGGCGTGGCCGGCGGTTTGGTTCTTTGGCTTGTTTTTGCTGGGGGCAGGCTTTTTGTGGCTGGAGGAAAAACTGTAGCCCCGACGCCACAGCCGACGCACTTATTGCAGCTACTGATTTCTCGCTGAAGCAATTACAGAACAGTAAGCGCACAAAAAAACGACCCGACTTCCTGTTTAAGGAAGCCGGGTCGTTTGGCAACTTACCGGTTTGAACCGGCAGCTGCTTACTTTTACTCTTGGGTCGTCGTCGTGGTGGTCGAAGTCGAAGTGCCGTCAGCGGGAGCCGTCATGGCAGCAGAGTCAGCAGGAGCAGCCATAGTAGAGTCGCCCGTAGCAGGAACGGTAGTCTCAGTGCTCATCTCGGTAGTAGTGGTTTCCGTCTCAGCAGGCTTCGACTCGCAAGAAGTCAGGGCAGCAGCGAATACAAAAGCCAGGGCAGATACTTTCAGGAAGTTCTTCATTTTGGTGTTAGGTTTGAAATGTTGTCTAAAAACGTCCTTCATACCCATTCGACTGAAAGGTAACCCGACGATAGAAAATAAATTTTGGGAGGGTTACTAAGTCATTCTCCTTGTATTAAAGACCAAAGCGAATGGGTAAGGGTCAACCTTCCTACACTGATGAAGAGTTCGTGGCTGCCATTCAGGGCGGCGACGATCGGGCATTGGCACAACTATACCGCCTGCATCTGCCCATGATTTCGCACCTGGTGCTGCAAAACAGCGGCACCGAGGACGAAGCCAAGGACGTGTATCAGGAGGGCGTAATGGTGTTTTATGAAAAGGTGCGCGAAGGCTCTTTGGAGCTGAGCTGCCAGATCAAAACCTACCTCTACGCAGTGTGCCGCCGCCTGTGGCTCAAGCGTTTAGCTGAGAAAAACCGTTTTAACGGTCGTCTCGAAGACCATGAGCCTTACCTCGAAACCGGTGCGGAAGCGGATGTAGACCAGGCGGAGGAGCGCGACCAGCGTTTTGCCACCATGGCCGAAGCCCTCAACCACTTGGGAGAGCCTTGCCGGTCGCTGCTTGAAGGTTTTTACCTGCAGGAGAAATCTATGCAGCAACTCACGGCTGAGTTTGGCTACACCAATGCCGACAACGCCAAAAATCAAAAGTACAAGTGCCTGGTACGTCTAAAAAAGCTGTTTTTCACCCATTATAAGGAGGAAGAATCTTTTTAGCGACAAGCTCGGTTCCCAGTATAGAGGAAGCTCGCTTCCGACCAGTCCTATGAAAACTGAAGCTGATTACTACGCTTTATTTGACGCTTATCAGAGCGGACAGCTGCCCCCCGAGGAGCAGGATGCCCTGGAGCGCCGGTTGGCTGCCGAGCCGGACTTAGCCCAGCAGCTAGCCGACTTTAATGAGCTGACTGATACGCTGTATGGCTACGGCCAGCGCCTGACTACGCGGCGCAAGCTGCGGGCTATGCAAGCCGCTCTGGATGCCGAGAAGGCCGCCACGGAAGCCATTATCGAAACGGGCCACCCTACTATGCCGATCATGCGCATCTCGCGCACGGAGCAGCATCTGCGCGAGTTCTGGAGCAGCCATCGCGCCACTATTGCGGTAGCTGCTTCGGTGGCTATACTGGCGGTGTTTGCTACCTTGCTTGGTCTGGAGATGTGGCGCACCGCCCAGCAAAAGCCTTCGCTGTATGGCTACACCGTGCTGCGGCGGGAGGTAGAACGCATCAAGCGCAACCAGCGCGCGATGAATAAGGCCCTCACCTTGATGGATGAGCCGCGCCCCAACGAGGAAGCAAACCCAGGCAAATTCAGCGGAACAGGCTTTGCTTTGACCACCGACGGCTACCTGGTAACCAGCTACCACGTTATTCAAGGAGCTGACTCGGTGTTGATTGAGAGCCGCGACCGGCAGCGCTTCCGCGCCGAGCCTGTTTTCTCCGATGTGGCCCACGACCTAGCTATCCTGCGCATCACTGATCCAAAGTTTAATGGCTTTGGCCGCTTGCCGTATTCCTTCAAGCGTGGCTTGGCCGAGCTAGGCGAGCGAGTATATACCTTGGGTTATCCGCGTGAGGATCTGGTGTTTAACGATGGTTCGCTAAGCGCCCGCTCGGGTTTCGAAGGCGATACCGGGTTTTATCAGATTTCTATTCCTGTGAATCCGGGCAATAGCGGCGGCCCGCTGCTTGATGACCGGGGCAACCTGATTGGTATCATCAGTGGCCGGCAGATGGATGTGCAAAGCGCCGCTTTCGCCACCAAGTCGTCGTACCTGATGCGGTTAGTCGATTCGTTGGCCACGGCAAAGCCCGCTCAGCCGTATAACCTGCCGCGTTTCAATCAGCTGACCGGCAACACCCGTCCGCAGCAGCTGCGCAAGCTACAGGATTTTGTCTTCGTGGTAAAGGTCTACGAATAAGCCCTCCTATTTCTTATCCCAAAAAAGCCCCCCAAATGTTGGGGGGCTTTTTTGATGGTTTCAAATCTTAATGCCGGGGGTTGGCTTTCCTTTACCTGAAGCATTGGCAGCGAGGCTTATTCGAGGTTAATTGAAAAAAGGACAGCCCGCGAATGAGTTTTTGCGTACACGCTTCCCGGTGGCTTTGCCACTATCCTGTATCGACTTTTCACTCGTTTCGCTAACCTCCGCTATGGACAACCAAACACAACTAGAAACTCAATTAGAGAAAATTCTGCCCGAAGACGTAACCCGGACGCTCGAAAGTGCCTACCACGTTATCTTTCAGGGCAACCACGACCGCATTGACGATCTGCTCCTTCATGGTGGCACGCTGCTAAAAAAGACCGCTCAGCGTTTGACGACTACCCAGCTGATTTTCGGAATCGCTGCTATTGCCGCCATAGCGGTGGTGGTAGTAAACCAAGTGGTGGAAGCCGCCGACGACAACGATACGTCAGCTGAGCCAGTTGAGGAGCAAAAGAACAAAAAGCAAAACAACGGTCCCAAGCCTCAGGCTAGCCAGGCGTCGTAAGCTTCTGGCCGACTGGTAAAGCGCATAAAGCTTTTCGGTATAGCCCGAAAAAAGCCCCCCGGATATATCCGGGGGGCTTTTTTGTAGCTGTATGCTTATCCTTTGTAGCCCAATGAACAGAACCGCTAGTGCAGCAGCGTTCTACTATATAAAAAAGTAAATATTTTTTATAATACATATAAGTTCCTATGTTTAGCACACTGCACCTACCTCAACCACCTTCTTTCACTTTTCCTTCCTCCTATGCCGCACAAATACTTTCTGCTTTTTGGCACCCTGCTGTTTATGGCTCTGGGCGAAACAGTTGGCACAGTGGCTGCCGCGATAAGACCTTTGGCCGTAACAGCGCCTGTCGCCATCGGGCCCTACGCCAAGCGCAAGCCCATTAAAGCGCAGTACAAACACAAAAAAGCCCCGCGCCACAAAGGCCGTCCACTCGTACGCGCTATCTACTAGGTAGCTCCCAAAAAAGCCCCCCAGATAAACTCTGGGGGGCTTTTTTGTGAAGTCAGATCTGGATCTTGTGGTACTTCCTAAGCGGCAGCCAGCACCTCGGGGGAGTTGTGCGCGGGCGAATTGACGAGGGTGCTGACGGTATATTCCTGCATAAGCTCGGTGGCGTATGGGCAAAGCAAGTGCTGGTGTTCATCCACCGATACGCCGTCGTCGAGCCAGGCGAGCTCCGCTTTCCGGTCGGGCAGTATCACGGGCATACGGTTGTGCAGGCTGGCCATCAGGTCGTTGGGCTCCGTGGTGATAATGGTGAAAGTAGGCAGCACTTCGCCCGTTTCGCGGTCGGCCCATTCGTCCCAGAGGCCGGCAAAGGCAAACGGCTGCTCGTTGCGCAGCAGAATACGGTGGGGCACCTTGGCTTTTTTGCCCTTGCTTCCGGCCGGCGGCGCCACTTGCTGCCACTCGTAAAAGCTGTCGGCCAGCACCAGGCAGCGCTTGCGCTGGAGCAGCTGCCGAAACGAGGGCTTCTCGGCCAGGGTCTCGGCGCGGGCGTTTATAGGCTTCAGCGCCGTTTTAATGTCTTTCACCCACCCCGGCACCAAGCCCCACTGTACCAGCTGAATCTGGCCGGGAGCACTATTGGTAATGATGGGCAGATGCTGCGAAGGGGCCGCATTATAGTTGGGGGGCATTTCCTCCGTGAAGCGGGCGTCAAAACGCTCCTCGATGGCGGGAGCAGGCGAAATAAATGTATAGCGGCCACACATAAGCTGACAGGAAAATCAGTGAGAGAGAAGGCTTCTTAAGGCGCTGAAAGCACGTATCTGGTTACGCCGGCCCGCCCGTAGAAGTTGTGAGCGAAACGCCCCTCTCAGCCAGGCAGTGGAGCAATGTAGCTGCTGGGGGGCTTTTTGCCGCTGCTCCACCCCAACACGATACGGCGGCGCCCGTAACGACTAGGGTAGCCTTTCTCTTCCGCTTATGGACCAGCCGTTTCTGCTTTGCTTACTTGGTGTCGCCTCTTTGCTGCTGGCTCACGTCGCACCCGCCCGGGCGCAGCCCACGCCGCCCGTGTATCCCACGCTGGGCAGCATTATCCGCGACCAGCCAGCCATGGATCAGCTGGTTGCGCCCGATGCCGAAATCGAAGTACTGGCGTCGGGTTTTACCTGGCCCGAAGGACCGGTCTGGTCGAAGCAGGAAGGTGCGCTGCTGTTTTCTCACGCCCCGCAAAACGTTATTTATCGGTGGAAGGAAGGCGAGCCCCTGCGCGAATACCTGAAGCCAGCCGGCTACACTGGCCTGGGCACTTACAGTAAGGAGCCGGGCAGCAATGGCCTGGCCTTCGATAAGCAAGGCCAGCTGGTAGCCTGTGAGCACGGCGACCGGCGTATATCGGTGCTGCTAAAAGATGGTGGCAAGCGCACTCTGGCCGACAGCTACGAAGGCAAGCGCCTGAACAGCCCCAATGACTTGGTTATCAAATCGAACGGCGACATCTACTTCACCGATCCGCCCTACGGCCTGCCTGAGCAGGAGAAAGACCCACGGCGCGAGCTGGATTTCAGTGGTGTATTTCACATCGCAAAATCCGGGAAGGTAACGCTGCTCACTCAGGACCTGACGCGCCCCAACGGTGTGGCTTTCTCACCCGACGAAAAAACCCTGTACGTCACCCAATCGGACCCGAAGCGGGCGGTAGTGATGGCCTATCCGGTGCGTGAGAATGGCAGCTTAGGAAAAGGCCGCGTTTTTTTCGACGCCACCCCGCTTACCAAAGAATTAAAAGGGATGCCCGATGGCATTAAGGTAGATCGGCAGGGCAACGTCTTCACCACGGGCCCCGGCGGCGTGCACATATTGGGCCCCGATGGCACGCATCTGGGGCGCATCAGCTTGCCAGTAGCAGCTGCCAACCTAGCCTGGGGCGACGACGGCAGCACGCTCTATCTGACGGCGAGCAACTATCTGTGCCGCGTGCGCACTCTAACCAAAGGGGCCGGCTGGTAGCATAACCGCCGTTGCTATTGTCTATGGCGTTATTTCTTACCTGAACTTTCGCGCGGCCTCTTTTCCCGTCATCTTGTATTGGTTCATTACCTTGAGCAGCACCCCATTGGTCCAGCCAAAGCCATCCTGCAGAGGGTACTCACCACCTCCGGCCTCCAGGGTTGTATTCACCACATTATATTTCTCCAGCAGCTTACCCGTCTGCTGAAACACGTTGCTGTTAAGCGTTACCCAACGACTGGCAATTGTGCTGGCAAGCTCCTTTTGGCGGTAGTTTTCCAGCCCCCGAATAGCCATGTATTGCAAGGGAGCCCAGGCGTTGGGCGCATCCCATTGCTGTCCGCTGGTGTTGAGGGTTGTTACGAGGCCGCCTGGCTTCAGAAAATCTTTCTTTAGCCCGGCCGCTACCTGCCGGGCCTGCTTGCGGGTGGCCACGTCAAAAGCCAGCGGAAAAACGCCCGCCAGGGTGCGGATAGTCGAGCGCTGCCCCAGCACCCAGTTGTAGTCCTGAAACCAGCCGGCTTTCTTATCCCAGCAATACGCCAGAATGGCTTCTTTACGCCCAGCTGCTTTCTCCTGATAGCTACGCGCTTGCTCCGCGTTGCCTTGCAGCTCGTAGGTGCGCGCCAGGGTCTTTTCGAGGTTATACAGCAGACAATTTAAATCGACGGGCACCAGATTGGTCGTTTGGATGGAGGCCAGCTTCCCCGATTCGTCGAACCAGCGGGTGCTGAAATCCCAGCCGGAAGCGGCCGCCGCGCGCACATTGCGGTAAAACGTGGCGGCTGGCTGGGAGCTGAGCTTGGCGGCCGTCACATCTTCCACGTACGATTCCTCGCGGGGCTGGTCGCTGGCATCCCAGTAGCGGTTGAGCACCTGGCCGGAGGGCATTTTCACCACTGTGCGGTCGGCTTGCCCAACGGCCAGCGATTCGGCCCCGGCCATCCAATAGGCGTACTCCCGCAACAGGGGCTCCTGGTAGCGCACCAGCACCGTATCGCCCTGGCTCTGCGCCAAAAGACCCACCATCAGCGAAAAAAACGGCGGCTGCGAGCGGGTAAGGTAGTACGTCCGGTTGCCGTTGGGCACAAATCCATACTTGCCGATCAGGTAGCTGAAGTTGTTCAGAATCTGCCGGATAAGTGCGAATTGCCCATCTTCCTTCAAGCCCAGCATCGTGAAGTAGGAATCCCAATAATACACCTCCCGAAAACGCCCCCCAGGCACAATGTACGGGTGGGGCAAGGGCACCAAGGACGAAATTTGCCCCCCAGCATCGGCGGGGCGAGCCAGCACCGACCACAGCGTATCGATATGGGCCCGCAGCCCGGCGGCTACATTGCTTTTATACAGCGTAGTAGCGGCTGTGGGGGGCAAAAAATGTGCGTCAACGAATGCCTTAAGCTGGAAGCCCGGTGTATTCTTTTGCTGCGCATACGCCTGCATGATAGTCTCCGGGTCCTCTTTGGGCAGGGCATCTACGAAGGTTTTGTTGTCGGGGTAGATGCGGCCCAGCTGTACTTCCTCAAACAGCCCCGGATATAGCTGTCGGGGCGTGAGTTGTTGGGCATGAACGCTGATAATCAGCGGAAATAGCAGAAGCAGGAGCAACCGTCTTTTCATCAGTAGTAGGCTTGAATGCGGCAGGTTTTTAAAAAGTACGAAATCTCCCCCATTTCAGCCAGGTCAGGCAAGCAGGCTCTTCTTCGCATACGCATCCAAGCGCAGTTCTTTATTCATCCTGCCTATCATAGCCACGAAAAAAAGCCCCCCAGCTGAGTACCGGGGGGCTTTTTTGGTATTGACTACCGACTCTCGCATTCATTGAGCCGGCCGGAAGCTACCCGCTGGCATTACCATTACTTGGTAAACAGGCGCAGCACTGCGCGCCCCGGCTCGCGGGTTCGGCCCGGCTGAGTGCCCACTGCCTCCAGCGACGGGGAAGCGGAGCCGGGGGGCAAAATATCATTTGGCAGGTAAGAAGCCTGGTTGGAAAGCGCAGTAGGCACTAATTGCAGCGCAAGCTCCGTGTAGGCTGAGTTAGGCTCCAGTTGCAGCTCGGTCTGGGCGGCAACCAGGTTCGGTTCGGCCAGGTGCTCATTCAAAATCATGGTGGCATTCTCCTCCAGCGCATAAAGTGCCTGATGGCTGGTCGTCTCCGATTTGGCATACTCCACAACGCGCACGAAATAAGCCCGGTTGGGGTCCAGGTTTTTAACCATCACCGTATCCGCTTCGCCATCGGCTACCACAAAGCTACCGCCGGCCAACGCCTGACCTTTCCCAAAGCGGGCATCAGCCACGTAGTCGGCGCCATCAAGGGGAAAATCATCGACGGGGCTATCTGCTTTCATAAACACCAGGCGGCGGTTGCCGGTACCATTGGCCCACCTCAGCAAGGCGCTCGTTTTACTCAGCGGCGTGCCCGTAAGCTGGGCAGCGTTCTGGTCAGGACCAACCAAGTGATGAGCAGGCCATCTGGAGGCGCGGCGAACACAAGACCAACCCAGGCGGTCAAGCTCGGTCCAGAAGGCGGCATCGTCGCGCCTGGTGTTCAGCAGGATGGTCCAGGTATAGCCTTTTTCTGCCCTCACCAGATAGGTGGCCGTACCATCGAGGCAGCCGCTGTGCCAGCGGTTGCCGGCGGGGTTTACCTGCCAGCCTTTCGCATACCGCGCATTCACGGCGGAGGGCTCTACCATCGTGGCAATAGTGGCGGTACTCAGCAAGCCGGGGCGGCCTTTGGAGCCATCCACGGCCATGAGCAGGCGCGTAAGGTCGCGGGCGGTGAATATCCAGCCGCCGTGGGCGTTCATGGCTTCCACGTTACAGCCGCCGTAGGCCGCCGGCACCGTTTCGCCGGTGCCATAGCACGAGGCTTGTTGAAAATGGCTGTCGTACTCGGCTTCGCGCTCCTGCTTATCTAACAATAAGTTGCGCCCGAGGTGAGCTTCGCGTACGCCGCTGGGCAGCAGCAGGTGGTCGCGCACCCAGGCTTCATACGGTTGCAGGGTTACGGCCTCAATTATCTTACCCAGCACCAGGTAGCCAATATTAGAATAGGCATAGCGAGCGCCGGGCCTGAAATTCAAGCCTTTACTCAGCATAAAGCGCACCAGCGTGGAGTCGCCCACGGGATTGGGCACGTTCATCACCTGGGCTACATGCTCCGGAAAATCGATGGGGTCGCAGCTGGCAAAACCATCGCAGCTTTTCTCGCGGTCCCAGCCGGCGCTGTGCTCCAGCAGTTGCTGCACCGTAATATCATAGATGCGGCGGTCGTCGATAACCTCCGTGTAGTAGGCAGTTGACAGATAGCCCTCGGGCCCAAAGGCTCTGTGGGCGAGGTCGAGGCGGCCTTCCTCCACCAGTTTCATAATGGCCATCGCTGTGATGGGCTTCGACAAACTGGCCACTCGCATCAGATGGTGTGGTTGCAGCGGCGTGGTGCGGGCCTGATCGGCGTAGCCGAAAGCGCGGGCGTACACCAGCTTATCGCCGCGGCTAAGCGCTACCGACGCGCCCAGCACATCCCACCGCTGCACAAACTGCTGGATAGCGGTATCGAAGTGGGCGAGTTCTGGTACCGACACCCCCGTTTGGGCGCCAGCGCGCAAGGAAAGCAGCAGTAAAACGAGCGTGTAGAGTTTCTTCAAAAAAGGGAGATAAAAAGGGTAGCCAACATGCTCGCTTCTGCTCTAGCGCAGCGCCTGTTGTTACGCCATTTTTATTCCACAATTCCAAGATTAGCGGGTTAATAATCTGATGATTATTATAAATTTTTCATGAGGCACAATTGCCTATTAGTCTGAAAACGTGACAGTATGTATCTAAAGAAAGACGACCGCATACATAGTAAAATTATATTATTCTATGCTCGCCGAATAACGGAAGAGGTAGTGCCTTCCTGAGGTTTAGCCACCGCAGCAGAGCGCCGGCTTTCAGCGTAAGTAAAGCCGACAAAAAAGCCTCCCAGACCACTTGCTTTGTGCGTCATATATCCACTTGATGACGGGTGGAGCAAAAGGCTTGGGGGGCTTTTTCGGGCCGTTTACTCGGTTATCGGAGCAGGCTGGGCCTGATGCGAAGGAGTGCCGCCGCTGACCAAACGTGGCCAGCCATCCTGATATTCCAGCCGGTCGAGGAGCATGATGCGGCGGGAGTAGCCTTGCTCGGCGTCGATGGCGTCGAAGGTCGGCTGATGCGGGTCGATGGCGTGGTAGGCCAGCCAATCCTGCCCGGCCGCGTCGGTTACTACGCAGTTGTGGCCGGGGGCGTGCCAGTACTCATTGCCTTCGAGCAGCATACTGTTCGGGTTGCCGGTGGCCTGGGGCAAGGTTTCGAACGGCCCGGTGGCACTGCGCGAGCGGGCGACCAGCACCCCGTAGTGAGCATCGGGGCCGCAGCAGTTGTTGCCGGAGTAAAACAGGTAGTACCACCCATCGCGCAGAATCACCCACGCGCCTTCTACCAGGCGCTGATAGTTGGTCGGAGCCGCATCCGGTACCGGCTGAATCAGGTCAATTGCAATGCTCTGGGGGGCAAAAGACACGCGGTCGGGGGCCAGCTCTCGCACTTTGATGGGCCCGAAGCCCGAGCCCCAGTATAGCAGGCGCTTGCCGGTAGCGGGGTCGTCGAAGCTCATCGGGTCAATGTTAATGAAGCTTTTGCCGCAAAGCAGCGGCTGACCAATATCCACAAACGGGCCGGCAGGTGCCTCAGCCACCGCTACGGCCAGGCACAGATCTTCCTTAGTAGCGCCGTTCGGCAACGCCGAAAAGTAGAGGTAATACAGCCCGTCGTGCTCGCTCACGTGGGGCGCCCACAGCTTCTGGGTCGTATCGGCCCAGGTGGGCTTTTGCGGCAGCGCATCACCCAGCAGTTCCCAATCAATCAGATTGTGAGAGCGCGCTACCTGAATATTGATAATCAGCTGCTTGCGCCATTTCGTTTGGGTGCCGTAGGCGTAATAATAACCATCGGCGGCCCGAATAATGGTTGGATCGGGAAAGTCCTCGTTGAGGATAGGATTGGTATAAGTACTGGGTGGCATTTTGGTCGGCATCAGAATAAAGGCTAGGATAAAACAGGCTTGCTACGCGTCGGACTTGCTTGAATACGCTGGAAGTTCGACAGTAGCTATTGTTTCTGGTTGCTGGTTTATTGTAAGTAAATAGGTGGTCATGCAGAGCGAAGCATCTCGCTCGCAGTCGTTGCTACGCTAACTGTCATGCTGAGCGGAGTCGAAGCATTTCTACCGCTTCGTTGAGATTACCATTGCAGGAGAGATGCTTCGACAAGCTCAGCATGACGTTCTATCTGAATTGAGTTAGTAACCCAGCCAAATACGCGAGATGCTTCGCTTCGCTCTGCACAACGTTTTGTAACTAGTTGAACCTGTCGTCTACTTCATAACCTCAACTCTATTCCGCCTCACTCCGCTTCCAAACCGTACAGCAGTACCTACTCTCGCTTTCGCATTATGACCAAAACCGTTTTTATTGCCGCCGCCGAGCCGTACAGCGGCAAGTCGCTTGTGTCGTTGGGCTTAATTAACATGCTGCTGCGCAAAACGCCCAAAGTCGGCTACTTCAAGCCTATCATCAACTTTGAGCCGGCCGAAAAAAAGGACGCCCACATCGAGACGATAATCGGTCATTTTGGGCTGCCCATCACCTACGATGGTGCCTACGCCTACACCCGCGCGGACGCCATGCACCTGGTGGAAACGGACACGCAAGGCGAGATTATCGACACGATCATCCACAAGTTCAAGGCCCTGGAGGAGCACTACGACTTTATCGTGGTGGAGGGCAGCGACTTTCTGGGCGCGGGAACAGCGTTTGAATTTGACGCCAATATTTCCATTGCCAAAAATCTGGGGGCGCCGGCTATTCTCATGATTTCGGGCGAGGCAAAAACCACCAATCAAATAGTGAATGCCGCCCTCACGATGCTGCGCAGCTTTGAAGGCCGCGAAGTGCCCGTACTGGCCATTATAGTCAACAAAATGCCCCCCAGCGAAGCCGACACCGTGCGCGAGCTGCTTGGGGGGCAATTGCCGGCGGGTATCGTCCTGACCGTCATTCCCGAAAACCAAAGCCTGCGCAGCCCCAGCATGCAGGAGATTCAGGAGCAGCTGGGGGGCAAATTATTGCTCGGCGAACACCTTCTGAGCAACCAGGTCGACAATTTCATCACCGGGGCCATGCAGGTGCCCAACTTTCTGCGCCGCATCAAGGAAAACGTGCTCATCGTGACGCCCGGCGACCGCGCCGATATTATTCTGGGCGCTTTGCAGGCCAACGCCTCGGCTAATTTCCCGAAGGTGGCGGGCATCGTGCTCACCGGCGACATCGTCCCGGATGAGTACGTGGTGCGCCTCCTCGAAGGACTCGAAACCGTGATACCCATCCTGTCCGTCTCGACCGGCACTTTCCTCACTACCACCCAGATAGGTGCTATCCAGTCGCGCATTTCGCCCGATAATCCGAAGAAGATTGAGCTGGCTATCAACACCTTCGAGCAGTACGTAGACGTGGCCGCTTTGGAAGAAAAGCTGGTTACGTTCAAAGCGGAGGGCATGACGCCGCACATGTTTCAGTACCAGCTCATGCAGTGGGCCAAAAGTCAGCGCCGCCACATTGTGCTGCCCGAAGGCAACGACGACCGGATTCTGCGCGCCGCCGCCCGCCTCCAGCAGCTCGACGTAGTTGACCTTACCATTCTCGGCGACCCCACGGCCATCGCGGCGGCCGTCAATCGCCTGGGTTTGAACCTCGATCTAAGCCGCATTCAGCTGCTTGATCCGGCCCACGCGCCCCGCTTCGCCGAGTACGCCGAAACCCTCTACGAGCTGCGCAAAGCCAAAAACGTGAACCTCGACATGGCCCGCGACATGATGACGGATGTCTCGTACTTCGGCACCATGATGGTGTACCAGGGCCACGCCGACGGTATGGTATCGGGGGCGGTGCACACCACCCAGCACACCATCCGGCCGGCCTTGCAGTTTATCAAAACCAAGCCGGGCGTATCGGTCGTGTCATCGGTGTTCTTTATGTGCCTGCCCGACCGCGTGGCCGTGTTCGGCGACTGCGCCGTGAACCCCAACCCCACCGCCGAGCAGCTGGCCGAAATTGCCATTTCCTCGGCCGAGAGCAGCCTGCGCTTCGGCATCGAGCCCCGCGTAGCCATGCTTTCCTACTCCTCGGGCACCTCCGGCGAGGGCGCGGAAGTAGAAAAAGTGCGCCGCGCCACCCAGCTCGTGCACCAACTGCGCCCCGACTTGCAAGTAGAAGGCCCTATCCAGTACGACGCCGCCGTCGACCCTATCGTGGGCCGCCAGAAGCTCCCCGACTCTACGGTAGCCGGCCAGGCCAGCGTGCTCATCTTCCCCGATCTGAACACCGGCAACAACACCTACAAAGCCGTGCAGCGCGAAACCGGCGCCTTGGCCATCGGCCCGGTATTACAAGGGCTGAATAAGCCGGTAAATGATTTAAGCCGAGGCTGCACCGTGGAAGACGTGGTGAATACGGTGATTATCACCGCTATTCAGGCGCAGGGGTAGTGCGGGAAGAATTTCCGAAGCAAGTGAATTAAAAATATGATTATGGTTACTATTATTAATCATATCAGTTCACGAATTTCCAATACTTTGTCACTCCATCTTTTGAACTAATTATCAAACTATCTCTAGCAAAGCTTACTGCACCAACAAAAGCCCAATCCAGATAGTCAATCTTAATACTATCTCTGTTCATTGAATATTTGTATGAGATCAAATCATCAACATAATAAATACTATCTTTTCTTATATCGAAAATAGCATTCTCACTACTATTATTAGTCCATGCACCTAATATTTTTGAATTAAAATGATTTTCACTCTTATTAAGGGCAGAGCTTGATCTCTCAGCAACTTCTTTCAATTCATTATTTTTTATCAAAGCATCTTTAGAACCAGTATTTTTTAATTCTAAATCGCAGGAAGAGATAAAGAATACAAATAAAATATAGACCATTACATATTTACTTTCCATCATGTTAACATCGAAATTAATTCTATTTAAAATCATCGAAATTAAAAGCAATACACTTACAATACATTAAATTAAGGACAAGGCATAATTTTATTTATTAATAAATACATCATCAATCATATCTCCAAGATCACTCACGCCTAACGTGAATTGAATAATAATTATACCTAAAATTATTTTTACAATCCTGGGAATATAAAACCCAGTTTTTTCCTTGAGCAACGCATTTGCAGGAGGAAAATAGATTAAGGAGAGGAACAGGTAAACTATCCCCGGAACTGGGTGCACTAAGAACACATTCGCTACGCCAATAGCAAAAACAACTATACCGAACACCCAACCGATTACACTTGAAGGGGTGAGCCTCCTTTGCATTGCATTTTCTTTCATGGTCTTTGTGGATGCTTCGACAAACAGCCAAATAAAGGGTTTAAACAATTTATTTTCAATTCTCTGCATTTGCCGCAAAGGCATTGCTGAAGGATTAGAAAGATGCCATCATCAGGTCAATCTTATCGAACAACTCCCCAACACCTAGCGATGCCCAGAGAATAAAGAAGCCCAGGAGCCACTTTACTATTCTGGGAATAGAGAATCCAGTTTTTTCCTTGATAAAAGAATTTACTGGAGGAAAGAAAGCAAGAGACAGCACAATAATAAAAATACCGAAGCCGGGGTCATTGCCCCAAAACGTATTCACTACGCCAATGAGTAAGGCGAGCAGGCCAAATAGCCAGCCGACTAAGCTCGAAATAGTAAACGAAGCATTTGAAGTGTTATCCATGACCATTTTCTTTTTAAGATGAGATAAAAATGTTTTGAAAAGGCGTTTTACCGTTTAAAATTGATATCAGCTACCTGACCGAAGACTAAAATTTCAATACTTTGAAGGCAGGAATGCGCTTTAAGGTGTTCTTATAGTATCTTCTGAAGCCTTATCGTATTCAGCCAAGCAGCTATCTAGTGGCTGACAATTTTGATGAATACAATCGCAGAACTCGTAGCAGGCTTTAGCTTTTTTGCTGTCCTTACATTGCTTTCTGCAATCTAGTAAACTATTACTAGGCATAATTTCGCAGGCAGATATAACGAATAGCATAGTAATTAAGAGCACCAGCAAACTTTTCATTCCGCTTTCTTTAAACGAACGCGCCTTTTAAGTTTAAAAATTTTAGCTTACTAAATCCGTTTGTTTATTAAATGGCAGAATAAATTTTAATTTATCATAGTCCCAGCAAAGAAGGTATAAATTAGCCAGCACCATTAAAGGCGCCGTAACCCATGATCCAACAAATCGCACTGCAAGGGTTAAAATAAATATGTTTAATATAATGGGGAAATAAAGCATTGCACCGAGGGTCGCCGTACGTGGAATCAGCAGCAAACAAGCGGCGATTACCTGCACTACACCCACGAAAGTGTAGTAAAATCCGGTCCGGTGAAAAGCCTCCAGATAATGCCCCATCGGGTGACAAATGGGTAAATCAGTAAACTGCTCACCTACAATTTTAACATAGCCCGAAGGCAAAAAACCCATAGCAAGCACTATTCGGGTAAAAACGGTGAAATCCCGGAGCCATTTATTTTGTCTTACCCTCGCATGAAGCCGGTCAAGTGTGGTAGCAATACTCATGTCGTTGAATTAAAAGCGCTTCAGATCACAACGTATTTAAGCTAAATCCACCTTTGGGCAGTGTGCTTGGCTGAGCCTAACTCCGGCCGACCTATACAGACCTCCCTCAAGCGGCGATGATGGCTAGGGGCTTTCATCGAAGGGCAATTCAAAAGTACTTTGTTTTTCAAAGTTAGCAAACAAAACCGCAATTTTATTTTTGGGTTGGGCAAATTCTTCAATCCCAGCCCTCTATCCGTTTAGAGCCGGCAGTTAGTGCTAGGCTGGGCTAGTCGTGGATGACAGATGAATGAGCGCTGGGGCAAGTCCACCGGCTTGGGTTTGTTTGGGCGATGAACTCCGGGAATTCAACTCAAGTAAACTAGAAGTGGGGGCCGGTACGTAAGCGACTTCTATGTACTTATTCGTTATCAATTCCGGCAGCAGCTCTATTAAGTATCAGCTCTTCCGCTGGCCCGCTGAGCAGCCCGTGTGTAGCGGCCTCGTGGAGCGCATCGGCCTGCCTGAGGCCAGTATCACCCACAACGTTTTCACCAGCGACGCCGGGCCGGTTATTCGGCGCAGCCTGCCCCTGCCCGACCACGAGGCTGGATTGCGGGAAGTGGTGGGGCTGCTCACCGACCCGACCGAAGGCGTACTCCATGATCCGCGGGAGATTGAGGTAGTCGGGCATCGGGTGGTGCACGGTGGCGAGGCTTTCGCCGCTACAGCGCTCATTACCCCGGCGGTGAAGGCCGAAATCAAGCGGCTGTTTTCCCTGGCCCCTCTGCACAATCCGGCCAACTATCTGGGTATTGAGGTGGCCGAAAACCTGTTTCCTCAGGCCCGGCAAGTAGCGGTGTTTGATACGGCTTTCCATCAAACTTTGCCCCCCAGAGCCTTTCGTTACGCGCTGCCTGCTTCTTTCTATACCGAGTTCGGCATTCGGGCCTACGGTTTTCATGGCACCAGCCATCAGTATGTGGCCGCTCAGGCGGCCGCTTACCTGGGCAACCCGGCGGCCAAAATCATTACCATTCACCTGGGCAATGGCTGTAGCATGGCAGCCGTGCTGGGGGGCAAATCGGTGGATACCAGCATGGGTTTTGGGCCGCTTAGTGGCCTGGTGATGGGTACGCGCTCCGGCGACCTTGATCCGTCGATTATTTTCCACCTGATTAATGAGCGGGGCTACGAGCCGGCGCAGGTGCAAAATCTGCTCAACAAAAACAGCGGTATGCTGGGCCTCACTGGCTTCAGCGACATGCGCGACATTACCAAGGCCCTGCTGGCCGGCGACCCCGCCGCCGCCTTGGCCTACGATCTTTATGCTTACCGCATTCAGAAGTATATCGGGGCGTACGCTGCCGTGCTTAACGGTCTCGACGCTGTAGTATTCACGGCGGGCGTGGGCGAAAACGACGCCTTGATTCGCGCCCTGGTCTGCCGAAACCTGGAGTTCCTGGGCCTTCACCTCGACGAAGCCCGCAATGAGAAACGGGCCAAGGAGTTACGCGAAATAAACCAGGCGGAAGCGCGGGTGAAGATTCTGGTGGTGCCCACCAATGAGGAGCTAGCCATTGCCCGGCAATGCGTTGCTTTATTACAGTCAGTATAAATCAGTGCGCGACTCAATAGGAAACTTATTGGCGCTGTGGCCTGTATGCCCAATGCCTGGAAGCCGGCCAGCCTTAGCAAATCTGTTTGAGGCGGTATCACACTGGGGTAGAACCGTGTATTCTTTTTGTTGACTGTTCTTTGCTCTTACACTAAGCTTATGATGTTTTTTGAAGTCGCGCTACTTGCGTTTGGAACTACATTGTCAGCGGCTCCGCTCGGCGCGACTGCTTCTGCAGGCACTTCCCCGGTAAGTGTAGTCGTGACCGACCTGCCTTCTACCAAGGCGACGCTAAAGCTGTACTTCTACAACGTGAAGGAGAATTTTCTGAAGCGGGGTAACTACACGATGCTTAAGTATGTGAAACCCGCTGGCAGCAAACAAATTACGCTGCCCATCGACCTGCCTAATGGCGAATGGGCTGTAGCCCTTACCCAAGACATGAACGAGAACGACCTGGTAGACCGCAACTTTCTGGGTATTCCCACCGAGCCGTATGCCTTCTCAAATAACGTGTGGCCTACGATGAGGGCTCCCGAGTTCGACGAGTGTAAGTTCAAAGTGAATGGCGCCAAAGTCGTGACCATTTCAATGAAAAAATAACAGCTTGATCTCACAAAAAGGCCGGCCCCACGCTGACAAATCAACGTGGGGCCGGCCTCTTTTATGTAGATGCAAGTTTAAAGTTCAGCCTCCTGATTAGCGGCCAAAATCATCCTGCACGCGCACAATGTCGTCTTCATCGGAGGGTTGGGTGGCGTCGGTGTGCTGCCAGATTTCGGCCAGTACGCCCCAGTCGTCGAGGCCGACTAACCGATGACGCTCGCCTTGCTTTAGGGTAATCAGCTGGCCCACGGCGTAAGTTTTCACTTCGCCTTCCTCATCGGTGGCGCTCGTCACGACACCTACGGGGCCTTGCAGCACTTTCCAGACCTCGGCGCGGCGGCGGTGGTATTGCCACGACAGCCGCTTCTGGGGCGCTACAATCAGAATCTTGGGGCTCAGCTTGCCCGAAATGCGCAGGTCTTCTACGGCCATTCCATCAAAATAAGCATCGGCAAAGGGCTGGGCCTGATCTTCATTAATAACAAAAAAGCCCCCCCACGGGCGCGACTGGTCTTGCTTATCGATGGTAAAGCCCTGGGCCTGAAGCTGTTGCTCGGTCTTCTGAAACAAGGTCTGCTTTTGCGAATCTGTATGCATTGGAGAAATATGTAAGAGTCAAGAATACGGAACGTGTGTCTGCCTTCAAATAATATACCGCTTACCCTTCACTAGTCACTTACTCAACTTCGCGGCCGCCCTACCCTTCAGGCCTTTTGCCGCCCATCAGGATTTGAGGCCAGATCCAGCGGAATATCTATGTAGAAAGTGCTGCCCTTGCCTTCTTCGCTTTCAAACCAGATGTGGCCCTGGTGCAGCCCCACAATGGTTTTGATGATAGACATCCCCAGACCCGTGGTTTTTTCGCCACGCAGGCCGGGCCGCCGGGCTTTAGTAAAACGATCAAACAAGCCGGCCTGCAAGGCCTTTGGTATGCCGATACCGTCGTCGGCTACGGTGAAGCGTACGGTGGTGGGCTCCTGTGCCACCGTTAGGGTAATATGGCCACCATCGGGCGTAAACTTGACGGCGTTCGACATTAAGTTATTGAGCACCTGCATAAACTTATTGACGTCCAGGCTTATATAAATGGGCTCCTGGGGGACAATTAGCTGGAAGTGCTTATCCACCAGCGACTCCGCTTGCTGGTAGCTATTCATCATTTGCTGCACGCGCTCCACCATATCAACGCGCTCCGTTTTCAGTTCCACGTTGGCTGAATCTAGAAACTCCTGGTCCACGAAGTCGCGGATGAGGTCAACGCTATCCTTGCAGGTGGTCTGCATGATGCGGATCATCTCATTGAGGCTCTCATTCTGCAAGGAGCTAACTTGCTCCCCCATGTATTCGGCCAGCTGCTGTAGCATAATAAAAGGCCCCGCCAGGTCGTGAGAGAGGATTTCGAGGGTGGCGTTCTTCTTGGCGTTGAACTTATCAGCGTTGGCTATATACTCTTTCTGGCTGGTAATTACATCTAAAAAGCCCCCCAGCAACTCCTGCTCAGTCCCGGTTTGCTGGCGGTAAGGTTTCAACTGCAACCATTGCTCCGCGCCATCGGGATCTAGTAGGCGGAACTCAATTTCCTTTTCTTCCAGCCGGCCGCGCTGCCAACGCCGCCAGCAATTAGCTAAGTAAGGGCGGTCGTCGGGGTGCAGGCGCGCAATCAGCTGGGGCAACTCCTGGTTCACCTGCTTACGGTTGCCGCCCATTAGGTGCTCGTAGGCCGCATTCACAAATACAACCTCGTGAGCATCCGGGTCATACACGAAGAAGACCTGGCTCAGATTCTCCACGAAATCTTGAAAAAACGGCGCAGGATCAAGCATTGGAGACATAGCAGGAGAAGTTCGTGGTGCTGATTTATACGGCGGTCGTCTCTTTGGATGTTGCTCGTGATGAGAGCGGCCGAAGCCAGCCAGAAGGAAAGACTTGCGAAGTGCAGGGCTAAAAGTACGCTACCGCACCCTTATAAGGCGCTGGGGGGCAAAAACGAAGCGCAAGCGGGTTACATAACTGGCGTTGCTTACGCTTTTATCCTGGATTAAGGTATCAAAGACAGCTGCTTATAATTTAATCATTCCGATATGAATTTTACCTTTTTCAATATAAAAAACTTGACTTTTTCCTATAAGCTCTATACATTCAGCTACTTATATACTTCGAATACCCGCGCTACTACCTATCCACCTTTTGCTACACCATTTCATTTTTATCCATGAGTTGACCTAACAATTTATATGACTATGCCCGCAGGGGATGTATTAGTTGCTGCCCCACCCTCGCTGCACCGCCTGGGCCTTGTTGCGATACTGCGCGAAACATGGCCGACGGTGGTTATTCGCGTGCTCCCCGGCCCCGACCAACTTCTGGTGCTCCTGACTCAGCAGAGGTTTGCGCTCGTCATTGCTGATGCCACTATCTCCTCCTGCTTGCTGCCCCAGTTACAGCAGTTGCGCACGCACGGTTTGTGCCCGCAGCTGCTGGTTCTTACGGGTCGGCACCAACCTCTCGCCGTGCGTCACTGCCTAGCCCAGACCGGCTACCCTTTGCTTTCCCGCCACGCCTCACCCACGGAAGTAATCCAGTGCGTGAGTGGCTTACTTTGCCCCCCAGACGCTTCCAGCCACTATCCTACACCCACCAGGCGCCGCGTGGAGCCGCCCACGCCATTTAGCCGCCGCGAGCTGGAGGTGCTGCGCCTGGTAATAGCCGACTGCTGCAACCAGGAAATTGCCGACCGCCTGTTTCTGAGCGTGCGCACCGTGGAAAGCCACCGCCGGGCCTTACTGCAAAAAACGGGAGCCAAAACGCTGGTGGGTCTAGTAGTGCAGGCCATGCGGGAGGGCTGGGTGGCGGCGTAGAGCTCGGTGTAAATAATGTAGCGCCTGGGTAAGCTGATGTGTAGTCATCAGGAAGTAAAAGGTGGCTGAGCGCTAAGAGCGTGTTGGGGAATTGTCATGCTTCGGTAAGCGGACGTCGAATCCGTCATGCTTGATCCGGCGTCCGCTTACCGAAGCATGACAATTCCCCAACACGCTCTAAATATAAAGAAGCCTTCGCTGCATCCGCAGCGAAGGCTTCTTTGTGAAACGTAGTATGGCAACAATCTACCCCAGCTTCTTATACCGCACGCGTTTCGGCTCTACATCACCCAGGCGCTTCTTTTTGGCTTCCTCATAATCCGAGAAGTTGCCCTCAAACCAGACCACTTCCGAATTGCCCTCAAAAGCCAGAATGTGCGTAGCCAGGCGGTCCAGGAACCAGCGGTCGTGGCTGATGATAACGGCGCAGCCGGCGAAGTTCTCCAGGGCGTCTTCCAAAGCCCGGATGGCGTTCACGTCCAGGTCGTTGGTGGGCTCATCGAGCAGGAGCAAATTTGCCCCCTGCTTCAGCGTAGTAGCCAGATGCACGCGGTTGCGCTCCCCGCCCGAGAGGCTGCCGACTTTCTTTTCCTGGTCGCCGCCGCGGAAGTTGAAGTTGCTCACGTAGGCACGGGCATTCACAGGGCGCCCTGCCAGCAGCATGGTTTCGGTGCCGCCCGAAATTGTTTCGAACACCGACTTGTTGGGCTCCAACGTTTCGTGCTGCTGATCGACGTAGGCCGTCTGTACCGTGGGGCCAACCTCGAAGGTGCCGGCATCGGCTTCCAGTTGGTTGGTGATGAGGCGAAACAACGTAGACTTGCCCGCGCCGTTCGGCCCGATGATGCCCACGATGCCGCCTTGCGGCAAAGAGAAGCTCAGGTTTTCGAATAACAGCTTGTCACCGAAAGCTTTGGAAATGTTGTGGGCTTCAATTACCTGCCCGCCGAGGCGCGGCCCGTCGGGAATGAACAGTTCCAGCTTCTGCTCCTTTTCCTTCACGTCGGCGCTCACCAGCTTATCGTAGCCGGCCACGCGGGCCTTGCTTTTGGCCTGCCGGGCTTTGGGCGACATACGCACCCATTCCAGCTCGCGCTGCAAGGTTTTTTGGCGCTTACTCTCGGTTTTTTCTTCCTGAGCCAGGCGGTTCGACTTCTGCTCCAGCCACGAAGAGTAGTTGCCTTTCCACGGAATACCTTCGCCGCGGTCCAGCTCCAGAATCCAGCCGGCCACGTTGTCGAGGAAGTAGCGGTCGTGGGTTACGGCAATGACGGTGCCTTTGTACTGCTGCAAGTGCTGCTCCAGCCACAGCACGCTTTCGGCGTCAAGGTGGTTGGTGGGCTCGTCGAGCAGCAGCACATCGGGCTCTTGCAACAGCAAGCGACACAGAGCCACGCGGCGCTTTTCGCCCCCCGAGAGGTTGCCTACAATGGCGTCGCCGTCGGGGGTGCGCAGGGCGTCCATGGCGCGCTCCAGCTTGCTGTCCAGGTTCCAGGCGTCGAGTTGGTCCAGCCGCTCCTGCACGGCACCCTGGCGCTCCAGCAGCTTATCAAAGTCGGCATCTTCGGCTCCGAAAGCCTCGTTTATTTCGTCGAATTCTTTGAGCAGCGCTACGGTTTCGGCCGCACCTTCCTGCACCACTTCCATCACTGTTTTGGTGGGGTCGAGCTGGGGCTCCTGCTCCAGATAGCCCACCGAGTAGCCCGGCGACCACACTACTTCGCCCTGAATCTGCTTATCGACGCCGGCTATTACTTTCAGCAGCGACGACTTGCCCGAGCCGTTCAAACCCAGCACCCCAATTTTGGCGCCGTAGAAAAACGAGAGGTAAATGTTCTTGAGAACCTGTTTCTGGGGCGGATACACTTTGCTCACGCCGGCCATGGAAAAGATGATCGTTTCGCTCATAGAAATGGGATTGGGGGGCTTTTTTAAAAGTTTTCAGGCAACAAACCAACCGGCTTGGGCAGTCAGATTTCGTGTAAAAACGGATGTCATGCAGCGCAGCGCGAAGCATCTCGCGTGCTGATGTGAGGTTACTAATGCTACTAAACACGCGAGATGCTTCGCGCTGCGCTGCATGACGTTCTGCTAGATAAGCTCTTAGATCAATTCGTCTGTTTCAGCTTGGTTACCGGCCCATGGCCTAACCTTGCGGCGTTGGCTTACGTTCGGTTCAGATAACCCTGGCTAACTCGGCGAACCGGCCAAAGGTAGGCAGCCTGCCCTAAGTTTCCGCCGTTTAAACCCCGGGTTTCACAGGCAGCGAATATGCTTTCCATCCCGTAAACTTGTAGTCAGCTAATACCGTTTCTTTACCCTTCCGATCCCACCACCTAGCCGCTTTCGCGTTATTATTATCATTAGTATGGAACCACAAGATCACCTGCTAGCCGAAGCCCGGCGCTACGGCTACGTCGAAGGCGACCAAGTGTGGCTACGCTCGTTTATGGATTTGCCAGCCCGCCGGGTTGGGCAGGTTAAGGAATCCGAGGAGGCCTCGCTTCAGTACTTTGCTCAGCGCTTCGAAAGCTTTCGGGCCAAGGTAGAAGACTTATTGGCTAAGATTGAAGAATCGGAGAACAAGGGCTCGTTTCTGATGAAGGCCCTGCACCTGAAGGAGCAAATGGCCTCCTACGATGCTCTGGGCGATTTTGAGGCCCTGCACCACCGCCTCACCGAAGCTGAAGAAGGCATTAAAGTAACAGTAGCTCGCAACCGCGAGAAGAATCTGAACACCAAGATTACGCTGATTCAAGAGGCTGAGGCCCTGCGCGACAGCATCGACTGGCAGACGGCCGGCGAAAAGCTCCAGGAACTGCGACAGGCCTGGATTAAAACCGGCCCCGTAGAGAAGCACCTCACCGAAGAGCTGGAAAACCGTTTCCGCGAAGCCGTGGATCAGTTTTTCGTACGCAAAAAAGAGTTCCTGGCCGATAAAAAGGCTATGTCGAATCGGGTGGTGGACAAGTACCGCGACCTGATCCGCAAGTCGGAAGCCATCCAAAACTCGGAAGACTACGAAGAGACAACTCGCCAACTCAAGCAACTGCAGCAAGACTGGAAAGAGGTGGGCGGCTCTTTGCCCCGCAAGCAAGCCAATGAATTGTGGACGCGCTTCCGGGCTGCTCACAACCACTTTTTCGACCGCCTGAAAGAGCACATCAGCACGAAGCGGGTGGATGCCAAAGACGGCTACATGGACGACAACCTGAGCCGCAAGCGTGCCCTGGTTGCTGAAGCTGAAGCCCTGCTCAATCAGCCGATGTCGGCGGCCGTGGCGCGCGCCAAGGAGCTACAGGCGGCCTGGAAAAAGGTGGGCCCCGTGCGCGGCGAAGAATCGGACCGGGTGTGGGAGCAGTTCATCATGGCCTGCGACAAAGTATTTGAAATGAGCGCCTTGGAGCACTTCATCCGCAAGCGTCAGCCGAATACCCCAGAAACCGGTTCGCCCGAAGACAAAATAAACGCCCGCGTGCAGGCCCTCCGCGACTTCATTAAGTACGACAAGCAGGAGCAGGAAGTACTTGTGGAAAACCTGGGCAAGCTCAGCGACTCACCCGGCAACGAAACTTTCCGCAATATGCTGGAAGGAAAAATCCGGGGATTCGAGCGAAAAATCCGCACAAAAACCGATCTTATCGAGCTGTTGCGCCAGCGCTTACCTGCTTAGGCTGAACCTTACAGCGCTTTTTACGTTGTCGGGAAGCAAACGCCGTTGCGCCGCTTTGGCAGGCGTTTTCAGCCGGCCGGGTTTTTGCTCATCGGCGTATCACAACTTTACATTTGCCCACTTTTTTTGTAGCACACCATTATGTATTGGACTCTGGAACTTGCTTCCTACCTGGAAGATGCCCCCTGGCCCGCCACCAAGGATGAACTGATTGATTATTCCATCCGCTCGGGTGCCCCGATGGAAGTGGTGGAAAACCTGCAGGCACTGGAAGATGACGGCCAACCCTACGAGAACATCGAAGAAGTTTGGCCGGATTATCCGACCAAGGAAGACTTCATGTTCAACGAAGACGAGTACTAAGAGCGGAGCGAGAAGCTAGGAGTCAGGAGATAGAATGTCGTTGATGAAGGATTTATTCGTCAGTCCATCGCTCCTGGCTCCTGGCTCTCAGCTCCTAACTCCTTTACTAATAGAGAATCTGGTTGCGGGGTATGAACAGCGTGTTCTGCTCCGCAACCTTTTTTTGTGCGTGCCGGCACCGGCTTTTGTAGCCATTGTGGGGCATAACGGCTGCGGCAAAAGCACCTTATTTCGGGCTCTTACCGGCCGAATTCCCTACCAGGGCAGCGTGCAGGTTTTTGGCCACGACCTCCGCACGGAGCGCCAGCCAGCTGCCAGCGGCCTGCTGGCTCATCTGCCCCAGCGCAATACCGTCAGCTTCCCCATTGAGGTGCGCGAATTGGTGGTAATGGGCCGCTTCCGCCATCAGCGCTTCCTGAGCGCCTACGGCCCCCACGATTACGCCCAAGCCGATGAGGCGTTGGCCCGCGTGGGCGCCCCTCACCTCGCCCACCGCGACTTTACTTTGCTATCCGGGGGTGAGCAGCAGCTGGTGTGGCTGGCTCAGCTGGCCCTGCAAGACGCTCAGCTCTACCTCCTCGACGAGCCCACCCAACAACTCGATGTGTACTACCGCCGCCGCGTATTCGATCTGCTGCAAAGCTGGGTGCTCGAAACTGGCAAAACCGTGCTCTGCATCACCCACGACCTCGATAATTTGCCCCCCATGCGTGGCTACCTGCTGAATCTGTCGCTTCCGAAGCCAGAATTGGAAGTATTGACTCCTGAGAGCGTGCAGGGGGCAAAAGCGTATCTGGAAAGCGAAGAAAGCTTGGCGGTGAGGTAGTGAAATAGTGAGTTTGTTGTTCAATCTGCGTGGTTATAACAACAAACTCACTATTTCACTACCTCACCATTTTACCTTACCGCCGCCCCGGCTTGCCGCACAGCACCTGCCCGATAGAGCGCATAAATGGCCACGGCGTCACCGAGTTCATCACCTGAAAGTTCTCGACCCAGGTAGTGCGCTCATCCAGAAAATCGAAGATGCGCTCCACTGGGTTATGCTGGAATAGCTCAGTGAAAATGTCGCGGGTAGTTTCGCCGCGGCGCTGCATGATATCGAGCAGCAAGGTATCGAAGAGGCGAAATTGCCACCGGTCGCTGGTTGGATCGGGCGGCGGCGCGCCGGTGGTAGCCAGCGCCTCTACCAGCCGGGCCGTGTGGGCCTGAATACGCTTGAAAGCGTAGCCGGTGCTGGGCTTTGCGCGGCCGGCACGCGTTCCCAAATTGATAATATTTGCCCCCCAGCGAGCCGGCAGCGGATGATCGGTCATGGGAATAGCGCCTACCTCTTCTGCTTCTATGCGGTAGCTCTTTACGCCAAGCGTGGTGGTCAAATACGCGTGCATAGCTGCTTCGTAGGCAGCTTTGGGCAGCACTTCGCCCGAAAACAGCGTGTACTCTACCAGCGCCCGGCGCGGGCTGAAGGGCAGCACATACATAAAGCGCGGCTCGTGGTACTGTGGCCCCCGGAAGTCCATGAATTCCACGGTTTTCGGGTCGAATACATCCTGCTCGGTTTCTACCTCCCAGCCCACAAAATGCTGGAGCAGATAGCGGTGCTTATCCGGTTGCTTATCCATAACCGGCGGACGACTATCAAAGCCATATCGGGCCGTAAACTTCCCAGCTGATGTATGCGCTATCACACCGCTGGGGGGCAAATTTTCGAGGCTATCGACCGTGGCGCGCACTAACGTAACCTGTGGATTGCCGGCCAGCGCCGCGTGCACAAACTGGTAGAAATCAAGGCCCCGAATCATCTTGTAGCGGTGGCGACTAAGCGCAAACACCCGCTCGAAGCCCGGACTGCGAAAAGCCAGCTGCGCCCACTCGTGCGCTACAATGCTGTCAAACGGCGACGGCGCATCGGCCCAGAACGACCAGGTGCGGTCGTTCTGGTCTTTGGCCGCTGGTTCCAGGAGCAGCACGCGCTTGTCGCGCAGGCGTGGTTCCTGTGCCAGCGCATACGCTAGGCTCAGGCCGGCGGCCCCGCCACCCACTATCAAATAGTCAAAATCAGTTTGCACAAACACAAAAAACCGGCGACGGAAGCATTCCGTCGCCGGTTCAAATAACGGCTTAATACCTGAGCTTGTTTTTGGTATTAGAAGTTTGGCGAGAGCAGGTACTTGGAGTAGAAGTCATCAATGATTTTGACAGCCGAAGCAGCATCATCCACTAGCTGCACTAGGTTCATGTCTTCGGGCGAGATATTGCGCTCATCTTCCAGCATCACTTGCTGAATCCAGTCGAACATGCCCTGCCAGTACTTGGTACCTACCAACACGATAGGGAAACGCCCGATTTTCTTGGTTTGAATAAGAGTAATAGCCTCAAACAGCTCGTCCAGCGTGCCGAAGCCGCCGGGCATACCGATAAAGCCCTGCGCATACTTCACGAACATCACCTTACGCACGAAGAAGTAGTCGAAGTTGATGATCTTATCGGGGTCAATGTAGATGTTATGAAACTGCTCGAAGGGCAGCTCAATGTTGAGGCCTACCGAACGGCCTCCTTCAGAGCGCGCGCCTTTGTTGCCGGCTTCCATAATGCCGGGGCCACCGCCCGTAATTACGCCGTAGCCGTGGCGTACGAGCTTGGCCGCAATCTCCTCGGCCATTTGGTAGTAAGGATTATCTGGCTTGGTGCGCGCCGAGCCAAAAATAGACACGCAAGGGCCGATTTTGCTCATTTTCTCGAAGCCTTCCACGAACTCGGCCATCACCTTAAAGATCTGCCAGGAGTCAGCAATCTTAATCTCGTTCCAGTCCTTGTCTACGAATGCGCGCCGGATGCGCTGCTCATCATCGAGCTGCAGGGTGCGCTGCCCGCTGGTTTGCTCCCGGATTTCGCTGATAGAAGTCACCTTGTTGTCGTTCACATTGGGCTGACTGATCGTCTGCCCGCTACCTGCATTCAGGGTTTCGTCGTGGATTTTGGTCCGACTGGTTTTTTTAAGCTTAGTCATAGATACTGCACTTTTGAGCCCGCTGATGGGAATTAGCAAGCACCTTTCGGTGCCGCGAGCCTGTTTTTAAAGAAAAAGAAAGATAATCAGAAGCCTAGCGACCAAAACGCGCAATTGCCCTCCACCTAAAACCGGGGCGTGCAAGATAAGGGTTTGGCTCTGTTGTGCAAGACAAGGAGCTTACTTACCCTGCTTGTTTTACTTCGAGCGGATGGCAATAACCGGATCGAGGTTGGAAGCCAGGACGGCTGGAATAATACCGGCCAGAATACCGATAACTACCGATACAGTGAGTCCTAGCGTCACGTTGCTGGCCGAAAGAAACAAAGGCAACGATTCCTGCGGAATCAGTGTGATCAGAAAAACCAGGAAAATGCCGGCCGCGCCGCCAATCAGGCACAGAAAGATGGCTTCGAACAGAAACTGAAACAGGATAAAGTAATTTTTGGCCCCCAGCGACTTCTGAATACCAATAATGTTGGTGCGCTCCTTCACCGACACAAACATGATGTTGGCAATACCAAAGCCCCCCACCAGCATGGCGAAGCTGCCAATAACGGCGCCAGCCACCCCAATCACAGAGAACAGCTTGGAAATAAGCTCCCCGAACATTTCGGGCCGATTCAGAGCGAAGTTGTCTTCCTCCCGGGGTTTCAGGCCCCTCACGTTGCGCATTACGCCCTGCAGTTCTGATTCTAAATTAGCGAGGTTCTGATCGTCTTCGCGGCCCTTTACAATAATGTTAGGCGACACGCCGCCCATGCCGCTACCATTGTTGACGGCAAAGATCTGACTGAACATTCCGAAGGTAATCAGGCAGTTGGTGTCATTACTGGGAGTATCAATCAGCTTTTTCCCCTCCTTCTTCATCACCCCAATCACGGTGAATTTGCGCCCGCGAGCCGAGAATTCGCGCCCCAGGGCGGAACCTCCGCCAAAAAGATTTTCAGCAATGTCAGCCCCGATGATAGCTACGTTGCGAGCAAGGTCAATTTCCTGGGAGGTGAAGTAGCGGCCTTCCGCGATGGGTACTTTTGAAACCTGCTGAAACTCATAGCTGACCCCCTGCAAATTACAGTCCGTGAGGCTGTTATTACCTGCCTTCAGCGTATTGCCGCCGGTATTAGCCATAATGGCCATGCCCATGTGGCTATTGGGGTTCAGCGTACGCTGTAGAGCACGGAATTCGCGCTGGGTGGGTACGGGGCGGTTAAAATATTTCCACCAAGGCCGATTGGGCTCAAATTTCCAGGGCCACTTGCCCACGTAAACCACTTTCTCACCTAAAAAATCCATGCTCTGCCGGATATTCGACTCCAGCGAATCGACGACGGTAAAAACGGCGATGATGGCAAAGATCCCGACTGTGACGCCCAGCAATGAGAGAATGGTGCGCAGCAAATTGGATTTGAGAGCTTGCCACGCGAAGCGGAAGCTTTCCAGTGTCAGGCGCAAGGCGAGCATGGAGTGGGAGGTTAAGTAGCTAAATGGTTGGCTGACTGAACTAATACAGTTTCGACTGGGCAGTAGTTCAGCTATCAGTAAAGGAACAAGTTAGCAGTTTAACCTGCCACTATTACAACTAGTTAGCTGTTCATTCATTTGAGCATTCTATGCTGATTCCGGGCGAAAAATAACGATTAATCCGGCCATTCTACGTACTTTTGCCCCCTGAAATTTTTGTTAGCTTCCCCCCCTATTGCCCATATCCGACCATGAAACTGTCCGAGTTTAAATTTGACCTGCCCGAGAACCTGCTGGCGCAGCACCCGGCCAAAAACCGCGACGAGTCGCGCCTGATGGTAGTACACCGCGATACTGGCAAAATCGAGCACCGTATTTTTAAAGACATCATTGAGTATTTCAATGACGGTGATGTATTCGTGATGAACGACACGAAAGTGTTTCCGGCACGGCTATATGGCAATAAAGAAAAGACAGGAGCAAAAATTGAAGTGTTTTTGCTGCGCGAGCTGAATAAAGAAAGCCACCTGTGGGACGTACTGGTTGATCCGGCCCGTAAAATCCGGGTGGGCAACAAATTGTACTTCGGCGAAAGCGACATGGTGGCCGAAGTTATCGACAACACCACCTCACGGGGCCGTACCATCAAGTTTTTGTTTGATGGCCCTGATGAAGAATTTTATAAAGCCCTCCACGACTTAGGCGAAACGCCCCTGCCCCGCGAGGCGATTACCCGTGATGCTGAGCCGGCCGACAAAGAGCGCTATCAGACCATTTACGCCAAGCACATCGGTGCTGTGGCCGCCCCTTCGGCAGGTCTGCACTTTACCCGTGAGGTACTGAAGCGCCTGGAAATCAAGGGTGTAGAAACTACCGCCGTCACGCTGCACGTGGGTTTGGGCACTTTCCGTCCGGTGGATGTGGAAGACCTGACCAAGCACAAGATGGACTCGGAGAATTTCATTGTACCTGCTGAGGCTGCCATTATTGTGAATAAGGCGCTGGACGCTAAAAAGCGCGTTTGCTCCGTGGGCACTACTACCATGCGGGCGCTGGAGTCATCGGTATCGGCGCACAACCGTTTGAAAGCCAACCAGGGCTGGACCGATCGGTTCATTTTCCCGCCGTACGAGTTCAAAATCGCGAATACCCTGCTCACCAACTTCCACACGCCGGAAAGCACGCTGATGATGATGACAGCCGCCTTTGCTGGCTACGATCTGTTAGCGGAAGCGTACAAGGTTGCCATCAAAGAGAAGTATCGTTTCTTCAGCTACGGCGATGCGATGCTGATTCTGTAAGCTAGAAGTGAGTACAAAGAAGTGGGAGGCAAGACTTTGTTGCGAGCCTTCCGCATTGCCCGGTTACCTTTGGTGGCCGGGCTTTTTGTTGCGCTTTATACTCATCTTCCACTCTCGTAGCTTCTGCTTATGTCGACTCCCAATCGGTTTGCTATACTTGTGGCTGGCGGCAGCGGCACGCGCATGGGCGCAGGTCAGCCGAAGCAGTTTCTGGAGTTGCTCGGCGAGCCGGTGCTGCTGCATACGCTACGCCGCTTTGCCGAGACCAGCTTGGGTGTGCAGCAATTTGTGGTGGTTTTGCCCCCCGACCAGTTCGATACGTGGCACCACCTCTGTACCCGGCATCAGGTCGCAATTCCGCACGCGGTGGTGGGCGGGGGGCATTCTCGGTGGGCTTCGGTAAGAAATGGCCTGAAACACCTGGCTACGTACACGGAGGGCATTGTAGCGGTGCACGATGGCGTGCGACCACTGGTATCGGCAGCAGTTATTGAAAATACGTATGCGGCCGCGGCTGAGCACGGCGCGGCCATAGCCGCTGTGGTGCCCAAAGACTCGGTGCGCGGCCTCTCCAAGGAAGGCTCTTACGCTATTGACCGCTCCCGGCTGCGCTTAGTACAGACGCCGCAGTGCTTTGATCTGGAGCTACTACGGCGGGCCTATCGGCTGCCAGAGCTGCCTACTTTCACTGATGATGCGAGTGTAGTGGAAGACCTGCATCCAATTCACTTGGTAGAAGGCGATTATCGCAACCTCAAAATCACGACACCGGAAGACATGCTGTTGGCAGAAGCCATTCTGCGTAGTCGGTAGCACGGTGCAGCGCTTTAGTCCCGGGTGTTGTCAGAACGCCAACTTTCTCATGTAATTTGCCCTCCAGGCGACGCGAAGACTACCTACTCGGAGCCGCTTTCTACCTTTCACTGATTCCTATGTATACCTGCTTGCTCTACGATGTACGCGACGGTGTTGCGACGATTACTTTTAACCGGCCTGATGTATTCAATGCCTTCAACGACCCGCAGAGCTACGAACTGCAGGATGCCCTAAAGCAGGTAGCGCGCGACGCCTCGGTGCGGGCCGTGGTGCTCACCGGCGCCGGACGGGCTTTCTGCTCAGGCCAGGACCTTAAGGCAGCGCAAGGGGAAGAGAAACGGTCTTTTTATGACTCTTTGCATAAGCGCTACAATCCTATCATTCGGGCTATGCGCGCCTTACCGAAGCCTATCATCGGGCGGCTAAATGGAGTCGCGGCCGGAGCGGGCTGCTCGCTGGCGCTGGCCTGCGATGCGCTGATTGCCTCCACCGACGCCTCTCTGATTGAGGTATTTATCAATATCGGGCTGGTGCCCGACTCAGGCTCATCGTACTTTCTCCCACGGCTGGTGGGCACGCTAAAGGCGTTTGAGCTATGCACGCTGGGCTCCAAAGTTTCGGCCGAGGAAGCGCTGCGGCTAGGTTTGGTAAACCAGGTGGTGGCGCCCGAGCAGCTCGATGAGGCTACGTACGCACTAGCGGCGCGGTATGCGGCGGCGCCTACCAAGTCTATTGGCCTGATCAAGCAAATGCTGAATAAAGCCAGTGCCTCGACGCTGGACGAAATGCTGGACTACGAAGCTTACTGCCAGCAGATTGCGGGCGAGTCAGATGATTATCGGGAGGGCGTACAGGCGTTTCTGGAGAAGCGCAAACCGCAGTTTCGCGGGGCTTAGCAAAGGCTATCAAACTGCAATTTTGGTTTAACAGAAAGCGCCACCCTCGCTACAGGGTGGCGCTTTCTGTTGGATGCTTTGTAAGTTGACTTTGCGATGCTCAGCTATATCAAAGCCTCGTAAGAGAACGTAGAATCGCTGGCGGAAGAAGCTCTCCATTGTCCAGCAGCAGTCCAGCAACTTGTGATGAAGACGACACTTAGCAGGTCGGTAGTGGCACGAGGCGTCTTCGTTCTTTTGCTAGCCGTGTGCAGCCCTCCACTGCAAGCGCAGGGACTAACGGCCGAGTTTTTTGGCGGTACTGCCTGGAGCTTACCAACTATCCTTCGAATAGAGCAGCCCGGGGAGGAAGCTATTCGCTTTCGAGCGCGCTACCGCACACGGCCCTGGCACGGGTCGCCATACTACGCCTACAGACTAGGCTACCGGCAGTGGAGCGCGGAGCTGGTGCACCACAAGGTGTACCTCCAGAATCCGCCCCCTGAGATAGAGCATTTCGAGGTATCACATGGCTACAACATGGTCATTGTAAGCCGGACGATGCCTTTGCTGGAACAGTCAAGCGTTTTTCGGATTGGTGTCGGAATGGTGATTGGCCATCCGGAGGGGCGCGTTCGCGGCAAATCCATCAATCCGGTGCGCAGCTTGCTGGGTGGTGGCTACCACATTGCGGGGGTTGGTTTGCAGGCCGCTGCCGGCCCGCCAATGAGAGTAGCAGATCACTGGTTTTTTCGGCCAGAAGCAAAGCTAACGGCGGCGTGGGCCCGGATGCCATTGGCAGATGGCGGCACCGCTACCGTACCAAATGTGGCGTTGCATCTGCTGGTGGGGTTTGGCTACCGAAGCAAGCACTAAATATACAGAGCGAGTCTGGGGGGCTTTTTCCTGGGAAAAAGCCCCCCAGACTCGCTCTAGCTTCTACATTTCGCGGCCTTCCTGCTATCCCTGATAACCACCTGCTGAGGCTGCCGTATAGGCAATAGCTTATTTTCAATTCCTCTAACTGTTTGTGCGCTATGGCTTCTGCCCGTTTTCTGCTCCTAGGATGCTGCGTTGTCATGGGGGCCTGCTCGCCCGATGCCAGCCAAAAAGATCCGGTAGCGGAAGCCAGGTTTCAGAACGAAAAACGCATTAAGGAAGCCGCCGTGACCGAGCGGCAGGAGCGCGACGCGGACTTTATGGTAAACGCGGCCAGCAGCGGGCTCCTGGAGTTGGAGATGAGCAAGCTGGCCCAGCAAAAATCAGCTACGCCTGCGGTCCGCAACTTAGCCCAGCGCTTGGTTCAGCAGCATGGGCAGGTGAGCACGGCGCTCCGAAACTTAGCGCAGCAAAAAAACCTGATGCTGCCTAGCGGACTTGGCAGCGACCAGCAAAAACAATATGCCGACTTAAGCGCCCTGACCGGCACGCAGTTCGACAAACGGTATGTGGAAATGCTGCTGGAGGCTCATAAAAGCGATGCAGATGCGTTCGAGGATATGAGCAAGGACGCTTACGACGGCGACATTCGCGGATTTGCCGCCAAATTCTTGCCCACGATTGAACAACATCTGGATGATGTGGGCGTCGTGGAAGACCAACTAGAAGACTTGCCTTAATTTTTCATTGTTAACCTGAATTCCAACCCATGTTTCATTTCCCAAAACACCGATTATTCTCTGTTCTTGCCTTATTTGCTGCTTTGTCGCTGACCAGCTGCGGCAATACTGAAACCCGCACCGATGGCACGGCCGGCGAGGCCGTAGTTGGCCAGGAAGAAGCCGCCGAGCAAGGTGGCGTACAGGCTGATGCTACCGTCATCGACAACGAAGAAGGAGCCACCGTTACTGCCGATGCCGACTCTTTGGAAGCGGCCGACAATGACTAACCTTCTGATAAACTGACCCGTACACTAACGACTCTGGGCAGCTGCTCAGCTGTTTTCTGCCGCTAATCGCCGACTTACTTATTCGACGGTTGGCGGCAGACCTATTTTTTCACAATACAAGCTCAACCATTCCACCTTTTACTACCGCTATGAAACGTACAATCATGAGTCTCTTTTGCGCAGGCATGCTGCTAGCTACCAGCGCTTGCAGCAATGAAAAAACCGCCACCACCGACACCCCGACTGATTCAGAAGAGGCAGGTGGCAACGCAGGCGACAACTACATGAACGCCGCTACTGATGGCGACAGCGCCACGGCTACGATGCCTTCCGACACTACTGCCGGCGGTTCGGCAGCCGCTGCTGGCACCGCTCCTGCCGGGATGAATGCCAACAGCGCAGATCCTAACGGCCCCACGGCGCCGCACAAAGACGACCCAGAGTTCATGAAATCGGCCGCGCACAGCGACCAGAATGAGATTCAACTGAGCCGCTTGGTACTGGAGAAAGGCGTAACGGGTATGGCGAAAGACCACGCCAACATGATGATTACGGACCATACCAAGTCGACCGCGGATCTGAAAACGCTGGCCCAGAAGAAGAAGGTGACTTTGCCTACCGATATGGACGCTGAGCACAAAACCATTGCGGATCAGATGCGGAAGCTATCAGGCAAGCAGTTAGAACAACGCTTCCTCCAGCAGATGGTAACCGACCACCAGAAGACGCTGAATACGATGCAAGCGCACGCTAAGATGACCAAAGACACTGAACTACAAGGCTTTATTACGAAGACTACGCCTGTCATTCAGAAGCACTTGGATATGTCGAAGCAGCACGCTGGCATGAAGATGTAAAGGTTTGAAACCAACTAAAAAAGCCCCCCAGAGTCTTCTGGGGGGCTTTTTAGCTTTTTGTAGGTATAGCAATTGATAGCTTTTACTTGCTTAACCTGTCAGATTAGGCGGGTTTTGTTTTCCCTTACTGATAACCAAACCAGTAACGCAGCCCAATGAAGCTGAAGCCCCATCGCAACGGCTCGCCGCTCTTTGTCATTACCCAAGCTGAGGTGTCGCATTAAAAGGCCGCTGAGAACTTTCGCCTAGCTGTAATAACGAGCCAGTAAGAGGCAGCGGAATCTCCTAGCCTTTCGTGGCTTAACTCCTACTGGAGACAACATCATTTACTGTTTCATCCCCCTGAAGTGATGGCTTATGCTCTCTACATTGCACCCTTAGATACTGGGAAGTTCCCAACCCTTCACTAACCTAATCGTAAACTATAAGAAGGCAAGGGTTTACGCCACTGCTATTTATCACTTCTTATAAGCGTACAGATAATGGCAGTAATGCAATAGTACGCGTCTTCATTTTACTACCTGTCGTTATGAAACGTAACTTATTAAGCCTGCTATGCGTGGGTATGCTCCTTACTACCGGTGCTTGCAGCAACGAGAAAACCGCCATTACCAACGAGCCGACCGATTCAGAAGAGACCGGTGGCAATGCCGGCGATAATTACATGAACGCGGCTACTGAGGGCAACAACGAACCCGCTGTTAATATGCCCGAAACGGCCACACGGGCAACTGCTGCCGAAGCGGCTGGTACCGCGCCCCTAGCTTATTCTATGTCGGATCCAGAGTTTTTGAAACTGGTGTACGAAGGCGGCAATAATGAAATTCAGTTAAGCCAACTGGCGCTGCAGAAGGAGGTAAGCAACGAGGCCAAAGCCTTTGCGAACCGCATGATTGCCGACCACCAAAAAATCGCCGCCGAGATAAAGCCTTTAGCTGCCAATCTGCAAGCCGATTTGCCTACCGGTATGGATCCTGCCCACAAAGCTATGTACGACGAGTTAGCTGCCCTAACGGGGTCAGCATTCGAGCAGCAGTACTGGCGGCAAATGCTCATCGACCATCGCCAGACCCTTAAACTGTTTCAGGGCGAGATAGATATGGCCCGAGCGCCGAAGGTGAAGGATTTTGCGGTTAAAAACCTGCCCGTCATTCAAATGCACGCAACTACCGCGGCTAAGCACGCCAACAGCGCTTCTATGTAGCTCGTAGCGTTACGTATAAAAAAAGCCCCCAGAAATAGTCTGGGGGCTTTTTTTATACGACACATGCTGATAAGCCTCAGCGCTGCTTAAGTAGTCCGGAAAATCAGCTCACTTTCTCCTCCGCGTACTTGCTCACTTTCAGTTCCTCGGCCAGAAACTTCCCGGTGTAGCCTTTGCTGGCCTTAGCCACTTGCTCAGGTGTGCCCTGGGCCACAACGGTACCACCGCCTCCCCCGCCTTCAGGGCCCAGGTCGATAACGTGGTCGGCTACTTTAATCAGGTCCAGATTGTGCTCGATGATGAGAACGGTGTTGCCTTTGTCGACCAGCTTTTGCAGCACATCAGAAAGGTGGCGGATATCCTCGAAGTGCAGACCCGTAGTTGGCTCGTCGAGAATATAGAAGGTTTTGCCAGTGTCTTTTTTGCCGAGTTCCGTTGCTAGCTTCACCCGCTGGGCTTCACCACCGGAAAGCGTGGTGGCCTGCTGGCCCAAGGTCAGATAACCCAAGCCTACTTCGTTGAGCACCTGAATCTTGCGAATGATACGCGGCTGATTCTCGAAGTACTCCACGGCTTTCTCTACTGTCAGATCGAGTACGTCGGTGATGCTCTTGCCTTTGAAGCGTACTTCCAGCGTTTCGCGGTTGTAGCGGCGGCCTTTGCAGGTTTCGCAGGGCACATGCACGTCGGGCAGGAAGTTCATCTCGATGGTCCGCAGGCCAGCACCTTCGCAAGTTTCACAGCGTCCGCCCTTCACGTTGAAAGAGAAGCGGCCCGGCCCATAACCCCGAATTTTGGCCTCCGGCAACGAAGCGAACAGGCTGCGAATCTCGGTAAACACGCCTGTATAAGTCGCCGGGTTGGAGCGCGGCGTCCGCCCAATCGGCGACTGATCTACCTCAATTACTTTGTCAATCAATTCCAGCCCTTCAATGCCCGCGTAGGGCAGCGGGTCGCGCTTGGCATTGAAAAAGTGCTGGTTCAGAATAGGATACAGCGTGTCGTGAATGAGCGACGACTTGCCCGAGCCCGACACGCCCGTCACGGCCACCAACTTGCCGAGCGGAAACTTGACGGTCACGTTCTTGAGGTTGTGGCCGGTGGCACCCTTGAGCGTGAGCGTGTTGCCTTCGCCCTTGCGCTTCTTTTTGCGCAGCTCAATGTGCCGCTCCCCACTCAGATACTGCGAAGTCAGGCTGCCCGATTTGAAAATCTCCGTAGGCGAGCCTTCGGCCACAATATGCCCCCCATGAATGCCCGCACCCGGTCCGATGTCTAACACGTGGTCGGCATTCATAATCATATCTTTGTCGTGCTCTACCACAATCACCGAGTTACCGATGTCGCGCAGGTGCTGCAAGGCCTTGATCAGCCGCTCATTATCGCGCTGATGTAGGCCGATGCTAGGCTCGTCCATGATATACAGCACGCCCACGAGCTGAGTACCAATCTGGGTGGCCAATCGAATTCGCTGCGATTCGCCCCCCGACAAGGTGCGCACCGAGCGGTGCAGGCTCAGGTACTCCAGGCCCACTTCCAGCAGAAAGCCAATGCGCTTACGCAGTTCTTTGAGCAGCTCCCGCCCAATCACGTTCTGGCGCTCACTCAGTCGCTCTTCCAGCCCCACGAACCATTGGCTGAGCTGGGCGATATCCATCACCGACAGCTCACCGATGTTCTTGCCGTCGATCAGAAAGTGTAGCGACTCTTTTTTCAGGCGGTAACCACTGCACTCGGGGCACTCCTGAGCCTGGGTGTACTCCTGAATCCAGGCGCGAATGTTTTCCGAGTCAGACTCCATCTGGCGGCGCAGGAAGGGAATAATGCCTTCAAACGGCTCCGTATAGTTTGCCTTTTTGGGGTCCGCGTCTTCGTCCTCGGGCACGCCGTAGAGCAGGCGTTCCACCAAGTCTTCGGGCAGCTTTTCGATGGGCGTAGAAAGGCTGAACTTCTGCTTTTTGAGGATAAGCTGGAGCTGCTGGAAAATCCAGATGTCGCGGTACTCGCCCAGGGGGGCAATTCCACCCCGGCTGATGCTCAGCTTCTTATCCGGCAGCACCGAGTCTTCCGTGATTTGCTGCACCTCACCCAGGCCGTTGCAGGTGGGGCAGGCGCCGTAGGGCGAGTTGAAGGAAAAAGTATTCGGGGCCGGATCGTCGTAGGCGATGCCGGTGGTGGGGTCCATAAGAAAGCGCGAGAAAAACTGCGTTTTCTTGGTGTCCGGGTCCAGCACGAGCATGGTGCCCTTGCCGTGGGTCAGCGCGTTCTGCACCGAGCCCGACAACCGGAACCGGTCCTCGGTTTTGACCACCAATCGGTCAATCACGATTTCAATGTCGTGGATTTTGTAGCGGTCCACCTGCATCTTGGGCGTCAGGTCGAGCAGTTCGCCATCCACGCGCACTTTGGCAAAGCCGAGCTTGGCAATCTGCTGAAACAGCTCGCGGTAGTGGCCTTTGCGGCCTTTCACCACGGGGGCCAGCACCACCAGCTTTTTCTCGTTGAAGTGCTTGAGAATGTAGTTGATAATCTGCTCGTCGCTCTGCCGGATCATCTTGGCGCCTGTGGCGTAGCTGAACGCCTCCGCCGTACGGGCGTAAAGCAGACGCAGGAAGTCGTAAATCTCGGTGATGGTGCCCACCGTGGAGCGGGGGTTGCGCGAAGTGGTTTTCTGCTCAATGCTGATTACCGGCGACAATCCTTCAATCTTGTCCACGTCGGGCCGCTCCAGACCGCCCATAAACGAGCGAGCATACGCCGAAAACGTCTCCATGTAGCGGCGCTGCCCTTCGGCATAAATCGTGTCGAAGGCCAGACTGGATTTGCCCGAGCCCGAAATGCCGGTGAACACCACCAGCTTGCCCCGCGGAATCTGAACCGAAACGTTTTTCAGGTTGTGTTCCCGCGCTCCGTACACTTCAATAAATGGCGCCTCCACGTCGGCCGCGTGGCCGTTGGCAGCCGCTACCGTAGCAGCAAGCTGGGGGGCAATTTCGGGAGTGACGGGGGCAACGGAAGCAGATATTTTCTTAGCCATGCAGCGCGAATCGAATAAGTCCGCAAAGGTAGGCAAAACTGAGTCCTCTCGCTATTCAGAATAGCTTATTTGCCAGAGGGTTTAGCAGAATAAACCGGGGATTTGAGGGAACTAAAATTCTACTTGCTGTACTGCCATGCAGCGCGTGACGCAACAGCTAAGCAGTAGTTCTTAGGCCAACGCGCCCTGGGTCCTGCATAGGATAGCGTTTGGCGCTGTTCTTGCCGATAGTAGGATAATTCCTTCACGCTACATACTCCCTTCATGTCCTTCCTACCCAAATTCACGCTTGCTGCCGCTTTTGCGCTGGCTATGTTAGGCACTGCCGAACCAGCCCAGGCCCAGGTAAATATCAATATAAATCCACCCTCCTGGGGACCCGCGGCTCCAGCCGGCACGCAGTACTACTACATTCCTGAAGTGGGCGGCTACTACGACCTGCGCGACCAGCATTATGTGGTGCAGCGCGAAGGCAAATGGAAGCGCCTGAAGACTGTTTCCAACTACAATCCCAGCAGCTTTCACCCGGTCGTTATCAACTACGTGGGTGCGCAGCCATGGGTACTTATCCGGGAGCACAAAGTGAAATACCCGAAGGCTGGTCATCCGCACGGAATGCCCCCCGGCCAGGCTAAAAAGATGCGTGCCGCCCACCCTGCCGGCAATGTAATTGTGGTGCAGCAGCGGGGCGGCCACCCTGGTAAGGGTCACGGAAATGGCAAGGGTAAAGGCAAGCATTAATCCTTCTTTCTATTGCTGCACAAAGCACCCGGATTGTTCACCCAATCCGGGTGCTTTGCGTTTTAGCACACATGAAAATCTATCAACCCATCAGCTGCTCTTTCTACGACGAGCTGGAGGCCCGTGCCACCACTCGCCAGCCCTGCACCCTCACCTACCGGCCAGAGCCCGATATGCCCCCCAGCACTTACAAAAACATCATCAGCGACTTGTTTATCAGGAATAAAGTAGAATACCTGCGCCTGCAGGACGGCTTTGAGCTGCGGCTGGATGCGCTGGTAGCAGTGGATGACAAAGAACTGCGCAATTACTGTTGAGCGTGCTTCTTTACCCTAGATTCGGCCACGAAGCCCAAAGTTTGAGAAATAATATTACGGCGACAGATCGAACGGAAAGAAATATAGTCACGTTGCCACGAGCAGTTCTGTACTACCCTTCTGAGCTTGGCGTACTTGGCTGATAAAGCTTACCTTTCTGTTCTGCCACACTTCGCCTCTATGCCTGACGCTACTCAACTGCCTACTATTCCAGAGTCTCCCGAGGCAGAAATTCGTGTCTTGCGCGAAGAAATCCGTCAGCTCCGCGAGGACAAAGCAGCAGCCAGCGCGCAGGCTTCCGAGGCCGATCTTTATCAGCAAAGCCAGGCTCGCTTTCGCACTGTATTCGAGAACTCGCCCTTAGGCCAGAAAATTATTACCTCCGACCTAACCATTCGCCAGGTTAACCCAGCCCTCTTAGCCATGATGGGCTACAGCCTGCCCGACGAGCTTATTGGCCGGCGCATTCTTGAGTTTTCGCATGCGCACTATTGCGATGATTGGAAGCAATTGCAAACGAAGCTGTGGGACCATAATCTTCCGCATTTCACCTTAGAAACCTGCCTAGAACGCGCCGATGGCTCTACCTTTTGGTGCCAAGTAACGTCCGTACTGTTCCCCGATGATGGGGGCGAGCTTGGATATACCATTTTAGAGGATATTTCTGAGCGCAAAAGCTTGGAGACTAAGCTCAAACGTCTCTACGACGCGCAGGAAACGATTCTGCAACTGGCCACGCACGATATGAAGGCCCCTATTGCCCACATTGAATTGCTGATAGACCTTCTTCAGCGCGAAGTGAACGGCCGGGGCGGGAGCGAGCCGCCTGCACCGGAAATGGTCCACTATTTGACCCTCATTCAACAGTCCTGCGCTCAGGCTAGCTCCCTGCTGGACGATGTGCTTTACGTCGGCGACCTTGATGTGCATGGGCTACAGAAAGAGTCAACCGATCTGAATGCATACCTAACAACACAGCTTGAAAAGTACCGCCTACGAGCCCAGGATAAAGGCATAAGTCTAGCTCTTGACTTACCCACTGAGGTCATTCATGCCAAGATCAATCCTGACAAGTTCAGCCGGGTATTGAGCAACCTGATCGGCAACTCCCTGAAGTTTACCCCCGCCACCGGAATAGTTACGCTTGGCCTGCGAGAGCACGATAACCGGGCCCTACTGACGGTGCAGGACACGGGCATTGGTATCCCCAGCAAGCTACACGCGCATTTGTTCGACAAATTCAATCCTACCCGGCGTACTGGCCTGCACGGCGAGACGACTACTGGCCTTGGGCTGTTCATAGCCAAGCAAATTGTGCAGCTACATGGTGGCGACATCTGGCTGGAAAGCCGTGAACAAGAAGGCACCTGCTTTTTTATTGAGCTGCCTTTTCAATAGAGCAGCGTTGCTTTGCGTAAATTTTACTATTTCTTCATACAAAAAGGCCCCCCGCACGTGCGGGGGGCTTTTTTGTATGAAGAAATAGTCGCGCTGATAATCAGGTTTAGAACTCCGCGTTTTTCGGAAAGCGTGGGAAGGGAATTACGTCCCGGATATTAGACATACCTGTCACGAAGAGCACCAGCCGCTCGAAGCCTAAGCCAAAGCCGGCGTGGGGGGCAGTTCCGAACTTACGCAGCTCCAGATACCACCACAGCTCGTGCTCTTCCACGTGCATCTGCTCCATGCGGGTGCGCAGCTTCTCTAGGCTTTCTTCGCGTTGAGAGCCGCCAATGATTTCGCCGATGCCGGGAAACAGCACGTCCATGGCCCGCACGGTGCGCTCGTCGTCGTTGAGCTTCATATAGAACGCCTTGATATCCTTGGGATAGTCGGTCAGGATAACGGGCTTCTTGAAGTGCTTTTCTACCAGATAGCGCTCGTGCTCGCTTTGCAGGTCGGTGCCCCAATCCACGGGAAACTCAAATTTCTGCTTGGCCGCTTTCAGAATCTCCACGGCCTCGGTGTAAGTGAGGCGCTGGAAGTCATTCTCCACCACAAAGCGCAGGCGGTTTAGCAGCTCTTTATCGTATTGCTCGTTCAGAAACTGAAGGTCATCGGCGCACTTCTCCAGGGCATAGCGCACGAGGCTTTTGAGGAAATCCTCTGCTAGGTCCATGTTGTCCTGGAGGTCGTTGAACGCTACCTCGGGCTCGATCATCCAGAACTCCGCTAAGTGGCGGGCCGTGTTGGAATTTTCGGCGCGGAAAGTAGGCCCGAAGGTGTACACTTTGCCCAAGGCCATGGCCGCTACTTCAGCCTCCAGCTGGCCCGAAACGGTCAGGTTGGTTTGCTTGCCGAAGAAGTCCTCCTTAAAATCCACGGAGCCGTCGGCGGTGCGGGGCGGGTGCTCGGGGGGCAAAGTTGTGACCCGAAACATCTGTCCGGCACCCTCGGCGTCGGAGCCGGTGATAACGGGCGTGTGCACGTAATAGAAGCCGTGGTCGTTGAAGTACTGATGCACGGCAAAAGCCAAAGCGTGGCGCACGCGCAGCACGGCTCCAAACGTATTGGTGCGAGGCCGTAGGTGGGCAATTTCGCGCAAAAACTCCAGGGAGTGACCTTTCTTTTGCAGCGGATACTCTTCCGGGTCAGCAGTGCCAAGCACTTCTATTTCAAGCGCTTGAATTTCCACAGCCTGGCCCTTGCCCTGCGAAGCAACTAGCTGGCCGCGCACCGACAGGCAAGCGCCAGTGGCCACGTCCTTCAGCGACTCCTCCGGAAACTTCTCCGCGTCGGCTACTACCTGAATGTTGTGGATGGTAGAGCCGTCGTTCAGGGCGATAAACTGCACGTACTTATTGCCCCGGCGGGTGCGCACCCAACCTTTTACTACTACCTCGCGCTCCAGCTCCTGGCTTTGCAGCAGCTGCTGTACACTCGACCTTCTGACGGACATCGGACTCGAATTTCTGTGGTTTATACTCTGTGGGGGGCAAAGGTAGAGCTTTTCGCTAGCGCAGAAATTCGCACTCATCTTTAATGCTTTCCGAAGGCCTCAACTTTTTTACATCAACTCAAGTAGAGAATACGCTACATTTGAAGTAGTGCCCCATTTCACCGTCGCTGGGGCTTATTGCGTTTTCTGTGTATGCAACGACTTGATATGAAGCAGCTTCTCTCGCAGAAGCTGTCTCCCCAACAGATCCAATTCATTAAGCTGCTGCAAATTCCGACGGCGGAATTGGAGACGCGTATTAAGGAAGAGCTGGAAGTAAACCCCGCTTTGGAAGAAGGCGACGAGAATGAGGAAGAGCTGGAGCGCGACGACGATGACGACAGCGACGAGGATTTCGACGACCCAGACTCCGAGTTCGACAACGACGATAATACCCTCGATGAAGACTTCGACGACCGCTCGGAGGAGCAGCCCGAAGTAGAGCTACCCAAAGATGATATCGCCGACTCACCAGATAACCAGGATCTGGACCTGAGCGACTACCTCAACGACGATGAGATTGCGGGCTACAAGATGCAGGGCGACGGCCCCGGCGACGCCGAGGACGACCGCGAAATGCCCCTGGCCGACACGGGCTCTACGCTCATCGACTCGCTTTTTGATCAGCTGGGCTTTGCTGACTTAAGCGATAAGCAGTTCGCCATTGGCCGCCAGCTGCTGGGCTCCATCGACGGCGACGGCTACATTCGGCGCGACCTATCGGCCATTGCCAACGACTTGGCGTTTGCCCAAAATATTGAAGCTACGCCGGCCGAGATTGAGTGCGTGCTACACGTTATTCAGGCCTTCGATCCGGCCGGTATCGGAGCCCGTGACCTGCGTGAGTGCCTACTGCTGCAACTGGAGCGTCGGCCCGTAGATGACACGGTAGAAGCCGCCGAACGCATTCTTTCCGAATGCTACGACGAGTTTACCAAGAAGCACTACCCACGCATTCAGCAGCGGCTCGACCTGGAAGACGACGAGTTGAAGGAGGCTATTGCCTTGATTCTGAAGCTTAACCCCAAGCCCGGCGGCAGCGGTCCCACAGGCTTGGGCAAGGTACAGTACATCATCCCCGACTTTATTCTCAGCAACGACAACGGGCAGTTCAACCTGACGTTGAACTCGCGCAACGCGCCTGATCTGCGGGTGGCACCGGCGTATACCGAGATGTTTCAGGCCTACGATAAGGCTTCGAAAAAGGACCGGAAGATGAAGGAGGCCGTGACGTTTGTAAAGCAGAAGCTCGACGCGGCCCGGTGGTTTATCGATGCCATCCGGCAGCGCCAGCAAACCTTGCTGCGCACCATGGATGCCATTGTGCGCTACCAGCGCGAGTTCTTTCTGGAGGGCGACGAAAGTAAGCTCCGGCCTATGATTCTGAAGGACATAGCCCAGGAAATCAGCATGGACATTTCCACCGTGAGTAGGGTGGCGAATAGCAAGTCGGTGCAAACCGAGTTCGGCATCTATCCGTTGAAGTACTTCTTCTCCGAAGGTATTGCCACCGATTCGGGGGAGGACGCCAGCTCGCGGGAGGTGAAGCATATTCTGAAGGAAATCATTGAGGGGGAAAGCAAAGGCAAGCCGCTTTCCGATGATAAGCTGGAGAAGATGCTCAATGCCCGCGGCTACAACATTGCCCGGCGCACGGTGGCCAAATACCGCGAGCAGCTCAATATTCCGGTAGCCCGACTTCGAAAGGAGTTGTAGAATCAGGGCAGCTGGGGGGCTTTTTTTACGCTTAACCTACTCAGCTTATGCGACTTCTTCTGCTCCCTTGCCTGCTCCTATTAGCCACGGCCTGCGACCGGCCAACCGGGTCCACAATGAATTCTAACGATGCATCGCTCCCGGCCGATGGCATGGTTGGCCGCGCCGCGTCGCCCAGCACGGGCTCTCCCTCCATTGCAGTCGCGACCGAAGGTCTGGGGGGCATTTATCAGGGGTTGCTACCTTGCGCTGACTGCGCCGGCATCGAAACGGTGCTTTACCTTTATCCAGACAGCACCTACGTGGAGCGCCGCACCTACCTGGATCAGCCCAAGGAAGGCAACAATGATCAGGTAAGCTCCGGCCGTTGGGCGCAGGTGTCGGCCAACTTGGTGCGGCTCACGCGGCGCTCCGCCGCTGGTCCTACTGATTATCGCATGCGCCCCCGCGCCTTACAACAGCTTGATCTAGACGGGCAGGAAATAACCGGCGATTTGGCCGAGCGCTACGTGCTGGCGCAGGTAGGCAACTTATAGTTTCTGGAATTGGAAGCGAAAGCCGCAGTAGCTTAGGGCCGCAATCCTACTTTCTACGCTGTTGAATAAATCATTGGCGACGGCTCTTTCGCTGGCGTTTCATCCGTTGCTGGTGCCGTCCTACCTGTTTTACGCGGTCTGCTACCAACTGCCCGGCGTGGTGGCGCAGCCTGCCTTGTCAGACCGCTGGATAGTGCTGGCCGTCGTGTTTGGCTTTACCTTTTTATTGCCTGCCTTAGGTACGGGCGCGTTGTACTGGTTTGGCCGCCTCGACTCGCTGCTCCTTCGCGAGCGGGCCCAGCGGCCGCTGCCGTTGCTTTTCGCCGCAATTAGTTTTGCCGGTGCCACATACCTGCTGCGCCAGCCACCTTTTGCTCTTCTGCTGGGTACTATGATGCTGGGTATGACTCTGGCCGTGCTGCTGACGCTCCTCATTTCACTGCGCTGGAAAATCAGTGCCCACGGCGTGGGTGTGGGGGGCTCTTTTGCATTGTTTTTATTGCTTCACCTTACAGATGTGGCGGGTTGGGCCAGCTTTTGGTGGCTACTGGCAGCTGCCTTTTTGGCCCTCGCCGTGGTTAGCGCCCGCCTTGCGCTTGATGCGCACACGCCCGCCCAAGCCTGGGCCGGACTGGGCCTAGGAATCAGCGTGGTTATGAGTCTGGTGCTGGGAGTTGCCTTCCTGTAGCTCCTTGCTTTAGTGCTAAAATTGGATCTTGACCGCTGCCTCGGCCGGTGTATCTTTACCGACCACCCAACCGTCGTATGTATCACGCATGTCCCTTTCCACTTTATCGGCTGCCCCCGCTTCTGCAGAAGCTCTGCTCACTCAATTGCACCAGGAGCGAAGCCGGCGCGAGGAAGCCGAACAGGAGCTCGCCGCCCTACGGCATGAGCTTGAGGTAGCCCAGGCCACTGCCCAGCGCCATCAGTCGCGCCTGACCGCGTTAGCTCAAAACTTGAAAATGGGCATAATGCTCTTGGACAACGATGGACGCGTGCTTATGGTCAATCGGCCCTATTGCAAGCTTTTTGGCATTCCCGACGAGCCAGAAAGCCTGTATGGATCTACTGGCCTGGAAATCGCGGCGCGTAGTCAGCATAATTACCCCGATCCTGCTGCCTATGTGGCGCGGGCCAAAGAAGTAAGAGCCGCGGGTCGTACGATAATGAGTGAGGAGGTAATGCTGGCCGACGGCCGGGTACTGGAGCGCGACTACATTGTGCTTGATGATGTGATGGCCGGCCGGCTGGTTTGCTACCGCGACATCACCATTCGCTACCGCCGCAATGCCCGCGCAAACACTATTTCTCTGCTGGCTCAGCAAAGCCCCAATCCTATTCTGCGCCTCACGCCCGGCGGCGACCTGCTGTACGCCAACCCGGCGGCCAGCCAGCTTGCGCAAAGCTATAAGCAGGATGGCCCCAATGAACTGCGCACTCAGCTGGTAGCTTTGGTAACGATAGCGCTCCGCACATCGGCTCATCAGCAGCGTGAGATAAGCGTAGCTAATCAGCACTATCTGCTCATTGTAACTCCAGTGCCCGGTGAGAACTATGCCAGCTTATACCTGACCAATATTACGGCTCGCCGGGAGGCCGAGCAAAAGCTGACCCAACAGCGCGAGTTCTACGAAACCATTCTCAATCAGCTGCCCGTGGGGGTCGCTGCCCTGGATGCTGAGCACCGCTACCTATTTGCCAACCCCACGGCGGCCCCCGACCCCGCAACCCGCACCGCGATACTGGGCATGACCAACCGGGAGGCTTGTCTGTATCGGCAGCGCCCTTCGGCACTGGCTGAGCTGCGCGACGCTTATTTCGCCCAAGCCATCCAGGAGCGCCAAGGCATAAGCTGGGAGGAAAGCTTTCAGGAACCTGGGGGGCAAATTCAGGTATTGCGCAGCTTCCAGCCTGTATTTAACCCCGATGGCTCCCTGCGCATGGTGGTCAGCTCAGGCCTGGATATCTCAGCCCGCCAACAGGCAGAAGAGAAGCTGGCGGCACAGCGGCAGTTTTATGAAACGGTTCTCAATCAGCTACCCGCCGATATAGCCGTACTCGATGCTCAGGGCCGTTATGTGTTTGCGAATCCGGTAAGTATTAAAGATCAGGACATTCGGGAATGGATAATAGGCAAGACTGATCTGGATTACTGCGCATACCGCCAGCGCCCCACCGACGTGGCCGAGAACCGGCAGCGCATGTTTGAGCAAGCCGTTTGCGACCGGGGCCAGGTAACGTGGGAGGAACTGACCGTTGGCACCCACGAGCCGCGCTATGTCCTGCGCCGGTTCCAGCCCATATTTACCCCCGACGGCGCGCTGCACCTGATGCTGGCTTACGGCCTCGATATTACGGAGCGTCATCAGGCCGAGGAGATGCACCGCCGCAGCGAGCTGGTTGTGCGTGAGCAGCAGGAGTTTATTCGTCAGATAGTGAATACTGTTCCAAACCTGCTATATGTAAATGACGAGGAAGGGGATATCATGTTTTCTAATACCGCATTTGATGACCTGATCAGTCGGAGCAACCATACGCGGGTGCGGAAAAACGAGGAATCACCTGAAGAATCTGAGAATCAACAGCTTAATGTACTCAACCGGCGAGTGCTGGCGAGCCGGCGAGAGCAATCGACTGAAATGCCCTTTACTCTGGCCAGCGGCGAAACTCGTCATTATCAGGTAGTAAAGCGGCCGTTGGTGCGCCCCGAGGGCACGGTGCAGGTGCTCACCGTCAGCACCGATATCACAGAAGTGAAGCGCATTCGTCATACGCTGGAGCGCAAGGCCAAGCAGTACCGCGACCTCATGCAGTACACGCAAGCCCTGATTTGTACTCACGACCTCAACGGCATTATTCTTTCTGCCAACCCGGCACTGGCCAGCCTTATGGGCGTCTCGATCAATAATATGGTCGGAAGGCCGCTTGCGCAAGGCTTGATAGTAGACCAGGAAGCTGATCTGGAAGCGTATCTTGCCGCATTTCGCAAACAGCGGGAGGTATCGGGTATTGTGAACGTAAAGCCGCTGGGCAGCCCTGGTTCTCGCTACTTGCTGTATCACAACTGCTTAGTAGCCGAGGCCGGCGAACTACCCTATGTAATTGCTTACGCTCAGGATATAACGGACCGCATACTAGCCGAGGATGAGCTGCGGCGGGCGAAGCTGGTAGCCGAATCGGCGGCTCGCTCGCGGGAAAACTTTTTGGCCAATATGAGCCATGAAATTCGCACCCCCATGAATGGGGTGCTGGGCATGGCCGGTTTGCTGGCGCGTACTGATCTGAACGCTCAACAGCGCGAGTACCTCGACATTATTCGCAACTCCGGACAGCACCTGCTGGGTGTGCTGAACGACGTGCTGGATGTAGCTAAAATCACCTCGGGAAACCTGGAGTTGGAGCGCACGCCCTTCGACTTATGCCAGGCGCTGAAAACGGCAGGCCAAACTGTTGCATTTCAGGCAGCTGAGAAAGGTATTGGCTTCGATGTAACCCCTCCTCCCATCTCCGATCCCCTGATACTCAGTGACCCGTATAGACTCAAACAAGTACTGCTTAACCTACTGAGTAACAGCATTAAGTTTACCGAAAAAGGCAGCGTTGTGCTGGCGTGCCAACTATTGGATGAAACGGCCAGGGAAGTCACCATCAGCTTTCAAGTGAGCGACACCGGGCCGGGCGTACCCATACATAAACAGGAGGCCATCTTCGCCAGCTTCTCGCAGGCCTATGCCGATACGACGCGCCGCTTTGGGGGCACGGGCCTGGGCCTGACCATAAGCAGCAGCTTAGTGGAACAGCTGGGCGGGCACCTGCTGATGTGCAGTGAGCCGGGCCGCGGCAGCACCTTTAGCTTTACGCTCACCTTTGAAAAAGCCCCCCAGGGCACCATTAATACGAATAAAGCCGATTCGGAGCTTGAATACGCCGCCGCTGCGGTGCACGGTATGCGCGTGCTGCTAGTGGAAGACAACGACGTGAACCGCCAGGTAGCTCAACTGATATTGGCCAACTATGGGGTAACAGTAGATGCGGCCCCCAATGGCGCTACTGCGCTCCGCCTGTTCGGGGAGCAACGCTACGATTTGATTCTGATGGATATTCAGATGCCCGGCATGAGTGGCCTGGAAGTTACCGCTCAAATCCGGCGGCACCCTGACGCTGTGCGGGCCCGCACGCCTATCATTGCTCTCACGGCCAACGCGTTTCACGAAGCCAATGAAAAATATCTGGCCGTGGGCATCGACGACTGCCTGACCAAGCCTTTCGAAGAGGCCGAGCTGCTGGAAAAAATGAGTGTATTGCGTCAGGCCTCGCAGCAGGCCACGCGGCCCCTGTTCGACTTAAGTGAACTGTATCAGATGGCACACGGCCAGACGAACTTTGTGCGCAGCATTCTCGACTCGTTTCTAGAAAATACGCCGGAGGTTGTAACTCAACTTACGGCAGCTTCCGAAGCTTCCGATTGGGCTCAGGTTGGCGCCTTGGTTCACAAAATCAAGCCTTCGCTTAAGGTACTGCATGCTCACGACTTACTGACGCCTATCCGAACGCTGGAAGCCCCCGACTCCTTGCCAGAAGAAAGCGCTAAGGCAACCAAACAGCTTATTCAGCTGCTCCCGCAGCTGCTCCGTGCCCTGGAGCAGCGCCGCCAGAAGCTATCGTAAGCAGTAGCTCCTTAACCAGCCAAGCCCGGAACTGCCTCCATTTATAGTGGGGGCAGTTCCGGGCTTGGCTGGTTAATCGGTTGTTATAGAAGCTAGTAACGCAGATCTAGTCCGGCCGGCATAGCTGGCTGTAGTCGCTCGGCTACCCGCTGCACAGCTTGCTGAAAGCGGTTGTAGGAAAAGGGCTTGACTAAGTAATCGGCTATGTTCAACTCGTAAGCTTCCATGCCGAAGCTCTCGTAGGCAGTCGTAAAAATCACTTCTGGCGGCTCGGGAAGCAGGCGCATCATCTCGATACCGTTCAGGTCGGGCATCTCCACATCCAGAAACAGTACATCAACGCGCCGACCTAAACTGAAAAAGTTCAGCCCTTCTACACCGCCTTTTAAGGAAGCCATCAGATGAAGGGAGTCGGTGAGGCCGATGCAATGCTGAAGAGTTAAGCGATTAATCTCGTCGTCGTCGATGATAGCACAAGTAAGAATGCGGGGGGAGACAAGGCCTTCAAGCAACATAACTAAACAAACAGGACAGCAGAAGAGTGTGTACGTATGAGCAAACAAAAAGCGCTCCTGAAAGCGGTCGACAAAACAACCAAATTACCGGCCAGATTATCGAATCATTCGCTTTTTGATGAATATAATCCAATCAACCAATAAAATGATTGAAAAATATTAACACAACAATCTAATTACTGATATAAGCACCAAGCTATTATGCTTCTGGTAAAGCTGAAAAGGGTGTCTGCTGTTTTAGAACAATTCCAGTTTCTTCCTAATTTGAATTAGCAGTAGCTCTGGGGGGCTTTTTTAAACTAAATGGACGCTAGGCCATGCTGGAGAGCGCGTCTATTTTCTCCATTTCCTGCCGTACCATTTCCTGCACGGCAGGCAAATCATAATCTGCCTCGGTTTGGATGTGCGGCATAAGGCGCTGCATAATGCTTTCCTGTCGCTGTCCGTTGGCCCAGGCGTCGGCGTAGGGTGTATCCGAGAATGTAACCTGCGAATAGAGCGGCAGCCACTGGTCGGGATACTGGGCCGAAATCTTGCTTTCAATCTTCTTTTGAAGCAGAAAGCGCGGATTAGCTACCCGGTCGCGCATTTCCTCAAAGTTATAAATAGCTAGGTCGGCCATAGCGTCGGCGTTGGGTTTGCGCTGGCGCTGAAACTCGCTGAATACCATGTGCCAGTCCTCGCCGTACTGGTTGAGCAAGGAATCCAGGACGCTGCAATCTTCGAAGCCGGCATTCATCCCTTGGCCGTAGAAGGGCACAATGGCGTGCGAGGCATCGCCCAGCAGCACTATTTCATCTTTGTGCACCCACGGAAAACACTTAACCGTAATCAGGGAGCCAGTTGGGTTTTGGATAAACTCCTCGGCCAGATCGGGCATAAAAGGCACCGCGTCGGGAAACCTTTCTTTAAAAAACTCCTGAACCTGCGGAGCCGTTTCCAGGGCCGTAAAAGACTCCTGCCCTTCGTAGGGAAAAAACAGCGTGCAATTGAACGAGCCATCGAGATTAGGCAGGGCAATCATCATATACTGACCCCGGGGCCAGATATGGAGGGCGTTCTTCTCCAGCTGCCACTCGCTGTTGGGACCCGCCTCAATGGTCAGTTCCTTGTAGCCATACTCCAGATAGCTCTGCGAGAACTCGTAGCGGTCGGTTTTCTGCATGGCTCCCCGCACGGCCGAGTAAGCGCCATCGGCCCCAAACAGGCGCCGGAAGGGCAGCGTTTGCTCCTGATCGGTGAGCGTGTTGTGCATTTCCAGCCGCCGGGCGCGCAAATCGACGTGCTGGCAATGCTCATTGAAGTGCATACGGATGCGCGGATCGGCCTCCGTGAGGTTGAGAAGCGTCCGATTTAGCCCACCGCGCGATACGGAGTAAATAGCCTGATTTTCACGGCCGTAGGGCTGATACGTGAGGCGTCCCTGCTGGTCGTGCATCACGCGCCGATACATGGGAATGGCTACTTCGCGCACCTGCTCACTGATGCCGACGCCCTCCAGGGCCCGCCAGCCTCTATCCGACAACGCCAGATTGATAGACCGACCCTCCACGGCCCCACTCAGGCGCGGGTCGGCGCGGCGCTCATACACATCGACTACGTGGCCGCGACGGGCCAGATAAAGCGCCAGCAGCGACCCTACCAGCCCCGCTCCCATAATGGTACAAGGAGATAGATCGGTGGCAGCCGCCGTGGCGGCGGAAGAAGGCGTACCCATAAGCAAAGAAGCTGAAAGCCGACAAGTAAAGCGACGGGCGGCAAAAGTAGTCGTTTACGACCTATTTGACCCGGCGGACAAACGAATACGCCATAACGGCTGCTGGGAGGCAATTATCTGACTACCGTAGTTGACTTTTGGCCTCAACAATCCGCCTAAAAGTTAGATTCAAACGCGCTTCCACTGGGCGACTAGTTTTTGGCAGAGCGTGTTGCCAGCGCTGCTGGGTGAGGCCGCGCATTACCAACAGGCTGCCGGGGGGCAAATCCAGCCCAAGGGGAGCATGCAGCGGCGTACCAGCGCCGGGTCGGAGCCGGAAACGCCGCGTTGCGCCTAGACTTACGGAAGCAATAACAGGGCACGGGCCCAAATCCGGCTCATTGTCGGCGTGCCAGCCCATGCTGTCCTGGCCCGTGCGGTAGAGGTTGAGTAATACGCTGTTGAACTCCGCCCCGGTGGCATGGCTTACCTGCTGGCGCAGCTGCTGCAAAGCTGGGGTCCAGGGCTGCGGCTCCAGGCTGAGCCCTGAGTAACGGTAGCGAGCATTGGGGTCGCCGTGCCAGGAGGTCAGGCGGGGCTGCATCACTTCCTTGCCAAACATCTTAATAGGTTCGTGACGCCACGGAATAGTATCGAGCAACTCCTGAAGAAGCTCCATGGCTGCTCTGGGGGGCAAAAAGTGCGGATCGAGCAGCACTTCGGCATCGGGCAGGGGCAGCAGCGTGAGCGGCACGGCAATTATCTATGACATTGATATCGATGCCTCACAGCAAATTATTGCCCTGGCAGCTTGCCGAGGAACTTAGCCAGAAAGCTAGCCGCCCATAGCGTCAGGCCAATTTTTATAGCCGCACAAATGATAAAAGGCAACAGCCAGCTCCGGCTCTGATAAGGCGTAGCGCCCACGTAGCGAGGCCAAAACCAGAAGATATACACCACAATGGCCGGCAGATCGAAGAAGGCCCCGAACCAAGGATTTAGTCCGTAGCGCTGCACAACCCAGCTTAGAATCAGGCCACCCACAACTAAGTATGCTATTATAAACAGGACAAGCCGCACGGTAGCATCAGTCCGCTTGAGGGCGCGGAAGTTGAGCGCTAGCAAAGCTCCGCCAGCCAACATCGAGAACACGACCGAAAACAAGGTGATGGTGCTGGGCGAGTATAGCGTTGGACCTATTTCCTCAGCTTCTTCTGCGGCAGTGGCATCCACGGCGCGCTGCTGATCTTCAGCTGTTTGCGCTACCTGCTTTTGAACTTCAGCCTCCAGCTCGGGGCGCAGCTGGGCGTCGTCGGGGTGGGGCTCACCGCGCCGGGCCAGCTCATCGAGTGCCGCCAGCACGGCATCTTCGCGGTACTGGGCGCGGCCGCTCACATATTGCTGGAGTTCAGCGAGGCTTTTGCGGCCCATTTTGGCCACGTAGTCTTCAGTCATCTTAGTAATGAAGGGCGAGGAGGCTGCGAAAAGGGCAACCACAAATTCCTCTACGTAAATTCACTCCAAAACGAACAGCTAACCCACCTTTTCCGCCCACGCGGCCATCAGTTCGCCTACGCGCTGCACCTCCCCAAAGGTATTGTAAAGCGGCACCGGCGCCAGCCGAATCACGTTGGGCTCGCGCCAATCGCCAATCACACCGGCTTCCGACAGGTAGTCGAACAGACCGCGGCCATCCTTATGCACCAGCAAGGAAAGCTGGCAGCCACGGGCATGGGGCTCGGAGGGCGTAATGATTTCGAGGATGCTGGGGGGCAAATTCAGGTTGCGCAGCACAAACTCCAGATAAGCCGTGAGCTGCTCACTTTTGCGCCGAAGTACTGCAATGCCGCCCGCCTCGTCTACAATATTCAGGGCCGCGCGGTGCATGGCCAACGCGATGATCTGGCCGTTGGCCAGCTGCCAGCCCGCGGCCCCAGCCATTGGCTTAAAGCCTTTTTTCATTTGAAAGCGCTCAGAGGCATCGTGGCCCCACCAGCCCGCAAGGCGCGGCAGATCGGGGCGGTTGGCGAAGCGCTCGTGCACGAATGCCCCGCTTACGCCACCGGGACCGGAGTTGAGGTATTTGTAAGAACACCAGCAGGCGAAGTCCACATCCCAATCATGTAGGTGCATGACCAAGTTGCCGGCCGCATGCGCCAAATCGAAGCCCACCGTAGCGCCGACGGCGTGCCCAGCCTTGGTAATGGCTTGCATATCAAATGCCTGGCCCGTGTAATAATTAATACCCCCCAGCAGCACCAACGCCAGCTCATCGCCTACTTCCCTGATTTTGGCCTCAATATCTTCGGTCCGCAAGGTGCGCTCGCCGGGCCGGGGTACCAGTTCCACAATGGCATCATCGGGCGCGTAGCCATGCAGCTTCACCTGCGATTCCACCGCGTATTGATCTGAGGGGAAAGCGCCACCTTCCATCAGCACTTTGTAGCGCGTGGCCGTGGGACGATAAAAAGAAATCAGCAGCAGGTGCAGGTTGGTCGTCAAGTTGTTCATCACAATGACTTCCAATGGCTTGGCGCCTACCAATCGTGCCGTAGAGTCGGCTAGGGTTTCGTGATAGGGCATCCACGGCGACTTCCCGCGAAAGTGTCCTTCCACGGCCTGCCGTTCCCACGATTCCAGCTCCTGCTCAATAGCGGCCCGCACGGTGCGCGGCTGCAAACCCAATGAATTACCGCAGAAGTAGATGCTCTCACCCCCATCCGGCGCGGGCGGAATATGAAACTGCTCGCGGAAGCGGCGTAGCGGATCTTGGGCGTCGAGGGTGGCGGCGAATTCGGGGGTGGCTTGGAAAGTGGTCATCGAAAGCAAAGATAGCCACAATGGGTTTGCTTACCCATACCCGAACAGGCTCTTCTAGGCGGGCACCGGCGCAGGCTTTTCCATCACCGTTCCGCAGCTGCGGCAGGTGCGCAGCTCCTCCGACTCCCAGAAACGGTTCATGATGGAGGGCAATTGCTGCACGATGTCCGTGATTTCGGCGTACTCTTCGTGCAGCTTGGTGCCGCAGTTCTCGCAAAACCACAGGAAGCCGTCCAGCTCGCCGGCCGTGCGGTAGCGCTCCAGCACCAGCCCCACGGTACCGGCCGGGCGCCGGGGCGAATGAGGAACTCCGCCCGGCAGCAGAAACATCTCCCCGGCCCGCACCGGAATATCTACCGGCTTGCCATCCTCAATTACTTTAATAACAATATCGCCCTCAATCTGTAGAAAAAGCTCTTCACCCTCATCGTAGTGGTAGTCTTTGCGGGCATTGGGCCCACCTACCACCATCACGATAAAATCTTTATTATCTGTAAAGACCTGCTGATTGCCAACAGGCGGCTTCAGCAGATGGCGGTGTTCATCAATCCACTGCTGAAAATTGAAAGGACGGGCGAGAGCCATAAGGTTTTGCTGCTTAGTTAACGTAGGCCGATGTAACCGGCAACTAACGGGTCTGTCTTACGGAAGCAACTGATTTGCAGCCACCTCCGAACGCAAGGTTATTTGGGGGGCTTTTTTAGTCGGCAGCCTGAGCGTTGCGGGTCTTTTCTTCCGGATAAGCCATGAAATAATAATTGAGCGACTTCTCGAACTGCCCCACAAACTCAGCGCGGGTGAAAGGCTGCTGTCCGGCCAGCCACCGCGCCATCGTGGACACGTGCAGGCGGCCCTCGCACACGAGCAACTCATATATCTGTTCGGGCCGCGTGCCATAGCAATCGGAGGCGCCGAGGCCGTGCTCAAAAATGATAACCGGCCGGCTCCGCTGAATGGTTTTTACCGCGCCCTGCAATACCTCCAGCTCCGCTCCTTCCACATCAATCTTTATTAGATCGATGCGCGTGCTGGGAGGCAAAATCTGATCAAGCGGCTGTTTCTTCACCGTAATCAAGGTGTCTACTTCATCGGCCTTGTCGTATTTGCGCTTCACAAAGCCGCTATACGCCGGATTGGTGAGCACATAGTTGAAGGACGTTTCGCCGGTCATGTTGCTGAGGCCTAGCTGGTAGAAGTGGCAGTTGGGGTAGCCCGCAAAGTGTGTGGTCAGCTTCTCGTATAAATCCGGAATGGGCTCGAAACCATAGTGTTGGCCCTGGGGGGCATATTTAAGCATCAACTCCAGCACTTCGCCCTTGTGGCAGCCCACATCCACGCAGTTTGCCTGCGGGTGGCACACCGCCCGCAGCACCCGCTCCGTGTCGCGGTCATATTGCTGGTTTTTAGTGAAAGCAATAGGTAAGCGTTTTATAATCTTTTTGGCCAACTCCTTCATGAAAGGGCTCTGAAACTATCGTAGGTAATAAGTAAGGGGCAAAAGTAAACAACTATACCATGCCTGCCCTTACCTCCTGGTTTGGGGTGAAGACGGGAGGCTACCGCTTCGCCATAGCCCTAATACGTTATTGAATTTATTAAGTCGCGCGGCCACCAAACGGATACTCCAGCCATAACCTTCTACTTTCGCGGTGCCGGTTGTTTTAGTTTCTCTGCTTTGGTAAAATTCGATACGCTCTCCATTCTCATTCCCGTCTACAACGAGGCTCGCACCATCACGCAGGTGCTCGATACGTTGCGTGAGGTGGAGTTGGCGGGAAATATTAAGAAGGAAATCATTCTGATTGACGACTGCTCTACCGATGCCTCCGCGGCGCTTATCACTGCTTATGCCACACGCCATCCGGCGCTGAGGCTGCACTTACTACAGCACACAGCCAACCAAGGAAAAGGCGCGGCTCTGCACACCGGCATCCGGGAGGCCACCGGCGACTACATTATCATTCAGGATGCCGACCTCGAATACGACCCCGCCGACTACAACGCCCTAATCGAGCCGGTAGTACGCGGCTTTGCCGACGTGGTGTATGGCTCCCGCTTTATGGGGGGCAAACCGCACCGGGTACTGTTCTTCTGGCACAGCATCGGCAACGCGGTGCTCACCTTTCTCTCCAACATGTTCACTGACCTGAACCTGACGGACATGGAAACCGGCTACAAGCTGTTTCGGCGCGACATCCTTCAGGGCCTGTCGCTCCATGAAAAGCGGTTTGGCTTTGAGCCCGAGGTAACCGCCAAAATGGCGCGCGTTCCCGGTATCCGCATTTACGAGGTCGGTATCAGCTACTATGGACGGACGTACGCCGAGGGCAAAAAAATCAGCTGGCGCGACGGGCTCTGGGCGCTGTGGTGCATTCTTCGGTACGGCCTGATAAAATAGAAAAGCAATCAAAGCCAACTATTTTGATATCAGCAATTTACACCGAAGACGGCTTCGTGCCGAGCTCTTAGGCAAGCCAGACTACTCAAGTAGTATTAGCGACACATCATCAATATACACCGGCACCTCCGCAGTTGCGCGCCATAAGAACACTCTTATTTCGTGGCTGTAGGCAATGTTTTCCGGCAGCTTAATTGTCTTCTCGGCCTTTACCCAAGTTCTATAATCATTTATCATGTTGGTAAGAACAATACCATCTTCAAATATTTTCTCTCCAGTCACGGGGTCCAGTATTTGAAGTTGATAATGAGCTGTGGCTTTATTACTAGGAAGATATGCCCAGCAAGACAGTTTTACTTTATAGGGCTTACGGGCACTTACTTTTCCCAGAAAGTTTCTGAATCCCATGCTGTACTCCTGCGCCTTATCAACCTTGATCGAGTACTTCCCACTATGTGCTTGCTCCGCATTAAGAGAGCCATTAGCTGGAATCCAGCCATCAAAGGCCTCAAAATCATTGGTCATTATATAATTGGCGTTCTTATCATCCTGATTATCAGAGCCGGAGCAGGCAGCGATTAGTGGTAGCAGTAGCAGCAGTAAATATTTTCTCATAAGGTCAAACTGCTAGAGTCGGATTAGGTACTAATGGGAGAAGCAATAAAGTCACAGCTCTTCACAGCTAGCTGTTCTTAGAGCTGTGAAGAGCTGTTTTTTATCATCAAAACTACCTATTCTTCCTAAATAACCTGAGGCTGCTGGAGAGCCGCACGGATGTTTCTTTCTGTATCTTCGCGGCTCTTTGATAGGTGTGTCGCAGTGCTCGTCTCCTTATTTTATGCACTACCGTCCTGGCTTCCGAGCCGCTACTTTAGCCAGTAATACTAGTACTAGTAGTTTGTATCCTGCTTCCTCAGCAGGTTTTTTTTCGCCTACAAATGGGCTCCTACTGCTCTTGCTGGCGCTTGCCTATTTTCCCCTGTATTATGACCTAGGCCGTCATCCAATTCAACTTTGGGATGAGTCGCGGCAGGCAGTGAATGCCGTGGAAATGCTGCGCAGTGGCAATTGGCTGGTAACACACTTTGAGGGCCAACCCGACTTATGGAACACGAAGCCCCCACTGCTGATATGGCTGCAGGCGCTTAGTCTATACTTTTTCGGGTTTTCTGAGTTAGCCGTGCGTCTACCTACTGCCTTGGCTACGGGTGGTACCATCCTGATAGTTTACTTTTTTGCAGCTCGTACCTTACGCCGTCCCTTAGTGGGTTTTTTAGCTGGTCTGGTATTAGTTACTAGCTTAGGGTATGTACGATTGCATGTAGCCCGCACCGGCGACTACGATGCCCTTCTTACTTTCTTTCAGACCCTACTCTGGAGCAGCCTATATCGCTATTTGGTTGCCGGTCGTAAGCGCGAGGCTGCGTTGTTGGCTGTAGCCATTACAGGGGCAATTCTGACAAAAGGCGTGGCAGGTGTATTAGGTCTGCCAGCGCTATTCGTATATGTGCTGTACCGACGGCGGCTAGGGTGGCTGTTACGTCAGCCAAGTTTCTATATGGCAGCGGGCAGCACCGTGCTGATAGTAGCAGGGTACTACGGTCTTCGCGAATGGGCGGCTGCTGGCTACTGGGCGGCGGTGCAGCAGAACGAACTTGGGGGCCGTTTCGATACAGTATTGAGTGGTCATCAGCATCCCTCGGATTACTATATTTTAGCCATGCAGGAACTGCGCTTTACCCCTTGGCATTGGGTGTTGCTACCAACGCTGGTGTTGGCATGGAGCCAGTCCCGTCGTCCGTTGCAGCACGCTGTGGTGCTACTGGCCTTGTTCAGTATAGTTTGGCTCGTTGTCATTAGCAATGCACAAACAAAGCTTGAGTGGTATGATGCACCTGTATATCCAGCTCTCAGCTTGTTAGTAGGCTTGGGCCTTTGGTGGCTGGGGCGCGCAGTAGTTCTAACCTACTTTGCTACACCACACAGCAAGTGGTTAGGGGCGTCAGCACTGCTAATCTTTGTTTTTTATGCGCCCTACCAACGAGTACTGGAGCAAATAAGAGAGTACCGATATAGCGACTATGGCCTTGGGCCTAATGCTCGTATTGGCAGCTACCTCCGGCAGCTACATCATGATCAGCCGTTAGCCGACAGCCTACAGGTGCTTTACCCCGGCGGTTATGATGCCCGGCTTACCTATTATCAACTTACGTCTACGCAGCGTTTTCAGAAGCACGTAACTATAATATCACCCGGAGCGCAAAAAACCCTGCGCCCACGCCAAGTAGTAGTAGTATGTGACCCGAATGAGGCGCTGCGCCTCGATTCGCTATACCAAACTGTGCCTTTGCACAGCGCTGAAAACTGCAATACGCTGTTGATTTTACGGTCCCGCTAAAGCTTATGGGGTTTAAGGCTCAACGCTTAGTTTCACATCATCCAAGTAAGCCGGAGCAGTAGCACTAGCCCGCCATAAATAGATTCGGACCTGATCCATAGGATCTAAGACTGTAGGTAGGGTCAACACCTTGCTTACCTGCTCCCAGGAATTGACCTTGTTGATGTCAATCTTCTCGTAGAAAACACTGGTCTGATCAGCTCGTGTGATTTGAAAAACTAGAGCTGCAGCGCTTGGCGCAGTCAGATACCCCCAAGCTGTTAGACGCACTTTATCAAAACGCTTAGGCGAGAGGCGGGCTAATTGATTCGTGTACGTCTGGCTGAACTCCATATTTTGGTCAACTTTAATCGAGTATTGACCGGTATGCGCTTTCTCTTTATTCAGTGACGGGTTCTCAGCTACCCACCCTTCAAAGTCCTCGAAGCTGGTAGTGAATAGCACCCGATCAGCAGCAACTTCAGGAATCTTTTCCTTTGTCTTATTAGCATCATGCGAGCAAGCAGTCATTAAGAGAGCAAGGGCAATCCAAGTAGTCAGACGAGGCATAAATGAGGTGAGTATACAAAAACGCAGTTTGAAGCAAATATAGACCGATATGCCACAACTGTAGCTGAAGGCTATCGGTCCCAATTCTGTAGTTTTGTTGCCATTCGCTGTTCTCTAGCCGCCTCATTTAACTAGCTAACAGCTTTTGTTCTCCTACTTTTTCTTGTGATTTCATTGAATGAATCTATCTCGTCGAAATGCGCATTGGCTTGGCATGGCTGGGGTTGGGCTAGCTGCTGCCGGTTTACTCACTGTGCTTTTCTCCTTTGTCCTAGCTAACCCTAATGACTATTTCTTTCTCGCAGCTGGCGATGGACTTCAGAGCTATTATGTTACTGCCTTTTATGCTTTCTATGACGCTGGCATTCACTTCAGCGGAATGAACTATCCCTTTGGGGAAAACTTCACTTATCCTAATTTACAGCCACTCATTGCGTTGTTTATTAATGGGTTGCATCGCATGGGTTTGCCAGCTGCTGAGCGCACCATAGCCATCACCAATCTAGCGGCGCTATTGGGCGTGTGGCTTACTCCGCTGGTTATATATGCTATTTTGCGGCGTTTGCATATGCCAATTTTGTATGCTGGCCTAATGGCTTTGCTGATCGGTTTTTTATCGCCCCAAATCCAGCGCTTGGGTGCGCATATGTCGTTAAGCTACCCTTGCTTCGTGCCGATATTATGGTACTGTATTTTACGGATGCAGGAGGCTCCGCGCCAGTTCAGGTGGTATATTCTGTTTGGAGTAAGCAGCCTATTGATGGGACTAGTTCAGGTGTACTTTTTGGCCTGTGGTTGCTTTTTCCTTTTGGCCCACGTGCTTGTACTGAGCTTTCAACGTCCGCGCCCTATAGCATTGCTATGGCGTATGGCTTTAGCTGCACTATTGCCCTTGGTGCTCTTTCGAAGCTGGCTCTGGCTTACAGACTATGTCACTGACCGTCCACCGAATCCTTACGGCTTTCTCGTATACAAGGCAACGCCTAGCGGCGTATTTACCCCAGCCTTATCGCCCATGCGCGAGGTGTGGACGGCACTATTACCTGCCGGTGATATTAGCTTCGAGGGCATGTCCTATGTAGGGCTAGTAGCTACTGGGGTACTACTCGTTTCGGGTATGCGTGTGGCACAACACGTGTGGAAGCGGCGCGGCCATAAGTTACGCCTCCGACGCGCAATGCCTACGCCTTTGTATACAGCGCTTTGGGCGTCGGGCCTGCTATTGATTTTCTCCTTCGGAATACCCTTTATTTTCCCAATGTTCTCGGGCTTAGAAAAGTATCTAGGTCCGTTGAAGCAACTACGGGCCTTAGGGCGTTTTGCCTGGCCCTTCTATTTTGTCTTTACTACCTACACAGCTTACTACTTATATCGTCTGTGGCGGTATCAGCGACAACGCAAAGTAGCGGTGCTGGCATTACCCTGGCTACCGCTGTTGCTGTTATTATGGGCTGGAGAAGCCTGGATAAATATTGCCACAAAAGCGAAGGAAGTAGCTCAGGGGGCCGGCGCACGTGCCTACATGAGCCGCGAGAATAATCTACTGGTTCAGCATTTGAGTTGGGCGAGCCGCCAGCCCAGCGATTTTCAGGCTATTCTCCCGTTGCCTTATTTTAATAATGGCAGTGATAAGATTGCTTTACCCGGCTCAGAATCTTCTATAGCCCAGGTTTATAAACTATCAATTGCAACAGGCTTGCCCCAATTGTCCAGCTACATGCCTCGGGCTTCTGTAGGGCAGGTGCTGCAGCACGTGCAATTGCTGAGTAGCCCATTGCTGGATAAGGACTTAGTGAGCCATTTCCCTTCACCTAAGCCTATACTGCTTTTGGTAGCTGAGGGCGTGCTATCGCCGGCTGAGCAGCGCTTGGTAAGCTTGGCCCGTCCCCTTATCTCATCGCCTGAGGTGAAGCTGTATGAATTATCGTTGGCGGCTTTAACAGCAACAACTCGGGCCCAGGAAAAGGCCAAGGCCGCCAATCTGCTGCCTACACTGCCAGTGCGTGCCAATGGGGTGCGGGCAACCACCTCAAAAGGTGTATTTCTGCAATCCTTCGATACTAGTCCCGATCGTCGGGGACGGCTGGGAGCTGGAGCTTTTTACGAGCCAGCAGAGAAATTCTCCATCCTATATGATGGCCCCGTTCCCGCACCAGCCGATACGGGCCGCTATGAAGTCAGCGTCTGGATACATGGCAAAATGGATGAAGGGTACGGCAATATGCAGGTAAAGCAATATGCTGATGGCGCTTTAATAGATCACCAATTAGCTGATGCCCGGTTAAGCACTGATATTGATGGCGACTGGGTGCGGGTGGCGCTCCCTATTCGAGTAAAACCACGAGTAGACCGCTTAGAGGTGTTGTATGACAATAGCGAATTGCTCGTTGATGACTTGCTTATTCGACCGCTGGATACAGATGTGTACTGGTATGACGAGCAGCGCCGTTTAATCTTAAATGGTTACAGCATAGAGCCTTGAACCCCCACTTGCTATTATAACTATACTTGGTATTATAGGTGGTAACTCTTAGTCATAAACTGATAACTACCTTTGTATCCATTGTGTCTATTGACGTAGCTTACTAGAACCTTCCACATTATCTATCTTTTGCTTAGCCTCCCACCACAACATGGATTTAGCTTATGAAGTCACTTATCACCAATTAGAAGAGCAAAATTGGTGGTTTGCCAGTCGCCGAGACATGGTTTTTGATATAGTAAAGCACCTAAAACTCCCTTCTACTGCTCCTATTCTTGAAATAGGTTGCTCTGGGGGGCCTTTGTTGCTGGCATTACGTGCGGCAGGCTATAAGCATCTAAAGGGGATTGATGTAAGTGAGAAAGGCATCACACTTGCTCAGGAACGAGGGTTGACAGATGTCGCTGTAATGGACGGCGCGCACTTAAGCTTTCCGGACGCTTCATTCGACTTAGTCATTGCCTCTGACGTACTTGAGCACATAGAAGATGAAGCGCAAGCTCTACGCGAGTGGCGTCGGGTGCTTCGTCCAGGTGGCCGCCTACTGGTTTTTGTTCCGGCCCATCAATACTTGTGGAGCCGGCATGACGAAGTAAATCATCACTTTCGCCGTTACTCGGCCAAGTCACTGCGTACGGCCATTACAAAGGCTAGCTTACGGGTCGAACGCCTAGCATTCTGGAATTTCACTTTGTTTTTCCCGACTGCTATGGTCCGCCTGATGCAGCGGGTATTACCAAAACCTGAAGGCCCGATTACGGGCGACCTGGTTCCTTTACCACCCTTGGCTAATACGGGGTTGCTTCGCTTAATAAAGGCTGAAAACAGGTTGCTGCGGGTTTTAAATTTTCCTGTTGGGGTAAGCGTCTTTGCTCTGGCGCAGAAGGCGGAATAACTTTACAAGCATCTCAACATTTTGAAAAACAGATATTTAACACCTTCTACCAAGTAGGTTTAACCTTCTTACTATCCGCATAGCGCTCGTTTTGGCACTTACTCGCTTCCTACCTCCGACTACCTGACTTATGGACTTATCTATTATTGTTCCCATCTATAACGAAGAGTCAAACATTGAAGCCCTCTACAAGCGGTTGCGCAGCGTGATCGACCCAATGGCTGTGCAATACGAGTTCATTTTTATTAATGATGGCTCGCGCGACCGCTCCTTAACTTTAATTCATGATTTAACGGCTAGCGACCCGCAGGTTCGCTACATTGATTTCAGTCGTAATTTTGGTCACCAGATTGCCGTCACTGCTGGCTTAGACTTAGCAGCAGGCGCGGCTGTGGTAATCATTGATGCTGACTTGCAGGATCCTCCCGAGTTAATTCCTAAGCTGTACCAAAAGCTACAGGAGGGCTATGAGGTAGTATATGCCAAGCGTCGCTCACGCAAGGGGGAAAGCGCTGCCAAGAAGTTCACAGCCAGATTATTTTATCGGGTATTGGCTAGTATTACGCACATATCCATTCCAGTAGATACGGGAGATTTTCGCATTATCTCACGTAAAGTGGTGAATGCGTTGAAGCAAATGCCCGAACAAAACAAGTTTATCAGGGGGCAAATTTCCTGGATTGGCTACCGTCAAACCTATCTAGAATATGATCGGGCCGAGCGGGCAGGTGGGGCAACTGGCTACACGTATCGCAAAATGATCCGCCTGGCATTAGATGGTATTACTGGCTTCTCAGATGCGCCTTTGAAAGCAGCAACCATAGGCGGATTTATCGTGTCGGGAGTTGCCTTTTTGGTAATGGTGTATACGCTTTATGCCCGATTTATAACCAAAGATTACGAACCTGGTTGGTCGTCTCTCATGGTAAGCATTCTGTTTATGGGTGGCATTCAGTTAATAGCCATCGGTATAATCGGAGAGTACATCGCTAGGCTAAGCGCGAACGTAAGGCAACGACCTCTGTACATCATCTCTGACACTAATATCCCACTGGAAGAAGTTCCCACTCCAACAATGCCTTTAGCTCCGCATAATAGCTAGTAGGGGCAATTCATTAATTCGAGAACCCTTCTAATAAGCTGTTTTCTATGAAACCGGCTCACTTTAAACGCTCCAGCATTCGCTCCAGCTCTTCCAAAGTCGTTTCGCGGAAAGCTAGGGCTTCGGTGGCGTGGCGGCCGGTCGTGGTTTCGCGCAGGGCCACGAATGGCACATCGTTTTGATAGCGGATGCCAATGAGGACGGCGCGCTTATTAGCCGGCACATTTCGGAAAGCATAGCCTCCTTCTTCCGGCTGACCAGTTATCAAGGTTTTGGCCTCCCGAAACACGAGATAAACACTAGTGCCGGGGTCGGTATCGGCAGTAGCGAGAAGGTCGGTGGAGGGGTTGCCGGTAGCGTGCCACACCCGGTCACAGTTGAGCCAGCCGAGTTGGGCGCTGCTGAATAAGTAACGGTCAGTGGGCTCCGCTTTAAAGCTGGGCTCACTGGGGGGCATTTCTTCGTTGGCCAGCACCATCGTTGAGTCAGGCGTGGCTTCTGTATTGGCAGTACTATCGAGCGACGAGGCCAACCCTGCGTAGAAGGCAAAGCGCACAGGCAGCACCATTTTTACTTTCACGGCTTTGCCAGCTTGCAATCCGGGTTTCCAGCTGCCGGAGGTTTGGCGCAGCACGCGCAACAGTTCCTCGTCGCAGCCGTCGCCGATGCCGCGCACAATCTTGGGATTTACCACGCGGCCGGCCTCATCTACCACAAAAGCGGCAAAAACCAGCCCTTGGGTTTGATTAGCAATGGCTTGCTTAGGGTACCGAATAAGCTTATTGATATCGGCCGGGCCTTTGCCGTAGGCGGGCATCTTTTCGGGCTCCGTATAGAATTTTTCTTCCGCTGGCTCTGCCTCTGGAGTAAGCGCTACCCATCGTAGCAGCTTGCGGCGGTCGCCCAGCCCACGCGAAAGGCGCATTCCAGGCTGGCGGCGCGGGGCGGGCATATCAATCTGAATTGTTTGCCCTTCGGCCACCCGCAACGGCTGTCCTTGAGCCGATGCCTGCACCAGCACAATGCCACCCGTTTCGAGCAGGTCGTTATTGTCGGAAACGGTGGAGAGGTTGGAGAGCAGAATATCGGCCATGGAGTAGCATTCCTTCAACTCAACCCACACGGGGCCACGAGCTGGGGCTTGCTTTTCTGTCACTAAGGAGCCGGCCGGAATCCGCACAATAGTGCCTTCGCGACCATGCACTTCACTGGCTTGTGTAGGGTCAATGCGAAAATACTCGCTGGCTTTCAGCGTGATATCGTGCAGCTCCGCTTCGGGTGGCGGGGGCACACCGGGGGGCAATTTGATAACGCCGCGCAAGCTCCGGCCGCTTAGTAGTGGCGCATTGGGGTTGGTACGCTTGGCCAAGCGGTGCCAAGACCCAGATGTAGTGTCCAGTGGGGTAGCTGCCGGAATGGTATCCAAAAAATCCTCAGCCAGCTCTGGTTCTGATGCTTCAGTTACAGCCGGCTTGTCGCGCTGACACGCACTTGCCATCAATAAAAAGCCAGCCAGGCCGAGGATTTTTGGTATGCGGACCATTAGAAAGAGCAGCTTATAAACAACGAGAATGGCGTAGGATGGGAGGGTAAATCGTCCTACAAAAAAGCCCCCCAAATAACCTATTACAGATTCTTCAATATAAAATCGGTCATCTGGCGGTAGAGGTGCAGGCGCGTGTTGCCACCCGAAATACCGTGGTTGCGGTTGGGGTAGTACAGCGTCTGATAGTCTTTATTGGCTTTCACCAGCGCATCGGTCCAGGCTACAGAGTTCTGGAAATGCACATTGTCGTCGCCGGTACCGTGCACCAGTAAGTACTTGCCTTTCAGCTGCTCTGCAAACTGTACGGGCGAGTTGTCGTCGTAGCCGCCGGGGTTTTCCTGGGGCGTTTTCAGGAAACGCTCGGTGTACACGGTGTCGTAGTAGCGCCAGTTGGTAACGGGCGCTACCGAAATGCCGGCCTTAAACAAATCAGCTTCCTTGGTCATGGCCAGAGCCGTCATGTAGCCGCCAAAGCTCCAGCCCCAGATGCCGATGCGGCTTTTGTCTACGTAGGGCAGCGTGCCGAGGTATTTGGCGCCTTCGCCCTGGTCGATGGTTTCGAGCTTACCGAGATTCGCGTAGGTGCTTTTCTTGAATTTTGCCCCCCGGGCACCCGTTCCACGTCCATCCACCGACACCACGATGTATCCGTTTTGGGCCAGCATCTGATGCCAGAGGTAGTTGGTCAAGGCCACGCCACCGCCGGTGTTATCGAGCACGGTTTGGGAGCCGGGGCCGCCGTATACGTGCATGAGCACGGGGTATTTCTTGCTAGGATCAAAGTTGGCAGGCTTAATCATCCAGCCGTTGAGCGTGGTGCCTTCAGAGGTTTTGAAGTCGAAGAACTCCACCTTGCCCATGTTGTACTGGCTCAGGGTTTGGCGCAGAGCAGCGTTGTCTTCCAACACCTTTACCAGTTTTCCGTCCTGGCCATTTCGCAGGCTTACGGTAGTAGGCTCGCCGGCGGCAGAGTGGTAGTTAAGGTAGTAGCGGGTATCGGGGCTGATATTTACAACGTCGGTACCGGCGCCTGTTTCGCCCAAGCGGCTTTTGCCTTTACCCTTCAAGCTCACGCGGTATAAGTGGCGCTGCAAGGGCGAAGCTTCGGTGCTGGTAAAATACACTTGCCCGTTTTTCTCATCGAGGCCTTCTATGGCGCCGATTTCCCAGTTGCCTTTGGTCAGCTGCCGGGCCAGCTTGCCCTTCATGTCATACAGGTACAAATGACGGTAACCGTCCTTTTCGCTGCTGAAAATAAATTGCTTGCCGTCGTTGAGGTAGCGCAGGTCATCGGCTACGTCCACGTAAGCCGGGTCAGTATCAGTGAGTACCACCTGGGTTTTACCAGTGGCCGCATCAGCGTGTAGCAGTTCCAGCTTATTCTGCAGGCGGTTCATGCGCTGAATGCTGAGCAGATTGGGCGTTTTGGTCCAGAGCACCCGTGGAATGTACTGATCGGCTTCAGGTCCTACGTCCATCTTGGTGGTGCGGCCGGCCGCTACATCGTGCACCGACACGCTTACGACTGAGTTTTTCTCGCCGGCCTTGGGGTACTTATAGCGGTAGTCTTTGGGGTAAAGCGCGCCCCACTCCTGCATGTTATACTCGGGCACCTGGCTTTCGTCGAAAGTGTAAAAAGCCACCTGCCGGCTATCCGGCGACCAAAAAAAGCCCTGAGCAAAGGAAAATTCCTCTTCATACACCCAATCGGCCGAGCCGTTGATGATTTTGTTCACGACGCCATCAGTGGTCACCGCTTTCTCCTGCATCGTAGCCAGATCCACCACAAACAGGTTGTTGTCGCGGGCGAAGGCTACGCGCTTGCCATCGGGCGAGAAGGTGGCGTAGCTTTGCTTGCCGCCGGCACTCAGGGGGGCTAATTTCTTAGTAGCCCGATCAAACACGAAGTAATTGGCCTTGGAGCTGCGGCGGTAAATCGGCTCTTCGGCAGTCCAGAACAAGATTTTCTGCTCGTCGGCATTGAAGCTGTAGCCATCTACGGCCAAGGGTTCGTTGCTGCCGACTACACGCAGATCCTGAGCTGAAACCAACGTGCTTACCGGCTTGCCAGTGGTCACATCCGACTGTACCAGGTTGCCTTCGCTAAGGGCCGAGTAGTAGCGGCCGTCGCGCATCCAGTTGAAGCCGGGTACGGAACGAGCCCGGAAGGTGGGCTTTGACCAGATATCTTCGAGGGTAATGGCTTGTTTTTGCTGGGCAACGGCCTGGGGGGCAATTTGGGGTATTAATGCAGGACTGGCCGTGGTGAGCAACAAGGCCAGCCCGAAAGAGCGAAACTTCATAGAGTGAAATAAAAAGACGGCGGAGTTATGTGGGTTAAAGGTATTCAATAAATCAAAGTGGTGGTAAAATTTGGACCCTGGGGGGCAATTTGGATTAAAGTAGCCGACACCACTCCGATGATTGCGTACTAGCATCTGCGTTAGGCGCGTTAGCATTCGCCCGCCATCCCCGACCTTTGCTGCCTATGCGTCTGTCTCTGTTTCTTCTGTCGCTGCTGAGCTTGCTGGCAGCCTGCACCCCTGACCCCAGCTCCGGCCCGCGGATTGACTTTGTTGGCAACAGCCGCTTCGTGAGTAACGACCGCCTCGTGACGGCCCCCGGCGATACGCTTTCCACGCGCATCTTCACCGATAACCGCGACTCAGCCAACGGGCCGCTGCTCCAGCGCCTGCTCATCACGGTGAAGTACGAGCCCCAGTCGGTTCCCTTCGTCTACGCCAGCCCCTACGACCCCAATCTGGCTCCTAAGGATAGCGTGGTGTATCTCGACTCCTTGCTTACAGTTCGCAAGCTCGCCTACCAGTTCACTTTTGGTACGCGCACTACTTCAGGCCGCGAAACGTGGCGCTTTGAGGTCACCGATGCTGATGGCAACAAAGCCAGTCGCCGTTTCCAGCTCACGACCCGCAAAACCGACTCACTGACTGTTACTTACCATGAATACATTACCCGCCTGCAAGCGCCCACGTCACAACGCACGCTGAGCTTTCTGGACCTGGATGCAGGCTTACTGTTCCCTAATAGCGCTGTGCGCACCAATCCTGTTGTTCAGCAGCGCGTCGATGTACTGTACTTTCCCTCATCCGGCAACGCGCCTATTCTTGTTACACCCGCCGAGCCGTTGTTTACTGCAAACGGTATCTTAGGCATCAGGGCGTGGCCGGCAAGAAACCAGACCATCCTCAAGCAAACCCAGCTTCTTCCTACCGCCTTTGCTGGCGCTACCAATCCACAAGCCCTTACCACCGCTTTCGACAACGGACAGAACACAACCGTCACGCGCACCGCACCGCTGGCCCTCAACCAGGTATTTGCCTTTCGCACTACTGGGGGGCAAACTGGATTGATACTAGTGGAGAAACTCCCGACCTCCGACCGCCCCACCGTCGATTTGCGCGTGCGCGTTACCAAGCAGCAGCCTTAATACTTGCCGAGACATGGGTGAATGACAATCTGGTCTGAGCGAATGCCAAGACAGGCATTGCAATTCTTAACTAAGCAAGAATACCCCAAAAGGCACGAGCCGGACCCGTAAGCACGGGTCCGGCTCGTGCCTTTTGGGGTGGTAGGACTACTCTAATATGGTTATTTCCAAATCGTCGACATAAGCGGGCTCAATACCGCCGTTATTCCAAGCGTACACAAATATCTGAGTGTCGTAGGTAGCTTCGGGAGGCAACGTAATGTCAGCATATCGTCTGATCCAGCGGCCATACTTCTGATCTTTTCCAAAAGTTACGCCCTCCCAAATCAGCTTAGTCCCATTCGTAGGATTAACTAGTTCGGTTACCAGTACGGGGTTAGAGTTTTTGGTGGGAAGCAGCCCCCACGCCGCCACCCGGATTTTGTTGGGCCGAACTTTACTGAATTTACCTAACATGTTAGAGTAGCTCATGCTGTAATTCAGGCCTGGTCCCACCTTTAGCGCGGTAGTACCGGAGTGCGCGGCCTCCTGTGTCAGGCTCCCTGCCGTTTCCGCAGGTATCCATCCCTCCAAGTTCTCAAAGTCATTATGAGCAACTACGTTGCCCTGGGGAGCTTCCGGTTTTTTCTTTGAACAGGCACTTAGCAGGCTGCAGAGGAATAGAACACAAAGGGGAAATCGCATAAAATGTAGAAAGGGAAATACGGGGAACCGGATGGCTATTCAGTTAAAATCAGGCCCGCAAAATAGAGCGTTTTCTTAGTTGAAAACAAAAAAAGCCAGGCTAGCTGCCTGTTGATAATATATTTGTGACCACTCTTACTATCCATCCTGACCAAAACGTCTTCGATTCTCACTACCCAACGGCGCTATTCAATCATCTATTTTCTTGTATGCTTTCTTCCCCCGAAACAGGCTTACCCTCTTCTGCTGATCCTTGGCCGCGCTGGTTGCCCCACTTGCTATTGCTACTGCTGCTGCCATTAATTTTCTACTCATTATTCTATCAATTAGGGGTCAATCCTATTCCTATGTGGGATGAAGGCCGCTTAGCTGTAAACGCAGCTGAGATGGATCTGAATAACAACTGGCTAGTAACATATTTTGGCGGCGCACCTGATATGTGGAATACGAAGCCGCCTCTTATGATCTGGCTAGAGGTGCTTTCCTTACGCCTGTTTGGCTATTCTAACACTGCCCTCCGATTGCCATCGGCCTTCGCCGCCCTCGCTACGGTCATCGTGTTGTATGTTTTTGCCCGATTTTATCTACGGCAGATGCTGGGGGGCGTTTTTGCCGTCATCGTACTACTCACTTCCGATGGCTATATAGATCAGCATGTTACGCGCACCGGCGATTATGATGCCTTGCTGACCTTTATGCTCACGAGTGCTGCGCTGTTCTTTTTTTGGTATTTAGAATCGGGGCGCCGGGGGGCACTCGTGGGCTTTGCCACGGCTATAGCTCTGGCAGCTCTCACCAAAGGGGTAGCAGGTCTGTTTTGGCTACCACCGCTTGTCTTTTATACAGTATGGCGCCGACGCCTTTTCTGGTTGCTGCGGCGCCGGGAGGTATATGTAGCAATGATAGCAGTCATCGCGGTTATTGCCAGCTATTATATAGCCAGGGAGCAGTATAATCCTGGCTACTGGAGAGCGGTGTCAGACAATGAGCTGGGTGGGCGCCTACTGGGCACACTTGACAACCACTCTCACCCTTGGTACTGGTTTATCCAGAATCTTTACGATAGAAGATTTGCCCCCTGGCTGCTGGCGCTGCCGTTTGGCTTGTTCATGCTGGGCATACAGCCACGTGAAACGCTCAGCCATAAGCTAGCCTGGCTAGTGGCGCTACTCTTCGTATTTCATATCACTATCATCAGCACAGCTAAAACAAAGTTGGTGTGGTATGATGCGCCCGTATTTCCTTTGGCCTCCTTAGTTGTGGGATTAGGATTTGGGCGCGCCGCTGAGGTGCTCCTACGCCAGCAGGTCACGCCCTGGAGACGCACTTGCCTTGTTCTCCTGTTCATCGCTGCTTTATTCTTTTATCCTGTTCAGCGCATCGTCGACAAGCTAAATTACCTCCACAGTCTGCGCTTTACTGACAATAACCTGCAGCATGGGTTTCAGATCAAAGCACTACGGGAGCAAGTTCCACAGGCAACTAAATACACCGTCTTTAGTGATCAGAACTACGAGCCAACGATGACATTTTACGCCATAGGAGCTCGCAAAGACTATGGCCACGATGTCACCATTAAGTATCGTTCCGAAGGCTATACTTTACATGTCGGTGAGCTTGTCTTAGTGTGTGGCGAAAGTGACAGAGCCTTCGTGCAGGATCGTTTTGAGACTATCCCCGTACTGCGTGAAAACAATTGTGCAGCATTGTATCTGCAGGCCGTAAAGAAGCCTGAAAGCGAGAAATTGAAGGAAAAGAAGCCGAAAGGGGCAGAGAAATCGAAGGCAGCAAAAGAGAAAAAACCTAAAAATTAGAAGTAATAAAAAGGGCTGCCTCCATAAGTGGAAACAGCCCTTTTTATTGTGGTAGCTACTGCTGGCTAGAAAGTAATACCAGCGGTTAAAGAAGTAATAAAGCGGTTGGCATCCACGGTAATTACAGGCTCATTGCCAGAGTTCAGGGTATAAGCCCGATAGTATTGATTACCAGTATTGTAAACACCTGCCACGTCTAGGAAAAACTTGTTCTGGCGAATGCCAAGGCCACCGGTGAAGTAGTTTTGAGTGCCATTTAAGCCACTGTCTTCGTACGGGCTGCCGTAGCGTGCGTACCCCAGCCGAAAGCGAAACGCATTGTAGCGGGCCTCACCACCGATGCGCAGATTCACCGTGGGGCGGTACAGCGCCGCAATGGCGTCGTTTTGCGAGTTGAAAGAGCCGGAGAGACCAGTATCCGAATCGTCCTTCAATCGTGCGCTGGGATAGTTAACGTATTCCAGGTCGCCGCTCACAAAACCAAATTTGCCAATCAGCACCGCCACGCCCCCCGATGCCCGGAAAGGCGTAGTCAGGCGGTAGCTAAACTCGCCACCGGTGGAAGCTGAGCCATCAGAAATCGATTCTATGACTTGCCCATTCTCGTTCACGAACTCAACGGCTGGCGTGAACTGTGTGGTGAGCAAAGTGCTGTAGGTGTCATCAAGCTGCATAAACGTTGGCGTTTGGACGGAGGCGCCAAAACGAACCTGGTCATTAGGCCGATAAATGGCCCCCAGGCGTGCATTGAATCCATTTCCCCGCGTCTCCAGATTATCCCGCAGTGTCAGGCTTACCCCGCTATTGGGGTCTGTACCGAACTCGCTGAACACGCGGGTTTGAATGAAGCGGGTGCTTACAACCCCAATAGCGCCCCCGATATAAATCTTGTCCCGGAAGCTGGCTCCATAGCCGAAATCAAACTGCGTCTGGGAGCCCTCGTTCACCACCGATTCCTGCTGCTGGATAGGGCCATTGCGTGGCACCGTTACAATCTGCTCCGCCGTGCCCGGACCATTATCCTGAATGTTAGTCAGATAAGCGCCATACGCTAAGCCTTCCAGATCCAGATACTCATTATCGTTGAACTGCTTAACAATATCATCCAGCGTTTGGGGCAGGGAGCCATTCAGCAAGCGGGGTTCACGAAGGCGTTGAAAGAAGGATCGGTTATCCTGAACAGTACCTGAGTATTGGAAGCTCGTGTTGAAATCGTTTATTCGGTTCAGGCCTACGGCAAACGCCCCGGCCCGCCAGTCCGACGTGTTATCATCATCGGGGCGACGATTCACAAAAACGGCCCCCAGACTTCCTATCTGCAAGCCGTTGCGCGATTCCGATAATTGGGCACCCGTGCCCGAAGTAGTAGAATTGCCCATGTTCAGCCCCGGCGTGAAAGTCACTTCCGACTGCTGGAAAAGCCCCAGACCAGCTGGGTTGCTCACCAGGTTGCCGAGGTCGGCGCCCACGGCTACATTGGCCCCACCGATACCCAGCGTGCGGGAGGTGCCGCCAAATTGCAGCTGCGAATACCGTAGCGCATCCGTTTCACTTTGGGCAAAGGCGTGGCTGGCCCAACCCAAAAGGGTCAGACCAAGCCAGTATTTCAGGTTTTTCATGAAGGAGAGATAGACAGGTTCGCGTAAACGAACGTGCGCAGATTATTATTGAGCTTACGCCTTTGACTTAACGAATGCGTCCACGGCTTCCGCCACTGTTGCTGCCACCGCTATTGCTAGGGCTGCTCATTGAAGGGGAAGAATAAGATTCCGAACGCGAAGGCTGCGAATATGACTCGGAGCGCGAAGGCTGTGAGTACGTCCGGGTCGAGCGCTCAGATGTTGAGGACTCAGAGCGCTGAGGACGTGATACTTGCTGACTGGGCGCGTTGCGCATCTCCCGGCGTGATGGGAAAGCCCGAGTAGATTGAGCAGGCGAAGCAGTACCATCATTCGAAGCTGGCTCTACCGTACGCCAGCGGCGTGGCTGGCTGGCACTGGTAGCCGATTCAGTTACTACCCCGGGCTGCGAAGGCTGGGCAGTAGGCTGCGGTGAATCTGCGCCTGACGCGTTCAGCACACGACCACGACCACGGCCGGCAGTAGTTGGCGCGGGAGCGGCGGAACCATCTACCACGTTACCGCCCCGGCTGCGGGTAGACATTACCGGACCGCTATTGGTCGGACGATCCAGATTATATGCCTGACTGCTCCGGTCGCGGCGCGGGGCCACGTTTACGTTGCTACGGCGATTGTCGGTGTAGTTACGATTATACACGTTGCCGTATCCCAGGCCGCCGTAGCCTAAGCCCCCATAGCCATAACCGCGCAGCCCCCCATAGAAGCCGTTGTTGAAACCATCGTAGTAGCCCATGCCATAGCCGCCACCGTAGCCATAGCGCCATGGGCGCGCCCATGGGTTGCCGAAGCCCAAGCCAATGTTAATGAAAGAGCCGCCGCCAAAAGCGTAAGGGTTGTAGAAAGGATCGTAGAAGCCGCCGTAGGGCGAATAAGCGCCATAATAGGCATTAGACCCGTACCAAAAAGGATCGGTGTAGGCTAAATCATAATAGCCCAAGCCGGTGCCACGGTATGGCTGATGAAAGCGACGAATACGCGTCGAGTAGCCATAGTCTTCATCATAATATTCATCTGAGCCACTACGCGCGTTCGATGAGGCAGCACCCTCGTTGTAATCAGGATTGGCCGCCTCATCGGTGGTAGCTTCGTAGCCGCCTTCCTCATACGAGGCGGGGGCTGCCGAAGCAACGAGAGTTGTCTTATCCTTGGAAGTATAGTAAACACCGTCGCTCTCCGTGGAGGTGAGCGCCGACGTGCCAACGCAGCCCCCGAGCGTGAGCAGGGCCAAAGTGGGCAATAAGGCTGGGAGGAAATTTTTCATGTCTGCTGGCGCGAAAGGGTGGACCAAGAAAGTAGAGAATAAGGGTAACCTAACCGGACCCATGCTCTTCTCCGCTAATGTAGCGGACTGCTTGGGTTTTAATAACGTAATTTGCCCCGAAACGGTGCCTTTTGTTGTGTCAAATGTTGTACCAGAGTACGAACAGATTTGCTTATTTAAAGATACTCCAAAGATGAGTAAAAGTTTGCCGAAGCGGAGCGAAGATTATTCGCTGTGGTACAATGAGTTAGTGAAGCGCGCCGGCCTGGCCGAGAACTCGGCTGTACGGGGCTGTATGGTTATCAAGCCGTATGGCTATGCCATCTGGGAAAAGATGCAACGCCAGCTCGACGATATGTTCAAGCGCACGGGCCACGAAAATGCCTACTTTCCGCTGTTTGTACCCAAAAGTTTATTTGAAGCCGAAGAAAAAAACGCCGAAGGTTTCGCCAAAGAATGTGCCGTGGTAACGCACTATCGGTTACAAACAGACCCCGACAATCCGGGGAAGCTGCGCGTCGACCCCAATGCCAAGCTGGAGGAAGAATTGATAGTGCGGCCGACCTCTGAGGCCATCATCTGGAGCACCTACAAAAATTGGATTCAGAGCTACCGCGACCTGCCTTTGCTCATTAACCAGTGGGCTAACGTGGTGCGCTGGGAAATGCGCACGCGCTTGTTTCTGCGCACCGCCGAGTTCTTGTGGCAGGAAGGTCACACGGCCCACGCTACGGCCGAGGAAGCCCTCGCCGAAACGCGCCAGATGCTGGACGTGTACGCCGAGTTTGCGGAAGAGTGGATGGCCCTGCCGGTGGTAAAAGGCGTGAAGACCGAGAATGAGCGCTTCGCGGGTGCCCTCGAAACCTACTGCATCGAGGGTTTGATGCAGGACGGCAAGGCCTTGCAGGCGGGCACTTCCCACTTTCTGGGGCAGAATTTTGCCAAGGCCTTCGACGTACAGTTTACCAACAAAGAAGGCAGCCTGGAGCACGTGTGGGGAACAAGCTGGGGCGTGAGTACCCGCCTGATGGGTGCTTTGGTGATGGCCCACTCCGACGACGACGGCCTGATTTTGCCCCCCAAGCTGGCTCCTATTCAGGTGGTTATCGTGCCCATTTACAAAACCGGCCAGCTAGATGAGCTAAAGGAGCGCATCCGGCCTATTCAGATGGGCTTGCTGGAGCGGGGCATCAGTGTGAAGCTCGACGACCGCGACACCGAGCGCCCAGGCTTTAAGTTTGCTGAGTGGGAGCTAAAAGGCGTACCCGTGCGCTTGGCCATCGGTATGCGCGACTTGGAGAACGGCACGGTAGAAGTAGCCCGCCGCGACACCAAAGAGAAGTTGAACATGCCGCTCACCGACATTGTGAATAACATCGATCAGCTACTTCAGGACATCCAAAATAATATCTACCAGCGCGCTCACAACTTCCGCGAAACCCACACCACCCGCGTGGAAAGCTATGAGGAGTTCAAGCAGGTACTCGACGGCCCCGGCGGCTTTGTTGTAGCTCATTATGATGGCACTCCCGAAACGGAGGAGCGCATCAAAGAGGAAACTAAAGCCACGATTCGCTGCCTGGCGCTTGCCGAGCCTGATGAAGATGGCATCTGCATTGTGACTGGGAAGCCCAGCACACGGCGCGCTCACTTTGCGCGAGCGTATTAGGAGTGTTGCCTTTATTTAAAAAAGCCCCCCACAAATAACTGTGGGGGGCTTTTTTGCTGTTTATTATGTTAGCTGCCAGAACCAGCCGATGTAATAGCAGTAGTTAGCTCCTCATCCGAAAGCTCTTCCAGCCAGTCTTTATCCAGTTCCAGACGCACGGTTTGCGCGCCGCCGCTGGGCGTACAAACTACTGTCACGGTTCCATCTTGGGCTTCGGCTAGCTTGGTGGCTTGCTCGGCGGTTTTGCTATCGAGGCCGGCGTAGGCTTGCACGCAGGTCCAGGCGGTATTTGATTCGTCGGTTATTTCACGTTGTTTCATCATGACCCCAATACGAAACTAGAGCGCAGTTGGTGGGCTCAACATGCCTCATCTTGCTTCCCTAAATACGTCCTGACGATACTTCGCATGGAACTACTAACGGACCAAGCCGCCTAGTTAATAGCAGCAGAAGCTCGGCGCTTGCTCTGGCAACGGCGGTTGTTTTTGTGTATATTTAAGAACACATCCTACTTTCCTTTCTATGGACTGGCTTACCGTTGTTTTACTGTTGCTTTTCGGCCTGCTGTTTTTGGTAGTTGAGGTGCTCTTTATTCCGGGCACTACGTTGGTCGGACTGGTTGGATTTGGGTTACTGGTGGCGGGCGTATGGCTGGGCTATCGTGATTTGGGCACCACGGCTGGCCACTACGCGCTGTTGTTTTCAGTGGTGGCTGCGGGCGTGATGCTGTACGTGGGCCTCCGACCGAAAAACCTGCACAGGTTTGCCCTCACCGATGTGAATGACAGCCACGTGCGCGACGTGCGCCGCCCCGATGTGCAGCCCGGCGCTACCGGACGAGCTCTATCGGCGCTACGGCCCGCCGGCACTGTTCTGTTTGGCGAAGACCGCAGAGAAGCTGCCACGCGGGGTGAGTTTCTGGATGCTGGCACCGCCGTGCGCGTTTTGCGCATCGAGCAGAACCGTATCATTGTAGAGCAAGCTTAACCTTGAAGGCAGCGCTGGCTTAGCTCTAAAAAGCCCCCCAAGTCGTTTTTCTCCTATTTCCACCTACGTCTAACCCTTACTTAATGGAGTTTCCCTTTATTCCGCTGGCCATCGCGGCCGTAGCTCTGCTGGTATTTCTGTACTTCTTTCCCATCGGGCTCTGGATTACAGCTATTTTCTCGGGGGTGCGGGTCAGCCTGTTTCAGCTGGTGCTGATGCGGGTACGCAAGGTGTCGCCCACGCTCATCGTCAACTCCCTGATTACGAGCACCAAGGCCGGCTTGGAGCTAACCGCGAACGATCTAGAAACGCACTACTTGGCTGGGGGCAATATTCCAAGCGTTATCAAAGCACTTATTTCGGCTGACAAGGCCAATATTCCGCTCACTTTTAAGCAGGCTACTGCCATTGACCTGGCTGGCCGCGACGTATTCGAGGCTGTCACGACTTCCGTTAATCCCAAGGTAATCAACACGCCCAACGTGGCGGCGGTAGCGCAAGATGGCATTCAGCTTATCGCCAAAGCCCGGATTACGGTGCGGGCCAACATCGCGCAACTCGTGGGCGGGGCCGGCGAAGAAACGATTCTGGCCCGCGTGGGTGAGGGCATCGTGACGAGCATTGGCTCGTCGCGCTCTCATAAGGAAGTGCTCGAAAATCCGGATAAAATATCTAAGCTGGTGCTGCAAAAAGGCCTCGATGCCGGTACTGCCTTCGAGATTCTCTCTATTGATATTGCTGACATTGACATCGGCGAAAACATCGGGGCAAAACTGCAAATAGACCAAGCCACCGCCGACCTGAAAGTGGCCGAAGCCAAAGCCGAGGAACGCCGGGCCATGGCCGTAGCCGTGGAGCAGGAAAACCGCGCCAAGACGCAGGAAGCCAAGGCCCGTGTGGTAGAAGCTGAAGCCGAAATTCCAAAGGCCATTTCCGAAGCCTTCCGTAGCGGCAACCTCGGTATTATGGACTACTACAAAATGCGCAACATCCAGTCAGACACGGACATGCGTGACTCCATTGCAAATCCTGGGGGGCAAAGTAGCAGCATCAAGCCCGGCCGCGACGAAACCCGTCAGACCTGATAAGAAACGGCAACAGACAGCGCTTTTGCAATTAAGTTTTTATAAAAACGCCCCCCGAACACTTAGCGTTCGGGGGGCGTTTTGTCTTTGCAATCAGACTACACTGCTCGGACAAAACCTGTTTGTGCTTACTCCAGCGGCAGCTCTCGATTAAAATGAGCTTTCAGAATATCGTTTACCTTCTCCTTAGTCAGTGGCTTATTCATAAAGCCTGCAATGCCTAGCTGCTGCACGCGCTCTACGTCGCGCGGGTGCAGCGACGTAGTGAGCATAATGATGATCACATGTTCTTTGGGCGTAATATCGAGCCGGTCGTAAGCTTCCAGAAACTCGAAGCCGTTCATCACGGGCATATTCACATCGAGCAATACCAGCGCCGGGCACCCAGACTCCCGGCATTCCTTCTCAAACATAGAAAGCGCCTCCTTCCCATTCAGGGCCGTGAGCAGCTTCTCTGTCATGTTAAGGCCTTCCAAGAGCCTTTGGTTGAGGAAATTATTAATTCGGTCGTCGTCTACTAAGAGGGTGCAAGAAATCTTATCCACGGGCAGAGGTTGTATCAGGCGATCAGCGTAGGAGAAGCGTGGCTTTACTGCCGCTTCCGACAGTCTCAAATGCTCCGCTTGCTTAGAGATACGCTGACTTTTCGTTTTTGACCGAAGGACAGCTACTCGTTGAAGTAGACGATAAAAGGGAAGGTCTGGTTTAGCAGAGCATGCAAACTCCTCCTCATCGTAAAGTAGACACGGGCCATACTTTACCTATAAAGAAGCCCCCCAGCTCAGCTGGGGGATTCTTTATAGGTAAAGTATCAGATAAATGAAATACTATTTCTTCGTGATCCTGAATTCAACCCGCCGATTGAGACGGCGTGTTTCCTCTTGGTCGTTGCTGCCTACGGGCTTGCTGCCGCCAAAGCCTTCCGTGGTAATACGAGTGGCAGAAATGCCTCGTGCAACCAAGTACTTCTTCACCTCATTCACGCGGTCAAGGCTTAGCTTCACGTTCAAGGCCGGGTCGCCCTGATTATCGGTGTGGCCTTCCAGCTTGATTTCCATGTTCGGATACTCTTTCATAATCCCGATCAGGCGTTGTAGCTCGGGATAAGAGTTTTCGCGCAGAAAGAACTTGCTCTGAGCGAAGAAGATATTGGTCAGCTTGATGGTTTGCCCTACCGTGAACGGAATCAGGTACAAATCCTGCGTTAGCTCGGTGTACTTCTGCCGATCAGTTACGTCGATGTTGTCGCTTTCTGAAATATAGTCGGCAGCCTCCGCCCGGTAGCCATAGTGCGCTCCCGAAGGAAGTACAATCGTATAGGAGCCGTCTACTGGGCTCGTCTCAGCCACACCCAACTCTTCGCCGGTCAGCAGGTTCTCATAGCGAATTTTGGCGGCAACTGGTTTTTTGGTGCTGGCATCGAGCACGCGTCCCCGAACCAGGGTTACTACTTCCGGCTTAAACTGAGGCGTAAGGCCAATGCGAAAGATGTCGCGTGAGCCTTCTGTACCGTTGCGCGACGACACCAGGTAAGCATCCTCTCCCGCCGCCGATACGGTATAGTAAGCATCGAAATCAGAGGAATTGATATTGGAGCCCAGATTGCGGGGCTTGGTCCAGCTTGTCCAGGTGTCGTCGAGGCGCTTGCTATAAAAAATGTCGCTTTGTCCATACCCACCGTGGCCTTCAGAGGCGAAGTACAGGGTTTTGCCATCAGCGGCCAGAAAAGGAGCAAACTCAGCCTTTTTAGTATTTACCGAGGTACCCAAATTGCGAGGCTTTCCCCAGGTTTTGCCATCACTCTTGAGCAGACTTACATATAGGTCCTGCTGGCCCTGCCCGTCTTTGCGCTGTACTGCCATCAGCAGTTCCTTGCCCGAGGTAGCAAGGTAGAAATCAACGTTTTCGGGGTCGTCGTTATAAAAGTCCTCTACTTCAATCTTCGTTGGCTTTGTCCAGCCGGTGGGCGTACGTCGCGCCATACTCAAGCCTTTGGGATCCAGCGAGCCATCGGGATTGTACACATTGATCAAGACCACCGCATTACCGTCCGACGATACCGAGGCTAAGCCATTCGGACCAGGCGTGTTGATGGGTCCGCCGATGTTTTTGGCAGGGTTCCACGACTTCATGGCCGCGTCGCGCAAATTGCTGTACCACACGTCCTGCACATCATCTTTGCCCCCCACATTCTGCGGGCTCTCCTGACGAGCGAAGAACAGCGTTTTGCCATCGGGTGATATAACCGGGTGGGTATCAACGTACTTGGAATTGACGGTAGGCCCGAGGTTCACCATCGACGAATCAGCTGACACGCCGTTCTCATCTGCGGCGGCCGATTTGAATTCCTCCTTTACCATGGTGGCGGCCACGTCGGCAATACCAATAGCATCTATCTGATTCACGCCATTCACTTTAAGCGTGTTCATGGTCACTCGTACGCCGATGGTCCGGTAAGTGCCCGGCTCAAAAGTCACTTGCAGAGAGCGAAATAGCTCCGGAATGGGGCCCGGGTTCTTGTTTTCATACACCTGATGTTTGCCGCCGCGCGTGTCAATTAATTCAATTTTAGTGACCGATCCGGGATTAAAATTTTCCACGACCGTGACCTGACGGGCAATCAACGACTTACTGAAGCGAACTTCCACGAATTCCTCTTTCCCTTCTTTCTTCGGAATCCAGGCATCGTTGCTCACTTGGCCAAGCGGCTTGGCGTTCGGCTCACCTAACACCTTGTCGGGCGAGAACGCCTCTTTCCCTTCTGCCTTCTGCGATGATACCTCTACCACTTTGTTGGCCCATACAGCATGTTGGGCCTGAGCCTGTAAGCTCACAGCTAGCACGACCGCCAGCGTAAAAAATGACTTGTAAAAACGCATAGTTAACACCAAAAAGATATTGCCAGAGAGCTCAACAAGCTCATCTTTGACTTCGTTCTCTTGCCCCGTCACATTCCAAGTAATCTAGGGAGCGGCTCCGGTCTGCGAAAGCCAAGCCAAAACTACTAACTGTGAACGTAAGGGAAGATTTTTTTTAAAAATAGAACTTTTTCTGTATTAAAAATGAACTATATAAGCTAAAACATAAAAAAAAACCTGTTCACGCTTAGCATGAACAGGCTTTTTACTGAAAATCAAGCAATCAGCAATAGCTGCTTAAGGCTGAAGGGTGAACGTGCGGGTGACGGAGTTGAACGGTCCCGGAATGACAGTACCATTGGTGTCGACCAGCTCCAGCTTTATGGTGTTTTGGCCGGCGGGCAAGCCTTCCATCATATACGGCAGCCACTGATCCAACATAAACTCGGTTCCGTTGATGGTAGCGCGCACTTTGGCGCCTTCAGGGCTGAGCGTAGTATTAACCAGATAAAAATCCAGCATTACCTTCTTGGTATCGTTACCCGAATAGGTATCCTTAGGCCGGCTATAGAACATGTGCGGAGCGGCCAAATCGGCCCCCAGCGGGGTGGCGCGCGCCGAGCCAACATTGATCACGCGCAGGTCATAGGCACCACGATGCTTCAGGCTTTCGTGATAGGAGCGCGACAGGAACGACAGCACCACGTGCTGACCATCAGGGATATTCTTGGTAAACTCGGTCGTGTAGTGAGCGGTATAGGGCTCATTGTCGACGATATTATGAATGTGCTGGCCTTGCTGCGAATTGGCCATGTGCTCGGCGTGTATGCCGCCGGTCATCTTGGTCAGCTGAAAGTTACTTAAGTCATAGTCGAAGGGCACAGCACCGGAGGCTACGGTATTGCCAGAGGTTGGCGTCTTCAGCCGCATCTGCGACTCCGGATATTTAGGCGAGTCGTTGAAAGGAGTCAGGCGGATGCCATTCTTTTCCATGCTTGACAATCCACCCGGCGCTGTATTCTCAGCGATGGTCTGCGTGGCAGTTTCGGTTTGCTGACGAGTTGTGTCGCAGGCTACAACGCCTAAAAACATGGCGCCGCTTAAGAGTAAAGTTGATGCTTTCATAATGAAAAAGGAAATAGTACCAAAGAAGCCGAATATCGGGTAATGTTGAGTTACAAAGATGACATTTGATTTTTGAGTACCTTGCACAACACGAAATGATTGCTCAAAAGTATCTTGATTTTCCGCTATGGACCCAACATTGCTGGAAGAAATTCCATCCCTCGATCTAGCCGACTTCCGGTCAGGCGACCCGGAGCGCAAGCAGCGCTTCGTCCAACAACTCGGTGATGCTTACCAAAGCATCGGCTTCGTGGCCCTGCGTAATCATGGCCTAACCGAAGAGCAAACCACCCAGCTCTACGCCGACGTAAAATCCTTTTTCTCCCTGCCCGATGAGGTAAAGCAAAGCTACGAGAACCCTGCTTTGGCCGGGCAGCGCGGTTACATAGGCAAAGGCAAGGAGCACGCGAAAGGCCGCAACACCGGCGACCTGAAGGAATTCTACCACGTAGGCCAAGAGGTAGACGACCCGAATGACCCCATCAAAAATGAGTACCCCGACAACATCTGGCCGAAGGAAGTCCCTACCTTTCACCAGACTACGCTGACCACGTACAAAACGCTGGAAGCAGCGGGTAAGGACGTACTGCGCGCCATTGCTTTATACCTGAATCTGCCCGAAAACTACTTCGATGATAAGGTGCGCAACGGCAACAGCATCCTGCGCCCCATTCATTACTTCCCCATCGAGAACCCCGATGCGGTGCCGGCTGATGCAGTACGGGCCGCCGAACACGGCGACATCAACCTGATTACGCTGCTTATGGGCGCTTCGGCCGATGGCCTGCAAGTGTTGCGCCGCGATGGCAAGTGGATTCCGATCACAGCTCTGCCCGACCAGATCGTGGTAAACGTGGGCGACATGCTCCAGCGCCTGACCAATGGCGTACTCAAGAGCACCATTCACCGCGTGGTAAATCCGCCCCGTGAGAAGATGAACTCTTCGCGCTTCTCTGTACCATTTTTCATGCACCCTCGCTCCGAAATGAGCTTGGCAGCACTCGAAAACTGCGTTACGCCCGACAATCCTAAGCAGGAAGCAGACATTACCGCCGGCGAGTTCCTGAACGAGCGGTTGATTGAGCTTGGCTTGAAGAAAAAGTAACCGTTGTTGTCAGCTAATTACTGACAACCGATAATTGAGGTAAAAAAGCCCCCCGGCATTTTTCTGGGGGGCTTTTTTCTGATAATACCGTATCTTTTCTTCGCACTATGAAGGCCTTAGTATCTGGCTGTTAAAAGTACCAAGCTCTAAAAAAGTGGAAACGGAAGAGGTTAGCTTGGTTCCCCCACCCCGCCGTAGTGGCAACCGCACCAAGCGCGTACGCGGTATCATTTTCCTGAAGGATGTGGCCGTGCTGGCTCTCACCAGCTTTGGCGGTCCGCAGGCGCACCTAGCCATGATGTTCCGCTTGCTAGTTGATAAGCGACGCTACCTCACGTCGGCAGAGTTGGTGGAGCTGACGGCTTTGTGCCAAATTGTGCCCGGCCCCTCCTCTACCCAAACGATCACTGCAATCGGCTTCCGGCTGGGCGGCCCCAATCTGGCGTATCTCACGCTGCTGGTCTGGATGACGCCCGCCGTAACGTTCATGACCGTCTTTGCACTCAGTATTAGCTATTTAGACCCTAGCCTGGTAGCTCGACTGGTGCAGTTCGTGCAGCCGATTGCCATTGGGTTCGTTGCTTATTCAGCTTACAAAATTGCCGAAAAGGTAATTCACACCAAGACCTCCGTCGCCCTGATGGTATCGGGAGCTATGCTTGCTTATTCCTTCCAGCTGCCGGCCGTACTGCCCTTGCTACTGCTGGCTGGGGGGCTAATTACGGCCTTTCGCTACAGCAAACTGCCTCAGATAGAGCAAAAGCAACCGTTGCGCGTTGAGTGGGCCAACTTCGCTCTTTGGCTAGGCGTACTTATTGCGGCGGCCGTGCTTGGCCATTACACGCGCTGGCTACCCGTGCGGCTTTTCGAGAACTTTTACCGCAACGGCAGCCTCGTATTTGGGGGCGGGCAAGTGCTGGCGCCGCTTCTGTTTGCTGAGTTTGTGGAGTTTAAGCGCTACCTCACGGCCCCGGAGTTCCTGTCGGGGCTGGGACTGGTGCAGGCCATGCCGGGGCCCAACTTTTCCTTTGCTTCCTATATCGGTACGCTTGCCATGCGCCGGGAAGATGCAGGTGTGAGCGGGCAGCTGCTGGGTGCGTTGGTTGCCTCGGCGGGTATTTTTCTGCCGGGCACCTTTCTGATCTTCTTTCTGATTCGCTTCTGGGACCAGCTGAAGCAGTACCGCGTGGTAAAAGCGTCGTTGGAAGGCATCAATGCCGTAAGTGCGGGTCTGGTGTGGGCCGCCACCTTTCTGCTCTACCATCCGCTGCCCGATACGCCCGTCAACCTGATACTGGTAGCTTCTACGTTCTTGTTGCTCCTATGGAATAAGATTCCGTCCTACGTTATCATCGGGGCCGGACTGGTAGCTGGTATCTTGTTCTGATACTGGTTTGGTATAAACACAAAAAAGCCCCCCAGATTGACCTGGGGGGCTTTTTTACATAGTATATCTGTGTTTAGGCTTCCAGCATTTGCGTTTCGGGCAGATTCATCAGATAATCGCCATAACCGCTTTTGCGCAGGGGCTCTGCTATTTTGCGTAGCTGATCCGCCGTGATAAAACCCTGACGGTAAGCAACTTCCTCAATGGAGCCTATCTTCAGACCCTGACGATGCTCAATGACCCGCACAAACTCTGAGGCCTGCATCAGGCTCTCAAAGGTGCCCGTATCCAGCCAGGCCGTGCCGCGGCCCAGAATACCCACTTTCAGCTTGCCACGACGCAGATACTCCTGATTCACATCCGTGATTTCGTACTCGCCCCGAAAGCTGGGCTTGAGATTGCGCGCAATCTCAATTACTTCGTTATCATAAAAATACAGGCCCGGCACCGCGTAGTTGCTCTTCGGTGTTTTGGGCTTTTCCTCAATGCTGAGTGCTTTTTTGTCGGCATCAAACTCAACTACGCCGTAGCGCTCCGGGTCATTGACGTGGTAGGCATATACCACGCCGCCGTCGGGGTTGCTGTTGCTTTGAAGCAGCTGCTCCAGTCCTTCACCGTAGAAGATGTTATCCCCCAATACCAAGGCTACTTTATCATCACCGATAAAGTCGGCACCAATGACAAAGGCCTGCGCCAAGCCGTTAGGCACTTCCTGAATGGCATACTGAAAATTGCAGCCCAAGCTCTTTCCATCACCGAGCAGCCGCTGAAACTGCGCCTGATCATGAGGCGTGGTGATCAGCAGGATATCCCGAATTCCGGCCATCATCAAGATAGACAGCGGATAATAAATCATCGGCTTATCGTACACCGGCATAAGCTGCTTGCTAACGGCCAGCGTGAGGGGATGCAGGCGAGTGCCGGATCCACCGGCGAGAATAATACCTTTCATGTGTCAGGGACGACGAACCAAGTATAAAAGAATGGGGCGCGAGCGGGCTTCGTGGCCGCCAAAGGGTTAGTTGCTCTCGTGAATGAACTTCTGGTTTGCTTTAAACCACGCCAGCGTTTGCTGCAAGCCTTCCCGAATGCGAATCTGCGGATCGTAGCCGAGCAGGTTTCTGGCTTTGGAAATATCAGCTAGCGAGTCGCGGATGTCGCCGGGACGGTCGGGGCCGTATTCGGGCGTAATATCCGAGCCGGCTTCTTCTTTGAGAATAGTAAACAGGTCGTTCAGCGACGTGCGGTCGGCTACGGCAATGTTATACACCTCATTCAGCGCCGCCGGATTTGTGGTCAGCGCCGCTTTGATGTTGGCTTGCACGCAGTTTTCTACAAAGGTAAAATCGCGCGTCTGTCCACCGTCGCCATTCATGCGGGGGGCTTTTCCCTGCAACACCGCGTCGATAAACAACGGAATTACGGCCGCGTAAGCGCCATTCGGGTCTTGGCGGGGGCCAAAAATATTGAAGTAGCGCAGCCCGATAATAGGCATGCCATAGGTTTTACCGAATACGTCGGCGTACAGCTCATTGGCATACTTGGTCACGGCGTACGGCGACAAGGGCTTGCCGATGCGGTCTTCTATCTTAGGCAAGTGGGGCGAGTCGCCGTAGGTGGAAGAAGAAGCAGCGTACACAAAGCGCTGTACGTTAGCTTCTTTCGCGGCCACCAGCATATTCACAAAGCCCCCCACGTTCACATCGTTACTCGTGATGGGGTCATTGATAGAACGCGGTACGGAGCCTAGTGCGGCCTGGTGCAGCACCACATTTGCCCCCCGGCAAGCATCGCGGCATACTTGCGGATCCCGAATGTCGCCTTCAATAACTTCCAGAGCCGGATGCCCTTCAAACAGGCGCATGTTTTTGCGGAAGCCGTTCGAGTAATTGTCCAGCACGCGCACGCGCCCGGCGCCGTACTTAAGCAGGTATTCAACCAGATTAGAGCCAATAAAGCCGGCTCCACCCGTCACCAGAAAGGTCAGGTTATCGAGTGGCTGGTCGTGAAAAGGGATATCGTACATTCTTTCAGTTAAGAATTAGTAATTAGTAATTAAGAATCGTGCTTTAAATAATCAGATAACTTATACCCAATTACTCATTCCTAATTCTTAATTATCAGTTGCGCGCTAGCGCTGAGCGTATTGCTGAAGGTAATAGTCCTGGTAGGCGCCCGTAGTCACGCGCTCCAGCCACTCAGTATTGGCCAGGTACCAGTCGACCGTTTGGGCCAAGCCTTGCTCAAACGTAACGGATGGCTTCCAGCCCAACTCGTTCATGATTTTGCTGGAATCGATGGCATAGCGCAAGTCGTGCCCGGCGCGGTCTTTCACGAAGGTGATAAGCTTGCGCGAAGTGCCGGGAGCTTGGCCAGTTTTCTCATCCACCACATCACACAGCAGGTGAATCAGCTCTAGGTTCTGCCACTCGTTTACGCCCCCAATATTATAGGTGTCGCCTACTTTGCCTTTATGAAACACGGCATCAATGGCCGTCGCGTGATCTTTCACGAATAGCCAGTCGCGCACATTTTCTCCCTTCCCATACACCGGCACCGGCTGCTGGGTGCGGATGCGGTGAATGGCCAGCGGAATCAGCTTTTCCGGGAAATGATTGGGACCGTAATTATTGGAGCAGTTGCTCAACTTCACCGGCAGCCCATACGTGTGGTACCAAGCGCGCACGAAGTGGTCGGAGCTGGCCTTGGAGGCGGAATAGGGAGAGCGAGGATCATACGCCGTGTCTTCCGTGAACATCTCAGGACCCATTTCCAGAGAGCCGTAGACTTCGTCGGTGCTTACGTGGTAGAACGTTTTGCCCTCATACCCCAGTGGCTTCCACAGGTTTTTGGCCGCGTTCAACAAGTGCACTGTACCCAGCACATTAGTTTTCACAAATGCCAATGGATCAGTAATGGAGCGGTCTACGTGCGACTCGGCAGCCAGATGGATTACTGCATCGGGCTCTTCGCGCGCAAACAGCTCATCAATGAACGCCTGATCGGCAATATCGCCTTTTATGAAGCGGTAATTAGGTGCATGCTCGATGTCGCGCAGATTCTCCAGGTTGCCTGCATACGTCAGGGCATCCAGATTAAGAATCTGATACTCCGGGTACTTGGTTACAAACAGGCGCACTACATGTGACCCAATAAACCCAGCCCCGCCGGTGATAATTATCTTCATCTGATAAATGGTTGAATTGCTAAATGGCTAAACGCTTAATGACTTGCCAGAACGGCCAGCCATTTAACCTTCAACCATTTAGCCATTTGACATTAGCTTCTGCTGCCACTTCCAGGAGCTAGCCAAGCTTTCTTCCAGAGTAGTAGTGGTTTCAAACCCTAATACCTGATTGGCCTTGGTAACGTCAGCGTAGATGGCGGGCACGTCGCCGAGGCGAGGAGGCCCGATAACATAATTGAGCTTCTGGCCGGTTGCCTTCTCAAAGGTCTGCACCACTTCCAGCACACTGTTGCCACGGCCGGTGCCTACGTTAAAGGTCTCAACGGCCTCGCTCTCCCCTTTCAACAAGCGCTCCACGGCTACCACATGAGCTTTTGCCAAGTCTACCACATGGATGTAGTCGCGGACGTTGGTGCCGTCGGGGGTGTCGTATGTATTGCCGAAAATGGTAAGCTTCTCCCGAATGCCAGCCGCTGTCTGGGTTACAAAAGGAACCAGATTATTGGGTACGCCCAGCGGCAATTCCCCAATCAGAGCCGAAGGATGGGCGCCGATAGGATTGAAGTAGCGCAGCAGAATGGTGCGCACGCTGCTATTAGGCGCGGCCACTACGTCACGCAGTATGTCTTCGCAAATCTTCTTCGTGTTGCCGTAGGGCGAAGTAGCTGGCTTAGTGGGCGTTTCCTCCGTCACGGGCAGCTGGTCAGGGATGCCGTATACCGTGCAGGAAGAAGAAAAAACCACGTTCGGCACCTCAAACTCCTGCATCACTTTCAGCAGTGTGAGCAAGGAGCCGATATTGTTATGGTAGTACGCCAGTGGCTTCTGCACCGATTCGCCCACAGCTTTGTAGGCGGCAAAGTGAATGGCGCCACGCACGTCTTTCTCGTGTGCAAACACCTCGCGCAGTGCTATTTCGTCAGCGCAGTCAATGGCGTAGCACGTGATGCTGGTTCCCAAAATCTCTTTCAGGCCGTGCATCACAGACTCGGAAGAGTTGCTGAAGTTATCAACAATTACAGGCTGATAACCAGCCTCGTATAGCTCTACTACCGCGTGCGAGCCAATGTATCCTGCGCCGCCGGTTACTAATATTTTCGTCCTTTCCATTTCTGAGTGGTTAAATGGCTGGGGGTTAAATTGCTGATTGTTGAATGGCTAAATGGTTGATTATTGAACATTCAACCATTTACCCTCCAGCCATTTAACTATTTATATCACAAGCTCCAATAGTGCAGATCCTGCATCTTGCTGCGGTACAGACCTTTAATATCAACCAAAACGGCATTATCAGCCGTGATAGACTGGAAATACGCTTCGTTTTTGTCGAGGTAGGGCTTATGGCCCACGGCTACAATAACGGCGTCATAGTCAGTTCTAGTCTCTTCGGCGGACGTGAGGCGGAAGCCATACTCATGGTGCAGCTCGTCAGAGTCAGCGTGCGGGTCTACGATATCCACATTGACAGAGAAGTTTTTCAGCTCCTGAATCACGTCGGCCACCTTGGAGTTGCGAATGTCCTCCACGTTCTCCTTAAAGGTAGCGCCCATTACCAGCACCCGGCTTTTGGCTACGTCCTTGCCTTGCTTAATCATCATCTGCACCGTTTTGCGGGCGATGTAGGCTCCCATATTGTCGTTGGTGCTCCGGCCGGAAAGAATAACCTTGGCATCAAAGCCTAGCTCCTTCGCCTTATACGTCAGGTAGTAAGGGTCAACGCCAATGCAGTGGCCACCGACTAGGCCGGGCGAGAACTTAAGGAAGTTCCACTTGGTGCCCGCGGCCTCCAGCACCTCATAGGTGTTGATGTTCATGCGGTCAAAAATCAGCGACAACTCATTCATCAGCGCAATGTTGACGTCGCGCTGGGTGTTCTCGATGATCTTGGCTGCCTCGGCTACTTTAATGCTGCTGGCGCGGTGTACACCGGCTTTCACCACCAACTCATAGAGCTTGGCAATGATATCCAGCGACTCATCATCGCAGCCGGCCACTACTTTTATGATGCTGGTCAGCGTGTGCTCCTTATCGCCGGGGTTGATGCGCTCGGGTGAGTAACCCACCTTGAAATCCTGAGGGAATGATAAGCCCGACAGCTTCTCCATCACCGGGATACAGTCTTCCTCGGTGCAACCGGGGTATACAGTGCTTTCAAACACTACGTAATCACCCTTTTTGAGCACTTTGCCCACGCTGGTTGATGCTCCCAACAAGGGCTTCAAATCGGGCATGGCGTGCTCGTCGATGGGCGTGGGCACGGCCACGATGTAGAAATTGGCCTCACGCAATACCTCCAAGGAGTCGGTGAATGTGATGTCGCAGCCCTCGAAGTCTTTGGCCTCCAGCTCGCCGCTGGGGTCTATGCCGTTGCGCATCAAGTCGACGCGGGCGGCGTTTATATCGAAGCCGATAACGCTGAGCTTGCGGGCAAACTCAAGGGCGATAGGCAAGCCCACGTACCCGAGGCCGATAACGGCTAGCTTGGCTTTTTTCTGAAGTAATTGCTCGTACACAGGAAGAGGAAATGCTGAATTTTGACTTATGAATTTTGGATCGCAATAACAGGTATTACCTGATTATCAAAGGTTAACTCGTACTGCATGCCGCTTTCGGGGCAGGTGGCCCGCTGGCTGGCATCGAAAATAAGACGGTGCCCCGCGCGGCTCATCCAGCCCTGCGGGCGGGCCGGATTACCGTACACTAAGGAGTAAGGGGACACGTCGTGGGTTACTACGGAACCGGCGCCTACAAAGGCGTATTCACCCAACCGAACTCCGCATATAATAGTAGCATTGGCCCCCACGCTTACGCCGCGCTCCAGTACGGTAGGCTGGTATTCGTGGCGGCGCGGCACGGCGCTGCGCGGATTGCGCACATTGGTAAAGACGACGGATGGGCCCAGAAAAACATCATCGGCGCACTCCACGCCCGAGTAAAGGCTCACGTTGTTTTGCACTTTCACGTTGCTACCCAAGCGGACGCCATTCGCTATCATCACGTTTTGCCCGATGCTGCAGTTTTCGCCCAGCTCACAGCCCGCCATCAGGTGGGCGAAGTGCCAGATGCGACACCCGGCGCCAATACGGCAGCCGTCGTCGAGTACAGCGGTGGGATGTGCAAAATAGGCAACCGTATCAGTCACGAAAGCAGATAACTAGCTCGGCAGGCCGCCGATTTTGAGCCCGCAAAGGTAGGACTTTTTAAGTTTGAGAAGTTCGGATTCTGTGAGCGTGGGGGCCCCTACTCGACCATTACCCCAGTCACCATCCGGTCTTTACCGAACATATCCTGCTGAATTTGCCCCCCAGCGTACCCCAGCTCAGCGAGTAGCCTGCGTACGGCTGTGGCGTATTGCTCATTTATTTCGAAGTATAATTTGCCCCCCGGCCGCAACAATTCCTGGCCCAGCTCAGCGATGCGCCGATAGAAAAGCAACGGGTCATTATCCGGCACAAACAACGCGGTAGCCGGCTCGTAGTCCAGCACGTTGGCCCGCATTTGGGCCCGCTCGCTTTCCAGCACGTAGGGCGGATTGCTCACCAGTACCGCCAGGCTGTGGGGGGCAATTCCGGTCGGTGCGGCTCGCAGAATATCGACTTGCTGAAGCTCTACGTTTGGCGCATAGCGGGCCGCGTTGCGCCGGGCCACAGCCAGTGCCTCAGCCGAAATATCCACTCCTATTACCCGGGCTGCTGGCAGGGCCTGGCTGAGGGCAATAGGAATGCAGCCCGAGCCCGTGCCGATGTCGAGAATGGTAAGCTGGGGGGCATTTTTCTGCTCTTTGCTGATAAGCGCCACCAACTCTTCCGTTTCGGGGCGGGGGATGAGCGTGGCGGGCGTTACTTCCAGCTCCAAGCCCGCAAAGTGAGCAGTACCCAGCACATATTGCAGGGGTTCATGGCGCAGGAGCCGAGCTTGGGCAGCGTCTATTAACTGCGCCTTTTCTGTGGAAACCAGCTCAGTGGCTTGCATGCGGCGCTTTAAAGGCGTCAATTCCAGATAATGCTCCACCATCTGCCCCGCAATGGCAGCGGCTTCAGGCTCAGGATAAATGCCCCCCAAAGTGGTGGTGAGGCGGCGCGTTAGCTCCAGGATGGTCATACGAAGCAGGGTTTGTACCTTCGGCCATAAAGCTACGTTCCTCCCACCCCGTATGCGTGATTTTGATGAATTGATAATGCGCCGCGCCCTCGACCTAGCTCGGCTGGGCTTGGGCTATGCGCGGCCTAACCCGGTAGTTGGCTGCGTGGTAACCCACAACGGCCGCATCATCGGCGAAGGCTGGCATGAGCGCTACGGCGGTCCGCACGCTGAGGTAAACGCCCTGGCGGCCGTTGCTGATAAAAGTCTGCTGCCCAAAAGCCGCGTGTACGTGACGCTGGAGCCGTGTGCTCACTTCGGCAAAACACCGCCTTGCGCCGACTTACTGATTGAAAGCGGCGTCCGCGATGTCGTCATCTGCAACCTCGATCCTAACCCGCTTGTAGCCGGCCGCGGCATCGACAAGTTGCGCGCTGCTGGTGTGCACGTGGAGACAGGCGTGCTGGAGGCGGATGGGCGGTGGCTCAATCGGCGCTTCTTCACTTTTCAGGAGAAGAAACGGCCCTACGTGGTCTTGAAATGGGCCGAAACGGCCGATGGACTATTGGCCGGACGGTTTTATCAGCCCATTCAAATAAGCGGGGCGCTGGCCCGCGTGGCGGTGCATCAGTGGCGCGCCGAGGAGCAGGCCATCTTGGTAGGCACGCGCACGGCCCTGCACGACAACCCCAATCTGAACGTGCGCGACTGGCCCGGCCAAAATCCCGTGCGCGTGGCCATCGACAAAAACCTCAGTTTGCCCCCCAGCCATCATCTGCTCGATGGCAAGCAGCCTACCTTGGTTTACACGTACCGCGAGCGGGCTGCCCGGCCCAACATCGACTACATAAAGCTACCCGAAGCGGAAGACTTATTCCCTTGCATTCTGGCCAACCTCTTTGAGCGTCAGATACAATCGGTGCTGGTGGAGGGTGGCCCTACTGTGCTGACTTCTCTATTAAAGGATGGTCTTTGGGATGAAGCCCGAATACTGCGCAGCCCTAAAAACCTTGGCGCGGGCATTGCGGCACCCCAACTGGGTATCAGGCATTTGCACGAGCAGGTAACTCTGGGCGACGATATGCTGTTTGTCTATCACCACTACCGCGCGTAAGCCGCAGCTTGCCTCGCCGTAGCTCAACTTTATCCTACATCTCACGACCACAAAAGCCGCAGCTTACCCTGCTTTTCTCATGGCTGAAGAACTCATTCTCGACCTTACGCTTACCAAAGCCGAAAAATACCGTCAGCTCCTGCCCCAGATTGAGGCCCTGACTACCGGCGAGCCCGACCTGATTGCCAACCTGGCTAACACGATGGGCGCTTTAAAGCAAACCTTTGGCTTTTTTTGGGTAGGCGCTTACCTGGTAAAGGGCGATGAGCTGGTGCTCGGGCCTTTTCAGGGGCCAATTGCCTGCACCCGAATCCGGCACGGCAAGGGCGTATGCGGTGCCAGCTGGGCCCAGGCCCAGACCCTGCTTGTACCCGATGTGGAGCAGTTTCCCGGCCACATTGCCTGCAGCAGCGAGTCGAAGTCTGAAATCGTGGTGCCGGTGCTGAAAGATGGACAGGTAGTAATGGTGCTTGATGTAGACAGCGACCAGCTCAACGACTTTGACCAAGACGATCAGCAGGCCCTGGAGCAACTCGCGCAGCTGATGGCAAGCTGGTTTTGAGTAACTCGCTTGTATTTTGTATAGTCAAAAAAGCCCCCCAGAAAACTCTGGGGGGCTTTTTTTATTAGTGATATGAAAATTAATACATGATGTAAAAAAGAAAGCCAGGAAAATCCCGGCTTTCTTTTTTGGTGCTTACTGTTGGGATAAGCTCAGCTTATCGCTCAATAGCAATGCGCTTGTTTTCCACTTTACCATTAACAATCAGGCGGCAGAAGTACACACCGTTGGGCAGATCCTCACGGGTCAGCTTAACAGTATAGTCACGGTTGCCTTCTATCTCAGCATTATAAAGCGTTGAGACTAAGCCACCCAAGCTGTTATAGATGTATACCTGCGCCTTGCCACCTTCGGTGCTGCGGAAGCGGATAGTAGCCTGGTCAGCTATTGGGTTCGGGTAAACCTCCAGCACGTTGCTGGCTGTCTTCACCTCAGCAGTCTTCACACCACCCACCGACGCAACACTTGTCTGTTGAACTGTTACGGCATTGAGCGTTGAGGTGCTCCGTACGCTGATTCTACCACCTTTCAACTCCTTCATCACCGTTTTGCCGCCAATCCAATTGCTGGAGAAGAGAAGCTCGCCGGTAGATGACCGGAGCGTAACGCCAATCTGGTGCGATTTGCCCGTCAGAACAGACTCGAATGCCTGTATGGAAAGGTCGAGGTTACCAGTGACCGTAACGCTGGTGAGCGGGTTAGCATCCGTGGTGTAAGACAGGTTGGCCTTCGTGTTGAAGTCGCCCTGGTTGCCTTCAGGATTCGAGAAAGTGCCTAATGTGTTGATGGCATTGCTCTTGATCTGATACGTGCGCCACTCGGTGCCAACCTGCTTTCTGAAGATGATATTGGCTTGGCCCTGGATATTCTTGCCGCTTTTGTTCCACTTCATCGTGAAACCAAAGTTCATCTTCGAATCGACAGTGCCGGCATGAGTGCCACCCGGATTAGCCATCACCATGCTGCCCCCACCAGTTACATAATCTTGGCCGGGTACAGCTATCGTAATCAGCGTTTGGGGTTCAACCGTACTGCCCTCATAATAATTGCCCTGTGCTATAGCGCTCAACTTGAACGTCTTACCCCCTTCTTTAAACTCACCTTCAGTAAGCTCGATGACCTTGACATCAGTACGGGCTACCCCAACCGTAGGATCATCAGTATTCAGCAGGTTGACTTCAAAAAGACTACCAAACAAATTGGTGGAGGTGCCTACTTCTCTGAAGGCCACACTTGAAGCCACATTCGTGTTTTTGACAGCCCCGCGTGAGTCATCAGCCTTATCAGTGAATGTTGCGATATATTCCACATTCGCATTGTAGGAGCTGGAATTGGCAGTACCAAAGTACTCTAAGCCAGAGTATACTAAGTCAGCATCCTCTTTTGTAACACCAAGCGCAGTAGTGCTGGTGGCGCTAGCTATGTTAGCTGAGGTTGGCGTAAACACGGCCGACACACTATAAGTACCAGGCTTCTGCATAATTGCGAACGACTTGATTATGGTGCCATTCGTAGCATTCCAGTCTTCAATAATTGAAGAGCCTAATGTTTCAGGCGAGCCACCATTGCTGGTTATCTTGTACAGGATAGTACCACCCGTGCTGTTTAGTGGTGCCTCAGCAGTAGTCGAGGTAACCTTAGCAGTTAGTGTGATTTTATCGGAATATTGTACTGATTGAGTATTAACGACCAGCACCATTTGTGCAACTGCCATATTGATGGTCGCTGTAGTGGCCGCCGTGGTGTTGGCTGTGTAGTTACCAGCATCTGTGCCGGAAATACTGATGCCATTCACCGTCACTGGCTTATTCACACCAACCTTAAAGTCAGCGAAGGATGCACTAGTGTAAGCAGTCGTTAGATCATCTCCACCTACCCGGTTGTCTTTCAGACTTACAGTAGCATTCGTTGTGCCATCGAACAGTTTGTCTATACCGGTTGCAGTCACCAGCAAGTCGCGCTTGCTTATGCTAGCAGTAGTAGTGCTTACGGTAGCTAAGTGATAGTTGGCAGCATCATTACCTGACAGCAAAGGCGTATTAAGCGTTACCGTTTTGTCGGCACCAACATTCTTGTTGCTGAAGGTAGCAGTGCCACTCAGAACTACGTCGTCCGCACTGATGGCTTTCACAACCGAGGTACTTATCACATCAGCTGTTGTTTTACCATCATACACTTTGTCTTTTGATACAAAGGTGCCAGTAGTGCTCAACTTCGTGATATCGGCAGTAGTCGTAGTGGAACTGTTGAAGGTGTAATTCTTTGCATCAGCACCAATCAAGTCCAAATTCACTACCGAGACAGTTTTGGCCGTACCTACACCTTTGTCGGAGAAGGAAGCCGTGCCAGCCGTCAGACTAACATCATCTCCCATTGCCTTGCCTTCCAGAGTACGGGTCAGGATCGTGGCGGCCCCGGTGCCGTCATACACCTTGCTGGCAGCTGTTGCTGAAGCAACCAGCGCTTTGGCGGTAATAGCAGCCGTAGCAGCAGCACTGGTGTTAGCCGTATAGTTGCCAGCATCCGCACCTGCTTTGCTTACCGTCGCCGTAACTGCCTTGCCCGGAGCCACATTCTTGTCGGCAAACGTGCCGCCAGTAGAAGCTACTGTCACTACATCCCCGGCTACCAGACCGCTGGTAGCAGCGAGGAAGGCTGAAGTAGTAGCCGTAGCATTTCCGTCGTAGACCTTGTCTGTTGCGCTAAGCGAAATAACCAGCTCTTTAGCTGAGATGTCAGCCGTGGCAATGGCCGTGGTGTTGGCTGTGTAGTTACCCGCATCAGCACCGGCTTTGCTTACGTCACCGGTCACCGTTTTGCCCGTACCGACATTTTTGTTGTCGAACAGACCGTTGAGAACACTCACTGTTACAGCGTCTTTCTCAACCAGGCCACTGGCGATTGAAGCAGTCACAGCCGCGTTTTTGTTACCATCATACACCTTATTCTGAGCGGCAATGTCAATGACCAGCGTTTTGGCAGTAATAGCAGCCGTAGTAGCAGCCATTGTGTTGGCAGTGTAATTGCCGGCATCGGCGCCCCCGGTGATGCTCACATCCGCCGTCACTGTTTTGCCCGTACCCGCGTTCTTGGTATCAAACAATCCGCCGACAGCGTTTACTGTTACAGCATCATTAGTAACTAGGCCATTGGTGATGATAGCCGTTACGGTAGCATTTCTGTTGCCGTCATAGGGCTTGCTGGTGGCCGTAATGCCAATTGTCAGTTCTTTTGCAGTGATGTTAGCCTGGGCAGTAGGATTAGTAGTCGGCAGGCTATAGTTGCCGGCGTCGCCACCATCCAGTCTGAAGCTGCTGCCGGTTACAATCTTGTTGATGTCTACATTCTTATTGGCGAAGCTGGCACTACCACCCGTGAGGGTTACCGCGTCAGTTTCCAACACACCATCCAGAGAACGGGTCGTGATGGTAGCTGCCGTGCTGCCGTCGTATACTTTATGAGCAGCGGTGAACACGGGGGTTAACTCAGCGGCCGTGATGTTGGCTGTTGTTGAAGCTGAGTTGGCGGTCAGGCTGTAGTTGCTGGCAGAATTGCCCCCCAGCGCTACGGTTGCGGTTACTGCTTTATTCTGTCCAACTTTTTTGTCGTTGAACTGAGCATTTGTAACGGCTACCGTTACTACATCACTTCCTACCAGGCTGGCGGCGGGCACGCTGCCCAAAGCAGTGGCATTACTAGTAGCATCATATACTTTACTCTGCGCCAGAATCGATGCCGTGAGTGCTTTGCGGGTAATGGCAAAGGTGCTGCCAGCGGTCATGCTCAAGTCATAGTTTGTGCCCAGGCTGAGCGTACCCAGATCGATGGCGTAGGTATTCACGTTCTCGCCACCAGCACGCGCCAATTGGCCCGAGAAATTGTCGCCGTCTACTTTTGAACCCGTAGTAATCGAGTACCCTAATACTGGATCAGTAGTCGTACCATACACCTTACTTTGGTTCGCAGCAGCCGTTACTACAATAGGCCGGGCAGTAATAGCGGCCGTGGCCGTAGCCGTAGTGTTAACCGAGTAGTTGCCGGCATCCGCGCCGTCCAGGCGCAGGCCTGCTGCCGCGACGGTTTTACTATCAGCTACGTTCTTATCTGCGAATGCAGCGGTGCCAACCGTCAGGGTAACGGCGTCCGGGCTAATCACTCCTACTAAAGTGCGGGTAGCGATGCTGGCCAGCGTAGTTCCGTCATATACTTTGCTGTCAGCGGTAATGGAAGCTGTTAGCGGCTTGGCCGTGATTTCGGCAGTTGCTGTGGCTGAGGTGGCCGACAAGCTGTAGTTACGGGCAGCCTCTCCTGTCAGAGCTACTGTTGCAGTCACAGTTTTATTTGTTCCAACCTGTTTGGTAGCAAAAGCGGCATCGCTTACTGCTATAGCTACCTCATCACCGGTTACCACATCGGCGGCGGGTACGCTGCCTGTTGCGCTTGCTGTCGTGCCGCCATCATACTCTTTGTTGCTGGCAACGATAGAAGCTGTTAAGGCTTTTGCCGTGATTGTAAACTTCACCCCAGCGGTCAGGCTCAGTACGTAGTTATTGCTCAGGGCCAGGGAGCCCTGGGTAATGTCATAAGAACCTACCGTGCTGCCCTGTTCTCTGGACAAGCTGCCAGTGAAGGCGTCCGTTCCAACTAATACTACTGGCTCGTAAGCTAAAGCCGGCTCGGTAGCGCCATAGGTTTTGCTCTGACCAGATCTGGGGGTCACCGTAACGGCTTTCGTTGTGATAACGAAGTCATTCGTGTTATACGAAACCGTATAGTTATTTATAGCCGAGGCATTGGTCGAGCTGTTTTTGATGGACAGCGTTCCTTGCTGAATGGCGTAAGAACCTACATTTTTGCCCCCCACACGGCTCAATGCACCCGTGAATACGTCGGTGCTGGCTAAGCCACGGCCGCTAACCGTATAAGCAAAAGCGGCTGGCTCATCGTCGCCGTATACCTTTGTCAGGTCAGAAGCTGCCGTAATGGTGATAGGGCGAGCGGTGATGCTTAGGTTGGCAGGAACAGGATTTACCGTGTAGTTAGCCAGCGCTTCCCCGCTGATGGTGGGTGTAATAACATAGGCACTGCCCACTGGTGAGCCAACCGAGGCTGTGCTGCTGCCGCCGGTTGTGAAGGTATCATCGTTCTTCTGACCAGAGACCGTGGCCGTAAAAGAAGGATTGTCATCTCCGTACACGCGGCTTGCGGGGTCAGCCGTTACCGTCAGGGCGGCCTTAGCAACAGTCAGCGTACCGGCTACATAAGTGAAGCTGTAGTTTGTAGCTACGCCACCACTTACAGAGATGGGATATGTGCCAAATCCACTGCTTTCGTTAGAAGCCGTAGCTGCAACGGGAGCAATAGTCAGCGCGCTGGCATCCTCGGTTCCGGCAAAGCCATCATAGCTTACCGTCAAGGGTGGAGTTGCATCCCCGTAGGACTTGCTCTTATTGTCAGCCGTGGCAGTAAGCTCTTTACGCTCGATGGTAATAGCTGCCGTGGCGCTATTGGTAGTGTAGTTAGTGCTGGCAGCATACGTGGACGTAGCTAGGTACTTGCCGGCATTACGAGGAGCTGTGGTGCTGGCGCTGTACGATGTACCATCAGTGCCTTCGTACGTTACGGAAGTAATCGTCAAGTTATCTCCATTCACGCCTGTCACGCTCACGCCGGTGGCTGGATGCGCCTGCGTGTTGTACGTGAAGGTTCCGCCGGTAATCGCGACAGCAGGCGTAGCTGGGGTTACCGTGAAGCTACGCGTTACGTCGGTTGCAGCATTATACGTGTCGTTACCGCCCTGAAAAGCTTCGATAATTACCTCACCAACTCCTGTGATAAAAAGCTCCCCTTTGGTGAGAATAGCTGGTCCCCTTGCTACTGAAATAATCACTGGCAAGTTGGAAGTAGCTGATGCACTGATTGCAAATGGTCTGACGCCATACACTTTCGAGTCTATAGCCGCAAAGGTGATGGTTTGGTCTAGCTTGTTTACGGTCAGTGTGGCTACGCTGCTGGTAACCGGTGGGGTGCACTCACCGCTTACCGTCACATAATAGCTACCGCCATTAGCAGTAGTTACCGAGCTAATTGAATAGGTGCTGCTGGTGGCGCCACCGATAGGAGCACCCGAGCCTACAAGCCCTTTGTACCACTGATACGTGAGGCCGGTACCCGTTGCCGCGACGGAGAAGCTGGCTGCCTCGCCTACGGTTTGGGTTGCGGGCTGGGGCTGAGCGGTAATAGCAGGGGCAGCATTTATCGTTACAGACTTTGTAGCCGACGTGACATTGCATCCATCGCTGGCGGCAATCAAGTTAGTCACCACGTAAGTACCCGGCGTACTGGTGCCGGGCGTGATCTGGCCGGTGGCAGCATCCAGGGTCAGGCCGGCGGGAGAAGCTGTAAATGTGCCAGCCGTAGCGCCTGTAGCCAGTATGGCCGGAGCAGAGGAAACAGAGGTGCAATATGCAGCAGCACCGTACGAGAACGTCGCCACCGGAGTGTTCGTAATCGTGACGGCGGCAGTGGCGCTATTAGAGCAGGTGCCCGACACCGTATAGGTTACGGTATACGTGCCGGCCGTGCTTGCACTCAGGTTAATCTCACCCGTGTTTTCATTCAGGGTCAGACCGTTGGTTGAGGTAAATTTGCCCCCCATAGCACCAGTAACAGCCGGCGATGGATTAGTGCCCGACTTACAAAATGGCGAACCGCTGTAAGTGAAGGCAGCGCTGGGCACAGGATTAACCGTTACAGCCGTAGCGTCCGAAGTAGCCGAGCAGCCGTTGTTAGTAACCGTAACAGAATAATTACCACTGGCACTTACGGTAATGGCTCGCGTGGTCTGGCCGCTGCTCCACGAATAGCTTGTGCCTTCTGAAGCAGTAAGGGTTACGGAGCCGCCAGCGCAGAAGGTAGTTGGGTCACTCGCACTAATCGAGGCAGTAGGTGCAGCAGGCTGTGGATTGACTGTAACTTTGGTCGTACCGGAAGTACAGCCGTTGCTGCGCGTCGACACGAAATAGTCGCCCGCTGCCAGACCCGAGAACACACCACTTGTATTAATGTAATTGGTGCCGTCGATGCTATAAGTGATACCGGTGGCTGGAGCTGGAAGGCTAACTGTGATAGTGCCTGTAGCTAAAGCGCAGGTAGGCTGTTGGGTTACGCTGGCCGTGGGGGCATTAGGGACAGCAGTAATAGAAACAGCTCGAGTAGCACTATTGGAGCAGCCATTGTTGGTGAGTGTATAGCTAATGATGGCTGAGCCGACGCTAACGCCTGTAACTATACCTGATGCTGCATCAACAGTAGCAACTGCCGTATTTGAACTGCTCCACCCGCCACCGGTAGTAGCGGTGCTTAGGGTGGTAGTGCCGCCTACACATGCCGCCGCTGTGCCAGTAATTGAGGCTACCGTAGGTGCAGCATTGATGGTCACCGACCTCACAGTTTGAGCAGAAGGCCCATTACAGCCGTTAGCCGTTACTTGAATATCAACTGAGCCGGAAAAACCACTGGCCCAGGTTACGACACCTGTCGAGGAAATTGTACCAGCTGTGGTTTTACTCAGCGACCAGTTAAATCCTGTGCTGTTAGTAGCCGTGGTGGCATAATTCGTTGTAGTGGTGCTATTCGTTAACTGGCAGGTTGGTTCGATTCCTGACGCAATGGTTATAGCAGTAGGTTTTCCTACCGTTGCATTTATCTTCAGGATACTAGCTGATAGACCACCATTTGGTAGCGCATTCGTGACCACTCTAATACGATATCCCTCGCCTGTATTAGTGCTACTTGGTAGAGTGGCGTTAATAGTCCCACTGCCATTGCCGCCATTATTTAAAGAAAATTGGGTTGGTGAATTAGGGCTAGTAATGTTTGTTGCAGGAGAATTAAAAGCTCCGTTGGCATCCGATAACTCGGCTCTAAATGTATAGGTAGCACCCGTAGACCTTGGGCCATCAAAGTTGAAAGTCACATTCACAGTACTACCTGCGCAAAATGGACTACCAGATATAAGGCCTGTACTAATACTATTTTGCGCCGAGACCTGGGCAGCCAGTAGCAGCAGGAACAGCAAGAGCCCGTAGGCCTTGCGATGTATCCCGCTTTGGGGGGTGGGTAGAAGTGTACTCATAGATGTGGTATGAGGGGTAGATGTGTACTAATAGGTATTGTTTAAGTGCAAAAATTAAATGCTGACCAACAAGCTAAAGAGAGCAAGAAACAGGAATGCGAAGAATGCTTACAATTGGAGCCTATTGACCAATATCTATGTGAATATCCAACAAAAAATGTGACGCTTCTAATTTCTTCAGAATAATTACAACATTTTTTATGGTTTATCCGTAAAGCACGTGTTTTGCCCGCTTAACAGCGGTTTGTAGTCGACCAACAGACTTATAAAATCTATATTTGATATAAACTATGTACCTAGATTACCGCAATTGTTGAGCTTAGAAATAAATAGTCGTTTGCAATCATCATAATAGTCTAATACATTGTTTATCAATTGTTTATACAACAAACAAGTTTGTGATTTAAGCAATCAGATAACACACTTAATATAATTTAAACCCGGAAATGTTTAATTCTCCAAACTTATAGTAAGCCATTGCATACAAGCACATAGCCTATTCAGAGATTCATCACTAATGCTTTGCATAAACAGATAGGAGCCTATTTTTAAGCAGGACCTTTCTAAGAATCTGTTATTTGGCTTCAAGACCTGGTTTTAGCCGTATTTTATAAAGAACATATGCAGTAGCAAGTTGCTGGGCTTAAAGAATCGTATTGCACTAGTTTGCAGATTCTCCTACTTTGTTCAAAGGGTCTATACAAGCTTATATGCCTTATAACCAAGGCACAGGCGTACGCTAAGTATGTTCTATGACTAGTTTGCCTTTACTGTTCAGCCAAGCTTATGGCTTGACATGCGCAGGGCTACAGCATCCTAAATTCACGGGCTCAGCCCTCGAAAAGCCTGAAGATTTTCTGGTCAGATTATGTTAACCTTATACCAACTGTATGCGCAAAGTGGTCCTGTACATTGCCGCGAGTCTCGACGGCTACATCGCCTCGCCTGATGGCTCAGTAGACTGGCTACCACCTCTCCTACCGGGCGAGGACTATGGCTACGCCGACTTTCTTTCAACGATAGACACGACTTTGCAGGGCCGCACTACCTATGAGCAGGTGCTCACCTTTGGTGAATGGTCGTACCCTGAGCTTATCAATTACGTTTTTACCAGCAACCCGCCCACTGAAGCGGTGCATCCGTCCGTCAGGTTTGTAACGACGGATGCAGCCGAGTTTGTCCGGGAATTGCGGCAGGAAGAAGGCGGCACAATCTGGCTTATTGGAGGCGGTAAGCTTGTGGCCCCTTTACTGGCCGCAGGGCAGGTTGATGAGCTGATGCTGTTTGTGGTTCCGAGGCTACTAGGCAACGGTATTCCGCTGTGGCATGAGCCAAAACACTCACAACCGCTTAAATTGCTGCGTACCCATACTTGGCCTGATGGCATGACGCTATTACATTATCAGCTAACTAACATTGAATAAAAAAGCCCCCCAGACTAAGTCTGGGGGGCTTTTTTGGGTATCACAGATCGTTTGTGCGGGTTAGAAAAGACTCGGGGTTTCCGTTTTCAGCTGGGCAATAACTGTTTCGCCGCCCTTCACTTTATCGCCGAGCTGCACTTTCAATACAGTATCCAGCGGCACGTATATATCGACGCGGGAGCCGAACTTGATGAAGCCAAACTCTTCGCCCTGGCTTACTTCGTCGCCTTCGCTCACGTACCATACAATGCGTCGGGCCATAGCGCCGGCAATCTGCCGGAAGAGGACCATGGGCCCGGCTTCCGACTGCACTACGACTGTAGTGCGCTCGTTTTTGGTGCTACTCTTGGGATGCCAGGCGACCAAATAGTTGCCGGGGTGATATTTGAAATAGCGCACCACACCCGAAATCGGGTTACGGGTGATGTGCACGTTGATAGGCGACATGAAGATGCTGATCTGCTTGCGCGTATCGTCAAAGTACTCAGGCTCGTGCACGTCTTCAATCACCACTACTTTGCCATCGGCGGGAGCGATAAGCAGATCTTCGTGGGTAAGCAGATTGCGGTAAGGGCTGCGAAAAAATTGCAACAGCAGCAAAAAGGCTACGGCCGATGCCCCTACAAATATGAAGTTGAAGGTTTCGTTGCGACTATTAAACCGAAACAGCAACAAATTAACGGCCAGCAGAGCCAGCAGCGTAAAGAATAGTATGCGTCGTCCTTCTTTGTGAATCTTCATAAATCGCAGATTAGCTGCGCTGACCTAAGGATGAACCCAACCAGCAAAATGCGCAGCTACAGGGTTTCAACTAATCAAACAGAAAAGAAAACTGGTTTTGTTGCCGAGTTTGGTCACGAATGTACAAAAGCCTGACAAAGATAGCCCGGACCAAATGGTCCGGGCTAGCAATTAGACCGTTTTAGGGCTATTCTGTTTGCATACGCACAATTCAGCTATAGGGTCTAATTAACCAACGAAACTGATATCGGCGCTGAGTACGAAAGGCTTAGTAGCCGCCGCGGAATTTGTACGTCTGCGCTACTTTATCGATGGCTACTATGTAAGCCGCAATACGCATAGGCACTTTGTATTTCTGGCTGGTGGCGTACACTTTCTCAAAGGCATCGTTCATGATGCGCGCTGCGCGCTCAATCACCATACCTTCACTCCACTTGTAGCCTAGGCGGTTCTGTACCCACTCGAAGTAGGACACAGTAACGCCGCCGGAGTTAGCCAGAATGTCGGGCACTACCATAATGCCTTTGCGGTTGATAATATCGTCGGCGCTGGCTGAAGTAGGGCCGTTGGCACCTTCCACAATCAGCTTCGCCTGAATTCGCTCAGCGTTGTGCTCCGTAATCACGTCCTCTACGGCCGCTGGTACTAGTACGTCTACAGCGCTGGTCAGCAGTTCGTCGGGGTCCATGGAAGTAGCGCCGGTGTAGCCTTCCAAGCGGCCGTTATGCGCGTTTTTGTAGGCAATAGCTTCGTCGATGTTAATGCCTTCTTCGTTCCAGTAAGCGCCGCTGATGTCAGAGACACCCTTAATTTTTACGCCTTTCTCGCAGAGCAGCTTAGCTGCCCACGAGCCTACGTTGCCGAAACCCTGCACCGCTGCCGACGACTTGGTGGGATCCATTCCGAGCTTTTTCATAGCAGCAATGGCAGATACCATTACGCCCCGGCCCGTGGCTTCTACCCGGCCCAAAGACCCCCCCATCACCAGCGGCTTGCCCGTCACGACGGCGGGTGAAGTGGCGCCCGTGGTTTTGGAGAACTCATCCATAAGCCAAGCCATTTCGCGGGGGCCAGTACCCATATCGGGCGCTGGAATGTCGCGGTCGGGGCCGAATACGTCTTTCAGAGCCAGCGTATAGCCGCGGGTCATGCGCTCAATCTCGCCGGCGCTCATCTTCGTTGGGTCGCAGATGATGCCGCCCTTGGCGCCGCCATAAGGAATATCAACTACAGCGCACTTCCAGGTCATCCAGGCGGCCAATGCTTTCACCTCGTCGAGGTGCACGTGCATGTCGTAGCGGATGCCGCCTTTCGACGGACCCAGAATGGTGTTGTGCACTACGCGGTAGCCTTCAAACACCCGAATCTGGCCATTGTCCATGGTCACGGGAATATTGACGATTACCTGCTTGTCAGGTGCTTTTAAAACGTTGTAGGTTGATTCGTCTAAACCCAGAATCTCCGCCGCGATATTAAAACGCGACATCATGGATTCAAGTGGATTTTCGCGGTCCACGATAGGGGCCGGCTCTTTGTACACCGTGGTGACAGCCATAGAGGAGGAATGATTGAAAAAGGGTGGGAATTATGATTGGAGGCACATTAAGGCCGGGTGGAGCCGTAAATGTCCCCTGGGTTTGGGGTGGTCAAAGGTACTAGGTTTGTGCATACGCTGAATAAACCGCCTTGATGCTTTGCTATGCAATAATTGCCCCAATCCAGACGCTACGCCCTGTTTGAGGCAACGAAACAGGTTGCAGCTCCACAGTTGAAAGCTGTGGAGCTTATGCAATAAACTATTAGAAACAAGAGCTATGCGAAGCGTTTCTGGGAATTGCCCCTAGTAAGCCGGAAAGTAAGGCTTACTCCACTAATAGCTGTAGGAGCACCAACACCGGCAGCACCAGCAGCAACGCATCAAACCGATCAAGCAAGCCACCGTGCCCGGGCAGAATCCGGCCGGAGTCCTTCACGCCTACGCTACGCTTGAGCATCGACTCGGCTAGGTCGCCGAGCACCCCAAATACGGCTACAACAGCCGCAGCCACTAAGCGGTGTGAAAGCGGCATATCGGGCAGCAAATAGCCTAAGGCCCAGCCCATCACCAGCGTCAGCAACGCTCCGCCAATCCAGCCTTCCCAGGTTTTGCCGGGCGAAATGTTGGGGGCCAATTTGTGCTTGCCCATGGTTTTGCCAGCGGCGTAAGCGCCAATGTCGGCGGTCCAGACGAGGAAGAGCAGGGCGAGAACACGGCGGAAGTCGTAGCCAGCATCGGTAAAGGCCAGCACGCTGAGCAGACTCATCGGAATACTCACGTAAAACAGGCCCAGCAGGTTCACCCCAATATTCCCAAACGGGTTTTTTGAGCGCGGCCACAGAATCATTTCCCGCAAAATCAGCAGGACGGGGATGAGAACCAGACTACTGAGTAAAGCACGCTGAATCAGAAAGCCGAACGAATAAAAAGCCACCGGGCTCCCCGGCGCTGCATCCGCGTTGTAAATCTGAATGGCCGAATTGCCTTCCGTATTGTAATGCCCGGCGCCTGCAATCAGGTGTACGCCCATGAAGAGCAGCACGCTCACTCCTACTCCCATAGCCGCGACCGGCGCGTAGCCGGTCTTGCGCATCATGCGGTAAAATTCGAGCAGCATCTTAGCCTGCACCAACGCAAAAAACACCGCGAAACTCCACGCGCTGTACCAGATGCAGCCGAACAGCAGCACCGCGCCCAGCGCCCCGAAAATAACGCGCTGCGCTAGGTTGGACATCGGCTTCTTGCCTGGGGGCTGATCGGTCAGAGCGGATTCGGCTGGGGCGGGCGTGGGGGGCAAAATAGCGAGGTTAAGGGAAGATAAAAGTTAGGAAGCCGACTTGTCATCATCGACCTCAATGCCCCGACCGCTGAGCGTGTGGCGCTCATGCGGCACGGGCGCGTCGGCGGCGCGCACGGCTACCCCGGTGCTGCCAATGGTATGAGCCTCAGTAGGTTCGGCGGTGGGGGCCATTTTTTGGTACAGATAATACAGTATGCCAGCCGTGAGCAGGGCCGAAATCAATACAAGCGGCCAGGGCAGACTCTCGGTTGAGTCGGGATTGAAGGCATCGGTAGTCAGGGCGCGCTGCTGCACTAAGTACAGCAGCAAGAGCTGAAACGCATTCTGGGTGAAGTGAGCCGCCATGGGCACCAGAATATTGCCGCTCCAGGCATAGAGGTAGCCAAAAATTACGCCCAGGGCCAGACGCGGGATAAAGCCAAAAAACTGGAAGTGAATGGCGCTGAAAATAGCGGCCGCCAGCCAGATACCGGCGTGGTGACTGCCCGTCCACTGCACCAGATTGCGCTGTACCACTCCCCGAAATACCAGCTCCTCACTAATGGCCGGCACAATGGCAATAACCAGCAGAGCCACCAGAAGACGCGTAACCGTATTGAACTGCGTCAGCGACTTGGTCATGGCTTCCGCTTGATCCTCCAGCTGCCGCGCCCACGTTTCAAACCCCTGCATGAAAGGCGGGAAATGCATCTTGGCATTCCATTCTACTAAGCTCGACATGGCGGGCAGGCTGACGATAACGAGCACTCCAGCGAGCAGCAGCCATTCATTGTGTGTGGGCCGCCGGGGGGCAAAATACTCGGCCCAGCGGTAGCCCTGCATCCAGGCCAGCGCCAATGCCGAACCGGCAAAGCCAATAAACAGCGTCAGGCCCTGACTGAGCATAAGCAGCGACCAGCCATCGGGGTGCGACCCGGGCCGGCGCGTGACGTTGCCCATCTCCAGCAAGCCAATATCGTAGATGCTGCTGGCCAGAACAGCGATGAAAAATGTGGCTACGCACAAGCCGCCCACCATCAGGCCAACGAGCAAGAGCAGAGTCAGCAATGGGTGCAAGCGGCTGGACACGAAACCTTTCATAGCAGACAGGTGGTTACGGGAAACTTGGAAGTGTCGTAAATTTGCGCAAATTCCTCTAACTGCCTACTTGTGGTACACATCCGCGACCTAGCTCTGCCCGATTTCCCGTTGCTTTTGGCTCCTATGGAGGACGTATCCGACCCGCCTTTTCGGGCCGTGTGCAAAGCCAACGGGGCTGATTTGATGTACACTGAGTTTATTTCCTCGGAAGGATTGATTCGGGACGCGGCCAAAAGCAAGAAAAAGCTCGACGTGTTCGACTATGAGCGGCCCATCGGCATCCAGCTTTTTGGCTCCGACGTAGCTACGATGGGCGAGTGCGCCGCGATCAGCACCGCCGCTGGCCCCGACCTGATTGATATCAACTACGGCTGCCCCGTAAAGCAGGTGGCCTGCCGGGGCGCCGGCGCGGCTCTGCTGCGCGACATTCCGAAGATGGTGGAAATGACGTCGGCGGTGGTGCGCAATACCCATTTGCCCGTGACGGTGAAAACGCGCCTGGGCTGGGACGACGACACCAAAAACGTGGAGGAGGTAGCCGAGCGCTTGCAGGATATTGGCATTGAGGCGCTTACCATTCACGGCCGCACCCGTGCGCAGCTTTACAAAGGCGAGGCCGACTGGACCCTGATTCACCGGATCAAAAACAACCCGCGCATCCACATTCCCATCTTCGGCAACGGCGATATTGACTCGCCCGAAAAGGCGGCGCTTTATAAAGAGCGCTATGGCGTCGATGGTATCATGGTGGGTCGGGCCAGCATCGGCTACCCCTGGATTTTCCGCGAAATAAAGCACTACCTCGCCACCGGCGAAAAGCTGGCGCCGCCTACTATTGAGGAGCGCGTGGCGATGTGCCGTATGCATTTTGAGAAGAGCATCGAGTGGAAAGGACCGCGCGTGGGTGTGTTTGAGATGCGCCGGCACTATGCCCAATACTTCCGCGGGCTGGAAGGCGCCAAGCAGTGGCGCACCCGCCTAGTAGACGCCGAGCAGCCCGCAATCATTCTGGAAATTCTGGAAGAAATAGCCGCCGCCGAACCGGTAATGGTGGGATAAGGCTGAAGTCAGGTATTTGCCCCCCAGACTAGTTCTGGCTAACCAAGTGATAGGCCCATCTGCCGAAACTGAGCCGCTGAGTCGCGGGCACCCCAGCGCCGTTGAACTTGGCCGTCTCGGACCACGAAGTGTTCCATCGCGACAATCTCATACGTCTTGTCCGTAATGGCGCTCCCACGAAACGAACCGATCGATTGTCCACGCTCTGTGTAGCGCACTGCCACTTCATCGCCCTCAGCGATTATAGACTCTACCTCTAGCTGAATGTTGAAGGCGTTATGCAACTCTTGCCAGACTGGTATTACTTGCTCCATACTACCCCAGCCGAGCACCCCATACACCAGCGCATCGGGGGCAAAAATAGTGCGTAAGGCTTGCATATCACCTTGGTTAAAGGCTTTTACATAAGCCTGTACAACTAATTTGTTAGCTTCTGTTGGCTCCATAGTATGGTTCAAAACATAAGTTGTAAAGCAGCAGTCTGGCACAAGAATCTTCACAGCTACAAGTCTACAGAACGGCGTGATAATTAACCAGTCAACTATTGATTTTACTTGTCTGGCGCTGCACATGCAGTTAGTGCCACTTACCCGCATCCTCCCGATACCTCAGTACTTGTTTTGATCTTTGTAGCCATTATGCCTACTGCTCCTCCTATTGCTCCTGCTTCCACCGCCACCATCGCGCCTGCCCAACGTATTCCAGCCTCGGCCTGGGTGTTGCTCGTTGTTTTGGCCTGCATCTGGGGCACCTCGTTTATTCTGATGAAGAAGGGGCTGGAGGTTTTTTCGGCTCTGGAGCTGGGCGCGGCGCGGGTGAGCATTGCCGCGTTGGTGCTGTTGCCGTTTGGGCTGCGCCACGTGCAACGCGTAGAGCGCAGCCGCTTCAAGTATTTGCTGCTGAGCGGCATAGTAGGCACGTTTATTCCGGCGTTCCTATTTGCTTACGCCGAAACCAAGCTGGCCTCGGGGCTGGCCGGCGTACTCAACGCACTTACGGTAGTGTTTACGCTGCTGGTGGGCGCTCTATTTTTCCGGCAGCGTATTACGCCGCTGCGGGCACTGGGCATCGGGCTCGGCTTTGTGGGTACGGTGGTTCTGATGGGCTTGGGCGGCAGCGGGGGCTCGGCCACTCCTACCGGCCTGGGCAACGCCTGGTACGGCCTCTACATCGTGCTGGCCACGATGGGTTACGGGGTTAGTGTCAACGTGATTAAGCACCATCTGCATGGTATTCCGTCGCTGGCAGTTACCAGCCTGCTCCTCATGCTTATCGGCGGCCCGGCCCTGGTTTTCCTTTTCGGCTTCACCGATTTTCTCGTGAAGCTTTCTACTGTGCCCGGCGCCTGGTCGGCCCTGGGCTACATCGCGTTGCTGGCCTTTATGAGCACAGCAGTAGCGATGGTGCTGTTCAACAAGCTGATTCAGGAATCGACGGCGCTTTTTGCCAGCTCCAATACGTATCTGGTGCCTATCGTGGCGCTGGGCTGGGGTGTGCTGGATGGCGAAACCATCAACCTGCTGCATTGCCTGGGCATGATTATCATTCTGGGGGGCGTTTTTATGGTAAACAAAGCCAGATAGACCGCGCAAAACCTGGTTTACCGCCTTGTTTAGCCAAGTATCCACTACCAGCCGTGGCGCCACACCAACAGCCCCAGCACCGTGAAAGCGGCGAGTGCTAGGCTCCAGGGCCAGTTCGCTTTCACGGCTCGCCACCATCCAGTCGGCTTACGACGCTTATTTCGCACTGCTTTTGGCATGCTGGAACCTACGTACAAAGCATTGCTGCTGGATTCTCTGCGTCGGGCTTGCCTGCTCTGGCACCTGAGCCTAGCCCGAGCGCCTAAAAAGCCCCCCAGAAGTCAAACTGAACCCACCGGTGCGCGCGCCCACCCCGAAGCTCCGGCGAAACCCAGGTAGCCGATGGCTCGAAGCGTACGCGACCATAAGTGAGCACCAAACCGCCGCTGCCCTGCACTATCCCGCGCTTCAATTGGCTTGCACTCAGCGTATAAGGACTCTGCCGATTAAGCATTCCGCCCTGTAGCGTAGCATTATAGCCTACTACTCGCCCTTCTAAGCGGCCCTGAGCGAAAACCTGTAGTTTTTTCCCCCCAGCCCGGCCCACTGTTGAGTTTACACCAAGGTCGCTGAAATACGGGTTCATTTTCCCCGCGCGCACCAGCAAGCCAGTGGCCGCCAGCGTGTACAACGTACCCACCGAGGCCCGCGCCGTACCGATCAGCTCCACGAATTTGCCCCCCGCGGCTATTTGCTTCTCGGCGGCAACGTGGTAGCCCATTACCAAGTCGTTTCGCACCTGATAATCCCAGCCCTGCGGCGTGGGTGCATCCAGCAGTTCATGTACTTTGGTTTGAAAGCCCTTCGCCCCGGCGGCCGGCCCGATAAAGCCTAGGTCGAGGCCGGCAGTCAGCCGCTGCCGTTGTCGGGGCTGATTAGCAATGCGGTACAGCGAAGCATAGATGTAGGAAGCATATGGCCGGTCGCCCACCCGGATAAACGCATCCTGTATTCGCAGCGGCGTAAAACCATCATAAAACAACTTCACGCCATGATAGCGCACGGCCGCCATTTTGCCCCCCAGCAGGATTTTATTTACCGGCGACTTGGCCAGCGCGGGTAGCACCACATTCAGGCTCATGCCTTGGGTAAAATAATAGTCAGTGCGAAAAAAGGCGTCGTTTGCGAAAGAATAGGCGATGAGATGGTCAGGGCTGACAACACTACTGTCGGGGGGCATTTTTTGGGCCCGTCCTGTCCGAATAAGGGTCAAAATCAGCAGCAAAGTACTCAGCCAGTAGCGCATAGAGCGCTATGTACGCAGCCTAGGGCCAGTTCAGTTTGGAGTTCATCTGCCAGCTGGCGCACATTGTATGCTTTATAGAAACAGGTTTGATAATCAAGTATTTAATTAAAACCATCTTACATCATTCCGTAAACCTGCAGCTACATTTGCTTCTCACAGACGCGTTTTGTGTAGTTTGGTCTATACACGAACCAGCCTTACCTTTCTTTATCGCCTAAGAAGCGGGTAGTTGCTTGATTACTTCAAAGCTCCTCTTTCTTAGTTCAGCACTACTGCCGGGCCTCATGGGCCAGTATCACACGCAACACATGTCTATTCGCACCGATAACAAATGGGACTGGGAAATCGGGTCCAAAACCAGTTGGTGGGGCACCAGTTTGCCTGACCTTTGGGCTTACCGACACTTAGCCTCAGGGCTGGTGCGCCGCGATTTTCTGCTCGTCTACCAGCAAACCATTTTGGGTCCGCTGTGGGTGTTGCTGCAGCCTCTCCTGACCCTGATTACGTATGTCGTCGTTTTCGGCAAAGTAGTCGGCATTTCAACGGGCGGCACCCCGCCCGTGCTTTTCTACCTGGCCGGCATTATTCTCTGGAACCTGTTCAACGATACGTTCACCAGTATCTCATCCACCTTCCGCGACAACGCTCAGGTATTCAGCAAGGTCTATTTCCCGCGCCTTATTATTCCAGTTGCGCGCCTTACCGGTTACCTATTCAACTTCGGCATCCAGTTCGGGTTACTAATCTTAGTGCTGGCCTATTATTTCATTTTTCAGGGCCTACCAGTGCCGGATGTTAAATGGCTGTTGCTTGCGCCCGTAGCCATTTTGCTCGTTGGCACAATAAGCTTCGCGCTAGGCTTATTCTTCTCTGTATTGACGGCAAAGTACCGGGATATGAACTACCTGATAGGATTAGGAACCCGTCTGCTCATGTTCCTGACTCCCGTGATTTATCCCGTCGGCTACGTATCGGAAAAGTGGCGCTGGCTTGTGCAACTCAATCCTCTCACCCCCCTATTTGAGTTGTTTCGCCGCGCGCTTCTGGGCCAGGGAGTGGTTACTTTTCCCCTCTTCGCTTACAGCTTCATCGTTACGGCTGTCCTCTTGTTGGCCGCGCTGCTTATTTTTAATAAGCAAGGAGACAAGCTAATAGATACGATATAAAAACATATGTCAGAATTAGTTATCCAAATTGAGAAACTATCCAAGGTTTACCGCCTAGGAACCATTGGCACGGGTTATCTGCTCCAGGACCTGCAGCGCTGGTGGACCACAGCGGTCCGCAAACAGCAGGATCCATTTTTTCAGCTACCCGACGCCCAGTTTCCAAATGCCACCCAGAGCCAGGCCCTATGGGCTCTACAGAATGTCGACTTTGAAGTAAAGCAGGGCGAGGTGTGGGGCATCATTGGTAGCAATGGCGCAGGTAAATCCACGCTTCTTAAAATAGTGTCGCGCATTATTCGTCCGTCCGCTGGCTTTGTTCGAGGCCGTGGAAAGGTGAGTAGCCTGTTGGAAGTGGGTACGGGCTTCCACTCGGAGCTTTCCGGCCGGGAAAACATCTATCTGAGCGGTTACATCCTGGGGATGAGCAAAGCCGAGATCCGAGCTAAGTTCGATGAGATAGTGGCTTTTTCCGGAGTAGAAAAATTCTTAGATACGCCCGTAAAGCGCTACTCATCAGGAATGTACGTGCGATTGGCTTTTGCTGTAGCCGCACACTTGGAACCCGATATCCTGATCATCGATGAAGTTCTGGCTGTGGGCGACGCCGAGTTTCAGAAGAAGTGCTTGGGTAAGATGCGGGAAGTAGCTACCAACGACGGACGCACCATCCTTTTCGTCAGTCATAGTATGCAAGCCATCAACAACCTCTGCGACAAAGGGCTATGGCTGCAACATGGCAAAGTCAGAGCGACCGGCCCCGTAAACGACGTAGTGAATCGTTACTTAATTGATAATCAGCAGCTCAAAACAAAACAAAGCTGGACTGATCCGAATGAAGCCCCAGGCAATGACAAGATTCGGTTTAAACTGGTTGAGCTTATTCCACAACTCCTTCAACCAGATGCCCCCCTCGATATCCGCACGCCACTTACCATTAGGTTCCAATTTTGGAATTTCACGGATGATATTCTCATTAGCACCCATTTAACGCTGTTTTCCTATAATGGTGACTGTGTGTTTGATGTCGCTTCAACTGCGACAATTTGCCAGAAAGGAGTGGTAAGTGGCGAATGTACTATTCCCGGCAATTTCCTCAATGATGGATCCTATTATATAAACTTATACGTGCTGAAGGATACTACTATTAATCTATATGATTATGAGCAATGCCTGAGTTTTGACTTAGAAGACTATCGCACTAATATTCAATGGTATGGCAAGTGGTGGGGAGTAGTTCGCCCAACGTTCCCTTTTTTCCTTACCCAAACACATATGGCTCTACCCTAAATATATTTATCGACAGGAAGGCATCCGTAACTATATGCAGAACCGTGAAAACAATCTGTTTTTAATAGCATTTACAAAATCTCTGTTTTTCAAATCTATTTCATATAACCTATACCGATAGTATTGAATTACTTTTTTTGTGTATTTATTATATTGACTAAATTCAGCATTTCTGATCAATTTAAAAAAGCTGATTATCTGCAAGATCTGGTTGTAATCTGTCTGGCCTGAATAAGCCCCACGTTGGTGAACCCTATAAATACTCATGGTTTCACTAAAATACTTACCCTTACCATATTTACATAAGATAAGATAGAACCCCCAGTCTGTAAAAGGCAAGCTCAATAACCATTCTGGCAACGGGTGTCCTACTACGTTTCTATGTAGTACCGATGAAGTATAAACAGGATTATAGACTTGCAAAAAATGCTCCGTAGAAAAAGTATTATCAATCCCTTTATGTACTGGATCTACAGAATCAACAAAAGTATCTTTAATTCGATCTATAATACGCACTTTGTGAAAGCAGAAAGAGAACTCCGGATTTGTTTCAAGAAACTCAACCTGCTTCTGAAGTTTGTATGGATCGATCCAATAATCATCCCCATCTAGCCAAGCAATGTATCTTCCAGTACAAAGGTCATACGAGGCCTTTGTCATTGGAATCATACCCAGATTTTTGTCGGGCAAATATAACCTGATCCTATCAGGGTAGCGCGCTTTATAAGCAAGTACAATCTCCCGGGTTCGGTCACTGGAAAAGTCTTCTCCAATGACCAATTCATACGTAAAGGTCGTTAATTGACCTAACACGCTTTCTAATGCCTCAGCTATATATTCTTCGTGATTATAGGCAGTAATCCAAATACTTATGTCTACCATTTACAGAAGCTAGAGTTATAAGTTGGAATTACTCGAACTGGAATATACCTACTGTTTTACACCATAATACATACCCCTACCGAACAAACCTTTAGGATCATAATTCACTTCCACAGAGGCTTTCTCCATCGCACTTCTATAATCGATATCAGTCCACAACCCCATTATATGTTCCTCCGAAAAATTATTAACGCCTTCCGGTGTTCCTACCATATAATTTATATTAAAAACTGATGTATTATCTTTCAACTGACTAACATACATCCATGCAATTTTTAGATTAGGCTGATCAACGAAGTTAGCAGTTATCTTTCCGACGACATATTGATCTGGTGTAATCCAAGGTTCAATTACCAATAACCCACCAAGATTTAAATGTTGAGCTAAGCACTTTACGGTTTTGTTCAGGTTGTCAACCGTTTGCACATAAGCAATCGAGCTAAACAAGCAAACTACAACATCGAAAGTAACTGACAAATCAAAATCGGTCATGTCCTTCTGGTAGAAGGGTACATCTGGACATCGTGTGTGAGCTACCTCTAATAATTCAGCATTAAGGTCTATACCAACAACCTGATATCTATTTCTTAGATGCTCTATGTGTTTACCAGTACCACAAGCCACATCAAGCAACGTCTTGGCATTGGGGTTATATGATTGTATAAGTTGATGAAGGTGGTCAGATGCTTCACTATAGTCTTTGAAATTATAAAGAGCATCGTAGTAGCTAGCCGTTTTGGTAAACATTTATTCTATGGTTTGAAAGTGTAAATTATACATGAAACAATTATGTACGTTCCCTATAAGCTGGGAAATAGCCAGTCTTATCGCTTGGATCAGCAGAAATTTCCAGGCAAAGCTGAGAATAGACAGGTTCATTGTACACTTGTTTCAAGCACCTCAATGGACAAATAACGGCGCCAAATCGCTGTTTAAACTGAGCAATAGAATCGTTACGCTGCACCCCTCCACCTAAATTCAGAGTTGGTATATTGAGTGATTTTAAGTAGCTCACACCAAACCATATGAGTGGAACAGCTTTATCTCTACCCTCTGGCAAGGAAATATTGAATAAATATTCTGCTCCATGCAAAGTATAAGCAAACAATGAAACTGCTTGCATTTTGCTACCCTCACTATATCCAACCATTATAACGTTATCTAACTCTATAATATAACTTAGAGTGTTTTCCGAGAAATTATATACACTCGATGCATTTCTCTCAGCAAAAAATTGGTGATAATTGTTAAGAAAAAACTCTTTGATAACATTTTTATCTAATGTAAAATTTTGGCTTTTGTCAGAAAATGTCTTCAGCTGCCGCCTTCTATTCGTCGACAGATTCTGAAAAAGCTCTTCCATTGTAAGCCTCAGATTTATGATATATAATTCATTATATTCAAACACATCTTCTTCAGCATAATAAGAGGGATTCTCTAATATCGGATTCAATCCAATATATCCACTCACCCACCCACATTCATATGCAAATTTTTTCCAATAGTTTGGGAAATTGAGGCAACTCCGATTGCCAATAAAACCTGAAAAACCATAAGGGGTTACGACATCCTTAACCCCTTTATACTCACGAATTGCTATAGGGCATAGCACTTTAATATCATTGCTGACAAAATTATATAAGTAAGTGTCATAATCAGTTGTTAAATGCATTGCATAACAACTTTGCCATGTATGACTAAAGGAATGGGGAATATCCTTTAATGCCTCACTCCACATTTCAGGAGCACTTAATGAAATAAGGTTGTGGTTCATCTACCTAATTCATCTTCTATTAGTTCAACGACCCTTATAAGGTCATCTAAGCCATACCTCTGGTCGATGGGCAAATAAACTATGTTTTCAACATAATCGTACTCGACAGTATTATTATCAACCCATGAAAGAACGTTCTTCCAATAAATGGGAGTAAACACCTTATTTGCTAATAGCTGACTCCTTACTTTCGGCTTTTTTGAATAAAATGGATAAGCCATAGGCACATCTTCATCTTCTAGATAAATTTTTAAAGTGTTATGTTTTTTTAACAATTGATGTAAAAAAATGAAATTTTCCCTTCTTTTTAAAATAATACAAGGATATTCAATTGATTGCAACAAGCTCCTTGTTAAATTAGACATTTGCAAAATAGGCTTACCTGACAAGCTTTTGTCATTTTTAATAAAATAATCATATCCATTTTCTGCTCCAACATCAATCCTCCGTAATAGATGCTCGAACCTTTCGAATGAGGTGTCCATCTTTATATCATCGAATAATAAAGTGTCTGTATACAGATAAGCGCCATCTGGAACACCAAAAAATTTTCTTGGCGAATAAAATGTATCCATCTGCGCAAGTGGAGCAGAAAAGAAAGATTGCGAATTATCTATAATTACATTACCTGCAATATCTTGCAACCCATTAATAAATTTGTTTTTTAAGCCAAAATAGTTAATATATAATAATGCTTGATGTTTTTTTATTTTTTTAAAATCGAATATCGGCTCAAAACATTCGCTTATAGAGTAGAACTCATACTCTATTCCCACCCTTTCTATTGGCTCCAGCAACACATCACAGCTAAAGAAAGGCAAATATATTTTCAATAATCCTTTTGCCCTTATTATGTATTCTAAAGCATTCCGACCAGTATTCAGCCTGATCGCATTATCGTGGTACTCGTTCTTTCTAGATAATTCCAGTCCGAAATAGCCGCCAACACTATTCATATGAGCTTATATTTAGCTAAATATCCACTAATGACAGCAGGCGAATTAAACATCATAACGTCTATCATCGACAAATCTTGAATACAGAATTTGTTCGATTGATGATAAACAATAGGATCAGATTTTAAAAAGCAGAGCTTAAGTCCCCTTTCCAAAAAATTATCTCTGGAATATAGAGAAGTCCCGCCAATTGCGTTAATATATTCTTCCGCTCTCTCTTTTAAACAAATATCTATTACTCTCTTTTCGGATTGCAAATCTTTGTTTTCATATATTCTCGATGTTTTTATCAGTTGAGTTTTTATATCCAGATATTCAACGACGCTTTTAATGCTGCAATAATTCAACTCTGATATGCTAGCATAGTTCGAATCAAAAACAGTTCGTACTATGTCGAACGCCTTACTAAAGAACGGGGCCTTTTTGTAATTTTGCTCAATCGTTTTTATAAAATTTTTATTCCAATAAGCTAAATTTTTTGGCGCAAGCTCGTAAATGAGCTTGTTCGAGCCAGCCCCTTCAAGCGGGATGGTGAACATTGATTTTACGCCATTAATTAGAATATTGTTCCGATTGATCCAGCCTTGCTTGATATAATTAACATCATCATATATAACAAACTTGTCTACAGCATTTATTAATTGAAAATAACCAATATAAGGAAAAATATAAGGCTGCATTATCGCTATTTTCATTCTATAAGTTTTCTTTTATTATAGCAACTATTTGCACAACCGATGAGCTAGACAAATCATGGGCGAGAGGCAAGCAAAGAATACGTGGGGAGATACTCTGGGCAACTTTGCCTTCCTGCTTCTCAACATAATTCAATTCAGATAGAGGCGGATAAAAATATCGCCGCGGAAAGATCTGCTGAGCGTTAAGGGCATGTATCACCGTGAGCATTTTTTCTTCGTTCGGAAAGATCACAGGATAATATGCATAGTTATAGAGTACATCCTTAGCAATCAGTGGCCTCACCAACCCGAGGCCATCAAGCAACTGATCATAGTGCTTACTGATTTCCTGCCTACGACGAGCTAAGTCGGACACTTTGGGTAATACACACAGCCCCATGGCAGCATGTAATTCTGAATTTTTCCCGTTGATTCCCAGTCCTAAGAACCTTTCTGGTCCATCGTGACCGAAGTTACTCATATATGAGATCTTATGTGCTAGCTCATCATCATCGGTAATAATTGCCCCCCCTTCCCCTGTGTGAAACAGCTTGGTCGCGTGAAAACTTAAGGTAGATACATCGCCGAAGTTTAGCAGTGATTGACCTTTGTATTGCACTCCAAAAGCATGGGCAGCATCGTAGATAACCTTTAATTGATGCTTCTGCGCAATGGCTTCAATGGCTTCTACATCACAGGGATTGCCATAAACGTGTGTGGCTAAAATGGCGCTCGTACGCGGGGTAATAGCTTGTTCTACCAATTGTGGATCAAGGCAAAGCGTATCCTGCTGGATGTCGACAAATGTCGGCTTGCACCCCTCCCATACAATGCTGGAGGTTGTAGCAACGTAGGAAAACGGTGTTGTGATAACTTCTCCTTTTAGCTCTAAAGCCTTAATAGCGATTTGCAAGGCTATTGTGCCATTGGCAACAAAGAATAAATGCTTGACGCCTAAATGAGCCTTTAGCTTTTCCTCCAGTTCCAGCACCAACGGTCCATAGTTCGTTATCCATGTCCTATCCCAAATACCCTGAAGATATGCTGTATATTCCTCTAAGGGTGGCAGATATGTTTTTGTTACATTAATCATGCAGAGGATAATTGACAGCAAAGCTGTAGGTAGTAATTGCTAAAGGAATAATAAGGAGCCTGTTTGGGTACTACAAAATACAAACTATCTGACGCGCAGCAAATGCCCCGACAGGCTACAATGGCTTGTAACTACCTGACTTTTAAATACAGACTATCATAACTAGCCATCAGGGCTTCTTCATCCCCAGCTTGCTGTGCTTGTAGCCATAGCCAAAGTACACGCCGAGGCCCATCACCAGCCAGGCAAAAAACAGCAGCCAGTTGCTCACGCCCAATTGCGTCATCAGGTAAAGATTGGTGAGCAGGCCCAGCACCGGCAGCAACGACAGCCGGTTGCGGAAGGAAGCAATGCTCAGATACACGCAGAAGCCCAGGAACACCAGCATCGGGATGTAGTGGCGGAAGCCTTCGTAGCCACTGTCGCCGCGTACGGCGCGACCGAACTCGGCTACTTGCTCGCCGTTGTAAGTCAGCAATAAAAAGCCCCCCACAAGCACCACGAGCGGCACCAGAAACTTGCCGTTGAGGTAAGGTACCTTGAACCGAGCCTCGGAAGTGCCGTGCGGGTCAATCAGCAGAATACCGCCGCACACCAGCGCAAAAGCGAATAAGGTACCAATGCTGGTCAGGTCGATTACCAGGTCCATGTTGAGCAGCAAAGCCGGGATGCCCACGAATAGGCCGGTTACGATGGTGCTAAACGATGGCGTGCGGAAGCGGGGATGTACGCGGGCAAACACGGGGGGCAAAAGCCCGTCGCGCGACATCGACATCCAGATGCGGGGCTGACCAATCTGAAACACAAGCAGCACCGAAGCCATAGCAAAAATGGCGCTTACCGCTACCAAGCCAGCCAGCTTAGGCAGGCCAACTTTGGTGAAAACAAAAGCCAGCGGGTCGCCTACGCCTAGCTCTTTATACGACACCATACCGGTAAGTACCAGCGTGATAATCACGTACAGAATGGTGCAAATAATCAACGCATAGATCATGGCGCGGGGCAAGTCGCGCTGCGGGTTCTTGCACTCTTCGGCCGTGGTGCTGATGGCGTCGAAGCCGATGTAGGCGAAGAATACGGCCGATACGCCTTTGAGCACGCCACTCACGCCGTTGGGCGCAAAGGGTGTCCAGTTGCCGGTATTTACATAGAAAACGCCTACAATAATCACGATTGCCACCACAATGAGTTTGAGCAGCACCAAGAGATTGGAAGCGTTTTTTGACTCTTTAATTCCTACATATACAAGGCAGGTAATGAGGAACGTGATGCCGAAAGCAGGTAAATCAATGACCAGGCGCAGGGAATCAGTGAGTTCGGGGGCGGCAATCCAAGTTTGATAGCCGGCCATATCGGCCGGTGAGGCTTCGGTGAGCGGCCGCCCGGCCATCATCAGCTCCAGCACGTTGTGGTAGCCTTGGTAGGCGCTCTGAAAACCCATACTTAAGTAAGCAGGCACCTCTAAGCCAATGCCTTGCATGAGCCCAGTGAAGTAATCAGACCAGGAGATGGCTACCACGATGTTGCCCACCGCATATTCCATAATCAGGGCCCAGCCAATTATCCAGGCGGTAAGCTCTCCAAAAGAGGCGTAGGCGTAGGTGTAAGCCGAGCCGCTTATGGGAATGGTGGCAGCAAACTGCGCGTAGCACAAGGCCGAAAACGCGCAGGCAATAGCGGTGAATATAAACAGCAGCGACACCGCCGGGCCGCCATCGTGGCTGGCGTTGCCGATGGTGCTGAAAATACCGGCCCCAATGACGGCAGCGATACCCAGCGCCGTGAGGTCGCGCACGGTAAGGTTGCGCTCCAGGGCGCCTTCCTCGGTGCTGCCGGGGTGGACGGCCGTATCGACGGGCGGGTTTTGCAGGATGGCGGAAATGTCTTTACGACGGAAGAGGGAGGAGAAAGAACTCATTCGGAAGGTGAGAAGCGGAGGTTTGGGGGGCAAAAGATAAAGAATATTGCGGCGGGGCTGCATAACCCGACAGCAGCTTATTGCATCTGTGCCAGCCTCTGGATTTAGAAGCAGGCAACTGAGCACTGCGTCTTGACTCAACTTTCAGCTTAAAAATTCTGGCTGATCCGTATGGAATCGGTGGCAAGGCGGCATCAACTGGGAAACCTGTAAACGCTAGCTGCCATGCCGCACCGCCCTACCATCACTATTCCGCAGCCCTGCCACGAGAGCTGGGCTCAGATGACGCCCGCCGCCCAAGGTCGCCACTGCGCCGCCTGCGACAAAGAAGTAGTTGACTTCTCAGGTATGACTGATGCCGAAGTAATCGGGTGGTTTCAGCGTGAAGAGTCGGGCCGGACCTGCGGGCGGTTTGCAACCCAGCAACTGAACAGGCCGCTACTGGTAGTGGCCGTACGGGCTTCCCGCTGGCCTACATGGCTGGCTGCCACAGCGGCTGTAGCCGGTTTGCAGGCCGGAGCCGCCGTCGAGACCCAGGCTCAGCGTATCACCCCAACGGAACAACACATCATAACGATGGGAATGGTGGCAGTACCGCGCCGAGTGGAGCCGCTTGCCCTGAATTTGCCCCCCACGGTGGTGCGCGGCTCCGTTACAGATAATAACTCGGGGGAGGGTCTGCCGGGCGTAACAGTGCTGCTCAAAAACACCTCAATCGGTACTTCGACTAACAGCGACGGTACTTTTGAGCTGGAGATTTCGACCCTGGCTGCTGGACAAGCATTAGTCTTTTCATCGATTGGCTACGTCAGTAAAGAAATAACCCTGGATGACACCCCACAGCGACAAAGAGCAATTAAGATAAGCCTCGATACGGACACGAAAGGCCGATTCATAATAGCAGATTACACTTCTCGCAAACCCTGGCCGTGGCATCCGCGCGCTATATGGCATAGGGTGCGTAATGCTTTTCGCCAGTAGGCAGCAAACCTTTTGCCCCCTAAAGGCATTATTCCGGGGTATGAGAAATATTCTGCTGCTTGCCCTATCGCTATTCCTTGCTACTGCCTGCACGCTTAAGCCAACTAATAAACATGATGTTTTTACCGAACGCGCCCAGCTACCGCAGGAAGAAGCACCACATCTGCGCAACTCCCTGGAGTGGTGGTACTTTACGGGTCATTTGAAGGATAAAGCAACCGGCGAAACCTACGGAGTAGAGTACGTATTCTTCCACTTCAATCCCTCGGGCAAGCAGGATTACCAGATGGTGAACTTTGCCCTCACCGACCCGCAAACCAAGCAATTTCGCTACGACTATAAAGTGGAGCGGCTGCCTAAGCTGCTGCCCGCCACGCTCCCGCTTAGCCTCTCGATGAAGAAAAAGGACGAGCGCTGGACATTGAGCGGGCAGGAAGGGCGCTATCATCTGCAAGCGCGCATGGCTTCCCATCCGGGCGTAGCGGTGAACCTGACCACGACCCCGGCCAAAGCCATCTTGCTGCACGGCGGTACGGGCTACGAAAAATATGGCCCCGTCGCGCAGGCTGGGTACTATAGCTACCCGCGCCTCACGGCCGCTGGCACCATCGAAGTCAACGGGCAGGCCCGAGAGGTGGAGGGCGAACTGTGGTACGACCGCCAGTGGAACTGCAACTCCGTGACCACGAAAGATCTTGGCTGGGATTGGTTTTCCGTGCAGCTCGACGAGCCTCGGGAGGAACTTATGGCGTATCAGCTTTTCAACAAAGCCACGGGCCAGACCGTAAGCGGGGGCTCGCATTTTGGCCCCCAGGCCGAAAATACGCACTTGGCCGCCGAAGATTTTCAGCTCGAAACCCTCGACTACTGGACCAGCCCGGCCACCAAGCTGCGCTACCCCAGCAAGTGGCGACTGCGCGTACCGAAACAAGGCTATGATCTTACCATTGAGCCGATTATGCTCGACCAGGAGCTGACGCTCAAGCTGCTGCCCGGTATTAAGATGAGCTACTGGGAAGGCATGTGCCGCGTGACGGGCACTCACAACGGCAAGCCGGTCAGCGGCAACAGCTACGTGGAAATCACCAACCGTAAAGAGGTGAAGCTGCCCCGCCCGAAGCCGATTGAAACTCCGGCCGCCAGCAGTATAGCTCGTTAGTTGCTGGCCATCAATCTTTTACTCACCGTTCAGGATTATTCGAAAGGTAGTACCCTTACCCACTTCCGACCATTTCACAAACAGTCGGCCTTGGTGGTAATTCTCGATGATGCGCTTAGCCAACGCTAGTCCCAGGCCCCAGCCGCGCTTTTTGGTGGTGTAGCCGGGCAGGAAAACGCGGTCAATCTTGCTCTTGGAAATGCCCTTACCCGTGTCGGTGATGTCGATGGCAATCTGGGACTTGTTGCGGGCGGGGCGGCGCAGATGAATGGTAATACTGCCGCGGCCATCCATGGCATCGATGGCATTTTTGCAGATATTCTCGATCACCCAATCGAACAGCGGAATGTTGAGCTTAGCCGGCGTGTGCGTAGGCAGGCTGGTTTCAATCTTAAATACCACTTTCTTCGATACCCGGCTTTGCAGATAAGCAATAGCGTTTTGGGTGACTTGCAGGATGTTCTCATCCTTGAGCACGGGCACCGATCCAATGTTGGAGAAGCGCTCCGTAATGATTTCCAGACGCCGCACATCCTTGCCTAGCTCTTCTACAATGGGCTCATCTCGGAATGTCTCCGACTCTTTCAGGTAAGTGTGCCACGCCATCAGGCTGCTCAAGGGCGTGCCCAACTGGTGGGCCGTTTCTTTGGCAAGACCCACCCAAACGCGGTTTTGCTCGGCCCTGCGCGAGTAGCTGAAGGCGAAGTAGGCAATGACGCCCAGGCAGGCAATAATGGCCAGCTGCACCAGCGGGTAGTAGCGCAACTGCGTGAGCAGCACGGAGTCTTGGTAATAAATATAATTCCGCAGCCCCGCCGCGTACTCTACCACAATGGGCGGGTGCTGGGCCTTCATCTTCTCGATTCGCTCGCGCAGAAACCGAATAGTAGCTTCTTCTGACATACCCTTGGGCAAGTCGATATTCTTGGTGCCCTGAATATTGCCCTGATCATCCGTGAAGATGATAGGAATGGTGGTGTTGGCATCAATGATTTGCTCCTGCACGAACACCAGATTGGTTTCCTCCTCCGTGCTGATAATATAGCGCTGGGCCTTGGCGTACAGGTCTATCTGCTGCTGCTCGCGCTCAGAAAGGCGACCTACCAGAATATTGGTGTAGATAACCGTAGCGGCGGCGATGAGCAGGGCACCAGCCAGCACCACAAGTTTAATACGGGACTTCTGATCGTAAATCGGTAGCAAAGGCGGAAAAGCTGTAAGGCAAAAATGCCCCCCACGGGAGGCTCAAAAGAACTATAAACGCACGGGCAACGAAGATACGTGCCCGCGCCCGATGCAGACGCTTTCGCTCCAGTTGGAGTTTCAGGGTTGTGCTTGACAGGAGAGTGCCACACGAATTTTTTAAGTTTATCTGCGCACCAAAAAGCCCCCCAGCTTGGTTATACGCCCTTTGACACGATACTTTACGTAATCTCGAACCACCATGGAGCAACGGCTGTTTTCACACTAGCGATTTCCGCCGTATTTTTGCCCCCTGATTCTCGCACTAGCACCAGCTATGCTCCACCCATTCAAGGCTGTCAGCCTGTCTTTCAAGAAAGCGCCCCTAGCAATTCGGGAGCTTATTGCATTAGACGAGGCTGCTTGCCGCCGCTTCCTACATACGCTCCATCACGATTTGGGTCTCAGCGACCTGCTCGTGCTTAGCACCTGCAACCGAACGGAGGTATACTACGCCGCCGACCACGACCAGAGCACGGCCATCATTACGGCTTTAGGTCATCTCAAGGGTTTGCCCGAGAGCCATGCCTATGCGTCGTACTTCGATGTGCTTGACACCTACGAGACAGCTGTTCTGCACCTTTTTGAGGTAGCGATGGGACTTGATGCTCAAGTAGTAGGCGACTTGCAAATCAGCAATCAGGTAAAGAACGCTTACCAGTGGGCCGCCGATGCGGACGCCGCGGGCCCGTTTTTGCACCGCCTTATGCACACTATCTTCTTCACCAATAAGCGCGTACAGCAAGAGACCAGCTTCCGTGATGGGGCAGCGTCTACTTCTTACGCCACGTTGGAACTAGTGGAAGAGCTAACCGCCGATGTAGCCAACCCGCGCATTCTGGTGGTGGGCTTAGGTGAAATTGGAGCTGATGTATGCCGCCACCTCGGCGACAGTAGCCTCTTCACCAATGTCAGCATATGCAACCGGACCCGTACTAAGGCCGAAGAGCTAGCTCTCGAGTGTGGTCTGCGTGTACTTGACTTTGAGGACTTGGTAACGGGCCTGAAAGACGCCGACGTGGTTATTTCCTCTATCAACCGCGACTCGCCCTTCTTCACCACCGATATGGTGGCGCGCCTCGACGTACTGAACTACAAGTTTTTCATCGACCTCTCGGTGCCCCGCAGCGTGGAGGCCGAAGTAGAAAACGTGCCCGGTGTGCTGGTATATAACATCGACGCTATCCATAGCAAGGCTAGCGCGGCGCTAGAGCGGCGCTTGGCTGCTGTGCCACAGGTACGCGCTATTATTGCTGAAAGCATTGCCAGCCTTTCCGACTGGACCAAGGAAATGCTGGTGTCGCCTACCATTCAGAAGCTGAAGAATGCCCTAGAGCAGATTCGGCAGGAAGAAATGGACCGCTACCAGAAGAAATTGGCCCCCGAGGAAGCCAAGCGCATGGACGAAATTACCCGTTCCTTGATGCAGAAGTTTCTGAAGCAGCCGGTGCTCCAGCTAAAAGCTGCCTGCAAGCGCGGCGAAGCCGATCAGGTGATTGATATCATCACCGAACTCTTCGACTTAGAAAACCAGCCTACTACGGCATAGCTTCCGCACCGCGTATCGTTGTTTAGTTGTTAAAAAAAGCCCCCCACGCGAGTCGTTCAGCTATCCGCGACGCGGAAGCTACGCGCTACACCAAAACGATTGCCCAAGCCTTTGCCTGGTGTTGGCACCAAACGAAAAAAGACCGCTATCAGCGGTCTTTTTTCGTTTGGTTTCGTGAGCGAAACAGGTGATTACATAGATTCGCAGCAATCCTCGAGTGAGTCGATCACATCGAGCAGCTTAGGAATGGACAGGGAGTAGTAGATCTTAGTACCAACTTTGAATGACGACAGGATACCGCGGTCTTTCAGAGTGATAAGATGCTGAGAAGCAATGGCTTGGGGCAAGTCGAGCGAACGGTAGATCTCCGTTACGGTCATCTTGTCCTCCTTACCCAGCAGATCCACGATTGCGAGGCGTTTAGGGTGGGCCAACACTTTCAGCATTGCGGCAGCCTTGTCTACTTTCTTCGATTCTACGCGCGCCAGCAGTGGTTTCATATACTAGTACAAAGGTGGAAAACTTAGGGAGAGAATAAGGATCATACGATATTCTATACCTGCAAAGTTCCTTTGAAACGAACATAGCGCTGAAAAGATTTGATTCTGACAGCGTTTACTGTGGTTTTGCTCACAAAAAATTTTGTTATAAAGGCTTATTCCTGACCGCTAGCATGGGTCTACTTACCTTTGCACGACTTTTTTCACTCTATCAATTTTCTTGTATTTATAATGAAAGACCTGCTGGCCCAATTTGAAAATAAGCGTCCCGAAATAGTTTTTGAATGGAAGGATGCCGAAACGGAGGCCGAAGGTTGGGTCGTCATTAACTCTCTGCGAGGCGGGGCAGCCGGTGGCGGCACCCGCATGCGCCAAGGCTTAGACAAGCGCGAGGTAGAGAGTTTGGCCAAGACCATGGAAGTAAAGTTCACGGTGTCGGGGCCAGCCATCGGGGGGGCAAAATCGGGCATCAACTTCAACCCGCATGACCCGCGCAAGCGCGGCGTGCTGGAACGCTGGTATAAAGCCGTTATCCCGCTACTCAAAAGTTATTACGGTACCGGCGGCGACCTGAACGTAGACGAAATTCACGATGTGATTCCTATTACCGAGGACTATGGCCTGTGGCACCCGCAGGAGGGCATTGTAAACGGTCATTACCGCGCCACTGAGCCGCAGAAGATTCAGAAGCTGGGGCAGTTGCGCCAAGGGGTAGTTAAGGTGATTGAAGATGCGACATTCACGCCCAGCCTGAGCCGCAAGTACACCGTGGCCGACCTTATCACTGGCTACGGCGTGGCGGAGGCCGTGCGCCACTACTATGAGCTTTGGGGTGGAGAACTAGTGGGTAAGCGCGCCCTCATTCAGGGCTGGGGTAATGTAGGCGCCGCCGCCGCCTACTACTTGGCAAGCCAGGGCGTGCGCATTACGGGCATCATCGACCGGGCCGGCGGCATGCTCAATGAAAATGGGTTTTCGCTGGAAGAAATTCGGCAGTTATTTCTTGACAGAAAAACTAACACGCTTATTGCCAGCGGCTTACTCTCGTTTGAGGAAATAAGCCAGCGCATTTGGTCCTCAGGGGCCGAAATATTTATTCCTGCCGCCTCGTCGCGCCTGGTTACGCGGGATCAGGTAGAGCAAATGCTGGCGGGTGGCCTGGAAGTGATTTCCTGCGGAGCCAATGTACCGTTTCAGGATCCGGAGATCTTCTTTGGACCAACCGGCGAGTATGCCGACCAACACACCTCCATCATTCCCGATTTTATTGCCAACTGCGGGATGGCTCGGGTATTCGCGTACTTGATGGAAACCAACGCCGAAATTACCGACCAAGCCATTTTCGGCGATACGTCACGCGTTATTCGTCGGGCTTTGGAGCGCACTCGCCTGCAGGGCGACGACCGTACGGGGCTGGCTCAGAAGTCGTTTGAGATGGCTCTGCGGGAGCTGGTATAGTTTGTTGATTGTTCTTTAAACAAGGCAATCATATTTTATAACACAATGACTGTCAACGAATTTCTTCAGTACCGCTTCTTTGGCAACAACGTCGGCACTTACCTCGTGTGCGGGGCTATTCTGCTGGTGGGGTATGCTTTCAAAACCTTACTATCGCGCTTTTTGTCGCACTTGCTATTTCGCATTCTGCGCAAGCAAACGGAGGGCGTTAGCGAGAAGCAATTTCAGGCTTTGCTCATCAAGCCTATTGCAGTGGTCGTATTTCTACTCACCGTTTTTCTGGCCTTCAAAGTGCTTGATTATCCGGTTCGCAACTCCGATCTGGATAAAAGTGAGCACTGGTTAGAGCTGATTGTTTTTCGGATATACCAGATTGGCTTCATCACAGCCATTTGCTGGGTCGTTCTGCGGCTCATCGACTTTTTCGTGCTGGTGTTCAGCCGCCGAGCCGAGCTTTTGCCTTCCCGGCTGAATAACCAGCTGATTCCTTTTGCCAAAGATCTGCTGAAGGTGTTTGTGATGATTATTGCCTTTCTGATTATCCTCGGCAAAGGCTTTGGCGTGAACGTGACGGCCCTAATCGGTGGTCTGGGCATTGGTGGCCTGGCAGTGGCTTTTGCGGCCAAGGAAAGCCTCGAAAACCTCATAGCATCTTTCACCATCTTCCTTGACCGGCCCTTCAACGTTGGCGACCTGGTGACGGTAGGTGGCGTAACCGGCACCGTCGAGAAGGTGGGTTTCCGCAGCACGCGGCTGCGCACGGTAGAGAAAAGCTACGTCACAGTTCCTAATAAGTCGATGATTGACAAGCCGTTGGATAACCTGTCTCTGCGCACCGCTCGGCGCGTCAATTTCACGCTCACCATCAGCCACGAAACGACTAGCGACCAGCTTCGCCGCATTATCGCCGATGCCACTGCCACCATCCGGGCGCACCCGCTCACGACCACCGAGGTGCAGTTGCAGTTTACGGCCCTCACTCCTACTGCTAAGGAAGCCGCCGTGCAGTACTTCGTCGAAACGAATAACTACGATGAGTTTCTGGCGGTGAAAGAGGAGTTGAACTACGCTATTGTGGAGGCCGTGGAGCGTCACGGTGGCAAGTTTGCTAATATGCTGGCCACCGCTCAATCGCCCATCGACCGGCTGCATGGCCTCGAATCAGTGGAGCAGCCCATTCTGGGCAAATAACCGTTTTTATTTTAAGACCACAAAAAAGCCCCCCAGAATTAGTCTAGGGGGCTTTTTGTGAAAATATATAACGTTGGCTCTAGCGACCACCGAGCAGGCCGCCGAGTAGGCCACCCATGCTGCCACCACCGCCGAGGAGGCTGCCAAGCCCGCCACCACCGGCGGAGCGCGGTGCTGAGTTAGGACGTCCGCCCAACCCGCCCAGGATAGACGTGAGTGAGCCTAAGCCGCCGCTGCCCACGTGTGAGCCCCGCTGAGGCAGCTGCTGACCGCCACCGCCCATCACGCTACCCAGTAAGCCGCCGCCGAGCAGACCGCCCAACAGGCCGCCCATGCCGCTTCCACCCATGCCGCCCATCAGGCCACCCATGGTGCTACCGCCCATCAGGCCGCCCATACCACCGCTACCCATCATGCCACCACGGTTGCCGCCACCCATTACGCGCGACAGTACCATCGGGGCCACTACGCCCAGCAGGCCACCCATCAGGGCGCCTTTGGGGATGCCGGCGCTTTCGAGCTTATCAGTAATGCCGCCGAAGAAGCTTTGCTTAGCGGGGTCATTAGCATCGTGGGGCACTTTTTCGGCTTGGTCAACTACTTGCTCCAGCGTGTGCTGCTGCTGCTGATTGATGCCGAGGTACGTGGAAATTTTGTTAACCATGGCCTCTTCGTCGTTGGAATAAGCTCCATCGGCGCGGGCAAAGCTGATCAGGTCGGTTACCAGAGAAAAGCGGAGCTCACTGCCTTTTAGTGCGTCCAGGTTCTGTTGCACGGTGCTATTATTAGCATCCTGAGCGGCGCTCACTACCTGCTGAGTGGCAGCGCCAGAAAGACCGGCAGCCTGAGAGAGCTGCTGCAAAAACTCGATTTCGGCGTCTGAAGCTTGGCGGTCAGCTGAGGCTAGGCTGGCGATTACGCTGAGGTAAGCGGTTTTTTCCTGTTCGGAATAGTTCTGTAATACTTGCGTGCTGTTGTCCATAGCGGTTGAGGTTGGGAGGAAAGGAAATACCGTTCTCCTTAACGCACACCACCCGGAAATGTTGATGCTCAACTGTTGCATAAGGCAAGACACTGTATTACAAGCGCTTTTACGGCCTTATGAAAAAGGCTCGAAACCTTAGAAATCGAAATACTCGTCTGGTTGCGGCTGCGCGGGCTTCTTGGGGGGCTTTTTTAGCTCGAATGGCTTGCGCGCCTCAGCAGGCAGCGCGGCCGGGTCGGGAGCAGCGGCCGGATTATTCAGTAAATCACCCAGAGTAGGCCGCGGACCACTGCTGGGGGGCGTTGCGGCGGCCCGGTTGGCCTGCGCCCGCGCCCGATCGTAGCTCACCTTGAAATCGTTCTCGTCTCCCTGAATAGCCAGCAGCAGGTTAGGGCCAGTGGTGCCACTCCCTCCCATCGAAGCCCGATGCAGCAGCCCCGGCAACACCGGAATGGAGAGATGATAATCCATCTGCTGGTCGAAGGTATGGGTACCCGTAACGCGAATAATGGAAGCCGTGCGCACATTGGAGCGAATTTCCATTTCCGGCATGTATACGGTCCGGCTCTGAATATAAAAGTTGTTGGTAAGCTCTGCGAAGCGCAAATGCCGCAGCTGTTCCCGACGCGCTATCATGGAAAGCTTCTGCAACGGCTCGAAGTTATTGAGCTCCCCATTGCGCACCGTTGCTCTTACTTCGGCTTCCATACGGTCGGTGAGGGGCGTAAGGCGGCGGTCGAAATACAGGTCCGACTCACCTGAGGCCGTGAGGCGCCCGCGCAGGTGGCGAGCCGTGATAAACTTCTGGCCAAAGTCCTCAAACACGTAAAATAAGCTGTCGAGGGGCAGCTGCGAGCAGGCCATGGTGGTGTGCACCTTCAGCAGATCGGGCTGGCGCGCATCGATGCTCCCCCTAATACTGGCTTGGCCCCCAGCGGCCGCTACACTCAGCGTGGGCGAGGAAATAACCTGGTCGCGCAGCCGTATCGTGCCATTCAAATTGCGCCCCCGAAACCGCCGAAACTGCACCCGGCTTACGCTAGCCTGCACATCCAACGCCAGATTGGGCGCTACATGAAACTCGTATTCTGACTGCCGGCCATGCTTTTTGCCCTTTGGGGGGCTTTTTTGCAGAGCAGCATCCGCTAATTGGGCACTCAGCAATTGGTCAAAATCCAGCAGCCGCGACTCCACATCAGCCTCCACTAGTAGCTGTTGGCGGGGCAGCAGCAGCCAGCCCAGCGCATTCTTGAACAGACCATTGATTTGAAAGTCAGAACGACCAATCCGGCCTTTAAAATCACTGACGGCCACATCGTTGCGACGTAGAATAAAGTTGCCGCTGAGCCCCGTAAACGGCTGCCCAAAATCGCGTAGACGCAAGCTCACCCCCCGCAGCGTCAGGTCGCCGCTGGATTGCACCGCCGCAGCGGCAGGCTGGGCCCGAAAGGCCCGCAGGTTGCCGTTGAAGCGCATTGCCAAACGCGCATCACCACTGGCCTGACGCACGGCCGCTACCGGATAGAAGCGCAGCGCACGGGCCACGTCAAGGTCCGCCCGCAGGTCGAGCTGAACCGTAGGATCATCGAAGTTATGATAGCGCAAATTGCCCCCCAGCGCCCGCCCGTGCAGCGTGCCGCGCACCTGCCGCAAAGCCAATGTAGAGGTGCGCAGTGAACGCTGGTTTCCATTATCAAAAGTGCCCGTCAGATAAACATGCTCCACGGTTTCGCGGTACTCCGGGTGATAGAAGGAAGCATCGCGGCAGCCAAACTGCACGTCTACTCGCGGATTGCTGTAAGCAGACATCGTTCCGCGCACCGTACCTCGAAAGTACACCTCCCCCCGACTGCGGTAACCGCTCAGGTTGCCCGCAAGGCGCGGCGGCAGCAGCGCCACTACCGATTGTATATCGGTCTGCCGACCTTCCAAGCGTAAATCTAGCTGCGTTTCGCCCCCATACCCTACCGTGCCCGACACACTATACGTAGCGGGCCCAATGTGCAAATCGGAGGGCTGAATGGTAACCCGCCGGCCAGGCCGGTCAATGGCTATCAGCGTTTTGAGGGTCAATTCCTTCTGCCGGAAGTATTTATCCTGACCCAGCTCTATGGCTTCGATGCGCGCCTTCCCGTCGGCTTGAACATCAATCAGCTCATCGGTCACTGAAAGGCCCGCCCGCAAGTCGTGGGCCCGAATAGTATGTCGTTGGCGCCGAGCTACATCGTCATATATTACCAGCACGCGGCGCAGCACGATCCGCTCCAGGTCAAAAGCGAAGGGCTTATCATCAGAAGCATCCGACGAGTCGGAGCGAAACACATCCCAATTCGGTTGACTCTGCGCGTCGTAGCGCACCTGAACCGTTGCGGAGTCCAAGGTCACGGCACGGACGCGGTAGCGGCCGGCTACAAGGTCCCAAATGTCAAACGCGCAGTACAAGCGACGGGCGCGGGCCAACGCCACGGTATCTTGAGGAAAAGAGCCCCCCACCACTACATTTTGCAGCGTTACGGACACTCGCGGGAACTGGTCGATTAACGAAAGGTCAATTTTACCTACTTGCACGGGCGTGCGCAAGTGCCGGTTTGCCTCCCGCACAAACAGCGCAATGATGCGCTCCTCCCCCAGCCAGATTCCCAAAATGCTCCCCAACAGCAGCAAAATGCCCCCCAGCAACGAGTACAGAAAAAACTTTTTTAAGCGAATCAACAACCGAAGTTTTCTGGTAGTGAAACAGTTGAGAGGTTTTCTGGTCTCCCTCACTGAAAATAATATCCCGAAGGTCGCGGTTTTTTTTGCGTATTCGAAAATGACCTGCCATATTTGCCATCCCAAACGGGAACAAAGGGAGATTAGCTCAGCTGGTTCAGAGCATCTGCCTTACAAGCAGAGGGTCACTGGTTCGAACCCAGTATCTCCCACCAAAAGGACAGTCGGTAACGGCTGTCCTTTTTTTGTTTTGCCTTTTTAAGGTCGGGGAGAGATGATCGATTAAACCCGCAAAAAATCAATATTTTTATTCGTTTTAGTGGGATCTTTATAATAAAGTAACCTACCGAGGCGTATAGCGTATTCAGCTTGTCTTTGCAGCTACTACATCGCAGTACAAGCAAAATCATCTCTCCTTACCGTTTTTGAATTATGAAACACTTACTCACCTTTAGCCTTTCCCTATTGTTGGCTGTCACTTTCACTGCTTGTAGCGAAGAGAATGAGCCAGAAGCAACAGATCCGAAGACTACTCTGTTGGTTAATAAAGACTGGCGGGCAACGGCCGATGTTAGTGTAACAACCACTAGTGCCGGCGCTACTACCACCGTTGACAATTATGCGGCATTACAAGCTTGTGGCAAGGATGATTTCATCCGCTTCAACGATAATGGCGAACTGGAGATAAATGAAGGCCCTAGCAAATGCGCTGCCGCTGATCCGCAGTCGGCAAAGGGCAGCTGGAGTTGGAACGCTGACCGCACGGTCATCACCTTTACTGAACCGTGCTTATGCCCTAATTTCCCCTCCACGCTCAGCGGTCCGGCTGATTTAACGTCCTCTACTATGACTGTTAAGCAAACATCGACCAGCAACGGCGCAACGACTGTTCGTACCGTTACTTATGGGTCTATTTAAGGCTACATAACGGTCACAAAAAAGCCCCCCAGAGAACATCTGGGGGGCTTTTTTGTGACCGTTATGTAGCCTTTCAAAAACAAGTGGCTTCATAACTCTTGCATGGTTAGCTATTAACTTGCGCCGCCACAGTAGTCCTGTTTATGCCCGATCTGTTTCGTTTCCGGTTCTTTACGTCGAGCAGCCAATGGATTGTGGGGGGCTTTTTTGCGATACTGCTTGGCCTGGGTCTTTGGCTGCATGATGATTACGGCGTATCGTGGGACGAGCCGAACAACCACCTGAACGGACTGGTGAGTGCCAAGTACCTGGCCCAGCTGGTGGCTCCCGAGTTGGTAGCCCGCCAACCCAGCAGCCACCTGATTCCTGATATCCAGAACTTTGCCGATGCAGATCATGGCGTGGCTTTCGAGCTGCCGTTGGCCCTGCTCAGCTTTGTTTTTACCCACGGCGATTCGCAAGCCTTCTATCGTCTTCGTCACGCTTGCGTCTTTCTCGTTTTCGTGCTTGGGATTTGGGCTCTGTATCAACTGGCGAAGCAACGATTTGAGAGTTGGCGCTGGGGATTGTTGGCTGCACTGCTCCTGGTACTCTCGCCCCGATTCTTTGCTGAAGCATTCTATAATGGCAAGGACATCGTGTATATGGCTCTGTTCACGCTGGCTGTTTATACACTCACGCGCCTGTTGCAGCGCCCTACTCTTGGCCGGGCAGTGGTGCATGGGCTCACTACGGCGCTGGCAGTGGATGTACGCGTGCAGGGCTTGCTGGTGGTGCTCGTTACACTATTAATGCTGAGCCTGGAAGCCCGCTACCGCCCGCGCGTTGAGCGCAGCCACCTGCTGCGGGTGGGCGGAATTTACAGTGTGGCCGCGTTGGTGTTTACGGTGCTCGGGTGGCCCTACTTGTGGGCATTGCCCTGGCAAGAACTTTTAGCGGCTACGCAGCGAATCAGCCAATATCCTTGGGAGGGGCGGGTGGTATACTTTGGGCAAGTATTGCGGGGTACGCAGCTTCCTTGGCATTATATCCCGGTATGGATAATCATCACAACGCCTTTGCCTTACATACTTACTGCCTTAGCCGGAGTGGGTGCCTGGATGTGGGAGATAAGTCAGCGGGGGCGAGCAAGTCTGAGCACGTTTGCCGGGCGCCTCGATCTGCTTTTCATTAGCTGGCTGCTGGTGCCCGTGCTGCTGGTTATCGGATTGCGCCCGGTAGTGTATGATGGCTGGCGGCACTTATACTTCATTTATCCGGCGCTGGTGCTACTAACAGTGCGTGGCGTACATACGCTCGCTACAGTGGCGCGGCAGCGGCCCCCATGGCGTCCGGTAGCTATAAGTGCTATTCTGCTTGTTGGGGGTGGAATGATACACGCGGCCTGGCGCATAGCCCGCGACCACCCGCACCAGCAGACGTATTTCAGTATTTTGCCCCCCAGCTTTGCCCAGCGCAACTTCGACCTCGACTACTGGGGCCTCTCCTACCGCCAAGGGCTTGAGTGGGTGCTTGCTCACGACCTGGCACCCACAATCAGCGTGTACTCGCCCTGGCCCAGTGGCCACCTGGTTTATACAAACTCGCTAATTTTGCCCCCCACCGACCGAGCCCGCTTACGCTTTACGAACCACCCAAACGCCGATTATATCCTCACTAATTACCGTTATCGGACGCAGCCCTTCCCCGACACTACCGGGCGGGAAGTGCATACTATTCGGGTTAATGGTGTGCGCATCCTGTCTGTTTTTCAACGCTCCGGCAAGTAAGCGGGGTGGTTGCGCTTCGGCGATTTAACCTTTCTATACTATACCGCTCGCCTGCTTGGTGTCGTTTCATAATTCGTGATGTCACTGCTTGAAGTTTCTACTGCCCGGCACCGGCGGCAATTCCTGGAGCTGCCTGCCCGTATCTACCGAAACCATCCCAACTGGATTTCGCCTATAGACAACGATATTGAGGCCGCATTCGACCCACGGCGCAATCCCAACTTTCAGCATGGCACCGCCACCCGCTGGGTTCTGACCGATGCGCAAGGCTCGGCTATTGGCCGCATCGCTGCCTTTGTGAATGAGCTTACCGCGCACGCCGACACTACCTTAGCAACCGGGGGAATCGGCTTTTTTGAGTGTATTAATGATCAGGCCGCAGCCAACCAGCTATTCAGCATTGCCCAGGAATGGCTGATGGCACGGGGAATGGAAGCGATGGATGGGCCGATTAACTTCGGGGAGCGCGACCGGTTTTGGGGCTTGCTGGTTTCGGGCTTCACGGAGCCCAACTATGGGATGTTTTATCATCCGCCTTACTATCAGCAGCTTTTTGAGCACTACGGCTTTCAGGTATATTTCAAGCAGTACACCTGCCATCGGGAAGTAGCTGAGCCTCTGCACCCAAGCTTTGCACGCACCGCCGAGCGCTACGCACAGGAAGAGCCGGACTACACATTTGCTCACTCCGCGGGCCGTTCCGCCGACCAGATGGCCAGGGATTTTCACCACGTGTACAACCTGGCGTGGGCCAATCATTCGGGCATCAACCCGATGACGCTGGACAAAGCACACCAGCTAGTGCGCCAAATGCGGCCTGTAATGGATACGCGCCTGCTTTGGTTTGCCTATCACGAGGGTGAGCCCGTGGCTTTTTTTGTGAGCCTGCCCGAGCTGAACCAGATTTTTAAGCACGTGGGGCCACGGCTAAATCTGGGGGGCAAAATTCGGTTTGTGTGGGAGAAGTGGCGCTACGAACGCCGGCAGCCGCGCAAGATGTTTGGGGTTATCTTTGGGGTTGTGCCTGCTCACCAAGGCAAGGGCGTCGAGTCGGCGATGCTGGTACATGCTCAGGAGGCACTTGTAGCGGCCGGGTACACCGAGATTGAGATGAACTGGATCGGCGACTTTAACCCCCGCATGTTGGCTCTTACCCGCGCCATTGGGGCCCGCATTTCCAAAACGCACGTTACGTACCGCAAGCTTTTCGACCCGACCCGGCGCTTCGAGCGCAGCGCGATAATCAGGTAGCAGAGCGCTAAGCCTGCTGTCGAAACAGCGTATCGAGCGCCAACACCTGCGGTATAAGCAGATGCTGATCATCATTATGCACGACGTAATCGGCGCGCTGCACCTTTTCTTCCTCGCTCATTTGCTTGCCGACAATAGCCAGAATATCCGCAGCCGTGCGGTGGGGGTCGCGGCGTAATACCCGGGCCTGCCGCACGGTCTGGGGGGCAAAAACCGTGATGATACGGTCGAGCTGCCGATACGCGCCCGACTCAAAAAGCAAGGCCGCTTCCTTCAGCGAGTATACGTGCCCCGCCTGCTGCTGCGCCGCGGCCCAGGTTTCAAAGTCGCGGCCCACGTGCGGATGCACTAGGGCGTTGAGCAGAGCTAGCTGTGTGGGGTCGGAGAAGGCGACGCGGGCCAGATAAGGCCTGTCCAGCTGGCCCGCGTCGCTAAACGTCTGGGGGCCAAATGTGGCTACTAGCTCTGCCCGCAGACTCAAGTCATTGGCCATGATCCATTTGGCCCGATAGTCGGAATCGTAAACCGGCGCGCCCAGCAGCTGAAATAACCGGCATACTATACTTTTCCCCGATCCAATACCACCAGTAATCCCAATCCGCAGCATACTCATTGAACCCGTGAAACCCGCACGGCGGGCGTTTTGATAAGGGTACCACGGGCTAATGCAGGGGCTTGTACAAGCATGGGTTCCAGGCTGGAATCGGGGGCAGTTAACTTGCGGTAGTTCAGCATTACACGCAGTTCCTGCAGGTTTAAGCGAGCAGTGTCTTCTGGGAAGCACTGCACTTCCACGGTTATGGTAGCGGGGGAAAACCCAAACTTCTCTCCCACCGGAAAATTGTTCAGCTCAGGCACCACCTGCACAGGCACCGTTAGCAGGGGGCGCGGCTGCAGCCGCACCTGAATTTCCTGCACATTCGTTTCAACTGAGGCTGGGCCACCGATGGGCACTATAATAGCGCCGTCGCTGCTACCGGCTGGCGCTTTGGGCAGGTGCACGGGGTAAGGGCTGGCCAGTCGATTTACGGTGCGGGCTGGGCCTCTGAATGCGATACTTTCGGGCACAAAGCGCGCGGCGTAGGGCAAAGCGGAGCCATCAATATCCGGGCTGAGTCCCAGCGGCAGGCGGCGCGTGATCAGCTGATCAAACTCGACCCAGAGCGTATCGGTCAGAATATAATTGAACTGCATTCCTTCCATCGCAGCCTGTAGCGCGGGCCGCAACGACCTGCCCGTAACAAAGCGAGTAGCCGTAGGCACACGGCTGATGGGCACCTCCGCCGGCTTCACGTCCAGCATGAGGCTTTTGCGCAACAGCTTCCACCCACGCCCCGTCACGTTTACAGCTACTTCGCTGGGCAGTGGTTGCACTGGTATGTAGCGCGTTGTGTCGTAGCGCCAGGTCAGGGGGTAAGTAATGCGGGTAGAATAGGTCTTGTTCAGCGCATTCAGCAGCCAAAACGTGGAAGCTGCCATAAAACAAACCGTAACTGCCCGCCAGTAGCTGCTCTCCTGCCCGTAAAACGGGCTGGTGAACCAGCGAACCAGACGGGCAGCACGAGTGAGCGGCAAAGCGGTATAGTTAAGGCAATTATGGCGTTGTTACGGGTGCCTTGGCGGCTGGAGTTACCTCCCGCGCAATAGCACTACGGTCAAACTTGAGGCGGGTGCCCCGGTCTACTTCTACAATTACCGACTCTTCGTGCACATCCACGACTTTGCCGTGCAGGCCCCCAATGGTAACTACCGTAGCGCCTTTGGTCAGCGACTCGCGGAATTTACGAGCCGTAGCGGCCCGCTTCTGCTGCGGCCGGATCATGAAGAAATAAACCACAGCAGCAATAGCCACCGGAAACAGAAACTGGGTAATGCCCCCCGCCGGGGCTTGCAATAAAAGCGTGAGGAACATTGGAGAGGTGTTGGGTTAAGGAGAAAACGCCGAAGCCACCAAGTAGCCGGCTGCGCACGAGTCAGCAAAAATAACAAGAGCGGCTTGTGGGCCGCCCTTGCTTACCGTTTTATTGAGCTAACGGACCGTTTTGGCCGTCAGGCAGGATGTTGGTACGAATTGCAATCTGGGTGATTGTGGGCTGCGTATTGGCCCGAATAGATACTTGCTTGTTCTGGAGGCCGGTTTTGCCCTGGCTATCAAACTGCACATCAATGGTGCCTTTGCCGCCGGGAGCAATAGGCTCCTTGGTCCAGTTGGGAGTGGTGCAACCGCAGGAAGCCGTTGCATTTTCAATTAGCAGGGGGCTTTTTCCAGTGTTGGTGAACGTAAAGGTGTGCTTTACTACCTCACCCGGCTTGATGTCGCCGAAGTTGTGTTCGGTTTCAGCGAAGGTCATCACCGGTGCATTCGGGTTGGGCGCTTCCGTTTCGCTGGCCACGTTGGGGTTGTCAACTACTGGGCTGGCCGTTACATCGGCAGCGGTGGCGGCGGCGTTCATACCAGCGGTGCCTACATCAGCGGACTTGTCATTGTTGCAAGCGCCCAGCAACACGGCAAAGGCGAATAAGGAAGGAATCAGGGTACGTTTCATGGAGATTGTTAGCAGACCGTCTTATTTGGACAGCCTAAGTTCTTCGTTTTCAATCAAAAAAACTAAAACAGGTGAATGCGGTGCTGGGTTCCGGCACTTAGCATCCAATTGATCCTGTTAAGGCGCGCAAAATTAGGCGCCGGGGGGCTTTTTTCTACTTCAAGTTATCAATTACCGCTTGGGCAAACTCACTGGTTGAGGCTTTGCCCCCCAGGTCGCCGGTGCATTTTTCCTTTTGTAGCAAAGTAGCATCCAGAGCGGCTTCGATGCGGTCGGCATTGGTGTGCTCGCCGAGGTGGTGAAGCATCATCAAAGCGGAGCGAAGCAGAGCCGTAGGGTTGGCTTTGCCCTGGCCAGCAATGTCTGGCGCGGAGCCGTGCACTGCTTCAAATATGGCCATATCGTCACCGATATTGGCACCAGCTACTACGCCCAGGCCACCTACAAGGCCAGCACAAAGGTCAGACAGGATATCACCGAAAAGATTGGTAGTCACGATAACATCAAACTGCTCCGGCTTATTAACCAGCTGCATGCACATGTTATCAATAATCTTGTCCTCAAACTGAATGTGCGGAAACTCCGCCGCTGCCTCTTTGCAGGCGTTGAGCATCAGCGTACCCGCCATCTTTATAATGTTGGCCTTGTGAGCCAGCGTCACCTTCTTGCGGTTGTGCTTGGCAGCATAAGCAAAAGCCGCACGGCAGATTTTGCGCGAACCCGCTACCGTGATGCGATTCGTAGAGTCGGCAATGCCCAGCCGCTCATCCCAGGTTTCCAGGCCCGAGTACAAGCCCTCGGTATTTTCACGAAACAGCACCAAGTCAATTCCTTCATAACGCGTCACGATCCCGGCGTTGGTCTTGGCAGGGCGCACATTCTGGTAGAGGTCGTACTTCTGGCGCAACGATACGTTGATGCTGCGGAAGCCTTTGCCTACGGGCGTAGTGATGGGGCCTTTCAAAGCCACGCGGTTTTTCTCCAATGAATTCAGCAACGCCTGAGGAATAAGCTCGCCCGACTGGTCGAAAGTCGTTTGGCCGGCGTTCTGCTCTTCCCACTGCACGGGCACCTGGGCAGCACTGAAAATATCCGTAACGGCCTTCGTGATTTCGGGCCCGATGCCGTCTCCGGGAATAAGGGTGATTGTGTGCATTAAAGCTGATTGATAAATGGTTAAATGGCTAAATGGCTAAATGACGGAAGGTTAAATGGCTGACCGTTCAATCATTACGAACGATCAGCCATTTAACCTTCCGTCATTTAGCCATTCCAAAATTAAACCGTCTTACGGGAATTGATTTGGTTGATGAGCTGGTCAACGTCACCGAGCAGCTGCTCGGCTTTGTCTTTGGCTTCGCGGATTACTTTCTGGCCTTCTGACTTGGCTGACGAAGGACCGGCATCTACCCGGCTCGTCACTAAGCTTTCGGTAAGATCAGCTAGCACCTCGCGGTACTTTTCGAGCTGATAACTAAGCCAGCTGCGGGTTTCGCGGCCTTTTTCAGGCGCGTACAGCAGACCCAAAACGGCTCCGGTAAGGGCACCGCCCGCGAAGCACACAAGGCCGGTAGTGGTTTTGCTACCCATATTTTTTAGAGAAGTGAGTACAAACAGATGTGAGATGAGATGCTAATTAGTAATGAGTACGCAAAGACGCAAAATGGGATATATAGTCCGGCCCGCGGGGGGCAAAATTCCGGCTTTCTATTCTTTCTACGCAGGTTTACTCCCTACTGATTGTCGAGCAAGCCGCGGCCCGACTTACGGATAGCACCGCTAGCCGTCAAATCCTGAGCCAGCTTGTCCAGAATACCATTGATGAACTGCTTGCTTTTGGGCGTGCTGTACATCTTGCTGATTTCGATGTATTCGTTGATGGTCACTTTCACCGGAATGCTGCGGAAAAGGTGCATTTCGCAGAGGGCCATTTTCAGCACAATCTTGTCGAGCTGCGCCACGCGCTCCACGTCCCAGTTCTGCACCGATTCGGCAATCAGCTTTTCGTAGCGCTCATCGTCGGCGAGCGTCTGCTGATACAGGCTTTGCGCAAACTCCTTGTCCTCGGCCCAGTTGGCTGAAAGCGCCATAAGCTCCAGGTTTTCGTCGGCGGCCTCGTCCAGCATTTTCACCGTTTTGACCACCAGGTTTTTGACCACCGAGCGGTTTTCCTCCCAATTCAGGTCAGCCTCATCCAGCTGGGTAGCCAGTGCGCCTTCCTTGAACACGAAGGTCTTATAGAAATGCTTCAGCGCTTCCTGGTCTTCGGCATAATTGCCCCCCGGCGCGGCCAGATACGCCTGAAAATCAGCATCCTGCTTTATTTCCTGGCGCCAAGCCGTGCGTAGCGCTTCCATTTCCTGCTCGCCGTTCCACTGCAGCTTGCGCCGAATGGTGAGGTCCTGCAGCTGCTTGTTGCCCACGAGCTTTTCCAGCACCTGGTTTTGCTCAAAGCGAGTAGTGTCGAGCAGGGCTTCCTTGGACGGTGTAAACCGCCGTGCTTCCCGGTCGCGCTCGTCTTCCATCACCCGCAGCAAAGCCGTGGGCAGGTTCAGCAGATGAATGTACTGGTCGTGAATGCTTTCCGCGGCGTGCAGCATTTGGCCCTCAAAGAAGGTTCCTTCTTTCTTCACCTGCTTTTCGTAGAAGCTGATGGCATCGGCTACGGCTTCATTCACAGCCGCATCTTCGGTTTTTTCCGGCGTTTCCTTGGTCTTGTGCCACTCTTTAAAAATAACCTCCGCCAGCTTGCGCTGGCCCTGCAGCACCTTGCGGTCCTGCGGTTCGGGGGAAGTGAGGTCGGGGGCAAATTCCTCGGCAATGCGGTCATTGGCCAGCAGAAAATCTGACCCTACTGCCTGATGGTAAGCGTATAGGGCCTGCATAACCTTGATGCGAAGCGAGCGACGATTGAGCATTCTGGTGTGGTGTCTGTTACGAGATGTGAGTTGCCTGTTTGCCGAGAAGCATTTCTGCTAGCTGTCAAAAGGCAACTCACAACGCGCAACACAATTAATAAGTTGATTTTACCTTGCCTAATGCAGCAATACGCTGCTCAGCTTGGCGAATGGCGGCTTTCTGGGGGTGAGTTCCCTCCTGTTCAGCCTTGTTAAGCACTTCCGTAGTGAAGTCGTAAATTTTTTCGGTTTGGCTGAGGGCCGACTTGCGGCTACCACCAATTACCTCGGAGTAAACGTTAATTAGCCCCCCAGCATTGATGAGGAAGTCGGGCGCGTAAATGATACCGCGCTCTACCAACGCTGGACCGTGCACGTTCTCGTCCTGCAGCTGATTGTTGGCGCAGCCCGCAATTACGCGGCACTTCAGGCGGTCAATCGTATCATTATTGATGGTCGCACCCAGCGCGCACGGCGAATAAATGTCAACCTCTTGGTCGTATATCTCATCGAGGCCTACGGCTACGGCATTGTACTTAGCGGCCATTTCCAGCTTGCGGTCCTCGTAGTAGTCGGTCAGCACAATTTTGGCGCCCTCCTTAATGAGGTGCTCCAATAAATAGCCCCCCACGTGGCCCACGCCTTGTACCGCGATGCGCTTGCCGGCCAGGCTATCAGAACCGAAGGCCTTCTTAGCAGCAGCTTTCATTCCCATATAGGTACCAAAAGCAGTCACGGGCGAGGGGTCGCCGGAGCCGCCCATGCTCTCGGGCAGGCCAGCTACGTGCTTGGTTTCCATGCGGATATACTGCATATCCTTAGTCGTCATCCCTACGTCTTCGGCCGTGATGTACTTGCCGTTGAGATTCTTCACGAAGCGACCAAACTTGCGCAGCAGGGCTTCGGTTTTTTGCGTTTTGGCGTCGCCGATAATGACTGCCTTGCCGCCGCCCAAGTTCAGGCCCGAAATGGCAGCTTTATAAGTCATACCGCGCGATAAGCGCAGCACGTCGTTTAGAGCATCGGCGTCGGAGGCGTACTCCCACATGCGGGTACCGCCCAGGGCGGGGCCCAGCACCGTGTTATGAATACCGATAATAGCCTTGAGGCCAGTTTCGTGGTCGTGGCAGAATACGACCTGTTCGTGTTGATGCTCGGCAATCTGACCGAAGACCGAGGTATCGGTCAACTCCTGGATTTCAACCATGCGGGACAAAAATTAAAAATGGGTGGGTGGGAAGGTAAAATGGGTGGAAAGCGGTTGTTGTATCTTTGAAGGCGAACGGAAGCTCCCGTGTAGTGAATCGTTGTGGTCGTAACTAACGTTAGACGTACGGCGAATTACTGAGCTGGCGCTTGGTATTAGCCCTCAATTTGGGGGCAAAAGTAACCCGTTTTTCTGATTTTGCCCCCCAGCCGTCGGGCTTACACCGCTGAGCGGCTCCCTTCGCTTACCCTTTCCAACCCCTCGACCTGTGCGCGCTCTTGCCTCTACCAATAAGTATTTATACCGCTATAAATGGCATTTCCTGGGCGGCGTTCTGTTCGTGGCGCTCTCCACGCTGCTGGCAATCTTCCCGGCCCAAATCGTGCGCTACGCCTTCGATCTGGTGAATGAAGGCATCGACTTATACCACCTGTTTGCCGGTACGCGGGCGCAAAGTGGCGTGTATGAGTTGTTTGGGCGCAACGTGCTGCTCTACGGTCTGCTCATTGTGATTATGGCCTTGCTGCGGGGCATTTTTCTGTTCTTCATGCGCCAGACGCTCATTGTGATGTCGCGGCGGGTGGAGAACGACCAGAAGAACGAGATTTTCCAGCATTATCAGTCGCTGCCGCTGAGCTTCTATCGGCGCCATAATACCGGCGACCTGATGTCGCGCATCTCCGAGGACGTGGGCCGTGTGCGCATGTACATTGGGCCGGCGCTTATGTACTTTATGCAGCTCGTGATTCTGTTTGTGCTCATCATCCCGCTGATGCTGATGGTGAACGTGAAGCTGACGATTTATACGCTCCTGCCGCTGCCCATTTTGTCGGTCAGCATTTTCTACGTCAACAATCTGATTGAGCGCAAGTCCGACGAGATTCAACGCTCGCTGTCCAGCATGACCACTTTTGTGCAGGAAGCTTTTTCGGGCATTCGGGTGCTGAAGTCGTTTGTACGCGAAGAAGACTCGCACCAGCAGTTTACGGTAGCCAGCGACAATTACCGCGAGAAAACGCTGAGTCTGAACTTCGTGAATTCCCTGTTTTTCCCGCTGATTCTTTTCCTGGTGGGCTTAAGCACGATTATCACGGTCTGGATTGGCGGCCAGGAAGTGATTCGGGGCACGATTACGACGGGCAGTATTGCTGAATTTCTGATTTATGTAAACCTGCTTACCTGGCCTGTTACGGCTCTGGGCTGGACCAGCAGCCTTGTGCAACGGGCCGAAGCGTCGCAGGCGCGCATCAACGAATTTATGAATCAGAAGACGGATATCATCTCCCGCCAGAACGTAGAGCGCGACATTCAGGGCGATATTGTATTTGACAACGTGTCGTTTACGTATCCCGATACTGGTATTCAGGCGCTTAAAAACGTGAGCTTCCGCATTCGGCCCGGCCAGACCTTGGCGGTTATCGGCAATACGGGCTCGGGCAAAAGCACCATAGCCGCCCTGCTCTGTCGCCTCTACGACGTCACCGACGGCAGCATTCTGGTAGATAACACCGACGTCCGCGACTACGCCCTCACCTCACTACGGGAGCAAATCGGTTACGTACCCCAGGATGTTTTTCTGTTCTCTGACTCCATCCGCAACAACATCAACTTCGGCCTCGAAAACCCGACGGAAGAAAAAATGCTGCAAGCGGCCAAAGACGCCAACGTGTACGAGAACATCGTGCAGTTTCCGCTGGGCTTCGATACGAAGCTCGGTGAGCGCGGGATTACGCTTTCTGGGGGGCAAAAACAGCGCGTCAGCATTGCCCGCGCCTTGGTGAAGGAGCCCAAAATCCTTATTCTGGACGATTCGCTTTCGGCCGTTGATACGAACACGGAGAACGCCATTCTGGGTAGCCTGCAACGCATTATGGCCAACCGTACCAGCCTGATTATCTCCCACCGGGTATCATCCGTGAAGCTGGCCGACGAGATTCTGGTGCTTGATGACGGCCAGATTGTGCAGCACGGCACGCACGCCGCCCTGATGGCAGACGCCAATGGCCTCTACCGCGCCCTCTACGAGCGGCAGTTGCAGACGGAAGAAGTGTAAGGCTGGCGCTACTAGACAAAAAAGCCCCCCAGACGACTCTGGGGGGCTTTTTTGTTGGCTGGTGCTATTACTGACCGAGCATTACCCTGCGCATGCCTTTTCGTTCGCCGGCGGTGCATTGCACAATGTAGTAGCCGGCGGGTAAGCGGCTGACGTCGAGGGCAGTGGGCTTATTACCTACCATCATATTGCGGGTCAGCACGGGGCGGCCTTCCCCGTCGTTTATTTCTACCCGGGTAGGGCCTGCGGCGTCAGTGCGCACTATCAGGCTCTTGGTCAGCGGGTTATTATCCAGGCTCACTTTAAGTGCTCCGGAAGTGGAAGCCGGGGCATCCATCTTATCAGATATCAGGGAGGGCGCACCAGCAGGCACGGCAGCATCAGCAGGCTTCTCAACGGCGGCCGACGCGGTTGGCGCAGGTGTAGCGGGCTTCGCAGCGGGTTTCGTTTGGGCTTGGGTGGGCAGCGTTAGCAAAAAGACCATTCCAAAGCCCAGCAATACAGTAAAGTTTTTCATATGCATTCGAAACGAAAGGGACAAAGCCAATATCCTGTAAAAGTATAATGCAGTTGGTATTCTTCTATTCTAATTTTCCTCTTTACAACTGCATTCTATTCAGCCTCAACTGATAAGTAGGCGCTAACCCATTTGCGGAGAAACGCCTTCTTCCTTTCATCAAACTTTTCGATTTGGGTTTGGGAAACGCTTGGGCATTTTATCAGTTTGGGCCACAAATTTTATCCTTCCGAAGATTGTGCCAAACCCAAATCGTCTCTTATCTTTGCGACTCGATTCCATCGGGGTGTAGCGTAGCCTGGTATCGCGCCAGCATGGGGTGCTGGAGGTCGTAGGTTCGAATCCTGCCACTCCGACAAAAACAGTTCACTGTTAAAAAAAAGCCTTCGAATTTCGATTCGGAGGCTTTTTTTGGGCCGTATAAGTAAGGTCCGGTGCCGCACGCGGTACCATTCTCGGGGTGTAGCGCAGCCCGGTAGCGCGCGTCGTTCGGGACGACGAGGCCGTAGGTTCGAATCCTGCCACCCCGACTTAATCGAAGACTATAAAAAAGCCCCCCAGAGACTATCTGGGGGGCTTTTTATGCATTATACTTTATTTCATATTCTCTATACAAAATGCAGCGTTGGTTGCGTTCTTTGCCAGCTTGGTATCCACTCACCTTATCCCTTTACTTCCTTTTCACTATCTGTATGAAGAAGAATCTTTTTCTGCCATTATTCTTATCTCTAGTTTTTTCAACAGCTCAGGCCCAAATCAGCAAGGGTACTACCCTAGTTGGGGGAAGCGTTGGATATAGCCAGTCTAATTCTGAAAACAAATATGTCGGATCTGCTACCTCTGCAGGGCAAAGCACTACAGAATTCACCTCCCGCAATCTGAATTTAAACCCAAACGTGGGTTACTTTTTAGCTGAGAACCTTGCCGTAGGTTTATCCTTTGGTTTTGGATCTGGTAAAGAAACCGGCCCTTATTACTCTCCGGCTCCCGACGAAGCAGTTAAGCGAACAACAAAAACGACTTCTTTTAGTGGCGCACCTTTTCTGCGCTATTATTATCTGCCAGCTGAGAATTTTGGATTCTATGGCCAACTCTCAGCTGGACTGTCTCGTCAAACAACGACTACCAAGTTTGATTTTCCGGGCTATTCTTCACCTAGAAATCAAACCAATGGAGCTTTTGTAAGCATTACTCCAGCATTCGTTTTCTTCCCCATTAATAAACTCGGTTTAGAATTGACTGCGGGTAGCCTTGGCTACACTCGCACTCATATTAAGCCTAAAGATTTGCAGACTGGTCAGAATGATACTGAGGCTAAAATTTCGGGCTTCGCCGCAAATTTTGGTTTGAGCAATCTCACACTGGGAGCTTCCTATTACATCGGCCGCCAGTAATCACGACTGCTTATCAAGCAAAAAGCCCCCCAGAGACTATCTGGGGGGCTTTTTATGTTACCTACTTCACAACCGCCAGCACTTCCGCAGGCCCGGTGTCTGGAAATTGCTCCACGTACACTTGGCGCAGCGGTATCTTGTGTTGCTTCGCGTATTCTTTAATGCCACTGTATAGCTTGCCGGGCGCCAGCATATAGCTGGCATCCAAGCGGGCCTGCACCACCCGCTGCCCGCCGCTGAAGGTGCTGTAGCGGTAGCCGGGGGGCAAATTCTGCGAAACCGTATCCGCCACGATAAGGCCAATAAAGGCTTTCACCGTGTCGCCGGCCGCTTCAGGGTCGTTGTAGTAGATATTGCCTAGTGTACCCTGGAGGTGATTTTTCTCCTTGTACTGCTGCGCCTGCCGAAACAAAGGCCCAAACTCGTCTCCCTGAACGGGGCCGTTGTAGTAGCGGCCAGCCAAAAAGATGGGTTTCGCAGTTGTTATAACCGCTACTTCCGGCTGACGAAAGCCCCCCAGATACGCATAAACGCCGCCCAGAATAAGTGCCAGAGCAAAACTGATAAGCCAGAACCAACGCATTATGGTGTGTTTAAAAGTGAGGACAACAAAGTACGGTATGAGTTAAGAAGTACGGGCGCTGCTCCCTATATCTGCTTTCTCATTGTTCAGCTCCATGCTCACGTCTTTGTACTGCATCTGATGGAGCTGCTGATAAAATCCACCGTGGCGCAGCAATTCTTCGTGCGTACCTGACTCCTTGATTTCACCCCGGTCGAGCACGATGATGCGGTCGGCTTTCTGAATAGTGCTGAGGCGGTGCGCAATTACGAGCGAGGTGCGGCCTTCCATGAGCTTGTCGATAGCTGCTTGAATCAGCTCCTCCGTTTCACTATCCACCGAAGAAGTAGCCTCATCCAGAATAATAATGCGCGGCTGATACACCATGGCCCGCACAAAGCTAATAAGCTGACGCTGACCTACGGAGAGCGTGGCGCCGCGCTCCATTACCGGGTAATGCAGGCCGCCCGGCAGGCGCTCAATAAAGCGGCGGGCCCCTACCAAATCGGCTGCTTCCCAAATCTGAGCTTCGGTAATATCCTTGTTTCCGAGCGTGATGTTGTCGGCGATGGTGCCCGCAAACAAGAACACATCCTGCAATACGACTCCAATGTGGCGGCGCAACTCCTTGAGGTCGAACTCGCGCAAATCGTGCCCATCAACGCGGATCGTGCCCTTGTTGATTTCGTAGAAGCGGCTGAGCAGGTTGATGATGGACGTTTTGCCGGCGCCCGTAGCGCCCACAAAAGCAATGGTCTGACCGGCTTTTACATCGAAGCTGATGTCGCGCAGCACGTACTCTTCGTCGTTGTAAGCAAACCAGACTTTCTCAAACGCCACGTCGCCGCGAATGGCGGCCGGCGCCAGCGTACCCGTGTCGGCAATGAGTTCCTTGCTATCCAGCAGCTTCAACAAACGGTCGGTGCTTACCAAGCCAAGCTGCAAGGTATTGAAGCGGTCAGCAATTTGCCGGATAGGTCTGAAGAAAAGGGCGTTATACAAGATAAAGGCAATGAGCGCGCCCTTTGAAATAGTGCCCTCGATCTGCCCCTGCGCGGCGTACCATACCAGCAAACCCACGCCGATAGCGGCCAGCACTTCGGCCACCGGAAAGTAGATGGAGTAATACAGCACCGACCTCACGTTGGCCCGCGTGTGCTCCTGATTGATGGCTTTGAACTTCCGGAACTCGCGCTCCTCGTTGTTAAATATCTGCACCACGTTCATGCCCGTCAGGTGCTCCTGCACGAAGGAATTCAGGTTAGCTACCGCTGTGCGCACCTCCTGAAACGACTGCTTCACCTTCTCCTTGAACACATAGGTGCTGATGATCAGTGGCGGAATAACCGACAGGCTTACCAGCGTCAGGCGCCAATCAATCCAGAACATGAAGCCCATGATGAACAGCAACTGAAGAATGTCGCCAATCATGGCCGCCAAGCCTTCACTAAACACATCCGACAGGGTTTCTACGTCGGAAATATTGCGGGTTACCAGCACCCCAATAGGCGTACGGTCAAAGAACTTAAGACGCAGATTCAGAATGTGTTGATACAAATCAACCCGGATATCGCGCACGATATACTGGCCCAGCCAGCCACCAAAGTAGGTTTGCAGATAGCTTACCAGGGTGTGACCCACCAGCAACACCAGCAGCAGCCCAAACATCTGGTTTACGCCCGTCAGGTCGCCTTGCTCGATGCTGCGGTCCACCATTTTCTGAATCAGAAAAGGGCGTAGAGTCCCCAGCGCGGCCGTGGCAACGGTCAGGAAAATCAGAAAATAAAATATCCGCCGGTACGGCCGCACATACTTCATTAGGCGGCTCAGAACCTGCCAATCGAAGATGTTGCCGGTTTTGGTGGCGGTAGTTGTTTGCTCCACAGAGGATTTTTTAATCAATACAGGGTACTAAGGAGAAGTAACCACACATAAGCCTCAGAGGTTGCAAAAACAGCATCGGCTTACATTCACTTTTGCCCCCCAAGCTCGTCATTCCCACGAAGGAAGAGCCTTAAGAATTCAGCACAAAGTACGGCATTCCGGTAGGCTCTTCCGCTCCAACCAATTCCACCGGGTACTCCACCCTGCTCAAGAACAAGCCTTTCGCCACCGCCGCGCCACTCGCGGCAATACGGCTTTGCGTATGCAGGATGTGGCCAAATTCCTCGGGGGTTAGCTTGCCCCGGCCCACACTCAGCAGCGTGCCTACCACCAAGCGCACCATGCCGCGCACAAACCGGTTGGCCCGAATTCGAAATACCAAACCGCCCGGAATAGGGTGCCAGCCGGCCTCATAACACACACAGATATAATGATTTTCGCCGCCTTTCACTTTCGAGAAACTGGTAAAATCGCGGGAACCAACGAGATAGGCAGCGGCGGCATTCATGGCGGCTACGTCCGGAGCCCGGTCCAAGTATAGGCTCTGATTAACACCAAAAGGATCAGGAATGAGGCGCACGAAGTACTCGTAGGTGCGGGCTTCGGCATCAAAGCGGGCGTGGGCTTTGTCGGGCACTGCGTGCAGGCGGCGCACGGCAATATCAGGCGGCAGCGCGCGGTTGAGACGATACAAAATTGTGGCCTCATCCAGGCTGGGGGGCAAATCGGCGTCGAAGTGCGCTACCTGGTGGCTTGCGTGCACCCCCGAATCGGTGCGGCCACTACCCAACGTGTAGATGGGCTGGCGCAATACCTGCGAGAGGCAGCGGTCCAGTTCCTGTTGTACCGTAAGCGTGTTGGGCTGCACCTGCCAGCCGTGAAAACGGGTGCCATCGTAGGCCAGATGAAGAAAATAGCGCATGTATAGTGTAAACAATTACGGCGCGGTACGGGGCCGTTTAATTCGTACACAAGCTGCTGCTTGCGCTATTTTACCATCGCAAACAGCAAAGAGTCCATAGTTTGGCCATCTTTCGTGATGCTCCTGTGCAAGCGTGCTTCCAGTTCATATCCAGCCTTTTGCAGTACGCGGGCGGAGGCAACGTTTGGGGCAAATACTACAGCATATAAGCGGCACAGATCAAAGTTGGCAAACGCGTATTCCGTCAGCGCTACTACCGCCGCCGTTGTGATGCCTCGCCCCCAGAACTGCTGACCTAGGAAGTACCCAATCTCCGCCGACCGCCGGTTGACGTCCTGCTTGAATAATATACTGATGCTGCCGGCCGCTTCACCATCTACCTCAATGCACAGGTGCACATCGGTCATGCCTTCCGGGCTGAGCACGAAGCGCAGATGGTGCTCCGCATCGGTAAGTGTATAGGGGTTCGGAAACCGGTCGCGCAGGTTCAGCCAGATGGCGCGGCTGTTGCCGTGCGTGCTTAATGATTGGGCGTCACTTAGTTGCCAAGGCCGCAGCCGCGCCCCATGCACGGGTAATTCCATCGTGGGGCGCAGCCGGGCAGCAGACATAAAGCTGGGGGGCAAATTAGACCTTCTCGTAAATCACTGCTGCGCCTTGTCCTACACCTACGCACATTGTAGCTAGTCCATAGCGCACGCCTTCGCGGCGCTGCATTTCGTGCAACAGCGTAGCCGTGATGCGCGAACCACTAGCGCCGAGCGGATGACCTATGGCAATAGAGCCGCCGTTGACGTTTACTTTTTCAGGATCCAGATTCAAATCGCGCATGCAGGCAATCGACTGAGCAGCAAATGCTTCGTTCAGCTCAATCAAATCCATATCATTCATGGTTAGGCCCGCACGCTGCAATACCTTTTGGCTGGCAGGCACTGGTCCGAGACCCATATAGGCCGGATCTACGCCGGCTACGGCAGCGGCTACCACCCGGGCCAGGGGCTTGAGGTTGTAGCGCCGTAAGGCTTCCTCGCTCACCACTATCACGCCGGCCGCGCCGTCGTTGATACCGGCTGAGTTGCCGGCCGTTACGGTTCCTTCCTGGGGTTGAAAGGCAGGCTTCAGGGTACCTAATTTCTCCAAGGTAGACAAACGTGGCGGCTCATCGGTGTCGAACAAAGCAGCGTCGCCCTTCGGATTGGGCACAAATACGGGCACGATTTCGCGGCGGAAACGGCCTTTCTCGTTAGCACGGTGATATCTGCGCTGGGAGTTAAAGGCGAACTCATCCTGCTCCAAACGCGTGATACCGTACTTGCGGGCCACGTTTTCAGCCGTTTCACCCATAGCATAGGGATGATGCAGCTTCGAGAGTTTCGGATTCACAAAACGCCAGCCCAAGGTCGTATCATGAGCCGTAAGCTCACGACCAAAGGCAGTTTCTGACTTGGCCATCACGAAAGGAGCGCGAGTCATGCTTTCGGCGCCACCGGCCAAGTACACATCGCCTTCGCCGCAGCGCACCGCCCGCGAAGCATCAATGATGCTTTGCAAGCCCGAAGCACACAGGCGGTTGACGGTATTGCCGGGCACGGTAGTGGGCAAGCCAGCCAGCAGACCAGCCATGCGGGCCACATTGCGGTTGTCTTCACCGGCCTGGTTGGCGGCACCAATAATAATGTCTTCTACGGCTGCCTTATCCAAGGTTGGATTGCGGCGCAATAGCTCGCGCAATACGTGTGCGGCGAGGTCATCGGGGCGGACGCTACTGAGCGCACCGCCAAACCGTCCGATAGGGGTGCGGACGGCATCTACTATATAAGCACTTAGCATTGGCTTGGAATGCGGTTATTACGGTCGTTGTTGGCTACTTTTGCCGGCCCGTAGGCTTCGGCTACGCGGCGCGAACCGTCAAACCACAAAGATGATACAAAGAATCCAAAGCGTGTTCCTTCTTTTGCTGGCTCTGGCCATGCTGAGTGTATTAGTGCTGCCCATCTGGAGCAAAACTGACCCGCTGACCGGGCAGGAAGTGGTACTATCGGCATATAAGCTGGCCTTTACGAACCCGCAACCGGGCTCACCAGCCCCTACGCCTGCCTATCTTATTGCTATTCTGGCGCTGGTTTCGGCGGCAGTAGCGGTGTACGAAATTTTCCAGTTCAAAAACCGTTTCCGCCAGCTTAAGATAGGCTTGCTCAACTTTCTGCTCATTGTGGCTACTATCGGGGCGGGCTTCTACTACTCCGGGGTAGGCGAGCAGCTGCTCAACATCAAAGTTCCCGGCGAGTTTGAGGCCGGCTTCTACCTCCCCACTTTAGCCCTGCTGCTCAATGTGTTGGCTAATCGCTTCATCCGCCGCGACGAGCAGCTTGTACGCAGCATGGATCGGCTTCGGTAATGCCTACCTAAGTATCAATGCATAAAAAAGCCCCCCACAGCTACTCTGGGGGCTTTTTTATGCATTGATACTTAGCTATCGACCTCGGTTGCGCACTACAAACTCTTCCAGCTCACGAGCACTGGCGCTAAAGCGAAACACATCGTAAACCCGGTAGAAATTTTGCCGGTCGGCGACGGCGGGATACGCATATTTGGCCAACTCCAGCTTGTCTTTATCGAAGTCGAACTGCGTGAGCAGGTGTCGCAAATCATCGGCCCGGATACCTGTTTCGCTTAAGGCTTGGCGCGCCACCAGCAGCTTATCGCTATCGAAGGAACGAGACGCTAGGGCATCCGCTAAGGCATCCACGTCCCGGGGTGTCATCACCTGATAAGCGCCGGGATAGGCCGTGCCCGGACCAGAATGATATGAGCCGTAAGGGTCAATGGGCGCGTTCGGCTCCCGGCGGTCATCCTCATAAATCACGTCGTCAGGATACGCCCGGCGACCAGGACCGCGCCCCAGGCCCAGCGGTACGGCCGCCACTTTCCGCAAGGCCGGGGCAAAGCCATTACGGGCAATAAGCACGTAGCTGGTCTCCAGGCCCGGATCAAGGAACACACGCGTACGGTAGTTAACAGCCCGACCATAAGGCGTCGGAATTCGGAACTCAGCCCAGTGGAAACCAGGAGTAAGCCGGTCGATAGACACTTGGCGCACGCCACCACGCGTCAGCGGCTGCCCATCAAACACCAGGTGAAACGGCACCCCGCGCTCGGAGGCAAAATTGACAATAACCGGCGCCGCCCGCAGCTGGGCCGATAACAGCATCAGCAAACTGAAGCTCAGAAGTAAGGCCTTTTTCATGTGTGAAGAATGTGAGAGCAACAGGGACGCTCCCGATAGCTTCTCTAAGCCAAGTATTATGCCATTTTGAATATAGTAAATCCTATTCGATTTCGCAGTAACAGTAGAGTTTTAAATATCAGACCTTTATGATTTAGGCCATTTCTAACTATCTCTACTGCTTACATTTATATGCTTGGCTAAAAACAATTCCTATAGAGATTGGTCACGCATCTAAACACAAAAAAGCCCCCTGTATGTATGCAGGGGGCTTTTTTTATACTACGAAATGTTACTCCTCGATGCGCGTCACTTTAAATTCGGTGCGGCGGTTGCGCTGGTGTTGCTCCTCGGTTTTAGCGTTGCGAACTACTGGTTGCGTTTCGCCATAGCCTTTGGCCGTAATGCGCTCTTTCGCAATGCCTTTGGAAATAATATAATCGACGGCCGACTGAGCGCGGCGCTGCGATAAGCTGGCGTTGTAGGCATCTTTACCGCGCGAGTCAGTGTGGGAGCTTAGCTCAATGGTAATTTTGGGATTGTCATTCAGCGTTTCAACCAGCTTGTCCAACTCGATTGCGGCATCGGGACGAATGTCGGCTTTGTTGTAATCGTAGAAGATATTCTCGACTACAATGGCCACATTCTTCACGATCTTATTGAGCGTGAGCGTCGCGGGCAGCCGAATATCATTCACTAGATCCGGCAGCTGATCCTGGGCAGGCATCTTGCCTACCGTCGTTACGGAAGTCCGGGCCGTAAAGTAGCCGGGGCGGTCAGCCACCAGTGCATAGGTCGTGGCCGAGTCGAGCTTGAAGCTAAATTTACCTTCAGCATCGGTGGTGACTTCCAGAAGTTTACGGTTGCCATTGGCAAATAGCTCCACGTTTTCGGAGGCGACGGGCTTCGTAGTGCCAGTTTTGGCGTCGCGCTCTAGCACAGTGCCATCAACGAAGAAGTTGACGAGCTTGGTGGTGTTGCGGCGGAAGCGGTACAAGTCGTCGCTGCCCTTGCCACCTGCCCGGTTCGAAGAGAATACACCCACGTTCTGCGCCGTGAAGTAGGGAGCAAAATCGTCGCCGCTGCTATTGAAGGGCGCGCCTAGATTGCGCACTTTGCCTTTATCGACTACAAACACATCCAGCTTACCAATGCCGGGGTGCCCGTCGGAGGAGAAAAACAGCGTGCCATCGGGAGCAACAGCAGGAAAGCTCTCATTGCCTGGCGTATTAATTTCAGGACCCAAGTTTTCGGCGGGCGCGAAACGGCCATTGGCGGCTATGGTCGCTTTGTAAAGATCGGTGCCGCCTTCGCCGCCTTTACGGCCGGAGGCGAAGTAGAGCGTTTCGCCATCGGGGGAGAAAACGGGCGAGAAGTCGTCGGTGGTGCGGTCGTTGATATTGATGAGCGCGGGCTCGGTCCAGGCACCGCTGCGGTAATAAGAAGCCCATAAGTCAACGCTTAGGTAACCCTTTTTCTTGCCGCTGTTGGAGCGCGCAAACACCACCATTTTGCCATCGGGGCTATATGTAGCGCTGGCTTCGTGCGTGCCTTCGGTGTTGAAGATGGGCTCTAGCTTGCGGACGGTGCCGCCGGTCATCTTCTCCGCATCTTCGAAGCGAATGGCGTACAAGTCGTTGAATCCTTCGCCATTGCCGAGGTACTTCTTTCCATCGCGGCCCGAGGCAAACACGATTTCCTTGGTATCCGGAATCATGGTGGCGCTAAAGTCGGCCGACTCGGAGTTTATTTGGTCAAGAGGCTGAATTTCATCGCGCGTTTTTAGCGCCAGCAGCTCTTTGCTCAACCGTGTGTTTTTGGCCTCTATTTCGGCCCGAGCCGCCAAGGCGCGGTTAGTGCCCAGCTTTACGTAGTCATCAAACTGGGCAATGGCCTCGTCGTACTTACCATTGGCTTTGAGCGCCAATCCATAATAAAAGCCAGCATCAGCGTTTTTCAGCCCCGCTCCCACGGCCATTTTATAATATAGCTCGGCCTGCTCGATGCGGTTGGACAAACGATACGACTCGCCTACCCGAAAATTGCTCTGGGGGGCATTTTTGCCGCGTTCTGCCTGCGCTTTGTATAAGGCAATAGCCGTTTCATATTCCCCACGCGCAAAGCGTTTATCAGCTTTCGTACCCGACTCAGAGGTCGCGCAGCCGCTGAGGCCCAGCGCAGCCACAGATCCGGCGGCAGCCCATACAATAATAGAATTCTTCATAGAAGGAAGGCGGTAGGAAGAGTAAGGCGCTTGGCGTAGGCCAGCAATGCTGTTATGCCTAGCAATAATACTAAGTTTCGGCAGGAATAGAGCCGTAAGGTTAACGCTGAGGAGAGGTTTGAAAGTATTTGGCCAGCCAAGTGTGGGCGGCAGGCGCAGGCCACGCGGCCGCTAGCTTGCCATGCTGGGCAATGGTATTGTCGAAGTAAGGCGTGTCGGGCTGAAGCTGGCCAGTAGCGACTGACTGGCGCAGCTCACGCCGGTCGAGTAGCTGCACTTGGCCGTCAACCAGAAAAGCCAAGTGCGACTTTTCCAGCAGGTTCAGGCCCAGTTGTTCCTCTAGGCTGCGCACAAAGCGAACGGAAGCGTCAATGGAGCAGCCACTTGCACCGGCAACCGCTTCATCGAGCCCCAATACCAAAAACTGCCCGTGCCGAAAGGCGGCCGAAGCGCGCAGCATCCGCCCATGACTGGTCCACTCCGCCGCAAACTGTGCCAGTGCAGGCTCCACGGCCGCCAGCTCAGTGTCCGTAAGCGGTCGGTCGGCCTGATAAATCCAAACGCGGGCACTGGGGGGCAATTCTTCGAACGGAACGAACATGGACGATAGCTTGAAAACTTAGAAATACACACTCTACTCCTACAAAGAAACAGCCTCGCCGGGAAGTTCCGACGAGGCTGTTTCGAATAAACAAAAATGCCTTCCGGCCCGGCGCTATGCGTTCAGACCTTCCGCACTAGCAATCAACTCTGCCAAATCGAAAACTTGCACATCCGACTCGCGCTCCTTGTTCTTCACGCCGTCGCTCATCATGGTCATGCAGAACGGGCACGATACGGCAATAATTGCCCCCCGCGTGTTGGCCCGTGGGCTGGGCGTAGCGCCAGCATTGCCATCTTCCACGCCACGCGTTTGGGCTAGCGCGGGAGCATTGCCGTCGAGGGTAAAGAGAGCCTCTTCAGTGCGCTCAATGTTCACTTCTTTGTTGCCAGGCTCGGCTTCTTTCCACATTTGGGCGCCGCCTGCCCCACAGCACAGGCCATTGGCGCGGCTCCGTTTCATCTCCACTAAGTCGGCGTCGAGGGTAGCCAGTACGTCGCGGGGAGCTTCGTAAATATTGTTGGCCCGACCCAGGTAGCACGAGTCATGGAACGTAATGCGCTGGCCTTTGAACTCGCCACCGCCAGCTACGCCCACCTTGCCTTCGTTGATAAGCTGCTGGAGAAAGGTGCTGTGGTGAATCACCTCATAATTGCCCCCCAGCGCCGGATATTCGTTCTTTATCGTGTTGAAGCAGTGCGGGCAGGCCGTTACTATCTTCTTAATCTGATAGCCATCCAGGGTGGTAATATTCTGCATCGCCTGCATCTGAAACAGGAACTCGTTGCCGGCACGCTTGGCGGGGTCGCCGGTGCAGGTTTCTTCCATGCCCAATACAGCGTACTTTATGCCTACGTGCTCCAGAATGCGCACAAAAGCCCGGGTTACGCGCTTGTAGCGGTCGTCGAAGGCGCCGGCACAACCCACCCAAAACAGAATTTCGGGCTGCTCGCCGCGGGCGGCCAAATCGGCCATAACGGGAACGGTAACTTGACGCTTGGTGATTTGCTCAGCCATTTAGTTGATTGTTGATATCGTTTGGCATGCGCAGCAATACGCGCATGACGCTTTGGTTTATGCTGTTACAGCTTGTTTGTCGGCCAAGTACAGGTCGTCAGCCCAATTGAAGCGGTCGGAAGGTGAGAAAGCCCACGGCGCCCCATTATTCTCAATATTAGAGAACATCACATTCAACGAATGCGGCGCAGCCGATTCTTCCAGCACCAAAAAGCGGCGCATCTCAATGATGGACTCCAGCGGATTAATATTCACTGGGCATGACTCCACGCAGGCGTTGCAGGTGGTACAAGCCCATAGCTCCTCCGGCGTCACTTTGCCACGAAGCAGCGTATTCTGGTCGACTTCTACTTTTACCCGCTCGGTTCCTTTGCTGGCATCACCGTACTGGTTAGGCTGAAAAATCAGCGGAGAGTTGTACTTCTCCTCCATCCGGTCGCGGGTATCCATGATAATCTTACGCGGCGACAGCAGCTTACCGGTGATATTGGCCGGGCAGGAAGCTGTGCAGCGTCCGCACTCGGTGCAGGAGTAGGCATTGAGCAGGTTGGTCCAGGCTAGGTCTTCCACGTCTTTGGCGCCAAAGGAAGTGGGCGCCAGCGCGGAGCCGTCGGGGCCTACGGGTGGGGCGGGCACCTCGTAGCTGGGGTCCATCATGGCCTTTACCTCATGGGTAATACTGTCCACGTTCGAGAACTGCCCCTGCGGCACCAGCCGCGAGTAGTATACATTCGGGAAGGCCATGATAATGTGGAAGTGCTTGCTGCTGGGCAGGTAGTTCAGGAAAATCAAGATACCTACAATGTGCGCCCACCAACCCGCACGCTCCAAGAAGTGCAGCAGGTTCAAATCAGTAGGAAAAATGCCCAATAGCAGCGAACTGACCGGAAATGAGCCCGGCATCTCCAGATTTTGCAGACGATGCCACTTCAAATCGGAAGTGTTCATCACGAACAGCGCCACCATCAGCACTAATTCGATATAGAGAATCATGTCGGCGTCGATGCGGGGCCAGGCGCGCATTTCAGGCCCCGAGAAGCGCCGAACTTTCTTCACGTTGCGACGCCACCAGAAGGCAATAACCGCCAGAATTACCAGCGCCCCCAGAATTTCGTTGGTGGCCATCAGTACATCGTACACTGGCCCCAGAAACTGCAACACACGATGCGTACCAAACACACCATCAATCACAATTTCGATCACTTCGATGTTTATCACCAAGAATCCCACGTACACTACTAAGTGCAGCAGGGCTGGAGTGATGCGCTTGAACATTTTCTGCTGCCCAAAAGCTACCAGCAATGTTTTTTGCAGCCGGTCTCCGATATTGCCCGACATATCCCGGTCGCGGCCGACAAGGATATTGGCGCGAATCTTTTGCGCTTGCCAGGCAAACAAGCCGAAGCCCGCAATGGCTATCAGCAGGAAAATAATGTTTTCGATAGTCACAGGAAAGCAGTTGGGTGGTGGGTTCGACCGAAAAGTACTCGTTATGCCTAACAAATTTAAGGTTTTAGGCAAAAACTTTTTTAAGGTAAGTGTTGCAGCTTGCTTTTGGTTTACTACTTTTGCCACTCCTAAGCCGTAAAAGGCAAAGGAAAGTTGGTAACGTAGCTCAGTCGGTAGAGCACAGCACTGAAAATGCTGGTGTCGTTGGTTCGATTCCAACCGTTACCACTAAAAACCCTCTTCGCATACAGCGGAGAGGGTTTTTTATTTCTAAAGAAATTATACCTGATATTTTCTGTAGTGAGTAACAACGGTATCGCTAAGTAGCTGCATAGCAATAATTTAACGCGCTTGCTCATCAGTAAAAGAGTATTAGTTTGAAGGTGAATAAAGGCATAAAATGAAACAAAAGATGCCTTGTCAAAATCGGTAATTTTATATTTTTCCTGTAAATAATTAACTTGCGGCTAGAAATCCACTAGCTTTTCACCTATACAATGAGAACTGGGGTGAACACTAATTGTACGGTTTTTAGCGTATAAGCATTATGGGGGCTAAGATTTCATCTACAGACACGAAAGCTCGATTGGAGCGTATACCCAACGTTCCTCCTATAATTGCAGCTGTTCCTAGACACGTTCAACGGCCACTATGGTCGGTAATGATACCCACCTATAACTGTCTGCAATTCTTACAAGAAACTCTTGAGAGTGTGCTCACCCAAGATCCAGGGCCCGAGTTCATGCAAATAGCTGTTGTTGACGACTGCAGTACAGACGGTGATGTCAGGGCACTTGTAGAAAAGGTAGGCAAGAATCGTGTTGAATATTTTCAACAGACTAGAAATCTTGGAAGCTTACGTAATCTTGAAAGCTGTCTAAATCTCTCCATAGGACAACGAGTACATATACTACATGGTGATGATAAGGTGGCACTTGGGTTTTATGAGGAAATCGACACGTTGTTTTCTGCCTACCCCGAAGCCGGTGCCGCTTTCACTCACATAAGATATATTACGGAGCAAGGCACTTTCACTAACCCTCCACTATCAACGGAAACTGGAGTGGTAAAGGACTTTTTACTAAAAATGGCCACTAGTATTAGAGTTCAACCTCCTGCTATAGTAGTAAAAAGGAAAGTATATGAACAGTTAGGAGGATTTTTTGCTGTTCATTACGGTGAAGATTGGGAAATGTGGACTCGAATAGCAGCGCATTTTCCTGTTGCTTACTCACCTAAACCTTTAGCAGATTACAGATATCTTACTAATAATAGTATAACCCAGCAGTCTATAAAAACAGGGCAGAATATGCGGGATATTACAACAGTAATCAATATCATTCAGAAATACTTACCACTAAATAAGCGCAAGGAATTAAAGCGCATAGCGCTCACAGACTACGCTTTATACTGCGCTAAATTAGCAAACACACTCTACTTTAGCGATTTGTCATCCGCTTTAACACAAGCAAAGGGGGCTCTAAAAATGAGCAAGAACATCAGAGTACTCTATTCAATCTCCAGATTCTATATAAAGTATTTAATTGGTTATAACTTCATTAAAAATCTGACAAACAAAATTAATAGTTATTTTTTTTCAATTAAAGCTATTGCATAACCCAATTTATTTCATGCCTTAAAAATTAGATAATGTTTAATATTTTTTATTTAACCATCAATTTCATAATTACACTGAATTATAGGTTATAAATTTTACTGGCTTTTCATTCGTCCCTATGACCTCACATAGTGCCTCCACCGAACGAATTCCCACCACCGTTTACCCGGATTCAGAACAGGCTTCCGTAGCCGTGGCCCAAGACATAGCCGGGCTGATTCGGCAAAGGGCGGCAGAGGGCCGAAGCTGTATACTTGGATTAGCCACAGGCTCCACTCCTACCCGCCTTTATGAGGAGCTGGTGCGATTGCATCAACAGGAAGGGCTGAGTTTTCAGAATGTTATCACGTTCAACCTGGACGAGTACTTTCCGATGGCGCCGGACTCCTTACAAAGCTATGTTCGGTTCATGCACGAGTACTTGTTTGACCACGTGGATATTCCGGTGGCCAATGTGCATATTCCAGATGGCACAGTGCCGGTAGAAGAAGTAGCAGGATTTTGCCGGCGCTACGAGGAGCAGATTCGGGAGGCAGGAGGTATTGATTTGCAGATTTTGGGTATTGGGCGCACAGGACATATTGGGTTCAATGAGCCCGGTTCGGGCGCAGCCTCCCGTACTCGCCTCATCACGCTCGACCATATTACCCGAACAGATGCGGCCAGCGACTTTTACGGAGAAGAAAACGTACCGCGGCGTGCTATAACTATGGGGGTAGGCACTATTCTGGAAGCCCATGAAATAGTATTGCTAGCTTGGGGGGAGGGAAAAGCCGCCGTGATTAAGCGAATGGTAGAAGGCGACATGACGGACTCGGTGCCAGCTACTTACTTACAGAAGCACCCCAACGTGCGCGTTGTTCTGGATGAGGCTGCCGGAGCTGAGCTGACCGCCCGGAAAACGCCGTGGTTAGCCGATCTGCCCTGTAACTGGCAGGATGCGGCCTTCGTGCGCAAGGCCGTGACGTGGCTAGCCCGCCAGCTGCAAAAGCCGATTCTCAAGCTCACGGACCAGGATTATAACGAGAACGGGCTTTCGGGCTTGCTGGCCGAATCGGGGCAGGCGTATAGTATTAATATTAAGGTGTTTAATGAGCTGCAGCACACCATTACGGGTTGGCCGGGGGGCAAACCTAACGCCGATGACTCGCACCGCCCCGAGCGAGCGGAGCCGTTTCCGAAGCGGGTGCTCATTTTTAGCCCCCACCCTGATGATGATGTAATATCGATGGGCGGCACCTTGCTGCGCTTGGTTGACCAGGGCCACGAGGTGCACGTAGCCTACCAGACGTCGGGCAACATTGCGGTATTTGACGAAGAAGCTATTCGTTTTGCCGAGTTTGTGGCCGATTATGATGAGGCTTTTCGGCTCGATGAGCAGCCTGCCGAGAATTTATACAGGCGCGTGGTCGACTTCCTGCAAAATAAGGCTCCCGGTCAGGTCGACTCAAGTGAGGTACAGCAGATTAAGGGATTGATTCGGCGCGGTGAGGCGAAGTCGGCGTGCCGGTATGCTGGCGTGCCCGACGAGAACGCGCACTTCATGGATTTGCCGTTTTATGAAACCGGACGGGTGCGCAAAAAGCCTTTGGGCGAAGAGGACATTCAGCTTACTATTGATTTGCTGAATAAAATCAGGCCCCAGCAGATTTATGCCGCCGGCGACTTATCCGATCCGCACGGCACGCACCGCGTTTGCCTGTCGGCTATTTTCCAGGCCGTGCAGCGCCTCAAAGCGGAAGGTGCGGAATGGCTACAGGATTGTTGGGTGTGGCTTTACCGCGGTGCCTGGCAGGAATGGGACATTGATCAGATTGAAATGGCAGTACCCATCAGTCCGGAGGAGCTGACGCGTAAGCGGCGAGCCATTTTCAAGCATCAGTCGCAGAAGGACCGGCCGCTGTTTCCTGGTGCTGATCAGCGCGAGTTCTGGCAGCGGGCCGAGGAGCGCAACCGCACCACCGCCCAGATTTACGACCGTCTAGGTCTGCCTGAGTATGAGGCCATTGAAGCTTTTGTGCGTTGGCATTATTGATTAGCAGATCTTACTGGAAACGAATACCACATATCCGATTAACCTATAAAGCGCTTCGACAAAGGTTAAACCAGCCCAAAAAGCCCCCAATCTATTATCAGATAGCTGGGGGGCTTTTTTGGGCTGGTTTTTTATTGACAGGTTTGTTTTTGGGCTGTATTAGCGAAACCATAGCCTAAGCGTACCGCCTGCGTGAATGCCGCGCATGCTTCCACAAGTTGGCCTTGGCGCTGGGCTACGCGCCCCAACAGATAGTGAATCTGGCCATTATTGGGGTTTGCTTTAGCTACCACCTGATAATCCTGTTGAGCGCGGGTGTAGTCGCCGAGGCGGTAGTAGGCTAGGCCCCGCAGGGTGAGCGCATAAAGCGTGGGGGCCTTGCCCGCCACGGTACGCTGCCGCAGACCAGTGCTCAGGTCGCGGACCGCAAGATCAAACTGTCGCTGGGTGAGCAGTCGTATTTCGCCCCGCAGTATCCAGGCACCGGCGCGCGTGGAGTCCAGCGTCACTGCCTGGGTCAGTAGCCGGTCGGCTTGGGCGGGCTGCTGCTGGCGCGCTTCGTAACGGCCTAAGCGGTGCAGAATAAAGGCGCGGTCGGCGGGGTGATTTGTGTGGGGCAGGGCTGCTCGGTAATCATTTTGTGCAATGGCCGGCTGATGATAAATCAGCTCCGTGATTTCGGCGCGACGACGCAATGCCTCCGTATAGTCGGGCTTGAAGTGCAAGGCCTCCGAAAAAAAGCTGTGAGCGGTGCTCCATTCCCCCTCGGCGTAGGCACGCAGGCCATCATCATAATTTCCCACAGCCGTTACGTGATCCATGGTCACTTTCACCGAAAATATAAACAGCACAAATAGACCGATGAACCCGGCTGTTAGCAGATAGTCGCGGCGCGTGAACTTCCGGCGCTTCGGGATAGTACGGTAGTGGCGCTCCGCCGACCCGGCCGGGGGGCGCGTGCGCATCGGGGCCGGCGGGGGGGGCATTGGCACGCCATATACGCGCTGGCCCTGCTGACGGTAGGCTTGCTGCTGGCGCTGCGCCTCCTGCGCCTGAGCGGCGCGGCGCAGTTGGTGGTCGTAGACGGCCCTGCGCCCTGCATCAGAAAGTACTCGATAAGCGGCGTTTACGGCTTTAAAATGCTCCTCGTATCGGGTGCTACCGCCGTGCTTATCGGGATGGTACTGAATGGCTAGGCGCTTGTAGGCCGCTTTAATGTCGCGGACCGACGCCGTGGCTCCCACACCTAAAACTTGATAATGATTCTGACTCAAAACACGGCAGTATAGGGTAAAAGTAATTCAATTTTCAGACACAAACCCGCCTTTTTCGTATGTGCAATTGGCTCGAAAAACCTGCTATCAGGTGCTTTTTCCGGCCTCCGACCTACTAACAACTTTTCTTTCCATTCTATTCTTCCGCCGTATGGCTTTCGACGACGACTCTAAAACGCCCCCCAATGACAGCCTGATAGGCAACCTCAAAGGCTACCTTGATACGCGCCTCGATCTGGTGCGCCTCGAAGCGCAGGAGAAGGCAAAAACAGCTTTCGTGGCTACTGCGCACGGTGTCACGATGGCGGTAATTGGCCTATTCTTCTTCATTTTTCTCAATGTGTTTCTCGGCTTGCTCCTCAATGAGGTGCTCGACAGCCCTTATTGGGGTTTCGGAATAATAGCTGGCTTTTACTTGGTGCTGCTGATCATCTTTGTGGTTGGGGTCGATAAAAAGCTGTTCCAGGGACTGGCCGACAAGACATTGGACAACACGATTTATAAATCTGATAAGCGTAACTAACTCATGGCAGAGCTACACAACCCGTTATTCGAGGACGAAAAGGAATTTCTGGAGCGCCAGAAGCTCGAATACGAGCGTGCCCTGCTGGGCGACGTTGACCACATCAAGGAGAAGACGCAGGAAGTGGGCAAATATGCCGCCATTGGAGCAGGTATCCTGGGAGGCATTTGGCTGATTTCTAAAGCGCTAGGCAGCCGCAACGACTCGGACGATGACGACGATGAAGGCTACGAAGAGTTTGAGGACGACCGTTTAGCCCGCAAGGCACAGAAGAAGCGCGAAAAGCTGGAAAGGAAGCAAAATAAAAACGCTCATCGGGCGTCTTATGTTTCCAATCCGGCAGTGCACGAGGCTAGTCGCCAGAGCGTTGGCGACGACTATGGCTTCGGTGGCGGACATCAGTTTGACCGCGGCCAACAACACGCGGCCGCCGGTCGGGCCGATCTGGCGCCTGATGTATATCACGCCTCCGCCGAAACTGACCCCTTCCCGCCGCTCGCTTATGATGACGCCCGCCGCTTACCGGTTTCTATGTTCGACGCCAATCAGCAGTTTGCCAACAAACAGCCCAACATGATAGCTTCCGTGCTGCACAGCTTTTTGCAGTCGGATACGGGCAAGATGCTGACGGCCCAGGTAACAGCTGTTTTGATGGCCTATGTGGCCAAAAAAGTCGGTGAATATTTGCCAGTGAACAAAAATTCCGACCTTGCAGACAATCCGACGGTAACGCACATGGAACCGGAAACAAAGGACATCGACTTTACTTATCACCACGACGACGCGGATGCGCAACAGTCTCTATGAAACGCTTAACAACCGCCGCCAGCGCGGCCAGAAATCTCTGGCTGTGCTCCTCGATCCTGATCAACTGGATGAGGCCGGCTGTCGGCATTTGCTAGCGCTGAGCGAGACTCATCCTATTGATTACTTTTTTGTGGGCGGCAGCCTGGTGATGAATACTCACCAGGCGTCGCTCATTTTTTTTATAAAGAGGAACAGCCCGGTGCCCGTGCTGCTATTTCCGAGTCATAGCCTGCACCTGGATACTCAAGCCGATGGCATCTTGCTATTGTCGCTTATATCGGGCCGCAACCCCGATTTCCTGATTGGGCAGCACGTTGTAGCGGCTCCTTTGCTGAGGGCCAGTAGTCTCGAGATTTTGCCCACTGGCTACATGCTCGTCGATACTGGCCGCCAGACCACCGCCAGCTACATGAGCGGCACCACGCCCCTGCCTCACGATAAGCCCAGCATTGCGGCTTGCACGGCTATGGCAGGCGAGCAGCTAGGGTTGCGCCTGATGTATCTGGATGGAGGCAGTGGCGCTATGTATCCGGTTGCACCCGCGATGATTCGGGCGGTGCGGGAGGCGGTGGAGGTGCCCGTAATCGTCGGCGGCGGCATCAACACCACGGAGAAAGCCCAGGCAGCTTTAGAAGCCGGTGCCGACGTTATTGTGGTTGGTAATCAGATTGAAAAAGCCCCCCAGTTCTTGGCTGAGATGTCTGGAGTAATTCAAAGCTTTAATGCGGTCCTGGATCCCGTCTAAGCCAAGGCTCTAGAAATTCGGTCCTTTTCAGTATCAAAAAAGCCCCCCAGACTAGTCTGGGGGGCTTTTTTGATACTGAAAACAGTAAATTAGATATTCATAGCTGATTCGCGGCGGCGCATCTTACCAGCTGGAATACCAAACATCATCTTGAAACGACGGCAGAAATAAGCCGTGTCCTTGTAGCCCACTTCCTTACCAATGTCGCGGATGCTCTTCTTGGTAGTGCGGAGCAAGAACACAGCACGCTCCATACGCTGATACTCGATGTAGTCTTGCGGATTGATGCCGGTCAACATCTTGAAGTACTGACCCACATAGTCTTCCGACACATTGGCTACGCTCGAAAGCACCTTGTTCGACAAGTCGCCACCGATGTTCTCCTTGATGTAGTTGAACAGGTCGATCAGGCGTGGATCCTTGAAGTAGGTGCTGTTGGTAGCAAGCTGCTCCACAAACATCTTGTTTTTCAAGATGTAGCGCACAATTTCCACCACAATGTTCTCGGTGTAGATCGTGATGAGACGCTCACGACCAGGCAGCTCCTGCAAGCTTTCCTCCACCACCTTGATGACGAGGTTAGCCAGCTTGGAGTTATTCGTGATCAGGAAGGCTGGCACATCCAGCGAGGCAAAGAAGTTGACCGAGTCAAATACTTTCGCCTCGAAGCTTACGTGGCTGTGGCTCTCCTCCGCATCGCCGATGAGGTCGAGGTCAGAGTTGGAGTGGAAAAACTTGTCCTTATTGCTGATCAGGTCGTCGTTGGTAATCAATTTGCCCCCTGAGCCACCGTAGTTCACTTTGGTAGCGCGGCCGCCCGGAATGAACAGCATTTCGCCTTCTTCCACTGCTTGCTCCTCGTCGCCGAAAGCAATGTGGCCTTTGTGCAGCAATATCAGATTATTACCAACATCATAATAATTGCGCACCGTAAACGGCTGCTGCAATACCAGGTTCTTCGCCTTGATGTAACGTACACCAAGCGATTCAATCACTTTATTGTAATCTTCCATATTCGGGGATGTTTTGGGTAGGGATATCTAGGGGGCCGCACAGTTGTCTACAGGTAGACAATGCAAAACAACATATAAAAATTCACAAAAACGAAAAACCCAGCCATTTTCTGACTGGGTTTAATGCAAATAATCTAAATTTTAATCTATGAACTTCTTATTTTAATAATTCCCGCGAGATTACAATTTTCTGAATCTCGGATGTTCCTTCGTAAATCTGAGTGATTTTGGCGTCGCGCATGAAGCGCTCAACGTGGAATTCTTTTACAAAACCATAGCCACCGTGCACCTGTACGGCTTCTACAGTGGTTTCCATGGCCACTTTGGAAGCGAACAGCTTAGCCATAGCTCCTGACTTAGCATAGTCAACATGGTTATCCTTATCCTGCGCAGCTTGCAGGCAAAGCAGACGAGCCGCGTCGATGTTGGTAGCCATGTCAGCTAGCTTGAACTGAATAGCCTGATGCTTAGAGATTTCAACGCCAAAGGCTTTGCGCTCTTTTGAATATTTCAGCGCCAGTTCAAAAGCCCCAGAGGCAATACCTAGTGCTTGGGCAGCAATACCAATACGCCCCCCAGCCAGCACATGCATAGCGAACTTGAAGCCGAATCCATCCTCGCCAATGCGGTTTTCCTTGGGCACTTTCACGTCCGTGAACATGAGGGAGTGCGTATCGGAGCCCCGAATACCAAGCTTATTCTCCTTAAGGCCAACTACAAACCCGGGCGTATCTTTCTCCACAATGAGAGCGTTGATGCCGCGGTGCTTTAGCTCAGGGTTGGTCTGGGCAATAACCAGATACACGGAAGCCGTTGAGCCATTGGTTATCCAGTTCTTGGTCCCGTTGAGCAGGTAATGGTCGCCCATGTCCTCGGCGGTGGTGCGCTGCATGGTGGCGTCGGAACCCGCTTCCGGCTCAGAGAGGCAAAAGGCGCCAATGATCTCGCCGCTAGTCAGGCGGGGCAGGTATTTCTGCTTTTGCTCCTCCGTGCCGTACTTTTCTAAGCCCCAGCATACCAGCGAGTTGTTCACCGACATAATAACTGAGCAGGAAGCATCTACTTTCGAAATTTCTTCCATTGCCAGCACATACGATACCGTATCCATGCCGCCGCCGCCGTACTCCGGGCTGACCATCATGCCCATGAAGCCTAGCTCGCCCATCTTCTTGATTTGCTCAGCAGGAAACTTTTGGTGTTCGTCGCGCTCAATAACGCCGGCCCAAAGTTCGGATTGGGCAAAGTCGCGGGCAGCCGCTTGTACGGCCAGTTGTTCTTCGGTGAACTGAAAATCCATTCGTAAAAAGCTTGGGTGGGAAACTAGGGTGGAAAGTTAATCACTAACTCGGCAGCGGCAGGCAAGTTACGCTCATTCGAGCTTCACTTCGCTACATTGATAACCGATCTACTGGCACAAATGTCTAGCTTAAAAAATAAAAAAGCCCCCCGGTCGTTCTGGGGGGCTTTTTTGCTATCTGAATCTGATGAAGCTCACAATTCATCAAGGTTAGTCGCGACTGCGGCCACCCATAAAGATGCTGACGTAGTAAAGCAAAGTGGCCAGTGAGCTAAGCGCGGCTACAACGTATGTCATGGCAGCCCACCATAAGGCATCTTTAGCCATTGCATGCTCCGTAGTCGTCACGATGCCACGCTTATCAATCCAGGCCAAGGCCCGCTTGGAGGCATCAAACTCAACTGGCAGGGTAACAAACGAAAACAGTGTGGTAAGAGCGAATAAGGCAATGCCAATACCCAGCGGAATCATGGAGGTATTGATCATGAATACCCCAGCAATGAGAATAAAGGGCATAAACTTCGACACGGCGCTCAAGGCGGGCACCATAGCGGAGCGGAACTGCAACATGCTATAGGCCGTAGCGTGCTGAACCGCGTGGCCGCACTCATGGGCCGCAACAGCCGCCGCCGCCGCCGAACGCTCTTCATACACGGCCTCGCTCAGGTTTACAGTCTTATCGGCGGGGTTGTAATGATCAGTAAGACGACCTTCGGTAGAAATAACGCGCACATCGGTAATGCCGTGGTCAGCCAGCATAAGCTCGGCTATTTGCTTACCGGACAAGCCTGATTGCAGACCTATTTTGGCGTATTCAGAGAACTTGCTGCGCAAGCGCCACTGAATGAGCCAGCTTACAACCATCGCCAGAATGAGGAATAGATACATGGGCTTGGAGAGAAAAATGAATGATTAAGAAGGAAGCTGACGTATACGCTCCACGATCCGCGTGGTACTGTAGCCAGCTACGAGTGGTACGGTAAGTACCTGCCCGCCACTATTCAACACCAATTCGTGGCCGACAATTCCACTAATTGCGTAGTCATCACCCTTCACCAGAATGTCGGGTTTAATCAACTCAATCAGGGAAAGCGGAGTGGGCTCATCGAACAGTACTACGGCATCCACAAACAAAAGGGACGCCAGGATGCGCGCCCGTGACATTTCGTCCTGTAGAGGCCTTCCCGGCTTCAAACAGCTGACAGAAGCGTCAGTATTCAGGCCCACCACCAGTGCCCCACCCAAGTGCCGCGCCTTCTCCAAGTAATCGACGTGTCCGAGATGCAGCAAGTCGAAGCAGCCATTGGTGAAAACCACCGGGCGGCCTTCCGCGCGCCACTGCTCCAGCAATGGCGTTAAGTCATTACGGTCAACGATCTTATCCTTGCTCCACATCGGCAGTTGTAGCTACGGCCAAAGATGCAGCCTTGCGGCGAGCTATCCGGCCTGATTTTACCATGCTCAGTATGAAGCTAATTCCGCCCATCAATACTACCAGCAGAGTTTGAGACCCATGTACTACCAACGCGTAGGCAATACCGGCTTCCTTTGAAACACCATACACCAGCAGCGTAGCTTGCACCATTATGTGGAATGTTCCAATACCGCCTGATACCGGGGCCGCCATCCCAAATGCCCCGAAGGTGAGCACTGCCAAGGCAGCCATCATGCTTAGGTTATAGGTTTCGGGGAAGGCAAAAAAGGCCAGGTAGTCCATGAGATAATAAACCAACCAAGTAAAGAGTGTATGCAGCAAAAAAACGCCCTTATTTTCGAGCTTCAGCACACTAAATACGCCTGACAGCAGTCCTCTTGCCAGCCCAACAATACGGTTGAAAAACGCATTCTGACGCAGCCTTTCCAGGTTTCTAAAAAGGGCATAGACACCCATCAACAGCAATATCAAGGAAATGGCAGCAATGGCCAGCAATGTGGTTTGGTAGGCAGCAAATGACTCGTAGTTATCAGTCAGTAAGCCCATTACAAACGACCAGAATTTATCAAATTCCAGTAGAAGTGTCGTTCCCAGCAGCCCCAGAAGCACAAGCACATCAATGACGCGCTCCGCAATGACGGTACCCAACGACACTTGCACAGGCACACCACTACTACGACGCAGCACTGAACAGCGAATCACCTCTCCCATGCGTGGCAGCACCATATTAGCCAAATAGCCCACCATCATGGCATGATATACATCCCAGTAAGAAGCTTTGTAGCCGGTGGGGTCTATCTGCATTTTCCATCGATAAGCGCGACTCAGATAGCCCAGCACAGACAAAGCCATAGTAACGAACAGCCAGAAATAGTTGGCCTCCCGCACATACTCGCCGATACGGCTCAGATCCTGCCCGCGCACGGCATACCACATCAGCAGTCCCGATAAGGATACTAACAGCGCGTACTTAAGTATAGTGATCAGTTGCTTCATAATAACCTGAATGGGCAGATGGCAGATGGCAGATGGGTAGCGAATTAACGTGCTACCCATCTGCCATCTTCAGCTTACACTAACCGATTGTGCTGATCGGGAAAGACCAATGTGGGCTTGTGAGCGCGTGCTTCCGCGAAGTCGATGAGAGCGTATGAAAATATGATGACGATATCGCCCACGGCTACGCGCCGGGCGGCTGGACCGTTGAGGCACAACATACCCGAGCCACGCTCTCCGCGAATGGTATAGGTTTCAAAACGCTCGCCGTTGTTCACATTTACTATCGTCACTTTCTCGTTTTCTACCATGTTGGCAGCGTCGAGCAAGTCCTCGTCGATGGTGACGCTACCAACATAATGCAGTTCGGCCTGTGTGACCTTGGCGCGGTGAATTTTAGACTTCAGAACCTCGATATGCATAGAAGAAAATGCGGTTGAAATAAGGGCGGCAAAGATAGGGGTTCGAGCCTGAATGCGTGGTCTTGCCTCGAGGAAAGAACTCGTCGCCTATGTTGGTGCGCAAAAAAGCCCCCCAGCGGGCCGGTAGCACTACCGACTCGTTGGGGGGCTTTTTTAATCGCCCTAACGAAACCCGACCTATTTGGCCTGGGCGAAGCTGCCGCTGGTTACGGCGCGTAAGGCGTTCACACGGCCATGACCGTAGTTATCATCACGACCGGGGATACCTAAGTCATCGGCCGAAGCCCGCATGATAGCCTCTACCCGCTCAGGAGCCATTGGGCCACCATTTTTACTGATGATCAAGGCGGCTACGCCCGCTGCGTGTGGGCTGGCCATGCTTGTGCCCTGCGCCCAGTTATAGCCGGTGGGGCTTCCGCTGCTATACACCATGTCCCACGCATAAACAGGCGCGGATCCTATTTTATAGAACACGCTTGTCGCACTAGGATGCGCAGCACTACCTCCGGGAGCAGCGAGGTCAATAGCCGGCGAACCGTAGTTGGAATATGGAGCAACCTGGTCTAGGTTGGTGTTAGGATTCAGTGCCAAACCATAAGGAGCGGTAGCCGAAATAGAAATCACGTGCTTCGAGTCGGCGGGTACAAAAGTCGCGTTCTGGTCTTTAGCATCAATCCCGTCGTTGCCAGCCGCAGCTATAAGGGTCACGCCTTTTCTGGCTGCGTAAGTCGTGACTTTGTTAATGGCCTCCACCAGTTCAGCGACTTCTTTTTGAACCTCGCTATCCTTCACCAAAAAGTCATCCGATGGATCACTTGGTGTGCCATTGTTGTCCATGTATTTACCATTGCGGGGCAGCTGAGCACCCAAGCTCATGTTGATCACATCAACCTGCTCATCAGCAGCGTACTTGATGCCTGCAATTATCCAAGAGAAAGCCCCGGAGCCAGCGTCACCTAACACCTTTACCAGAACTAGTTTAGCTTTTGGTGCTACGCCAACTCCGCCATTAGTATTATCCACAGCCGCAACAGTGCCTGCTACGTGCGAACCGTGACTAAAAGTACTTCTGTTTCTGGCGAGCTCGCGATTAAACTGAGCCGGTTGGCCAGGCACGAAAGATATACTTTTCTCAATATTGTCTACCAAATCGGGGTGCCCCAGATAGAATCCTCCGTCCAGCACGGCTACACGCACGTTCTGGCCACGAGCTCCGGTGAGCCAAGCCTCTGGCGCCTGAATAGCAGTATGGCCCCACTGTATAGGGAAAACAGGATCGTTGTCGGCACTGGTGGGGGGATTGGTGTTCGCTGCCTCCACGTTCTGCTCCTGTGGGTCGTAGCCCTGATAAGTAAAATCGTGAATAACCGAGCGGACTCCACTGATTTTGCTAGCCTTGGCAATGAAGTTCGGGTCGTCGGAAGTAGCAGTAGCAATACCTACACCGCTGAGCAGCTTAGTTACTTTGCCATTAGCTCCTTTGGTTTTGCCCTCAATGTCCGCTGGCAGAGCATCGGTAGCCGAAATAATAATGTACTGATTGCCCTCGCGCACGACAGAAGTCGAAACAGACGCGTCAATAGCGCTATTGGCAGAGCGCTGATTGAGGCTTTCATTTGGTGTCAGATCTTCTTTGCTGCACCCAAAGGTGAAAAGAAGACCAAGGCCTAAACAAGAAAGGAATTTTGGAGTAAACTGTTTCTTCTGCATACTTAAGTTTATGTGATTAATCAGTACACTAATATAACTCAATTAGGAATTCATATCGTTCATTTGACAAGGAAAAAATTGAATCTTTTTTATTTTTTATACTATATATAGATTGCATATTTTATATAACTGCAATATTTACAGTCACTTAACCTCAAATAAAAGGTTGTCAATTAATCTAACGTCTGCCAACCAAGCAGCTATGCATAACGCCACCTCTTGCCTTGGGACCAATATTTCTATGGGCTGGAGTGTCTGTGTGTCGACAATCTCAAAGTATTCCACCTGAATTGCTTTATCAGCTGTTAGTAAGGAGTGTACTTTATCCTTTATAGCAGCTACTAATTGTTTTTGCATTACTAGTTTTTGACCTAACAGTAATGCTGCATAAAGCTGGGGGGCAATTTGTCGAGCGTCTGCTGATAATCGCCTATTGCGTGAGGACATAGCCAAGCCATCGGCCTCGCGCACTGTTGGGAAAGTGATAAGCTCCAGATCAAATGATAAGTCAGCCACTAGCTGGCGAATGATAGCGACCTGCTGCAAGTCTTTCTGGCCAAAGTAGGCCTGATGAGGACGGCTCAGGTGGAACAGCTTGCTTACCACCGTCGCTACTCCATTAAAATGACCGGGACGGTGGGCTCCTTCCATTACTTGCTCCAAGGAGCCAAAATCAAAACGCAGCTTGCTGGGTTGAGGGTACATTTCCTCTACCGATGGCAAAAACAACGCAGTGCAGCCAGCCGGCTCAAGCAAAGCAGCATCGGCTTCGGGCAGGCGCGGATAAAGCCGAAAGTCGTCGGGATTATTGAACTGTGTCGGATTGACAAAAATACTGACTACTACTACGTCGTTTTCAGCGGCGGCAGCTTGTACCAGCCGCAGGTGGCCATCGTGTAAGGCACCCATAGTAGGCACTAAACCAATGCGTTGACCATCGCGACGCCATTTTTCAGTTTGGGCTTGCAACGCGGCGGCCGATTGCAGTATCTCCATAAGGTAGAAGGCCTGGGGGAAGGACCCGCAGGTGGGTTTTATTGAATTTCCGCTTAAAAATGTTTAATTTTGTGCATCCAAAACTATTGCCTCTTACTTAATCACCTCTACTAACCCGATATGTCCAAGTTGAGAATACTCTATGCTGCTACGGAAATCAACCCGTTTTTGCAGACGACCAAGGTAGCGGAGTTTCTGCGGATGTTGCCGCAAGGCATGCAGGAAATGGGGATGGAGATCCGCATTTTCGTTCCTCGTTTCGGAATTATCAACGAGCGTAAGAACCGGTTGCACGAGGTAGTTCGCTTATCGGGCATCAACATCGCCGTAGGCGAAGAAGAGAAGCCGTTGATTATCAAGGTAGCATCTATTCCGAATGCTAAGCTTCAGGTTTATTTCATCGATAACGAGGATTATTTCCACCGTAAGTCCGTGTTGGTGGATAAAAACGATAAGTTTCACGCCGACAATGACGAGCGCGCCATCTTCTTTTGCAAAGGTGTGCTTGAAACCGTGAAGAAACTAGGTTGGGCTCCCGACATCGTTCATTGCAACGACTGGATGACCGGCCTGATCCCGATGTACCTGAAAACGACGTACAAGAAAGACCCGATTTTCAAGGACGCCAAGTCGGTGTTCACCATCTACAACAACGAGTTCGACCACAAATTCAGCGGCGACATCATTGAGAAGGCCAAGATGCTGGACATTGATGACAAAATGCTGGCTGCGCTGAAATCAGCCGACTACGAGGGCTTCATCAAAGTTGGGATGGACTATGCTGACTCAGTAGTAAAATCTGACGAGGATTTCAGCGACAACATGAACGCTATGTTCACTGAGTATGCCCAGAATACCCAGAAGAAGTGCATCGGTCAGGTGGGCGCCGACGAGAACCTGTTGACTTCATACTACGCGCTTTATAATGAATTGGCCAGCTAGCGCCTTCCGCCTCACCGCGACCCTCTGCTTTTCCGCCGCTTTCCTGCTTACTACCAGCTGCGACGATCCGAATGACATTCGGGTAGAGTTGCCGGATCCGACTTCTCTCACCACTGACTACAGCGAGTTCAAAGCGCCCGTAGCCACTATTTTGCAAGACTCGCTCGAGACACTGAAAGCCGACAACTTTTTGGTTGGCCGAATCAGTGACGCAGCTTTAGGAACTACTACGGCCCGTTCATTTCTGAATTTGCAGGTGAACATGCCTGCTGACTCACTGCCTGCCAAGTTCAGCGGCACCGTACTGGACTCGACGGTCATGATCATGAGCTTTAATCAGGTCTATGGTAGCGCTACGCAAGCTGTGCGCTTCGATGTGTCTGCCCTGCAACAGAAGTTAGACGACAGAAGCTCTTACAACGCCAATACCTCTGTGCCGGTAGGTCAGGTGATTGGCGCCAACCTTGCGGGTTCGCTCAACCGGACGCGGCGCCAGCGCCAACGTATTGCCTCTACCGTTACTACTGACACTGCTACTGCCGTGGTGACAGTGCAAGATCGGACAGTAAGGCTTGCGCTTTCGCGCCCAGGTCAAATATCTGGTTTTGTGGGGAGCATTTTTTCTGCTTTGCAAGCCGAGACTTTTTCTCAGGCTCAACTGGATGCACTATGGAAAGGAATAGCTGTTGCACCAACTGATAACTTTACTGGTACTGTTGTTGGTTTTAATCGTTCTAACGACTTACGAGTAATTTTCTATTTCCGCGGCGCGACTGCAACTACACCCACTAAGCGGCGAACGTACTCAATTTACTTTGGCAGCCCGCCTCGTGGGGCTAGCGAAGCCGCGACAAGCATCAACCTGAATGCGCCGCGCTACTTCACCCAGATCACCAGCGATTTATCGACGGCTGGCCCGTTTGCTCGTCTCACAAACGGACAGGCAGCGGTAACGTCTTCTGAAGTCGGCGGTATCACCTATGTACAGGAAGGTGTCGGTTTTGGCACTCGGCTGGATATTCCGGCTGGTCTTAAGGCGCTGAAGGATCGGAAGGACATTGCCATCAACCGGGCGGAGCTGATTATACCGGTGAAGCCATTTGCTAATGCCCTGTTTCCATTGCCACGGCGGCTTTATTTGTATGAAGCCAACGCCAATAATCAGGTGTTAAAGAGCTTAACCAATAATTTCCGGACCGACCGGGTAATACTAGGCGATAGTATTGGCGGACAAGGTCAACGCGTAGAAGCGCAAGCTCGTCTTTACGACTTAGGGAATAACAACAACTATTATAGCGTTCTGATTACGAATTACGTACAGAACTACATTTACACCCAGACGGACGCCACCCGCCCGGCCACCCTCATTCTTTCTCCCACACTTCGGACTTTACCCACCCTCACCCTTAACCGAGCTGTGCTCGACGCTGACAATATCACGCTCCGCGTCTATTATTCTAAATTGCGCTAGCAATTTGCCCCCCAGGCGGCCTCAGCACGTCGGCACGACCTTTGTGCCGGAGGCGGGCCGCCTTCCTTTTTTCAAAACTATAATTTCCTGACGCGCTATGTGCGGAATCGTTGCTTACATCGGCTATCGTGAAGCCTGCCCCATTATTATCAAAGGCTTACGCCGCCTAGAATATCGCGGTTATGACTCGGCCGGCGTGGCCCTGCTCAATGATACTCTGAACGTATACAAAAAGAAAGGCAAGGTTCAGGAGCTGGTTGATTTCATTGAAGAGAAGGATACCCACGCTCAAATCGGAATGGGTCATACGCGCTGGGCAACGCATGGCGAGCCCAACGATGCCAATGCTCACCCGCACTATTCTACCTCCGAGCGTATTGCCATCATTCATAATGGCATTATTGAGAACTATGCTGCACTGAAAACCCACTTGCAGCAGCAAGGCCACGTATTTCATTCAGATACCGATACCGAAGTATTCGTTAACCTGATTGAGGAAATCAAGAAGCAGAATAACTGTTCTCTGGAAGAAGCGGTTCGCCTGGCTTTGCACGAAGTGGTGGGCGCTTACGCTATTGTAGTGTTAAGTAAGGACAACCCAAACCAGCTAATCGCGGCCCGCAAAGGCTCGCCTTTGGTTATTGGCGTTGGCAAAGACGAGTTCTTCCTCGCTTCCGACGCGACACCCATCATCGAGTACACCAACGAGGTAGTGTATGTGAATGACTATGAGCTAGTGGTTATTCGGGATGGCAAGCTGGAAATCCGCTCGAAAGAGGACGTTAGCCAAACGCCGTATATTCAGAAGCTGGAGCTGGAGCTCGAAAGCATCGAGAAAGGTGGTTACGAGCACTTTATGCTCAAGGAAATCTTTGAGCAGCCTCGTTCTATTCTCGATTCCATGCGTGGTCGTCTGGAGTTGGAAGCCGGCCACTTGAACATGGGCGGTGTGCGGGCCTACGAGCAGAAGTTTGTAAACGCCCAGCGCATTATCATCGTGGCTTGCGGTACATCGTGGCACGCGGGCTTGGTAGCCGAATACCTGCTCGAAGACTTGGCGCGCATTCCGGTAGAAGTAGAATACGCTTCGGAATTCCGCTACCGCAATCCGGTTATTTCGGAGCGTGATATTGTTATTGCCATTTCCCAGTCGGGCGAAACCGCTGATACACTGGCTGCTATTGAGCTGGCGAAGAGCAAGGGGGCAACCATTTTCGGAATCTGCAATGTAGTGGGCAGCAGCATCGCCCGCGCTACTGATGCCGGTGCGTATACCCATGCTGGCCCCGAAATCGGCGTAGCGTCCACGAAGGCATTTACGGCGCAGGTAACGGTGCTTACGCTGTTGGCCATGATTGTGGGCCACAAGCGCGGCACCTTATCCGACGTGAAGCTGCGGGAGTTGATGGTGGAGCTGAGCAATATTCCTTCGAAAGTAGAGCAGGCCTTGCTCCTTGATACTGAGATTAAGCAGATTGCCGAAATCTTCAAAGACGTTCCAAACTTCCTGTACCTGGGCCGGGGCTACAACTTCCCTGTAGCATTGGAGGGCGCACTTAAGCTAAAGGAAATCAGCTATATACACGCTGAAGGCTACCCTGCCGCCGAGATGAAGCACGGCCCCATCGCCCTGATTGACGAGAACATGCCGGTGGTGGTTATTGCGACCAAAGACAGCTCTTACGAGAAAGTTGTTTCCAACATTCAGGAAGTGAAAGCCCGCAAGGGCCGCATTATTGCCGTAGTAACCGAGGGTGACCAGGTGATTCCGGCAATGGCCGAGTTCGTCATCGAAGTGCCTGCTACCAGTGAGGTGCTGATGCCGCTTGTGTCAGTGGTGCCGTTGCAGCTACTCTCCTACCACATTGCCGTGCTGCGCGGCTGCAACGTCGATCAGCCCCGTAACCTGGCCAAGTCGGTGACAGTGGAGTAAGACGTCTATTATATAAAAAAGCCCCTCAGAATATTTCTGGGGGGCTTTTTTATGAACTATGAACTTCAGCAGCCCTCCTTTCGGAATTTAATGAGAAAAGCTTTATCCAATACTTACTATAGCAAGACCTTTAGTGCTGTAGCCATAGCTTTGATTGTCGCACTTAGCCTGCTGCCATTCATTGCCCTGTGTTGGTACGCTCATCCTTCGGGAGATGACTTTCTCACTGGCAATGACGTTCGAAAGCATGGACACTGGGGCTATATCGGGTTCACCTACCTGCAATGGTCGGGCAGATACACTTCTCTCGCATTTCAGTCATTGCTTAATCCAGTAGCTTATGGCAATACCACAGAGGGCTATGGGCTCGTCTGCCTATTGGTTTTGCTGCTTTTATTAGGTGCATGCTATTTGCTATTTCGCGCCCTCCTGGGTGAGCAGTTTCAGCAAAAGTACCTGTGGCTGAGTAGTGGCGTGTTTGTAGCCCTGTTTCTACTTCAAATGCCGAGTCCGGCCGAAGGGATCTACTGGATTACCAGCGCTTACAATTACCTGCTGCCAGCTTCCTTAACCTTGATTCTGCTGGCTGCATTAGTGAGCCACGCTAGCGCGCCAACTCGGGCAGCTAGGCGCAAATGTCTACTGATAAGTGCTTTGCTGACGGTGCTTTTAGTAGGCAGCAACGAAACAAACTCGTTACCGCTGCTAATCGGGCTGCTTGGCTTTACGGCGCTTCGTTATATACAGCACCGCCGCCTCGACTGGGATTATCTATTCCTGTGCGCTGTACTGTTAGGTGCTTGTATAGTGGCGTTTGCAGCTCCTGGCAACTACGTACGACTCAACCAGGCTACTCGCTATATCAGGCTGCTCGATTGCGTGCACCACGCCGCTTCGGCCGCTTATCGTTGCTTGATTGACTGGACGGGTAATGGCGTGCTGCCAGCCATTACGCTGCTCCTTCTGCCCCTTGGCCACCGACTAAGCCGCATACCAGACCTGCCACTGAATCGGGTGGCGCAAAACCCCTTTTTTATTGGGCTCTTCATGGTGGTTACGATGGTGGCTGTCTTAACAATGGGCTACTCGATCAGCAACCACTTGATGCCACCCCGGTCGCTTAATGTACTGTATCTATTCTTTATAGGAGGCTGGTTTCTGCATGCCTATGCCTGGGCCCGGTTGGTGTGGCAGCGCTTCCATTGGCTGCCAAATTCGCTACCTACTCTTGTTCGCTGGGTGCTCTTTGGGTGGTTATTTTTTGGGTTTTTTATGACCTCCCATTTTCAAATGCGCGTTAATCGGCAACAAAACAATGTAGTTGCCGCCTACCAGGACTGGCTGGGGGGTGCCGGCGCACGCTATGATGCTCAGCTAACCGCTCGTTATACATATCTGCGCGCCTCAACGCGCCGAAAGGAGATAGTAGAACCATTGCAGAATCCGCCCAGGACTATACTCTTTCTTGACCTTGGTAGTAACCCTAATAGCTGGACAAATCTGGCTTACGCAGAGTTTTTTGGTAAAAGCAGTATTCAAACCAGCTCCAAGTAGATACCGCTTTACTCTGCAAGCCGAAAAGACTCGCCGCGCAAATGCATGGTTTTCAGCAGCGGACACACCTTGTAGCGCTCCTCATGCGTATCCTGCCACAGCGACTCCAGCACATCGTATACCCGACCAACCCCTATCAGATTGGCCCACTCAAATGGCCCGCGCGGGTAGCTGGTGCCCAGCTTCATACTCTTGTCAATGTCCTGAATGCTGGCTGTGCCTTCCTGCAACGTATAGCACGCCTCGTTAATTAGCATGCACACTACCCGCGGCGTAACCAGGCCTACGCGGTCCTGCACCACGCGGTAATCAGTCCCTAGTGCGGCACAGATTTCAGCAAGCTGGGGGGCATTTTCGGGGTCGTTTAGACTGACTTCCAGCAGCGGACGGTTCAGAAGCGTTGGCAGGCCGCAGAAGCCGAAAGTGAGGGGCGCTTCCTTTCCTAAATCGGCGACACTTTGAGATGAGGTTTCAAAAAACACTACATGCTTAGCTGTTTTCTCAAAACCAAAGTAACCATCGGATCTATAGAAGAAAAGTGCAGTAGCAGTCCGGAGTGCTAATTCAAATGCCGCCATATACTCGTCGTAAACAAGCTTATGATCTTTGTCCGGTTGGATGTCATCGAAGAGCAAGGACAGGAATGTATACTCATGCTCCGAGCCGAACTTCTGGCGAAATTCAGCTTCCATATGATTTGCTCCAATAATCAGCAGGTGCATATTTTCTCGTAAGTTTCGGCTTAAAGATACCTTCCTTCCTCACAACCCTACCAAAATGCCCCCCACCATCATTTATTCCCCCGACGCGCCGGCTCCCATCGGCCCCTATAGCCAAGGTATTCAGGCAGGCAACACGGTTTATATTTCGGGTCAAATTGCCCTGGATGCGCACACGGGCCAGCTTGTTGGCAACGGCGACGTGACGGCCGAAACGCATCAGGTAATGCGTAATCTGCAAGCCGTGCTTCAGGCTGCTGGCCTCACTCTGCGCGATGTGGTAAAGTGCAGCATCTTCGTAAAAGACCTTGGTAATTTTGGTCTTATCAACGACATCTACGGCAGCTACTTTGAGGCTGATTACGCGCCTGCTCGCGAAACCGTAGAAGTTAGCCGACTGCCCAAAGACGTACAGGTTGAAATTTCCTGCGTAGCCGTTCGAGCCTGATAAGATCAGGCGCATCTTCGTTGTTATCACCCAACGACAAACCCGCCCGAGCCAGCCGGCAACGGGCGGTTTTGTCGTACCTTCGCGCCGCGTTTTTTTAGTCTGAGCGCGAATTTTTGTTTGTATGGAAAGAGAAGTTCGGGTGCGATTTGCGCCCAGCCCTACGGGGCCGCTGCACATTGGCGGCGTGCGCACCGCGCTGTATAATTACCTACTGGCCCGCAAGCTGGGGGGCAAAATGCTGCTTCGCATTGAGGATACCGATCAGAACCGCTTCGTGCCCGGCGCCGAAAAGTACATCATGGAAGCCCTGCATTGGGCCGGCATCCAGATTGACGAAGGCCCGGAGCAAGGCGGCCCGCATGCGCCCTATCGTCAGAGTGAGCGCAAGCCCATGTACCGGCAATACGCTCAGCAGCTCATCGACAGTGGCCACGCTTACTACGCCTTCGATACGCCTGAGGACCTGGACGCCATGCGCGCCCGCCTTACGGCTGCCAAGGTGCCTAATCCGCAGTACAACGCCATCACGCGCAACCAGATGCGCAACTCCCTTACCTTGCCCGAAGATGAGGTAAAAGAGCTATTGGCCAGCGATACGCCCTACGTTATCCGCTTGAAAGTGCCCCGCAAAGAAGAGGTACGCTTCCAGGATTTGATACGAGGCTGGGTAGTAGTGCATTCTTCGGCCATTGATGATAAGGTCCTGATGAAGTCGGATGGAATGCCGACGTACCATTTGGCCAACATCGTGGACGATCATCTGATGGAGATTACCCACGTGATTCGGGGCGAAGAGTGGCTGCCCTCGGCGCCGCTGCACGTGCTGCTGTATCGCTATCTGGGCTGGGAAGGTACCATGCCACAGTTTGCCCACTTGCCGCTGCTGCTTAAGCCCGATGGCACTGGCAAGCTTAGCAAGCGCGACGGCGATAAGCTCGGCTTCCCTGTTTTCCCGCTCGAATGGCACGGCATAGACGCCGAAACTGGTGAACCGACTGTCAGCAGTGGCTACCGTGAAAGCGGCTATCTGCCCGAGGCTTTTATCAACTTCTTGGCGTTTTTGGGCTGGAATCCCGGTTCGCAGCAGGAGCTGTTTACGATGGACGAGCTGATCGAGTCTTTCTCGATTGAGCGCGTGAGCAAGTCGCCGGCCCGCTTCGACCAGAACAAGGTGCGCTGGTACAACGAGCAGTACCTGCGAGCCAAGCCCGACACTGAGCTGGCGCAGTACCTGCTGGCCGCTTTGCGCGAGCACAACATCGAGTGCTCGGAGGAAAAAGCCGTACTGATTGCCAGCGTGATGAAGGAGCGCGTAACGTTCCCTCAGGATTTCTGGCGGGAAGCGCAGTATTTCTTTCAGGCCCCAACCACCTACGATGAGCAGGTGATAGCCAAGAAGTGGAACGCGCCTACGGCCGCCGCGCTAACCGAATTTGCCCGTGAGTTGCCTAACTCTTCCGATACTTCACCCGATGGCATTAGAGCGCTGCTTACCCAGGTACTTGAGCGCCAGGGCATCAAGATTGGGCAGGTGCTACAAGCACTGCGCGTGGTGGTAACGGGCGTAAGCGCCGGCCCCGACCTGATGGCTACGATGAGCATTATCGGGCCCGCTGAAACGGCTCAGCGCATCGAAACAGCCGTGCAGAAATTGCCACAATAACTCTGATGTAGGGGCATCATTTCGTGCTGCTGCTACTTTCTGCATCCACTACAGGGGCCGCGCCGTATTGCTACGGGGCGGCCTTTGCGTTTTGGAGCAGGGTGCTGTGACCTAACACACCGAAAAAGGACGACGATATGGCTAAGAAACCCGTCAAAAAGAAGAAAAACGACCCGGAAAAGAAGGCTAGGGTACACAAAGACCTGGAAGGCTTTGAGATAAAAATCAATCCGCTGGGCGAAATCACCTCCACCTATACCATCGAAGAGGTCAACCAGTTTCTGAACCGCCACGTGCGTGACAAGAAGCTGGTGAACCGCGATGGGCAGTTCGGCGAGAAAATCGAAGAAGACGAAGAGTTTCCGCTGGAAGAGGGCACGCCCGAGCCAGAAGAAACGGAAGAGGAATTTATGCGCCGCACGAGCCGCGAGGCCAAGAAGCCCAAGAAATCACCACGCGGCGCGGCCGATGATTCTGATGAGGAAGAGATGATTCCAACCACCGAATCGCCCGAATAGCGCCGCATCTACTCTACTAAAAAAGCCCCCCAACAACCATTGGGGGGCTTTTTTAGTAAGTGTCAACTACCTAGCCTGAGCACTGACATAGTAGAAAATCATAAGTCAGCGGTCAATCTTCCATGCAATCATAGCATTTCACTATACTTGAGAAACTTTTGCTTTTCTCTCTTTCGCTATGCAATCCCACGACGTAGACTACCGCATTCTGGGCAACGATATTCAGGTGCTCGAGGTAGAGCTCGACCCGAACGAAACCGTCATTGCCGAAGCCGGCGCGATGGTGTATATGGATGAGGCTATTGCTTTCGAAACGAAGATGGGCGATGGGTCGGAGCCTGATCAGGGACTGATGGGCAAGATTTTCTCGGCGGGGTCGCGCCTGCTCACGGGCGAGTCGTTGTTTATGACGCATTTTACGCATCGTGGCGGCTATGGCAAAAGCCGGGTGGCGTTTTCGGCACCGTATCCGGGCACCATTCTTCCGCTTGATTTGCGCACGCTGCCGCAAGGACTGATTGTGCAGAAAGACGGGTTTCTGGCGGCGGCGCGCGGCACGAAAGTCGCAATTCACTTTAACCGCCGCCTGGGTGCGGGCTTTTTCGGGGGCGAAGGCTTTATCCTCCAGAAGCTCACGGGCGATGGCAAAGCCTTTATTCACGCCGGCGGCACCGTCATTGAGAGGCAGCTGAATAATGAATTGCTGCGCGTGGATACCGGCTGCGTAGTTGCCTTCGAGCCCAGCATCGACTTCGACATTGTGCGCGCTGGGGGGCTAAAATCAATGATTTTCGGCGGCGAAGGGTTGATGCTGGCTACCTTGCGCGGCACCGGTAGAGTATGGGTCCAATCGATGCCCGTCAAGAAACTAATTCAGGCGCTCATGCCCAATGGCGGCAATGCCAAAAAGGAAAGCGGCGGTATACTGAGCAGCTTCCTAGAGGAGTAAGACCACACATGTAAGCTCGCGTCATCGCTACGGAGCACATTCTTGACTCTATGTTATTGCGCGGGCTTATCAACCGTTGCTAAAGCTGCGTGGCTATGAAGCCAATGCTAACGACTAATGTGCAAACTAAGGCGCAGATAAACCCCATAGTCAGGATGGCACTCAGCGAAGAAAGCTCGCCCTCTTTAGAAGTAGAGTTGCGGCGGGAAACATAGGAGCGGGAGCGGGTAGTAGGGGCGGGCACAGTGTGAAGTCTAATCGTTTGAGATTTGCACAAAGTCAATACCCCCGTAATATATCAACAATAATGCCGTCTAAAATAGTTATATATCATCTTTATTTTCGCGCATTTAATAACCACCTAAAGTGCTAAGCCTTAAGTCCTGTTTCAGCAGCAATGCACTTAGAGCTTCCTCACCGATTGCAGCTTGCCCGTATGGTACGTTTCTACTTTCTCGGCCTGCCCGCTGGGTGAGTACGAAATCCAGTCGCCCAGCCAGTAAAAGTGCGCGTCGGTAGCGTCGGTCTCGAATTGTGCTTGCCCGCGTTTTGCCACCCGGCCATTGGGGTGATAATAAGTAATAAGCTGCCGACCAGCCGGCCGGCGCAAATAAACCTCCTGCCGCTCTAGTACGCCTGACAGACCATAGTAGCGCCAGCGCCCGACTGGCTGGCCATGTTTGAAACGCCCTTTAGTACCTATTTTCTGGTACTGCTCATCATAATAGGCGTTCCATCGGCCGTGTCGCTCGCCGGTGCGGTCGTACTCATTAAGTGACCAAAATCCGATGGGTAGCCGGTTGCGTGAGGTAGCGGTAGAAGCTGAGCTAGCACAGGACGAGAGCCACAGCCCCAGGGCTACAATCCAAAGTTTCTGACGCATACGGGTGCTGGTTGAAGTTAAAGCGGAGTAACAACAACGCGCGGCACGCCGCTGGTAGTTTCAACTAAAGAACCGCTTTTTTCAAACCTCATATTCGGGTTTAATTAGCTGGTCATGAGTCTATAAAATGCGCAGAATTTCGTCTAGCAGTTCTCGCGAGTTGCTTAAGCGAGGCACTTTATGCTGCCCGCCAAGCTTGCCTTTGCTGGCCAGCCAACGCTCAAATGTGCCCGCCGGAGCTACCGTAAGCTGGGGCGGAGCCAGCGCCATGTCACGGTGCCGCTTGGCGTCGTAGTCGGAATTGAGCTGGCGCAGCGTGTGGTCCAGCACGGCAACGAACTGGTCGGGGCTGGGGGGCATTTTTGTGAACTCGATAAGCCACTGATGGCCGCCGCGGGAACCAGCCGACGCATCGAAGTAGATGGGCGCGGCCGTGTAGTCGCGCACGGTGGTACCAGTAGCCTGGCAGGCGGCAGCAATAGCGGCGTCGGCATTTTCAATCACGACTTCCTCGCCGAAAGCATTCAGAAAATGCTTGGTGCGCCCAGTGATGCGGATACGATAAGGCGCCAGACAGGTAAAACGCACCGTATCGCCGATTTTGTAGCGCCATAGTCCGGCATTGGTACTGATTACCAAGGCATAGCTGCGCCCAAGCTCTACTTCATCCAGCTGAAGGGTGCGCGGATTCTCTGCCTCAAACTGATCAGCAGGGATAAACTCGTAGAAAATGCCGTGGTCGAGCAGGAGCAGCAGATCTTCCGAGTCAGGCTCGTCCTGCACCGCGATGTAGCCTTCCGAGGCATTATAAATCTCCAGGTAGCGCATGCGCTCGTGCGGAATCAGCTCCTTGAACAGCGCCCGATAAGGCCCAAAGGCTACCGCGCCGTGCAGAAAAAGGCGCAGGTTGGGCCAAACCTCCGTGATATAATCGGCGCCGGCTAAGGCCGTTACGCGGCGCAGCAACAGCATCATCCAGGTAGGCACCCCCGCCAGCGTAGTCACATCGACGTGCTGTACGTGGCGGGCAATGCGCTCAATTTTCTCTTCCCACTCATCCAGCAAGGCCAACTCCAGCGGAGGAGTGCGCAGGAACTCAGCCCACCGGGGCAAATTCTGCATGATGACCGCCGACACATCGCCGACGCGGGAGCTGGAGTCGTCGGGGCGAAAAGGGTTGGGGCCGTGCGTGCCGCCCAGAGACAAGGTTTTGCCCCCCAGAATCCGCTCCGACGGATACAGCGCCGTAGCCAGCGCCACCATGTCGCGGCCGGCGCGGTAATGGCCCGCATCCAACGATTCGCGGGTGACGGGAATGTACTTGCTCCGCGCGTTGGTCGTGCCGCTGGATTTGGCAAACCACGTCACCTGGCCCGGCCACAGTACGTTGGGCTCGCCCTTCAATACTCGCTCAATGGCAGGGTACAAGTCTTCGTAGCTGCTAACGGGCAGACGCTGGGCCAGCTCGCGGCCGTCGAAGGCGTCGGCGAAGCCGTAGCGCTGTCCCCATTCCGTAGCCTGTGCCGTGTGGAGCAGCCCCCGTAACAGTTCGCGCTGCACCTCGTGCGGGTGGCTCCGAAAGTGGTTGATAGCAGTCAATCGCCGCTGCACGGCCCAGGTAATAATTGAGTCAATCATTGTTGCCTAAGCAATGGGGTTGTACTCTCGTGACCGTCATGCAGAGCATTCTGCGCATGAAGCAGAGATGAAACATCTCGCGTGTTTACCAAGATTACTAATCAGACGTGAGCACGCGAGATGTTTCGTCCCTGGCTTGATGCGCCATATGCTCTGCATGACGGCCATTTACGGCGCTAGATCTTGCGCTTATACTCGAAATGCTTGCCTAAGTATACACGGCGCACGGTTTCATCGGCGGCCAGCTCTTCGGCGGTGCCGGCTTTGAGCAGCTTGCCTTCGAACAGCAGATACGCCCGATCGACGATGCTGAGCGTTTCGTTCACGTTGTGGTCGGTGATGAGGATGCCGATATTCTTGTGCTTGAGCTTGGCCACGATTCCCTGAATCTCCTCCACGGCGATGGGGTCAACGCCGGCAAAGGGCTCGTCGAGGAGAACGAATTTGGGGTCGACGGCCAGAGCGCGGGCAATTTCGGTGCGGCGCCGCTCCCCGCCGGAAAGCACCCGACCCAGGTTTTTGCGCACATGGGTGAGGCTGAACTCATTGAGCAATTCCTCTACCTTATCACGCTGAGCTTGCTTTGGCAGATCCGTCATCTCCAGCACCGCCAAGATATTTTCCTCCACCGTCAAGTCGCGAAAAACGGACGCTTCCTGCGCCAGATAACCTACTCCGCGCTGAGCCCGCCGAAACATGGGCAGCTTCGTAATATCTTCATTGTCGAGGTGTATGGAGCCTGAGTTCGGCTTCACCATGCCCACAATCATGTAAAAGCAGGTGGTTTTGCCAGCCCCATTCGGCCCCAGCAAACCCACAATTTCGCCCTGCTCCACAGTTACGCTCATGTCGTTGACCACGGTGCGGGCCTTGTAGGTTTTGATCAGGTGGTCGGCGCGTAAAATCATGGGGTAAAGGTAGGACGGTTGGCGGGTTTTAAACTTAGCGGTCATGCAGAGGCGACGCCGAAGCATCTCGCGTGTTTAGCGGGATTATTAATCTCACTTCAGCGCGCGAGATGCTTCGGCTCCGCCTCTGCATAACCGCCTTTATTACGCTTAAATTTAATTACGCCTTAGGAGACAGCAGCTGCATACGCAAAGCTTGCTGAGCGGGCGTGGGGGCCGGACTGGCCTCTACCACGTTGGTCAGCTCTACCTCAAACTCCTGGGGTGTTGCCTGGCGCTCCTGGGGGGCTTTTTGGTCTTTGGATTGAAAGCGCACTTTCACGGGCGCGGCCGTGGTTGGCTCTACCAACGGGCGCAGGAGCTTTTCGGCATTCGACATATCCAGCTTGGTGCCATTCACAGCCAGAATCACATCGTCGTCTTGCAGGCCGAAAGCGTTCTGATCGGGCGCGGTGGAAGCTACTTTGAACTGTTGCTTTTCGGTATCATAGCCAAAGCCTAAACGGCCAAAGGCCAGTACTTTACTTTGCTCCGTGGGAGCGTAGCGCCAGCCTATTTTGGCGAAATACTCGGCGTAAGGCAAAGGCTGATTGCCAATAACATACTGATCGAAGAACTGCTGAATCTGCGGATTCGTGAGGGCCACAATTTCCGGGATAAGCTTATCGTCCTCGAAGGAGCGCGTGGGGCCGTACTTCTGGCGCAAGGTCAGGAGCACATCGCGCAGGCTCTGGCGGCCCTGGCTCAGCTCCTGAATGCGGATATCGAGCAAGAGGCCAATCAGGGCGCCTTTATCGTACACGTTCTGGTACATATCCTTGTAGGGCGGCACCAGAATATTGCGGCTCATCTCCGTAAACGACACATCCTTGAACTTGGAGGCGTTGTCGATTTTCTCCTTCATCTTTTCCCGGAAGGCATCGGGCGTTACCAGGCCGCCACGCACCTGCACGAGCTGAGCGAAGTACTCGGTTACGCCCTCGTACAGCCACAAGTGCTGCGACATTTTGGGGTCGCGAAAGTCGAACTCACCTATCTCGCGGCTATGGATGTTCAGCGGCGCCAGCATGTGCAAGAACTCGTGGGAGGCTACCTCCTGCACCATGCTGCGCAGGCGCGCTGAGTCGGGGAACTCGGGCAGGAAATACACCGAGGAATACGAGTGCTCCATGGCGCCAAAACCGCCGTCTTTGCTGATCAGCGGGGAGCCTAAAGCCGGGAAATACATCAGGAAATGGTATTTCGGCACGGGCATTTGCCCGAAAAACTGGGTCAGGGCTTCGGCCATGGGGCGCATGATTTCGCGCACGTCGGCGGCCTTTATCTGGCCCGTTTCCGATACCACCGATACGCCAATGCGGGCGCCGCCGGTAGCGAAGCTGGTTGTGTCGGGGCGGCTGTAAAGGATCGGGCCGTCGGCCAGATCGACGTAGTTAGGCGCCGTAAATACATCCTGAGTGGGCGTGGGGGCCTTTTTTTCCAGGGAAGTAGCGCCGTAGAGGTCGGCGGGCTTGGCTACCGTTACCTGGTAAGGCGCCATTTTGTAGCCCTCCAGGTAGCCGTACAGCCCGTAGTGGTTGAGCACGTAGTTGTTGCCCGCTTCGAAGTTGGTGCCGCCGGGCTGGAAGATAAAATCGTCGCCCTGCTTGGCGTCCCAGGTATCATCCACTAAGTACTCAAGGCGCGTCAGGTTTTTGGCCTTGCTGATAACAAACAGGTTAGGATTAGGCTGCGTGACTTTCAGGGCTCTGCCTTTTTTGTCGAAAGCCTTGAAGCTGGTAACGAAGCGGCCGTAGTCCTTTTTGGAGTAAGAGCCCGGCACCACCGAAGGCATCACATACGATACCTGCGACTCTTTCACGGGGGGCGTATTCACGACCACGCGCACCTGATCATTAGTCACATTCTGCAAATCGACGGCAATCTGATAGCCTGCGGAAGCTGGCTTCTGCGCCTGAGCCGCTACGGCGGCCCCTAATCCAAGCCCGAGGGCAAGACCAAGAATTTTCATGCAATAAGAGTATCAGGGAAGGGAAGGAGCGGTTAAAACGAGCGCACAAGGTAACCATTGCTCTCCGCGAATTCTTTTCAACGCAGAATAGCCGAGCCGGATTCCCTATACTGCAGTTCGACGCCAGATACGCCCTTATTTTGCCCCCCAGCATGACTCGTTCTACTACTGTTAGTCGCTATGCACTTGGCCTGCTGCTCGTGGTGGCCGGAGTGCTGCATTTTGTAGCGCCGGCGCCGTATCTGCGCATTATGCCGCCGTATCTGCCAGCTCCGCTCCTGCTGGTATACCTGAGTGGCCTGTGCGAAATCGGGCTGGGACTGGGGCTTTTTTTCCGACAAACCAGGCGTTGGGCGGCCTGGGGTACGGTGGCCTTATTTATAGCCGTACTGCCCGCAAACATGTATATGGCTCAGGCCAATGACACCTTATTTCATTTGCCTGAGTGGCTGGTGTGGGGCCGGCTGCCGTTGCAGCTGGTGCTCATTGCCTGGGCATGGCGACATACAAAACCGGACTAACTCAGAACCTTAGCTTATAGGTTAGCTCGTACTTTTGCCCCCCAGCTTTCCGTGTTATATGCCAACCACTACTCTACCGTCTTCTTCTACTCGCTGGCAGCGGCTGGTGAACCACCCCGCCAGTTTGCCGGCCGTCTATGTCCTGCTGACGGTGGCCGCTACGGTGGTGCAGTTTCTAAAGAGCAGCAATCTGCCTTATACCAACTACAATAACTACATCATCTTCCGCAACGCGTTTTACCACCTGTTGCAGGGCCAGGATATGTACATTCTGCACCTGGTGGAGCAGTACGATTTGTATAAGTACAGTCCCACGTTTGCCCTGCTCATGGGCCCGTTTGCGGTATTGCCCAATTTTATAGGCCTGCTGGGCTGGAATGCGCTGAACGCCGCTGCGCTCTACTGGGCCGTGCAACAACTGCCCACCATTGATACCAGAGCCCGCCGCGTGGTACTGTGGCTGTCGGCCATTGAGCTGCTGACTTCTATGCAAAATGCCCAGAGCAACGGGCTGGTGGCAGGTTTGATTATTGGGGCGGCAGTGGCGCTGGAGCGTGCCCGGCCGGGAAGAGCGGCCCTGTGGCTGTTGCTGAGCGTGTTCGTGAAGCTGTTCGGACTGGTGGCTTTCGTGCTGTTCTGGCTGTATCCGCGGCAGCGGGTGCGTTTCGTGCTGTGGTCGGTGGGGCTGGGAATCGTGCTGGCGCTGCTGCCGCTGGTAGTCGTATCGCCCGCTGAGTTACTGGCCCAATATCAGAGCTGGGTCGTTATGCTCAAGGCTGACCATTCGGCTTCCTTCGGGCTCTCAGTGATGGGCTGGCTGGAAACATGGTTCGGATTTTTGCCCCCCAAGACGGCCGTGGTACTGGTAGGAGCAGCGCTGTTCTGCCTGCCGCTGCTGCGATTTCAGCAATACCAGCACGCAGCGTTTCGGACGGGCATGCTGGCGGCGGTGCTGCTGTGGGTAGTCGTGTTCAATCATAAGGCCGAGTCGCCTACGTTCGTTATTGCGGTGGCCGGCGTGGGGCTGTGGTGGAGCTTGCAGCCCAGCCGGCGCTGGCCCGATCTGGTGCTTTTGTGCAGCGTCGTTCTGTTCACGGTGCTCTCCCCCACCGATCTGTTTCCGCGCTTCCTGCGTAAGGCCTACGTGGTGCCTTACGTGCTCAAAGCCGTGCCCTGCATCTTTGTGTGGGCGCGCCTGACGGTGGAGCTGCTAACCCGCGATTTTGCCCCCCAGCCTGCCTCAGCCTCCAAAATACCCGCTACGGCGGCGCCTGCCGCTTCTCTTTCCGTCTAGCTTCTCCCCTGCTTTATGCCCCCCGAATACGCTCAATTATTGATGAAGCTGGTCAAGTATGGCGTGGTGGGAGGCTTTGGGGTAGCAGTCGATTTCAGCCTAACATATCTGGCCAAAGAGAAGCTACGGCTGAATCCGTATGTAGCCAATGCTATTGGCTTCAGCGTGGCTACCTGCGTCAATTTCTTCCTGAACCGCATCTGGACTTTTCGAAGCCACGACCCTGCTATTCTGGGTCAGTTCGGATATTTCGCGCTGGCCGCAATTATCGGATTAGGCCTGAACACCTTGCTCCTGCGCTGGCTGTATCAGCGCTGGAAAGTGCCGTTTTACGTCGCTAAGCTGATTTCTACCGGCGTAGTCGTGATCTGGAATTTCGTGATTAACGCTTTTTATACGTTTGCTTAATTCGGAAGCGGGATTTACTCTTCCCAGCGAATGTCCTTCAGGCGCAGCTGAAGTTTTTTTGCGCCCCGGAACTCATTCATTTCCACCGTGTAGCACACACTGAAGGGGCTTCCCTGCATAATGCGGTCGAGGTATTCACCTAGTCCAAAACCGATGGCATCTACCGTGTGGTGACCATCCTGGGTGAGCACGAGCTTGAGGTGAGAGTTGCCAACAATACGCGCCGAATGGGGTACGATATATACGTTTTGCGACTCAAATACCGGGTTGGAGTTGCCTGGCCCGAATGGCTCCATTTGCCGCAGCAGGTTAAAGAAGCCCGGCGTTATATCCTTCAGCTTGAGTACGCCGTCAATTTCAACGGGCGGAATCATCTGTTCGGGCAGGATGCGGCTGGCCACGATGCGCTCAAACTTTTCGCGGAAAGCCGGCACGTTTTCGACGGGCAGCGTGAGGCCGGCCGCGTACATATGCCCCCCAAACTGGTCGAGCAGGTCGGCACACTCCCCGATGGCCTCGTGCACATCGAAGCCCACCACGGAGCGTGCCGAGCCAGTGGCTTTGCCGTCGTTGCTGGCCGTGAGGATAATGGTGGGGCGGTAGTATTTGTCGAGGCAGCGCGAGGCTACAATGCCCACCACGCCCTTGTGCCAATCCTGCTTGAAGAGCACCGTGGAGCTAGCCGTGCGCAGCACCGCGTCGTCCTCAATCATTTGCAGCGCCTCCTTCGTGGTACTGGTGTCGAAGCCGCGCCGCTCCTGATTGGTTTTGTCCACGACGCCGGCTTTCTCCTTAGCTTCCTCCTTGGACTGCGCCAGCAGCATTGCTACCGAGCGTTTGGCATCGCCCATGCGACCAGCGGCATTGATACGCGGGGAAAATCCGAAAACCAGGCTCGTGATATTCAGCTCATTTACGCCTAAGCCAGCCAACTCGCGCAGGGCATCGAGGCCGGGGCGCTGGGAGCGCTGGGGGTCATTGAGCAAGCGAAGCCCATGATACGCCAAAATGCGGTTTTCGCCGGTAATGGGCACGATATCGGCCGCAATACTAACAGCCAGCAAATCAAGCAGCTCATGAAGCGGCTCTTCGTCCAGACCCAGGTGCTCGCCCAGGGCCTGCATAAGCTTGAAGCCTACACCACAGCCCGACAACTCCTTATATGGGTACTCACAGTCGGTGCGCTTGGGGTCGAGCACGGCCACGGCGGGGGGCAATTCCTGACCAGGCAAGTGATGGTCGCAGATGATAAAATCGACGCCACGGGTGTTGGCATAGGTTACTTTATCTACTGATTTCACGCCGCAGTCCAGCGCAATAATCAGCGCGTAGCCATGCTGAGCGGCGTAGTCAATGCCGGCTTCCGAAACCCCGTAACCCTCCTGGTAGCGGTCGGGAATGTAGTAGTCGATGCGCTTGGGGCCAAAAAGCGGGAGCAAATACGAGTACACCACGGCCACTGAAGTAGTGCCGTCCACGTCATAGTCGCCGAATACGAGCACCCGCTCGCCCTCATGCAGGGCGCGCACGAGGCGCTCCACGGCACGGTCCATGTCGCGCATGCGCAAGGGGTTGGGAAGCTCCTGGAGCACGGGCCGGAAGTACGCGCGCGCTTCCTCAAAAGAACTCACCTCTCGCTGACAGAGTAAGCTAATAATGGCCTCGTTTACGCGTAGTGCATCGGCCAGTTGCCGCACGGTGGCGGGCTCAGGCACGGGCTTACGAATCCATCTCTTTTCCATACTATTCGGCGGGGGTCGCCGAGAGCCGGCGGCGACTTCAAAAGTAAGCAGAAAAACCGCGCGCCGCCCACGAATCCGTATTTTTGCCCCCCAGCCTTCGGTCCCAGCGTTTTATGAAAAAGCTCCGCGCGTTTTACCAGCAATACCGGCAATACATCCTCACCGATGGCCTGATGTACCTGGTTTTCATCCTGTTTATTGCGCTGCTGTTCGTTTTCTTCTCGTAGCGCGGACGGGAGGATTTGACGTTGCTTTTCTTCCCCTACGAATTATCCCCGCGCAGCTTGCGGAACCGCTTGCGGGCCTCGGCTACATAAATACTCCCCGGATACTTCACCAGCACCTGATTGTAGAGCTCCTGGGCCTTGGCCTGATCTTTCACGTCTTCTTCCATAATAGTGGCCGTCAGGAAGAGGGCATCGTCGCTGAGCACGTCGTATTTGGGATTGCCGGTGATGCGGCTGAGCGTCGAAATTGCCCCTTGATAGTCGCCGGTTCGGCGCTGAAGCTGGCCTTTCAGATACCAGGCGTCGTCGGTGAGGGCGTGGCCGGGATATTTCTGCAAGAGGTTATCGAGGCCCTTCAACGCTTCTGTCAACTTGTTCTGGAATACCAGCTGCTCTACGGCCGCATACTCACGCAGGGCCACGCCAGACGTATCCTGGGCGGTATTATCAGTAATGAGCAGGCTGAGCTGCATGGCATCGTTGGCGATTTCGCGGCTGGTGGCCTGCTTTAGAATATCGAGGTGGCTCTGGGCCAGCTTGAAGTTGCCGGCGTAGTAGTTCAGGCGGGCGTTGCGCAGCTTGGCGTCGTAGCCCACGGGCGAATCCTTGTGCGACTTTTCCACTTGCGAATACAGCAGCGTGGCCTCCCAGGGCTCATTGCGCAGCAGATAGATATCAGCCAGATTGAGCTTGGCGTCGTCTACCACCGTCAGGCTCGCGCGGGGCATATCAATTACCTGTTGCAAAAGGGCCATGGCTTTGGGCTTATCGGCGAGCTGAAAAGCGTAGAGCGTAGCCATATTGCGCAGCACCGGAGCGGTTTCGGGCGTGCGGCCCAATTCGGTTAGCACCTGCTCATACTCGGTAATGAGGCTGCGGATTTTGGCCACATCCACGGGAAAGGTATTGCGCACCTGCTCCTCGCGGGTTTGCACCAGGCGCTGCCGGGCCACCGGGTAAAATGGTCCCTGCTTATGCTCCCGAATCACGTACTCATAGCCGGCAATGGCACTTTCATAGTCTTTGTTGCGCTGGGCAATAGCGGCGAGGTCGAGCACGCGGCCACCCTCGGCGCGGGCGCGGCGGTCGAGGGCCTTGGCCTGCACGAGGGCGCCGGTGAAGTCGCGGCGCTGCACCTGCAGCCACAGCAGCAGTTCGCTGTACACTACCTGATCGGGGTTCTGCTGCACGTTGGTGAGCAGGATTTTCTCCAGCGCCTCGAAGTCCTTTTCCTCGCGCAGGCTGTTCTGAAGCATGTTGCGCACGAAGGGCAATTGCCGGTCGTCGTCGCGGATGAGGCGCAGGGTTTCGGCCATCAGGGGGGCATTTTGCCCGCTCTGGGTGTAAAGCTGAATAAGCTGGGGGGCAAATTCGGTTTCGTTGCCGGCCAGCTGGCGTCCGCGCAGATAGGTTTTCTCAGCCCACTCCGGCAGCTTACGCTTCATAAACTCCGTCGCTACGGGTACCACCTGCTCGGCCGCGAGCTGGCTTACTACCTTCTCATATTGCTTGTTGGCTGCCGACTGGTCGCCGCTGGCGGTATAAATGCCCCCCAGCAGCACGCCGTAGCTTATTTCCTTGGGCTGCTGCCGAATGGCTTTCTTCACCAGCTTCTCCGCGTCTTTGTGGCGCTTCAGATTTTGCAAAGCGCCCACGTAATCGGGCAGCACGTTGGGGGCCAATTGCTCGTCGGCGCGCAGGCGGTTGAAGAGGAAAGCCGCTTTCTCGAACTCGCCTTTACGGACGTACTCGCGGGCCAGGGCAATGTCGCCGCCCTCCTGCTGAGCATGCAGTGGCACGGCCAGCGCCACACTTAGCAGGATTAAAAGAGCGAAACGAAGCTGACGAAGATCAGGGAACAGCATAGCAGCGGATTAGTGACGTGTGCAAATAACTGGTTACGGGCCAGTTTCATTTCACCACCGAGAAGAAAGTAACGCAATGACCAAGTAAAAGATCGTAATAATCTACTTAGTAAAACTGCACACTTTGGTTAATAGTGTGTGAGGTACAACGGATACTGCCGGTATATATACTCAACAAAAAAGGGTCGCTCTTGCGACCCTTTTTCACTTACCTAGTAACACTCGATTTAAAAGAACTTCGTGCGCTCGTCTTTGATGTTGGCGTTAGCTTTTACCGCTTCGTAGGTGGCGCCATCGGTGCGGGCGGTACGCTGCGAAGCAAGCTGTTGGCGAACGGCTTTCAGATCGGCAGGGGCAGCAGCGGGCGTGATACTTACAGGCTCCACGATTACTACGCCCTGCTCACCCTGGATGGGGGCTGACTTCTGGCCGGGCTTCAACCCGAATACCTTGCCTACAGCTACTGGCTCAGCGCCCAAGCCCTGAATAATACCAGAGCTGGCAACTACGTCGTTAGCCGTTTTCACCTGAGCTTGTGAGCCGTAGCCAGCAGCAATCTGCTCCAGCGTTCCGGTCTTGCCTTTCAGCTTCTCCATGATCTGCTGGGCCTTCAGGTCATTGCGAACCGCGGCAGTCAGTTCAGGCCGAATGCTGGATATGTCAGCAGTGCCTTTGGTGCGCTCGCCGGTAAGGGCAGCAATCACGTATTGGTCACCAATTTCAAAAACCTCCGATACATCACCGATTTTGGTTTCTGGTCCGCCTTGGTTTGCACCATACGCCCAGCGCACGATTGCCCGAGCACCTTGCAGGTTGTTCACAGCCTGGTCACCGCGGCCAAGGCCTTTCACCTCCAGCTTTTGCAGCGACTTATCAGCAGCTACTGCTTTGCGGAAAGTCTCCAGGTTGGTGGCGGCACCTTTCAGCTCCTGCGCTTTCTGGTAAGCAGTCTCACGGGTAGCTTCGCTCGGCACAAGGTTCTTCTGCACAGCGGCTATCTGATACGTTTGGGTGGTTTTAGGAGCCGTAACCTTAATGATATGATAGCCGAATGAGGTTTCAACCGGGTTAGGCAGCAAGCCAACAGCAGTAGCACCAAAAATAGCTTTCTCAAACTCCGGCACCATGCGGCCCTGCGTGAACCAGCCTAAGTCGCCGCCGGTAGCGGTAGTACCATCAGTACCGTACTGACGGGCCATAGCGGCGAAATCAGCACCTTCTTTAATTTGGGCCAATACGTCTTTGGCCTTCGCCAGCGCGGCAGCTTTGGCTTCTGGTGTCGTGTTTTCGGGCTTGATAAGTATGTGGCTGGCGCGGGCGGCTGGCTGAGTGCCGGCTTTTTGGCCCGTCACTTTGAAGATGGAGTACACACCATTCTCGGCGTAAGGGCCATACACCTGGCCTACCTGCAACGGCAGCTGCTCGCGGAGCTTCTCGGGCAAATCGGCGGGCGAAACGTAGGCACCGCTGTAAGGCTGGTCGGAGTTGAGCTTGGCGAACAGCGAGTCATTAGGAGCCGTACGGAACTGAGCCGTCAGCTGATCAACGGAAGCACGTACGGCGGCGCTGTCTTCTTTTGAAGCCGTTACCGGGATGGTCACGTACTCGATGTCACGACCGTCTTCCACCTTATAGCGGCCTTTATTTTTGTCCAGATAAGCCTGCAATTGAGCGTCCGTTACTTTCACCGCCGAATCCGAAATAGAGAAGTACGGTACGATGAGGTAGCGAATATTGGCGCGGGTGTTCTGAGCTTCATGGAAGCGCTTAGCCTCGGCCGAGGTTACGTAGGTGCTCAGCTTAAGCAAGTTATTGTACTTTGTAGCCAAGCGGTCGGGAGTCAGGCCGGCCTCAAAATTCCGCCACTGATCCTGCGCCTGGGGGGGCAATTTGTCGAGGTTCTTCAGGTACTCAACCACCTTATTGCGGTCGAACTGGCCGGTTTGCGGATCGGAGAAGGCCTGGCGAATGCTAGGGTGCACGTTGCGGCCCTGCACCATGTCGTAGAGTTCATCGTCGCTTACCGCTAAGCCCAGCGCCTCAAATTGCTCCTTGAAAGCAATGCGATAAATGGTCTGATTCCAGGCCTGATCGCGAAGGTAGCCGAGGGTGTTTTCGTCGGGCTGGCGGCCCTGCTGAGCGATAAAAGCCTGCTTGGCTTGCTCAAGGGTATTGTTGAAGTCATTGAGCTCCACTTTCTCACCGGATATCTCCCCTACCGTCGTATCGTTGCGATTGAAGAGTCGGTTCTGGCCCGAAATCAGGTCGCCGCCGATAATGAAGAGCAGTAGGCCAAAAACGATGGCGCCGACGGCCCAGCCCGATTTTTCTCGAATCGTGTTAATTAATGCCATGTACTTGAAAAAAAGCGCAGTATAGAAAAGTGGAAAGAGTCGCAAAATAACCAGAATCCGCCGGACATTCAAAGCGCATTGCCAGAATGCCCCCAGCAGACGATTGCCTAGCGGCGGCCTTTCTTGCGGGGAGCAAGGTTGCGCGACTGTGATTTGGTGGGTGCAGACTTGGCTGGCGCAGCCGGACCGGGCGTATCGGCTTTGGTCTGGCCCAGGTAGCGGTACCACATCATGCAGGCAAACGACACCATAAACAGCCAGTAATTGCGCGAAATGGCGTCCAGACTATTCGACAGAATGGTTTCATAGACGCCAATAACCAGGGCTACTACCGCCACGGAAAACAGCACGGTGCGCCCCAGCGCTCTATCAAATTTAAAATCCATGCGGTTGCTATGGTATAAACCAACGGATTGCGTTGGCTAGTTTATTTAGTCGCTTAAAAAGCTCCCAGCCACGTAGGAAGTAATGCACCAGCATGGCTGAGGGGCTTTTTCGTTACTCTTCTACCGGCGTTTCGACGGTGAAGACGCCAGCGGGTTTGAGAATTTTGTAGCGCGAGAAATTCTGGTTGGCGGTCAGGCCGGTGCCTGTCAGAATTTCGGTAGGCGTTTCGACGCGCACAAACTTTTCGGTGTAGATGATGGCTTTCTGCTTGTCGTAATACAGCTCTTCGGAGTTCATCTTCTGCTTCTTCTCCTCATTGCTCACCCGCACATCACTGCGCACGAGGTAAAGGTCTTTGGCTTTGTCGTACCGGCCGTACTTGCCCTGCAGCGTATTCACGATGCCGCCATCCTTTGAGTAGAAGGTCACCTTCATGCCCTTCGGGTATACTTGGTCGCCGCTTTCGAATTGCTGCGACACAGGAGCCGTCAGCTTGATCTGGAGTTTGGCCGAGTCGCTGACCAGCATGGTCACGTTGGTGGCTTCCAGTAGTGGCCCATTGTACACTACTTTCTTTTTGACCTCGGCGTCATTTTTCTGGCAACCCGTACTTAAACCGGCCACCATTAAAATGCCCCCCAGGAGCCTCATCCAACTACGACTAAGCGTTTGCACGAGCGTACCTTGGTTACTCAATGCGCCGCTTGATAAACCAGCGGTTGTTGAGCGTTAGGCCCAGTTGCACCCGTACATAGTCTTCGCGCACGTTGCCATTGGGGTTATCCACGTTGGGGTCGGTGTTGCCGCGCTGCCCGTAGGTGAAGGCCAGGTTCATGCTGGCGGCTTCCAAAGGCGTAGCCGATGGTACAGGAAGGCTGAAACCCCAGCTTACAGCGCGGTCGTAGAGCGTTTGGCCAGCCGGACGGTATGGCAGCTGCGCGGCACTAATGCCAGCACGGTAAGTCACTCGCTTGAAGTAGTTATCCACGGAGGTCGGATCGGGGGTATATTCGCCCCCCAGCCCTACGCGCACCGTATTATCCAGAGGAGTGCCGATGCCGGCCCCACCAGTTATACCAAAGGAGCGGAACTTCGACCATTGCTGGTGAGCTACATCGAGGTTGGCGCTGAAGTTTTTGTTGTTGTCGATGCTGATGCCGAATTGAGCCATGGCGGGCACGCGGGCCTCACCTTTCTGACTGTCTTCCAGCTGAATACGCTCCAGCTGATTGCCGGCAACGTCTTCGCGGTCCAGGGAAGTATTGCGCACGCCGTCTATGCTTGAGCGGAAGGTATAAACGCCCCCCAGACTATAGTTGAGCTTGCTGTTGATTGCGCCCCGGTAGTGCACCGCGCCCCGGAAGGTAAAATCAGAGTAGCGCACGTGTTCCAGCAATACTACACTGGCCAGCTGCGAAGGGTCGGTAACGCCTGCGGGTGCTACCTGCGTAGCTACGCGCTGGTCGATGCTGCCGAATACGTATGCGGCCGTACCGCCCACCGTCAGGCCTTTAGCCAATCGGTAGGCCTGCCCTATGTAAGCCTCCGACAGGCCACCCTCGCCCTGATAGCGCTTGAGTACTTGCGTGCCAGCAGGTCCGGCAGCTACGGTTTCGATTACATTGCTCTCATAATCGACGGCGCTGTAGGGCTTCAGGCCAACAGCGCCAGCCCAACTCTTAGACAGCGGCACGGCCAGGGCCAGATAGCCCAGCGTACCGCTTCCATCGCGCTGAGAATTAGTTTGGTTACGAAGCGTTTTGATTTGCCCATTCACAGCCATTTCGTAGGTAGTTCGAGCTGTGTAATAAAGCAGAGCCGGGTTCAGCTCGTTTATATGAACGCTGTTAGGCGCGGCCAAACCGACACCGCCCATTCCTTGCTGACGCGCCCCGCCAGTATTGAGGTTGAAATCGCCCAGGCCCAAGCGCGAGTACGGCGAGTTGCCGAGCCCTTGTCCTTGGCTTTGCGGCGCTGTTGCCAAACCCATCAACCCTACACCGACCAGGCCGGCTAATTTATTCTTCCACATAGTCAATGGTATGCACCAGTATTCGGTGAAGCCCGAGCAGCACGAGTTCGGGAATTACAAAGATAGGGCCTTTGAGCCGCGATTGAAAAAAGGCCGCGTCGCCGCCCGCCAGGAGTACTCCCAACGCGGGCCGCTGAGCGCGGTACTGATCAAGGAGTCCATTCACTTCCGCCACGGCCCCATTGAGCACGCCGCTTCGGATAGCCGATTCTGTGTCATCACCGGTCAGCGGAATATCGGTCAGCAGGTTGGGGGGCATTTCCAGTAACGGCAGCCGGCCCGTAAACGTGTGTAGCGCCTGAAAGCGCAGCCGCAGCCCCGGTGCAATGCTACCGCCCCGAAACGTATGCCCGCCTTCCACCCAGTCGCACTTGATGGCCGTACCCGCGTCAATTATCAGTGTGTCGCGGCCCGGCCGGAGCCACGCCGCGCCCACTGCCGCCGCTAGCCGATCAGCGCCGAGAGTCTGAGGAGTTGCATATCCATTACGGATAGGCAGAGGCGTAGATGCCGGTTTAAACTCCACTATCCGCCCCGGCACTTGCGCGCACAGATCAGCAGCCCACGTATCTGTCGGCCCCGCCACCGACGCCAGAATCACGTGCGTTGGCTTCCACCTTTGCACCACCTCGCCAACTTGCTCTTTGGTCTGAGCAATGGCGGTTTCGCGCAGTACATCGTCCTCGAAGCAACCGTATTTCACGGTGGTGTTGCCAATGTCGAGGGTGAGGGTGCGCATGAAAACAGAGCTTATGAAAGGCACTAGCTAAGTCAGTTCTTCCCGGAAAGAAGTAACCGATCATAACGGCCACCAAAGCAGTCGGGATGAATGAAATACAGAAGCTAAAAGCGGCGGGAAGGGTCAAAAGCAAAGGACGCCTTACCGACTTTAATCATGAGTCGGTAAAGCGTCCGTAGGTTGCTTTTTACAAGAAATACTTCAGGCGGATAACTTCCTTCTCGTTCAGATAGCGCCACTTACCGCGGGGCAAGTCTTTTTTGGTAAGCCCTGCATACTGAACCCGGTCCAGGGAAACTACCTCATAGCCCAAGTGCTCGAAGATGCGGCGCACAATACGGTTACGACCAATATGCAGCTCTACGCCCACAAAGTGCGCATTGCCGGCCACCACGGCCACATCATCCACCTCCGCTTTGCCATCTTCCAGTTCAACGCCTTCGGCAATCTGACGCAGATGGTCTTCGGTGAGCGGCGTATTCAGCTCTACCTGGTAAATCTTCTTGTTCTTGTGCGACGGATGAGTAAGCTTCTGGGCCACCTCACCATCATTGGTGAAGAGCAGCAGACCAGTCGTGTTGCGGTCTAGGCGGCCAACTGGGAAGATACGCTCCTTCGAGGCAGTGGCCACCAGATCCATTACCGTTTTGCGGCCTTCAGGGTCGTCGGTGGTAGTGATAAAGTCTTTCGGCTTATTGAGCAGCACATATACCTCTTTCTCACGCTTGAGGTTGGTTTTGCCATACTGCACTGTATCCGTGGGCTGCACCTGGTAGCCCATTTCGGTAACGACCTCGCCATTCACGCGAATTTCACCGGCGGCAATAAGCGCATCCGCCTCACGCCGTGAGCAAACACCCGCGTTGGCGATATAACGATTCAAGCGCAGCGTGTCGCCGGCCGAATCGTCTTCCTCGCGCCGACGCTTGTTGCCGCGGGTTTTATCTTCTTCGTAAAACTTCAGGTTCTTATAAGCAGGCGCCTCGCCGGGTACTTCATCGCGCTTGGGCTTATCTGCCCGGTTGCTGCCGGCATCACGCGTCGGCCGACCCTCAGGTCGCGCCGGACGCTCCCCAAATGGGCGGGCGTCGCGGGGAGCAGAGGGGCCGAAGTCGCGGCCACCGGCGTTGCTCCGGTCGCCGTAGCTACCGCGCTCACCGGAACTGCGGGGGGCAAAATTACCGCGCCTGTCATCCGTGTTGCGGTTGCCAAATCCACCTTCGCGGCGTTGGTCGCCACGGGGGGCAAATTTACCTCGCTCATCATCACGGCGCGGGCCACCGAAGCTGCCTTCGTTTCGGTCGCGCCGTTCGTAGCTGCCTTCCCGACGCTGGTCGTCGCGGACAGTGTCTCTGTCTTGGGGGGCATTTTTGAAATCGAAAGGACGCGCCGGGCGTATCGGCCGGTCCGGACCCGATTCGTCGGTCCGTGAGTCGCGACGCGTATCGGGCTCGTATGGAGCTTTAGCCGGCGTCGGTTTATCAGTTTCAAAAGGATTGACCTTATTAAACTTCCGGTTGCGCTCACCTGCCCCACCGCGTGGAACGGCTGGCTTGCCTTCCTGCCGATACGGCTGGCCGGGCCAGTTAGCCTTTGGCTGATAAGGTTGCGCTGGCCGCTCATCGGCGCGGTCACGGTCACGACCGAAGCCACTGTCGCGGCGGTCGTCGAAGCGACGGGGAGCATCGCGGTCAAATGAGCGTGCGGGGCGCTCGTTATTGTTTCGGTTGAATGGAGGACGGCTGTCGTCATCGCGCCGGGGGGCAAAGTTGCCGCGTTGTCCGCGCTCTTCACCTCGGTTGAAGTCTCCACCAGTTGGCCGGCTGTTTCTATCGCCAAATTTGCCCCCCGCGTTGCCTCCACCAAAGCGACCACCGCCGCCGGTACTACCGCCAGTGTTAGGCCGACCAAAAGCAGGGCGCGAAGGAAAGTCGCTGCCCCGGCGAGAGTCGTTGCCATCCCGATTAGCGGGTCGGTCCGAAAACTTACGGAAACCCTCAGAGCCGCCCGTATTACCGGATGGGCGAGAGTCGTTGCGGCTGTTGCGGCCGGCGTTAAAATCAGGTTTGTGCTTTTTGCCCATGGTCGGGGAATTAAGTGCCGTATCGCTACGGTACGGTTAAGAAGTAAATATCGTCAAATAAGACGAGGTGATGCTAACGTACTAGTCAACAAAACAGTGCCCGAACCTGCGCCGCAACCCTGCTGTGGGTAGCCGGTCGCAAGTCCGGGCAATTCTGTAGGTAGCAGGAAAGCTGTTAGTCGCGGCGCGCCATCTTAGCCTCGATGGAGTGCTGAGTGTGCGGTACAGCCCGCAGACGCTCCTTCGGAATCAGCTTGCCGGTGCCGATGCACACACCGTACGTACCGTTCTTGATGCGCACCAGCGCATTCTCCAGTTGCTGAATGAACTTCATCTGGCGCGAAGCCAGCTGGTTCATGCTTTCCTTTTCGGCCGTATCAGCGCCATCTTCCAATACTTTGGAAGAAGAAGCAGTATTGTCGGTACCCGAATCGTTGCGGCGGCTCAGTGTTTCTTTGATAAATGACACCTCCTTACGGGCGGCCGTAAGCTTGTCTTGGATGATTTCTTCGAACTCCGCTAGATCTTCTCTGGAGTAGCGTATGGTTTCTTCACTCATGTTAGCTAAGGAAAGTAAACTATTGAATGTGAATTAATTAGCCAACCTTTTTCAGAACCAAGATCAGCTTTGTACCCCTTCTAACACTGGTATAAGCAGTTTAGTTGTTAGAAGATAAAATGGCTTTAGGGAGTTACGGAGTTGGTATTCTTACGGATTCCTATGGTGCATTTGGCCGCAAAGCTACGCTTTTGTGCGCTAATTGACCACAATACCTTCATCTTAACAAAACCCTAATCTTGTGCTTATTAGAAGCCTAGCATCTGAATAGCCGCTACCGCCGCTTCCACTCCTTTGTTGCCGTGTTTGCCCCCCGCCCGATCCCAGGCTTGCTCCAACGTATTGGTTGTTACTAAGCCGAAGATGATGGGCTTGTTGTACTTCAATCCTACATTGGTAATACCATTGGCTACGGCATGGCAGATGTAATCGTCGTGCTTTGTATCGCCTTTAATTACCACGCCCAAGCAGATGACAGCATCAATTTCCTCATGCTGGGCCAACAGCTGAGCGCCTAAGGTTAGCTCAAAGCTGCCCGGTACCGTATTGCGAAAAATATTGTCGGCTTGGGCACCATGCTTGAGCAGGGTCTCGTAGGCGCCGGTGCTGAGTATATCCGTTATTTCGCGGTTCCACTCGGCTACCACCAGGCCGAAGCGCTTATCGGTAACATCAACAAAGTGGTCGGAATTGTAATCGCTAAGATTTTTAAGAGCGGTTGCCATGGATCAGAGATTTGCAGAACGGTCGGTCTTGCGAAGGTTAGGAAAGCTTAAGGCTGCCTATTCTTTGAAGTAATATGAATAAACTCACCATCAATAAAAGGAAAAGGACGGTAAGAAACCGTCCTTTTCCTTTTATTGAGCCGCAGAATCTACGGCTTGGAATGACTATTTACCAGCCAAAGCTTGAACGCGAGCCAGATACTGTTTAGCTTCTGTTACTTCAGCAGCATTCTGATACTCATCAACGATTCTTGTATAAGCCTTAATGGCTCCTTCATAGTCTTTGGCAAGCTCACGGGCCGTAGCTTCCTTCATCAGGTAGCTGGGCGAGAAGTACTCATTGGACTTGTAGTTGGCAGCCTTCTCATATTGATCAGCTGCTTCTTTAAACTTATTCAGTTCCAGGTAAGCGTCACCGATCAGGGAGTAAGCACGGGCCTGCACCAGCAAATCATCGGAAGTGAAGTCTTCCAGATAGTCAATGGCGTTTTGGTGTTTACCTTCTTTCAGAGCAGCTACACCGGCATAAAAGTTAGCCAGATTAGCTGCCTGCGTACCATTGTACTCAGAAGTGATGGTAGCCAAACCATCGTATTGCCCATCACCCTTGAGCGCTTTGTTCAGCGAATCAGCTTCCCAATAGTTCACCGCCTGATACATGGCAGCCTGCCCCTTTTCGTTCTGGGTATTACGCCATGTGTAGAAAGCAAAGCCGCCAACGACGGCCAGCACTACCACCGCAAGCAAGCTTAGCAAGGCCGTCTTGTTGCGCCGAACAAAGTCCTCGGACTCTACCAGCCGAAGAGCCAGCGCGTCGGGGTCTTCCATCAACGGATGCTCGGTCACACCGTCCGTGATAGGTTGGTTTGGATCTGCGGGCACCTCGGTTCGCTGGCGGGCGTTAGGGGTATTGCGCGTGTAGGGAATCTTCGACATTGCGGGGGGCAAAAAGGCAGCCTCGCGGCTGGGGAAATTCGACAGTTAGTCGCGGATATAAGGATAGTCCTGCTGCACGTACACGTCCTTGTAGAGCTCGTCGGCAGTGGGATATGGAGAAGTTTCAGCAAACTCTACGGACTCGTTTACGGCCGCTTTGATTTGCTCGTCAATAGCATTCAGATCGTCCTCGGTGGCCATGTTGTTCGTCAGGATGGTATGACGAACAGCCTCGATGGAATCGCGTGAGCGATAGTCTTCCAATTCTTCTTTTGTCCGATACTTCGCTGGGTCGCTCATGGAGTGGCCCTTGTAGCGGTAAGTTTTAAACTCGAGCAGCGTAGGTCCCTCGCCGGCGCGGGCGCGCTCAGCCGCTTGAGCTACGGCCTCGTGCACGTCTTCCACGTTCATGGCATTCACCGGGAATGATGGCATGTCGTAGCTTTCGCCCAGCGTGTATAGCTCCGTCACGTTAGAGCTGCGTTGTACCGCTGTGCCCATCGCGTAGCCGTTGTTTTCGATAACGAAAATAACCGGCAGCTTCCAGAGCATGGCCATGTTGAAGGCCTCATGCAAGGCACCTTGACGTACGGCACCATCGCCCATATAGCAGATGCAGAGGTTGCCGGTCTTGTTATACTTTTCTGAAAAAGCAATACCAGCACCCAGCGGAACCTGACCACCTACGATGCCGTGTCCACCCATGAAATTCACTTCTTTATCGAAGATGTGCATGGAGCCACCTTTGCCTTTGGAGCAACCGGTAGCTTTCGCAAACAGCTCGGCCATGATGGCGTTAGGCGAAGTACCGAGTGCCAGCGGATGAGCATGGTCGCGGTAAGCCGTGATCCACTTATCATCTTTAGTTAAGGCTGATACCGCACCGGCTACGCAAGCCTCCTGACCGATGTACAGGTGGCAGAAGCCTTTAATTTTTTGCTGACCATAAAGCTGCCCGGCCTTCTCCTCAAACTTGCGCATGAGCTGCATTTGCTCATACCACTGCAAGTAAGTCTCCTTAGGAAACTTTGGATTGGCGGGCACAGTAGCCTTGGGCGCACCAGTCGCTTCTTTCGCTTCCTCGTTAGAGGGTGGCATACCCGAGTCAGGCTGGTTCACCGTTTTGGTAACCGACGCCGCGTCGTTACCGTTGGAAGTGCCTTTCGGGCTTGCCGCTTTTTTTGCCGACTTAGTCGCTTTTGAGTCAGCCTTTACTTTCGTCTCCGCCATCGTGCTTTCGGTTGTTCGCGTTTGGGATGCGAAAGTACGCAAAAGGATTGCAATTTCGAACCGGATGATTCTGGAAAGCCTACACCTGTTGTTCTTTAAAAACTACGACGAAGCCACATTGGCTTTCTCGCCCCACATCAATTGCTTTGTCGGTGACAACGGAAGTGGCAAGACGAATCTGCTCGATGCCATCCATTATTTGTCGCTTACTCGCAGCGCCTTTGCTACCGCCGATGCTCAGAGCATTAAGCAAGGTGCCGAGTTCTTTGTAGTGAAGGGCCGCTTCCAAACGCCCCTCAGCGACACCGATACTATTCAGTGCAGCCTCCGGGTGGGGCAAAAGAAGCTGGTCACTCGCAACAAGCAAGCGTATGAGCGCATCGCGGACCATATTGGACGCTACCCCGTTGTGCTTATCTCGCCCTACGATACCGACCTGATTCGGGAGGGCAGCGAGGAGCGGCGCAAGTACTTCGACAGCCTGATCTCTCAGCTGGATCATGACTATCTGGAGCTTCTTATCACCTACTCCAATTTGCTGCGTCAACGCAATGCTTTACTCAAGCTTGCCGCCGACGGCCGCGGCTATGACCGCGATTATCTGCTGGTGCTAGATGAACAGCTAGTGCCCGCTGGGGGGCAAATTGTGGAGCGTCGCCAACAATTTCTGACAGAGTTCACTCCTCTTTTTCAACGCCACTACCAGCAGCTGGCTGATGGCCGCGAGCAGGTAACGCTTGCATATAAGAGCCAACTTCCCGGCGCCGACTTTGCCCATTTGCTCCGCACCAATGAGCGGCGCGATATCACCTTGCAGCGCACCACTGTTGGACCTCACAAAGACGACTTCACTTTTCTAATGGATGAGTTGCCGGTTAAGGGTTACGGCTCGCAAGGCCAGCAGAAGTCGTATGCTATTGCACTGAAGCTTGCTCAGTTCGAGATCTTTGCCAGCCGTAAGCAACACAAGCCTCTACTCCTGCTTGATGACATCTTCGACCGGCTCGACGAGAAGCGCATCACGCGCCTGATGCAGTTAGTAGCGGAGCATACCTTTGGCCAGGTATTCCTTACGGATACACACCTGGAGCGCACCGACCGAATTCTTGCTACTATCTCGGAGCAAGTAGCTCGCTTCGCGGTGCACAACGGAACCGTTACGGCCCTTTAGCGGAGCTTGAATCACGTACCTTTGTAATCATTCAATTTTGCCTCCCAACGGCTATTCCGCTACTTGGCTCGCGCATTATTGTATTGTATTCACTTGAAAAAACCAAGCAACTCCGACAACTCGCGTCAGGCTGATATTGTCCCTTTGAAGGACGGTATCAAGGCACTGCTTAAAGCGTATCGCTTACAGGGAAAGCTGAACGAGGTGTTTGTCGTGTCGAGTTGGGAACGCATCATGGGGAAGGCTGTAGCCCTCAAGACCCAGGAGATTTATATAAGCAATGGCAAGCTCTTCGTGCGCCTGAACTCGGCTCCTCTCAAGCACGAACTCGTTATGGCCAAGACGCGCGTCATGGAGCTTATTAATGATGAGGTAGGCGAAACCGTTATTAAAGAGGTGATTTTCCTCTAGTAAGCTACTCCTCATTCCTATATCATCCTTCGCGGCTCGAAGCATAATGCTTTCTGGCACTTCCTGTATTTTATGTGAGCCGGGACTTATCGCGGCTTCAATAAGAAGGTATGCCAGGCTTATCGTCATCATTAAGTCGGCCATTCATTTCGTTTCGGTTCCGACTCTCCTGCTCTCATCATTCTATTCTTGTTCACCAACGGCTGCGCCAAGGCTATATGGTGAGCTGTATATCTTCACGTCAGTCAGCTGGCGTTGCTTCATGTTAAACACCCCCTGATTCTACCGGCACCCTTTTCCTCATGGGCCATGGCCTTCTGCATTTAGGTCTCTACATCTTGTCCTGAACTTTCATTTTATGTCATCCTCCCTCCGACCCGACTTCCGATTAGTATCCCATTCACGGGTAACTCTCACCGAGCTTATGATACCATCCTATGCCAATCTGGGGGGCAAAATTCATGGTGGGATTCTGCTATCGCTTATGGATAAGGTGGCTTACGCTGCTGCCGCAAAGCACGCCGGCACATACTGCGTGACGGTAAGTGTAGATGGCGTAAACTTCCTCCAGCCAGTGGAAGTGGGAGAGCTAGTATCACTGCTTGCTTCCGTCAATTACGTCGGTCGCACCTCGCTTGTAATCGGTATCAAAGTCATAGCCGAAGACGTGCGAACCGGCACCGTGAAGCATACTAACACCTGCTATTTTACTATGGTTGCCAAGGATGACAATGGTCGCCCAACTCCGGTGCCGGGCCTCCTACTAGAGACTCCAGATGACACGCGGCGCTTCATGGAAGCTATCAAACGCAAGGAGCTCAAAACGCAATACAGCGTCGAGTTTGACAACGCCCGCTCTAGGCTGGCCGTAGCTCAGCAGGCCGATCTGTTACGCAACGAGAACTGCCAATTGGGCTACTAAAACCTGTTGCTTTTAGTAGCAAAAGCACGGCTTAAAAGACTATCCCTAATACACGCCCGTAACGGCCACATGTTTCACGTGGAACATATTTGTTACTTAGGGCTGTACACTTTCAGCAAGAGCTCATTATAGTCCTCTAATAGGGCTATATACTTAGCCTGAAGAGCCATAAGCTGCTTAACAGGATCATTGTCATTAGATTGTAACGGTGCCGAGCGCTGCGATACACCACTTGTAACAGGTACACTGGGTGTAACAGACACAAAAGGTAACACTGCCTGCTGTAACGATGTAAAGTCATGCGAAAAATCATGTGTAATGATCTCGCCAACCTGCTTTACAAAACCGTAATCAAGTGTTTCCTCCTTGAATTTGCGATAGATAGTTGGACGCGTAATACCCAGCTCCTCCACGATGCGCGTGATGGAAATACCACTGTTTTTGATGGCATCTTGAAGGATTTTGCCCTGGTGCGGCATAAGTAAGCGTTATGTATTAGTGGGGCTGTAAAGGTGTTTAATTTGTTTCATATGTACAAATATGTTCGTAAAAACGGACAGTTACATCGTGAACAGATACAATACACTGATACAACCTGTAACGCGTAACGTTGTACACTTTACAAGTACATTGTAACAATACATATCGTTACAATTAGTGTTACATATGTATAACAATATGATAAACCCGCCTTATAAGGCTGGAAAAGCACTTTTTAGGCTATAGACCTTGTAGCATCCTACAGTACACCTGAGATAAACCTGCCAGTATAAGGACTCAGTTAATTTTTACCCCGAAGGCGGCGCGATACGCCACACTGAACAGAGCTACACTTCTGCTTTTTGCTATCGCACTAGTGAACTCACCAGGAGGTCGGGATAGTCAGTGGTGATACCGTCGACGCCAAGCGCGATGAGGCGGTGCATATCGGCTAGTTCATTTACCGTCCAGGGAATAATTCGCATGCCAAGAGTATGAACTTCGGCTACGAGCTTCTTATCAACGAGGCAGTGCTCTGGGCCATAGACGGCGGGCACAAAACCCAGCTCCTTCAGGTGCTCAGCAAGCGGCTGTGCATCTTCGACTAATAGGCATAAGGGCAGTGATGGAACTTGGGTCCGGGCGGCTTGCAAGACCCGTTTATCGAAGCTCAGGACGGTGGTTCTTTTAGCTACACCAGCAGCATGCACAACTGCCGAGACCAACTCGACGAAGCGTGCTGGGGAAGGATGAAATATGCCGTCGCCAGCCGAACTGCTTTTTATCTCGATGCTGAGAAATGGCAACGGTCGGCCGAGGTATTGAGCATACTTATCTGCCTCCGCAATGACCTCCTGAAGCAGGGGTTTGTAAGCGGTATTAAGCAGTTGATGAGGGAAGCGAGGGTTTCGAACAGAGCCGCAATCACAGTGGCGGATGACAGCGTATGGCATCAAAAAAAGATTGTGCAGACGCTCACTAGCGGGGTCGATGCGCTCGCCGGCCGCATCCCGACAGATAGCGGCTGAAAGCCAGGGCTCGTGCGATACAACTACCTGCTCATCGGCTGAGATGACGACATCTAATTCCAGGGCATCTACCCCCAACTCTAAGGCATGAAGGAAGCCCGCAAGCGTATTCTCAGGACGCAAGCCACGGCAACCGCGATGGCCATGTACTTCAGGAATTGTAAAAGGCTTGGGGGGCATTTTTTAGCGTACTACGAGATCCTGAATACGCATGCCCAGCTTGCTTGGCTGGGTTTAGTTGGGAAAAAGCCCCCCAGAATACCTTACATGATATTTGAGCAGAGAATGCTTCAGGCAGTTATTCGAACCCGATGCCAGCTATGAAATGCGGTACTTTGGCCCTTCTTTAAAGCGAAATCATTTCCTTTTATTACCACACTCTATGAAGAAAGTATTGTTGCTCGCCCTGTTGATAATTATCGGAGTAGGTGGCTATTGGTACTATCGTACGGTAGTAACGGCAAGTCCGCAGTACTCGCTGGCGCAGGCCGCCAATGCTGTGCGTACCCACGATGTTACCACCTTCGAGCGCTATGTTGACGTTAATAGGGTAGCGCGCAACTTAGTAGATCAGGTGTCGGATGAAAGCTCCGCGCTGGAAGGACTGAATGTAAACGGAGCGATTATTCAAAGCGCCCTACGACTACTGAAGCCGCAACTGGCACAATCTGCGACGCAAGAAGTAAGACTTTATATCGAATCAGGCTCGGCGGAAGCAGCAGCAGCAGGACAAAATATTGGTGGAATGAACGTGTCGGTGCTGGGATTGGCTGGCCGGGTGATTGGGCCAAACCCCCAATTCAAAGGCATCAAATACGTTAATCAGAAGGATGATCAAACTTTGGTTGGCTTAGAAATAACGCAGCCACAGTATGACACTACTCTGGTTCTGGAATTAAAAATGCTCGACCAAGGTGACTACTGGCGCGTAACGGAAATTGCCAATATGGGCACACTGATTAAGCATACAGCTCGATTGGAAAAGCAACGCTTACTGAAAAACAGATAGCTAACCGAGTCATTTTAACTAACTATTCAGAACTCTGAGACCTGCATTAATAAACACGAAAAGGCCCCAGCGCAAGAGAGCGCCGGGGCCTTTCCGTTGAATCAAGCAGGAGTTATTTGCGTCCTGAGAACAGGAAGTAGATGATGGAGCCCAGGAAAGGGAAGAACCATATCACCAGACCCCAGATGATCTTTTTGCCGATAGACCAGTCCTGCTTGATCAGGCTGACAACGGCCAGCACAGCCAGCAAAAGATAGATAATACCGGCAATGGTGATGTTACCGTTGGAACTGCGGCCCGAGCAACCGCCAAGCAGAGGAGCCAAAGCCAGAGTGAAAAGCATGGCTACTGCGGGCAGTCGATTGGTAAGAGAAAGAAGCTTGTTCATAGCAGGTGTCGTTGGAGAGAAAAGTATGATATGATGCCCTTTACGCACCTGCTGAGATATTAGATATTATTTTGCTTATGTTTGTTATATAAGCTCTTAACAATCAATTAGTTAAATAAATAAGATTGGATTTCCTTCCAGAAAATTGATCCTGAGATCGGGACGAGTAGCAGCGTCAGGATAATACCGTAGATAGCCCCATAGAAGTGAGCATCATGGTTGATATTATCGCCCTGCCGACGACCCTGATAGTAGGAATAAGCCAGGTAAAGGATACCAAAAAGGACACCTGGAATGGCAAAAGGAATTGGGAAGATGTAGATGCCGCCCTCAATGGGCCGGAACAGGATACTTGCAAAAATGACGGAGGCTACCCCACCCGACGCACCCAGACTGTGATAGTTGGGGTCGTTGCGGTGGCGCAGGTAAGTAGGAATATCCGACACAATAATGCCCCCCAGATACAGCAGCAGGAAGCACCAGATGCCGCCCATGACGCCGAACACCTGCACGAAGACGTCCTGAATCAAGCCGCCGAAGGAGTAAAAGGCCAGCATGTTGAAGATAAGGTGCATCCAGTCGGCGTGCAGGAAGCCGGATGTGAGGAAGCGGTACCACTCATTTCGACGCCGCACCAGGAAGGGCGTCATGATCCAGCTTTCCCGCAAGGTGGGGTTTGACCAAGCGTATAAGGAAATGCCCCCCGTGAGGATAACGAGCACAAGCACCACATTCAGATTAAGCATCAGAAGACAAGTAAGAAGTAATAAGAAAGAAGCCGCCTATACGGCTTCCCGGCGCTTTCGGCGGCTTTGGTGGGCGGGAAAGTGCGCTGGGGGGCAAAATGCGCGCAGAGAGCCTAAATTAAGCCAAAAACCAGGCTTAGCTTTCGCGGGCCATCAGTTCCAGAGCCCACTGCCGCAGGATAGCCTTACGTTCAGCCGGCGCAACCACGCGCTCTAGGTGCTGAAGGGCATCCTGAAAATAGTCGTTGATAAGCGCTTCGGTTTGGGCGCGAATGCCGAGCTGGTCATATACTTCTGTGATGGCCTGCACCTTGGCCGCGGCATCGGTGATGGGCTGACCGAGGTACTGCGCCAGTACGGCTTGCTGGGGGGCATTTGCCTGAGCCTGGGCTGTAAGCAGCAGGAAGGTTTTCTTATCCGATACGATATCGCCGCCCACACGCTTGCCGAAGGTGGCCGCGTCGCCGTACACGTCGAGCAGGTCGTCGCGGAGCTGGAAGGCAATGCCTACGTCGGTGCCGAACTGGCGCAGGTGGTCGGCATCCTCTATGGAAGCGCCGCCGAGCAGAGCGCCCAGCTCCAGACAGAAGCCCAGCAGCACGGCCGTTTTCAGCCGGATCATATCCAGGTATTGCTCGATGGTGACCTGCTCATTCGTCTCAAAATCCATGTCCCATTGCTGGCCTTCACAGACTTCGGCAGCCGTCTGGCTGAACTTGCGCAGCACCGTAGGCAATAGCACCGGTGGTACATCCAGGAACAACTCGTAGGCCCGCACCAGCATCACGTCGCCGCTCAGAATAGCTACGTTGGCGTTCCACTTCTCATGCACCGTCGGCTGGCCCCGGCGCAAAGGAGCCTGATCCATGATGTCGTCGTGGAGCAGGGTGAAGTTGTGAAAAACCTCCGTGGCCAGGGCCGGCCGCAGCACGGGCTCCAACTCGTCGGTGAAGAGGTGGGCGCCCATGAGCGTAAGCAACGGGCGTATGCGTTTGCCCCCCAGCGCCATGATGTAGCGGATGGGCTCGTAGAGGGCAACTGGCTGCTGACCGTACTCAAGGCTAGCCAGGGCGGCGGTTATTTTCTGCGTGAAATCAGTGGGGCTCACAGGGGGCAAATTGTGTTGGGCAGGCAAGGTACGGAGGAACGGTTTGGAGTGGCTTAGAGGCGGTACTGGGGGGCAAATTTGTATCACAGAAAAAGCCTGACGTCCGCACACCGTGCAGCCGTCAGGCTTTCATAACTCAGGAGGCATTACTTAGCGCCGATGCTTACCACCGCCACCTGGGCCACCACTGCTTTTGCCGCCACGCTCGCGCTCAGGTCCTCGCTCCGACCGACGGCCACGGCCGCTCTCTTCACGGCGGGGAGCATCGTTGCGGCGCTGCGACATAGGGCGCTCATCTACCAGTTCGAAGTCGATAGTGCGGTCGAGTAGGTTGGCCGCTTTCACAATAACTTGCAGCTCGTCGCCGAACTGAATGATGCGTTTGCTACGCTGACCAACGAGGCGGTAGTTGTCCTTGTCTAGCTCGAAGAAGTCGCCGGGAATGTCGCTGATGCGGATCATGCCTTCGCACTTATTCTCCTCAACTTCCACGTACATGCCCCACTCCGTGAGGCCCGATACTACGCCTTTAAACTGCTCACCGACGCGGGCAGCCATGTACTCCACTTGCTTGTACTTGATGCTGGCGCGCTCGGCATTGGCGGCTAGCTTCTCGCGCTCGGAGGAGTGCTTGCACTCTTCTTCCACGGGCTCGGCTTCCACGTTTTTGCCCCCCTGCAGGTAGTGTTCCAACAGGCGGTGCGCCATCATATCGGGGTAGCGACGGATGGGCGAAGTAAAGTGCGAATAGTGGTCGAAGGCCAAGCCGAAGTGACCCAACGGCTCCGTTGTGTACTTGGCCTTGGCCATGGTACGGATAGCCAAGGTCTGAATCACGTTCTGCTCAGGCTTACCAACCACGTTTTCCGATAGGCTGTTCAGTTCGTTGCTGAGCTTCTTGGGGTTCTCCAAGTTCAGGTCGTGGCCAAACTTTTTGGCGAACAAAGCGAAGTTCTGCAGACGGTCGGCATCGGGCGCATCGTGGGTACGATACACCATGGTGAAGCGCGGCTTGGTCTTCTTTTTCTGGAACACAAAGTCGGCCACCTTGCGGTTAGCCAGCAGCATAAACTCTTCGATGAGCTTATGCGCATCCTGACGTTCCTTCACGTACACGCCTACCGGCTTACCGTTCTCGTCTAGCTGGAATTTTACCTCCTGCGTCTCGAAACCAATGGCGCCTTTCTTGAAGCGCTGAGCCTGGAGCTTTTTGGCAATGTTGTTCAGCGTATTTACCTCTTCAACAAAGTCGCCCTCTCCCGTTTCAATGCGTTCCTGCGCTTCACCGTAAGCAAAGCGGCGGTCGGAGTGGATGATGGTTTTGCCAAACCACGAGTCGTAAAGCTTACCGTTGTCGTCCAGCTCAAACACGGCCGAGAAGGTCAGCTTGTCTTCATTAGGCCGCAACGAGCACAGGCCGTTCGACAGGCGCTCGGGCAGCATCGGAATCACGCGGTCTACAAGGTAAACCGAAGTCGCGCGGTGACGGGCTTCGCGCTCCAGCATTGATTCGGGCCGCACATAGTGGGTCACGTCGGCAATGTGAACACCGATTTCCCAGTTGCCATTTTCCAGCTTTTGGATGGATAGCGCGTCATCAAAGTCCTTGGCGTCGGCGGGGTCAATGGTGAAGGTGGTGATGTCGCGGAAGTCGCGGCGGCGGGCAATTTCGTCTTCCTGAATGCGGTCCGAAATTTCCTCCGACTCTTCTTCTACATCCTGGGGAAACTCGAACGGCAACCCGAACTCCGCCATGATGGCGTTGATCTCGGCTTCGTTCTCTCCAGCCTGCCCAAAGGAACGCACGATTTCGCCCACTGGCTGACGTCCGGGGTCCTCGGGCCACTCCGTAATGCGCACGAGTACCTTCTCGCCGCTACGGGCTTCTTTGAGGCCTTCGTTGGGCACAAATACATCGAAGTACAGCTTGCGATGGTCGGGCGACACAAAGCCGAAGCCGGCGTTTTGCACCGTCAGTTGGCCTACTATTTCTTCGCGCTCCCGCTTCACCACTTCCAGCACGTCGCCCACCGGGCGGCCGTCGCGCTCACCGCGCAGACGTACGCGCACCGTGTCGCCGTTCATAGCAAACTTCAGGCGGTCGGTGAAGACGCGGATGTCGTTTTCGCTTTCCTCGCTTACTACAAAAGCGTACTTGTTGGTAGCCAAGGCTACGGTTCCCATAATAATGTCGCCCCCCGAGCTAGGCCGCTCGCGGAAGCGCTGACGGTCGTCGCCGGGAAAGTCGAAGCCAGCATCGCGGCGGCGATGCACGAGCGGGTCCTGCCCAAACTGAGCTTCTATAGCGGCACCATCCGGACGAGATTTGCCCCCCCGACTGCGGCCACGCTCAGGGCGTTGGCCAGCATCAGGCTGCACACGTAGCGCGGCAGGATCCGTGAGGCGGTAGTCGTCGTTTTGGAGGTGGGTAAGCTGATTCGATTTGCGCAGGGCTTTGAGGTGATCGAACACTTCATCGCGCTGCTCTTTGGTGGTCACGCCGAGGCGGCGTGAGAGTTGACGATAGGAAAATACTTTGCCGGGGTTTTCGGCAAATACCCGGAACACTTGCGTTTTGGTAACCGGGGCAATGGCGGCTTTTTCGCCGCGGGCAGCTTTCGCGCGAGGGGCGCGGGGAGCTGAAGATTCATCTTGTTTCTTCATTCGAAAAGAAGGTGCCGCCCAGTGGTTGTCGTTTTCGCAGGCGGCCGAGTATAGGTAGGTTGGAGTATACGCAAGCGCGTTTCTCCGGGGTTAAGCAAAAATTAGAAGTCGCCGGAAAGGCGGTTAAAAGGGAGCGAAAGCAAGGGCTTTTTGCTCTAAAGTAGATACTACGGAATATTAGGGATAATAACTATTTACTAAGGATAATGATGGGTTATGTAATTGTTGCTGTTTTTAGCAATCAGTAAAAAAGCCCCCTAGTAGGATGCGAGTTAGTGTATGGAAAATGATAAGGAAATCGGCGGTCATGCTCAATCTGGTGTCCGCCTTTTTTGATCGAAGTTACCATTGCGACGAAGCACGCGAGATGCTTCGTCGCTGCTTCATGCGCAGAAAGCTCTGCATGACCGCCTATCTGCTTATCACCTATCCAAAGACTCGCTGAGCAGGAGCCTAGCCCTACGCTACTTCTGTCGCCCTCCGAGCTTGGGCCGCCCGAATATCAGATGGCTCATCTTTCGGGATGGCACTGAGCAGCGTGCGGGTGTACTCGTGCTGGGGCTTAGCATAGACCGCAGCCGCAGGTCCGCTCTCTACAATCTGCCCTTTGTTCATCACCAGCAGCCGATCCGACATGAATCGAGCCACCGACAAGTCGTGGGTGATGAAGAGATAGGTGATGCCAAAGTCCCGCTTAAGCTGGTTGAGCAAATTCAGTACCTGGGCCTGCACCGACACGTCCAGCGCCGACACCGACTCATCACAGATGATGCACTTGGGCTGCAAGGCCAGAGCCCGCGCAATACAAATGCGCTGGCGCTGCCCACCCGAGAACTCGTGCGGGTAACGCAAGTAATGTTCCTCGCGCAGCCCTACGGTGCGCAGCAGCTCCATCACCTTAGCCTTTTGCTGCTGTTTGGTGCCGCCCACGCCGTGCACCTGCATGGGCTCGATGATGGCCTCTCCTACCGTCATCATTGGGTTAAGCGCCGCGTAGGGGTCCTGAAACACCATCTGGAACTCGCGCCGCCGCCGCCGCAACTCGCCCGCTGGCAGGGTAGCCAGGTCAGTGCCTTCGAACAGAATGCGACCCGCCGTTGGTTCCACTAAGCGCAACAAGGCTCGGCCCAGCGTCGTCTTGCCGCAGCCTGACTCACCCACTAGCCCCACTGTCTCGCCAGGGTAAATGTCGAAGCTCACGCCATCCACGGCTCGTACGTATTCTTTAGTCCGATTGAACAAGCCTTTGCGGATGGGAAAGTGCACGTTTAGGCCTTCTACCCGTAGCAGGACAGGCCCAGTCTTTTCGGCTGGTTTGGAGCCGTTTCCAGCAGTCAAATGGACCCCCGGTGTAGGCTCTGAAATAGCGGATTCTGAAGTCGATTTTAAGCCAGAAACAGGCGTAAAATGTTCCCCGTGGAACATTTTGGGGATTTCGACTGGCATGTTTTCGGTCAGCACCGGGGCTCTATCTAACTCAACGCTAGGAGCTTCGGGCTGAGAAGCGCTTATTTCGGTTAGTTGGCCGGAAGCGTCTTCAGTCATAAAATCGGCTACAACGGGCAAACGCTGCTTACCCACAGAGAGCTTGGGTCGACAGGCCAAAAGGCCCTTTGTGTAGGGGTGCTGAGGGTTGGTGAAAATATCGAGCACAAGGCCCTGCTCTACCACCTTTCCCCGATACATAACCAGGATGCGGTCAGCAATCTCAGCAACTACTCCTAAGTCGTGAGTAATGAAGAGAACTGCTGTGTTATTCTGGCGCCGCAGGTCGTCGATGAGCTGGAGCATGCGGGCCTGCACCGTTACGTCGAGAGCAGTGGTGGGCTCGTCGGCGATGAGGATAGCGGGGTTGCAGGCCATAGCCATGGCAATCATCACCCGCTGTTTTTGCCCCCCAGAGATTTCGTGCGGATAGGCTTTGAAGATTTTCTCCGGCCGTGGCAGCTGCGCGGTAGCAAAGAGCTCGATGGTTCGGGCTTCGGCTTCTTTAGAGGACAGCGATGTATGCAAGCGCAATGCTTCCACCACTTGGGCCCCGCAGGTATGCACGGGGTTGAGCGAGGTCATCGGCTCCTGAAAAATCATCGAAATCTCGTTGCCCCGCACCCGCCGCAACTGCTCATCAGATAGCTTCAGCAAGTCCACTTCACCCAACTCCTCTGACTGAAACCGCGTCTGGCCAGTAGTGACGCGGCCGGGGGGCATTTGTATCAGCCCCATCAGCGCCAGAGATGTCACCGACTTTCCCGAGCCCGATTCACCCACAATAGCCAGCGTCTCGCCCCGGCGCAACTCAAACGACACGTCATTCACCGCCCGCACATCGCCGCGGTGAGAGGTGAAGTCAATGGTAAGATTGGAGACGGTGAGGAGAGGCTGCACGGAGTGGATAAGCTAGATAAGGTGTTTGTTGGGGAAGCGATTGGCTCTCACCAAAGCTACTTAAAAACGGTTGTCAATGATAAAACCGCTTGTCATCCTGACGCAGGAAGGACCTTATCGGGCCAAAGAGAGTCGTTGTAACGATCATCTTTCTGGCTTAGATAAGGTCCTTCCTGCGTCAGGATGACAACTACTTTTAAAGCGACAGTTAGCTTTTAGGAGGATAAACTAAGCGCTACAGCTGAACGTGCTCAGTCGAAGTAGGCTCGGTGTCGCGGTGGGGTACTACGGTTTTCGTCGGCGAGTCTTCGTGCTGGAAGAACTTGCTTTGATTGAGCAGAATGAGGGCCACACCGATAAAAATAGCTGAGTCGGCGATGTTGAAAATGGGCCACAGTGAGAGGTGAGAACCACCAATCAGCGGCCAGCTCATCGGCAAAAAGCCTTCGTACAGGTCCAGATAAATCATGTCGATTACCTGCCCATGCAGCCAGGGTGTGGGAGCTTCAAAAGGCGCGTTGTTGTAGATCACGCCGTAGAACATGGAGTCGATCAGGTTACCGATGGCGCCGCCCAAAATAAGCCCCCCACAGGCCAGCAGGCCGGGATGTGTATGCCGAAAACTGTGTTTGCGAATGAGATAGGCAATAAACGTGACGGCTACCAGTCGAAAAGTCGTCAGGATGATCTTGCCGTAAGGGGCGGGCAGCTCAACCCCGAAGGCCATGCCCGGATTCAGGGTGTAATGGAGCTTAAACCAGTCGCCCAGCAGCGGAATCTCGCCCGGCATTCCTGGCTCCATGTACGCGTGCACCGCCCATTTCGAGACCTGATCGATGAGGATAACTAGTAAGGCCAGCAAGTAATATTTCCAGTACTTCATTCTTGTGCTAATAACGCTTGAGTACAAGCTCCAGAGGGCTTTTTGTGCCGTTTTGGGCCTGATTTACGGGTTTTTGAACGACTTTAAACGCACCCTACAATGCTTTGTGCGAGGTTATACCAACCGAGCTTTTTACGGCTCGGTTGGCTATTCAGTATCAAGCAGTTACCACCTCAAGCTGAGCCGGCACGCTGTAGTCATCAAACTCCAGCGTCACGCCGCCCGTCAGCTCCGGATTGAAGGTGAGCGAAAGTGCCTGGGTTTCGGTGCGGATATAGTCGCCGAAGAACTGCACGGCGGCCGCCAGATCGGGCTGCTCGCCGCCTAGCGTGATGCGGATTTTGTCCTGTACTTCGAGGCCGCTGTCCTTGCGCAGGTTTTGCAGACGATTAACCAATTCACGGGCTACACCTTCGCGGCGCAGCTCGTCAGTCAGGGTCACATCGAGGGCCACGGTAAGCGGACCGTCGGTGGCTACGAGCCAGCCGGGCAGGTCGTCGGTGCGGATTTCTACGTCATCGGGGGCCAAATTCAGCTGCTCCCCTCCTATTTCTACAACCAGTGTTCCTGTTGATTCCAGCGTACTGATTTCCTCGGGCGTCATCTGCTGAATGCGGGCCGCCACGACTTTCAACTTCGGGCCATATTGCTGACCCAAACGCTTGAAGTTAGGCTTCACCGATTTCACCAACACGCCGCTCGTGTCATCCAAAAACTCCACGTGCTTCACGTTTACCTCGGCGCAAATCAGGTCTTCCACCATGCCTACCTGGTCGCGAGTTGTGTCATTCAGCACTGGCACCAATATGCGCTGCAAAGGCTGACGAACTTTCAGCACCGACTTTTTACGTAGCGAGTGCGTGAGCGAACTGATACGCTGGGCCAACTCCATGCGCTCCTCCAGCGCCGTGTCAATCCGACTAGTATTAGCTTCTACGAGCAGCGTGAGGTGCACTGATTCGGGAGCCAGCGGAGTGTTGTTCGCCAAAGCTTCCTGACGCATGCCGTCAGTCATGTTTTTGTAGAGCCACTCGCCGAAGAAGGGTGCGATAGGCGCCATCAGCTGCGCAACGACCACTAGACATTCCTGCAAGGTCTCGAAAGCGGCCTTTTTATCCGTGGTCAGCTCGCCCTTCCAGAAACGGCGACGCGAGAGACGCACGTACCAGTTGGAGAGCTGATCGGTGACAAAATCCTGGATGGCGCGGGCCGCTTTAGTGGGGTCGTAGCTGTCATAATGCCCCCTAACTTCCAGAATCAAGGACTGCAATTTCGACAGCACCCAGCGGTCCAGCTCACTCAAATCTGTGAGCGGAATACGGTCGAACTCGCGGGTGCGGAAGTCGTCGAGGTTGGCGTAGAGCGCGAAGAAAGAGTATGTGTTAAACAGCGTCCCGAAGAAGCGGCGCTGCACCTCCGTCACGCCGGCTGGGTCAAACTTGAGGTTATCCCACGGTGGCGCGTTGGCGATGAGATACCAGCGGGTAGCATCGGGGCCAAACTGCTGGATGGTGGCAAACGGATCGACCGCGTTACCGAGGCGCTTGCTCATCTTCTGCCCGTCTTTGGCTAGTACTAAACCATTGGCAATCACGTTCTTAAACGCCACTGAGTCTTCCAGCATCACGCCCAGAGCGTGCAAGGTGAAGAACCAACCACGAGTTTGGTCTACGCCTTCGGCGATGAAATCGGCGGGGAAATTCTTTTGAAACTTCGCTTCGTTTTCGAGCGGGTAGTGCCACTGCGCGTAAGGCATAGCGCCGCTGTCGAACCACACGTCGATGAGGTCCGTTTCGCGGTACATGGCCTGGCCGGTGGGCGACACGAGGAAAATATCGTCCACGTAGGGCCGGTGCAGATCAATTTGCCCCCCAGCCGTCAGCGGGTTGTGGGTCATGATTTCGGCGGCCACGGCTTTGTCGATTTCAGCGCTGAGCTGAGCAATGGAACCAATGCAGATCTCCTCCGAGCCATCCTGACTGCGCCAGATAGGCAGCGGCGTGCCCCAGTAGCGCGAGCGACTTAGGTTCCAGTCTACCAGGTTTTCAAGCCAGTTGCCGAAGCGGCCGGAGCCGGTGCTTTCGGGCTTCCAGTTGATGGTTTTGTTGAGCTCGATGAGCCGGTCTTTGACAGCCGTCGTCTTGATGAACCAGGAGTCGAGCGGGTAGTAGAGTACGGGCTTATCGGTGCGCCAGCAGTGCGGGTAAGTATGCTCGTACTTCTCCACTTTGAAGGCGGTGCCGTCCCCTTTCATCCGGATGGCGATGCTCTCATCCAGGGTTTTGTAGTCGGTGCCCGTCTCGTCGTGGCCGTCGTAGTTTTTCACTAAACGCCCCCCAAACTCGCCCATCTGCGGCACATAGCGGCCCGTCCGGTCTACGATAGGCGTGGGCTTGCCTTCGGCATCCGTCACCAGCAGGGCCGGGATGTCATTAAGCTGCGCTACGCGGAAGTCGTCTGCCCCGAAAGTGGGCGAAATGTGTACAATGCCGGTACCGTCTTCGGTCGTTACAAAGTCGCCGGCAACAACGCGGAAGCCTTTTTCCTCGCCTTCAAAAGCTGGAAAACCTTTGCTTTGTCCGAACAGACGTTCGTAGTTGATGCCGACAAGGTCAGCACCGGTGAATTCAGCCTCGATTTCCCAGGGAATTTGCTTTGTTTCACTTCCCCAATCTGAATACGTTGACGGGATAGATTTGCCTATTTCAGTGAATTCAGAGAAGTAGCTCTTTACCCGTGCTTTCGCTAAAACAACTCGGATATATTCCTTCGTGTAGGGATTAATAGTGCGAACAACAACATATGAGATATTCTTACCTACCGCTAATCCCGTATTAGCAGCCAAAGTCCAAGGAGTTGTTGTCCAAGCTAGGATGAATACATCCGTTTGGGAATCGGTGCCTTGTCTTTCCCAGACAGGAGCCGCAAACAGCTTCTCTGAAGTCTCGTCCCGCTTCACCTTAAACTGAGCCACGATGGTCGTGTCCTTCACGTCGCGGTAGGTGCCGGGCTGGTTTAGCTCGTGCGAGGAAAGGCCAGTGCCGGCGGCAGGTGAATAAGGCTGAATGGTGTAGCCTTTATACAGTAAACCCTTGTCGTAGAGCTTCTTGAGTAGCGCCCAGCAGCTTTCGATGTACTCCGGCTCGAAGGTGATATAAGGGTCATCGAGGTCAACCCAATAGCCCATTTTCTGGGTTAGGTCGTCCCACTGCGCTTTGAAGCGCATCACGGTTTCGCGGCAACGCTGGTTGTATTCGGCAATCGAAATCTTCTTGCCGATGTCTTCCTTCGTGATGCCCAGTTCCTTTTCTACCTGTAACTCAATGGGCAGGCCGTGGGTATCCCAGCCACCCTTGCGCGACACCTGCTTACCCAGCAAAGTCTGGTAGCGGCAGAAGATATCCTTCACCGTCCGGGCCATCACGTGGTGAATGCCGGGCGCACCATTAGCCGATGGCGGACCTTCGTAAAACACGAACGTAGGCTGGCCCTCGCGGGTGCTCACGCTCTTCTCAAAAATGCCGTTTTCCTGCCACCAGTTGAGGATGTCGGTCCCGACATCGGCGTAGTTGAGCGGCTGTTTGTATTCGGAATATTTCATATACGGGTATTGTCGTTCTGGCGGGCCTCATCCCCTAGCCCCTTCTCCTAAGGGAGAAGAGGAACTAGTTTTTCTAAAAAGCTAATTAATCCTAGAAGGCTAGTTTTTAGAACTAGTTCCTCTTCTCCCTTAGGAGAAGGGGCTAGGGGATAAGGCATTCATTGAGGAAAACTAACCTTCGGTACCTAACCGCTTCACTGTCATACGGCTAAGGTTAAGTTCGTAGTCGTCGTCTTCCTGGTGATAATCGTCGTCGTAGTGTTGGAGTAATGATTGGTCAATCGTTTCATCCTTGCCGTGCTCAAACGTCACGAGTAGGCAGGGCAACAGAATCAGGTTGGAGAAGTTGGTAATGAGCAAGCTCGCCGACATCAGCAGACCCAAGGCTTTGGTGCCGCCAAACTCGCTGAAAGCAAACACACTAAAGCCCAAGAACAATGTAATGCTGGTATAAATCATACTAGTTCCCGCTTCCCGCAAGGTAGTGCTGATAGCGGCCTTTACCCGGCGACCGTTCACAGCTAGTTCCTGTCGGAACTTGGCTATCAGGTGAATGGAGTTGTCACCATCAATACCCAAAGCAATACTGAAAATCAGGGCCGTACTGGGTTTAAGCGGAATACCGAAATAGCCCATTAGCCCCCCAGTCAAAATCAGGGTAACCAGGTTGGGCAGTAGCGTGAAGAACACCGCCCGTACCGACCGAAACAGAATCAGCACCACTAATCCTACCAGAGCGAAGGCAATTAGAATACTCTCTTTCAGGGTGTTAATCAGGTATTCGTTGCCTTTGGTGAAGAGAATAGTCGTACCAGTGAGCTTCACCGTCATACCCGAACCGTTGAAGATTTCCTGAATCTGGGGCTGAATTCGACGGGTGATCAGGGTGTCGAGGTTGCGGGAGCCGATGTCGGCAATCTTGAGGGAGATGCGCGCCCGTTGGCCCGTAGAGTCGGTGAAGGAACGCAACAGCTTGTCGCTCATGGGGCCGTTGGCCGATTTTTGCCCCCTAGAGCTGGCTAGATACCGCAGAATGAAGTTTTTCTCCGAGTTATCGGGCAGGCGGTAATACTCGGGGTTGTCGTTGTAGAAAGCTTGAGTAGAGGCTTTAAGGAAAGTAACGATGCTGACCGGCGACGAGAGCACGGGCTGGGTGCGCAGGAATTTCTCCAGTCGGTCTATCTTCTCTAGGTTCTTAATTTTGAGAATGCCCTGCTTCTTACCCGTGTCAACCACGATTTCCAACGGCATAATGCCGTTGAAATGCTGCTCAAAGAACTTTAAATCACTATTTACGGAGCTTTCACTAGGCAAATCATCTACCATATAAGAGACGGATTTGATCTTCGTGATACCCAACAATGAGATGGCCACCAAGCCCGCTCCTATCAGATAGACTGTGGGGCGGCGCTCTAATACTAGGTGCTCGAAGAATTCCAACAGCTTTGTTAACGGCTTGGCATCCAAGTGCTCCAGCTGTTTGGGCGTGGGCGGTGGCAGATAAGTGAATACCGCCGGAATAAGAATGAAGGAGACTAGAAAAGCCACGAAAATATTGATTGTGGCAATCAGCCCGAACTGATAGAGGATGGCAATATCGGTGAAGCAGAACACGAAAAAGCCGATGGCGGTGGTCGTGTTATTCATCAAGGTCACCAACCCGATTTTGCGCACCACGCGCGTCATGGCCAAGATCTGATTACCGGATTTGCGGTAATCATAGTGGTAGCGCGAGAGCAGGTAGGTACAGTTGGGAATCCCGATAACAATCAGAATACTGGGAATCAGGCCGGTAAGCAGGTTGATTTTGTATCCAAAGAGCACCATGGTGCCCACGCACCATACCACCACCACCAACACCACTAGGATGGGGAAAATAACGGCGGCCCAGGTTCGGAAGAACATGAACAGGGTAGCGGCCATCATAAGCACCGTGAGCAGCACGAAAAACTTCATTTCGGCGGCCACTTTCGTGGTCATGGTGGAGCGCACGTAGGGCAGGCCCGCGTAGTGCAGTCGGATGCCCGTCTTCTTGCTGAAAGACTCCGCGTGGCCCAGAATCTCGTTCATCACGGCCTGGCGGCGCGATGAATTCAGATACTTGGGGTCCATGGTGAGGGCCAGCAGCGTAGCGCCTGTGGTGGGCGAGATGAGCTGGCCTTTATAGAACTCCACCCGATTCACTTCCCGCATTAAGCTGTCTAGCTCACGTTGGGTCTCGGGGGCTTTCGCAAAGATGGGAACGGCCTTAAACTGCTGGGTGGCTGTGTCTTTGCGCAGGGCAAAGACTTTTGTGACCGACAACACGCCGTTGACGCCTTCTACGGCAGTCAGGGTATCGGTGAGGTTGCGCAGTTCGGTGAAGTTGCCCAGCTTATACACGCTGCTGTCCTGCAAGCCCAGTACGAGCACGTTGCCGTCCTCCCCGAAGGTTTGCTTGAACTGCTGGAAGTAAACCACATCCGGGTCATTCGGACTTACGACCTGGGCAAAGTCGTAGGTCATTTCCACGTCTTTGGCTTTCCAGGCCATAACTACAGTCATCACGGCTATGAGCAGGATAAGAATCCGCCGCTGCTTGATGACGAAAAGCGCAAGAGAGCTCCACATAGGCCGTTAAAATGCAGCAAAGGTACGCAAAGCCGAGTAGGTAGTAAGCCTACAAGTTTTCCAGATTACCACAAGCCCGGGCAACTGAACAGTAAGAAGTTGAATCTTTCAAGTTAAATTTTTGTAAACGAAGGCAACTTGATCTGCGTATTGGTCCGTCTACTGCAATTTTTGCCCCCCAATGCCGTTTTGAAGCTTGGTTCGCCAGCTTCCCGCTTCCATGATTTTGTACCAAACGCCTACTGTGTCCCTCGCTTATCATGCGGCTACTGCTACCATGCAGCTGCAGTATGCGGCGGCCTCGTTGGCGGAAACCTTTGAGAAAGTATACGAGCTGGCGCTCGAAGCTATGCACAATCTGGGTGTGGATAAGTTGCTCCTGGATTTGAAGCGCAACGCCCCGCCCACCGACGAAGACGAGGAGTTTCTGCTGGCGCCTATCATGCGCCACTTGCCGGCGCACTCATCTCGGCCGCTGTTTATTGCGGCTCTGCTTTCCGAAAGTCAGTACCAACACCAGATGGGCTGCTACTCCCCTTCCTTCGACCGCGCATTTGCCCCCCAGCAGGTTGAGTTCAACTACTTCACCTCCCGCAGCGAAGCCACCGACTGGCTCAGTGATAATTAAAATACAACTCAACAAAAAAGCCCCCCGGACTTACTCCGGGGGGCTTTTTTGTTGAGTTAAAGACTAAGTCTAAAGCTTCTCAAAAATCCGCTTGAAGCTGACGGCCTCGCTAATGTAGTTGCGCAGCTCGCTGATCGGCATGCGGGTTTGCTCGCGCGAGTCGCGGTGACGTACCGTTACGGTGTTGTCCTCCAAGGTTTGGTGGTCGACGGCAATGCAGAAGGGCGTACCGATGAGGTCCTGGCGGGTGTAGCGCTTCCCGATGGCGTCGCGCTCTTCGTATACAAGGCGGAAATCGTGGCGCAGCTCGTCGAAGATTTCGGTGGCTTTCTCGGGCAAACCGTCCTTGCGTACCAACGGGAAAATAGCGGCTTTCACCGGCGCCAATGCTGGGTGCAGGCGCAGCACGGTGCGGGTTTTGGTTTGCTGCTGCTCGCCCTCCCCTTCCGTAATGGTTTCCTCAGTATAGGCCTGGCACAGCGTGGCCAGGAACAGCCGGTCGGCACCTACGGAGGTTTCCACTACAAAAGGCACATAGTTGCCGTAAGCCTTGCCGTTCTCGTCGAGGTCGTTGTCGAAGAACTGCTGCTTTTTGCGGCTCAGCGTTTGGTGCTGGGTCAGGTCGAAGTCGGTGCGGGAGTGAATGCCTTCGATTTCCTTGAAGCCGAAAGGGAATTCAAACTCGATGTCCACGGCCGCGTTGGCGTAGTGAGCCAGCTTGTCGTGGTCGTGAAAGCGCAGCTTTTCAGCGGGCAGACCTAGAGCCTCGTGCCAGCGCTTGCGGGTTTCTTTCCACTGCTGGTACCACTCCATCTCGGTGCCGGGACGCACGAAGAATTGCATCTCCATTTGCTCAAACTCCCGCATGCGGAAAATGAACTGGCGAGCCACAATCTCGTTGCGGAAAGCCTTGCCAATCTGGGCAATACCAAACGGAATCTTCATCCGCGCCGACTTCTGTACATTCAGGAAGTTGACAAAAATGCCCTGCGCCGTTTCGGGCCGCAGGTATATTAAGCTGGAATCATCGGCCACCGAACCCACCTGCGTGGAGAACATCAGGTTGAACTGGCGTACCTCGGTCCAGTTAGCGGTGCCGGACACGGGGCAGGTTATTTTCTCATCAATGATAAGCTGACGCACGCCGGTCAGGTCCTCGGCCGTGAGCAGACGGCCCATGTCGGCCAGCAGCATGTCGGCGCGTATTTTGTCGCCGGCATTTTCGTACTGAGCGGCTTTTTCTTCCAGCAATACGTCAGCCCGGTAGCGCTTCTTCGAGTCCAGATTATCAATCATGGGGTCGGAGAAGCCGTCGACGTGGCCGCTGGCTTTCCAAGTGAGCGGGTGCATAAAAATGGCCGCGTCGATGCCCACCACGTTCTGGTTGAGCTGGGTCATGGCCCGCCACCAGAGCTGCTTGAGGTTATTTTTCAGCTCTACGCCGTTGGGGCCGTAGTCGTACACGGCTTGCAGGCCATCGTAGATTTCGGACGAAGGAAATACGAAGCCGTATTCCTTGGCGTGGGCCACAATGTCCTTTAGCTGGGTATTTTCGAGAGAGGGTTTCTGCGTCGCGTTGCTCATAGCAGCAAAGATAGGCGCTGATTTAACTGAGTAGAGCGAAAAAACAGATTCGTAGCTTACGGCGCTATTCAGGCCGACGAGGCCGTAAGCCATTTGCCCCCCAGTCATGGCCCAAATCTTTTTTATAGCTCAGTTGTCCGCTCATCGGGTCACTTGCGTATCGGGGCCTTTACGACTGGTATGTTGACTGCAAATTTCTGCTGATGGCACAACAAATAAGTCTGGCGCATCATGTCAGGTAACAATTTGATAATCTTGCCCCGTTTTTGGTAACATTACCTTTGGGTGCCCGTTTTTTTGTACCTATTTCCCCTCCTATGTTTGGCTTAGAGCCTCAAGTGCTGTTTTTGCTGCTACTCTGTTTGGTAGCAGCCTGCGCTTTCGAATTCGTCAATGGCTTTCACGACACGGCTAACGCCGTTGCGACGGTCATTTATACTAATACACTGCGCCCTTGGGTGGCCGTTATCTGGTCGGCTTTCTGGAATTTCATTGGCGTGTTTGCCGGTGGTATTGCCGTGGCCATGGGTATCGTGTACCTGCTGCCCGTCGAGAGCCTCGTAGATCAGAATGTGTACCACGGCATTGCCATGGTGGGTGCGCTTATCCTGTCGGCTATTCTCTGGAACGTGGGTACTTGGTACTATGGTATTCCTGCTTCCAGTTCTCACGCGCTTATCGGATCTATCCTCGGCGTGGGTATTGCGTTTTCCCTGTTGCCAGAGGCCAGCGGAGCCGCTGTTAACTGGAGTAAGGCTGGCGAAACTGGTGTGGCGCTGCTCGTGGGGCCACTGTTTGGCTTCACGCTGACTATTCTGCTCATGTTCATCTTGCGCCGCTTCGTGCGCAACAAGGCCATCTTCCGGGAGCCCCACAAGCGCAAGCCCCCGCCCCTCTGGATTCGCTTGGTCTTGATTGTGACCTGTACGCTGGTGAGCTTTTTTCACGGCTCCAACGATGGTCAAAAAGGCGTAGGCCTGATTATGCTGATTCTTATCGGCATCGTGCCCACCTTTTTTGCCCTCAACGATGACCTCAACCCCTTGGACATGCGCGATACTTTGGCTCGCGTAGAACAGGTAGTAAATAAAGTGGATCCGGCCGCGCTGAGCGCCGATGACCGCCAAACCCTAGCGGAGATTAAAGTTCAGACCAACGCTCTCGACAGCGTATTTGTGGGCAAAACCAGTGTGCGCGAGCTGCCCCAGAACGCGCGCTTCGAGATTCGGAAGGCCATTCTGCTGCTTGATAACCGCACCAAAAAGCTCCTGGGCAGCGAGCGGCTTTCCCTAAGCTCAGCCGATCAGGCCACCTACAAAGCCGGCATCACGGACCTGCGCACCTACACCGATTATGCCCCGTGGTGGGTGCTGCTCATGGTGTCTACCTCCCTGGGCATCGGCACGATGGTAGGCTGGCAGCGCATCGTGAAAACTATTGGCGAGCGTATTGGCAAGGAGCACCTGACCTACGCGCAGGGTGCTTCTTCGGAGCTGGTAGCCGCCAGCATGATTGGGGTTTCTACGGCTATTGGTTTGCCTAGCTCTACTACCCACGTGCTGTCGTCGGCTATTGCCGGCTCTATGGTAGCCAACCGCGGGGTGAAGAATCTGAACCCCCAGATGGTGCGCAACATTGCATTAGCCTGGGTACTCACCCTGCCTGTCACGATGGTACTGTCGGGGGCGCTGTTCCTGTTCTTCCGGGCTATTCTGTAGGGCTGAGCTCATCTTGAATAGAGCCAAAAAAGCCACCCTCTTGGAGGGTGGCTTTTTTCGTTTTGAAGCTTGCTGTTAACAACCGTGGAAAAACCGCTGGGGGGCATTTTCCACTGATTTAGTTGTGCAAAGTATCGAGTTAACAGGCACTTATCCACTTTTCCACATACAAAATCATTTGTTTTGTGGATAACTAGCGACTAGCTCGGCCACTGTACTTCCAGATCGTCAGATATAAACACGCCGAAGTTGACAAACTGTAGCTCATCCTCATCGAAGTATAAGTCAATCATCTCCTTCTCGTAGGATAAGCGAACTTCGCCGGTTTCCATCCGCTCGGTTTCGGAGTTGTTGTATCCGTGCTGACGCATCAGCTCCTCGATAGCGGCCTGGCTCTTGCCATGAATTGGCTCACCGAAAAGGCGCAAGCCAGGGTGGTCGGTTTCAATGCAGCTGAGGCGATAGTCGTCTTCACGATCGAAGTAAAGCGAGTAGCCTTCCTCCAAGTAGTTCCAGGCTTGATGCTCGAACTCGTCGTCATCCTCCGACTCTTCAATTTCTTCGGGCTCTCCCATCAGGGCGCGCACCTCGTCCATGGAGGCTCCAAACTTCAGAGGCCCCATGCCGGTGCCCAAAGTGATTTCGTTTTCTTCCATGCTGGTTGGTTGGTCAGGCTTTTTCATAGCCATGGGGTGAGGTCTAAGTTTAGCTAAAGGTAGGAATCTGTAACTCACTTGCCGTAGCGAGCCTGAAAATCGGCCCGCTGCCGTTCGTATTCGGGGTAGTGCTGGGCCTGGTCCCATTTCTGTTTGAAGATGGCAGCAGCGGCAGCTTTCTCGGGGTCTTCGGGGGCGCGGGGCAGCTCGGCACGACCGTGGGCCCCGCTCTGTCCTTTTTTGTCGTCGGGCACCGGGCCATCATACTTTTTTCCGCCCTTATGGTTGGCGTAGCGCCGGGCTCGGGTAAAGCCCATTTGCAGGAATTTGCGCGCCATATCAGCCCCCACAAAGTCATTGGCTTTAAGATAGCCCAGAAACAGCTCATAGATCCGCTCCGACGACTCCTGCGCTATTTCGGGCGTGCGAAAGCGCCAGTGCGGTAGTATCTCCGATTTATAGGGCTCTACCAACAGCACGCCCTGCTCGCCTTTGCCCACGCGATACAATTCGGGCTGCTGCCGAAAATCAACTTTTTTGAAATTGAGCGAATAATTAAAGGGCATGGCGGCCGGCTGAAGCTGAGCTGCTGTATACGCGAGAAGCCGCGAATTGTGTTGGGGGGCTTTTTTGGGAAACGCCTGATTTATCCACAGGGTTAATAACTTTTTAAAAGAGATTTTAAGAAATGTTTTTTTAATCCCCCACCATTAGGGCTGTGCATAAGTTGATAAGATTTCAGAGTTATAAACAGTGCTGAAAACTTGTGTACAAGCTCGGGCTTATGCACCAGCTATCAACAGGGTGTGTGGATTATAAATCGCTGACTCATAATAAATTATTTACTTTATTCACAATCCACGACGTTATCCACGAATCCACAATTCACACGAATCAGGCAGTGTGGATTAGGTCTTTTTCGGGGGAGAGTTGTCCACCCTTATCCACAGCCCAACAGTGCTGTGTTAGCTTTCAGACCTGCAAAAAAACTTGTCCGCAATTTCTCCACGAGTTATCCCCATGTTACGCCCGTATTATCCACAGATTACCTGCGTATTTATAACCCCGTGGATAAACTCGTGTATAGCCTGTGGAAAACCACAAAAAAGCCCCCCAGTATATCTGGGGGGCAATTCACACAGTGTGGATAGCTTGCTGATAGGTTGAAACAGGCATTAACATGCCTGAAGAAAAAAGATATGAAGCAGCTATTCTGGTTGCGGCAGCACCATCACGTCAAACCCACATATTGCCGAAAGGAAAGCGACTACGGTGCGCGGGAGGCACTTCGCTAGAAGGCAATATTCTCCTCCTGCTCCCAGTTAGCGCGCACGTCCAGCTTCTTGGGGAAAATATAAACCGGCTCGGCAGGCAGCCGAAACTGTGGGTCGCCGCCGTACCAGGTACCGTTGGCATCAGCATCGATCAGAACACGAATCTGATACGATCCGGGTGCGATATTGGTGAATATGTAGCGGTTTTTGGGGCTATCGAGCACGGCTACGGGCTGAAAGGTGTCATTGATCAGCTGAATCTGATAGCGCGTAAACTTGGTTTGAATAGCCCCAGATAGGGTGCCGGAAGGCGACTGCTCAGAGATGCGCAGCCGCAGCGGCCGCAGCCCCAACGACTGACCCGTGACGCTGGTAATAGCGGTGCTATCGAGAATAATGGTGGCTGTTTTGCGGGCCTTGAAATTTGGTTTCACCGTCAGACGGACGCGGTCGGGGCTGAGCGTACCATCCTGGGGGAGGCGAAGCGGGCGGCGGGCAGTCGAATCTTCTACCAGCGTACCAAATGGCTTGTTGGGGGGCAAAATAACAGGCTCAGTAAACACAAATTGAACCTGCCCCTGATAATAAACTTCCTGCGGACTGCCCTCTACGGTGTAGGCTGGCCCACGCCGCGCCGGCGCATTGCCCTGAAAGCGTACGTTAATAGTATCGCGGCCTACGTTGCCTACGCTGTCGGTGGCCGATAGCAGATAGCGCCCTTCCGCAACGGCTTTGGTTTTGTAAAGCACCACCGATTTGCCCTGATCAGCTACCTGCAAGGCACTATTTAGCTGCGCCACAGCCTCCGGCGAAGTTGCTCCGCCACCAGGTAATGGCGCCAGCACAGCCTGACGGACGCCTTCGTTGTAGCTTACCTTAAACTGCGTAGGCGTGCCCTGTCGGCCGGTGGCTAACGGACGGCGAGCATCGGGCCGTACCAGCACCAGCGCTATCGAGTCGAGGCCGGGCGCCACCGTAATCAGCTCCGGTAAGTAGGCTATCCTCTCCCCTTCTTCGTAGCGGCGGGTGTTATTCTTGTCTTGTAAAGCAAAAAGGCGGTAACGACCTTCCCGCAGATTCTGGAAAGAGTACTGTCCATTCTTAGTTGTGCGGGCAAGGTAATAAGGCCTTCCCCGACGAATATTTGCGGTGTCGGCTTCGGGGTAAAGTATAACCGAAATATCCTCAGCCGTTCGCTTGGTGAGCAGGTCCGTCACGCGCCCGAACACCCGGCCTGAATCCAGATCAGCGCCGGTGCTGAAGCTCAGCATGACGTTAGGGGCCTCATTGTTTTCGGTAATATCCGTGATGGCCTTGCCGAAGTTGAACGAGTAGGTCGTGTTTTTATCGAGGGGCTGCTCGAAGGTAAGCGTGACGCCACCTTTATCCTCACGCACCTGGTACTTGTTCTCTTCCGAAATAACGGGCGCGATAATGAGGTTCTTCTGCAAGTCCTTCAGCTGCACCGTTTCCGAAAACTCCAGCCGAATACTGCGCTGGGTAACGTTGCGGGCGCCCTGCTCCGGCGACGTACGCACCAGCTTCGGAGGCGTCAAATCCTTGGGTCCACCCTCCGGTGAGCTAACGGCCGCGCAGCCACTCATTCCTATTCCAATTCCCAGTAAAAACAGCAAATGAGCGCGTACAGACATGAAAAAGCGAAAGGTGAAAGGTGAAAAGTAGAAAGTCATGCAGAATGCAGTGAAGCATCTCGCGCGCTGACACAGGAGCAGTAATCAGACGTCAGCACGCGAGATGCTTCACTGCGTTCTGCATGACGTTCTGGTTCCTGCTCGTACTTCTACCGCTTAGCAGCTACGTAAATTAAGCTTGAATATTGCCCTTCATGCTCCGCCGCGTACTGATTGGACTTATAACCGGCTTTGAGGACGCTCAATAAACCCCCGTTACGCTCGGCGCGGTGCTTTTCGCTGAGCATACTCACATAGTAAGCATCCAAGGGCAGCGGCAGCGTTTCGCGAACCATGAGCTTGTGCTTTTTGAGCAGCTGGGTCATGGTTTTGGGGCTGAAATGATACAGGTGGCGCGGCACGTCGTAGGCAGCCCAATCCTGGCGGTAGTGCTGGGCGTCGAAGCTCTCCACGTTGGGCACCGCAATTATCAACACGCCATCTGGCTTCAGCAGACTGATGAGGTGCTTCAAAGTACCAGCCAGCTCATGTACGTGTTCGAGCACATGCCAGAGCGTAATGGCATCGAACGACTCGGCAGAAAAGCCCCCCAGATCCTCAGCGCCGATGGGCTGACCTACGCGGCGCGCGGCTTCTTCCCGGGCCCGCGCATTCGGCTCCACTCCGGCCACCTGCCAGCCATTCGACTTGCAGGCCGCAAGAAAATGCCCCGTACCGCAGCCGTAATCCAAGACTTTTCCTTTGCGGGGGGCTTTTTTATTCAGCAACGCCACTTTGCGGCGCATGGTAAAAAACCGCGCGACTTTGTAGGCTTGATTGATAACTCCCTGCGCCCCGCTGTTGTGCGACACGTACTCGTCCGACTCGTAGTAGCGCCCGATATCGGCCGGGCCGGGCCGCGGGTTCGTGAACTGAAAGCCGCAGCTTTTGCACTGCACGATGGCAAAGCTCTCTTTGCTTACCGACTTATCTTCAACTACCAGCTTGTTGCGAAACTCGCTTTTGCCGCACACCGGGCAGGCTGACAGACGTTCGTAGGACACAGGTATTCAATTAACAATTAACATTGAGCAATTAACAATAAGCGATGAGCAGGTGGACTTTATCCTTCATTGTTAATTGCTCAATGTTAATTGTTAATTGAATTTACCGGCCAAGATAGACCATCAACACCGAAATATCGGCCGGCGAGACGCCGCTAATGCGCGCGGCCTGGCCGATGGTTTCGGGCTGCACGCGCAGCAGCTTCTCGCGGGCCTCGTGCGACAGGGCTGGCATCTGCTTGTAATCGAGGCGGCCCTGAATCACGAAGTTTTCCAGCTCACCCACGCGGGCAGCCTGCAAGTGCTCCTTCTGAATGTAGGATTCGTACTTGATGGTAATGATGGCTTGTTCCAAACTATCGGGCTGGTATTGACCCAGCTCCAATGCCAGCCTGGGCAGGTGGCGCGTGAGGTGCTCCAGCTCCACATTAGGGCGGCGTAGCAAGTTTACCGCCCGGGTTTTCTCGCTGATAGTAGCCGAGCCTAGCTCCGTCAGCAGCCCGTTAATCTCTGCCGGCTCGATGGATTTCTTTTGCAGATACTCAATTACCGCCGCCGTTTCGCGTTGCTTTTGCTCTACGCGCTGCATACGCTCCTCCGACGCCAGACCCAGCGCGTAGCCCATAGGCGTGAGGCGCAGGTCGGCGTTATCCTGGCGCAGCACAATGCGGTGCTCGGCGCGCGAGGTAAACATGCGGTAAGGCTCGTCCGTGCCTTTGTTCACAAGGTCGTCGATGAGTACACCGATGTAGGCCTCACTCCTTTTCAGCACGAAAGGCTGCTTATCGTGTACGCGGTTGTGGGCGTTGATACCAGCCATCAGACCCTGGCAGGCAGCCTCCTCATAGCCCGTGGTGCCGTTGATCTGGCCCGCGAAGTAGAGGTTGCGCACGCGCTTGGTTTCCAGCGTTAGGTTGAGCTGAGTAGGTGGGAAAAAGTCGTACTCGATGGCGTAGCCGGGCCGGAACATCTTGGCATTCTCGAAGCCCGCAATCTTGCGCAAAGCCCGGTACTGTACATCCTCTGGCAAAGAGCTGCTGAAGCCGTTGATGTACATTTCAACGGTGCTGCTGCCCTCCGGCTCCACAAATATCTGGTGGCGGTCCTTGTCAGCGAAGCGGTTGATTTTGTCCTCCACCGACGGGCAATAGCGTGGCCCCAAACCCTTGATGCGACCCTGAAACATCGGCGACTTCTCGAAGCCCGTGCGCAGAATTTCGTGCACCTCCGGGTTCGTATAAGTGATATAGCACGGGCGCTGCTTAACCAGCGTCGGCGTGTCGAGGTAAGAGAAGCGGCCGGGTATTTCGTCGCCGGGCTGCTCTTCCATTTTAGAGTAATCAAGCGAGCGGCCATCAACGCGGGGCGGCGTACCGGTTTTCATGCGACCGGCTTCAAAGCCCAGCTCAATGAGCTGCTCAGTAATACCGGAACTGGCTTTTTCAGCTGCCCGACCACCGCCAAACTGCTTCTCGCCAATATGAATCAGGCCATTGAGGAAAGTCCCGTTGGTAAGCACCACAGCTTTGCCGCGAAACTCCACGCCCAGCGCCGTGCGCACGCCTGCTACCGTCTCATTTTCTATTAGCAGACCCGTTACAGCTTCCTGCCAGAAGTCTATGTTTAATGTTTGCTCCAAAGTCAGGCGCCATTCTTCGGCGAAGCGCATCCGGTCGCTTTGGGCGCGCGGGCTCCACATAGCCGGGCCTTTCGACCGATTCAGCATCCTGAACTGAATCATGGTCTTATCAGTCACGATGCCACTTTGCCCCCCAAGGGCGTCTACCTCGCGTAGAATCTGCCCCTTGGCCACCCCGCCCATGGCCGGATTGCACGACATCTGGGCGATGGTATTCATGTTCATCGTCACGAGCAGCACCTTGGAGCCAAGGTTTGCGGCAGCCGCGGCAGCTTCGCAACCAGCGTGGCCGGCTCCTACTACAATAACATCGTACTCTTCTTGCTGAAACATGGCTGGGGGGCTTTTTTAGCTGTAAGGATAAACAGCAAAGAGCTTATAAACAGAGGCAGAAGACAGCGTATTTATCGTTGCTGCCTGACCCGATAAGTTGGATTGCACAACGACAAAGACGCCGTAGTACGTTCCTGAAAACCAAAAAACCGCCGCCGTTCAAAACGGCCTGCGGTTTTCTGATAATTACTTAGAAAAGAGAAAAGGCAACGTGCTCAGAACGTGCGCAAAGATAGGCAGTAATCCTCTTTTTTGCGCATGGCCGTCTGGCTCAGCAGGTCTTTGTCTTGGTAGCCCAGCAAATGCAGCATACCATGAATCATCACGCGGTGCAGTTCGTCGCAGAAGGGTACGCCCAGTTGCTCAGCGTTTTCGCGTACTCGCTCCACGCTGATAAAAATATCGCCCTCAATAATGTCCGACGTGTCCGCATTATCAAAGGTGATAACGTCGGTGTACGTGTCGTGGTCGAGGTACTCTACGTTTACGCGGTGCAGGTATTCGTCGGAACAGAAAATGTAGGTAAGCTGCACGATTTCGTGCTCGTGCACTTCCGCAATACGCTCAACCCAAGCCGTCAGAGCTTCAGCCTCTGCTAGCTCAAAATCCACATCCTCTACAATAAACTCAATGCCGTGTACCTCGTGCGACTGCTCGGGCAGGCCGTTGTTCATTTCGTCCTCGGTACCAGGCGGGTGTTGGTTCATGCCGCGTTATGATCGGAAGATAAAGAATCGGAGCCCGAGGTTTCCAGATCGGAAGTAGGAGCTAACAGGAACGTAAGCTGAACGTTGCGGCCATCTTTCTGAAATTCTACCTCGTCGGCGAGGTGGCGAATCAGAAAAATACCGCGGCCTCCCGGGTTTTCCAGGTTTTCAGGAGCTGTAGGATCAATCAAATTCGTGTAATCGAAGCCGTCACCCTGATCCTCTACCTCAAATTTGATACGGTCGGTAGCTACATGCAGCGACAAGTACACGTTTTTATCCTTATCGAATTTGTTACCGTGACGAATGGCATTATTGACGGCTTCCGTAACTGCCACCATGATATTGCCATAGATATCATCTTCAATATCAAAGGTATCCTTCGAATTGTCGATGAAGCTTTCTACCACGCGAATATTCTCAACGAGCGACGGAATCTGAATTTTAACCTGCTTCATAGTAAAAGTAAGAGGGGGGCAGCAGCAGTAAAAGTAGCGAGGTACTACTTCATTTTCTGAAAATATTCACTTACCTCACGCTGATAGTAAGGGGTGAGGGCAGGTGGTACAGTGCGGAGTAGCTCAGTTTGCCGTTCTTTTTGCCGCTTATATTGATCAAAGGCGGGTGGAAAAACAGGTGGCTTCGCTTGGGCTGTCTGCGCTTCACGCTTGTCATCGAGGTCCCGCTCCCGGGCCGATTTCTCGGCTTCCAGCAAGCGAGTCAGGATTTGACGCTGGCGCATAACAGTTTCCTCCGTCAGCCGCTTGTTTACGAGGTCGGTTTCGGTTTGTTCCATTAATTTTTTCAGATCGCCGGTACCGCCCTGGCCTTCCTGGCCTTTGCCTTTTTGCCCCCCAGATTGCTGCTGCATTTTATCCAGCTCCTTGAGCGCCTCGCGCAGCATTTGCTGCTGCCCGGCCAGCTTCGCCAGCTCCTCCGATAACTCCCGACCCTGCTTGCCGCTCTGCTGCAATTGCTGAATCTGTTGGTTGAGCTGCTGCTGCATACGACCCATCTGACCTTCGCCAGCCGCCTGACCTTTCTTCTTTTTCTTGCCCGGCTTGCCGTCGCCCTGCTGGTTTTGCTGACTCTGGCGCTGTTGCTCCTGCATTTGCTGCAAAGCATCGTTGAGCATTAGGGCGAGGTTATTCATGCTGGTCATGGCTAGCTGCTGGCTGCTGGTAGCCCGGCCCACGTTGCGCTGCCGAATCTGGTTCAGCGACTCATCCATTTGGTTGTTCATCTCCCCTACTTCGCGAGTCACAAAGCTCTGAATCTGAAATACCTTCTTGGCCAACGCATACAGCGAATCCTGCACAATGGCCGCATCATCCTTGAGCTTGCGCTGGGTCTGGCCAAGCTGCACAAAGCGTGGGTCAGTCTGGTCTACCTGGCGAAATTCTTTCATCAGGCCTTCCTGGTCGAAGCTGATTTTGAGCAGATTTTCGAGGATGTCGCGCAGGCTGTCGATGTTTTCCTGCTGCTTATCGCCTTCCTCCTCTTCTTGCTGCTCCCGCATCTGCTGCGCCATTTTCTGCATTTTTTGGCCGGCTTGCTGCTGGCTCTGACTGGCTTTCTGGTTCTGGTTTTTGCCGAGCTGCTCCTGGCTTTCCTGCATTTCCTCGTCTACCTGCTGCTGCTCGTCTTTCATCTCGTCAGCGCCATTCTCGCCATCGAGCTGCTCGTCCAGCTTTTTCAGATCTTGCAAGTCCTGCTTTACCTCATTGAATTCCTGCTGCTTTTCGGCTTGCTGCTTCTGTAGCTCCTGCTGCTTTTGTTGCTGCTGGGGGCCTTTTTGCTGCGACTTGTCATTCTGCTGGGTTTGCTCGGCCAGCTGCTGTTGCTCTTTAGCTAACTCTTCCAGCTTATTGATGGCGTTTTCCTGCTTTTGCTCAAACTGAAGCTGCTTGAACATTTCCAGGGCACGCTCCAGCTCCTTTTGCAAGGTGTTTTCCTTGTTCTCGAGCTGTTGCAGCAGTTTCTGCATCTCGGGCTGAGTCTGGTCCTGCTGCTGCTCCAGCAGTTTCTGTAGCTCCTCGTACAGCTTCTTGGTTTCGGGGTCGAGCAGCGTTTCCATCAGCTTTTCCAATTCCTTGGCTTTCTCGGCCAGCTCTTGGCTTTTGGGATCAAGCTGGTCCTGGCGCTGGTTCATCTCCTCGAACATCTTCTTCATGTCGGCCAGCTGCTGATCCATCTGCTGTTTTTGTTCCAGCATATCCTGCAATTGCTTGCGGTCCTGGAAGTTCAGCTCGCGCTTGGTCTTGAGCTTATCTTCCGTTTTGGCCAACTCGCGCTCCAGCTTTTTTGACTGCTCCGCCGACTTGCTCATCTGGTTCTGCACCGACTGCGACTGGGCATTCAGCTGCTCGCGTAGCTCCTTGCGGGCCGGCAGCCGAAACTCGGCGCTGCGCGTACGGGCACTCTTGGGGCCGTTCACGCCGTCGTTGTCCCATACCTGCACGAAGTACTCAAGCCGGTCGCCGGGCTTCATGTTGAGGCCGCTCAAATCCCACTGATAAGCGTACGCCTGCGACGGACCACTTTCCAGCGGCAGCGCCCGCGTTTTATAGCCGGCGTTTGACTTAGGCCCCGAAGTAACCCGATAATTTAGCTGTAAGCGCGTAAAGCCGTAGTCATCGAGCAAATTGCCCCCCAGCGCCAAGTAGCGCAGCGAGGTGGTATCGGAGAAAGCTTCCAGGGTTATTTCCGGAGTCTGGTCGGGAATAGCCGTGATTTGGTACTGAATAGGGTCGCGGTTGAGGCTGGCGGCGTTGCGCAGGCGGACGGTATATTCCTGGCTGCGCAGCACGCGGCGCGAGGCCTGAAACTGGTCGTTAGCCGCGGTAGCCGTTACGGTTTCATCCGGGTTTTTGAAGAGCAGTTGCAGCTCATCAGTGGCCGTGGTGGCAAATTCCCAGCGCACGGTGCTGCCTTCCGGCACCGTCAGGTTGCCGCTGTTGCGAATGGTTTCGGCAGGTTTGCGCAAGTAAGTTGGGTAAGAAACATGCACCGCAAAATCGCGCAGATCGGGGCGGGCACGTACCGTCAGGTCATACTCGTCGGAGGTAAAGCCAGCGCCGGCCAGCTGAAACTCCGTGTTATTCTGGAGCTGCCGAAAATCATAGCTGTAGCGGTTGCCAGTGCCGGGCTCTTTGGTGAGGCGCCGCTCGCGGCCGTTGTAGCGGATGTTAATTTCATTGGGCAGCGCTTTGCCCTCTATCCGTACCTGTAGTTTAAAGTCCTCATTGCGAAAGGCTTGCAGCTTCTTGTTTTCAATAATGAACTCAAATGGCGCGGGGGGCGAATACGCGCGTCGGTAATGCAAAATACGTCCAGTTCCCTGCACAAACAGGCTCGGATACACCAGAAGCACCCCTAGTACAATGGCAGCCGGCACGGCCACATATTTCCACAGCGGCCGGGTTTGCTCTTTTATCTTGATGCCTTCACTAAACTCCAAGCCTGTGAACTGCGCTGCCCGCTGCTCCAAGCTTGCCGCAATCAGGGCATTCTCGCGGGCCTGACCTTGCAGCTGCAAAGCGTTCAGGAGTTTATCCTGTACCTGAGGAAACAGTTCGCCCACGCGCTGGGCTGCTTGCTCATCAGAAAGCAGGCGGCGCAGGTTGGTGAGAGCCGCCAAGGGCTTCCAAATCCAGTGCAGGAAGGTGTACACCACCAAGCCCAAAAAGCCGAAAAGCAGACCGCCCCGCACCCAGGTAGGCAGGTAAAGGAAGTATTCCAGCAGGCTCAAAACCAAAAATAACGTCAGCAAAAGCCCCCCAGCCACCAGCGCACCGCGCACGAGCAGGTTGAGGTAAAACTTACGCTTAAACGCATCCAGCTGCCCGAGCACCTGTTGCAGGGCCGGCAAGCGAGTAGGTGTAGTTGCGTTGAATTCGGACACGGATTCTTTCTTCACAAGGTGTTAAAAACGCCTTTCCGGGCTGAGGAAAGATACGCATTAAAGCCGCGCGTGACTTGCGACACCATTCTATTTCGGAACGACAACCGCTGGGGGGCAATTGTTCCAAGATAACGATGTGCCTGGCGTAAGCTCAGCGCTACAGTAGCTCCACGATGGCCGGGCAATGATCGGAGTGCACTACATCAGGCAAAAGACCGGCACTGGCCAGGCGCGGTTGCAGGGTGTCATCTACCAGCAGATGATCGAGGCGCCAGCCCACATTGCGGGCGCGGGCGCCGGCCCGATACGTCCACCACGAATAATGCCCCCCAGCGTCGCCGTGGTGGTGGCGAAACGAATCGGTGAAGCCATCGGCGAGAAAATCGGCAAACCAGCGCCGCTCCTCCGGCGTGAAGCCGGTGCTGTTCTGATTGGCCTTCGGGTTGTGCAAATCAAGTTCGCGCTGACAGCAATTGAAGTCGCCCACAATAACAAGGGGCGGCAACTCAGGCCGCAACTCCCGCACGTAGCTGCGGAAAAAATGCAGCCATTCGACTTTAAACGCCTGCCGCTCGGGGCCGCTGGTGCCGGAGGGCATGTATGTGTTCAGCACCGAGAAATCGTCAAAATCCAGCCGCAGGACCCTCCCTTCGCAGTCGTAGCACTCCGTATCGCAGCCAACGGCCACATGGTTGGGCCTATGCTTGGTAAACGTAGCTACGCCGCTGTAACCGGGCTTCACGGCCGGATGCAAGTATGCCTGGTAGCCCAGCGCCTCAAAGCCCGATACGTCGAGCGGTTCGCGGCCGGCTTTTATTTCCTGGAGGCAAAGTACGTCGGGAGCGGCCTCGCGCACCCAGTCAAGCAAGCCTTTGCTCAAAGCGGAGCGCAGACCATTGACGTTGTAGCTGATAATCTTCAAAAGTGAAATGGTGAAGTTGTGAAGTGGTAAATGTGAAGTAGTGATACTGTTGTTATCAATGCGCAAGTCGAACGACAAACTCACAATTTCACCACTTCACCATTTACTCCTTCATCCATTTATCAAAATATTCCAGAATGTGCCATTTCAGCATGCGCTCCTGCTCTTTCAGGTTGGCAAAAGGCACGGGCTGCAAGAGCTTATAGTGCGGCCAGCCATCCTCATCCACATGGTCCAACTCGTAGTGGCCCGAGAGGCTGAAGAGTCGGCAGGTAGCAATGTGCATGAGGTCCTGCTTCTGTTCTTTGGTGAACGGCCCGGCCCCCTGACCTAGTTCCTGCACGCCAATAAGCAGCAGCAACGCATTCAGATCCGGCTTTTTGCCAAAACGCTCCCGCATCTCATTCATCAACTGCCACCAGCGGGCCTCAAATTCGGCCTCCGTTTCCTGCGCGTCCATGCTTAGGCGTCGTGGGCGTGCGGTGGGGCGGCCGTTACAGCCTCTTCTTTCAGAGCTTCCCAATACTCCACGGCGCGCCGGAAGTGGGGAATCACGATGCTGCCACCGATGAGGTTAGCAATGGCAAACACCTCATAGATTTCTTCGTCATTTATACCTTCTTCGTGGCATTTGCCCAAGTGATATTTGATGCAATCATCGCAGCGCAGCACCATGGAGCAGGCCAGGCCCAGCATTTCCTTGGTCTTCACGTCGATGGCGCCGGCTTGGTAGGTGTTGGTGTCGAGGTTGAAAAAGCGCTTGATTACCTTGTTGTCGGCCGCCATGATCTTCTCGTTCATGCGCGCCCGGTAGTCGTTGAATTCAGTGACGATACTCATATTGTTGAAGGGAAATAAGTCGGAGGTGAAAATCTATAACACGAAAGTAGGCAGAAAAGGCCCGCTTAGTTGCTAGGCAGTGCTGCGCCCACTACCTTACTTTCTACCTATATTTCTATCTTTTTGTCGTTCTGGCTATGCGAATTATGCGGTTGTGGCGGGTTGGTTTGATGGTGTTTCTGGGGGCTACTTTTTTTACCTCTGGTATGGCAAAGCTCTACGCCGGTCACCATTTTCCCGGCTGGATTGGCCCCGTGTGGCTGATTGAAAAGCTACAGGCTTATCAGCTGGGCATGTACGCGGCCTTTATTGCGCTTAGTCAGGTCATAACTGGGTTCTTGCTGCTGACACGGAGGTTCTGGCTACTCGGTGCCATTGGGCTGGTACCTATGCTGCTCAACATTCTGCTAATCACCATTTCGCAGCAATGGGGCGCAACTTCCTACATAGTGGGCGTGCTGTTACTGATGGATTTGGCGCTGCTCCTATCTGAATATCCGCGTTTGCGCGTGCTGTGGGCCGATGTAGCGTATTCCCCTCCCACTACACTTCAGGCGAAGCCCACCCTGCCTGGTCACTTGCTTTGGTCGTTGGGCATTTTGCTGGTCATCAGCGGCATTCTCGTATCCTATCAGGCGCTTAGCTTGAGTTACTGGCTGGTGGCAGGTGGCTTACTGCTCGCCTGGCTGAGCCCTTTGGCCGACCGCCGCAAAACCGTGGCTACGTTTTTGCCCCCCACGCCTTCATGATCCGTACCGCCCTGTCCGACTTTGTTACCTTAATCTTTCCTCAGGTATGTCTGGCTTGCGAAGAGTCGTTGGCCCGCGGCGAAGATCATATCTGCACGGGTTGCCGCGCCCAGTTCCCTTACACAGACTATCACAAATTGCCCCCAAGCGAGAATCCATTGGCTCGCAAGTTCTGGGGAAAGCTGCCCGTACGTTACTCGCTTAGCTACCTGCGTTTTTTGCGGCGTGGCCGGGTACAGCATCTGCTGCATCAGCTTAAGTATCAGGGCCAGCGCGATATTGGGCGCGTATTAGGCCGCTGGTATGGCGCCGAACTAGCCGACCACGGCCTCGCTACCGATTTTGACCTGATTGTGCCTGTGCCGCTGCATCCGCGCAAGCTAGCCAAGCGCGGCTACAACCAATCGGATACGTTTGCCGAGGGCTTATCATTGAGTCTGGAGGTGCCGTGGAGTGCCGCCACGTTACAGCGTACAGAGTACACAACTTCCCAAACCCAGAAGAACCGCGCTGAGCGGTGGCAAAACGTAGCGGAGGTGTTTGAGGTAGCCAAGCCAGCGGACGTTGCAGATAAGCGCATCCTGCTCGTAGATGATGTGCTGACGACCGGCGCCACGCTCGAAGCTTGCGCGGCTGCGTTACTGGCCGCTGGCTGCCGAGAAGTCAGCATCGCAACCATTGCCTGCGCAGAGAACTAACCTTGGTTTGAAGGCCATATAAGTCTTACCTATTCACATCGCTTCCCAGCCAACATGGCTACAAAAAAAAGCCCCCCAGCACTCGGCTGGGGGACTTTTTTTTAGTGTTAATCGACTGCTAAGTCAGATTACTTGTTTGAGCCAGCGTTAATCATGGCGCAGCGGAAACCGATAGCAGCAGTAGCTGAGTCTTCAGCCATGAAGCGACGGGTGCCGGGCGACAACCAATAGGCTACGTCCTTCCAAGATCCGCCTTTGTAGACACGCACGTGGTCGTCGATGAGCGACTGGTAGCCTTTCTTGTCGTAGCCGGTGCTGCTGCCGTTACCCGATTCTGCTGGGTCGAGGAAACCGTTCCGGCGGAAGGGGTTCAAATCTTCTACGTCCTCAAACGAGAGCGGACGATAAATATCTTGTACCCACTCGTTTACGTTGCCAGCCATATTATACAGGCCGTAATCGTTCGGAGGGTAGTTGTAGATATACTCCGTGATCATAGCGCCGTCGTTCAGGCTACCAGCAATACCGGCATAGTCACCACGGCCACGCTTGAAGTTAGCCAAGAACTGGCCCATCTTCTTACCATAGGGGTTACGCACCTGACGACCATCCCAAGGATAGATACGCTTGTTTTCCTGGTTCTCGTTGCCTACTTCCTGCGTGCCAACAAGGGCCTGAGCAGCGAATTCCCATTCAGCCTCGGTGGGCAGACGATAGTTAGGCAGCGTGTTACCATCTTCGATAGAAGGCTTTGCTGCGCCAGCACCTTCAGCTGCATCGGCTGCTTCGTCGGCAGCAGCGTTTTTCTTGCTGCGACCAAATAAGCCACCTTTTTTCTTGGTAGAGGTGCCTCCACCGCTAGCTAAGGTCTCGTTCACTTTGGCGGTGCGCCAAGTGCAATAGTCGTTGGCCTGCAACCAGCTTACACCTACTACTGGGAAGTAACGGAAACCGGGGTAGCGCAGGTAGTAATCTACGTACGGGTCGTTGAAGGAAAGCTCACGCGCCCAAACGGCGGTGTCAGGTAAAGCAGACTGATAAAATTCTTCTGCTGAGTCTTTACGCACAAAATGCAGATACTCCAACCAGTGAATGTTGGCTACTTCGGCCTCGTCCATATAGAACGATGCGATAGTAACCGTGCGCTCCACGTTGTCGCGGGTCATGGCCACGTCCTCTTCGGCTGAGCCGAGTACAGTGCGTCCACCTTCAATGAAGATCAGGCCCGGACCTTCTGGAATACCAGCGTAGTCAGATACCTTCATGCCCTCTTCGGTGTTGTACTCGATGCCCGTCGTGGAGCTGTACTTACCAGGTTTGGTGGCGGTCGGTGCCCCTTTACTGCAGGCAGCCAGCGCGCAGGCTCCCACGATGGCAAAGCGTAAGTATTTGGAAAGATTCATGATGTAATAGAAACTACCTGAGAGAAAATGATTTAGAGAAGGTAATTTGACGCAAGTTACTTATTTGTACTGTGGTTTAGAAAGCAGGAGTCGGGATAGCTTTAAAGTTGCGGTGCCGCAAACGGCGCCAGGCATCTTCTATCCGATCAAAATTGCGGACGCTGACCGAAAGTTCATGCGCGCCACCTAAATCGGCACTAAAATCACTCAAGCTGACATCGTAGCTATAGCCGAAGCGGAAAACGCCCGTGCTGATGCCGGCAATAGCTGCTATAATCTGCTGTGGCTGAGGAGCGCCGGGCAGCGGCATTCCCCGATACACGGCCCCGAGGGTAATTGGTGAAACGGTACCATACAGCCCAACTTCCGCCCGCTGCGAACCACCCTGCCGGGTGTAGCTGGCCGTACCGGTCAGGCTAATCTCACGAGTTTTGATGGGAGTGGAGGTGCGCACGAAATAATGTTTGTAACCGGTATTAAAGTTCAACCGCATTGGCAGCTTTGTTTGGGTTGCAAAACCCAGATCTGGCTGATTTAAGTGGTGTGCAGCAGCCCCTATCCAAAACCGTTCCGTATATAGCAAACCTCCTACCCCAATTGTAAGATAATTTACCGGAACCACGTCCAGAGTCTCTGCAGTGAGATTTCCAGTTAGGCCTTCATCCGAAAGTTGGTCGCCAAAAACAAGGTTTCCGTAGCTCACGCGCTGATTTCCGTAGCTGGCCTGCAAGCCCGCGCTTAAGCTTATATATTCCGTAAGACGAGTGTGATACGCATATAAGCCCCCCACCTCAAAACGCGTGTAGCCGACGGAGCCCGTGCGGTCGTAGTTGAGCAAAAGGCCGACGGCGCTACGCTGGTTCCGCATGCGGTAGTCGGCGGCTAGCTGGCTGGTTTGGAAGGTGCCAGACAGGGTCGGGAATTGGTTTCGATAGTTAAGTGAAACGCTATAATCGTCGAGCAGGCCGGTAAAGGCTGGGTTGGTGTGCAAGCGCGTAGCGTAGGGCTGGGAGAAGTACAAGTCCTGAGCCTGCACCTTCGAGTGCAAGCCCATACTACAACCTACTGCCAACACTACCGGCGCCACAAAGCGACTCCAGGTACAACGAAGCCGCTGGGGGGCAAAAAAAGAAAGTAGAGGTAGACGCATAAAGAAAAACACTAACGCGCCACCTATCCCGTTTCGTACGCGGGACCCAGGTGGCGCAAGAAGTAAAAGGCACTCTTGCCCAATAAAGTAAGTTAAAATGTCCGTGGATCGAATGTTAATCTTAGCAATGTCCTTCAGGCTAACATTGCACTATTTTTGCCGATTCAGGATTTAAATCTCAGGTAGCACCCGCTCCGGTGGATGTGTTGAGCCCCGAACTTGTACACTTCTCCTGTTTCAAAGCCTCTTACTCATGCGTAAAATTTTTGTTGGCCTGCTGGTATTTTTAGTGGTGCTGGTGGCCGCTGTTGCCCTGGCGCCCCTTCTGTTCAAAGACAAAATCAAGCAAGCCCTGGATCGGCAGCTGGCTGAGCGCGTTGCGGCTAAGGTAGAGTACGATCCGGCCAATGTAAGCCTGAGCTTGTTCCGCACCTTCCCCGATCTGGCGCTCAGCATCGACAAGCTGCGCATAATCGGGCAAGATTCGTTTGCCCGCGATACGCTCGCCTACCTGCCGGCCTTTCGGGTGGGGCTTGATCTGATGAGTGTGGTGCGGGGCGAGCAGATCAAAATTAAGTCTATTCAGCTCGATCAGCCCGATATAAATCTGCGGGTGCTGAAAAGCGGGCGCGCCAACTGGGATATTTTCCTCTCTGACTCCACCCTGGCTACCCAAGGCAAGGATACAAGTCAGCTGAGCATCGCAATCAAGGGCTGGGAAATCGTGGGGGGCAAAATGCGCTACGAGGACCTCACTATTCCTTTTGCGGTGCAGGCCCACAACGTGAACCACACCGGCTCGGGCGACTTCACGCAGAATGTGTTCGATATGGTGTCGCAGACCACGGCCGATCGTTTCACGATGAACTACGCCGGCACCGATTATTTATCCAACACAAAGCTAAATGCCGACGTGACCATGGCCATGGACCTGGATAAGATGTTGTTCACGTTCAAAGACAACCAAGTGCGCGTCAATGAATTTCCGGCCAGCTTCGCTGGTACCATTGCCATGCCCCAGGACGCTATCAACTTCAACCTGACATTTAAAGCGCTCGAAACCGACTTCAAAAACATCCTGAGCATTGTACCCGGCGTGTTTACGGAGAAATTCAAAAATATTGAGACGGGGGGCAAAATGGCCTTCGATGGCTACTACAAAGGCACCATGGACGAGGTGAAGTCGCCGGGCTACGGAGTGAATCTGCAAGTTAAAGACGGCATGTTTAAATATCCCGATTTGCCGCAGGCCGCCCGCAACATCAACGTGAATATGGTGGTGGATAATCCTTCGGGCTTCACCAACAACGTGAAAGTGAGCGTGAAGCAGTTTCACCTCGATCTAGGCAAAAATCCCGTGGATGGCACCGTCGCCATCGATGGTCTGGAGCCGATGCGCGTGGACGGGCGCGTGAAAGCAAACGTGGATCTGGCGGAGATAATGAAGGTGTATCCAATTGAGGACTTGCTGCTCAGGGGGCAATTATTCGTGGATGCGACCGCCAAGGGCATTTATTCAACTACTCAAATGCCTGTGGTGCAAGCCGCTATGCGCCTGACCAATGGCTATGTGAAGTCCAAGCAATTTCCGGCACCTATTGAAAACCTGACGTTGAATGGTACCGTCACCAATACAACGGGCAAGCCCAACGACACGCGCCTGAATATTCCGCAGTTCCGTATGCTGCTGGATGGCGAGCCGCTGGAAGGCCGCATTGCTGCCCAGAACATCGACAAGCCCATCTTCGACACCAACGTGCGCGGCACGGTGGATTTAACCAAGCTGACCAAGATTTTCCCGCTGGAAGGCATGACCGTAACCGGGCGTCTGAACGGCGACATTGCTGCTAAGGGCAGCATGGCTGATATCGAAGCGGAGCGCTATCAGAACGTAGTGGCCTCGGGCACCGTGAATGCTCAGAACGTGACTTACAAAAGCGCTGACCTGCCCCAGGGCGTGAAAGTGACGCGCGCCACCGCCACGTTCAACAACGACAAGATTGTGCTGCAGAATATGAATGGCTTTGTGGGCAGCTCTGATATTGCCGCGTCGGGCACCATCAGCAACTATATGGGCTACTTGTTTACGCCGGGCCAGCCCTTGCGCGGCAACCTGACCGTGAACAGCAACCGCTTCAACGTGAATGAGTGGATGGTAGACGAGGTAACTGCCAAGCCTACGACCACCGCCAAGACCACCGCGCCCGCCCAGGCGCAAGGAGTGCTCCAAATCCCGAAATACTTCGACCTGACCTTGAATAGCAATGTTGGTCAAGTGGTGTATGATAACCTCAAGCTCGACGATGTGAAGGGCACCGTAGTCGTCCGCGACGAAGCCGTGCGCATGGATGGGCTGACCTTCAATACGCTGGGGGGCAATTTTGCCACTACCGGCAGCTATAGCAGCAAAGATTTGCAGCACCCCAAGTTTAACCTAGGGCTCAACATCAAAAACCTGAATTTCCAGAACGCTTTTCAGGCCTTCAACTCCGTGAAAACGCTGGTGCCCCTGGCCGCCAATCTGGAAGGAATTTTCTCTACTAATTTCAACGTAAGCGGCGAAATGGGCCCGGATATGATGCCCGTGTATAGCTCCCTTACCGGCAAAGGCTTATTTGAGGTAGTGCGCGCCGCCGTTAGTGGCTCCGAGGTAATGGACAAGATTAGCGCCCTCACCCAGTTTCAGGAGTTGAAGAAGTTTGTGGTCGAAAACAAAGATGTAGCCGCTGAACTGCTCAACGGCAACTTCATTGTAAAGCCGTTTGATGTGAATGTGGGTCAGATCAAGATGACCGTAGGCGGCTCCAACAACGTGAACGGCAACCTCGAATACGTAACTGCCCTGAATGTGCCCACCGGCAAGCTGGGCAATCAGCTCAACGCCCGCCTCACCTCGCTTACCGGCGTCCAAAACCTGGAAGGCACCGAGCGCGTGACCCTTGGCCTCACGATTGGCGGCACCGTCAAGAATCCGCAGGTGAAACTGAACAGCGGTAGTGTGAAGGCGCAGGCCAAAGACCTGGTGCAGAACATTGTGCAAGCCAAAGTGACCGATGCTAAATCACAATTGCAGGCCCGCGCGCAGGTGGCGCAGGACAGCCTGCAGCGTGATTTGGCCCGCAAGCAGCAGGATTTGCAGGAAAAGGCACGACTTGAAATCGAGAAAAAGCGCCTCGAAGCCGAAACCAAGATTCGTAGCCAGGCCAAAGACAAGCTTAACGGTATTCTGTTTGGCAAGCCCAAAACTCGCCCCACTGAAACGACGGAGCCCGCCACCACTACCCCAGAGCCATCTCCGGCTGATACTACGAGCACAGGCAATAGGTAAACCTTTTGTCTACAAAAAAGCCCCCCACCAGCAGCCGGTGGGGGGCTTTTTTATTTGGTAAGGTTTAGCAGATGTCTATTCAGCCTCCTTTTCAGTTTAAAAGTATATTTATTTCTTTAGGATATAATAAATCTAATAGTTCTGGCTTGAATATGGCTAGCGTATTCTTCAGCCACTCAAGCCTCGTTCTCCCTTTTTCATCCGCTTTCTCTTATGAAAATCCCTCATTACCTGCCCATTGTATTACTTGCTGGGCTTACATTGGCGAGCTGCGCCGATGACAAAAGCAGCAACGCTACCAAGCTGCAAATCCGCCTGACGGATGCGCCCGGCGACTTCCAGAAAGTATTGCTGGATGTTCGTCAGATTGAAGTGCACCTCAAGGACGAGCAAAGCGCTGATGGCTGGGAGCTGCTGCCTTTTACGCCCCAAACGCTGAATGTACTCGACTACGTAAACGGCCGCTCCGCACTGCTGGTAGATACTGACTTCGAGCCCGGCGATCTGAAAGAAATTCGTTTGGTACTCGGTCCGAATAGCACCGTGACGACCCGTGACGGACAGATCTATGAACTTAAAACGCCTAGCGGCCAGACTTCCGGCGTCAAGCTGAAGCTTGATAATGCGACGCTGCGGGAGCGTGAAACCTTCCAGCTTCTGCTCGACTTCGACGTGGCCAAGTCGATTGTGCAGCGCGGCAACTGGCGCCCCGGCGTCGATAAGAAAGAGCGCTTTCTGCTGAAGCCGGTCATCCGGGTTATCGCTCAGGATATTGCCGGCGGCCTGCGCGGCACCGTTACGCCCAGCGCGTCTTTGCCCCAAATACTGGCTATCCGCGCTTCTATCACGCCAGCCGATACGTTCAGCACCTCCGCTGACGCATCAGGCGGATATCAATTAAGTAGCTTGCCATCAGGTGTTTACCGCGTGGAGTTTTTCCCCACCACTACGGCTCCCACTGGTCAGCCCACTTACAAAAACGTGGTTCGTACCGACATTACCGTTACTAATAATCAGGTAACTGAGCTGGGCCAGACCAAGCTTGATTAAGTCTGATTCAAGTTCAAAAAAGCCCCCCAGATACTTTCTGGGGGGCTTTTTTGTTCGTAAACAACGTGTTCGGAAAGCCAAGCTGCACTTACTTGGCACTCAGCGCCGGCTCCAGTGCCCGCACCAGTTCCAGCAGCTCCAGTTGCGTCGATTGCGTTTTGTCGTGGGCGTACCAGCTGTGGAGTTGTGTAGCAAAGTCTTCGAAAGGCAGATTCTGACTTTTTAACTCCCGAAACATGGTCTGCGCGGGCGCCGGGCGCGGGCCCCACGTGGCGGCTTCGGTGAGCGTATCGGCGTGCAACACAATGAGTTTGGGAATAGAGCGCCCGCCATCCGTGAGGTAAATATCCATAAGATCCAGGTTCTCGTCGCGCAACAGATACCGTGATTCCAACTTACCATTGCTGGCTTGCACAATCGCCTCGATTGCGGGCACAATCTGCGCCGCGTCGCCGCACCAGCCTTCGGTGAGCGTCAGCCACACGTACTTGTTTTGCAAATTGGCTAAGGCTTCGCGCAGCTCAGGGAGCAGCACAATGGTTTTGTCTACGCGGCGCATACGCTGCACATTCAGGCGAGCGTACTGCAGAATTTGCTCCGTTTGATTGGTGCCAGTCGTGAGGTTTTGGGCCATCAGCTCATCAATAAGCTGGCGGTAAGAGGCATAAGTATAAGCTGAGGCCAAGCGCTCAGGAGCCAAAACAGGAGAAAGGGGAGCAGACATAGACAGGGTGTTAAGTAGAATAGCTGGATAACAAACAAAAACCCTTCTGGTAGGCAAGCCAGAAGGGTTTTTACGTAAGCGTAACAAACTCAGGAGCTATAAGCTCACGGTTTCCTTCGCTGACAACTCGCGGCAGTAGGTGATAAAGTCAGTATTGATAGGCTCTAACCCATTGTCGCGCAGACGGGTAGCTACCTGGCCGCGGTGATAGTTGGCGTGCACATGCACGTGCGTCAGCACGTCGGATACCTGGCTCACGTAAGCGTCGCCCACTGAGTTGGTATAAGTGATGGTGCGGTACAGTTCGGTGTCGTCGGCGGCCTGGGCCATCTGAAGCAGGCGGTTGGAGGTTTGGGCGTGCAGCTGGTGTAAGCCTTCCAGCGTGTGCTCCTGCCACACTTTCACCGGGCTTTGCGTGTCGGTGAGGCGCGCAATCCAGATAGCCTGTGCGTTGAGCACGTGGCTAAACAGGCGCAGGGCTACGGCCGGAATTTCGGCGCCGCCCGCTACTGCTTTATCCAGGTGAGCAAGCAATGTATCATTGGCCCACACATTATAAGCGGCCAGTTTTTCGATGGTGTTAATCATGGGAGTTTAATGATGAAAACGGATTAGAAATCAACCGTAGCAAATGGCTTTCGAAAAGTAATTGAGAGCCGAGGACAAGGCGCAAATTTATTTGAAACCAAGTAGAACAGCCTACCTGGGATCTTGCCAGATCAGTCTTTCGCGCGATCTTTTCTGAAGAAAGTCAGAGCATTTGCCATCTCCTTTGCCCGTAATGCCACCATCGGGCTGGCAAATGATTTTGCCATCGGCCGCATAAAGCGTAGTGAAAAAGTCGCAGCAGGGAGCCGTTTCATAGTACACCACCTGGTCGTTGTAGAGGTAGCGGAATACCTGTACGGGTGGGTTGGTGGGTTCTTCGGCCAGTATTTTTCGAATACGCTCCTTTAGCCAGGCTGGCTGCCGCGTGGTATCAGCTATAGCTGAGCGAGCGGGCGTGGGCATCACCGTGTTGGCGCTGGTTGGCGCGGGAGTGCTGGTGCCCGATACGCTGCCCGTCACGGGAGGATCGGTGGGCGTGGTTACGTTCACACCAGTCTGACAACCTGCTGCTAGCAAGGTCATCATCATGAGGGAAGTAAAGAGTAAAGCAGAGCGCATAGGGAGCAAAAGGAAGCAATGAGCAAAAAGCAATAGGCTACTTGCGAGGCACACGTTCCGTTTAAGGTAGGCCCATAATCGGAACAGTAGTTCTTACGCCGCGCTTTGCTAATTGTTCTTTAGGCCTGGTTCGCGCTACTCAACTAAAGCCCATACCTGGGGGGCAAATATGAGCGCCCCAACGACTACAGCGGCCAGTGCTGCCAGCAAAACGGCCCCCGCAGCTACATCCTTGGCCTTTCCGGCCAACGGATGATACTCCGGCGACACCAGATCCGTCAGCGCCTCGATGGCCGTATTCGCCAGCTCCGCCGTCCAGACGGTGCCCACGGCCAAGGCCACGAGCGCCCACTCCGTCCGGCTGATGCCAAAGTAGAATCCCAAACCAATCACGACCACCGTCGCCAGCGCGTGAAAGCGCAGATGCACCTCCGAGCGCAGCGCCGCGGCCACGCCCCGAAAGGCGTGCCCGAAGCTGTCGACGCGGCGTCGTAGCAGGCTGCGCTGGTTGGGGGGCAAATCAGGCATGAGGTTCGAAATCCTGGAAGGTAGTGGTGCGCAGCTGATGCCATTCCGGTTTCAGAACGCTGAAAATGACGGTGTCGCGCCGGCGTCCGCCCTGGGTGTAGCGGTGGCTGCGCAGGGTGCCTTCCTCCGTCGCTCCCATGCGCCGCATCGCCGCCTGCGACTTCAGGTTATGGGTATCGGTTTCCAACTCTACCCGCTCGCAGCCCAGTACGTCAAACGCATGCCGAAACAGCAAATGCTTCGCCGCCCGATTCAGGCCGCTGCGCTGGAAGTCTGTGCCCACCCACGTATAGCCAATAGATAAGCGGGCATCATCCAGATAGATATTGTAATAGCTGCTGCTGCCGGCTACCCGGTTCGTTTGCTTATCCACTATCACGAAAGGGTAGCGCTGCTGCTGCTCGCGGCCCTGCACTGCCGCCGCAATGTAAGCGGCCAGACCTATGCGGTCGTCGCCGCGGGTAAGCGTAAACTGCCACAACTCAGGGTCGAAAGCGACGGGTTGCAACGCCTCAAAGTCGTCAGCCGTTAAGGGGCGCAGTTGGGCCCGGTTATTTTCAAGAAGTATGTCTTGGGCGAAATTCATAGAGAGGGCAGATGCGTGAAAGACAGCCCTAAAGATGCTGGAAAAAAGAAAAGCTACCACTCCCGGACGAAGTAGCGAATTTCATAGAAGCATAAGCTTAGTTAAAACCCCAGCCCTTGCAAAAGCAGCTGGTACTCGGCAGGAGGTAAATGCCCCCCGCTGGCCTGCGGGTGACCATGGGCAAAGTTAGCGGGTGGGGTAGCGCCAATCCGGGCAAACGCCGCCCGCAGCATATCCGGAATATGAAGGTCGCGGCTGGCAGCGCGCCCCGATATAGCCACGGCACCATCTGGCAAATAGCCCAGGTTAGCGCATAGCACCACTCTATCGGGCAGGCGCTGAATCCATTGCTGAGCAACGAGCGGATGAATCTGGCAGGGCGAATTGATGGTAATAATTGCCACCGACGCGGCATCCGGCCCTTTTGGTGGGAACTTGGGGGGCATTTTGCGGGCAACGGCCAGCTCGGCTGCTACTTCCGCCCGGTAGGCGGCCAGCGTAGCATCCTGCGCTAAAGCCCGCGGGTTATCATCGTGCAATAGATACTGTAAGGGTAAATCCAGGTCGAAAGCGCCGGCGCGGCGGGCCGCATTGCACATGGCTACGGCTTCCTTGAGCCACTTGGCGGTATGCTGCTTTTTAGTTTCGGCTAGCGGCGGCCACGGCGCCTGGTCGCCCAAATCGGAGAGAATACCAATGGCGGCCACCCAACGCAAGTCTGTCATTTCGGTCTCAGTAGCCAGCAACTCATACGCCAGCCAAGCCGAGCAGGGAACTGGCTCTAGGCCGTAGCCGGTGAGCACCGTAGCACCAGCCGGCGGCTGACCTTCGGGAATGTGATGATCCACGTAAAGCACAGGTACGCCATCGGTTTCCAGAGTCCCATTTTCATGCACGCCCAGGTCTGTGACGATAAGCGCGTCGGGTTTGAAGGCTAACAGCTTCTCACGCACCGCCGGAGTCAGAAAGGCGTTTTCACCCTTGCCTGATGGCAAAACTTCTACGTCCCAACTGGCATTAATTCGATTCAGCCCGCGCCCAAATAAGCCCCCCGCAGCCAATCCGTCTGCATCGAAATGGCAAAAAACAACTACGCGGCCTGCATCAGGAATCTGGTCCAGAAAAGCACGAAAAGGTGCGATAAATTGGGGATAGGCAGACATGAAAACGGGCGGCCAGCATAGTAGCTGGTCGCCCGTTGTTCGTAGAGTAGCTCAGTAAGGTTATAGCGTGGGCTACTTCTTTATCTCGCCCACCATGTCCTCCGGTTTCAGCCACTCATTAAACTGCTCTTCAGTCAGGTAGCCGAGCTTCAAGGCAGTTTCCTTGAGGGTACTGCCTTCGCGGTGCGCAGTTTGGGCGATTTCTGCGGCTTTATAGTAGCCGATGTGCGGGTTCAGGGCAGTTACCAGCATTAGGGAGCTGTTTACGTGCTTCTTAATGTTCTCCTCAATGGGTTTGATGCCTTCCGCGCACTTATCATTAAACGACACGCACACATCACCAATGAGGCGGGCCGAGTGCAAGAAGTTATAGATCATCAAAGGTTTGAACACGTTCAGCTCGAAGTGGCCGTTCATGCCGCCGATGTTAATGGCTACGTCGTTGCCCATCACCTGCGCGGCTACCATAGTCATGGCCTCGCTCTGGGTGGGGTTTACTTTGCCGGGCATAATGCTGGAACCAGGCTCATTATCAGGGATATACAGCTCGCCAATGCCAGCACGCGGGCCCGAAGCCAGCAGACGAATGTCGTTGGCAATCTTCATCAGGCTGGCAGCTACGGTTTTCAACGCGCCGTGTGCCTCCACAATGGCGTCGTGAGCAGCCAGGGCCTCAAACTTGTTTTCAGCAGTAACGAAGGGCAAGCCTGTCAGGTCGGCAATGTGCTTGGCTACGTTCTCGGAGTAGTTGGGGGGCGTATTGATGCCCGTACCTACGGCCGTACCGCCCAAAGCCAGCTCCGACAAGTGAGCCAGCGTGTTTTTGATAGCCCGCAGGCCGTGGTCGAGCTGTGATACGTAGCCCGAAAACTCCTGGCCCACGGTCAGTGGCGTGGCGTCCATCAGGTGAGTGCGGCCAATTTTTACCACGTGCATATACTCCTCCGACTTGCGCTTGAGCGTGTCGCGAAGCTTCTCAATGCCGGGCATGGTCACTTCCACCAGAATCTTGTAGGCCGCGATGTGCATGGCCGTGGGGAAGGTGTCGTTCGAGCTTTGCGACTTGTTTACGTCATCGTTAGGGGCCAGCGCTTTCTTCTCGTCGCTGAGCTGTCCGCCCTGCAATACGTGGCCGCGGTAAGCTACTACCTCGTTCACGTTCATGTTGCTCTGCGTGCCCGAACCCGTTTGCCACACCACCAGTGGAAATTCCGCGTCCAGTTTACCCTCCAGAATCTCGTCGCACACGCGGCCAATCAGTTCGGCTTTTTCGGCTGGCAGTACGCCCGCGTCGCGGTTGGTGAAGGCGGCTGCTTTCTTCAGATAAGCAAAGGCGCGGATAATTTCCTTCGGCATCCGGTTGATATCCTGAGCAATGCGAAAGTTGTCGATGGAGCGCTGGGTCTGGGCGCCGTAGTAAGCGTCGGCGGGCACCTGTACGGGGCCCATAGTGTCTTTCTCGGTACGAAAATTCATGAAGCGGAATGCTGAGGTGGCAGATTAGTTCGAGGGGGTAAAAGTACGTAACGCCCAGTCGGGGGGCAACGTTGGAACTCAGCCGAACAGTGCGCGCTTGCGTACAACCATGCCGGCCCCACCTAGAGCCGTTGTTTAGCCCCGTTCCATCACCAAACGCCCCAAGCTATGAGTAACATCAAAAAAGTAATTGAAGTACTGGCCAGCTCCGACAAAAGCTTCGAAGACGCCCTTCAGCGCGCCCTCACCGAAGCCAGCACCACGCTCAAAGGCATCAAGTCGATCTACATCAAAGATCAAAGCTGCAAAGTGCAGGACAACAAGATTGTAGAGTACCGCGTCACAGCCAAAATCACCTTCGAAGTATTGCACAAGTGGAACGCCGGTGCCCTTAGCAGCGGCATAGAAACCGAGCAGGCCGAAGTTCCCGGCACCGGCGGCGGTACCCCCGATTACAGCCACGTAGAAATGAGAACTCAGCCCGACCTTCCCCGCGAAGTAGAACCCGGCGGCAGCGCTACCACGGCAGAAAGCGGTGGCGGCTACAGCGGCTAGAAACATTTTTTGGATTATTAAAAAAGCCCCCCAGAGCAGTTCTGGGGGGCTTTTTTGTTGAGGCTTAGCTTAAAAATGAATAAGGTGGCCGTGTGCCTGCGAGTTGCCCAGCGTGCCTCGCAGGACCATGGCCGCTATAGTTTCTACAAACGAAACGGTACTGATATACGCACCTGCTGGGCGGTGCGGCGCCCCCCGATAATGCCCGGAAACCAGGCTGGTCCTTCGCGCACTAAGCGCATGGCTTCTTCGTCGCACTCTTTGCTCAGGCCGCTCACCACTTTCAAATCCTCAATAGCACCGCTGGCAGCTACCGTGAATCGTAGTTTCACCGTTCCTTGCGTACGGTCACGTAGGGCCTTTTCAGGGTATTGCAGCTCCTCTTTTAAGTATTCGTGGAAAGCCGGTAGGCCGCCGGCTGGCGCGGGACCAACGGCTGGTGGCGCGGGCATTTTGCCTTTGCGTGTCACTACCACTTCGCTGAGACTCCTGGTATCGGAGGCGAGGGCCAGGGTGAGCGGAGTACTGGGACTGGTGAGCTTATATTCTCTTGTCTGATAACCGACGGAGGCAATGGTCAGGGTCGATTGGCTATCGGTTATGGGCAGCGCGAAGGAACCATCGGCCTGCGTGCTCACGCCTTGCTGAGTGCCTTTCACCAGCACCGTCACGCCCGGCAAACCTTCACCGGAGCGCTGATCGGTGATGCGGCCCCGAACCATGCGCATGCTGGAACCCGGAGCATTGCTGGCCAAAGACCGCGCATCGCTGCTGGGGGGCATTTTTGCCGCTTGCTCACCCGAGTCGGCAGTTGGCGCGGCCGTGCGGGCCAGAGTCGTACGCGCCCGGTCGGGTGGGAGAGGGGCAGAAGCGGAAGCAACTGTCGGGGCTTCGGTATCCGCCGCCAAACCGGAGGTGGCAACACTATCATATACTACTTTATCTTTCCTGTCAAAAGCCTCTGTTCTTATTGCTGCTATATCAGCACGGGCCGATTCCGCCATTCGAGCCGGCCGGGTACGACCAGCACCAACTGCTTTTGGCCGGGCGGAAGCCACCGCCCGCGACGGCGCCGGCCGAGTCCCTTCAGAGTCTGACGCATCAGCTGCCACTATCTCCGCCGGCATCGGTTTCAATTCTATTGTCTCCACCTCAGGTTGGGGCGTTGGCGGCGTCATTATTTCTTGTTGCGCTGCCGCCTTTTCCCTGCGCATCACCGCCGCTACTGGCTCCGACTGCGCTTCGGTTTTGGATTGATTGAGACGCCAGCCAACGATACTGGCTATCAGTAATAACACGACGCCGGCCATTTGCAGCCAAGGCCAATCTGCCGCTGACTTCCGGCTGGTATCCTGCGCTACGCGGGTGCGAAGGCGGCTTTGCAGATCCGTCAGGCTGTGGTCGGTGGTAGCGGCGTCGGTCATCTCCAGGCCTTCCAGTATCTCGGCACAGCGCTGACAATCAAGCGTGTGCGCTTCTACGCGGTGCTGAGCGGCTGGCGCGAGCGTACCAGCCACATACTGCCGCAGCAAGGCCACAGGCAGGTGCCCACCGGGTGCGGGGGGCAAAAGTGGAGCAGGTAGCTGGTCAGTGGGCCGCATCAGGAGAAGAAGACTCTAAGTAACGTTTGAGGTTGCGCTTGCCGTTTTGCAGGTGACTTTTTACTAAGCCCAGCTCGAAGCCGGTGATGGTGGCGATAGTACGATAACACTGCTTTTCGAGATAAAACAGTTCCAAACATCGTCGCTGACCGGGCGGCAGCTCAGCCAGGGCAAGTTCCAGCGCTTGCAGACGCTCTTCGGTCAGGGCGGCTTCGTCGGAGTCATCAGCAGGTAGATGCGCCGCCACCGCCGATTCCATACCGGCCGCGTCGGGAAAGTGCAGCACCAGCGCGCCGCCATCCGGGCCGGCACGTTGGCGGGCCCGCAAAATCATCAGGCAATGATTGCGGGCCGTGGTATGCAGCCATGCCGGAAAATTTTCGACCTCATGCCGCCGCAGGCTTTCCACCAGCTTTTCAAACAGCTGCATCACAGCGTCTTTCGCGTCATCCTCGTCGCGCAGATAGCGCCGGCAAACGGCTAGCACCGCCGTCATATGTCGCTCATACACAGCGCCCAGGTCGGCCACGTCGCCGTGCTGACGGTAGCTCACCAGCAGCTCTGCGTCGGATAGCGCGGCAGGCAGCTCAGGACGACGGCGTTTGAAAAACATACAAGGCGAAGCGAACAACCAGCGAATGAATCGGGAAGCTACGGGTTGGGGGGCAAAATTCCGCTTGTGAGCTGCGTACCGTGCCGCAACGCTACGTATTTCGACCAGTCCGTGTGGAATTTAGCCAAAGTGAGCATCGAGGTAGATGTTGTACCAACTCCTTTGTGCGATGAACTACAGATACCTCTTGCTGATAGCCGGGTTGCTCGGCGCGTTGCCTGCCGCGGCCCAGACGGCACCAACGTCAGCTCATACGCCCACCGATACGCTGGCTGCCGCTCCCGAGGCGGCTTACCAAACCGCTGCGGTGCCATTGCCGTGGTGGTTGCCCACAGCCGCGCAATGCGCTGCTATTCGGGCTCAGGAAGCCATAGAATTCCCTGGTCAGGCTGCCCGCCGCGAAAAACACATGCAGCGGCAAAGCAAAAAGCTAAGGAAGAAGTATCCGCAAGCGACGGAATAGCCAAGTTGCAAATGGCTTATGGCCAAGGAATAAAATCAGAAAAATTTGGGGTAAACTTGTTTTACTGCTTGGCTTTCTTCAGATTTGGGCAGCTAAACGGCTACTTTCTTCATGCGCACGACCTCCACCCGGTATTATTTTACCTCATATTATTTCTACGCCACCGCGTAGAACCGAGGCCGCTTGCCCCACATCAACCCTGACCAATCAAGCGCCTTCGGACTCCCGAAAGGCGCTTTTTTTATCTCCTGAGTATTCCTTGATCATGCAGTTCTCCGCTTCTTTTTATTACGGCTTCTATTATTTCTTCTACCGGGAGAAACAGGGAGTCTTTTATTCTGCTTAAGTTAAAAAGAAGCAATAAAAAAGGCCCCCTGAACCTCAGGGGGCCTTTTTTATAACAAAATCACGCATCTAATTACATGACACCAACCATCGCCATTCAGGGTTTCGCCGGCAGCTTTCACCAGCTCGCCGCCCACCAGTACTTCGGCCCCGAAACCGCCGTGACGCCCTGCGCTACCTTTGCGGAGGTGGTGCGGCAGGTGGCGCGGGGCACGGCGGCGGGTGGAGTGATGGCCATTGAGAACTCCATTGCAGGCAGCATTTTGCCCAACTACAATCTGCTCCAACAGTCGGAGCTGCGGGTGACGGGTGAAGTGTACCTGCCCATTCGCCAGCACCTGCTGCTGCTGCCCGGGCAAACCCTGGCTGACCTGCGTGAGGTGCACTCTCATCCGATGGCCCTGCTTCAGTGCGCCGATTTTCTTAATCAACACCCTGAGTGGAAGCTGGTTGAGACCGAAGACACGGCCCTAAGTGCCCAGCGCATCCGCGAAGGCCACCTGATGGGCATCGCGGCCGTGGCCGGCCAGGCTGCCGCTGAGCTGTTTGATCTGGAAATAGGAGCCGCGGATATTCAGTCGGTACCGGAAAACTACACGCGCTTTCTTATCATCAATACCGCCGAAAATGCCCCCCAGCCGGCTTCAGCCAACAAAGCGTCGGTGTATTTCCACACTTCTCATACTAAAGGCTCGCTGGCACGGGTACTCAACAAAATCGCCGACCACGACCTGAACCTTTCCAAGCTGCAATCCTTTCCCCAGCCCGGCCGGGCCTGGCAGTACTTCTTCCACGCCGACCTGGAGTTCGACCACGCCGATCAGTTTCACGAAGTGCTCCAAGACCTGGAACCGCTCACCGAAGATCTACGCGTGCTGGGACTTTATCAACGAGGAAACCAGCAATTAACCGAATCAACACCAGTTAGTTAGAAGCTACAGCTACCACCATGAACATTTCCACCGCCGACCGCCTCCAGCACACGGGCGAGTATTACTTTTCCCAAAAGCTGCGCGAAATCGACGCCATGAACCAGGCGGGGGCGGCCGTTATTAACCTGGGAATCGGCAGCCCAGATTTGCCCCCGCACCCCAGCGTAATAGCGGCCCTGAGCACAACAGCTGAGCAGCCCAACACGCATGCTTACCAGGGCTACCAGGGCAGCCCGGCGCTGCGTCAGGCCATGGCAGACTGGTACCAGCGTGCTTATCAGGTGGAGCTTAACCCATCCAATGAGATTTTGCCGCTGCTGGGCTCCAAGGAGGGCATCATGCACATCAGCATGACGTTTCTGCAAGCCGGCGACGAGGTGCTGATCCCGAATCCGGGCTACCCGGCTTACCGCGCCGCCGCCCAGCTCAGCGGCGCCACGCCCGTCGATTACGACCTGACAGTGGCCAACAACTGGCAGCCCTACCTCGACGCCTTGGCCCAGCGCGACCTAAGCCGGGTAAAGCTGATGTGGCTCAACTACCCCCACATGCCCACCGGCGCTCCCGCCGACCTGGAGTTTCTGGCGCGCCTGGTCGATTTCGCGCAGCAGCACAGCATTCTACTAGTCCACGACAACCCGTACAGCTTCATTCTCAACGACAACCCACAGAGCTTGCTGGCCGTGCCCGGCGCGCGCGAAGTAGCCTTGGAGCTGAACTCACTCAGCAAATCGCATAATATGGCGGGCTGGCGCGTGGGGTTGCTGGCGGGCCGGGCCGAGTGGCTGCAACAGGTGCTGCGCTTCAAGAGCAACCTCGATTCGGGTATGTTTCTGCCGGTGCAGCGCGGCGCTATTGTCGCGCTGGGGCTGGGGGCTGATTGGTTTGAGCAGCTTAACGCCACGTACCGCGCCCGTCGCGAGCAGGTTTTCAACTTGCTGACCACCATCGGCTGCCAATTTGATCAACAGCAAACCGGTCTGTTTGTCTGGGGGGCAATTCCGGCCGGTTACGCCGATGGCTACGCGCTCAGCGACGAGCTGCTGCACCAGGCCAAGGTATTTATCACGCCGGGGGGCATTTTTGGCAGCAACGGCAACGATTTTATTCGGGTGAGTTTGTGCCAGCCAGAAAGCGTATTGGCGGCGGCGCTGGAGCGCATTGTCACCGCCCGAGCTTCCGCTCCTGTTTCTCAATAAGAAAATGATAGTCACTATAATAGGTATCGGCTTGATTGGCGGCTCGTTAGCCCTTAGCCTCCGGGAAGCGGGCCTGGCTACCCAAATCATTGGCGTAGACCAAAGCTTCGAAAACCAAACGAAAGCGCTGAGCCTAGGCCTTATCGATGAGGTAGCTGACCTCGCATCCGGCATCAGCCGCGCCGACCTGATTGTGTTGGCCGTGCCCATGGATGCCATGCTCACGCTGCTGCCCAAGGTTCTGGATTCAGTCGCTGACCACCAGATAGTTATCGACGTAGGCTCGACCAAGCAAAAGCTGCTGGGCTGCGTAGAGCAGCACCCGCGCCGCGCCCGTTTTGTGGCCGTGCACCCCATGGCCGGTACTGAGTATTCGGGGCCGGAGGCGGCGGTGCAAGGCTTGTTTCAGGGCAAAACCCTGGTTATCTGTGATGCGGAGCACAGCGACCCCGCCGCCGTAACCCGCGTGGGGGGCATTTTTGAGCAAATCGGGATGCGGCTGGTGTACATGGGCGGGGCCGCCCACGATTTGCACACGGCTTACATCTCTCATATCTCGCATATCACCTCTTTTGCGCTGGCGCTCACCGTATTAAACAAGGAAAAAGAGGAGCAGCAGATTTTTGACCTGGCCAGCGGCGGCTTCGAGTCGACGGTGCGTCTGGCCAAAAGCTCCCCGGATATGTGGGTGCCCATTTTTCGCCAAAACCGCCTCAACGTGCTCGATGTGCTCAGCGAGCATTTGCGCCAATTGCAGCACATGAAAGACGTGCTGGAACAGGAAGATTACCCCGCTTTTCATCAGCTCATCGAGCAAGCAAATCTCATTCGTAAAATCTTGAAATAATGGACCATACCCAAACTACCACCACTTCGGCCGCTGAACTCACCAGCAAAAAGCCCCTGCTCATCTCCGGCCCGTGCAGCGCCGAAACCGAGGAACAGCTCCTCGATACCTGCAACCAGCTGGCCCAAACCGGCCGCGTGGATATGCTCCGCGCCGGCATCTGGAAGCCCCGCACCAAGCCCGGCGGCTTCGAGGGCATTGGCACGAAAGGCTTGCCCTGGCTGCAAAAAGCCCGCGAGCAAACCGGCCTGCCCGTGATGGTGGAAGTGGCCACGCCCAAACACGTGGAGGACAGCCTTGCTTTCGAGATGGACGTGCTCTGGATTGGCGCGCGCACGACAGTGAACCCGTTTTCGGTGCAGGCTGTGGCCGACGCCCTGCGCGGTACGGATGTGCCGGTGTTCATCAAAAACCCCATCAACCCCGACGTAGAGTTGTGGGCCGGAGCCGTGGAGCGCTTAGCGAAAGCGGGCGTGAAGCAAATCGGCCTGATTCACCGGGGCTTTTCCAGCTACGGCAACACCGAATACCGCAATGCGCCGCTCTGGCAGCTTCCTATCGAAATGAAGCGCCGCATGCCCGAATTGCCGCTCATTTGCGACCCGAGCCACATTTGCGGCCGCCGTGACCTGCTCGCCGATGTTGCTCAAAAAGCCATTGACCTCGACTTCGACGGCCTGATGCTGGAATCGCACCGCGACCCCGACCAGGCTTGGAGCGATGCCGCCCAGCAGGTAACGCCCACCAACCTCGTCGCCCTGCTCGACCACCTCATCTGGCGCCACGAAACCACCGACAAGCAGGAATTTCTAACCGTGCTGGCCAAGCTGCGCGACCAGATCAACCACATCGACGACGAGATTATGCAGCTCATTAGCAGCCGCATGGCCGTCGCCGAGAAGATTGGTACCTACAAAAAGGAGAACGACATCACCATCCTTCAGCCTAACCGCTGGAATGAGATCCTAGACCGCGGCGTAAAAAAAGGTGCCAAGCTAGGCCTTACCAAAGATTTCATTCTCAAGTACTTCGACGCCATTCACCTCGAATCCATCAACCGCCAAAACCGCGTAATGAACCCTCACGACGACGTTAAATAAGGGCTGGGGGGCTTTTTCTTCGGGAACCAACTAAAGGAGCGAGGTTGTGATAATTCCTTTTAAGAGGAGAGTAGCAAAGCTGTAAGTTTTCCGTAAGAGCGTCATACATGTCTGGCGGTCATGCAGAGCGGTAGCGAAGCATCTCGCATGCTGATGTTGAGTTAGTAATCAACGACCGCACGCGAGATGCTTCACTGCGTTCTGCATGACCGCCTTTTGGATTGTTAACGGTTCGTTACCTTTCAGGCGCGGCCTAGTTTAGTCGATACTTACTCTATAAAAGTCATTTCTAGTGGATAAGCGAGATTTTGATGCCGTCGTTGTCGGCTCCGGGCCGAATGGGCTGGCGGCAGCTATTACGCTCCAGCAAGCCGGCCTATCCGTTTTGATACTGGAAGCCAAAGACGCTATTGGAGGAGGATTGCGCTCGGCAGAGCTTACGCTGCCTGGCTTTGTACACGACATCGGATCAGCCATTCACCCGCTGGCGGCAGAGTCACCGTTTTTCAAAACCCTTCCCCTGGCCGAACATGGCCTGAACTTCCTCACGCCGCCGGTAGCCGCCGCTCACCCCTTCGATACAGGTCGGGCTGCCACCCTGGTCGCTTCCTTAGCCGATACGGCGCACCGATTGGGTCCCGACGAAAAGGCTTACCGGCAACTGATCCAGCCTATTGTGCGCGACTGGCCAGTGTTGGCGCCCGCTATTCTGGGCCCGTTGCGCATCCCGAAGCATCCGCTGGCTATGGCCCGCTTCGGCCTCGATGCCGTTACCTCGGCTACGATGCTGGCCAAACGGTTTCAGACACTGGAAGCGCGAGGATTGTGGGCTGGTATGGCCGCTCACGCCATTCAGCCCCTTACCAATGTCACTACCTCGGCCATCGGGTTGGTACTGATGGCTATGGGCCATGTGCGCGGGTGGCCGCTACCGGAGGGCGGCGCCCAAGTTATAGCGCGGGCGCTGGCTTCTTATTTCGTGTCGCTGGGGGGCAAAATCGAAACAAATGCTCCCGTTAGCTCCCTCAGTCAACTGCCCTCCACCCACGCTGTACTTTTCGACGTCACGCCGCGGCAGTTGCTCAAGATTGCGGGCCATACCTTCTCGTCGCTCTACCGCTGGCAACTAGAGCGCTACCGCTACGGTATGGGCGTATTTAAAGTCGATTGGGCCTTGGATGGGCCGATACCGTTCACGGCGCCGGAATGCCGGCAGGCTGGCACCATACATCTGGGCAACTCATTGGAAGAAATACTTGCCTCTGAGCAGCAAACCAGCGAAGGCAAGCACCCCGACCGGCCCTTTGTGCTTTTGGCCCAGCAAAGCCTCTTCGACCCGACTAGGGCGCCGGCGGGCAAGCATACCGCGTGGGCCTATTGCCACGTGCCCAACGGCTCACGCGTTGACATGACCACGGCTATTGAAAATCAGGTAGAACGATTCGCTCCCGGCTTCCGCGACCGGATACTGGCCCGCCATACTTTCAATACAAGCGAGCTAGAAGCGTTTAACAGCAATTTAGTTGGTGGCGACATCAACGGTGGCATCCTGGATGTAACGCAGCTGTTTACCCGTCCGGCGTTGCGCGCTTCTCCCTATCGTACCTCGGCGAAGGGCCTCTACATCTGCTCTTCCTCAACGCCTCCCGGCGGGGGAGTGCATGGCATGTGTGGGCACCACGCCGCCCGGCAGGCCTTGCAGGATATATTCAAGCGCCAGCCGGAGCCCTTACTTGCCACTTAAAGCACAAGGCGCATTTCGCCTTAATTCGGCCTCTGACACGGGTCCTGTTAGCCCCAAAAAAGCCCCCCGGAATATCCGGGGGGCTTTTTATTGGTTGTTGAAAGAATAGGGCGCGAAACTAGAAAGAAAAGTTTACTGAAGCTTTGATCACGCGGTTCTGCGCGTCGAAACGGTCGTTTTTATCTAAGGACGAAAGGCCGTAGTCGTAGCCGGCGCTCAGGCCCAAGCCGCTGTCGAACTGGTAGCCCAGGCCGCCAACCACGCCGAAGTCCAGCTCACGAAACTGGTTGCGCACGTCGAAATCTTGCTTGAAAGCGGAGAAACCCAAGGCCCCCGCTTCTACCCGTACTTTGTTGCTCACCAGATAAGACGCCTGCGGGCCGGCATAGATGTAGAGGCCGCGCGTGAGGTAAGCCTTCGCCAGCACCGGCACATCAATATAAGCCATGCGGGCGGTGGCCGTTACGCGGGTGTTCAGAAAGTCAAACTGCTCGAAAGGAACACGGCCCGCGAGCTGGGTGCCTTTTTCGGAATAGATCAGGCCGGGCTCAATAGCGAAGTGAGAGCCCAGGGGCAGAGTGGCAAACAAGCCAGCGTGAAAGCCGGGCTTCATTTCGCGGGTCACGGCGCCATTGGTCAACTCAGCCACGTCAAGCACGCTTTGCACGGCATCACCCGACCAATCGGCGACATTGACGCCCGCCCGGAGGCCAAACTGCACACCCCGGCTAGGCGGAGCAATAGAAGTGGTGGTGGAATATTGCTTCGGACGAGGCGCCAACGGAGCATTATACGGTTGCCGAACCTGGGCCTGAACACCAAAGCCAGTAGAAAGGAGAAGAGCAAGCGCGGCCAGGCGACCGCAAAGACGCAGATTTTTCATATCCAGGAAGTAGTAGAGAAGGAGAAAAGAAACGCTGCTATTCGCTATGTGCACTGCGGAATAGCTGAGCGTTGCAAGGTATTATTGCAAAACCGTGCCAATCACTGCGTTATGCGGTAGTTGTGGCTGTAATATTCTGATTTATAGTCAATTAAAAATTAGAATAAGCACATGCAATCTCCTCTATACTTCTTGGACTGGTCCCAAAAATTACTTTTAAAGTGATTTAAGTCTGCTGAGTTTACGTATGCTGCCAACTCAAACCAGGCCGACAATTTGCCCCCCAGCCTATTCCTGCGGCGTGGATTGAAGCAACTGATCAATCACGGCAAAAGTCGGGTTGTTGGCGGGCAGGGCCTGCACCAAAAACTGCCGAGCCAGCACCAGCTGATTGTGCGCCTGGGGGGCATTTTTCTGGTCGAGGTACAGATGCCCCAGGTATAAGCGCTGGTAGCCTTGCGCCAGCGGCTCCTGATTGGGTACCGCCGCCTGCTCCGTGAGAAAGGTTATCAGGTCGGGTGCCTGATTATTAGCTACATACAGGTCGAGCAGCTCGCGGTAAGTGCTTTCATCTTTGGGCGCCAATTGGTAAAGCTGATTGGTGAGCCGCACAATCTCCGGCTTGTTGTTGCCTTTGAGTGCAGCCAGCAGCTTGGGTTTTACCGTCGCCAGCTCGGTGGGGTTAATGGGCTCCGGGTCGGTGGAGGCATCAGGGGTACGGGGCTTCGAGCGGGCCGAAGTCTTGATGGGGCGGCCTTCAGCCTTGCGTTTTATTTGCTCCTCAATATCGGCCAGCATGTAGGCGGCGTCGGACTTGAACTGCTCATCCTTATACAAATTGAGGGCGATGCGCACCTCATCCCGCGACTTTTCCAGCTGCTTGAGCTCAAGCAGCGAGTAAGCAAAGTGGTAGTGAGCGTCCGGAAAATCCTTCTTTAACTGAATAGAGCGCCGGAAAGGTGCCACGGACTGGGCAAAGTTGCCGAGGCGCTCATGAGCATAGCCCAAGGCATAATAAGAAAGATAATCGCCGTAGCCGCGCAGGTGAGCCACCTCATAATGCCGGACCATGAGGGCAAAAAGCCGGTCCTCGCCCTTCGCCTTCTCGGCACAATCGCACTGCTGGGCGCTGTAATAATAGTCGCCCAGGGCTTTGTCAAGCTTGTAATTGGTGGGGTTGCGCCGCTTCAAATTCAGCAAGGCCGTCTCGATGGGAAACCGATAAGCCGAGTCATAGGAGCGCTGGGCGCGCATTTGCTCCAGCGTTTCCACCAAGGCCAGATCCTTCATTGAAAATGTCTCATACTCACGGGTGGTAATGTGGTAGGAGAGGGCAATTTCCTGTTTGCGCATCACTATTGCCGGTCGGGTGTTTTGGCGGTCAAACTGCTGGAGCAGCGCAAATGCCGAGTTGTATTTGCGCTGAGCTACTAGGTCATTAGCTTGCTTTAGGGCGGCTAATTCGGCTTTGTCCGTCTGGGCCGAAGCGGCAGTCAGGGTCAGCAGGAAAGCGAGAAAAAACGAGAAGACGAAACGCATGAATAGAGCAGGAAAAATGAATGCGGCAGCAAAGCCTTGCCGAAGATACCGGGTTGAGAAATAATCCTGACTTTCGCTAACGTTTTACTGTTCCCGTTTATGCTGTCGTACGCCTTACTCAAGCCCCTGATTCAACTAGGGCTGCGCGTTTTCTTCCGTCGAATTGAAGTGCCCCACCGCAAACGGCTGCAAACTCCGGGGCCGCTTATCATTGCCGCCAATCACCCGAATACGCTCATGGACCCGCTGGTAGTAGCCGCTAACCGGCGCGACTCAGTGGCTTTTTTGGCCAAAAGCACCTTCTTCAAGGGGCCATTTATGAAATGGCTGATGGCTCAGACCAACTCCATTCCTATTTACCGCCGCCAGGATGCGGAGGGCGAGTCGGTCGCCCACGTAAGTCCGGCCGAGCTGGCCCAGCGCAACGAAGCCACGTTCGGCCGCAGCTACGATTACCTCGACCAGGGCGGCACCATCATGATTTTTCCGGAAGGCACCAGCGTAACCGAGCGCCGCCTGCGTCCGCTCAAAACCGGCGCCGCCCGCATTGCCCTGGGCGCCGCAGCGCGCCACGACTTCAGGCGTGAGGTGCAGATTTTGCCGGTGGGCATTAATTATTTCGACCCCAGCCGGTTTCGCTCCGATGTGCTGCTCAATGTGGCTCTGCCCATTCAAGTATCCGATTATGCGGCCCTGTACGCCCAGGATCCCATCGCGGCGGCGGACGAGTTGACCGAGGAAATTCGGCGGCGGCTGGAGGAAAACCTGGTTATAACCCGCGACGCGGCCGAAGACGAGCTGGTGCAGCAAGTGGAGCGCACCTTCGGCGAACACCTCGCTCCCAACGACGAAGAAACCCTTTACGACAACTTCGAGCTTAGTCGCAACTTGTCGGAAGCCATTATCTACTTCGAAAAACATGATCCTGCCCGCTTGCAGGAAGTACGGGAGAAGCTGAGTGAATACCTGCGCGAGCTGCGGGCCCTGCGCCTGACCGACGAGTCGCTGGAGTCGGGCAACAAAGGCGAGCGGTGGCTGCGGGGGGCAAAAACGGCGCTACGGCTGGCGCTGGGCTTCCCCGTGTATGTGTATGGCGTCGTGAATAACTACTTGCCCTACCGGGTTCCGTCGCTGGTAGCCCAGCGCGCCACCAAGGAAGTTGAGTTTGTGGCTCCTATTCTGATGGTGACTGGTATGCTTACTTTCAGCCTGGCCTACGCCGCCCAGATTGCCCTCGTGCACTACTTTGCGCAGAACTGGCGCCTGACCACGCTCTACGCCCTGAGCTTGCCGATTACCGGCTTTTACGCTTTGTATTATTGGAATAACCTCCAAGACCGCCTCCAGCGCTTGCGCATGCTGCGGCTGTTTCGGCAGCAGCGCCCGGCAGTAGAAAAGCTGTTGCGTCAGCGCGCCAGTATTATGCGCCTGCTCGCCGACGCACGGGCCGCTTATCTGGCTGGTAATGAGCTGTAGCGCGAACTAAAAGTTCGCGCTACAGGCGCCTAAAACGTGAATTTGCCCCCCACACCCAGAGTCAGAATATCCGTCACTTTCAACCCCGACAGATTGGTGGCTTTGCTAACGACATACAAGTCATTAGTACCCAGTTCATAATACAATGACACCATTCGGGGCTGACCACTGCCAGCCGGCTTCAGCCCACGCGCGACGCGCCCGCCCACAAAGGCTCCGAAGCGAATGGTAGATGACCACCAGTAGTAGCCATCGTAGTACTTCTCGTCGCGGGAGCGGTTCAGGGTGCGCGAAGGGGTGTAGTTCACCAGGCCACCAAACGAGAATGGGTGCAGGCACCACGCAGCGTTCCGCAGGGGAATGGTGTAGGGTGTGTAAGTCGTTTTGAGGGTGAAAATGCCCAAGGCCTTGGTGCCCGCGTAGCGTTGGGGCACGTAGCCGGCCAGCACATCTACGTCGAGGCGCTGGCGAAATACGCTATAGCCTACGCCCCCGCTCACCATGCCGATGCCGCCAGCCGCTTGCAGCACAGCGTGCTTCGGTACATACCAGCGCCGCCCCGAAGTAGTTGACGCCGAATCAGTTATTTGGGCCGAGGCTGGCAACGTGGATAGCAGCAAGCCGAAAAAGCCCCCCAGAAGTAGAAAAACACGCATAGCTAAAAGGCGACTTTCTCAAGCTTAAACTGATCGGCGCCCCACACGGTCAGAATCACGTATTGGCGCTTCTCAAAGGCAAAGGAGTTGATGTAGGTCACGCCATCCGCGTACGGCTCGCTGATGCTGAAGCTGTGGGCATGGCCATTGAGGTGAAACAGCAAGCGGGGGGCTTTTGCCAGCGCTTCGGTAAAGGGTTTCACCAATGCAGGGTCGAAATCTTCGTTGCTGGGCGGCACGTGGCAAAGCACAATCTGGCGACGTATGCCCACGGTATCAGCTAGTTGCTGCTGTAGCCAGCCTACATCGGGCACTTTTCCATTGAAGCCGTACTCGCGGCTGTTGGTGTCGATGAGGATAAAGCGGGTGCGGTCGTAAGTAAACGTGTAGTTCAGGGGGCCAAATATTTCCTGGTACGCCTGCCGGCCGTTGGCTACCTGGTCGTGGTTGCCGATGACGGTCAGGTAAGGCACCTTCAAATGGCGCAGGCGGTCATTCACCCACTGCATCTCGCGGCGTAGGCCAAAGTCGGCAATGTCGCCGGCCACAACCAGCGCCGAGATGCCGCGCTGACGATTTACGCTTTCCACCAGCGGCCCGATCTCCTCATAGAAACGCTGAGAATCGCCGGTAAACACAAAGCGCAGCGTGTCGCCGCCGGTGGGCTTGGGCTGAGCTTGCAGGCGCGCCAGGTTTTTGGCCGTCAGGTCGCGGTCGGCGGCAGGGGCGCGTACGTCGTTGGGGCTGAATTCAAATAGCTCGCAGCCCGTAAGCAGCAGTGTAGCCACCGTCAGAAGCGCCGCCTGCCGAATAAGGGATATTAAGGTAAAGATCATTAATTCAATGGGTTGTAGAATATAGCGCTTTGGAATAGTAGGCAGTCAACTCATATGGGCGGTCAGGCTTCGACAAGCTCAGCCTGACCGTCTTACACAACAGCCAACACTTGCCATTGCTACTCATCCAGGTATTCGTGCACAAACTTAATCGCCATCGATCCTTCACCCACAGCCGACGCCACGCGCGCCATAGCGCCCACCCGATTGTCGCCGGCGGCGAAGATGCCCGGTACGCATGTTTCGAGCAGATACGGCTCGCGATTGCGCTTCCAAGCCGCCGCAAAGCGTGGGTCCGTCACTAAGTCGCGACCCGTAAGCATAAAGCCGCGCTTATCGCAGAGAATAATGTCCTGTACCCACTCGGTGCTCGGTTTTGCCCCAATAAAAACGAACATGGCCCGCGCCGGCCGCACCTCTTCCTGCCCTCGGTTTACAATAACCACTTCCTCCAGATGGTCCTTTCCGCGTACCTCCTTCACCTCGGCGAAAGGCAGAATCTCAATGTTTTCCGTTTGCCCAATCTGGTCAATCAGATACGCCGACATAGACGCCGCCAACGACTCGCCCCGAATCAGGATAAACACGCGGCGGGCGTAACTAGCTAAGTACATGGCTGCTTGCCCGGCTGAGTTGCCGCCGCCCACAATGTACACGTCCTGCTGGTCGCAGGAGCGGGCCTCGGTGCGGGCCGCGCCGTAGTACACGCCGGCCCCGCTCAGGTGATGCTCGCCGGGCACATTCAGGGTGCGGTAGCTTACGCCGGTGGCCAGCACGAGCGCGCGGGTGCGCACTTCGCTGCCATCGGCCAGGGTCAATACCTTGTACTCGTCTTGCAGACAGAGGTTTGTGACTTCCTGGGGGGCTAATAATTCGGCCCCCAGCCGGATGGCTTGCGCCCAGGCCCGGTGAGCCAGCTCGGCGCCGCTCAGGCCCGTGGGAAAACCAAGATAATTTTCGATGCGCGAGCTGCTGCCGGCTTGTCCGCCGGGCGCGCCGCGCTCAATAACCAGCGTTTTGAGTCCTTCTGAGGCGCCGTACACCGCCGCCGCCAGCCCCGAAGGCCCGGCTCCAATCACGACCACATCATAAAGCTCGGCGGAAGCCTTCTGCGACAACCCTATTTTGAGAGCCACCGCCGCCCGCTCAGGCCGGGCCAGCGCAGAGCCATCCTCAAACACAACCACAGGCAAATCGGCGGGCGTGAGGCCGGTGCTTTGCAAAAGAGTAGCCGCCTCAGGGTTCGTTTCAAAATCCAGCCATTGATAAGCTACCATATAGCCCGCCAGAAAGTCTTTCAACTCATGCGAAACCGGCGACCATTGAAACCCGATAAGCCTAAGCCCTTGGAAGCGGGGCTTATAATGCGCTTGCCAAGCGGCCAGCAAGTCGCGTAGCGTGGGGTAAAGCAGCTCCTGCGGTGGGTCCCAGGGTTTCAGGAGATAGTAGTCGAGGTGAGCATTGTTGATGGCCCGAATGGCGGCCTCGGTATCGGCGTAGGCCGTAAGCAACACCCGCTTAGCATCCGGGAAAATTGCCCGGGCTTTTTCCAGCAGTTCCACGCCTTCCATTTCGGGCATGCGCTGATCGGCCAGGAGCAGTGCTAGCGGCTCGGCGCGCGTATCCAACTCCTTCAGGATTTCCAAAGCCTCCGGCCCCGAGCTGGCCCGCAGCACCCGATAATCGCGGCGAAACTCACTGCGCAAATCCCGGTCGATGGCGCTGAGCACCTGCGGATCATCATCCACAACAAGGAGAACAGGCTTTTTCATAATGGTAATTGGTGCTTAGTAGGGTATAGGCTAATTAGTAAACGTCATGCTAATAGACAGTCATGCAGAGAATTCAAAGGTACAGACGTGCTGGGGGGCTTTTTTACTTCAACTACTCTCAGACCTGTCAGAAAAAGCCCCCCAGCCTTATGTAAGCGCGGGAAGCCACACGCTAAACTCGGTGCGGCCGGGAACGGAGTTTACCTCCAAGCGTCCGTTGTGGCTGCGCACAATACGCTGCGCAATATCGAGACCCAGGCCAGAGCCCGCGCCCGCTTCTTTGGTGGTGAAGAAAGGCTCAAAAATATGATTCAGCACATCGGGCGCGATGCCCGTGCCATTATCGATGATGGCGACGCGCACAAAGCCGCTTTGCAAGTGCGTGCGCACGGTAATCTCTCCTCCGGTGGCCACGGCGTCAATGGCATTATCGAGCAGGTTCGTCCACACTTGGTTCAGGCTGCTGACTTGGCCGCGCACCAATGGAAGTTGGGGGGCAAAATCGCGCGTTAGCCGGATCTTTTTGGCGCGTAGCTGATGGCCCAGCATGGTAAAGGTGCTTTCCAGACCGTTGTGCACGTCCAAAGGTGCGCGGTCGGTGGCGCGGTCCATGTGGGAGTAGGTTTTTACGCTGGCCACCAAGGTGCTGATCCGGCTGCCGGCTTCCTGCACATCCCGGATAAGGCGCTGGGTGGTAAGCTGGCCTTCCAGCCAGGCAAAAGCAGCCGGCAGCGCCGCCTTGGGTAAGTCGGCAGCTACGGGGGCAAGTATGTCCTTCGTCACTCCAGCCTCTAGCAGACCGGCCGCGAGGCGGTAGCCATCAGCCACGCCTTGATCTTCGAGCCAATCAGCCAAATCATCCTCATAGTCAGCGCACTCCAGTGCCGACATAGGCTTCTCTTTGGCGATTATCTCGGTGGCTAGCAGCGTCAATGCTTTTAGCGCCTCGGGATTGGGGCAATGCTGAAGTAAGTCCAGAAGCTGCGCGGGTTTGGCCAGGGTCAGCTCCTGCAAGGCTTGCGAGGCGCGGGCAATGGCGGCGGCCGGATTATTTAGCTCATGTGCCAACCCCGCCGACAGTTTACCCAAAGCGCGCAGCTTGTCGTCGCGCTCCTGCCCACGGGCTTCATCACGGGCGCGGTCACTCATCAAAGCCACTAAACGCTGGGTTAGCTCCGGACTCGTTCGCTCCAGCTCCGGAAATAGATCTCGGTGCAGTACAAACACAGCGGTAGGCATTGTTGCAATACTATAGCCATTCACAACGCGCAGCCGCGAATACGGCAGCACGCCACTCACTTGCCCCGCACTCACCCGAAAAATAGGCTCGCGATTTCCATTGCGCACCGCGAAAAATTGTAGCTCACCCTGGAGCAAAGCCATCATGTACTCGGCTGGGTCGCCGGGTTTAAAAATAACTTCCTCGGCTGCATACTCGCGCCGCTCACCATGATCCATTAGCCAGTCGATGGTTTCGGGGGGCAAATCGGCAAAGGCAGGAATAACGGACAGATCAGTAGGAGCAAGGCTAGCCATTATATAATAAGTAAGGGATAGTAAATCGCTACATAACAAGCTACAAGCAGCTTGGGTTTGAGAAACTCAACTGTAGCGAGTCGGGGGGCTTTTTGCACAAGGCAATGGCTTAAAGCCTCATAGCAAGGTAAGTTAAATTCAATTTCAGCTGAGCTAGCGCTACTAATAATCACCGCTGCTGCCAGCCAGAACCGGTGAGCCCCGGCAAATCTCGATCTTGCCAAACTTTTCCTTCCTGCTGAGCATTCTATACGTTCATCCGACCCGATTCATGGCCAAAATCAAGACCCTTTATTTCTGTCAAAAGTGCGGTGCTCAGTCAGCCAAGTGGATTGGCCGCTGCCCGTCGTGCGGGGAGTGGAACACCTACGTGGAGGAAGTAGTCGAAAAAGAAAATAACCAGTCTACCGGCTCCTGGAAGCCACCTACGGCTTCGCCCGCCGCCAAAACCAGCGCTAAGCCCCGGCCTATCGGCGAGATTCACTACGAGGAAGAAGCCCGCATCGACACCCACGATGGGGAGCTAAACCGCGTATTGGGTGGCGGCCTTGTGCCCGGCTCTCTGGTCCTCATTGGCGGCGAGCCTGGCATTGGCAAAAGCACGCTTATGTTGCAGATTGCCATGAGCTTACGTCAGCTCAAGGTGCTCTATATCTCGGGGGAGGAAAGCGAGCAGCAAATCAAAATGCGGGCGGAGCGCCTCGGCGACCAGCATCCCGGCTGCTACATTCTCACCGAAACCAACACCCAAAATATCTTCCGCCAGATCGACCAGTTGCAGCCCAACGTGGTGGTGGTCGATTCTATCCAGACCCTGCAATCCGGCTTGGTAGAATCGGGAGCCGGCTCGGTGTCGCAAGTGCGCGAGTGCACAGCCGAGCTGCTCAAGTATGCCAAGGAAACGGGCGTGCCCGTGCTACTCATCGGCCATATCACCAAAGACGGCTCTATTGCCGGACCCAAGATTCTGGAGCATATGGTGGACACGGTGCTTCAGTTTGAGGGCGACCGGCACCTGAGCTACAGGATTCTGCGCACCATCAAAAACCGCTTCGGCTCTACTTCTGAGCTGGGTATTTACGAGATGCAGGGAGCTGGTTTGCGCCAGGTATCCAACCCCTCAGAAATCCTGCTGAGTCAGCGCACCGAAACCCTCAGTGGTATTGCCATCGGAGCGACGCTGGAGGGAAACCGGCCTTTGCTGGTAGAGGTGCAAGCCCTGGTGAGCCCCGCCACCTACGGCACACCCCAGCGCAGCAGCACCGGTTTCGACTCCAAGCGACTACAGATGCTGCTGGCTGTTCTCGAAAAGCGTAGCGGCTTGCGTCTGGGGCAGCACGATGTCTTTCTAAACATTGCCGGCGGCCTGCGCCTCGAAGATCCAGCCCTTGATCTGGCCGTGTGTGCAGCCGTTGTTTCCTCGCTCAACGACATTCCACTCAGCGGCGAAACCTGCCTAGCGGCCGAGGTTGGATTGAGTGGCGAAATACGGGCCGTAAGTCGCCTCGATCAGCGTTTGTCAGAGTCAGAAAAGCTTGGCTTTCAGGAAATGTACATTTCGCAGTTTAACGCTCGAGGTTTAGACCTGGGACGCTTTGGTATTCGTGTACACCCGGTTGGGAGGCTCGACGAAGTGTTAACAGGCCTGTTTGGGTAAAAAATTTAGGCATGTTTATAGCTGGTAACGCATATATAATAGCTTCAGCTACTCCGGTAAAATACCTTTTTGCCCCCTTTACAGTGGTTATGAGAGCTTTTACGCAGCCTAGCTTCCTAAATTTCAACTGGTAGCCTGATAAGACGTTACGAAAAAGTAAACTACGATATTGGATTTTATAGGTTTTTATGCCTTATCTTCGGGTTAAGAATTGTCTTATCCCGAGAATATACTGAATTGATCCATTCAGTCAGACATTAGTATTTAGCTAAGTATTCACCACGGATTCTCCGTGCTGTCGATTGCCTACTGCATGAATTCTGCTTCAAAAAAATCGCCTTTTCGTTTTCTCATTGGTCTGCTGACCGTTGCGCTGTTGGCACCCGCCGTAGGTCGGGCGCAGGGCACCGTTGTGCTGACCGGTAAGGTGAGCAATTACAAGACCGATACAATTGCCGTTTCTTTTCGTGAGCATCCGCTTGACCCTAAGGAACATATCACGTACGCGCGCCTCGATAGCAAAGGGGAGTTTCGGCTGGCCGTGGCGGTGCCCGGACCCACCCGCGCCGACTTGGTGTACGGCGATGACGTAGCCGACCTGTTTCTGGAGCCGGGCAACGCAATTGAAGTGCGCTTCAAAAGCAATGACCTAGCGTCCAGCATTAAGTTTAAAGGGCCTGGCTCCGCAGCTAGCAGCTATCTGGTTGAACTGGATGAGCAGTTCATTGAGAACGACGGCTTTCAGGTGCTGCCCGATAACATCATGCTTTACGAGCCCGGTTTCCTGTCCTTCTTAGATTATCGTCGCAAGGCCGAACAAAAATTTTTGGATGGCTATGCGGAAGACAATCAGGTATCGGCCGCTTTCAAAGCTTACGCCCAGGCCGAGATTGACTATAGCTACGCCAACGACCGTCTCACTTTTCAAGACCTCCGCGAGCAGGTTGTAGCCACCGAAGGTCGTTTGAAAATGTCGCCTGAGTACTACAGCTTCCTCAACGATGCCAAGCTTATCAACAACCCCAGTGCGGCCCAGAGCGAGCAGCATCAGGAGTTTTTGCTGAACTACATCCATTACACTGCGGTAGCTGCCAATCATCACCGCTCCGACCCCGACTTTTACTGGGTGTGCTATGATCTGGCTAAAAAGCAGCTGACGGGTCCGGTAAAACCCTTAATTATGGGCCGTATTCTGCAGGAGTCGTTTCGGTTTGGGCACGTGAAGCAGTCGGCGGCCATGCTGGCTGACTTTCGCAGTGTAGATCCTAAAAATGAGTTTTACCCGCTGTTGCAGCGCGATTTCGAAAGCCATAAGGCCTTTGCTATTGGTGCCCCGGCCCCCGATTTCAAGCTCGTGACGGTGAAGGGCGACACAGTATCGTTGCGCGATTTTGCTGGCAAGCTGGTCTACCTGAACTTCTGGCGCACAACCAGCGGTCTGAGCTTGCGCGACCTGCCGTATGCTCAGGATTTAGCGAAGAAATTCGAAGGCAAAAACATCGTGTTTCTCAACATTGCCCTCGATGAGAATGATCCTGCCTGGAAGCAGCTGGTGGTGAGCAAGAAGCTGCCGGGCGTACATGTGCGGGCTGCGGGCGGCTTGCGCTCAGCGCTGGCTAGGGCCTACGCCTTGCAGGAAGTTCCTTCGTATTTTCTGCTAGCAGAAGATGGCTCTTTCCTCAATACCAAGCCTAAGCGCCTGAGCAGCCACGCGGCCATCGACGAAATAAAAGAGTCTTTCGGCAAGGCCTCCACTTATACCAGCGCTTTGCCAGTCGGAAGCGAGAAGTAAGCTGACTTAACAGCAAAAAAGCCCCCCAGAACTAGTCTGGGGGGCTTTTTTTGCTTTACGGAAAGCAGCTAAGCTGCTCGGAAGCCGGTTGCTTGCTTAATAGTGCGCTCAGCGCCGGAAGCTGGCTCGGCGTAAGTATGGTCGCTTACCTCAACGGATAGCTTCTTGCCAAGTAACTGCTTGGTGTCAAGGTCTTTGCCGCCTTCAGCATGAATGCCAACGGCTGAGTAGAGAGAAAGCAGAATGGGCATAGCCGCCGGTGATGTATAAAAGCGCTGGGTTACGAAGCCGTCTTCGTTTTCCATACGCGCCGCGAAGAATGGCACATTCTGGTGCTCGCTGGTGCCTTCCTCAATATCGGTAATCTCGACCACGTGGCGGCCATCGGGCAGAAAGCCTTTCTCCTGGCCTTTTTCAACTGGAATTTTCATAGTAGCAGATCAGGGTTAGATAATGATTAACGGTAGGGGCAGAGTGGGGTTCCAAGAGATGGTATAAAACCGCAGTAATAGGCTTATGCTCTAACTCAACAATCAGAAATTCAAATACTTGTGGAAATATTGCAAAGCTTTTTCTTACATTCAAATTAATGATGTAGCGCAGGCTATTTATATCTCAACAGTTATTTCCCTTGGTTCTTATCTCCCACTCTTCACTTCCCAACCTATGCCAAACAAACTGACTGGCTTTTGCCTCTTGGCATTAAGCTCCGTAGCGTTTTCCGCCTGCGACCAGTTCGGCCTGGAAGACTGGCGAGGCAATGGGCAACCTGCCCCAAGACCCAAAATAGCCTTGACGTCCCCTATGGACGCTCGCCAAGTAGTAAATGGGCCTCCATCGCGGGATTTTGGGACCTACGCAGGGCTCTACGACCCACAAACCAATATATTGGTTTCTACTATCGGTTACTCTGTAGAGGGGGCGCCTGTAACATCGGCCCACCTATCGGCCCACCTGCACCGGGGGCGGCCAGGAACGGATGGGCCTATCGTTTTCTCCTTTCCTTCGCTCACACTCCCCATCGGAGCTACAGTGACCCTTTCTGAGGAGGACGAGGTGTTGCTGCTCAACAACGGGATGTATGTGGATGTGCATACGCGGCTTTTCTCTCAGGGCGAAGTTCGAGGGACTGTCAGGCGGCAGTAGAGCAGGCTCTGGTATAGACCAGCTGCACGGATAACAAGCTGATAACGCTCACGTCATACTCCTCACTGATGCTACAAAAACTCACTTCCGGTTTTCTTTTACTACTGAGTCTGGGCATAGTTTCCGCCTGCGACCAGTTCGACCTGGATGACCTGCGCAAAAAGGCGCCGCCTAGTCCTCCCGAAATATCTCTGTCTGCTACCCTCACGGACAACCAAGTAGTGCCGAGGCGTCCAAATTCCTCCCTGAGCATAGGTGCTTTTACGGCCACCTATGACCAGCAGACTAACCTTCTGACTTATGTTGTAGACTTCAGTATATTTTTTACTTATATACCCGAAGATGAGTTGCACCTGCACCGGGGCGCGCCAGGAACGAATGGGCCCATTGCCTATACCTTGCCTTCCCACAATGGGACCATCACCTTAACCGAGGCTGATGAGGCACTGCTGCTGGAGGGGAATATGTATGTGGATGCAGAGGTGGGCAATCCGCTCTATACCCGATCTCGGGGGGCTATTATAAGGCAGCCGTCCACTCCTGTTCCCGTTCCGGGCCCTCAGGTAGCTCTGACAGCCCGGGTAGATGGTAGCCAGGTAGTGCCGCCCACTTCTTCTGATCGTAAGGGCATTATCAATGCAATTTATAATAAGGACACCAATGTGCTGGCCTACTGGTCAATCTACACAACTAATAATTTATCATTTACATCTTCATCAGAAGCGGTGCATCTGCACCGGGGCGCGCCGGGCACGAATGGGCCCATCATAGCGACATTGTCTTTTCCTGGTGGTTACTACCCCCAAGGCGAAGCGAGCATTCCGGAAGCTGATGAAGGGGCATTGCTCTCCGGTGGCACCTATATAGACGTGCATAGAGCTGAGTTCCCGAATGGAGAGGCTAGGGGGGCAGTGGTGCCGCAGTAGCAAGTCCGGATTACGGGTTCCGCTAGCCGATATAAGCGTTTTTGTCTCTCACTCTTCACTTCCCAACCTATGCTAAACAAACTTACCGGCTATTGCCTGTTGGCAGTAAGCATAGTAGCGTTTTCCGCCTGCGACCAGTTCGGCCTGGAAGACTGGCGAGGTAATGGTCAGCCTGCCCCTCGACCCAAAATAGCATTAGTATCCAATAATATGGATGCCCGCAAAGTCGTATTGGGTCCTCCATCGCGGGCTACTGCGGTTTATACAGGCCTGTATGACCCGCAAACCAATGTACTAGCCTCAACTATCACTTATCATACGGCCGGTGAAGTCAGCACTGGTAATATAAATGGAACAGTAACGGCAGTCCACCTGCACCGGGGGGCGCCCGGAACGAACGGCCCCATCGTTTTCTCGTTTCCTTCGCTTACCCTCCCCATCGGCGCTATCGTGACGCTTTCTGAGGAAGATGAGGCCTTACTGCTCAACAATGGGATGTATGCGGATGTGCACACTCGGGGTTTTCCTCAGGGTGAAGCCCGTGGACCAATTACGCGGCAATAAGGCCATATAGGTCTAGCTTAATCATACTGTACTAAGGTGATAAACGCTCACGTCATACTCCTCACTGATGCTACAAAAACTCACTTCCGGTTTTCTTTTACTACTGAGTCTGGGCATAGTTTCCGCCTGCGACCAGTTCGACCTGGATGACCTGCGTAAAAAGGCGCCGCCTAGTCCTCCTGACATTTTTCTATCGGCAAAGCTTACGGGTAGTGGCGCCGGCGCCGGCTCTTTTACGGGCACTTATAACCACCAGACCAATGTGTTGGACTATACAGTGGCATTCGGTATTGTACCCTACAGCATCCAGCGGGATGTGCTACACCTGCACCGCGGCACGCCAGCAACTGGCGGGCCTATCGCTTATACCTTGCCTACGACCACGAATGGAACCATCACGTTAACTGAGGCCGATGAGGCTCTGCTGCTCAATGGTGGCTTATATATAGATGCAGAAGCACGACTTATTCGTGAGACGGACCCGCTCACTGTCACATCGCGCGGTACTATCGTGAGGCAGTCGCCCACACCTGCTCCTGTTCCGGGCCCTGAAATAGCGCTAACAGCCCAAGTAAACGGTAGCCAGGTAGTGCCGCCCTCTTCTTTCCCTGAAACAGCTACTTTCCATGCCTTGTATAACAAGGACACCAATGTGCTGACCTACTACTCTGTTGGAGGAAACTTTTCGTTACCAGCAGACGTGCATTTACACCGGGGTACGCCGGGCACCACTGGACCTATTATCGTGGAACTGCCTTTTCTTTTAGGTTTCTTGTCCCAGGGCGAGGCAACCATTCCGGAAGCGGACGAAGCAGCATTGCTCTCCAGTGGCACTTATGTAGATTTTTTCCATAATGCTGCCCTCCCAAATGGGCTGGTTAGGGGTGCGGTCGTGCCGCTCTAAAACGAGCTAATAGGTTCTGCCAGCTTACTAAGCCTTTATCTGCCTCAATAGGCTCCTTTCCTGGTTTTATCTCCCACTCTTCACCTACAATCTTATGCTAAATAAACTTATTGGCTGTTGCCTGTTGGCATTGAGCTCCGTAGCGTTTTTCGCCTGCGACCAGTTCGGCCTGGAAGACTGGCGAGGTAATGGGCAGCCTACGACTAGACCCAAGATAGCATTATGGTCTTCCATGGATTCCCGCCAAGTACTGGGAGAGCGATTGCCATCGCGGGCTGTGGGGGCTTATTCAGGCTTGTATGACCCGCAAACCAATGTATTGGTTTCTACCATCACCTATTATAATGCAGGTGAGCGTGTTCCCTCTGGTAGCGAGAGCTTAGCTCTGCCGGTAGTAGCAGCCCACCTGCACCGGGGCGCGCCGGGAACAAATGGGCCCATCGTTTATTCCTTTCCTTCGCTGCTATCTCCAATTGGAGGTACAGTCACCCTTTCTGAGGCTGACGAAGCTTTGCTGCTGAACAACGAGTTTTATGTAGATGTACACGCGCAGATTTTCCCCGAAGCTGGGGAAATCAGGGGTACTATTATGCGGCAGTAAAGCTGGTTTAATTCCAGTTCAATTGCCTCAACTTAAAGGTGATACATGTTTACTTCATACTCCTCGCTGATGCTACAAAAACTCACTTCCGGTTTTCTATGCTTCTTAAGTTTGGTCGCTATTTCCGCCTGTGACCAATTCGACCTAGATGACCTACGCAAAAAGGCGCCACCAACCCCCGAAATATCCTTGTCGGCTACGGTGACTGGTCCTCAAGCTTTGCCGACTCCTGCAACTTCAGGCTTAGGGTCTTTTACGGGTGTTTATAACCAGCAGACCAACGTCTTGACTTATAGCATGGCATACGTTTATGCAATTGGAGCTAATGCGCTTCAAGAATTGCACCTGCACCGTGGTGGACCAGGTGTTGTCGGGCCCATAATCTACACGTTGTCTTCGCCTCGGTTTCCAATTACAGGCACGGTCACTTTAAGTGAGGCGGATGAGGCTCTGCTCCTGTCAAATCAGATTTATGTGGATGGAGAGCTATCATTTCAATCGCCGCCTACTCCACTTCTTGTCCAAACTCGGGGTACTATCATGAGACAATAAAGGAACTTCTGTGTTTTTTCTGAAAACAAAAGAAAGTCAACTTGTTATGAACCGGAGGCGGGGCTTTATCGTACGTTGTGCTAGCGTGCTTTCTTATTCGATTTCCGCTTCAGCGGACCCACTTTTCTTCTTTTCTATAACTCACCCTTTACTACCTAACCAATGCTAAAAAAACTCACTTCTGGTTTCCTCCTGGCATCTAGCTTGGTGGCGTTTTCTTCCTGCGACCAAGTAAACTTGGATGATCTACGTAAAATCGTTAAGCCTGCCCCAAACCCCAATGTAGTTTTGACAGCTGTGATAAACGGTAGTCAAGAGGTGCCACCAACTCCCTCAGCCGCTACAGGTACGTTCTCGGGTGTTTATAACAAGGATACCAACGTACTGACCTACACGGTAACGTATACGGGCCTGACACCGCAAGCGGGACACTTGCATCGCGGTATGCCGGGTGTGAATGGTCCAGTGGTTCACCCACTTCCACAACTCACTTCCCCTATTACAGCAACGGCTACTTTCACTGAAGCCGATGAAGCCTTATTGCTGAATAACGGTTTTTATGTGAACCTACATACGCCCGCTTTTCCGGGCGGCGAAATTCGGGGCGACATTAAGGTAAAGTAACGCAGCCTGATTTCTTGAAAAGCCCCCCACACGATATGTGGGGGGCTTTTTTTATGCCCTGTAAGTACTAGCTAAACTTTAGAGGGCATTTTTGTTCAGGCATTGCCGACCTTTGCCCGCACCATGGCCTCCACGCTCACCGACGCGCTTAATCTGCTTTCCAAAACCACCCCGCGCCGTGCGCTCAATACCGCGCAGATAGTGGGAAGCTACGCCTTGAGCAAGCTCACCGGCAAGGCGCGCCACTGGGGGCTACCCATGGCGCTGTCGTTTGAGCCGACGACCAGCTGCAATTTGCGCTGTCCGGAGTGCCCGAGCGGGCTGCGCTCCTTTACCCGCCCCACCGGCATGCTGCCCGACGAGCTGTTCAAGCGCACGATTGACGAGTTAGCGGCGCGGCTCTGGTATCTAATTTTCTATTTTCAGGGCGAGCCCTACCTGCATCCGCATTTTCTGGAGCTGGTCAAATATGCCGCCGACAAGGGCATTTATACCGCTACCAGCACCAACGCTCACTACCTCAACGACCAGAACGCGCGCCGCACGGTGGAGTCGGGCCTGGACCGGCTGATTATCTCGCTCGATGGCACAACGCAGCAAACCTACCAGCAATACCGTGTGGGGGGCAAAATTGACAAAGTGCTGGAGGGGACGCGCAATGTGCTGCGCTGGCGCAAGGAGTTGAAGTCGAGCACGCCGCGCGTGGTGTTTCAGTTTCTGGTAGTGCAGCCCAACGAGCACCAGATTGAAGATGCCAAGCAGCTGGCCAAGGAGATGGGCGTAGACGATGTGTGGTTCAAAACCGCCCAGATTTACGATTATCAGAACGGCTCGCCCCTTATCCCGACCATCGACTACTACTCGCGCTACGAAAACAACCAGAATGGCACCTGGAGCATCAAAAACCGCCTGCTAAACCATTGCTGGAAGATGTGGCACTCCTGCGTGATTACCTGGGACGGCTTGGTGGTGCCCTGCTGCTTCGATAAAGACGCCGAATACCGCCTCGGCGACTTATCTCAGCAAACCTTTCGTGGCTTGTGGCAGGGGCCAAAGTACCGGCAGTTTCGCGCTTCCCTGCTCAAAGGCCGCGACCAGATTGAGATGTGCCGCAACTGCACGGAAGGCACCCGCGTGTGGGGCTAAAGCTGCTTTTCTGCTGCGTACAAAGCTGATTTCTGCGAACCCGAAATAGCAGATCTGGATGAGTGTGCGTTTGACACCGATAAAACCCCTATCCCGCTGAGCGCGTTGTTACTAGTACAGGGCAGTGCCCCTGTTGACTTTTCGTATGTTGCATTTCTGCATTTCCTTCCATGGTATTACAAGCAGTATTTGCCTTGACTTCTGATTTTTCGAACACGCTTAACCTCGTCACCGATAAGCTCGTTGCCTGGGCCGAGCAGTTTGTGGTGATGCTGCCTAACTTGGTGGTTGCCGTTTTGCTGCTGACGGTGACCATATTTGCCGCGCGGCTAGTAAAACGCTTGGCAACCCGGTTTCTGCCGCGCGTATCGCACAGCGTTACCATTAACAGCCTGATTGCGACACTGGTGTATTTTGTGGTGTTGCTGTTTGGGCTGTTTTTCGTGCTGTCGGTTCTCAACTTGGACAAGACCGTGACTTCCCTGCTGGCTGGTGTGGGTATCATCGGTCTGGCCCTGGGCTTCGCCTTTCAGGATATTGCAGCCAACTTCATCAGCGGTATTATCATCGCCATTCAGCGCCCCTTCAACGTGGGCGACATGATTAAGACCAACGACTACTTCGGCGTGATTGAGCGCATCCGGCTGCGCACCGTGGATTTGCGCCAGCCCACCGGCGAAATGGTGCTGGTGCCTAATCGCAAAGTGTTTGAGAATGCGCTTATTAACTACTCCGTGAATACCATGCGCCGCGTCGATCTAGACTGCGGCGTGGCCTACGATTCCGACCTGGATCAGGTGCGGGAAGTGGTGTTAGAAGCTGTGCAGCAGGTGCCTCACCTTGTGCGCGAGCGGGCTCCGGAGGTCATGTTTACGGAATTTGCCGACAGCGCCATCACGTTTCAGCTCCGCTTCTGGATCCCCTACAAGCGGCAAGTTGACTACGTAGGGGCCAAGAGCGCGGCCATTATGAGCATCAAAAAAGCCTTCGACGAGGCCGGCATCAACATTCCTTTCCCCATCCGGACACTTCACGTGCCTGGCGGAGCTGTTTTGCCTGTTGCCCTGCAAAACGAAGAAGTAGATACCAACAAGAGCTGATAACCGGCGTAAATGAAATCCTTAATCTAAAAAAGCCCCCCAGCACGTTGCTGGGGGGCTTTTTTGATTCTTATTAGTTCTTATTTGTGGTCCTTCCTGAGGTTTTTGCCTAAGTCTTCTACCTGCTTCAGAAACTCCATGCTATCAGAGTCGCCGGCTGGACCAAAGGCCGAAGAAATCGTGCCACGCGTACCATCGGAGCACTCTAAGGCGTAGAGAATAGACATGTCATCAGGGTCGCTCTCACCCTCGAAGCGGTAAAAATCCACGATGGTCACATCCGCGGGGCCGTAGCTGATGGTTTCGGAGCTAAAGGGGCGCAGACGGCCGTCAGAAACCCGAAAATCTTCGGTAAAGCCATCTTTGGCCAGCTTTTGCTCTACCATAATCAGGGAGCGTTCTTCTTCTTTATCTTGCATGATCAGGGGGCGTTTGGGAGTGGAACGGTGTGGCAGAGTAGGGAACAAAAAAGAACCCCGTGCCAACTATACGCAGTCGGCACGGGGCGAGGTTGTCTGAATCGGTAATAGTGAAAGTTATTTACTTGAAGCCGGGCTGGTTTTCTGCGCCGCCTCAATAGTGCGTTGCAGCCGGTCGACATCAATGGTGCCGCAGGCGCCGCCGCAGCCCTTGGCGCAGCCCGTAGTGCTTGGGGAGAAAAAAGCCCCCCAGAATATCCGGCCCACATAAATAGTGGCTGCCAGAAACAAAACGCCGATGAGGAAATATTGGAACAGCATAACGCTCACAAAACTACGCAATCCGGAAAAAAGTTTGGCTTTCGGCCCGGCTACTTCCAGTAATCGCCAATGGTCTGCTGCATCTGCCGGTGTATCTGGCCGTTGGTAGCTAACACTTCCCGACCAAAAATAGGGTCGCCATTGGTGAGAAACTGCGTGACGTGGCCACCGGCCTCGCGCACCAGCAGCACCCCAGCCGCTACATCGTAGGAGTTGATGTTGAACTCAAAATAGCCGTCGAAGCGGCCTGCTGCTACATACGCCAGGTCCAGCGCCGCCGAGCCTACGCGGCGGATACCGTGCGTCGACTGCATAAAGGCGCCCATAATTTTGAGGTAGGCATCCAGCTTGTCGAACTTGTAGTAAGGAAAGCCCGTGGCCAACAGCGACTCATGCAAATTGGCCGCGGCCGATACATGTATGGGCTTCTCATTACAAAAAGCGCCACTGCCCAGCGCCGCCCGGAAGCACTCATCCTGATTGATTTCATACACTACGCCCACCACCAGCTCGTCGCGGTGCATCAGCGCCACACTTACGCAATACGCGGGCTGCCCGTGGATAAAGTTGGTAGTGCCATCGAGCGGGTCGATGATCCAGTTGTACTCTTCGGTTCTGGCCTTGGCGGCGGTGCCTTCTTCCGTGATAAAACCAGCCTCGGGCAGCAGCGCGTGCAGCTCATCTACCAGCTGCTTTTCGCTTTGCTGATCGACGTACGAAACCATGTCGTGCAAGCCTTTATGCTCCACGGTCGCCAGGTCGAAGCTGGCGGCTTCCTGCCGAATAAACTGCCCGGCCCGGCGCGCTATATCCGCTACCTGCAGGCTTAATGCGTTGAAATCCATAGAAAAACATAATTGTCATGCAGAGGTGGAGCCGAAGCATCTCGCGTGCTGATGTGAGGTTAGCAACCCAAATAAACACGCGAGATGCTTCGCGCTGCGCTGCATGACATGTGGTTTGTTAGATCGTTTTGGGCCCCGTAAACCGGCGCACGAGCGTAAAACCCAGCAGTAATCCTGCCAGCACTTGCATAGTCGGCCCAATAAGATCGCCGTGGCGCACGTAAAAGGTCAGCTCTGAGTTGAGTTGCACCGTGGCACGGCTGGCCGCAGGTACCCACCAATCGGTCTGGGTCGTGATTTCGCCCTTCTGATTGATGAACGCCGAAATGCCCGTATTGGCCGACCGCGCAATAGCACGCCGGGCCTCGATGGCACGCAGAGTGGCGTATTGCAGGTGCTGCTCGTGGCCGGGCGAGTCGCTCCACCAACCGTCATTCGTGATGATGCCTAGCAGCGTAGCTCCATTCTTCACGTACTCGGCCACAAAGTCGCCATACACCGACTCATAGCAAATGAGCGGGCCCACCCACAGCGCGGAGTCGGTAGGGGAGCGGAATACCGTGCGCTCCTCCTGACTGCCGTAGCTGCCCACCGTGCCGCCTAAGTCGATGTTGGCAATGAGTTTCGTAAGCAAAGGCGGTACTTTTTCCACGCCCGGCACCAAGCGTGATTTATGGTAAAAATTAGCTGGCGTGCTGGCATTTGGCAGAAAAGCGGCCGTATTGAACACATCGTAGAAGCCCGTATCGTCGCGGAAGCGGGCCGTGACAGAGGCCGTTTCCTTGCTCGGATACGCTACCAGACTGGTAATACCCGTGATAAGCTCCAGATTCGGATGCTGAGCCAGCATGGCCCGTACGCGCTGGGTATTTGGGTTAGCATCAAACTGATTTTCCCACTGCGCCTGATCCAGCGAGGTTTCGGGCCAGAGTACAAGGCGCGTTTTGGGCGTCAGGTTTTCAGTGGTGAGGTTAATCAGCCGGGTAACCTGTGCCTCGATAGGAATGAAGTTTTCCGCCCCTTGAAACTTCTCCTGGTAGGGGTCGATGTTTGGCTGAATAGCTAATACCTCGACTGGGGGGCCTTTTTCCTGGTAGTTGTAGCCGATAAGCTTGGAAAGCCCGATGGGCAGCAAAGCAGCCAGCAAAGGAATCAGGATCAGGCGCTGCACCTGTACGCGGCTCAGCTCAGGGGCACCGGGCCTACTAGCCGCCGCGTATTTTTGCAAGGACAGAAACGCCAGAATATTTACCACCCAAATCCAGACGGAGCCGCCCAAAAAGCCAGTGTATTCATACCATTGCACCCAACTATTGGCTTGCGCAAAGCCGTTGCCAAGGGTGAGCCAGGGCCAGGTGAGATCCCAGTGCAGATGCAGCTGCTCAAAGGCAATCCAGTAAATGGGCAGTGAAATGTAGCCCAGCGTAGGACCAGCCAGCTTCTTGGTGTGATAAAACGCCATGGTGGGCAAACACATCAGCAAAGCGTTCAGCACGACGGCCGCGATTCCGCCGCCTAAAGTGCTGTAGCTCACCCACCATGTGGTAAAGGCATTCCAGAGTACCAAAGTCAGATAGGTATAGCGAAACACCTTCCAGCCGCTGGCCCCGCGCCGCGTAAGCAGCTGCTCCATCCGCAGATACGGCACCCAACCTACGAGCAGCAGCAGGGCCATGGCTGCGGGGTGAACGGGCCAGCCCGCCCACAAAAGCACAGCGCTGAGCAGCGCCAACAGCGAAGGTTGCCAATAGGCCCATCCTGCCCGGGGGCGCGGAGCCGTGGCAACGGCTGGGCTAGTCTTTACTTCCTTGAACGACAACAACGATTTCTCCTTTAATGGATGAACGGCCCGCAAAGTTGGCTGCCAGCGCGGGCAGCGTGCCGTTTACGGTTTCCTCAAATAACTTGGTTAATTCCCGGCTCACCGATGCTTGCCGCTCTGGTCCGAATACCTCAGCCAGCTGCTCCAACGTCTTTACAATTCGGTGCGGCGATTCGTAAAATATCAACGTGCGGGTTTCGGTGGCCAGTTCCCGCAGGCGGGTCTGGCGGCCTTTTTTCACGGGCAAAAACCCTTCAAACACAAATCGTTCGGCCCCGAAACCCGACTTAAGCAATGCCGGCACAAAAGCCGTAGCACCCGGCAGACACTCTACTTTTAAACCCCGGCTCAGGCACTCGCGCACCAGCAGAAAGCCGGGATCGGAAATGCCGGGCGTACCCGCATCCGACACCAGCGCCATCCGTTCGCCTTTTTCCAGGCGCTCAATCAGGCGGGCTACGGTTTGGTGCTCATTGTGCAGATGATAGCTGAGCAGGGGCTTTTTCAAGCCCAAATGCTGCATCAGGCGGCCGCTGTTGCGGGTGTCTTCGGCCAGCACCGTATCCACCTCACCCAGAATACGGATGGCCCGAAGAGTGATATCCTCCAGGTTGCCGATGGGAGTGGGCACGAGGTATAGAACAGTGGTCGTATGGGCTTCGTCGGGCATAGTGGCGCAAAGGTAGGCTGATGCGGGGATGTGCTAAATAGAAAAGCGTAAATGCAACCAGCCCCTGATCAGCGTGCGCCGTGCTCAGCGGCCAGCCGGTCGATGGCTTCGGCCAGGCGGTGGTCGCGTTTGGTGATGGTGTTGCCCGCATCGTGGGTGTTGAGGCGAAACTCAACGGTATCGTACACATTCGACCACCACGGATGATGATTCTGGCGCTCTGCTTCGGCGGCCACGGCCGTCATGAAAGCAAAAGCAGTTTTGAAATCGGGGAAGCGGAAGCTGCGGGTGAGGGCGTTATCGTGTTCGGTCCACATGGGGGGCTTTTTGATTGAGGAATTTGACAATAAAGCGCTCGGCACGAACGCTTTTTACTTGCGGTAAGCCACGCTCTTTCTGTTCAACTTAAACCAAATTTCGCAAACCAGAGTACACTTCAAGGTAATCCACCCACGACTCTAAACGACGCTTTCTATGGCTATTGATCCTAATAATCGTCCCGTCCGCGTCATCAACGACGACACTACTGATCAGGAATTAGCGGCCGGACATATCATTCCCGACGCTGATCCACCCAAAAACGAAGCTGCCCGTGGCGGGTTTGGCAATCGTGATGGCAAAGAAGGCTTTGGCACGGATAGCGGCAGCGGCAATACTTCTATTTCCGTGAACGAAGATGCAGATAAAGTAGGCCATCCCGCCGATAATATCTTGACAGTAGGCGAAGGTGCTGATGAGCAAGCCGACCAGGATATGCCCGACTTCGACCTCCCTAGTGCTGATACGGTTCGGCGGCCACCTTCTGCTTCGGAAGCCAACGCTACAAAAGCCCAACGCACCCTACACGGCGCCGGTGAGAGCGACGTAGATGGCATTCGTAATACCCTGACCAAAGACGACCACGACGTGTCGACAGTGCAAGACAGCCCGGCAGGCCGCGCTACCCCCGAAACCAACGCTGACCTGAATGACCCCAATGCCCAGGAATCTGGTATTTTGCGGGGTGAATAACGCTTGAAGTTCCAGTATTTCACCACTTTAACCTGTTGAAATCATGCCTTACAAAAGTAATAACACCAACCAGCAGTCCAAGGAAAACAAAGGCAACCCGGCCACCGGCGGCAAAGCCAAAGGCGACCCGAACAGTACGCCGATCAACGAAGACGAGTTGACGCAGCGCCTGGCCGATGAATACACCAATGACGGCGAGGCCGATATCCCGCCTCACATGACCAACAACCCCAACCGCAACTACGATAAGCCAGATCTGGATAAGCCAGCGTATAGCTAATTGATAATTAAGCAGTTGCAGAACCTTGTTCAAAAAGCACTTCTTCCGTTGGAGGGAGTGCTTTTTGATTTACCAGATGCTGGTTGGCCTGCCCAGAAAAGCCCCTAGAGATTTAAAATGCACGAAATTTTTGCGGGCTTTGGCCAGACGACAATAATATTAACTAATACTCTAAACGCTAATGGCTCGCTACGTTACCACCGATTTGCACGGCTGCCTACGCACCTTCCGCCACGCGGTAGAAACAAAGTTGCTGCTGCGCGCCACGGATGAGCTGTATGTGCTGGGCGATTATGTTAATAAAGGTCCTGACAGTCGTGGCGTGCTTGATTACCTGATGCAGCTGCAAGCGACTGGCTTTCAGGTGTATTGTCTGCGCGGCAACCATGATCAGGAGTTGCTCGATGCTGCTCACGGCAGAGCGGCCGCCACCTGGGCCTCAGCCGACGACCGGGCGTTGACGCTCCAGAGCTTTGGAGTGACGGAGGCGGCTCATATTCCGGAGCCTTACCTCCGCTGGCTCGATGCCCTGCCTTACCAACTAGATATTCCGGGCTTCACGCTCGTCCACGCCGGCTTCGACTTTCATTTGCCCCCCCAGCAGATGCGCCAAGATTGGAACACGATGCTTAATACCAAGCAGTTCGTGTTTGATGCGTCGCGGCTGCAAGGGCGGCGCTTGTTGTATGGCCACGTTCCGACGCCTACGGCCGAAGTGCAGCGGCGAGTTGATGCTCGTCAAGGAGCAATTGGCCTCGATACAGGCTGCGTTTACCGCCACAATCCGGAGTTGGCTCACTTAGCCGTGCTGGATCTGGACACGTTTCAACTTCAGCTTATTCCCAACCTGGAAGAGCCTTATGCAATAGCGCGTCGCTGAGGCAGTATGGTGGTTGATGCACAGCCAAAAAAAGCCCCCCAGCTTCCTGACTGGGGGACTTTTTTAAATTAGTCTTGAAGTACGTTGTCGTGCAGCACGAGCTGGGCGTCTTCCCGATATGGATTTTTGGGGTCGTCGGCTACCTGCCTTAGAATAGCGCGGGCCTCTACCGGGTGTCTACTATGCCAATGCACCATTCCCAGGTGATAAAGGGCCTTACCCGCCAGCGGAGAGCTTGACTGCTGACTTACCCGGCGCAGGTAAGAGCGCGCGGCTGTTGGCCGGTCTTGCTGAAGCAGAAAAATGCCATTGTAATAGAGCAGCGTATCCTGGCCCACTTGGTCGGGGGAGAGGCGCTGTAAAATACGGAGCGCGTCGGGGTAGCGGCCTGCCTGATACTGGTGCATGGCCTCGGCCAGCAAAGGCCGGCGGCTGATGCTCGGGTCGTCTTCCGACAAACCCAGATCCGGCTGATAATAGCGGCTCCAGGCAGCGGGTGCGTCATCCTCGCTGGGGCGCAGCATCAGCCAGGCTCCGATGCTTACCAGAATAATGCCCATGATGGCCAGCAGCCAGCGCCGACGAGTACGGCGGCGGGTATTGGCCGGACTGCGCTGCACGCGGGTCAGGGCTTGCTGGCGCTGGTCCAGGCTTTGGTCCAGGGCCTGAAGCTGTTCCTGCAATATCTCATGCCCGGCAGCCCAGCGCAGATCGGCTGTCAGCTGCTCGTAGGCCTGGTGCGCCTTCAGCAGCTCCGGGTCTTCAAGCATACGCTCCTCAAAGGCCTCCTGCTCGGCCGCCGAAAGCTGACCGTCAGCGAAGCGCTCCATATCTTCCAAATACGGGCGTAAGTCGAAGGACGACGTCATAGAAGAGGTGGAACTTTGAACCAAGGCAGCGCGGAAAGCTAGAGAAGCATGAGGAATGAGACGTAGTAGCCACTAGCTAAACAAGAAAGGGGCCAGCATCCGGTTAGATATCGGTAGAGGGTAGCGTATGGCCGTCAGCGTCGGGGGTTTGTAACGCTACTTCATACAGCTTACGCAGGTAAGTAGATTTCTGAATACGAGCCACTACAGCATTGGGATAACCCATTTTGCCTGCTACTTTCTCAAAATTATAGCCCCGAAAATAAAAATAAGAAAGTACTTGCCGACAATCGGCTCCCAACGCATGAAATGCCCGCAGCAGGTGCTGACGCCGGTTGGCTTCGGCTTGGGGCAAACGCTGAGCGGTGGCATCATCGAGGCGCTCCCGGGCCATGTCATAAATAAAAGCGCGCAGGTCGGGGGGCATTTTTGTCAGACGACCGTCGGTAGCGCGGTCATAAAACTCCAGCAATACGGCCCGCAGCGTGGCGTGAGCGGTGGCTGGGTCCTGCTTATAGTGCCACTTCGCCCAACGCGCAAAATGGTCGCGGTTCTGCTCGTAGAAAGTAATCAAGGATTTCTGGTTGCCCACACGAAGCTGGGCCAGAAGTTCGGCGAGGGGCGATACCATAGAAATGCTCACGTAGCGTATGGCAAGTAACGAGGAACAATCGACATGCGGAAGAGGTCTCCCGAGTTTGCCGGCAGCTTATTACTAAATTGCTGGTACCTGCTGCTGAACATTGCCACGAGCTGTGTATTTATTGCTAAATGATTCACCCCTACCTTTGAGGCTATGGAAACGACCACAACTACTCTCGCCCCCGATACCGTGCTGTTCGACCTTATTCGTAAGGAAAAAGAGCGCCAAACCCACGGTCTTGAACTCATTGCTTCCGAAAATTATGTGTCGGAGCAGGTGATGCGGGCGCAAGGGTCTATCCTCACCAATAAATATGCCGAAGGTTTGCCCGGCAAGCGCTATTATGGCGGCTGCGAAATTGTAGACCAGGTAGAACAGCTCGCCATCGACCGCGCAAAGGAGCTGTTTGGCGTAGAGTGGGTGAATGTGCAGCCTCACTCCGGTGCCCAGGCCAACGCTGCTGTCATGCTGTCAATCCTGAATCCCGGCGACAAAATTCTGGGCTTCGACCTAAGTCATGGGGGGCATTTAACGCACGGCTCGCCCGTCAATTTCTCGGGCAAGCTGTATAAGCCTTCTTTTTATGGCGTGGAGCCCGAAACTGGCCTCATCGATTGGGAGAAGGTGAAGGAAACGGCCCGCCGCGAGCAGCCAAAGCTTATAATCTGCGGCGCCTCGGCCTACTCCCGCGACTGGGACTACAAAGCTCTGCGCGAAGCCGCCGACGAAGTAGGCGCGCTCTTGCTGGCCGATATTTCGCACCCTAGCGGCCTGATAGCTAAAGGCTTGCTAAATAATCCGTTTGAGCATTGCCACATCGTAACTACCACCACCCACAAAACGCTGCGCGGACCGCGTGGGGGGCTTATTTTGCTGGGCAAAGACTTCGAGAATCCTTTCGGCCTGAAAACGCCCAAGGGCGAGCTCCGCATGATGTCGGCGCTGCTCGACTCGGGCGTATTCCCTGGCACGCAAGGTGGCCCCTTGGAGCATGTGATTGGCGCTAAGGCCGTTGCCTTCGGTGAAGCCCTCACTGAGACGTATGCCGACTACACGCGCCAGGTTATCCGCAACGCTAACGCTCTGGCTACAGCCTTCACGGAGCGCGGCTACCAGATTATCTCAGGTGGAACAGACAACCATTTGATGCTAATTGACTTGCGCAGCAAAGGCCTTACCGGCAAGCTGGCCGAGAACACCCTTATCAAAGCTGATATTACCATCAATAAAAACATGGTGCCCTTCGATGATAAGTCGCCCTTCGTGACCTCGGGAATGCGCATTGGCTCGGCGGCCGTCACCACGCGTGGCCTCGTTGAGACAGACATGACGCGCATTGTAGAGCTGATTGACGATGTGCTCATGCACCACGCCGACGAAGCCCACCTTAGCCGGGTGCGCGGGCAGGTAAACGAGTGGATGCAGGCCTTTCCGCTGTTTGCCTAGGCAAAAAATCAGCGCGAACGCGCTAACCGGGCGTGGGGAAAGACTTAAAAAAAGCCCCCCACAACCATCGTTTTTGGCTGGCTGCGACCTAGGCAGCCAAAAACTTCGTACGTCTGGCGCAGGCACTTAACTACAGAGGTGCTACCTACTTCATGTTATTAACCCAAGTATCAGTGGATCAAACCAGCATCCAAGCCGAAAACCGGCCGGGCGAGCCCCAGGAGATGTCTTTTATCGATCATCTGGAGGCCTTGCGCTGGCATATCATTCGGGCCGCCATTGCGGTCTTAGTGTTTACGCTGGGGGCTTTTTTAGCGAAAGACTTTCTCTTTCACGACCTGATTCTGGGCCCGTCGCGCCCCGATTTCTGGACGTACCGCATGTTTTGTGAGTTCGGAAAGCTCCTAAACGCCCCCGACCTGTGCGTGGACCCGATTAAGTTTGATATTCAGAACCGGCAGATGAGCGGGCAGCTGACGATGCACATCAGCAGCTCGTTTATCGTGGGGCTGGCCATGGGTTTTCCTTACACCTTCTGGGAGCTGTGGCGCTTTGTGAAGCCGGGCTTATATCCGCACGAGCAGGCGAACTCGCGGGGCGCGGTATTCTTCGTTTCAATTCTGTTCATTCTGGGCTTGCTGTTTGGCTATTACATTGCTGCGCCTTTGAGTATCAACTTCTTGGCTTCTTATCAGCTTGATCCCAGCATTGAAAACCAGATTGACCTGCAAAGCTATTTGAGCACGCTTACCACCATGTCGCTGTCCTGCGCCTTTGTATTTGAGCTGCCGATGATCGTGTTTTTTCTGGCTAAAGCTGGTCTGATTACGCCTGAGGTCATGCGCCTCTACCGCAAGCATGCTATTGTGGTTATCCTCGTGGTGGCGGCCATCATTACGCCTCCAGATGTATCGTCTCAGCTCATCGTTACCATCCCGATTCTGCTGCTGTACGAGGTGAGTATCAATATTGCTCGCATCGTACGGCGAAATAGTCTGCAAAAGCTCAACGCGGATCTGGTGGCTAATAACGGCCAGAGCTAAGCTGGCTGCCGGGCTCTATCATTCAAAAAAAACGTAGTACTGCACCACGATGAAAATTGCCATTGGCTCCGACCACGCCGGATTTGAGTACAAGCAGATGCTGGCCAAGTGGTTGCGCGAAGCCGGCCACGAAGTTCAGGACTTCGGTACGCACTCCCCCAATTCCGTCGACTACCCGGACTTTGTGCACCCGCTGGCCTCGGCCATCACGGCTGATGAGTTTAAGCAGGGAATTCTGGTTTGCGGCAGCGCCAATGGCGTGTGCATTACCGCCAACAAGCACCGCGGCATCCGCGCGGCTATTGCCTGGGAGCCCGAGCTAGCCTCCTTGGCCCGCCAACACAACGACGCTAATATTCTGTGCGTGCCGGCCCGCTTTGTAAGTGAAGAGGCGGCCCGCGAAATCGCGGAGAAGTTTCTCAGCACTGAATTTGAAGGTGGGCGTCACCAAACGCGCGTCAATAAGATTGATTGTTGATTAAATGGGTGGAGGTTAAATGGCTGGTCGTTCAACGAGATGCGGGAGCGACCAGCCATTTAACCTTCAACCATTAAATTTATCTCAGCCGGTACACGCGCGGCGTGCTAGTGGGCTGGTAGCGGCCAAAGATGGCGGGCAGCTTGTAGCGTAGCTCCGGCAGCAGGCCAACCTCATCGATAAGGTATGTTGGTGGCTGGGGGGCAAAATTCTGCGACAAGCGGAAGATGGCGGCATATTCGTTGAGGTGGCCGAAATCAGCCTGTGCTAAGCGCCAGTCGAGGTAGGGCGAGGCGAGGCTGTTTTGCACATACGGGCGCCGGTCGGGGCCAAGCACCAGGAGGCGCTGCCCCTGCACGGCCGTGTATGCCGGGTGCGGCCGCATGGCATAGGTGCTTTCAGCCGGAATCTGAACCAGCTGCTCCAGCTCCAGTACGGCCCGGTAGCGGATTACTAAAATGCCCCCCAGCACGACCAGCAGCAGCACATCGGGCACCCAGGGGCGGGGGGCTTTTTGCCACAGAAATAACCCGAAATAGGTGAGCGGCGGCAAAGCCAGTACCAGCGTGCCGGGAGCTACCCCACCGCCAATGGCCATCATCAGCCCCGAGGCCAGCAGCCAAACCAGCATCAGCTGCCGGAATTTTACCTGAAATACCAGCCCCAGCGACGTGGTGAAGGCCCGCCCCAGCGCGAGCAGCAGAATAGCGCCGGGCAGAATCAGCAGCCGCAACTGCACCCACAGGGGTAGCCCATCGGTGCCGGCTACCAAACCCTGCAGCGTAGGCCGCAGATGAAACTGCACGAAGCCGGGAAGGCTTTCGGTGTAAAGGAAAAAGGTGGCGACGACAACATACGGAAAGAAAAACCCGCACAGCAACAGCAAAAAGCTTCGGAAGGAATTGGCAGCGAAGATGATAACGGCGAACAGGCCAACCAGCAGAAACAGCGCCAGCGGCAAATAGCACAGCGCCGCCAGCCCGGTCAGAAATCCGGCCCGAAACAGTCGGCGATTGTCGTAGCCCTCGCGGGTGGTGGGCAGCAAAGCACTCAGCGCCGTCACAATAAAGGTGTGGCCCAGCAGCAGCGGCGAAAGCGTATCAAGCTCGGCCGTAACGCTGGCTACGAGCAGATAAGTCAGGGCCGCTACATAGCCCCGCTCCGGATGCACATCGGCGCGGTTGAGCACCAGGTTAAGCCGCAACGCCTGAAATAGAAGGAGCGCCAACGCCAGAATTCGGTACAGCCACAGCGGCCGACTGGCAATTAAATCGAGGGCAGCGAAAACGACGGCTGACAGAGGCGCGGTGCTGTCGTAGAGGTCGTGGTAGAGCAGGGCGCCCGCGTGCATGCGCTCCCCAATCAGCAAAGCCCGCAGCTCGGCGGCCGTAAGCGGCACGCCCAGCCAGAGCAACGGCAGCCGAACGGCCAGCACCAGCACCAGCAGCGTGATCAGTCGGGTAGAAAGCGGACTTTTAAAAAAACGCAGCAAGGCGAAGCGTGGGCAAAAAGTTTAGTTAAAAGGCAGCCAAAAGCGACGATCAGAATACTCAATCTGTTTTGGCTGCGTAAAGCTAAAACGAAAGCGCGGGAAGGCTTCATCTGAGCCCATTGGCGTTGATTATCGCCCTCGGGTTTGAAGTCTGCTTACGGAGTGTGAACTACTGATTGCCTAAATCTTACCTTTGTCGGCTATTATGGAAAGTAAACGTCAGCAAAAATTCGCCAGCTTGTTGCAACAGGATCTGGCCGCCGTCTTTCAACGCGACCTGCCTCACCTGTTCCCAGGTTTGCCCCCCGGCATCAGCACCGTGCGCGTATCCCCCGATCTGGGCGTGGCCCGCGTGTATCTGAGTCTGCTATTGGTTAAAGACAGTGAGGCCGTATTGCGCGACATCCGCGACAATGGCAAAGCCATTCGTCAGGCCTTAGCCAAACGGATTCGCAAGCAGGTGCGCGTCATCCCGGAGTTGAATTTCTTTCTCGATGACAGCGCATCGTACGCTGCCCGGATGGATGAGGTGATCAATACCCTGCATATTCCGCCTGCGCCGGCTCCCGACGACGAAGCGGATACGCCGCCCGAGAGCAAGCGTCCCAAGCTATTTGCCGACGAAGACGAGTAAAGTCCGGGATAGGCAAGCGTGAAGCCTTATGCTTCACCGAAAAAGCCCCCAAACTACTCTAAGCCGGCAACCGACTATTCACAACAGGTAACAGAACTTTGTATTACGACCCGATTAAAAAGTCGCTGGGGGAGGTGTTTAACCGCACGCCCTGGCTGCGCCGCCTCTTCTATTATCTGCTCGATTTATTGTTGCTGCGCACCTGGCACGTGCACCGCGAGTTGCGGCAGTGGGCCAAAGGTCGCACCGATGAGGCTCTGAATATTCTTGATGCGGGCTCCGGTTACGGGCAATATACCTACTGGCTTTCGGGCTTGAGCAAGAAATGGCAGATTCTCGCCGTCGATGTGAAAGACGAGCAGATTGCCGATTCCAACCGCTTCTTTCGCCAAATCGGGCGGGTGAATGTGCAGTTCGCGGTGCAGGACTTGGTGCTTTATCAGGAGCCGAACACATTTGATCTGGCGTTGTCGGTGGATGTGATGGAGCATATTCTGGAAGACGTGGAAGTGTTCACGAACATTCACGCCTCGCTGAAAGACGGCGGTATGTTGCTGATCTCTACCCCTTCTGACCAAGGTGGCTCCGACGTACACGGCGACGACGAAACCAGCTTTATTGAGGAGCACGTGCGCGATGGCTACAACATCCACGAGATTCAGCAGAAGCTGCGCACCGCCGGCTTCGACCGCATTGAGGCCCAGTACAGCTACGGCGAGCCCGGCCAGATTTCGTGGCGCCTGAGCATGAAGTACCCGATTCTGATGCTGGGCGCGTCCAAATGGTTCTTTGTGGTATTGCCGTTCTATTATCTCATCACGTTTCCGTTCTGCTTGCTTCTAAACTGGATTGATGCCAGCTCCAAGCACGATTCCGGCACCGGCCTCATCGTGAAAGCCTGGAAATAGCCCCCCAGCGCATCGCCTTTCCGCGAAGCCGCGTATCTTGCCTAACTTCTTTGCTTTCGCCGTCTCGTCTGCTCCGGTTTGTAATGCCTGATAAAAACGACTTCTCTGAGCTTTCACACAACCACGAAGAGCGTCTGCGCCGCTTGGATGAATTTATGCGTTGCGCCAGTTAAATCCGTGATAAGCCCCGTTGTCATTCCCCGTTTGCGCCCCGCATGAACGTTTCGTTGCTCATAGCCCGGCGTTACTTTTCGTCTAAGAAAAAGCGCAACATCATCAGCATCATCTCCAACATCTCCATGATTGGGGTGGCGGTGGGTACCATGTCGTTGATTATTGTGCTGTCCGTGTTCAATGGGCTCGAAGATTTGGTGCGCACCCTCTACGGCAAATCTGACCCCGATTTGTTGATCACGGCGGTGGAAGGCAAGTCATTTGAGGTAAACAATACCCTGCTCAATCGTCTGCGTACCGCGCCCGGTGTGAGTCTGGTGACCGAAGTAATCGAAGATAACGCCTTGCTCCAGTACCACGACCGGCAGATGGTGGTAAAGATGAAGGGCGTAACCGGCAACTACTTCGCCCAAACCAATATCGACTCGTCCATTGTGGAGGGCGACCATCGGCTGCGCCGCGGCGGCGAAGCGTATGCGCTCATCGGGGCCGGCGTGCAGCACGAGCTGAGCATCGCCCTCGACAACCGCTTCTCGCCCTTGCGCTTACTGTACCCGCGCAATACCGGCAAACGCACGCTGTCCATGAACCCCGAAAATGCCTTTTCTGAGCAGTCTATTTTGGCGGGGGGCGTTTTTCTGATTGAGCAGCAAATTGATAATAGCTATGTGTTTGTGCCCCTGGATTTTGCCGAGGAGTTGCTGCAGTACGGCAACCGGCGCACGGCGCTGGAAGTGCGCGTAGCCGAGGACCATCCGGTGGAGGAAACCCAAGCCGATATTCAGCGCCTCATTGGCCCCAAGTTTAAAGTGCTGAACTCCGATGAGCAGCACGTAAGCCTGCTGAAAGCCATCAAAGTGGAGAAGATGTTCGTGTTCATCACCTTCGCCTTCATCCTGCTTATTGCCTCGCTCAATATTTTCTTCTCGCTGTCTATGCTGGTCATCGACAAGCGAAAAGACATTGCCATTCTGATGGCGATGGGGGCCACCAACCGCACCGTGCGCAATGTGTTCTTGCTGGAAGGCGCCATTGTCGCCTTTGTCGGGGCTATTGTCGGGCTCATTCTGGGCATGACAATTTGCTGGCTTCAGCAAACATTTGGCTTAGTTTCCATGGGTATGGCCACCAGCGTTGTCGATTCGTACCCAGTGAAAATGCAATCTTCTGACATTGTACTGACGAGTATTGCCATCATCATTATCACCATTTCGGTTTCTATCCGACCCGCGCTGAATGCCTCGCGCCTCGATGTGCGCGAAAATCTGTAACGCCAGAGCCCTTATCGGAGTATGCATGCTATAAACCCGCCGGAGTGCTATAACCGGTGGAACGGTAGTCTGTGCTCATCTTAATTAGTGACAGATTATACTTTGCTTTTCGCCAGAAAAGTTAATATTTGATGTTTGTCATTGATTTCCACGCCGTTGCCGGCGCTGATTATGAAGGTCTCTACGTCGCAGCCATTTCAAATTGTTTATTCGCTGCTCGAACACGAATACTTAGGTTATTTATTTGAGTCTTACGTAGTTCAGCGCAATCCGCGCGGACAGCTTACCCTTCAGCATCAGACTGTTTCGGTTAAGAACGCTCCTGAGTTTGCCGCCGGCCTCGACGCAATCGATTTCGAGCTGATTGCCCTCACCGACCAGATTCAGCAAGACTGCGTCATCAAAGAGTTTTGGCCCAAAAAAACCACGCCGGCCGATTTTTTCTTTAAAATATATGACCCTGAAAAGGGCGATAAAAGCTTACAGGAGCAGATAGCCCGCTACGTGCAGGAGCGCATGGGGCAAATTCTGGCGCGTCTGGGGGGCAAATGTGTCTTCATTATGGGCAAAGACGGCGAGCCCACCTGGCGCGAGATCAGTATGGCCGATGAGCCAGCCTCGGTGCTCTTTCACTTCCGTCGCAATGAGGATAATACCCACTATTTCCCCACCATTCAGTACAAGGGACAAAAGCTTGATTTTCAATTCAAAAACGCGGTAGTCGTATGTGCCCAGCCCGCGTGGCTGCTGGTGAGCGACGTGCTCTACAGCTTCCGCAATGACGTGGACGGCAAGAAGCTGCAACCCTTTCTGAATAAGAAGTTTATCGTTATTCCACGGCAGGTAGAAGACAGCTACTTTCAACGCTTTGTGGCCCCGCTGGTCGAGTCGTTCGACGTGCATGCACGCGGCTTTGATATTCGCTCGGAGCGCTACGTGGCCCGGCCCCAGCTTACCTTCTCTGATGTGCCCGGCGCACTGGTCGTGACCGAAGACGCAGCGCCCCGCGCTGGCGCTCGCAACGGAAATTTGCCCCCCAGCGCCTCCACTACCGTTTCGTCCGGCCACATTCACTTCGATCTGTCGTTCCGCTACGGCGACCACACCGTGCCCAACAGCTTCGATAAGCGGGTGAGCGTAAAGCTGGAAAAAACGGCCGACAGCTACATTTTTCATCGCCTCATTCGCAATATCGACCACGAGGAGGCCATGATTCAGGAACTGGCCGATCGGGCGCTGGAAGTGCGCAACGGCCGCGCGGTGCTCGAAAAAGCCACCGCTTTTCGCTGGCTCCACAGCCATGCTGAAGATCTGTCGCGTCTGGGCTTTACGGTGCAGCAGAGCACTACTTCGGGCAAAGACTACTTTATCGGTGCCATTACGGTAGAAGTCGGCATCACCGAGTCCAACGACTGGTTTGATGTGCATGGCACCGTGCGCTTTGGCGAGTTTGAAATCCCGTTTGTGAAGCTGCGCTCCTACATTCTGGGGCGCCGCCACGAATATCGGTTGCCTAACGGCCAGATTGCCATTATTCCGGAAGAGTGGTTTTCGCAGTATTTGGAGCTGTTCGCGTTTTCGGAGGAAACCGATAATACGCTTACGCTGCGCAAACACCATTTGGCCTTGGTCTCGGACTTGCAAAATGGCAACTTGGCTACCGTTACCATGTCGCGGAAGCTGGAAAAGCTGCGCGGCTTCGAAACAGTGGAAGAACAGGCTATGCCAGCCGGGTTTAAGGGCAAATTGCGACCCTATCAGAAGGCGGGCTACGATTGGCTGCACTTCGTGAAAGACTATGGCTTCGGTGGCTGCCTGGCCGATGACATGGGCCTTGGTAAAACCATTCAAACCCTGGCTTTGCTGCTTCAGCGCAAAGAAAGCGGCGATAGTTCTGGCTCGGCTTCTTTGCTTGTGATGCCTACCTCGTTGGTTTTCAACTGGATGAGCGAAGCCTTTAAGTTTGCGCCCAGTTTGCGGCTTCTTATCTACACGGGCACCTACCGCGACAAAAACGTAGAGCAGTTCTCGGATTACGATGTGGTGCTGACCAGTTACGGCATCGTACGCCTCGACGCGGAGCTGCTCAAAACCTACAAGTTCGACTACGTGATTCTGGATGAGTCGCAGGCCATTAAAAACCCTTCCTCTACCACGTCGCAGGCCGTGCGGGGGCTGCACTCTCGCCATCGTCTTATTCTAACTGGTACGCCTGTTGAGAACAGCACCATGGATTTGTGGTCGCAGATGTCGTTCATCAACCCCGGCTTGCTGGGTTCACAAGCATTTTTCCGCAAGGAATTTCTTAAGCCCATTGAAAAAGGTAAGGACGAAACCCGCACCCGGAAACTTCATGCGCTCATCAAACCCTTTATTCTGCGTCGCCATAAGGCGCAAGTAGCTAAAGAGCTGCCGGACAAAATAGAGCACCTTAGCTACTGCTCCATGACAGACGAGCAGACGCAGTGCTACGAGGAAACCAAGAGCTTTTACCGCAACAAGATTCTGCGCAATATTGAGGAGCACGGCACGGCCAGCACGCAGTTTATGCTGTTGCAGGGCCTGACGAAATTGCGCCAGATTGCCAATCATCCGCGCATGGCCGACGAAACCTACGAAGCGGAGTCGGGCAAGCTGCGCGAAGTTGTTCGCATGATTCGCAGCGTGGTAGCCGAGGGGCACAAAGTTTTGGTATTCAGCCAGTTCGTGAAGCACCTGGATATTGTGCGGGCTTCCCTCGACGAAAAGCAAATCGAGTACGCTTACCTCGACGGCAACACGCGCGACCGGCACAAGGAAGTTGCCCGTTTCCAGGAAACCGAGGACTTGCGGGTATTTCTGATTTCATTGAAAGCCGGCGGCGTAGGGCTTAATTTGACCGCTGCTGACTATGTGTTTATCCTTGATCCGTGGTGGAACCCTGCCGTGGAAGCGCAGGCCGTTGACCGCGCCCACCGCATAGGCCAGCAGCGCACGGTATTTACCTATAAGTTTATCTCGAAGAACACGGTAGAAGAGAAGATTCTGGCGCTGCAGAATAAGAAGATTCAGCTTGTCACGGACTTAATCTCAACCGACGAGACAATTATCAAAAGTCTGACGAAAGAGGATATTGAGGAGCTGCTGGGCTAGGCGCAGCAGTACAACTGGTTATTTTGCCCCCCACGAGTTACTGTTTGGCAGCTTGCCAGGCTTGATGCGGCTGATCGGTGGTTAAGCCACTAAAATCTCCTCGCAAGGCTTTAAGTGCATATTTCTCCGTGTCAATTTCCCGGCGGCTTCGGTAGCCTAGCTTGCGAAAAACGGGTAGCGGCGGGCACCAGCCTTGGATTGCGTGCCACAGTAAAAACGATGCAACAACCCCGGGTAAGGCAATCCAGCGCCGATCAACGGTACGGCTGGCGGCAAAGCCCAGCAACGATAGCACAGAGGCATTCGCCATTAGTGTGCGGTCGATGTCCCACTCTTGATCCAACTCCTGTATTCGTCTTTCCAAAGCGGCAGGTCCGGCTTGTGCACAAGCCCGCACCCGTCCGGCTGCGTCCCGGTCTAGTTCAGCGTTGATTTCATCAGAGGTACTGCGGCGGCTAGGGTCGTGGCTAGACATAAAGTGGGAGCGTATAGAAGTGAAATAGCGCCTTCCGTTCTACGCCCCAACTTTTAATCTGTTACTAAAAGCTAATTGTTTGATACTGAGACTATCGATTAATGTAGCCTGATGGCCTAAAAAGCCCCCCATCAGCATGGAAAGCCGCACAGCTACCAAATGGCTTTTTCGGTTGGCGATGAGTACCCGCGACTATTCTTCGCTGTACGCGTCTATGTTATTAGCAATCAGGTTATTACTCATTGTACTTTATCCTGCCAAAGATAACGCTTGCAGGCCATAGCCAACTACGGCCCCACCCAGCACCAGCCACGCCGAGTTGACCTTATACCGGAGCAGCAGCACCGCGCTGACCACGACAAGCATTACGGTAGGCGCATCCACAACCGCGGTACGGGCAAGCGTGAATGAAACGGCGGCCATAAGTGCCCAAGAGGCGGCATTAAGGCCGTCGAGGAAGGCACCGGCTAAGGGCGACTGTCGCAAACGCTTCAACAGTGGGATACTGAAACCAACAAAGAAGAAAGCGGGCAGAAAAATGCCTCCCGTAGCCACCAATGCCCCCGCCCAGCCCAACAGCACGTAGCCTACGAAGGTAGCCGTCGTAAATACCGGCCCTGGCGTGACCTGTCCGACCACTACTGAGTCGAGCAGCTGCACCTGCGAAAGCCAGTGGAAGCGTTGTACTAAGTCGGCATCGAGGAAGGCGAGCAGCACGTAGCCGCTGCCGTAAAGCACGGAGCCAATTTTGACGAACACCAAAAAAAGTGGCCCCAAACCGAGCGGCGCGCTACCGGCCGCGTCGCTGGGCTTTAGTCCGAAGACCATTGGTAACAACGCCAGCGCTGCCACGGCGCCCATCAATAACAGTAGCGCCGGGGGCACGCGTTTGGTTTCCAGCGTTGGCCAGCGCAGGGCGCCCGTCGCTATGCCGGCACCAAACAGGAGCAGCAACTCATCCACTCCCAATAGCGCCAATGCCAGTCCAGCGCCAGCCAACAGCTGCAATGTTCTGGTTTTGAGCGCCGAGCGCCCCAGACTCCAGAGTGCCTGTGCTACCACCGCCACAATAACCGGCTTCACGCCATAAAGCACGCCGCTCATGGCTGGTAAGGTGCCGAAACGCACGTAGGCCCAGGCAAAGGCCATAACAATGAGCATTGCCGGCAGAATAAAGCAGATGCCCGCCACCAGCAGCCCCGCCCAGCCGCGCCGCTCATAACCAATATGGATGGCCAGCTCAGTGGAGTTGGGGCCAGGAATGAGGTTGGCCGCGCTAAGCAAATCCAGAAACCGCTCCTGCGTAAGCCAGCCCCGTCGGCGCACTACTTCTTCCTCCATCATGGCAATGTGCGCCGCGGGTCCGCCGAAGGCAGTAGAGCCCAGGCGCAAAAACAGCAGCGCCAGTTCGCCGAGTGAGGTAGTCGTATCTGTCCTATCCATGAGCTCCCCGTTATAAGCGCTCACAGAATCTATCGTTGAGCAGCACGGCTATGCTGATATGAGTGTTGGTAGTAGCGTGGTAAGGCTGGAGCATGCGTTGCAATAACGTAAATGATCAGAGGAGAGGCACCATTTCCCTGCATTCTGATGAGCTGATGGCGACGGCAAGCTGGCTTCCTGTGCAAACCAAGCCTCAGCCCGTTGGAGCATAAAGCGGCAGCTTTTTCTGTTCCTCGCCGTTTTCTTCTTAACTATCCGTCCATGAATCGTAAAAATCTGCTGCAATGGCTGCCTTTCGCCATTCTGGCCCTCGTTCTGCTCACCGACCTGCGTCCGATTGTATTGGGAGGCATGCAGCGCGGGTTGCTGGCCACCGGGCTATGGAAGCCTGATCTGCCGACGTTAGCTACTGGCGCGCCAAAAGATAAAACAACGACCACCGGCGGCGGGGCTTACCCCCACAATCTGACTCTGGTTACGCTGGGGGGCAAAAGTATGAACCTGAGTGAGCTGAAAGGGAAAGTAGTATTTGTGAATATGTGGGCGAGCTGGTGCCCGCCCTGCGTGGCCGAAATGCCGGGCATACACGCCTTGTATGAGAAGGTAGATAAGACGAAAGTCGCGTTTGTGATGATTTCGCTCGACGAAAAACCGGCAAAGGCACAGGCGCTGCTCAAGCGTCGGGGCTATATTTTCCCGGTGTATTTTCCTACGGGTCCGCTGCCGGCACCCTTCAATTCCAGCGCCATTCCTTCTACCGTCATCCTTGGCCCAGATGGGCAGGTAGCGGCCCGCCACGACGGCATGGCCGAGTACGATACCCCGGAGTTTAAAGCAGCGCTGGAAAACTTATTTGTTCCTAATGGCTGAGCATAGCACTACAGCCGTGGACTATGCGCCACAAAGGGCTCCAGCCGGACGCGCAACGACCGGGGCGCGAACTGCTCCGGCTCGTCTGGCAGACACTTTACCAATTCGGCAAACTGTGCGCTCGCCAGCAGGTGCCCGGCCATACCCCAATGCGGGTATTCACGCCGGGGCCGGCGGGAGCGCGTAACCACGGTTACCTGCCGGTGCCGGGTATCGGCTTGAATGCGGGCAAATAAGTTTTCTACCTCTGCTTCCGCTCCTTCCAATATCTGAGCAAAGTGCTCACCATCGTAAAATAAAACCCCCGTGATATGATGGATAGAGTTGAAGTTGCGGGCTTGCGTAACCAAGGACTGCATAGCCTCTGCACTTAGCGGTGCTACAGCTCGGCTGACATAGATTAGTTGATAGAACATAGCGGCCCGCGCGCAACAGGGCTTCGCCGCTAACCACGGCTGGGGTTGCGCTTGGGTAAGAGAAGATACACAATTAGCGGCACTTTATGCTCCTGCAAAAACACCGGAAAGAACGCCGCTGACAGGAATTTGAACGGCTGGCGGCGGTAAATAAGAAAAAAACCCGGACCTTGTATATTACGTTGACGTGTTGCAGGGAGCAGATTTGCCCCCCACGATCAGGCAAACGAAGTACATTACTATCTGAGCCACACCCTATAGCGTTGATGGTATTCTACCGGTGCAGGGGTAATGATGACCACGTAAGGTGTGCCCTTACACGGATCACAAATCGGGTTGTACGCCCTTAGAAGCGCTACTATTCGTAGAAATGAAAATTTAAATTAACCAGACTGACCCTTTTTGGCCAGTCTTGACGTTAGCTGTTTATGTCCACTTCAGTTAAGCGCCCACGGGCGCGCAAACCCATCGAAACTACTGGCCCCGCAATGTCGCATGCCGATCACCTGCTTTCCCTGCACACGCGTGAGCAAGGCAAAACGGTAATGTACAAACAAGACGCCTGGGGCCATGTTGAAACGCGCTTCGTGCGCACTCAAAACGTGCCCGTTTGGGAAGCTAAAGGCTTCACAGTTCGTTAATACTTAACTCCCCTTCCAACTTCGCTTCCTGATTCTATAGCTGATCAATAGCTGAACCAGTAAAGCCTTGTCTGATAGCCTGCACTCCCAAAGTGCGGGCTTTGTCATGTTAGGCTGTTTAGAAATTGTGTAGTGCCTTGGTTATCACAAGGCAAAAACCATAGGCTGGGGGGCTTTTTTTATCATCCACAGTTGCTCAACCGCACGTTGCCGGTGCGCGCTCAGCAGGAGCAGATTCTGGTAAAATGCGGGCTCAGCCAGCACCTACGCCTTTCGGCCCAATTTCTGTTTCTTGCGTTGGGGCCGCGACGGCGATGCTACACTCTCTGGTTCCACTTGTGATTATCCGCAGCATTCCCCACTTCTGTTTGCAATACGACCAAGTGCTGAGTGTGCTGCGCCTGGAGTGGATAAATGGCCCCGATATGAGCGGGCTTCATACCAGCTCTCAGCAGCTGCTGGGTCTGATCCGAATGTTGCAGGTGCGCCACCTGCTGATCGATATGAACACCGTACCCGACTTATCCCTGGCCGACCAGGTATGGCTCGGCGACCATTGGATGCCCGAGCTGGTAACACTGACCCTCGAGCGGCTGGTGCTGGTAATCGATAGTTTTCGGGTGCACAATCAGCTGGCTATCGACGCCTTACACGATCTGGTGCAGCCAGGTATCCGCTTCGACGCGCAGTACTTCACCGACTCAGAGGCGGCTTTGCACTGGCTTACTGATGGATCACGCCGTCTGCCCGCGCTGGCAGCCGAGTGGGACGCGCGCCACAGGCTGGCCCGCTGAAGCCAGTGGCGCGCGTCGTTCATTCACTGACCACGACAGCCATCTGATTATTGGCCGCATTAATGGCCAGCCGACTAACTTTATTCAGGCCGGGTGCTGTTCCCGTCATCTTTACCGGCTTCCAGCCATCGCGGTGCCCAGGCCGGCAGGCGTAAATCTGCTGTCCATTGCTCATTAGCATCAAACCATTTTTTGTCCAGGCCAGATCTTCGGACCCCTCCAGCGCCGGCCCCAGAATGCTGATAGCTTGGGTGTTGGTATCAAACCGCTTAATCAGCCACTTGCCTTCCGGCGTTTTCTCCAGAAAACTAAGGGCCGTCTGATTGGGGATTTGTTTCAGCGAGCGGCCAATGTTGCGGGCAATGATGGTGTCGCTGTTGGTTGTCAGGTTGAGGTAGTGCAGCTCGCTGCTGGGCGTTGCTAGCGCGTACACCAGCAGGCGAGATTGGTCAATCCAGACATGATATCCCACTTTCAACTTGTCCACCAAAATAATAGGCGGGCCACCCTTCAGGGGGTATTTGCCTAAGTCCTGCTGCCCATTGTCGCGCTGGATAATGCAGGAGAGAAACTGTTGATCGGCCGTGAGCAGGGGCGAATATTCCCGCTCACGCGTAGCCGTAATCTGCTGCGTTTGGGCAGTTTTATAGTTGTAGGATTTCAGGTCGGTGCGGCTGCTATCCGTGCTAGACGAGTAGTAGAGCAGGGGCAAAGCGGGGTGGAAAAAAGGCTGGTTATCGTAGCCTTTGTGCGGAGTAATGTTGCGCGGATTAGATAGTACCACCGTATTGCCTTTCACCGACAAGTCAACTAGATAAATGTCGGTGTCTGCCTGCGCCGAGGCCAGGAAAGGGAAAAGGCAGCAGAGAAGGAGGGCTAGTCGGTTCATCAGGGGAGGGGGCTACGAAAAGTGAAAGTAAGACTAGTTCATGAAATATGGCTTTTTGCCTGGAGCCGCTTACCTTGTTCGTGGCTGCGCCCACTTTGTGCCCGGCTAGTTGTTATGAAAAAACAATACGCGGCGAGTCTGATTTTGCTCCTGGCACTGGTAGGATTTGCGGGCCCCGATTCGGGAGTGCATAAGGTGCGGCGCTACCGCCAAACCCATGAACTGACTCTCTTAACGGAGTATATGCAGTTTCTGGCCATCCCAAATGTGGCCGCGGATAGCGCCAATCTGCGCCAGACGGCCAGCTTTATTCTGGGCATGATGCAGAAACGGGGTATTAAAGGGCAGCTATTGCCAGCGAAGACCCCAGGCGTGCCGCCCGCCGTGTATGGCGAGGTGCGTACGCCCGGTGCCAAGCGCACCATTGTATTTTATGCGCACTACGATGGTCAGCCGGTCAATGCGGCGCAGTGGGCCAGTGGGCTAAGTCCTTTTAAGCCCCAGCTAACCAGCGCTGCCTTGACTCATGGGGGGCAATTTATCCCGATGATGCAGGCTGGGGAAACGTCCGGGCCCGACTGGCGCCTCTACGCCCGTAGCAGCTCCGATGACAAAGCCGGCGTGATGGCCATTCTGGCGGGCTATGAAGCTTTGGTGCAAAGCAAGCAGCGGCCCGGTGTCAACATCAAATTCTTTTTCGAAGGCGAAGAAGAGAAAGGCTCGCCGCACCTAAGCGAGATTGTGGAAGGTAACCGCGCCCTGCTCGCCTCCGACCTCTGGATTATTTGTGATGGGCCGGTACATCAGTCGGGGCAGAAGCAGGTGGTGTTCGGCGCTCGGGGCGACGTAAATGTGGGCCTCACCGTGTATGGTCCGAAGCGGCCTCTGCACAGCGGGCACTACGGCAACTGGGCCCCCAATCCGGCGCTGGCGCTGGCACAATTGCTTGCTTCTATGAAGGATAGCACCGGCCGCGTGACCATCGAGGGCTTTTACGACGACGTAATTCCCCTTACTGCCAAGGAGCAGCAGGCCCTGAGCCGCGTGCCTAACCTCGACGCGGCTATCCAGAAGGAGCTCAGCTTTGCCCGGGCCGATGGTGGGGGGCAAAATTTAAGCGAATTAATCAATCAGCCTTCGCTGAACATAAACGGTATGCGCAGCGCAAATGTGGGTGCGCAGGCGGCCAACGTGATTCCCACCACCGCCGAGGCAACCCTGGATCTGCGTCTGGTGCTGGGCAACGACTGGGAGCGGCAGGTAGCCAAAGTAGTAAGCCACATTCGGCGCCAAGGCTTTTTCGTGACAACTCAAGAACCCACTGACGCCGAGCGGGCCCGCTATCCGCGCATCGTGCGCCTAACGCCTCACACCGGCTACAATGCCGAACGCACTTCCATGGATCTGCCTCTGGCTCAGGAAGTAGTGGTAGCCGTGCAGCGCACAAGCACGCAGCCGGTGGTGCAGGTACCTACCTCAGGCGGTAGCCTGCCGCTGCACGTGTTCAAGAAAATAAACGCGACCACGCTCACCGTACCCGTGGCGAACTACGACAACAACCAGCACGCCGAAAACGAGAATATCCGATTGGGCAACCTCTGGGACGGGATGGAAACCATGGCCGCGATTATGCAGCTGAAGTAGCGCGGTTTCATAACTATATCAGCCCTTTCTGCATACACACGCTGTTTTCACCGCCCACATATTGTCCATAATTGGGGATGCGCTGATAACCACTTCTTTCGTAAAGGCGGATGGCTTCTGGTTGCTTCATTCCGGTTTCCAGTACACAGCCTCTGTAGTGTAACTCTCGGGCCCATTGCTCCAACTCCGTCAGGACTGACGCTGCGACGCCCTGGCCGCGCAAGGCTGGCTGCATATACATGCGCTTGATTTCCACCAATTCGCCGGTAAATTCCTTGAAAGTTCCGCAGCCCACTGGCTCGTCGTGCTGATAGGCTACCACTGTGTGCTTAATTGCTTCAACCTTATTGAACTGGGCGTAAAAGGCATGGTCGGCGCCGTCGCGCGCTCCCAACTCGTGGTCGAGCAATTGTACTAGCGCCCGAAAGTCGGGGTTGTCGGAGCTTGTTCGGATGAGGCGTAGCATGGAAGTTTAGGTTGCTATCGGGCGAAGCAGTTGTATCAAAGATTCTCCCCCAGCTACAAAATACCATGTGATTAGGATTTTACTTGTTTTTATTTTTGAATACTAAAAAATATTTACACCATATCCTTCTCTTCCTTCGGCGCAAGTGCTTATATCTGATGATAGATTTGTAGTGAAATACGCTTTAGCATCTTCAAAGTTTTTTAGTATAAAGTATTTTTCAGTTTGGTTGTTATATATTATTAAATATTGATTATAAGCATAAAAATTCTTTTTTCCATATGTGATAGTTGTTAATCCTTTTTCGTTATAACTTAATCTGTTTGTCCGGACATCCGCTTTTATATAGGTATTTTTATAAATTTTTTGTAACGCTCCAGCTAGATCCCACTCACAATCAAATATAGGAGCAGGACCTACATATGGGCATATGCCGTCTAATATTAATGTGTTTTTTGTGGTGAGTTCTGGACCCCTTCTCTGTAGAGAATCAAGTATCTTTAGTTGGCTAATGTACGACCTTGAAAAGAATGTGCTGATTGCGTAGTTAGCAATGTATCCGGATCCACACAAAACGGAAACGGGAAAAGCAAAAATGAAAGTTTTGATGTTTTTATTCCTTATATGAAAAGATGCTAATCCAATTGATCCAAAAAAGCATGCTGATACTCCTATTGCAGCCGCAGTTGTAACCCTGTTGTTAATTCCAGTAGGAGTAGGTGACAGATTATTGGCAGTTAAGAATATAGAATACCCCATTAAGTAAATCACTGCTCCTGATAAAATTGTAAGCAGCCAAAACCTTCTTGTATAAGCCTGAATTTTAAATTGGATAAGGTACAAAAATATTATTAAAGAAAGAGAAAGGGCAATAAAATATGTATTTCCGCTAGTGCGAGTTTGAAACAAATGCCATATGTGCTTAGGTAATTTAAATCCATATGTATAAAAGTCATTTATGGCAGCCGATTTAAAAGCTTGTGTAATACTTATTAAATAATTAGAATTATATCCACCTATTCGCGTAGAGTAATGAACTTTGAATAAAATACACAATAAATATATTAGAACGCTTAAAGAAATTATACCTGCGCATTTTAAACCCTTGCTACGGCATTTCCACCATGTTATTAAAAAATTCAACACGAATAGTGGTACTATAACTTCATACGCCAATATTGAAATTGCTAGGCTAGCTAAGCTTGTCAATAGCCATTGCCAGCTACTCTTGCCTTTTTCTAATGATTCTATATATTTCATATTAGCATATATGTTAATAAAGAAAAAGCATGTACTAACATTAATAGTAAAACTTGCTACCCACATTCTAGTTGTAGAGTAATGAGGTAATAAAGTGTATATAAGAGGTATTGTGAACGCTGCAATACGCGGAGCATTTAATTTGTTTAAACTTAAGTAAAAATATATAACTAAAAGGGATAAGAAAAACAAATTACTAATATGATAGCCAAGCGGCGATGTGTCAAAAAACCAATATAATGAAGACAATTGTATGACTTGGATGGGGCGAGTTATAAGTATGTCTTTATATATTATAAAAAAATCGTATATGAACGTCAATAATCCGCTCGATTTAATATTTGATAATACTCCCAAGAATGCCCAGTCATCACTATAAAACCCTAGGTCAAACAAAAAATAAATTTGTAACGAAATTGTGGCTGCTAATAAGAAAGCTATGTCAATAAGCCGATGATTTTTAGTGATAAAGTATTTTTGCATTTAAGTGGCTTTAATTTAATTGTGACTGTGATTTTAATGATAATCTCATATGCAAACTACATCTTTGTGCGCTCTAAAATACATACTTTTTTTGCATAAAAAACTAACACTAATCTTACTGGTAAAGCTGCAAGACAACTAACCGCGCAGCTACCTGTTTGATGCTATGCACCTTACTCTCCGCACCCACGTAGCCCAGTCGCCGGCTCAGGTCATGGCCGGCTTCACCCGGGAGCTATTCATGCAGCTGGCGCCGCCTTTCCCCCGAATGCGCCTGCACCGCTTCGACGGCAGCCGCCGCGGCGACCAGGTGGAGATTGAATTAGTGGTAGGACCCATTAGCCAGAGCTGGACCAGCCTGATTACCGATGATGGCGTACTGCCCAACGGCACTCATTTTTTCGTGGATGAGGGCCAAAAGCTCCCCGGCCCATTGCGCTTCTGGCGCCATCGCCACCTGATGCAGCCCAGCCCCGATGGCGGCACTGATATCATCGATGCCGTAGAATACCGAACGGTTTCGCCGGTGCTGGATGCGCTGCTCTATCCGGTGATGTGGGCGCAGTTTGCGTGGCGCCGGCCTATTTATCGTCGGCTGTTTCGGTGAGGGGGCGCGGATTGGCGTACTTTTGCTCCCCAGTTCCCTTTTATTCCTTGCCGCTATGCCCGCCATCGTCACCCTCAAACCTGGTAAAGATCAATCCTTACGCCGCCTGCACCCATGGGTGTTTTCGGGGGCTATTGCCCGTATGCAGGGCCAGCCGCAGGAAGGTGAGGTGGTGATTGTACAGGCCTCCAACGGCGAACAGCTGGGCATGGGCCATTATGCGCCGGGCTCCATTGCCGTGCGTATGCTGGGTTTTGGCCCGGAGGCTACAGAACCAGATGCCGCCTTTTGGCAGGGAAAGCTGCGCAACGCCTACCAGTTGCGCCAGCGCTTAGGCCTGACAACGCAGAAAACAAATGCGGAGCAGCCAACTAGGAAAAAAGCCCCCCAGTCGGCCGACAGCCATGCTACCGACGTTTACCGCCTGATCCATGCCGAGGGCGACGGCCTGCCGGGTCTGATTGTGGACGTGTACGGCGACGTGGCCGTATTGCAAGCGCACAGCGCCGGTATGTATCTGGCCCGCCCGCAAATTGCGGAAGCTTTAAAAGCCGTGCTGGGTGATAAGCTACGGGCCATCTACGATAAAAGCGCTGAAACCGTACCCGCAAAAGCCGCCCCCGACGCGCAGAACGGCTACTTGCTGGGTTCTTCCACCGGCACCGAGCATCTGGTACACGAAAATGCTCACCCATTTGCCGTTGATTGGGAAACCGGCCAGAAAACCGGCTTTTTCATCGATCAGCGCGACAACCGCGATCTGCTGGCCCGCTACTCCGCCGGCCGCCGCGTGCTGAACACGTTTTGCTACACGGGGGGCTTTTCGGTGTACGCCCTGCAAGCCGGCGCTACGCTGGTGCACTCCGTGGACAGCTCCAAGCGCGCCATCGAGCTAACTGAACGCAACGCGGCCCTCACCGGCCTGGAAGACAAGCACGCGGCCTATGCCCAGGATGTGTTCACGTTTATGAAAGCCAGCGAAGAGCAGTACGACCTTATCGTGCTCGATCCGCCGGCCTTCGCTAAGCACCTCTCAGCCCGGCACAATGCCCTGATGGGCTACAAGCGCCTGAACGCGGCCGGCCTACGCCGCATCGCGCCGGGGGGCATTTTATTCACCTTCAGCTGCTCGCAGGTAGTTAGCCGTGAGCTGTTTCAGGGTGCCGTGTTGGCTGCCGCTATCGAGGCTGGCCGGCAGGTGCGGGTGCTCCATCATCTCACCCAGCCCGCCGACCATCCGGTAAGCTTGTTCCATCCCGAAGGCGAGTACCTGAAGGGTTTAGTGCTGGCGGTAGAGTAAGGCAACGCTGTTTTTACAGCTCTGACCAAGGCTAAGCGCATCACCTCGTAGATAAAAATTATCTGTGTCGTAAACATATGTCATACTATGTCGTATATTTACGTTATACTTCATAGTTAGTGTATGACCTACGCCAAAACCACCGCCTTTACCGAGGAGCAGCAACAGCTGGCCCGCGTGGCCAAAGCCCTGGCTCACCCGGCGCGGGTGGCTATTATTCAGTTGCTGGCCTCCAAAAGAACCTGCATTTCCGGCGACATCGCGGCGGAGCTGCCACTTTCGCGCACCACGGTTTCCCAGCACTTGCAGGAGCTGAAGGCCCTGGACCTCATTCGGGGCGAGATTGACGGACTGACCGTTTGCTACTGCCTAAATACTGCCCTGCTGCAACAGGTACATCAGCAGTTTACCGGCTTTTTTAATGAGGCTACCACCGGCGCCGCATGCGGACCGGAAGATGGGTGCGCCTGCTAGTATTTTTCACCTCACAAAGTAAGAAAACATGAAAATCTCTGAAATGAAGCAGTCTTTGACAGGGCTGGAGGCTATTAATTTCCGTCTGCCCAACGGTGAATATCTCCCCTCGCATTTCCACGTGACGGAAGTGGGTTTGGTAACCAAGCATTTTATTGATTGCGGCGGTGTAGAGCGCAAGGAAACGGTGGCGAACTTCCAGCTCTGGGAAGCCGGCGACTACGACCACCGACTCGCGCCGCAGAAGTTTCTGCACATTCTCAACCTCTCGGAGAAGATTCTGGGCCGCGACGATCTGGATATCGAAGTGGAGTATCAGCAGGATACCATTGGCAAGTTCGGGTTGACATTCGATGGCCAGGATTTTATTCTGACGGCCAAACAGACTGCTTGCCTGGCTCAGGATGCCTGCGGTATTCCGGCGGCCCAGCAGTTTGCGCTGCCCCAACTGCAAGTAGCCGGCTCCTGCTGCGCGCCCGGCGGCGGTTGCTGCTAAGGCGGTATCTGTGTTAGCTTACTCCAGCTTCTGCTTGTTCGCTTGTAGCCGGCTGACTCTGGGGGGCTTTTTTAAACTTCTGCTTAGCGTCACCCCATGACCCCAACTCACCCGATTCATCCGAGTCCACCGCCCGAGGCCATAGCCCAAAAAAAGCTCTCCGGCCTCGATAGAGGACTGACGCTTTGGATATTCCTGGCCATGGGTCTGGGTGTGGCCTTGGGCTACTTCGTGCCGGGCGTGGAGCGGGCCGTCGATTACTTTACGGTTGGTACCGTGAATGTGCCCATTGCCATTGGCCTCATTCTGATGATGTATCCGCCCCTGGCTAAGGTAAAGTACGAGCAACTGCCCACGGTTTTTAAGAACACCCGCATCATCGGGCTGTCGCTGGTGCTGAACTGGCTGGTGGGGCCGCTGCTCATGTTTTTTCTGGCCATCTGGCTACTGCCCGATAAGCCGGAATACATGATGGGCCTGATTCTGATTGGTATTGCCCGCTGCATTGCCATGGTGCTGGTGTGGAACGACTTAGCCGATGGCAGCCGCGAGTACGCCGCCGGACTGGTGGCGCTGAACTCCATTTTTCAGGTGCTTTTCTACTCCGTGCTGGCCTGGCTGTTTATCACCGTGCTGCCGCCGTATTTCGGCCTGAGAGGCTACGCCGTAAACATCGGCATCTGGGATATTGCCCAGAGCGTGCTCGTGTATCTGGGAATTCCGTTTCTGGGGGGCTTTTTATCGCGCCTGATACTGCGTCGCCTTAAGGGTGACGCCTGGTATGAGCAGGTATTTATCCCCGCCATCAGCCCGATTACCTTGATTGCCTTGCTGCTGACTATTGTGGTCATGTTCAGTTTGAAGGGCGAGCTGATCGTGCGGATTCCGCTGGATGTGCTGCGCATAGCGCTACCGTTGGCTTTGTACTTCGGCATTATGTTCGTCGTCAGCTTTGCGGCCGGCAAGTGGCTGGGGGCCGATTATGCCGAAAATGCTTCCATCGCCTTCACTGCCACCGGCAACAATTTTGAGCTGGCTATTGCCGTGGCCATCGGTGTATTTGGCCTGAACTCAGGCCAGGCATTTGCCGGTGTCATCGGCCCGCTGATTGAGGTGCCGGCCCTGATTGCGCTGGTTAATGTGGCGTTTTGGTTTCGCCGCCGCTGGTACGCCGGCCGAACGGTAGCCCCGCAAGCTTAATGTTCGTGTTGCGGAGCAGAAGATTTTTCACCATTCGCAATGAACAAATCCATATTCCACATCGCCAACATGGACTGTTCCGCCGAAGAGCAGCTCATTCGGATGAAGCTCGTGGGAAATGAAGCCGTGGAAGGGCTACACTTTGACTTGCCGGGCCGGCAACTGACCATTTTTCACACTGGCGCCGTGGAGCCTTTGGCTAAGACGTTGGAAGGGCTTCGGTTAAACAGCACACTAATCGCGACGGCCGACGCCGGCCTAGCCGAGCTGACCGAAGACGCGCCCGCTGACCGACGGTTGCTTTGGACGGTGTTGGGCATCAACTTCTTCTTTTTTGTGCTGGAAGCCCTGACGGGCTTTCTGGCCCACTCCATAGGCTTGCTGGCCGACGCCCTTGATATGCTGGCCGATGCACTGGTATATGGCTTGGCCTTGTACGCTGTCAGCCGGATTGTAAGCACGCAAAAACGGGTGGCCAAGCTCAGCGGATATTTTCAGCTCGCCCTAGCCGTGGGTGGGTTGGTCGAGGTCCTGCGACGCTTCGCAGTCGGGGAGCAAGAGCCGGACTTTGGCTTAATGATGGGCATCTCGGCGCTGGCGCTGGTGGGCAACTCGGCCTCGCTGTACCTGCTACAAAAGTCGCGCAGCCAGCAGGTGCATATGCAAGCCAGCCAAGTGTTTACTTCCAACGATGTAATTGCCAACATGGGGGTAATCGTGGCTGGCGGGCTCGTGTATGTTACTGGCTCTGCCTGGCCCGATCTACTCATCGGACTTGTGGTATTCGCGCTGGTCGCGCGCGGGGCCTTCCGTATTTTTCAACTCGCCAAGTAGGCTGAATATCAGTAGTTTATTTGTTCTATTTCAACCAAAGCCACGATGCCTGATAAGAAAAACGTGCTGGTGCTGTGCACCGGCAATTCCTGCCGTAGTCAACTCATGCACGGCTACCTGACCAAGTATCTGGGCGAGCAAGCCAACGTGTACAGTGCCGGTATCGAAACGCACGGCGTCAATCCCAAAGCCATTCAGGTGATGCAGGAAGATGGCGTGGATATCAGCCACCACACCAGCAACTATGTAGACGAGTACGCGGACGTGCCGTTCGACTACGTCATCACCGTCTGCGACAACGCCCGCGAGGCTTGCCCGGTGTTTCCATCTTCCGCCACTACGCTGCACCACAACTTCCCCGACCCTGCCAAAGCCACCGGCACTCCTGAGGAAATCCTGAACCAGTTTCGGGCCGTGCGCGACCAGGTGAAAACGTACGCTCAGGATTTCACGCAGCGCTATTTCAGCTAAGCAATAGTATTCAGTAACCCTCTATGGACCCACTTTTTCGCGACGTACTGGTAATTGGAGCAGGGCAGAGCGGCCTGTCGGTGGGCTATTATCTGCGCCGAACCGGCTACTCATTTGTACTGCTCGACGACCAGCCGCAGCCAGGCGGTGCTTGGCCCCACGGCTGGGACTCGCTGCGGCTGTTTTCGCCGGCCGACGTCAGTTCGCTGCCGGGCTGGCTGATGCCGCGCCCCGCTGATAACAGCTATCCTACCCGCGACGCTGTAATTGATTACCTGACTCAGTACGAGCAACGCTATGAGCTGCCGGTACATCGCCCGGTGCGGGTAATTGCCGTGCGACGCGACGCAGAAGGGTTTGCAGTAGAAACTGATAAGGACACCTGGCACACGCGGGCAGTGGTCTGTGCCACCGGATCGTGGTCTAACCCTTACATTCCGAGCTGTCAGGGGCAGTCAGATTTTCGTGGGCTGCAACTGCACTCGGCCCACTACCACACACCAGCGCCTTTTGCCGGAAAGCGGGTGATGGTGGTAGGTGGCGGCAACTCGGGTGCGCAAATCTTAGCCGAAGTCTCGCAGGTTGCCCAAACCAAGTGGGTGACAGAGTATGAGCCCCGATTTCTGCCGGACGACGTAGACGGCCGGGTATTGTTCACGCAGGCCACCCAGCGCTACCAAGCCCAGGGCGGGGCCGCAGCAGCGCCCGCTCCTTCCTTAGGGGACGTGGTAATGGTTGATCCGGTCAAAGAGGCCCGAAAACGGGGAGTGCTGCAGGCAGTGCGGCCGTTTGTTCGATTCACCCCGAGTGGCGTTATCTGGTCTACCGGCGAAGCCGAAGCTTTCGATGCTGTGATCTGGTGCACCGGTTTCCGCCCGGCGCTGGCGTTTCTGGCGCCGCTGGGCGTGCTGCAGCCCGATGGGCGCGTGGCTACCGAAGGCACCCAGGCCACCGCGCTGCCGGGGCTGTGGCTGGTAGGTTATGGCAGCTGGACGGGCTTTGCCTCCGCCACGCTAATTGGTGTGGGGCGTTCGGCCCGGGCCACCGTGACTGAGATTCAGCACTTTTTGTCTACTAGTACTCCTTCCTAATTCCTGGCTGCTATGAATTGCGACGTACCTGCTCTCTGGCTGGCGCATAAGGATGCGCTCCGCAACTACATCCGCAAACGTGTGCCCGATGAGGCGCAAGCCGCTGACTTATTGCAGGATGTATTGCTGAAAGTGTACGGCTTCTGTCAGGCCCGCTCCGGGGTGGCCAATATCCGCTCGTGGCTGTTTCAAATTGCCCATAATGCCATTGTGGACGCCGCACGCAAAAACCGTCGGCTGCGGCCGCTGGATGAAGGCTTTGATGTAGAAGCCGAATCGGAAAGCGAAGCCTATCAGGAAGCCGCAGATTACATTCTGCCAATGATTCAGCTGCTGCCTCCGGCTTATGCCGAGCCCCTGCGCCTAGCTGATGTGGAAGGCGTTAAGCAGCAGGATATTGCCCGGCAGCTAGGCCTGGGCTTGTCGGCCACGAAGTCGCGGATTCAGCGGGGGCGGGAGATGCTACGGGACTTATTTACTGAGTGCTGTTTGCTCGAAACGGATGCGCAGGGGCACTTGCTGGGATTCGCGATTCGGAGTGATTGTGGCTCCTTGCAGACCTACAAACAGACGTTAGAAAAAAAGTAAAAAAGTCTGCGTCTTTTGAGCGGGCTGGTCGTCATGACGGGGAATTTAACCTCTAACCCCACATAAACCGACCATGAAACGCTTCCACGTCAACGTCCGCATCAAAGACCTCACTGAATCGGTAGCCTTCTACACAGCGCTTTTTGGCACGGCGCCCACCGTGTTGAAGGAAGATTACGCCAAGTGGATGCTCGAAGATCCACGCATCAACTTCGCTATTTCACTCCACCCCGAGAATGCTGGCATTGAGCACCTTGGCATTCAAGCCGAAAGTCCCGAGGAGTTAGCCGAAGTATATGGTCGCCTCAAAAATGCCAAGGCCGCTGTCCGCGAAGAAGGCAAGTGCACCTGCTGCTACGCCAAATCGGAGAAAAGCTGGATTACGGACCCACAGGGCGTCGACTGGGAGGCTTTTTATACGTTCGGTTCGGCTACGGTGTACGGTGAGGGCCAGAACGCCCGATCCACTGCCCAGCCGCAAAATGCTTCAGCAGAGTAAAAAAGCCCCCCAGCCGACTTTGTGCGCCACCAGATGCACTTTGGTGAACCCAAAGGCCAGAGTGTTGAGTTAAGATGGGTGTATTTAGTTCTGCTCACCAACAATTCTGGTGCAGTAGCGGTAGAGTTCAGCAGCGTGCCCCGCCAACGTAGGCGGAGCGTGCTGCTGAACAGCTATTTTTAGGCCCATCAGGGCTACGTACACACCCAATTGGCGTGAAGCAAACCAGCATAAAAAAGCGCACCTCCGCTTCTTCTCTCAAGCAACCCGCTGCCATTATCGGGGCGGGCATTGCCGGTATTGCTACAGCCGTGCGACTGGCGCTCAAGGGGCATGCCGTCACGGTATTTGAGGCCCAGGAGTCGTTTGGGGGCAAAATGTACCAGTTTGAACTGCCCGGCGCCTACCGTTTCGATGCTGGTCCGTCGCTGTTCACCTTGCCCCAACTCGTCGACGACCTGTTTCGGCTAGCTGGCCGCGACCCGCAGGACCACTTTCGCTACGAGCGCCTCGACCCCATTACGCACTACTTTTTTGCCGACGGCACGCGCCTGAAAGCCTGGGCCGATGAAGAAAGGTTTGCCGCCGAAGTAGAAGAAAAAATGGGTGTGCCGGCTGCCGACGTACTGAGCTTTCTGCGCCGCAGCGCCTCTGCCTACGAGGCCACGGAAAGTACATTTCTGCATAAATCGCTGCACAAAGCCGCTACGTATCTCAGCCCCGAAGTGCTGCGGGCGGTAGCGGCGCTGCCGGGGCTGGGCCTTACGGGCACCATGCACCAGCGCCACGCCAAGGCCTTCAACGACCCGCGCCTGGTGCAGCTTTTTGACCGCTTCGCCACCTACAACGGCTCCGACCCTTATCAGGCGCCCGCCACCCTTAGCCTGATTCCGCATCTGGAGCACGGAATTGGGGCTTTTTATCCCGTGGGGGGCATTTATAGCATTGCCCAAAGCCTCGTGGGGCTGGCCGAAGAGTTGGGAGTGGAGTTTCGCTACAATGAGCCCGTAGAGGAAATTCTGACTGCCACGGGCCGCGTTACCGGCGTGCGTACGCCCCAGGATGTGTACGACTTCGGCCTGGTAATCAGCAATATGGATGTGGTGCCGACGTATCGCCGGCTGCTACCGAAGCAGCCCGCGCCCGAGCGCACGCTCAGCCAGCCGCGCTCTTCCTCGGCCCTTATTTTTTACTGGGGAATCGCCCACGAGTTTGCCGAGTTGGACCTGCACAACATCTTCTTCTCCCAGGATTATCAGCAGGAATTTAAAGCCATTTTCGAGCACAAAACCGTCAGCGCCGACCCGACGGTGTACGTGAACGTGACGTCCAAAAAAACGCCCCCCGACGCCCCCGCCGGCCATGAAAACTGGTTTGTGATGGTGAATGTACCTCACCACCAAGGGCAAGATTGGGATGCGCTTATTGCTCAAACTCGCCAGGCTGTGCTTGATAAAATAACCCGCACCTTGGGCGTTGCCGTAGAACCTCTCATTCGGGCCGAGCGGGTCTGGGACCCGCGTGGAATTGAGGAGCGCACGTCATCTTTTGGGGGCGCTTTGTACGGCAGCAGCTCCAATAATGCGCTGGCCGCTTTTCTGCGTCATCCTAACTTTTCACGCCAACTGGAGGGCTTGTACTTTTGCGGCGGCAGCGTGCACCCCGGCGGCGGCATTCCGCTTTGTTTGCTCTCAGCCAAAATAGCTGCTGAGCTAATCAAGGGCTGATGGAAGCAGTACGCATTGTTTCTGCTTCTACTACACAACCAAGGCCTGCCAATCGCCGCTATTAGGTTTTAATTGATAATATCTTCCTCTGTGTCTTTTTCCGAATCCACGCAAAGCTTGCCCATCGCGCCGCCTACGGGCACCGATCCAGGGCAACGCCGTTTGCGCATAGCTCAGGGCATTCTGCTCCTGTTTCACGTCACGGGCTTTCTGGGCTTGGCGCTTTCCCAGGATCCCAGCTTTTTCCTGCAGTTCACGCCTCTCAACTTAATACTGACAGCGGCGTTGCTGCTGGCTTTTCACCCCGACCATAGCCCCACATTTATCTGGTTTAGCTTGGTAGTGATGGTGGTGGGCTTTTTTGTGGAAGTGGTGGGCATCAACACGGGCTACATATTTGGGCAGTATACCTACGGCGATACGCTAGGCATAAAGGTATTGGGCGTGCCGCTGCTGATTGGCGTAAACTGGTGGATATTAACGTATTGCACTGGCGTGTTGGCCCGTTACCTGCCGCTGCCTAGCATTGGACGTGCAGTGGTGGCCGCTCTGCTTATGGTGGGCCTCGATGCCTGTATTGAGCCCATGGCCGGCCCGCTGGATTTCTGGCAATGGCAATACGACCTGATTCCGCTACTCAATTTTAAGGGCTGGTTTATCATTTCATTTATTTTACAGATTTATTTCAACCGCACACAGTTCACTAAACGTAATGCACTCGTGCCGTTTGTGTACCTATTGCAGCTACTATTCTTCTTCGGATTAGGGTTGGTGAAATAGAAGGATAAAAAATTAGAAATCATCTTGTTAATGAAGGAATGCGCGCGTATTGCGCGCTTTTCCTGTGGCTATAGTATGTTACAGACTTTTAAGAGCAATCTGCTAAAAGAGGCCCAGTTAGTGTTTGCCCGCTACGGCGTCACCCGATTATCGGAAAGCGAGTTGATAGAGGCTCTGCACGTAGCACCAGCTACTTTCTATGGCATGTTTCGCGACAAAAACGACTTAGTCGTGCAGGCCATGGCCTACGATTTGGAGCGGCAAAAACAGGAGCACCAGGAATTGTTCGCTAATTTCTCGACACCCATCGAGCGTCTATTAGCAGTGTGTACGCACGGCTATAATGAGATCAGTAAGGTGACGGGCAGTTCCCTGCTCGAGGTTCAGCACCTGCATCCCAAAGCCTGGAATATGATGCAAGATCATTTGAAAAACTACGGCTTTCTGATGCTCCGCGACCTCATACAGGAAGGAGTAATTCAGCAGCAGCTGCGCCACGATATTGATATTGGGCTGGTAACCAAGATATTAATGGAGATGCTGAATATGGCTTTAAACCATGAGCTTTTCCCTCCCGACCAATACACCCGCTCAGAAGTGATGCGTAGCGGGTTCTTCTATTACATGCGGGGCCTGTGCACCGATTCGGGCCTGCGCCTGGTGTCTAAGCATTTTGCTAAGCTGTAAAAAGCCCCCCAGCCAATAGCGGGCAGTGGTGCAAACGCTCAAGTAATCAGCGCCTTAACCCGGTTGTATGCAAAACATTATCTTCTTCGGTGATAGCCTCACGGCTGGCTACCAACTACGCGCCAGCGAAGCTTTCCCCGCCCTGATTCAGCAGCGCCTTGATACGTTGAAGCTGCCTTATAAAGCGCTGAACTATGGCGTGAGTGGCGATACCACGGCGGGTGGCCGGCACCGCGTAGCCAGCGTGCTGGCCCGCCAGCCCGTCGATGTGTTTGTGCTGGCGTTGGGCGCGAATGATGGTCTGCGCGGCATTCCGGTTCGCGAAACCACCCAGAACTTGCAGGAAATAATGGACGCTGTGAAGCTTAAGTACCCCGAGGCCAAGATCGTGCTGGTGGGCCTGGAGTTTCCCTTCGACTTAAGTGCCTTTGGCAGCCACCAATACGGCCGCTACGCCGCCGAATTCAAAGCGTCTTTCCGCACGCTGGCCGACAAAAACAGCGTGGCCTTTGTGCCGTTTCTGCTGCAAAATGTGCTCGGCGTGCGCGCCCTGAATCTGCCGGATGGCGTACACCCCAATGCGGAGGGACATAAAATTCTGGCGAATAATGTATGGGCTGTATTGCAAACGGTTATTCAAACTGCAGATCAAGCGAGCTAGTCACAGCAAGGCGCAAAATCGAATTCAATAGACGGTCATGCTTCGCTGCGCTCTGCATGACAGCCTTATGTGAAAAAAGCCCCCCAGATTAGTTCTGGGGGGCTTTTTTGTCAAGCATCGATGAATTACGCTTTGTACATCAACTCGTAGTACTCCGTAGCCATGCGGTGCGATTCGAACGTGGGTTCAACTTCGCGCATACCAGTTTTTACTACTTCCAGAAATTTCTTGGGCTGGTCGTAGTAGAGGGGCACTATTTCATTTTCCAATACCGTCAGCAGGCTGTCGGCTTCGAAGTCGTCCTTGTCGTGCTCGGGGCGGTTGAGCTCGGCGTGGGGGATGATAAAGCCGTTTTCGCCGTGGCGCACAAACTCCGGTATCCAGCCGTCGGCGATGCTGAGGCTGGCGCTGGCGTTCATGGCGGCCGTCATGCCGCTGGTACCCGATGCCTCACGGGGGAAGCGGGGCGTGTTCAGCCAGATATCCGAGCCCTTCTTCATAGCCGCGGATAAAGCCAGCTCGTAGCCGGTGAGCACCGCGCAGTTTTTGAACGGGCGGGTTTGTCGGATGATGTCGTTGAAGAGGTTGATGGCGCCGTAGTCTTTCGGATACGGCTTGCCGGCCCAAATCACCTGCACCGGCCGATCAGGATTGGAAACCAGCTTCTTAAAGCGCTCAAAGTGACGCAGAATCAGGTCGGCGCGCTTGTAGCCGGCAAAGCGCCGGGCCCACACCACCGTCAGCGCGTCGGGGTCGAGCAAGGTGCCGGTTTGGTCGGCTACGATGTCAAACAGCTGCTTTTTCAGCTCGCGCTTACGGGCTTTCAGTGCCACGTCGTCGTTGGCGGCCAAGGCCTCATGCAGCTCCTGGTCGCGCCAGTAAGTGCCGTTTTGGGAGTTGGTGATGGGAATGATAGGGCAGATGCCGGCATTTTCGCCCCACATCTGATTGGCCACAATGCCGTGCACTTTCGATACGGCATTGGCTTTGCGCGAGAAGCGCAGAGCCGTCAGCGTGTAGTTCAGGCGGTCATTTTCTACGCCGGCCACGCGGGTTACTTCCTCGGCGGGCACGTTACCGAAAAAGCTCATTTTGGCGAGCAGCTTCATGTCGTGCTCCTCGTTGCCGGCCAGCTCGGGCGTGTGCGTGGTGAATACTAAGCGCTTCTGTACTTCTTCCAGCTTGCGGCCGTGCTTGTCGTAGAGGTAAAAAGCCAGCGGCAGACCATGACCTTCATTAAGGTGATAGGTGTCAACCTTCACGCCTAGCTCATCCAGCAGCTTGCCGCCGCCCACACCCAGCAGAATGGACTGGGCCACGCGGGCGGCCGTATCGGCGTCGTAGAGGTGATGGGAAATGGTGCGTGAGATGAAGTCGTTCTCCGGAATATCGGTGGTGAGGAAGAACATGGGCGCCGTGCCGAAGGTGTCGGGGGCCAAATACATGGCCTTCACTTTCACTTCTACATCGTGAATAATGATGGGAAACACGAGGCCGGTGTCTTCCAGGAAGGAATAATGCTTCTGGCGGAAGTCGGCGCGCATGGTTTGGTCCTCGTTGCGGCCTTGGTCGTAGTAGCCGAACGACCATAGAATGCCGATGCCAACCAGGTTCTGCTTCAGCTCATAGGCCGAGCGCATGTGGGAGCCGGCCAGGAAGCCAAGGCCACCGGAGTAGGTTTTAAGGGCTTGGTCCAGACCAAACTCCATAGAGAAATACGCGGCCTGGGGGGCAAATTCGGGGGCGGGCGTGTACGGGTTGAATTTGAATGCCATAAGGGGAAAATCGGAATGAAATGGTAGGGGGCGGGCCAAGCTCGGCCTTAGCGGCGGCCAAGGTCAGCATTTCGTTTCAAAAAAAGCGGGAGCCGAACCAATTGTTCGGCTCCCGCTGGTAAGGCAGGATCGGGAGGATGATATGATTTAGGAGTGACTGTGCTCTAGCTTTTTGAGCTTTTTGTGGGTCTTTTCCGAAATATGCAGTTGGCGCTCCACCGCCGTACGGATGGCAGCGGGCAGGGTTTTGTCGTCGAGGGCATCCTGGTAAGCTTTCAGGGCCCATTCTTCGCCGTACACGTTGGAGCCCAGAATGGCTTTCTCGTCGGAGCCGGTGATGAGGGCTTTGGCGTCCATCCAGCCGCGGTAGAATTTGCCCTTGAGCGTGGTGCCGGTTTCGGGCTCGCCGCCCAGCTTGCGTAGATGACCGTTCAGCTCACTGGCAAACTGCTGGCTCTGACTCACCAGCTGTTTATAATAGCCTTGCAGCTCGTGGTCCTTGGTTTCCTCTACCGCTCTTTTGTAGCCTTCGATTCGGTCGTTTACGAAGAGCAGCAGTTCATGCAGCGTGTCGATGGGGTCGGTGGTTTCGGTAGCCATAGTGTTGAGTAGTAAGGGTAAAGAATAAGTTAATGCCCAACGAAGCAGGTAGAAATAGCAAACGGAGACGGGCAGAAAGAGTTGGCATGGTGAGCAGGGCTCTGGCAGGAAGTTGTCTTCCTGACCGGCTCATAAACAGAAGGTAGTACCCAATACCCGACCGCGGGATTAGGAATGCTTCCCGGGGGCCAGCTACCCCACAGGAGCACAGCGTTTTAGAGAACTCAAAAAAGCCCCCCAGCCCAGGTGGGGGGCTTTTTTCTTACCTTAATAGTGCCCATAAGGACAGCCGCTAGCACTAGCGTACTTTCCGAATGTGCTTACCTTGCTGCCCCACTCACGCCTATTCCTGCCAACCATATGAAATTTATTCGCGTTTTGCTTCTGCTCACCTCTGGTTTGCTGGCAGCTACCTCAGCCGCTGCCATCGCCGGGCCCGAGGTAGCCTCAACCACTGAATCGAAGAAAAAAGCTGGCCCCATCACCCGCATCGACCCCACGTTTTGGTGGGTGGGCATGAAGAATCCGAAGCTGCAGCTGCTGGTATATGGCCCCAAAATCGGCGCCAGCAAAGTAAGTTTGAAGTACGACGGCGTGACTCTGGATGGCACCCAAAAGCTGGAGAATCCGAACTATCTGCTCGTTAATCTGACCATAAGTGCCAACACCAAGCCGGGCAAGCTACCACTGGAGTTTCAGGGCGAGAGAAAGATTAAATACGAGTACGAGCTGCGCGCCCGCAGCACCGAAGCTGGTCGTGTACAAGGCGTTACCAGCGCCGACTTCGTGTACCTGCTCATGCCCGACCGCTTTGCCAACGGCGACCCCAAGAATGACGTGGTGAAAGGCACCATGGTAAACCGCGTGTCGCGCGACTCTATGTACGCCCGCCACGGCGGCGACCTAAAAGGTATCGAAGACCACTTCGATTACCTTAAAGAACTGGGCGTCACGGCTATCTGGCCCACGCCCATCGTCGAGAATGACATGCCCAAGGCCAGCTACCACGGCTATGCCCTCACCGACTACTACGCCGTGGACCCCCGCTACGGCACCAATGAAGACTACGTGAACTTCGTGCGCAATGCCCACCGCAACGGCCTGAAGGTGATTCATGATGTGGTGCTCAACCACATGGGCAGCAAAAACTACCTCTACCTGGACCAGCCGGCCAAAGACTGGTTTCATCAGTGGCCCACTTTCACGCGCGGTAACTACCGCGACGGCACCGTGAACGACCCCTACGCGTCGGCCGAGGACCGCAAGCTGTTCAATACCACTTGGTTTGACACCACCATGCCCGATCCGGCCCAGGAAAATCCGCTGGTGGCCACCTACCTCATCCAGAACTTCCTGTGGTGGGTAGAGTACACCGGCCTCGACGGCTACCGCATCGACACATACCCTTATTCGGAGCCTGGCTTTTTGATGAAATGGGGTAAAGCCATTCAGGACGAGTACCCGCAGCTGGGCATGTTTGGCGAAACCTGGGTGCAAGCCGCCGAAGGCGTAGCCCAGCAAGCCTACTGGTCGCGCAATGCTTTTCCGGCCGTCAATGGCTTCAAGAGCAACCTGAACGGCGTCACTGACTTCATGCTGTATTATGCCATTCAGGATGCGCTGAACAAGGAGGCCGGCTGGTCGGAGGGCATTTCCAAGATCTACTACACGCTACAGAGCGACTGGCTGTATGAGAATCCGAACCGCAATGTGGTCTTTCTCGACAACCACGACCTGAGCCGAATCTTCTCGGTGCTGGGCGAAGACGTGAGCAAGCAGAAAATGGCTCTGACCTGGCTGCTTACCTGTCGCGGCATTCCGCAGCTGTATTACGGCACTGAGATTCTGATGAAAAACTTCTCCAACCCCGACGGCCTCGTGCGCGCCGACTTTCCGGGGGGCTTTCCGGGGGATAATGTGAATAAATTCACGGCCGCCGGCCGCACAGCGCCTGAGCAAGAGGTGTTTACGCTGGTAAGCAAGCTGGCCAACTACCGTAAGGCCCACCCGGCTTTGCACAGCGGTAAGCTCATGCACTACATCCCGGAGGATGGCGTGTACACCTACTTCCGCTACAACGATAAGGGCGAAACAATCATGGTGATGATGAACGCCAACAAGCAGGATAAAACCGTGGCTGGGGGGCGTTTTGCCGAGCGCCTGACCGGTTTTACCTCCGCAACCAACGTGGTTTCGGGGGCTACTATACCAGACTTGAAAACGCTGCGTATTCCGGCCCAGACGGCTTGGGTGCTGGAGTTGAAGCGGTAAGTTCTGATGTTTTTAGCCCGCAGAGGACGCTGAGATTTATATGATTGATAGCTAAGAATATAGCTTAATGATCTGTATCTTGAAACTCCCATATTGCGAAAGGTCAAGAGGTTACAACAATAGCCTTTGTCTCAGGCGCCTTCTGCGAGCTAAACCTAACAGAACGATATGACCGACCTCACCGATAAAGTTGCCATCGTCACGGGGGCCAGCCGGGGCATCGGCCGGGCTATTGCGTTGCTGCTGGCCATGCAGGGGGCAAAAGTGGTGTGCGTGGCCCGCTCTGCCGACGATCTGCTCGATGTCGCCCACAAAATCAACGGCCTGGCCGTGCCCGCCGACATATCGGATGAGGACGATGCCCAGAACATCGTGGAAGTGGCCCTGCGCCACTACGGCCGCCTCGATATGATTATCTGCAACGCGGGCGTCGGCAGCTTCGACCTGCTCGAAGACGTGGATGCTGCTGAGTGGGACCGCATCTTCAGCGTAAATGTGAAGGGTACTTTTCTGGTGTGCAAAGCGGCCGCGCCTCACTTTAAGCTGCAAGGCCACGGTCATATTGTGGGCATCGCCTCCGATGTCTCAAAGCGCACCTTTGCCACCGGTGTAGCTTATGGCGCCAGCAAATACGCTCAGGATGCCGTACTCAGCGCCCTACGTAAGGAAATGCGTCCGCATGGCGTCAAGGTTAGCACCGTCTATCCGGGGCTGGTCGATACGTATTTCAACGGTTCTCAGCCCGACGGACCCGAAGCTGAGAAAACCCACCTCCGGCCTATCGATGTAGCCCAAGCGGTACGCTACATCTTGGAAGCGCCGCCCCATGTAGTAGTTGATGAGCTCATGCTCCACCCTCTCACGCAGGACTACTAAATGATTGATAGTCAAAGATGTAATTTGATCAGATAACAGTTGCTTTCTCCGCTACAAGGGCTGTTGTATAGCATCAACTATCTATCTTCCTATCTTGCCTCTCTATGCACAAACTTCTACCTATTGCCGCTTGCGCGCTGGCATTAGCCGCGTTCCAGCTTTCTCCTTCGACATCTTCCATTTCCGTGACCGATACTACTACGCTGCCGGACCCCAATACCACCGACGAAACTCCGCAGGATAACAAACTCGTTATCTACCAGTTACTGCCCCGCTTGTTCGGCAATAAGAAGACCGTGAACAAGCCCTACGGCACCAGCGCCGAAAACGGCACCGGCAAATTCAATGACATCACGGCGCCCGCGCTTCAGGCCATTCGCGATATGGGTGTTTCGCACGTGTGGTACACGGGCGTTATCGAGCATGCTACCATGTCCGATTTCACCAAGTTCGGCATCCCGCTCGACGACGCTGACGTGGTAAAAGGCCGCGCCGGCTCGCCCTACGCTATCAAGGACTACTACGACGTGGACCCCGATCTGGCTGTGGACGTGAAAAACCGGATGAAGGAGTTCGAAGCTCTGGTGAAGCGCACCCACGATAACAAGCTCAAGCTCATTATCGACTTCATTCCCAACCACGTAGCCCGCACCTATAAGTCGGATGCCAAGCCGGCGGGCGTGGTGGACCTGGGCGAAAAAGACGATAAAACGAAAGGATTTGCCCCCCAGAACAACTTCTATTACCTGCCCGGCAAATCCTTGGTCGTGCCGGCTTCCTACAACCCGCTGGGCGCAGCAGCAGGGCCAAAAGAAGATAAGAAGTTTGCGGAGAACCCGGCCAAAGTCACCGGCAACGACGTGTTTTCGGCCACGCCCAGCGTCGATGACTGGTTCGAGACCATCAAGCTCAACTACGGCGTCGATTACCAGAATGAGCGTCAGAAGCACTTCGAGCCCATACCCGATACGTGGAAGAAGATGCGCGACATCCTGATTTTCTGGGCAAAGAAAGATGTGGACGGCTTCCGGTGCGACATGGCCGAAATGGTGCCCATCGAGTTCTGGGCCTGGGTAATTCCGGAGGTGAAAAAGGTGAAACCCGACCTGGTGTTCATTGCCGAAGCCTATGACCCCAAAGTGTACAAGCAGTACATCGCGCAGGGCAAGTTCGACTTCCTCTACGATAAGGTAGGCCTGTACGACGGCTTGCGCCGCCTCATGCGCGGCGAAGGCACCACCGACGATATCACCAAAGTCTGGAAGGAAGAAAGCCGCGGCTTTAGCTCTCATATGCTGCGCTTCCTGGAAAACCACGACGAGCAGCGCATCGCCTCCCGCGACTTTGCCACTGACCCCCGCACGGCCATTCCGGCCATGACGGTATCCGCCACGCTGGCCACAGGGCCCGTCATGATTTACTCCGGGCAGGAAGTGGGCGAGCCGGGCCGGGGCGCGGAGGGCTTCAGCAGCGAGGATGGCCGCACCACCATATTCGACTATTGGGGCGTGCCGGAGCACCAGAAATGGATGAACGGCGGCAAGTTCGACGGCGGCCGCCTCAGCGCCGAGCAGCGCCAGCTGCGTGCGTTCTACTCGCGCCTGCTCAACCTCACGGCCACCTCCGACGCCATTCGGCGCGGCACATTCTATGAGTTGCAGGATGCCAACAACCTCAGCAAAGAGTACGACCAAAAGCAGATCTACAGCTTCCTGCGCTACACCAACAAGCAGAAACTACTGATTGTCGTTAACTTCAGTCGCGACAAAACCATGCAGCCTACCATCCTTATTCCCAAAGAAGCGATGGCGGCTATGGGCCTGAATACGCAGCAGCAGTTCACCTATACCGACTTGCTCAACGAAGCTCCTCCAACCGACAATCTCTACCTGACTTTGGCCCCGCTCAGCGCCTATGTGTTTGAGATTAAGCTCAAGCAGTAGCAATATCTTTCCTTTGTGATGAGGACAAAGAAAGGAGAACCAGGAGTTTCTGAACTAACTAATACGCCCCACCACAATTCCCACCCATCATGGCAAGCAGCCCCGTTGTAGCCACCGCTAGTGCCCGCGACAAACCCCGCCTGAGCTTCTGGCAAATCTGGAATATGAGCTTCGGCTTTCTGGGCATTCAGTTTGGCTTTGCGCTCCAGAATGCCAACGTAAGCCGCATCTTCGAGACGATGGGGGCCGACGCCGACAACATTGCTTTTCTGTGGCTGGCTGCCCCTGTTACGGGCATGCTGGTGCAGCCCATTATTGGCTACCTCTCCGACCGTACCTGGAGCCCACGTTGGGGCCGACGGCGGCCATTCTTCCTGATAGGGGCCATTTTGGCCTCGCTGGCGCTGCTGGCCATGCCCAACGTAACCGCCCTGTGGATGGCCGCTGGTATGCTCTGGATAATGGACTCCAGCATCAATATCAGCATGGAGCCCTTCCGCGCTTTGGTTGGCGACTTGCTGCCTTCGGAGCAGCGCACGACTGGTTTTGCGGCTCAAACCTTTTTTATCGGCGTAGGAGCCGTGGTGGCCTCGTCCTTACCGTGGATGTTTACCAATTGGTTTGACGTACCGAATACTGCCCCCGCCGGCCAGATTCCGCAGTCGGTGAAGTATGCGTTTTATATGGGTGGGGCGGCTTTTTTCCTGGCTGTGCTCTGGACGGTGCTGCGTACGCGGGAGTATCCACCCGAAAATATGGCGGAGTTTGAGGAAGAAAAACGACGCAACGCTGGCTTTTTCAATGGCGTGCGGGAGTCATTCGCAGGCATTTTTGCCATGCCCAAAACCATGCGTCAGCTAGCGCTGGTGCAGTTTTTCTCCTGGCTGGCTTTGTTTTCCATGTGGATTTATACCACGCCCGCCGTTACCAGCCACATCTACGGCACCACCGATGCCACCTCCAAGCTCTACAACGAAGGCGCCGACTGGGTGGGCATTTGCTTTGCCGTGTATAATGGCGTTTCGGCCATTGCGGCCCTGTTGCTTCCTTACCTGGCTCGCGCTACCAGCCGCCGCTTCACGCATATGCTGTGCCTGGTAGCCGGCGGATTAGGGCTGATTTCGATCTATTTTATTCAGGACCCAAATATGCTGCTGCTCTCCATGCTGGGAGTAGGTGTGGCGTGGGCCAGCATTTTGTCGGTGCCTTACGCCATGCTGGCCGGTGCGCTGCCGGCCAACAAAATGGGCTATTATATGGGCGTGTTCAACTTCTTTATTGTGATTCCGCAGGTGGTAGCCGGCCTGATTCTGGGATTTTTCACCAAGAATGTATTTGACGGCGAATCCGTCTATACCCTCATTCTGGGGGGCATTTCCATGATTATCTCCGGCCTGCTCACCCTGCGCGTGGATGATGCCGATGACGTCCGTATTCCGGCTAAGGAGCCCGTTGTACTGGGTACTCCCGCTTACGACGCCCCAGTGGAAACGGATCCGCGTTTGTAAGAGCGTCTGCTCAACTTCATAAAAAAGCCCCCCAGCATGCGTAAAGCGGTGCTGGGGGCTTTTTTATGACAGCTGAGCTAATCGAAGCAGTACCATCTGATGTGCGGCTCCGTATTAGTACGTGAATATCAGGCATTAAAATCAGCATTTACCCAGCAACACTGCCCCCAAAACTGACCGTATTCCTTTAATCTATCCGGCCGCATTCCTGCCCTGTGCAGTTGAGCGCGGCCTGTTTTTATTAAAAGGGTCGTTTATGGTAATTGCTGCGGTTTTCTTTGGGTTGTTTTTCAGTTTATGTGCGCTCATTCTGCTCCGCGTGCTGCGCGTGCAGCCCATTGCCCCCATAAGTACGGCGCGTCCGAAAGTGAGTATTCTGATTGCCGCCCGCAACGAGGAAGCTATTATTGAGCGCTGCCTCACCTCCCTTACCCGCCTCAATTACCCACCCGAGCAGCTCGAAATCCTGATCGGCGACGATGCTTCTACCGACAACACCATGGGCGTCGTGCAGCGTTTTATTGCGGATAAGCCACAGTTTAAGCTACTTCCAATCCGGCACCGATTGGGTACGGCCAAGGGCAAAAGCAACGTGCTGGCTCACCTGAGCCGGGCTGCCACCGCCGATATTTTCCTCATTACCGACGCCGACATGGCCCTGGCACCTGACTGGGTCCAGACCATGCTGGCGGCGGCTCCCGCCGGCGTAGGTGTAGTGACCGGTGCTACTACGGCTGATGGCAGCTTATTTGGTCGTTTGCAAGGCCTCGACTGGCTGTTTGGCTTGAATATCATTCGTCTGCTCACCGAAATGGGCCAGCCCGTAACCGCTGTGGGCAACAATATGCTCGTCACCCGTGAGGCTTACGAATCAATTGGCGGCTACGAGGCGCTGGCGTTCAGCATCACGGAGGATTTACAGTTGTTTGCCCAAATCGTAGGGCAGGGGTGGGGCTACCGCAACCTCATGGACCCGCGCACGCTGGGCGTATCAGTGCCTCAGCCGACGGTCATGCACCTGCTGAGGCAGCGTAAGCGCTGGATGAAGGGTGCCACGCGCCTGCCCTGGCAGCTGTCAGCGCTGTTTAATTTGTACGGCCTGTTTTATATGGTCCTGTACTGGCCCGGCTTCCTTGCTCCCGCATTGATTGCCAGCCTGTTTACTGCCAAGCTTGTGCTACAGACGCTATTCCTGCACATCACCTTGCGCCAGGTCGGACGCCGCGAAACGTTGGCGGTGTTGCTGCTCTACGAGCTGTACCTATCCGTGATGTCGGTGGCTGTGCTGACTTATACACTGTGGCCGAGCTACATACAGTGGAAAGAGCGGCGCTACCGGTGGGCTGAAGGTTAGGCCTCACTCCAATCAAATGGCGCGGATTACACGTTTGAAAACCGCGCTGGGGGGCAAAATCCGGCCTTGGCTTAGACGCCGCCCATATGCAGCCATTGCTGCGCGGGGTGCTCTTCGGTAAACACTTGAATAACAGCGCCCTGCTGTAAGGCCAACGGAAAAGTTGGCTCCAGCAAAGCCAGGCGCTCCCGGATAAGCTCGCTATGATAAGGCGTTACCAGATAAGCAATGCGGCGCGGAACATGCGGCAATGCCGCTCCCATTCGGCTCCGGAACTCCGTTAAAACCCAAGAAAATTCTTCGGCCGAGGCCAGGCCCCGGCTGCGCAAATCAATCAGCCACCGCCCCGCACTGGCCGAACGCGCCAGGTGCAGCGCGGCCGTATAGCCATGCTGATGCTCGGCGGTAGACACGGGCCGCGTCCACCGCAGAAAAAGCAGCTGTAAATCGGGCCGGTAAGAGAGACGGAGAAAGTCGAGGTCGAGGGAAAGCATAGCGCCAGATAGCCTGCGAAGATACCGGCATATCCGCGCTTGTCGGCTCTTAGCGGCCACAATCCACCAAAATATTATGGCCTCTGCGCCTGCATATCGCCGCTCCGGCTTTTACGCAATAAGCTCATCCGAAGCGGCTGAAATAGAGCTTGGCCTACAGAAAGTTATGAGCAAAAAGCCCCCCAGAATAGTGTCATTTGGGGAATATGGTAAAAAACAGGTAATCTTGGATCAGAGTACGTGCGTCCTTCCGGCACGGCACTGTGTCTTTGCTCACCCATCCTTTTTCTCACACGCAGTAGAAAGTACTTTTTATGACCCCAAAATCATTTTGGCTGCTGGGCCTGGGCCTCACACTGGCGATAAACCCAGTGGTGGCCCAACAAACCCCGGCACCTAAGAAAATCACCAAGCCCGCGGCCGCAACCGGTGGCACCAAGCTGGTGGAAAAAGTAACCCGCAAAGGGAGTGAGCTGGTAATTCCCTACGAGAAGTACCTGCTGCCGAATGGCTTAACGCTGCTCGTGCACGAAGATCACAGCGATCCGCTGGTACACGTCGACGTAACCTACCACGTAGGTTCGGGACGGGAAGAGATCGGCAAGTCGGGCTTTGCCCACTTCTTCGAGCACATGATGTTTCAGGGCTCCGACAACGTAGCCGACGAGCAGCACTTTAAAACCGTGACGGCTTCGGGCGGCACGCTCAACGGCTCTACCAACCGCGACCGGACCAACTATTACGAAACCGTACCCAGCAATCAGCTCGAAACGGCCCTCTGGCTGGAGGCCGACCGCATGGGCTTCCTGCTCGATGCTGTAACCCAGCAAAAGTTTGAGGTACAGCGCTCTACCGTAAAAAATGAGCGCGGCCAGAACTACGACAACCGCCCTTACGGCTTGGCCGGCGAGAACGTATCCAAGAACCTGTACCCGTATGGCCACCCTTATTCCTGGATGACCATCGGCTACCTGGAAGACCTGGACCGCTCAGACGTAAACGACCTCAAGAACTTCTTCCTGCGCTGGTACGGCCCCAATAACGCCACTATTACCGTGGGCGGCGACGTGAAGCCGGCGGAGGTAGTGAAATTAGTGGAGAAGTATTTTGGCTCTATCGGCCGGGGACCGGCTGTGGAAAATATGAAGCTGCCTGCGCCCAAGCTCACCGCCGACCGCTACGTGAGCTATCAGGACAACGTGCGCTTCCCGATGCTGCAAATGGTATTCCCGAGCGTGCCGCAGTACCACCCCGACGAAGTTGCCCTCGATGCTTTGGCCGAAATCATGGGCCAGGGCAAAAACTCGTTGATTTATAAGAACCTGGTAAAGACCCAGAAAGCGGTGCAGGCTTCGGCTTCCAACCGTTCTTCGGAGCTGGCTGGCGAATTCAACATCACAGCCCTGAGCTTTCCTGGCAAAGGTCTCGACAGCACGGAAGTACTGGTGCGCCAGACCCTGGCAGAGTTTGAAAAGACCGGCGTAACCGACGAGCAGGTGCAGCGCTTTAAGTCGAGCACTGAGGCCAGCGTAGTGAATAGCCTGGCGAGCGTGAGCGGCAAAGTGTCGCAGCTGGCGGCTTACCAAACCTATACCGGCAACCCGAACCGTTTGACCGAGGAACTGAAGCGTCTGCGTGCGCTGACCAAGGCCGATGTCGTGCGGGTATACAACCAGTACATCAAAGGTAAAAAAGCGGTAATTCTGAGCGTAGTGCCCAAAACGGCCCCCAACCTGCTGGCGAAGGCTGATAACTACACCATCTCCAAAGAAGGCTATACGGCCCCGGCTGACATCTACAAAGGCCTGACCTACGTGAAAGCGAAGGACACCTTCGACCGCAGCCAGCAGCCCAAGAGTAGCACAAACCCAGTCGTGCAGGTGCCCGCCGTATGGCAGGAGCAGTTTAAGAATGGTCTGCGCGTGATGGGTACGCGCAACACTGAAATTCCGTCGGTGACCATGCTGCTCACGATTCGGGGTGGCCACCGCCTGGAGCAAGCCGACCGCACCAAGGCGGGTATCGCGTCTTTGACGGCCGCCATGCTCAACGAAGGCTCGCAGAAATACACGGGTGAAGAGTTTAGCGCCGCCCTCGACCGCTTAGGCAGCACCGTGCAGGTAAGCGCCGGCGCTGACAACACGACGGTATACATACAGTCGCTGACCAAAAACCTGGACCAGACCATGGCCCTGGTGGAAGAGCGCCTGCTGCGCCCACGCTTTGATGCGGCCGACTTCGCCCGCATCAAAAAGCAGACCCTGGAAGGCATTGCCAATCAGAACACCCAGCCCGTGGTCATTGCCGACAAGACCTATAGCCGCTTGCTCTACGGTAACGATGATATCATGAGCATCCCGGTGAGCGGCACGCAAAACTCGGTGCAGAACATCACCCTGGAGGACGTCAAGCAGTTTTACGCCAAAAACTACGCGCCTAATATCTCCCACCTGGTGGCGGTAGGCGATGTGGACCAGAAAGCGTTGATGCCCAAGCTGAGCTTCTTGGAGAACTGGAGCCGCAAGGAAGTAAACCTGCCGGCGGTTACCGTAGCTTCCAAGCCCGACAAGACCAAGCTCTATTTTGTGAATAAGGATGGCGCGGCCCAATCGGAGATCCGCATTGGCTATTTGGCCTTGCCTTACGATGCGACCGGTGACTACTATAAGGCGTATCTGTCGAACTACATTCTGGGCGGCGCTTTCAACTCGCGCATCAACCTGAATTTGCGCGAAGACAAAGGGTACACTTATGGGGCCCGTTCAGGCTACTCGGGTAGCCGCTATGCCGGGCCGTTTACGGCTTCTGCTGGCGTGCGCGCTGATGCTACAGCCGCCTCGGTGAAGGAGTTTGTGAAAGAAATTGACGACTACCGCAAAAAAGGCATTACCGACGAAGAGCTGGAATTCCTGAAGTCGTCGGTGGGCCAGAACGATGCCCTGCGCTACGAAACGGGCCAGCAGAAAGCCGCTTTCCTCGGCCGCTTGCTCGAGTACGATCTGACGCCGGATTACTTGAAAAAGCAGACGGATATCTTGAAGGGTCTGACCAAGGAGGATGTGAAAGCCAGCGCAGAGAAGTATCTGCCCCTGGAAAGCATGGTACTCGTGGTAACCGGCGACAAGACGCAACTGCCTGAGCTACAGAAGCTGGGCTACGAAGTAGTGGAGCTGGACCTGGACGGTAATCCCGTGAAAGCGGATATGTCGGCTTCCTACAATGTGGTAGCACCTGCTGACCCTGAAGCAGCTCCCGCCACCGACAAAAAGTCGAAGCGGAAGATGAAATCGGAGGATGGCAAGAAGATGAAAATCAAGGAGAAGCGCGAGAAGGCTGAATAAGCACGCAGCATCTTCCATTATCAAAAAGCCCGGTTTCGTATGGAACCGGGCTTTTTTATTGGGGTAATGTTAGATCGAGTAGCTCGTCACCGGGAACTGGCAAGCAGACTATTGAACGGCCAAAATCATCTCAGCCACTTGCCGACCCGTAGCCAGCGCCGCGTTCTGCGAAGGATAGGCGGCGTAATCGCCACAGCGATACAGCCCTTCCGCTACCCGCAGCTCCTGCTGTGGCGCCTGACCTGCCGCATATACCGGCAGCGCATACGGAATTTGATAGGTCCGCAAATGCTGCCATTGGGCCGCATCGGGGCCAAACCAAGCGGCTAGCTCCTGACGCAGGCGCTCGGTAAGTGTATTCTCATCGAGGCCGTGCTCGCCGTGGGTGCTTACCGATACCAGCGTGCGGCCGTGGGGGGCAATTTCGGGCGCTATATCGCTCGGGAAGCTGACATTGTGCGCCAAAGAATTGGAAGCCGCATTCAGCCGCAGCAGACCGTCGCCGCGGCCGGGGGAGTGGTCGGCGGCAAAGTAAGTACAGGTGGTGCGCCGCCAGGCTACAGCTGGAGCGCTGTGCTGGCTAGGGGGCAAAAGTCGGGCAGCGGCCTCGCCATCGGTGGCTACTACTACGGCGCTGGCTTTCAGAGTTTCACCGCCCCTGAGTTGCACAAAATTGCCCCCCACGGCCTCCACCAGCGTATTCAGGCGCACGCTGGCCGCGGGCAGGCGAGCGGCCAGCTGCTCCGGGATTTGCTGAATGCCCAGGGCCGGCACCACGGCTTCGCCAATGACGAATTGCTGAAACACGAACTCAAAGAAATTGCTGGCCGTGCTCAAAGAGCGGTCGAGGAACACTCCACCGAAAAAGGGCCGGAAAAACGAGTCGATTATCTGCTCGCTCCACCCATAGCGCCGCAGAAAAGTAAGCGTGTCGGTGGCGGGCTGGCTTAATAGCTGCTGGCTGGTTTGAGAGCGCACCTGTAGCACCAGCTGCATAATCCGCAGCTTATCGGTGAGGGAGCCAATGGGCGAAGTAAGAGCGGTAAAAGCGGCAAGCGGCTGCTGCAAAGGGTTTTGCAGCGTGGTTTCACGCCCATCGGCCAAGCGAATGACTGCCCCGGAGCGGAAGGCCCTTAAGTCGGCCGCGCCGTAATCGAGCAGGCGCTCTACTTCCGGATAGCGCGTCAGCAGCACCTGAAAGCCCCGATCAAGCCGGAAGCCTTCGGGCGTGACATCGGTGCGGACCCGGCCACCTACCGCATCGGCCCCATCCAGTACAAGCACCGGCCGACCAGCGCGGTGCAGATAATTGGCGCAAGCCAAGCCGGCCAGGCCAGCTCCAATAATGACAATAGGGTCGGAGGTTAACATAAGTTGCTGAAAAGTAAGGCTGGGGGGCAAATTTGGCTAAAACAGCTTGGGACGCGGCTTCATGATCTTGCGGGTTTTCATGGTATAAAACTCCGCGACGCCGGTGCGCTGTAGCTGCACCCGCCAAACGCCCATCGGCTCACCCAGCCGGAATCCCGTGGACTTATCAGCCGGATACCGCTGCTTAATCAGGGCATAATCGGTGGCGCTCAGGTCTTTGCCTAGTTCGCCGTGGCAGCGCAGACACATTTGGTCAGTCAGGATAAGGGGTCGCTGGTAGCTAAACTGCTCCGTATTAAGCCGACTCACCAGCCGCGCGGTGTCGGGCCGCAGCTGGCTGGGGGGCAAATCTGCCTGATTTTGCGGGTTGCGCGGCCGCTGGCTTAGGCGGCGCGGCATAGCTTCCAGCACTTTCGCCACCGAATCGACGGAAGCAAACGTTTCGGGGCGGCAGTAGGGCAGGGCCGCGGCTATGCCGCCGCTGTCGAGCTTTTCGGTTAGCACGCGGCGCAATTCGCGGTCGGCGTGGGCCGTGAGCGAGTCGCCGGCCCAGCGCGTGGCGCGCAGTAGGTCGGCGGGCATAATGCGCTTCACCGCCATGTTTTCCAGCTTAATAGCGATTTTCTTTCCGTCTTTGATGTGCTCAATCTGATCGGAGCTACAGGCGCTCAGCAGTCCGAAAAGTAGCAAAAGAGCCCCGGTAAGCGGGCAAAAACCGTAGCGCATGAGGAAAGGGTAAGTAGGCACCGCAAAGAAAGGATAACCAGCGCACTAACTACCCGCTACCCCGCCTCCAGGTTTCGCCGGCAGCTTTATCTAAGCAAAAACTCCTGCAAGGCAGCGTACTCAGGCTCCAGAAGAATGCTGTGCTTGGTTCGGCTCAGCAAGCCCTGCACGGCCTCCGGCACCGGCACCATCCGCCCGATTACGGGCTCTACCACTTCCGGAAACTTTACCGGGTGCGCGGTTTCCAGAAAAATGCCCTGATCGGTAGGATGGTCAGCCAGATAATCTTCCAGGGCCTTGAACGCCACCGCGCCGTGGGGATCCAGCAGATAGCCTGTTGCCTGATGCACGCGCCGGATGGTTTCCTTCGTCTGCTGGTCGGAAATAATAGCCCCACTCACGAGCTGGCTGACACCAGAATGGCTTTGCCCAAACAACTCCAGAATGCGGCCGAAGTTGCTGGGGTTGCCTACGTCCATGGCATTAGAAAGCGTAACGACGGCCGTGCGGGCGCTAAACGTGCCCGTGCGCAGATAGTCGGCTACGGCTGAGTTGGCATTGCAGGCCGCCACAAAGTGCCCGATGGGCAGCCCCGACGCGTGGGCGAGCAGGCCGGCGCAGATGTTGCCGAAGTTGCCGCTAGGCACCGCTACCACTGGGGGGCTTTTTTGCGTCCATTGTTGCAGGGCGTAGCAGTAATAAAACTGCTGAGGCAGCCAGCGGGCCACATTGATGGAATTGGCAGAGGTAAGCTGCCGGTGCGCCGCTATGTGCGGATCGAGGAAAGCCTGCTTCACCAAACGCTGGCAATCGTCGAAGTTGCCGCGTACTTCCAGCGCCGTAATGTTCTGGCCTAGGGTGGTCAGCTGCAGTTCCTGCAACGGACTTACTTTGCCCGACGGATACAGAATAACGACTTCCACGCCTTCTACGCCCAGAAATCCGTCGGCTACGGCCCCACCGGTGTCACCGGAGGTTGCCACCAGCACCGTGACGGGCTCTTTTTGCTGCCGCGAAAAGTAGCCCAGGCAGCGGCTCATAAACCGGGCGCCCACATCCTTAAACGCCAGCGTAGGGCCATGAAACAGCTCCAGCGCGGCAATTCGCTCGGTTACGGGCACCAGCGGAAACTCAAAATCCACCGTTTCTGCGCAGATTTTTTGCAGCACATCTTCCGGAATCGTATTGCCCACGTAGGGCCGGATAACCTCGAAGGCCACTTCCGCCCGCGGCATGGTGCTGAGATTATGGAGCAGATTGGGGGAGAACTTTGGTATCCGTTCCGGGAAATAAAGCCCCCCATCCGGTGCCTGGCCGGCAATGGTGGCCGTTTGAAAATCAACGGCCGGCGCTTGCTTATTAAGGCTATAGTAACGCATACTGAAGGAAGAAATCGGTGGGAGTGAGCGGCGCTGAAACCGCTTCTGAAGCAATTTGCTAGTGCTTGAATCGCACGCCGACGGGGTTAATGGTACTGACGTGGATACGAAAGTCAACGCCCAGCTTCTCGTATACCGTCCGCATGGCAGTGGCCACGGCCTGGGCTGTGGCCTCAGTTTCGCTCAGCATAAAAATGGACGGACCAGAGCCCGAAATTCCCCCACCCAAAGCACCCGCTTCCAGACTACACGACTTCACGGCCGCGAACCCCGGAATGAGAATGCTGCGGACTGGCTCTACTACAACGTCTTCCAGGGAGCGGCCAATCAGCTGATAATCTGCTTGTAAGAGCCCGGCCACTAAGCCGCCCACATTGGCCCACTGCCGGATGGCGGACTTCAGCGGCACCTCCTGCTTCAGAATCTGGCGGGCATCGGCGGTGCGTATCTCGATCTGCGGGTGCACGACCGTAGCGTGTAGCGGCGGCGCCGACAGCGGCACGATATCCAGCGGGTCGGTGGAGCGAATAAGCGTGACGCCGCCGTAAATGGCGGGCGCGATATTATCGGCGTGCTGAGCGCCCGAGGCCACTTCTTCCCCAAACATAGCGAACCGAACCAGCTCTTCCGGCGAAAAAAAGCCCCCCAGCAGCTTGTTGGCTCCTACCACAGCCCCCGCCGCGCTGGCCGCGCTACTCCCAATTCCGCTGCCCGGCAGGATAGCTTTGTTGATGCGCACCTCGAAGCCCGTGCCCGCTGGCGCGGCTTTCAGCAAAGCCAGTAAAGCGGCCCCGGCCACATTGCGCGCTGGTTCGGTGGGCAGATGAAAGTCATCCTCGTGCACAATCTGCACGCCCGGCTCATCGGTGAGGCGCATGTGCATGGTGTCGTAAGGAGCTTCCAGGGCAAAGCCCAGAACATCGAACCCGCACACCATATTGGCAACAGTAGCCGGCGAATACAGCGTCAGAAAATCAGCCATAAGAGAGTTGTAAAGACGCGCATGTGGTTTCACCGACCTTCGGTTCGCATCTGGTCGTTGCTGAGGTTAGTTGTGAGAAATGCGCGGTGTTGGTTGTTCAGCGTAAGACGCAAATATGCGTCTCTATGCCCGGGCGGCCCGGATGATGTCAGCGAAAACGCCCGAGGCCGTGACATCGGCGCCAGCGCCGGCGCCTTTCACTACCAGCGGCTGCTCCGAATACCGATTGGTGAAGAACAGCACCGCGTTGTCTTTGCCCTGCAACACGTAGAAATCGTGGCCCGGCGCCACGCCCTGGAGCCCCACACTGGCCTGCCCGTCGGCGTAGCGAGCCACGAACTTCAGGCGCTGGCCCTGGGCCGCTGCCGCATCATACAAACCACGGAAATGGGCTTCGTGCACGGCCAGCTGCTGGTAGAACGCTTCCACGTCGCCTTCCAGGCAAGAGGCCGGCAGGAAGGATTCGTTGTGAATATCAGCCAGCTCCATTTTCTGACCGGCTTCACGGGCCAAGATCAGAATTTTGCGTGCTACGTCGGTGCCGCTGAGGTCGAGGCGCGGGTCGGGTTCGGTGTAGCCTTCGGCTTGCGCTTGGCGAACCACATCGGCGAAAGGAACGGAGCCATCGTAGTGGTTAAAAACGAAGTTGAGCGTGCCAGACAGCACTGCTTCGATGCGCCGCACCTCGTCGCCGCTGCGCAGCAGGTCGTTGAGCGAGCCAATGATGGGCAGGCCCGCGCCTACATTGGTTTCAAACAAAAACTCCGCATTGAACTCCCGCGCTAACTCTTTCAGCTGGGCGTAACTCGCATAGTCTGAGGAGCAAGCCACCTTATTGCAGGCTACCACCGCCACGCTTTTCTCCAGCAGCGCAGCATAAATCTGAGCTACGTCGGCGCTGGCTGTTACATCCACAAAAACAGTATTGCGCAGATTCAGCTCGTGCAGTTGCCGGACAAGCTCCGATAAATCAAGCGGCTGCCCTTGCTCCAGCGACGCCTGCCACCCGTCGAGCGCAATACCGCCGTTCTCGGTCAATGCAAAGCGCTGGCTATTAGCTAGCCCTACCACGCGCAAGTTCAGCCGCAGCTTCTCGCGCAGCCATTCCTGTTGGCGAGCCAGCTGCTCTAATAATTTGCCCCCCACATTGCCTACACCCGCTACAAACAGGTTGACCTGCTTCGCCGTAGCCTCGAAAAAGGCCTCGTGCAGCACGTTAATGGCCTTGCGCACATCAGCAGCCCTAATTACGGCCGAGATATTCCGCTCCGACGAGCCCTGCGCAATAGCCCGGATATTCACGCCATTCTGGCCCAACGCGCTAAACATTCGGCCGCTGATGCCGGGGTGATTGCGCATATTATCGCCCACCAACGCCACAATAGCCAGGTCGTCTTCGCAGCGCAAGGGCTCTACTTTGCCGGTGGCGATTTCGGTGGTGAACTCCTCATCTACAGCCTTTTGTGCCTGCTCGGCATCGGCGGCGCGGACGGCCACGCAGATAGAGTGTTCCGAGGAGCTTTGCGTAATCAGAATTACGTTGATGCGCTGCTGAGCCAGCGCCCCGAACAGCCGCCGCGAGAAACCCGGAATGCCCACCATGCCGCTGCCCTCCAGGTTGAGCAAAGCCAGCTGGGCAATGCTCGACAGGCCCCGAACCACGTCCTTATTGGCCGGCGGATTCACTTCAACCAGTGTGCCTTCATCCTGGGGGGCAAATGTGTTCTTGATCCAGAGCGGGATGCCCTGGCTTCTTACCGGCTGAACCGTAGGCGGATACAAAACCTTCGCCCCGAAGTGCGACAGCTCCATGGCCTCCTGATAAGAGATGCGCGGGATAGGCCGGGCCAGCGTTACGAGGCGCGGGTCGGCGGTCATCATGCCGCTCACATCCGTCCATATCTCCAGGCGCTCCGCGGCTAGCGCGGCCGCAAAAATAGCGGCCGTATAGTCGGAGCCGCCACGGCCCAGCGTGGTGGTAACGCCCTGCGCATCGCTGCCGATAAAGCCCGGCACAACATAGATCTGACAGGGCTGCGCCGCCACAAATGCCTGAATCTGCTGGTTGGTCGTCTCGCTGTCCACGGTGGCGAAGCCGTGGCGCGAATCGGTGCGGATGAGTTGGCGGCTGTCGTGCCAGAGGTGCGCGACGCCCTGCGCTTTGAGATAGGCCGCCAACAGCCGCGACGACAAGATTTCGCCGAAGCTCATCAGCCGGTCCAGTGTGCGGTCAGACAGCTCACCCAACGCAAATATGCCATCGCAGATGCTATCCAGCTCATTGCAGTGCGTTTTGACCAAACTTAGCACCGCGCTTTGCTCCGAAATTGGCAGCAGATCCCGCACAACTCCCAAGTGTCGGTCTTCCAGGCGCTGCAACTGCGTGCGATAGTGCGCCGAGCCTCCGGCAGCTAGGCGTCCGGCTTCAATTAGCGCATCGGTAGTGCCGCCGAGCGCCGATACCACGACCACCGTAGCCGTGTGCTGCGCGGCGGTTTCGACGAGTTGCGCCACGCGCTGAAGATTGGCCGCCGTGGCCACCGACGTACCTCCAAATTTGAGAACCTGCATAAGACAGAAGCTAAAGGACACGAAAAAGCCCGTCGGGACCGGCTTGGCTTCGGGTCAGGAAGCTGCCGGCGACGGGCTGCGAACATCAAGGCAAAGAGAGGTAGCGCAGCCCGTCTAGCGGGTTGTAATACCTGTGGTGTAGCAAATAGTGGGCGCGGGAAAAAAGCCCCCCAGAGCAGAAAATACGTCGTTTGGACTCGAAAGTGTGGTCATTGGTGCAGACTTACAGCAGTAAAGTAGGCATTTTCTGGAAAGGATAATATCCCGTGAGCTTTATATTATTGAAAAAGAAGCAGGTTGTACCTACTGTTGTCGCGGCTCCATTCGCAGTGCAATGCAACTTGTGGTGCGCGCGGCCTGTTTGTTTTCAGTACCTTTGCACTCCCAATATAATTCTCTGAAGGCAAGATGCTAGAAAAACTGGAGGCCATTCGCCAACGCTACGACGACGTGAATGAGCAGCTAATGCAGCCCGAGGCGATGAGCGACATGAAGCGCTACAAATCCCTCAATAAAGAATACAAAGACCTTGGCCGCATTGTAGCTGAGTATCGCAGATACCAGGAGGTGCTCTCGAATATTGAGGGTGCGCGCGCCGTTATATCTACGGAAAAAGACGAAGATTTCCGCGAGATGGCAAAGGCCGAGCTCGATGAGTTGCTGCCCGAGCAGGAGCGCCTCGAAACCGTAATCAAAGACCTGCTGCTGCCCAAAGATCCCAACGATTCCAAGGATGTCATCATGGAAATCAGGGCCGGGGCCGGCGGCGACGAGGCGGCCATCTTTGCCGGCGACTTGCAGCGTATGTACATGCGCTACGCCGAAAAGCAAAACTTGCGCATGGATCTGATTGACGCCACCGAAGGCACCAGCGGCGGCTACAAAGAAATTATTCTGTCGGTGAAAGGCGAGGACGTGTACGGCAAGCTCAAGTTTGAGAGCGGCGTGCACCGCGTGCAGCGCGTGCCGGCCACCGAAACACAGGGCCGCATTCATACCTCTGTTGCCTCTATTGTGGTAATGCCGGAAGCAGAGGAGCTGGACGTAGAAATCGATATGAACGATGTGCGCAAGGACCTGTTCATGTCATCGGGTCCTGGGGGGCAATCTGTAAACACGACCTACTCGGCCGTGCGCCTGACCCACTTGCCCACGGGCTTGGTGGCTCAGTGCCAAGATCAGAAGTCGCAGCTCAAGAACTTTGATAAAGCTTTGCAAGTGTTGCGCTCACGCATTTACGAAATAGAGCTGGCCAAGAAAAACGAAGCCGAAGGCGCTCAGCGCAAAAGCATGATCGGAGGCGGCGACCGTTCCGACAAGATTCGCACCTACAACTACCCACAAGGTCGCGTAACGGACCACCGCATTGGCTACACGGTGTACAACCTGGCCAGCGTAATGGAAGGCAACATCGACGACTTCGTAGAGCAATTGCGCATCGCGGAAAGCGCCGAGCGCCTGAAAGAAGGCGTATCCTAAGCGTGCAAAAAAGCCCGTTGGCGAGTGCTTTCTATCTGAAAAGCACTCGCCAACGGGCTTTTTAAGCGTACTGAGACAGCTCATTACTTGTTACTTATCTATCGATTCGTGCGCTTATTTCTTCCCATACTGCTCATCATTATCAGCTTTGCGGCCCTGCTGCCCGGCTGCGAGCCCAAGGAGGAAATTGTAACGCGCGACTCAAGCGCCCGCCTGGAGTTTTCGGCCGATACACTCGTTTTCGACACCGTATTCGTGCAGACGGGTACCGTCACGAAGCGTCTGTGGGTGTACAACCGCAACCGCCGCGCCGTGCGGGTAGAACAAATCGGACTGAAAACCGCCAACTCACCCTATACGCTGACTGTCAGCGGTGCTACCGGGCCATTAGCACAGGACGTAGAAATTCGGGGTCGTGATAGTCTGCTGTTGCTGGTTAAGGCGAAACTAGGGCCGGGGGCGGAGAACACGCCGTTTTTGGTGGAAGACCAGGTGCAGTTTCGCACCAACGGCAACGAGCAGCAGGTAGCGCTGGTAGCTTATGGCCAGAATGCCTACTTCCATACTGCCGAAACGTTGGCTTGTAATACCGTCTGGCGCAATGACAAGCCGCACGTTATCTATGATTTTGTGCGGGTTGATGCGGGTTGCACGCTTACCATTGAGGCTGGCGCCCGCGTTTATGTGCATGCCGGCTCGGGTATTGTTATCAAAGGACGACTGCTGGTAAACCCGGATTTGGCCCCCGGCGAGGAGTTGAAGCCCGACGACCCGCGCTTCGTGCGCTTCGCTGGCGACAGACTTGAAGCCGCGTACCGTGAAATTCCCGGCCAGTGGCGCGGCATTCAGTTTGACGCTACAAGCCAGGGCAACGTGGTGCGCTACGCCGAAATCAAGAACGCCGGATTTGGCCTGCTGGTATTCAACCCCGAAAATCGCCAGCCGCGCCCTAATGTGCTGGTGGAGAACAGTATAATCAAGAACATTTCCGGGGCCAGCCTCAACTTTGCCAGCGGCAGCGCCAGCTTCGATGGGGCAGGCATTCTGAGCTTTTCCGGCGATTTTACGTTGCGCAACTGTCTGCTTACCAACTGCGGGGAGTTTGCGGTGCGGGGCTTGCAGGGGGGCAATTTTGCGCTCAACTTCTGCACCATCGCTAACTATACCCGCGGCTTTGTGCGGCCCAATCCTTCGCTGGTTTTTTCCGATGTGCTCACGCTGGCAAATGGTCAGCCCGGCCCGTCGGTGCTGCCCACGGTCAGTATTCTGAACTCCATTGTTTGGGGCGATAAGGAAGATGAGATAGGCTTTGAAAACGTGAGCCGCTATGCCAATCAAATTACGGTGCGTAATAGCCTGCTTCGTACCTCCACTTATAGAGAAGCTGGCACAGCTACTCAGCCAGGGTTTGGAAGAAGCGACAATATCTTTACCGACCCCAAGTTTATCAGCACGCCCGACCTGCCCCGGGGCAATCGTTTCGACTACCGCCTCGATACGCTTTCCCCGGCCAGCAATCGGCCGCTGCTTGCTCCACTGCTCGCCCGCGACTTGCTTAATAAGCCCCGCGCGGCTACCACTCCCGACCTCGGTGCCTACGAGCGCCAGAATCCGTAGTTTGTGTTATGATCTGGTTTCAAAAACGTCTGCGCCTGCCCGCCGTGCGGCGGGGCTTCCATCTTATTACGGACTTGCTCATGGCCGAATTGCCCGAGCTGGAAGGAATTGAGGTTGGCACGGCGCACTTTTTCATTCAGCATACTTCCGCCAGCCTCAGCATCAACGAAAACGCTGACCCCACGGTGCGGCAGGATTTCGAGTCGTACTTCAACCGGGTAGCCCCCGAAAATGCCCCCTACTTCCGCCACACCCAGGAAGGCCCCGATGATATGCCGGCTCATTTGAAAGCGGCACTGCTGGGCACCACCGTGAGTGTGCCCATCACCGGTGGCCGGCTGGCTTTAGGAACCTGGCAGGGAATATATCTCGGCGAACATCGCAATGACGGCGGGCGCCGGTGGGTGGTAGCCACCCTGATGGGCAAGGCTAGCAAGTGAGTGACGCATATACCTTCTTGCTCAAATACGGAGTCATAAAAAAAGCCCCCCACTAAGTTGTGGGGGGCTTTTTTTATGAGTAAGCAGAGCTTACGGATTGATTGTTTCGATGCTGCCGTCGGGCTTGCGCTTGAGCTCCGTGACTTTCACGTTGCGCAGCCAGGTTTTACCCGACAGCTCGGTATCGTGGTAGAAGATGTACCACTTGCCGTCTACCTCCACAATGGAGTGATGCGTTGTCCAGCCTTCTACGGGGTTCATGATAACGCCCTGATAGGTGAAGGGGCCGTAAGGCGAGTCGCCGGTAGCGTACGCGAGCAAGTGGGTGTCGCCGGTGGAGTAGGAGAAATAGTACTTGCCGTTGTATTTGTGCATCCAGCCGCCTTCGAAGAAGCGGTGCTTATTATCGCCCGCCAAAAACGGCTTGCCATCTTTGCCCACAATCTTCACTTCCTTTACGGGCTCCGCGAAGCTTAGCATATCGTTGCTCAGGCGCGCTACCCGCGGACCTACAGCTTCCTCGTTCGGGGCGGGTTCCTGTTCTTTGGGCTTGCTGCCGTCGTATTTGCCGGTGCGCCAGCGCTGAAGCTGGCCGCCCCAAATGCCCCCCACATACATATACGACTTGCCGTCGGTATCCGTAAACACGGCTGGGTCAATGCTTAAGCTGCCCTCCATGGGCTTGTGCTGCGCCTTAAACGGGCCCGTGGGCGACTTACTGGTGGCCACGCCGATACGGAAGATATCCTGCTTATCCTTTACCGGGAAATAGAGGTAGTACGTGCCGTTTTTGAACGCCGCATCCGGGGCCCAAAGCTGCCGCCCGGCCCAGGGAATATCTTTAATATCAAGCGCTACGCCGTGGTCCGTGACCTTGCCGCCAATGCTGTCCATGGACAGAATATGGTAGTCGCGCATGGCAAAATGGTCGCCGTTGTCGTTCTCCGGCATATTTGTCTCAATATCATGCGACGGATAAATATAGATTCGGCCGTTGAAGACGTGCGCCGACGGGTCGGCCGTATAGATGTCCGAGATAAGCGGCTTATTCAAGTATTTCTTCGAGCCGGTAGAATCGGTGGAAGCAGTAGTGGTTGAGTCAGCTGAAGTAGTTTCCGATTCGCTGGTGGAAGTGTTGCTCTGGCAAGCGCTGCCTACTGCCAGTGGAAGCAGGAAAGCAAGCGTGCGCCACGATGGTAGCAAGAACTGGGGGGCTTTTTTCATAGATGATGGTTTGGCCGGAATGGAAGTGAGTAGTGATGAAGATGCGTACGGATGCAATACAGAAGCAGTATAGCAGTTCCTGCTTCTATGGCAAAGAAAATTAATTCTAAGATTTAGGGCCCGTGCTCAAAAACGCTGAGCACCAACGCGCAAATTTTGCCCCCCAGCACTAATCCAGCACGCGTCCGGCCGCCGAATAGCGCAATGTGTCGAACAGCACCAGCTTTTGTATGCCTGTCACTTCGTATTCTGAAAGCCTACCATTATGCAAACGCAGCAAGAGCCTCTTTTCAGAATAGAAAAGCGGGTTATCCTGCTGAATAGTAGCGGTTAGCAATTGCAGCTTATCAGCTTTAGTTTCTATGAAGAGCCTAGTTACAGGTGCTTCATCATCCCTATCTGCTTGATACACCGTGCGGGAAACGCCTTGCCATTTATCTTGACGCATTATTTTATATGCATCACGCAGAGCCGGCTTGTTAATATCAGCCTGGTAAAAGATCTGAAGCTCTTTGCTCCAGTCTACCTCGGGCACACGTGTCGTCTCCATTTGCCCCCCACGCAGCTCCACGCGCTTTTCCACTGCTGGGTTGCGCCGTGTCAGGTCCTGCGTTTGGGCATCCAGAAAAGCCTTGATATCGAAATACATAGGTTTGAGGGCTGCCTTCGCCGGAGCCGGCCCCGCCGCTTCCGACCCACAAGCCGAAACTAGTGCCACCAACCCCAGCAGCCAGAAAGCCCTAAGCATTCGCAGTACTCAGGGCAGTGGGTTGCAGCAGCGACTGACCCGTCATTACAGCCGGTTGCGGTATTCCCATCAGAGCCAATACAGTAGGCGCGATGTCGCCGAGCTTGCCATCGGCCAACGTACCGCGGTAAGTTGTATCTGCCAGGATGCAGGGGACCAAATTGGTAGTGTGCGCCGTGTTAGGAGTGCCGTCGGGGTTGATCATCATGTCGGCATTGCCGTGGTCGGCAATGATAATGCAGGCGTATCCACTAGCTAACGCAGCCTCTATTACATCTTTAGCGCACGCATCTACGGTTTCTACCGCTTTCACTGCCGCCGCGAATACCCCAGTATGGCCCACCATATCAGGATTGGCGAAGTTGAGCACTACAAAATCGGCCGAGCGAGCTAGTAGCTCCGGCACCAGCGCGTCGCGCAGGTCGTAAGCACTCATCTCCGGTTGCAGATCGTAGGTAGCTACCTTGGGGGAAGGACGCATAATGCGGCTTTCACCAACAAACTCCGTTTCACGGCCGCCGGAGAAGAAAAACGTAACGTGCGGATACTTCTCCGTTTCAGCTATACGAATCTGAGTTTTGCCCATTGCGGCCAATACTTCGCCCAATGTGTTATCCAGATTATCCTTCTCAAAAATGGGCGTTACGCCCGTAAACGTAGCGTCGTAGTTAGTGAGGGTGAGATAATGCAGGTTGAGCCGATGCATATTGAAGGCATGAAAATCCTGCTGAGTAAGCGCCTGCGTGATTTCCCGGCCCCGGTCGGTGCGGAAGTTAAAGCAGATAACGACATCACCCTCCTGAATAGTAGCAATTGGCTGACCATCAGCGCCAACCTTAACAATGGGGAGCAAAAATTCATCTGTCACGCCCTCCTTATAGGAGTCGAGCATGCTCTGAATCAGGTTTTGCGATGGCGTGCCTTTACCATTTACCAGCAAGTCGTAGGCTACTTTAATCCGCTCCCAGCGGTTGTCGCGGTCCATGGCATAGTAGCGGCCCACGATAGTGGCAATCTTGGCGCTGTTCCGCTCCAAGTGCTTCTCCAGGTCGTTAACGTAGTTTACACCGCCTTTGGGGTCCGTGTCCCGACCATCGGTGAAGGCGTGAATAAACACTTTGTGCACGTCGGCGTCGTGAGCCAGAGTGCACAGGGCTTTCAGGTGCTCAATATGCGAGTGTACGCCCCCATCGGATAGCAGACCCATAAAGTGCAGGTTCTTGCCGTTGGTGCGCGCGTACTCAAATGCTTTTTCCAGCGCGGGAATGGTGCCCAGCTTTCGCTCCCGGATTGCTTTATTCACCCGCACCAAGTCCTGATAAACCACACGGCCGGCCCCAATATTCATGTGGCCTACTTCCGAGTTGCCCATTTGCCCGTCGGGCAAGCCTACCGCCTCACCTGAAGCCTGAAGCCGACTGTGCGGAAAACGTTGAAAAAGGGAGTCAACGAACGGAGTTCGAGCAGCATCAATGGCCGAAACAGCTTTGTTTTGAGCCAGACCCCAGCCATCCAGAATAACGAGCAGCACCTGTTTGTTCATACCGCAAAGATACAGATAGCGACCCTAACCCTATATTGTGTTCTTCCAGGATCTTTTCAATTAACTTAGGACTGGTGCAAATTAGTGGGGGAATAAATCAATTTGTTGCCTCTTGGCATAGTTTTGGAGTTAACTCTTTCGTACTTTTCCTGTATATGAAACGCAAAGTCTTTCGGGCTTGCCTGTTGGTTTGGCTAGGGCTGCTCTCTGTGGCCATCTATGCACAAAGCGAAGCCTTTGGGGCCGTAAAAGGCGCCATTCGCAATGGTTCGGCCCAAGAGTTAGCCCCTTATCTAGGTCCGAAAGTGGAATTAGGTTACGACGGCGATAAGAAAAGCTACAGCGCTGCTGAAGCCGAATCGGCCCTCAAAGCTTTTTTCACTAAAAACCCCCCTACCGCTTTTGAATTTATTCATCAGGGAAGCAGTAATGAAGGAACAAAGTATGCCATCGGCAAATACACAGGCAAAGCGGGTACCTACCGTGTGTTTGTGAAGATGAAGCCCGGTGGTGGTTCACCTACCATCGACACGATTGACTTCACTCAGGAATAACGGCCGGGCAACCGGCATAGTATAGCCAGACAAAGAATTTTTTATATGAAACGAATACTACTCCAGTTCTGCGCCATTCTGTGGTTTGCTTTGCTGGCTGTTGGAGTACAAGCGCAAGGAGAGTCACTGGGGGCTGTCAAGGGGGCAATTCGTAATGGCTCGGCCCGCGAGCTTTCTCAATTCTTCGGCCCTACGGTAGAGCTCGCCTTCGATGGCGATAAGCAAAGCTACAGTGCCACCCAGGCAGAGTTTGTGATGAAGGATTTCTTTGCTAAGAACTCGCCGGCCAGCTTTGAGTACGATCACCAAAAGACCAGCACCGAAAGCATTCAATATGCTGCTGGTAAATACATTGGCAAAACAGGCTCTTACCAGGTGTTTGTGCAAATGAAGCCGGTTGGTGGTGCTTTAGTCATTGACTCCATCAATTTCACGAAAGAGTAAAAGCATACGTCAGACGCCCTGCCCGACAGGCTTTAGTCATACGTTTCAAGCCCAGCATCCAGCCGATGCTGGGCTTTTGCTTTCGTACTAGTTTGCCATTTTGCGGCGTACACGCACGAAGAGAGAGTAGCGCAGAGGCTTTGTCAGGTGCTTTTTCTATTTTTGCACCGTGCAAAACGCTCCCTACCTCACCCCTGAAGCCATATCCACGTTTATTCACACGGCCCTGGCCGAAGATGTGGGCGACGGCGACCATTCTTCTCTCGCTTCCATCCCGGCGGATGCTCAGAATCGGGCGCATTTATTAGTGAAAGATGACGGCGTGCTGGCTGGTGTCGCCTTGGCGCACCACATTTTCCGCGCCGTCGATCCGGGCCTGCGGGTAGAGGAACTGCTGAGCGATGGAGCCCGCGTTCAAGTTGGTAATATCGCTTTTCGGGTGGAAGGACGCTCACAGAGTATTCTGACGGCTGAACGGCTGGTGCTCAATTGTATGCAGCGCATGAGCGGCATTGCCACCCACACGGCGCATCTGACCAGCCTGCTAACTGGCACCCGCGCCCAACTACTCGACACACGCAAAACCACTCCCAATTTTCGGCTGTGTGAGAAATGGGCGGTGCTCATTGGCGGAGGCGTAAACCACCGCTACGGTCTGTTTGACCAGATTATCCTGAAGGACAACCACGTAGACTATGCCGGCGGAATTCGGGCGGCTATTGAAGCGACGCACGCTTATCTGAAGCGTACGGGCCGTCAGCTGCCAATTGAAATAGAAACCCGTACGCTGGCTGAAGTACAGGAAGCACTTGATACGGGCGGCATCGACCGTATTATGCTCGACAATATGCCTCCCAGTCAGCTGCGGGAGGCCGTAGCGCTTATCGGGGGGCGTTTTCCTACCGAAGCGTCGGGTGGCATTACTGAGGATACGATTGCCGCAGTGGCCGCTACGGGGGTCGACTTTATTTCCGTTGGGGCACTTACTCACTCTCTGAAAAGCCTGGACTTAAGTCTTAAAGCGTACTAAGTGGTTGTCGGGAAGAGGCATGGCTAGTAGCCAGAGCAGCCACCCGTAGGTTAGCCATTTACTCATTTAGCAATTCCAATTACTCTAATGCAGCAACCAAATCAACGGGGCTTCCGTCAGGCGCAAGGAGCTGCGCCGCTGGCCATCCGTACCAAAAAATACCAGCTGAACACCAACACTTACACCCGCATGGCCATGGCGCAAGTGTGGAAAAAGGAATGGTGGTATGCGCTTATTCCGCTGGCCATTGGGCTGTTGCCGGCCCTCATCTGGCCTTCGTGGTGGTGGATAGGTCTGGCGGTGCTACTGACTGTGCTGTTTGTGCTGCTCCGCTCGGCCCAGATTACGAGCGTGACGCAGATGGAGCAAAGCAAGCCGCTTTTTGAGCGTTTTAACTACGAGATTGATCAACGCCAGATTCTGCTTCGCCTCAATGAAAAGCAGGGGATGAACCTGAACTGGGACATGATTGGTCGGGCTAAGCGCGATGCTGAAGGCTTCACGATGTGGCTGCGCCCCGGCCAGGCACCCGATGAGGTAGCTGGCTGGCGTCGCTGGATTGCGCGCACCTTTGATGTGCCCGTATTCCTGCTGCTGCCCCTGCGAATTTTCAATTCGCCCAATGATATAAAGCTGTTTGATGCCATGCTGCGCCGCAAAAACCTGCTGCCCGCAGCACCAGCAGCGGCCGCTGATGCGCCGGCGGCGTAACATTTGCCCCCCAGGGTCGGTAATCCTTACTTCGCTGAATGGTTTGCTGGCTGACTGTTCAGATAATGCAGGCAGCGAGGTAGCTTTTCCAGCACTTACTCATCAAGCACATATTAGTTTAAACCCATGAATAAGAACCTGTTGCTCGCTGGCGTGGCCAGTCTCGCCTTATCAATGTCTGCTTGTAGCAGCGAACCTTCTTCCTTCCGCCCCGACAAGCAAGTGTCATTCGACCAGGTAGCGCCCGGCTCCCGTTCGTCCGACAATTTCGACCAAGGCACCGCTTACGAAACCAACCAGGCAAAAGGTGCCGCTATTCCGAAGCCGGTTAGCTCGGCAGTAGAAGGTGTTGACGGCAAGCCAAAGCCATCAGCTGAAGCGAGCATCTCGGCTAACGCCGAGGAAGCTATGCGCACCAACAGAAAAGAGGAAGCTGCCAAAATCAACGCGAAGCCCAGCCAAGCCGATACTATGGCAAATGGTAGCGAGATTCAGCGCTAAATAGTTAAGTAGCTTTCGTTTAATAGCTTAGCAATAGCCGCCATGAGCATAGTGCTCACGGCGGCTATTGCTTTAGTCGCTGGTTTCACTTCCTGTGGGGGGCAAATTTTCTGCTTACAGCAACCCGGCGGAAGGAAAGTCAGTTTAAGACAGCTGTTTTATCTGTAACATTGTTGCAAATATTAGTGCTCAATACTTTCCAGATTTGATTGTCTGGCCAGCAGGCTTCTCCTTCCATACCATTCATGTTACATCCTGCTATTGAGTGGTTTATCAGTTGGTTCGACTCTCCTTATTACCATCTGCTGTACCGTGACCGTAACGAGGAAGAGGCGAAAGCCTTCATAGATGCTTTGCTGACGCATCTGCGGGTTAAGCCACATGCGAGGGTGCTTGATCTGGCGTGTGGTAAAGGTCGGCACTCACTGTATCTGAGCCAGAAAGGCTACGCAGTTACCGGCGTCGATCTGTCGCCGGAGAGCATCACGTATGCGCAGCAATTTGGGCATGAGCGCCTGCACTTTCACGTGCACGATATGCGTAACCCGCTGCCGTTTGGGGAGTTCGATTTCATCTTTAACCTGTTTACCAGCTTTGGCTATTTCGCTCACGAGACGGAAAACATCGTAGCGTTGCGCTTCGCGGCGAATGCCTTGCGGCCGGGGGGCAAAATGGTGATTGACTTCATGAATACGGAGCGCACGCTACGCGAACTGGTACTTGAGGAAGAGAAAACCGTGAGCGGTATCACCTTTCACATCAGCCGCCGTCTCGACGATGGGTTTATCGTCAAAACGATTCGCTTCCAGGATGCGCTGGGGCAAGAGCAGCAATTCGAGGAGCGGGTTCGAGCACTGAGCCTGGAAAATTTTGAGGAATATTTTCAGATGGCGGGTCTGCGTTTGGCCGAAGTGCTAGGCGACTATCAGCTAGGCCCGTACAACGAGGCCCTGAGCCCCCGCATGATCTTTATAGTCAAAAAATAGTGGTGATGAACCGATAACAGGTGAGCTATATCCTGCCTTGCTATTCACTCCATCAGTGCATACCTAATTAACACAGTACCCATGTGGATTGCCGTTCTGCTACTATTTCTAACCGTGTTGGGCGCGGGCCTGCTCACTCGTCTGCTGCCTACGGCCCGCACTACCTGGATGAAGCCTTTGCTAGCGTTTAGTGGCGCCTATCTGTTTACGCTCACCATCACTCATTTGCTGCCCGAAGCCTTGCTACTAGTGCCTAACGATGAGATGCATCGCATCGGCTACTATGTACTGGGGGGCTTTTTTGGACAGCTTTTATTGGAGGTTTTCTCGCATGGCGTCGAGCACGGTCATATTCATCACAATACGGAGCATGATGGGCAAGTACCGTTTCTGCTCTTGTTCTCGCTGGTAATTCACTCTTTTCTGGAGGGCAGCATTCTGGTTAAGCAGCCCGAAGCCACACCCAGCAATGAGAACTTTTATGCTATTCTGGGGGGCGTGGCCTTGCACCACATTCCGGCCGCTTTTGCCCTGATGGCGGCGTTGCTGTTGCGCCTGCACAGCTTCAGGCGGGCGCTGCCGTATCTGGTGCTGTTTGCACTGGCCGCGCCCATCGGTATCGTAGTCAGCAATTATGTGGTGCTGGAGGACCTGATGACGGGCGGCTTATACGCTGCGCTGCTGGGCTTGGTCGCGGGCAATTTTCTGCACGTATCCACTACTATTCTTTTCGAAACAAGCCCTGAGCATCGTCTCAATTGGCCCAAACTCGGCGCTACGCTGGCCGGCCTGCTGTTGGCGCTGGCCATTGACGTTTAGTCTAGAATGGCAACCGCCGCTACAGATCCACCAGCGGACCGGATTTGTTTAGAAAATACTCCAACTGAGCAACGCGGGCACGCTGATGAGCCAGCTCGGCTTGGAGTTCCAACAGACGCTGGCGCATAGCCAATACAACGTCAATTCCTTCCGCGCTCAAGCCTAGCTCATGGTGCAAGCGGGCCAATCGGGCGAGGTCGTCGGGCTCGGCGCGGAGCGTGCCGGGTGCATCCGCCGGATGCAGCAGGCCCAGATCTACAAACTCCTGAAGGTCAGGCTCACTCAGGCCGTAGCGGATGGCGCAGTCGTGAAAGGTAATAGTGATGATGGACGACGTTTCCATAGCAGATAGTAAATAGCGGGTGGCAACGGCAAAGACAAACGGGCGGGCGTTAGGAGGCTTCGCCCCGCAGCTGAGCCAGCTGCCGAAACAGCTCTTTCTCTTTGTCCGTGAGGTGCTGAGGCAAACTCAGATCCAGTCGCAGGTACAAATCGCCGAACTGGCCGGGCTGCTTATACATGGGAAAGCCTTTGCCTCGCAAACGCAGGCGCGTGCCGTTTTGCGTTTCAGGCTTCACATTGATCTTAACCGGCCCCGACAGCGTATCGACCACCTGCTGACCACCGAGCAGGGCGGTATAAATGCTTACCGGCACATCCAGTGTCAGGTCGGCACCAGTGCGGGTGTAGCGAGGGTCGGGGGCTATGCGGAACGTAATGTAGAGCGAGCCGGCCGGCCCGCCGTTGCGGCCGGGCGCACCTTGGTCGCGCAGCCGGATGGTCTGGCCATCTTCTACGCCGGGCTGAATGTTGATGCGCAGCTTTTTGCCATTGACAGTAAGCGTACGTGGGCCGCCTTCGTAAGCCTCGGCCAAGGTCAATTCCAACTCCGCCTGATAGTCCTGGCCGGCGCTGGCTCTTGCAGAATGCCCCCCAGCGCGGCTTTCGCCCCCCATACCGCCAAAAATGGAGCTGAAGAAATCTGAGAAATCGGCGTTGCCAAATGGGTCGCCGCCACCGGCCTGCCCGTAGCCGCCATAGCCACCGGGCTGCCCATACTGCGACCAGTCAAAGCCTCCTCCGCCAGCGCGGCCTGCACCGCCGGTTTGTTGGTACCGCTGCCAGTCGGCGCCTAGCTGGTCGTATTTGCGGCGCTTCTCCTCGTCGCTAAGCACTTCATTGGCTTCATTTATCTCTTTAAACTTGCGCTCGGCCTCCGCATTATTCGGATTCACGTCGGGATGATACTGACGGGCCAGCTTGCGGTAAGCCTTCTTGATCTGGTCGGTGGTAGCCGATTTATCCAGTCCCAGCGATTTATAATAATCCTTGTAGTCCACTTCGTGCGTTGGTGAAGATTGAATGCTGAATGTTAACTGAATAAGTTACTTCGGCTCTTAGATGTCAACTCTCGGGCGCCGGCAATCCGATGTAGCATTCAGCCTACAGCCAGCTGCTTACTTTTTCAGCGGATCGTGGCCCCAGTTCATCAGCGAATAGCGCCAGCGCGAGTGCTCCACATCTTTTTCGGGCCCTTGAGCCAGGTGCCGGCTAATGTACGAGTGAACCTTATGCATGTGGGCTTCATCGGCCTCCGTCAGGTCCGCTTTTTTCTTGTTCAGGATCTCAATAATACGCTCGCCCGACTTGTGCCCGACGCTGGTGCCGTCGCCGCTGTCCTGGCCCACCGAGTTGGATTCATCCGTGGCAAGCCATTTTTTTAACTCAGTTGCGGTCATATTCACTTGGGCCTTAAAATCGGCGTAAATATTGTTTGATGCTTTATCCGCTGCCATATGAATCACTGATTTAGAGGATGAAAGAAGGTGCCGCTGATGTGGCGATTTTTCTTTTCTAACGCGCAGGGCTTAAGGCAGGTTGCTGGCTTGTATAGGTGCATGCCCAGCCGTTGTATTCTGAATTTGCTAGGCTTATTTCTCCCACTCTTCATCCCACTTCTCCCATGAGATTACGCAGTATCGCGCTCTTAGTATTTGCCTTAACCACCAGCGCTGTGGCCGCCTCGGCCCAAACAAAAATGCCCCCCCGCAAGGCCGCAACTCCTCGTCCGAAGCCTGTAGCGCCCGGCGTGGCTACTATGAAAGATGGCGTAATGATGAAGGAGGGAAAAGTAATGGTGACCCAAATGGGCCGCACTACGCCCCTTACCCAGGAAATGAGCCTTATTAATGGTACTAAAATAACGCCGACCGGCACGATAACGACGCCCGCGGGCGTCAGCACTCAGCTAACGGAAGGTGATGTGGTTTCGCTGAGCGGCCGTATTACCACGAGCGCTCAAAAGGCCGCGCAAGACAGCCTGCTTCTGGTTAAGAAGGAGAACCTGAAGAATAAAGGCAAGAAGAAGAAAAGCTAACCTGCACTAGTACTAAACAGCCGGGCGGCTCCGACCAGTAGGTTTGGGCCGCCCGGCTGCGTTTTAGGTCTGGGTGTAATCCTGCAAAATCAGGGTAGCCTCGGCATCGTCGCGGGCTTCTACTACCTCGTCCATCACGTACTGGATTTCAACATCGGTCCAGGCCTGGGCTTCGGCGGCTTTCACGAACGCGGCCAGCGCTACAAAACGACTTGCTGCAGCAGGTATAGTCCAGCGCACTTTTTTGCGAATTCTCATGCGAGACAAATAGAAAAATTCAGGTAAAAAAGCCCCCCGCTTAGCGCGAGGGAGCAGCCTTTACCACCTTCACCTTAACTGGAACCACCCCAGCATCAATCAGATCAATTTTACGGGCGGCTTTGCGCGACAAGTCAATAATGCGGCCTTTCACGTGCGGGCCCCGGTCCGTCACGGTTACTTTCACTGAGCGGTTATTACGTGTGTTGGTCACGCGTACCACCGTACCGAAAGGGAGCGTGTTGTGGGCGGCCGTCATCTTATTGGGCCGATATACGGAGCCGCTGGCCGTTTTGCGTCCATTGAACTTGTTGGCGTAATACGAGCCCTGCCCGCTCTGCGTGAACGTATTGGCGCCACCGGCGCATGCGCTCAGCAGCCACGGCAAGCTCAGCAGCCAGCAAAAACGACGAAATGAAATGTGAGGCATAAGCAAATATAAATGACACCAAGCTGGGCCGAATCCTACTCCGCCTTTTCGGGAATTCGCATGGCAAGCAGCATGGCAAAGTTGCCCTGAAATACGTTGAAATCGACCGGGCCGCGAATACCTGGTACGTGCGATTCGTCGCTATGCTGCCAGATAATCCATTTGTCGCGGGGCAGGAGGGGCTTTTCCACTTCGTAGTGCGCCAGCCACAACGGGTATTGATCGAAGTGACCAGCTAAGTGGCGCTTGTAGAAGTTGTAGTTGGTGTACAGAATGGGACGCACGCCATAGTGACGTTCGATCAGGCGCAGCCAGGTGGCTACGTTGCGCCGCATTACGGCCACGTCGTGAAACTTAGGGTCTTCCACATCGAGTACGGGGGGCAAATCGCCGGCGGTCAGGGGCACATTGCGCACAAAAAGATCAGCCTGCTGGGCACCGTCGTAGTTGGGCTGAAAGTAGTGGTAGGCTCCGCGGTAAATGCCTACCGCCCGCGCCTCGCGCCAGTTGCGCTGGAAACGGGAGTCGCGCAGCGTAACGCCTTCTGTCGCTTTAATAAATGCGAAACGCACCTGGTGCTCTGCTACTTCCGGCCAATCGATGCGACCCTGATACGACGATACATCAATGCCGTGCACCGTGTAGCCGGTCAGCAGCGGCGTTTTCTCGCGGCCCGTCAGCTGATGCGCCGTATACTTGGCATAAGTCAGGCGCGCATAGCGGTTGATCTGCCGCCAGTACCGCCCATAAAAAGCCAGCGCCGCCAGCAGCAACCCCACGCCGATCAGCAAGAGCAAACGCCGCCGGGGGGCAGCAGAGCGGCGGGGAGCAATAGGGCGTCGTCGGGGTCGGTTCATCAGCGTGGCCATCGCAAAGGTAACGCACATACGTCCCTTGCTCGTACCTAAGCTAGTGGTTCGGGCGCAAAAAAGCCCCCCAATTACTGTTTGCTTATCAATGACTGCTTTTCCCGACCTTTCGCTTCTTAACGCTCCGCCCCATGACCACTTCTAGCCTTTCCGACGCCCGCGACGAATCGGGCCACCTCATCCGTGAGCTGCACGGCATCACCCTGGCCCAGATTCTGGAATACCTGGTGGCGCATTATGGCTGGCTGGGGCTGGATGAGCGCATTCATATTAATTGCTTCGCCGTCGATCCCAGCATCAAGTCAAGCCTCGTATTTCTGCGCCGCACGCCCTGGGCCCGCGCCAAAGTGGAAGAGCTTTATATAAAAACCCGCAGCAAGGAGGTTTTGAGCAAGAAAAACGAGACCAAGTAAGCTCGGGGGGCAAATAGGTATCTAGCACTTAAAAGCAAAAATGGCTGACGTTTCGCAAAAATCGGGTTCTAAGTCGCTGCTGATTGGCTTCGCGTGCTTTGTGGTGTTCGAGGCCGTGACGTACTACGTTTTGCGCTTTGCCACCTCGGGGCTGGGCATGAGCGACCAGTATCAGCCCGAGAATACCATTGTCAGCAATTGGGTGAAAACCGTCGTGTTCTTGCTGTTGCACCTGCTGGTGATAGTGGTCGCGGTGCTCGTGCTCAGCAACCAACTGCCGCGCCGGTATCGGGGGCAGGTAATGGGCTGGTTTTATCTGGCGCTTGTCACTGGCTTTTTGCTGCTGATACCGCTTTTCGATTAATACAAAAAAAGCCACTGCGACTAAGCAGTGGCTTCAGTGAAAAGGTGTCGGTCGGTCCCGACGTTATGAGCAACTAAGCGGAGCCTAGCGCAATTTGATATCGATTTCGCGGCGGCGGCTGGCCGAATCCTGGAACGGAATGCGGATGCGCAACTCGTTGGCCTCATGCACGGCGTCGATGCGGTCGAGGTCTAGGTTGGCGGGCAGATCCAGGGTTTGCGCAAACAGTGGAGCGCTCATCTGGTCGTCCTCTTCGTGGCGGTAGTCGCAGTACACAGTCAGACGGTTGTTGTCGAGCAACACGTGGAAGTTCTCGGGGCGCACCGACGGCGCCGCTACCCGCACTACCACACCCTTCGCCACCTTATCGACGCGCAGCTGCGCCTGGGCCGTGCCACCGCCCAACGTGTTGAGTAGGTTAAGCTGGGGGGCAATATTGCGAATGAATTCTTGGCTTATCAACTTCATGGTCAGGTCCTTTTCTTGATTGTGATGGACTTATTTCAAACGATGTACCAACCTCTATCATGCGCCACTAGCGCCGAATACCGGCCAGATTGACGCCTTAAAACCCATCTGAAACATATTTAAACGGCCATAGTGGCAGGTGGAATAATTGAAATCAAGCACAACTTTGGGTGCCTCCCAACCATGGCTTGCGTCGCCGCCGTATAGAATACTTTGTCGCACCGCACCTGTTAGACTATATGCAGCTCCAAACGTTTAATACGACGCGCACCGCCCGCTACTATTGTGTGGGCGAACCCGGCCCGACGATTCGTCACGTCTGGTTTTGCCTGCACGGCGAAGGCCAATCCGTTGCTGATTTTGCCGCTCAGCTCAGCAACCTCGTGACGCCCGAGCGCCTCCTGATTCTGCCCGAAGCCCTGTCGCGCTACACCTTGCCGCCCGCTCCCGATGGTACACTGAGCACGGGCGCTACATGGTTTGCCGCCTCCGACCTGTTGCCCGACCTCGCCGACCTCACCAATTACCTCGACTCTTTGGCCGAAACAATTCTGGCTGCCTGCCCCCCCGATACCACCGTTACGGTGCTGGGCTATGGGCACGGTGCGGCGGCCGCCTGTCGCTGGCTGGCCAGCAACCGAATCAACTATGAACGCCTGATTCTGTACGCCGCCATCTTCCCGCCCGAAATTGACCGCCGCGCCACTCTCGTCGGCCTACCCGACCGGCCGGTGAACGTGGTAGCTACCACCGTGGATATGTACACGCCTGAAGCCGCCGGCGAAGGCCTCGTACAGGATTTGCTTGATGTGGGTCTCACGGCGCAGCTTAGCTACGTGGCAGAAGATGGCCTCACGCTGGCAGCTTTGGGCGCCGGCGCCGAATCCCTAAACTACGAGTCTAACCCCAATCCTACGGAATAAAAAAGTCCCCTGAAGTACTCAGGGGGCTTTTTTCGTGAAACATAATAACTGCAAAGGGCCGGTTTTTAAGGCTTCCTCTTTCCAGCGTTACGGCTATCGTTCGAGTCGCCATAGGAGCTGCCATCGCCCTGACCTTGCTGCATGCTGTACTGATTGCCGTTTGATTGCTTTTGCCCTTCGCCCGACTGCACGGATATGTCGCTGGCTTGCTGGCCCATACGCTCCGACATCTGACCGCTGCCGATACTTTGCCCCCCGCGAATATCAATCTGGTGACGCATGGTTTTCTGGGTGTCTTTGGGCACCATCACACGCAGCACACCATCCTCAAACGAGGCCTCAATCTGATCGGGGCTTACCGCGTCAGGTAGCTGGAATGACCGCTGAAACGAACCATAGGAGCTTTCCACAAGATGGTAGCGCCGGTCGTTCTGCTCATTCTTAAACTGCCGCTCGCCTGAAATAGTCAGGCGGCCCTGCTGAAAATCAACTTTAATGTCTTCGCGCTTCATACCCGGTAGCGCGGCTTCAATCTGATAGCCACGCTCCGTTTCGTAAGCATCTACCTGGGGAGAGAAGCTGGATAGCCGCCCCCGGGAAGCTACAGTGTCGTTGAAAAACCGGTCGAGCATGGCACTAAAAGGCGACTGGCTCATTCCGGAAAACGAATCCTGATATTGCTGAATAGCCATGGCGATAACAAAGCTTAAGAGGTTAAACCATTGTTTTAATCACGGACTTTTTACAGCACTTTTGACCGCTAGGTTTCACTAAAATATGCCTTTTTAAGCTCGTCAGGGCGTTTTTCAGTAGTATTTCTATCACCTCTGTGTGTTCTCACCAGTGGCCGTAAAACTACGCAGTCCAGTAGGCTACTCATTGCCCCGCGGCATGTCGAGAAAGGTGCCCATCTCAGCATCTCACAATACCTACAGCGTATCGTCGCTTTGTTCTAGCAGCTCCATCTGCCACCGTATTTGCTCCAGCTTAATCAGGTAAGGAATTCCGTTCCGAATGGTCTGATACAAAGCCTCAAACAGCTGCATATAGTCGCCTTTTGGGGCTGGATAAGAATGGGTAGAAAATTGGCCATCGGCGCTGGCTAACGTAAGAATTCCCTCTTGGCCGGGCGCTTCTAGGCCGTAGGCGGCATCTTGGGGGGCAATTCCTTGCTGCAGTTGGTTTTCTTGCACATCGGTGCGGGCCTTGCTGAAGCTGCCTTGCGCGCCATGGAGCACAAAAGAAGCTTGCGGCTGCGCTACCAGCAGGCTACTAGTCAGAAATACCTGCAAGCCATCGGGGTAGTGAAGGTGAAAACAGAAGTAATCCGGTACCTGCGAGCCAGGACGGAACATGCCGGTAGTTTTGCGGCTGAAAGTGGGCTTGCCAAACAAACTGATGGCTTGATCCAGCAGGTGCGGACCCAGATCGTACACAAGCCCACTGCCCGGAATAGGGGTTTCCTTAAACGCTTTCGTGTTAAGAGCCGTCTTGTAGCGGTCGAAGCGGAAGTGGACTTCTATGAGCTGCCCAAGCTGTCCACTGTCAATTACCTGCTTCACGCTCTGAAAATCACTGTCCCAACGCCGGTTTTGGTAGGCGAATACGTGCCGGTTCATGAGCTGGCCAAACTCCTCCAACTCCTTTACTTCGGCCGAAGAAGTAACCAACGGCTTCTCAATCAGCACGTGCTTGCCAGCTTCCAATGCCTGTCGGGCCAGATCGAAGTGCGTGTTGCTGGGCGTATTCACTACTATAAGCTCAATTTCGGAGTCCGCGAGCAGGGCTTCCACACTATCGTAGCTAATCAGGTTCGGATAATCCTGCTGCGCCTGCTTCTGGTGGCGCTCCGTCACGGCGCGTAGTACAAATCCGGGATGAGCAGCTAAAAACGGCGCATGAAAAACCTTGCCCGACATGCCATATGCCAGCAAGCCGGTTTGAATAGGGTTAGTTGTCGTCATCGTAGTGAGATAGTAAGCATGGGCAGGCCTCATAGTTAGTCGATAGCAACGACAAATGGTCCATCATAGGCTAACCTATAATGAAGAAATACGAGTGATAACCGTAATAATTATTGAAAATAAATCTTGCATGAATGCAAAAAATTATATAGCTTATTATCTATCTTGTAGACAACATGTTAAAAATCCGGGCGTGCATAGCTCGGTGGCCGTTGTTGGCAGAATGTTTGTGAAAAACAGTTATAAAGCGCTATACCAGACAAGATTCGTTTCTCTAGGCTGCCGCTGAAACACACAGGCCGGCCGGTGAAAGAAAATCAAAGTAGAGAGTTGGATTTATAAGAAAAATACAGTTGAGCATCAGCCCTGTATTTTAACCGCAAAGAAAGTTTAGTCACGCTGCCCTTCACACTTTCTAATTCTGGTGCTCACGAGCTAATACTCACCTACGGTTATTGGCTGCCGCGATGCATTTCCAATCTGTTTTTTCTGCTTCAAATACGCTGAGCGACCTCTCAGAGTACACATACTGCTAGTCAGGCTTGGGCCACCCGCCCGTCAAACCGTGCCTTTCCAGCGGCCGAGAGAATCTATTTCCCACCCTCTTTTTCTCTAGTTGTGTCTTTCGATCTAGAAACAGGTGCCTCTGATGCCAGTTCGCCCAGCGAATGGCCTCTTCCTTACCCCGTAGCCAGCCAGCCGGTGGTAAATACCGCGCCGCTGATTGAGGCCGCGCCCACACGCATTTACGATAAGCTCATTCTGCCCGGCGACTTCCCCGACCCTACGGTTACCAAAATCGGTGATACATATTGGGCCAGCGCTACTTCCGCCGAGTGGGGGCCAATTTTCCCCCTGCTAAAGTCTACGAACCTCGTTGATTGGGAAGTGGTGAGCTATGTGTTTCCGGATAAGCTGCCCGAGTGGGCCGACTCCAACTTCTGGGCCCCGGAAATCAGCCACGAAAACGGCAAAACCTACATCTGCTACACTGCCCGCAAAAAAGGGAAAGGCAGACGTGGTCAGCTATGCGTAGCCATTGCCAGCGCCGACGATCCGGCCGGCCCCTACACCGACCACGGCCCGCTTATAGGTCAGCGCAAAGGCTCCATCGATGGCTTCCCGCTGCGCGATGAGAATGGCGTGCTCTATATGGTGTGGAAAGAGGATGGCAACGCCTACAAAAAGGACACTCCCATTTGGGCGCAGCGCATGAACGAAAGTCGTACGGCGCTGATAGGCAAAAAAGTTGAGCTGTTCCGCAACGATACGCCGTGGGAAGGCTGTCTGGTAGAAGGCTCTGCCATCGTGCGTCAGGGCGAATACTTTTATATGTTTTATGCGGGGAATGGCTGCTGCGGCAAGTGCTGCACCTATGCTACGGGAGTGGCCCGCGCCAAAAAGCTGCTTGGGCCTTGGGAAAAATGCCCCCAGAACCCCATTCTGAAGAAAAATAAAACCTGGAAATGCCCCGGCCACGGCACCGTGACGGAGTATGAAGGCCGCTGGTTTCTGCTGCACCATGCTTACTACACCGACAGCCACGAGTTTGTGGGTCGTCAGGGGCTGCTGAGCGAGTTCACCTGGAACGCCGAGGGCTGGCCTGAGTTTGTGAACAACAGCCCCCAGGCCGAACCCTTGCGCGATTTGCGCGTGCTGAATGTGAATGACGATTTTCCCGGCAATCGCCTGGCAGCAGCCTGGCAGTGGCCAGTGAACGAGCAGCCTGGCGTGGGTGTCAGCGACGGTCAACTGCTGCTAACTGCTCGCCCCACGGGCATCGGAGCGGTGGTAGCGCAACGCACGTTCACGGCAACGTACAAAGCAGCCACTACCCTTGATTATGGTGCTTTGGCACCAAATACCTACGCTGGACTGGCGGCTATCGGCGACCCGCACAATGCCTTGGCGCTGGTAGCTGGCAATGGCCATTTGCAACTGTGGCACATGAAGGGCAGTAAGCATTTGACCCTAACGGAGGTAAAGCTGGAAGATTGTAAGATGCTCTGTTTGCGCCTGGAGGCCTGGGGCGGCAGCCGCTTCCGCTTCGCCTTCAGCACCGATGGCGGCACCGCCTGGCAGCCCGTCGTGCTGGATAGCTTTGCCCTGAACGGCACCTATCTGCCCCCGTGGGATCGGGGCGTACGGGTGGGGCTATTGGCTCAGGGGCCCGAAACCTCCACCGTGGCCTTTGATAATTTCGCCCTGCGCAACTGCCGCTAAAAAGTAGCTTTATTATAGTTGTATCATTATCATTCCGTTATCATAAAAAAGCCCCCCAGACTAGTCTGGGGGCTTTTTTATGATAACGGAACCGGCGCGAAAGCTAAAGCGATAATGCCGGCGTACAGCTGCCCGCCAGATGAAATGGACGGGAGGCGGTTTTGGACTAGGAGTTATTTCCTGCCTGTTTTCGATGTTATTAATAACTACGTTTAAAGCAAAAAACCAAACCGCCGCCCTTGCCAATGCTAACCATTCGTCGCGCCACCACTACTGATCTGCCCGGTATTCTGCTGCTAATCAGCCGTGTGGTACCGCTGATGCACGCCGCCGGCAATTATCAGTGGGAAGCATCATACCCCAACGAAGCGGTGTTTCGGCAGGATATCGAACGCCAACACTTGTGGGTAGCCGAGCTGGGGGGCAAAATTGCGGGCGTCGCGGCTCTCACCACCGATCAGGACCCGGAATACGCCCAAGCCGATTGGGATGCTTCGCTGCCCGCACTCGTAACGCACCGCCTGGCCGTCGATCCGGCCGCGCAAGGCCAGGGCGTGGCCGCTGCTCTGCTTCAGCAGGCCGAGCACTTAGCCCTAGAGCAGCAACTGCCCGTGCTGCGCGTCGATACCAACTCGGAGAACCAAGCCACCCAACAGCTTTTCCCCAAATTAGGCTACCGATTCGCCGGCGAAATCACGCTGGCGTTCAGGCCTGGCCTGCGCTTTTTCTGTTACGAAAAGCAGCTAGCGTAAGCATCTTCAAAGAAGTATCTCACCGGATTTTCAGGGCAATTTCAACTGGCAGCAACGGAAGCTACTGCCGTTGCGCCCGCGTGTCCAGATGGTTTTGACTGCCTCAACCGCATCCGGTCAGAGAGCCTATCTCAGCGGCTTTTCACGCCAGCCAGAATCTTTGCAGCTATTTGGCTTCCCTCTGTGAGCAAGACGTCTGAAAATTATATAAACTCTATTCATTTATATTATCCCATTATTTTATTGTTACGAATTTAAGCCTATTATATTTTATTAATAGCTAAGTTCTATTTCAATTGTACTTTTGTCACTGGGTTGCACAAGGTTGCGCAACTGGAACTTAGTCGAATGCTTTTCTCTTGCCAGAATATGCCCAAATTTCTACACAGTCCATTTCGCTTTTTGTTGCTGTTTTCGTGTCTGGCTTTTCAATCGGCTCCTGCCGGTCAGCAAGCTGCCAGCCTCACCGCAACTAATCCCCAAGAATCCTTCGACTCCGGAACGAAGACGGATTATACTGCCGGAACAGTATCCTTAGCTACCGGCACCTGGACGCTGACCGATGCCGTGCTGGGCAATACCGAGGCCGACCGTAAGAATGGCGCGCAGTCCGTGCGTTTGCAGCAAAACGGGAAGCTCACCATGGAGTTCTTTGTACCCAATGGCGCCACCACCGTAACCGTACAGCACGCCATTTACGGTAGCGATGCCAGCAGCAGCTGGGAGCTTTGGGCGCAGGCCCAATCGTGCAACTGCAACAAGTGGACGAAAGTGGGCAATACGGTATTTACTACCAGCAGCACACTCCAGGCCACTGCTTTCACCGTCAATATTGCCGGTAACGTCAAGTTTGAGATTCGCAAGACGTCGGGCGGGCCAAGCCGCCTGAACATCGACGACTTTGCCGTAACCGACTTTGGCACTGTTCAGCCCTCCATCGACAACGACCACCTCGCTTTGGGCAACCCCAGCGGTGCCGTCACCGACGTTAGCTATCCTGGTAATTATCTGATGGTGAAGCCTCAGTATAAACTGAGCTACAACCGAGATCAGGGCAAAGCCAACTGGGTAAGCTGGCACCTGGATGCTTCTGACCGCGGCGGTATCGACCGGCAGGACGACTTTCGCGAGGATCTCACGTTGCCCGAGGGCTGGTATAAGGTACTTGGTACAAGCTACCAGTCTTCTGGCTTCGATCGGGGCCACCTATGCCCATCTGCTGACCGCACCTCCAGCATTGAGAACAACTCGGCTACTTTCCTGATGACTAACATGATGCCTCAGGCACCCCAGAACAATCAGGGGCCCTGGGCTGACTTGGAAAATTACGCCCGCACCTTCTTGCCGGGTAATGAGGTGTACATCGTCTGCGGGAGCTACGGCGTGGGCGGAACAGGTAGTAATGGCGGGTTAACCAATACCATTGATAATGGCCGCATTACGGTACCTAAAAGAACCTGGAAAGTGATTGTGATTTTGCCTGTGGGCGATAACGATGTAGCTCGTGTCACGACTACCACCCGCGTCATTGCTGTGGATATGCCCAATATCAATACCCTCGATCAGAACTGGGGCACACACCGGACCACTGTCGATGCCATCGAGACGGCCACCGGCTATGACCTGCTCTCAGCTCTGCCTGTAGAGGTGCAGACCGCCCTCGAATCGAAGGTTGACGCCGGTCCTGTTAACTAATTCCAACTTCCTGGATCTTTTCAAAACGACATAATCGTCTATATGACAAGTTTTTACAAAAACGCTTGGAAGCTTGGGCAGTTGCCGGCTTTTCTGGTTTGCCTGTTTCTCTTCAGCACGCAGCAAAGCTGGGGACAGACGCCCGCTCAATTAGCCACTGGAACTTATACTCAGACATTTGACGAGATAGGAAGTGGTGCAGCGGTAACCGTGCCTACGGGTTTTCTTTTCTCAAGCGAAGCTGCTCCCACCTACACAAGTGCCAGTAACTATAAGGTTACTACAGCCGCCGCTAACGGCACAAATTTCACTGCTGGTGGCACCTATAATTTCGGTGCTGCGGCTGTTTCCACGGACCGTGCAATTGGTTTCCTATCCAGTGGCTCCGTCCTTCCTCCCCGCCATATTCTGCTCGCAATCCAGAATACAACAGGTGCCGTAATTCAGGATTTAAACGTCCAGTTTTTATTTGAAAAGTACCGCACAAACACACGAGGCTACGAATGGAAGTTCTTTACTAGTACCGACGGAAGCTCATGGACGGCACGGACGGATGGTGATCAGGCCTTTGCAGGCGGAGTAAACACCTACCACTATCCTCCTGTTTCGGTGTCCAAGTCAGCCCCGTTACTTGGTGTCAATATCGCGCCAAATGCTACTTATTATCTGCGGTGGACCTACCAAAGCTCAGAGGGAACCCTGATCACAAATGCTCAGGGTATTGGTATAGATGATGTTACGATAACGGCAACGTTAGAAGGTGGTACCCCACCTACCCCGGCAGCCAGCATCACTACTGCAGCTTCTGCTTTCAATAGCCCTTATTGCATTACGGCTTCTAACGGAAGCACTCCCTTCAATGTAGCCTATACCAGCAGCGTCACCTTCACGGGCGCGTTCAAAGTGCAGCTGTCAAATGCTTCGGGTGAATTCCCGACTAACCTGACTGATAACATTATCGGTAACGGCACTAGCTCCCCAATTGCGGCAGCTATCCCGGCTGGTACGCCAAGCGGCACTAAGTATCGTGTGCGGGTTGTAAACGATGCGCCCGCTACGTATGGCTCCAACAACGGCTCTGACCTGGTCGTAAGCTTAACCTCCGACAGCAACCCGGTGACCGTGACGCCGGCCAATGCTCAGACGGTAATTGCTACCGGGACAGGAGATGCCCTCACCGCTAGTGCTGCCGCTACTTCTACCTTCACTTGGCTTTATGGCACTAGTGCAGCCGGGCCGTATACTTCGGCTATCGGCGGGGCTACTTCGGCTACTTACACCATTCGGGGGGCAGATTTTCCTGGTGTAGGCACTTACTATCTGGTTGCGAAAGCAACTGTCACTACCGACTGCGGCACGGCTACGGGCCTGAGTGCGCCCATTACAGTAACTGTATCGGCGCCTCCTACTACTCCTGCCTTGCTCGTATCAGCTTCCACCCTTTCCGATTTTGGTAGTCTGGCCGTAGGGGCCGGAACCGGGCTGAAGAGCTTTATGGTGGAAGGCAATAATTTAAAAGGAGGTATCATCATCACGCCGCCGGCTGGTTTTGAAATCCGGACTGGCAACAACCCATTCGCCTGCTGCACTATCGAGCTGCAGCCGGCCGGCGGCAATGTGCCTAGCACTACCATTGACGTTCGCTTTGCTCCAACTGCTCCCCAGTCGTATAGCGAATCGATTCCGGTGCAGAGCGCCGGCTTGCCCGATCAGTCGGTAGCAGTTACCGGCACAGGCGTCAATCCTGTTTATCCGGCTGCGCTAAGCACTGCGGCCATCACCGGGCTAACCCCGACCAGCGCCAACACCGGTGGTACCGTAGCAGCCGATGGCGGCAGCGCGGTAACAGCGCGTGGCATTGTGTGGGCTAAAACTGCTAATCCGACTATCTCAGTTACTACCAAAACGGTTGATGGCACCGGTACGGGTACTTTCGCTAGTGCTATAACTGGCTTAGTGCCAGGCACAGCTTACTTCGTGCGTGCTTATGCCACCAATGGTGTAAGCACTTCTTATGGTGAGGAGATTTCCTTTACTACCGTAATGGTGCCGCTGGCCGCCGAGCCAACCACTCAGGCTACGCTCACAGCCAGCCAAGTAGCCAGCACCTCGCTCCAATTGAACCTAAAAGGCGGAGATGGCAAAAAGCGCCTCGTGGTAGCCCGCCGCGGCAGCGCCGTAGATGCTGTGCCCACTGATGCTACCACGTACACTGCGGATGCAGAGTTCGGTAAAGGTAGCGTGCTAGGTGTAGGCAACTTTGTGGTGTACAACGGCACCGGCGACAACGTGACCGTAACGGGGCTCCGCGCCAATGCTACTTATCATTTTTCGGTCTTCGCCTTCAATGATAACGATACGCCCTACGCCGAAAACTACATGGTAACTTCTCCAGGTACTTTAGTTCAGGCAACTTCAGCTGCTCCTGCTGCTCTGCTGCTGGAAGAAAACTTCGACTACGCAGCTGGCTCTCTGCTAACGGCTAATGGCTGGGCAGCACACAGCGGCGCGGGTACTAACTCAATTGCCGTTACGTCAACCGATGGCCTGACTTACTCCGGCTACAGCGCCAGCAGTGGCAAAGCAGCCGCTACCGTTGGTAATGGCGAAGATGTTAACCTGAAGTTTAAAGAGCCTGTGTACGCCGGTACGCCGGTATATACTTCTTTGCTGGTAAACGTTGCGAGTGTGGGTGCTGACTATTTTTTCCATCTTGGACCCGCAGCAATAGGCTCTACTTTCAAGGCACGCGTATTTACACGGGCTGGTTCTACGTCGGGTACAGTACAGTTTGGTATCACTGGCAACGGTGGAATCGTTACTTATACGACCGCGAATTATCCGTTGAATGCTACCCATTTATTGGTAGTCAAATACGACTATGATGAGGTCAGCAGTACGACTAAGTTGTTCGTCAATCCGGCAGCCGACGCAGAGCCTGTTACGGCAAGTGCTGAAGTGGCCGAATTAGGTGGTTCGCCTGCTAATATTGGCGCAGTGGCAATTCGTCAAGCTACCAGCCTTCCGAAACTGACAATCGATGGTATTCGGGTGGGAAATAGTTACCGGGTAGTGCGTACGGGCCTTATTTGCCTAGAGCCGGTGCCCGCCTTTACGGCGACTACGGCTTGTGTAGGCTCCGCAACTGCCTTCACGGACGCTTCTAAAGTCATTGAATCCAACGCTACGTATGCTTGGGATGTAGAGAGTGATGGCAAAGTGGATTATACAAACGTTGGCAACATCAGCCACACGTACGCTGCCGCCGGCACCTACACAGCTACACTGGTTATTACGCAGGGCGCTTGCTCTGCTACCTACACCCAGAAAGTAACGGTGCGTGAGTTGCCAACCGCAACCTTAAGCGGCACTGCTACCGTTTGTGCCGGCACTTCTACTTCGTTGAGCGTTGCTCTCACGGGCACGGGCCCTTGGAACCTGACGTACACGGACGGCACCACGCCGGTCGCGGTTACGGGCATCACCAACTCTCCTTATGTGGTTTCAGTTAGTCCTGCTGCTACTTCCACCTATTCCTTGCTGGCAGTATCGGACGCCAACTGCGCGGGTGCTGCCTTCACGGGCACAGCCGTTGTGACGGTTAATCCGCTGCCCGTACCAACCATTACTGCTACACCTTCCAATGACGTGTACACGGGCGGCGTTGCCACCAACCTCTACCTCGGCTACGGCTCACAGAGCCTGACCCTGACGGCTGCTGGTGGCACTAAGTATAGCTGGAGCGGCCCGGCTGGCCTCAGCAAAAGCGATATTGCTAACCCCGTATTCACTGCAAGCAAGCCCGGTACTTTCGTCTACACCGTGACGGTCACGAACCAGTTTGGCTGCGTTGCTACCAAGGCCGTGACTATAAAAGTGGTTGATGTGCGTGGTGGTAAGAAAAACGCACAAATTCTGCTCTGCCACAACGGCGTCAGCACCTGGGAAGATGTGGATGCTGTGAAGGGCCACCTTGTAATGCACAATGAGCAGCTCGGTAGTTGCGCTGGTAATACGCTTACTGCTTCGGCCGCAGCCTCTGCGGTAGCTACCGAATATGCCGCTACGGCCCATGTGTTTGAAGCGTATCCTAACCCCTTCACAGAGCGTGCTACCCTGCGCTTCCGCGCCGCCGAAACCGGGAAAGCGCAGCTGCTGGTCTACAATTCGGTAGGCAAGCTGGTCGCTACTATCTATGATGGCGTAGCAGAAGGCGGCCGCACCTATGAGTTCGCGGTAGAAGGCGCCGCCTTGGCCGAGGGCGTGTACACCTGCCGCCTGACTACCAACGGAAAAGTAGAAACCAAACGCCTGGTGCTGGTCAAGTGACCTGCTCCGCGCATAATGGCGCAATATTTTGTTGCTATGAAAAAAGCCCCTCAGAGTCTGTCTGGGGGGCTTTTTTGTGCCGCATTTATTTCTTCTGAAAATTTCTGCAACTAATTACGAATTGTTCGTATAATTACGAAAGTTTCGTAATAATCATTTATGGAAAGACTGACCCAACCCGAAGAGGAGGCCATGCAGGTGCTGTGGCAGCTCAATGGCGGCTTCACCAAGGACGTGCTGGATTTGCTGCCCACGCCTAAGCCGCCTTACACTACACTGGCCTCCACCATCCGCAACCTGGAGCGCAAGGGCTATCTGCGCAGTGAGAAGCTGGGCAACTCCTACCGATTTGCCCCCCAGATTGCCGCCGAAGAATATCGTAAGCGGTTTATGAGCGCCTTTGTGAGCGAGTACTTCAAAAACTCCTACAAGGAAGTCGTGTCCTTCTTTGCCAAGGATCAGAAGATTAGCGCCGAGGAGCTGAAGGAGATTATCGGCATGATTGAGAACGGCCAGCGCAAGGACTAATGACGGCGCTGCTTTTGTATCTGCTGAAGGCAAATGGGGCGCTGTTGCTGTTCGCGGGCCTGTATTATGTGGGGTTGCGGCGGCTCACGTTTTATACCCTGAACCGGGCGTACCTGCTGTTTGCGCTCCTCTTTTCGGCTTTGTATTCAGCCCTGGATGTAGGGCCATATTTGCCCCCCACGAACGCCTAAGCGGTTCGTTGCTTACTATTATTCCCAATTGGTCGGGTACTTTGGCTGCACCAGCAACGCCTGTACTCGGCTGGGCGGATGCTTTGGTTGTCCTCTACTGGACGGGCGTAGCGCTAATGAGTTTGCGCCTGCTGGGAAGGCTGATCTCGCTTTACCGTTTGCACCGAACGGCCGGGCCGAAAATGGTGAAAGGCGTGCTGGTGCGGTGCCTGCCGGGGGCCAATAGCCCGTTTTCCTTTGGGCCATTTATATACTTAAACCCTGAACAGTACCCTGCCGCGGAGCTGCCCGCCATTCTGCACCACGAGCAGGTGCACGTGCGTCAGTGGCACACGTTGGATGTTTTGCTGGCGCAGCTAGGACAGGTGTTGGGCTGGTTTAATCCGGCAGCGTGGTGTCTGGGGAGGGCCATGCAGGAAAACCTGGAATTTCTGACAGATGACGCGGTACTCCGCGCCGGCGTGGTGGCTCCGAAAGAATATCAATACAGCTTGCTCCGTCTCAGCGGCTTGGCATCGGGTGCCTCGCTGGCCAATCATTTCACGCTTCTCACCCTCAAAAACCGAATTGCCATGATGAACAAACCCTCTTCTGCCCGTGCGCATTTGGCGCAATACGCACTCGTGCTGCCGCTTGCCGCCGCGCTGTTTGCCTTCACTACTTTACGCGCCGGGCAACCTGTTTCCTCCAACTCAGCAACCGTGAAAGTCGGTGGTGTGAAGTATTATCTGGATGGGCAGCCCACTGTGCAGTCTGCGGTGGAAAAGCTGAATACGACACCAGATGCCATTGCCAACGTGCAGGTATTGAAGGGTGAAGCGGCCCAGGCGCTGACCAAAGCTGCCGCAAGCGGCGTGGTGGCGGTGACTACTAAAGGCAATGAGCGCCTGCCTGCCGTGGAGATGTTGAATGCTAAAATTATCAAGCTGCTGCCGGAGGCCGATACCAAACCTGAGGAGAAAGTGGTGCCCATCAGCAACCTGCACCCAGATGCGCTGGCTTATATCACGCAGCATTTCCCGGGTCATCGACTAGTTGAGCTGCTGGAGGTAAAAGAAAGCGGCGCAAGCGAGGTGCGCTACAAAGCCGTGATTGCCATGGGCCGCCGTCCTAAGTATGTGGTGTTCGACACGCAGGGCAAGGCGCTAGGAAGCTTTGACGCGACGGGCAAGCCGCTGACCGAATAGAGTATTGTAGCAGAAGAAACTCACCAGAACATAAAATTCATTTATCTCATCCTCATTTATTTCTCATTATGACAAACGGAAAGAAAAAACTCGTGAGCCGTATAGCCAAGTGCTTGTTCATTAGTTCATTAGTTGTTGCCGTAAACGTAAGTGCCGCTGCCCCCGCTGCCTATGCCACCGTCCCAACTACCGTGGTACAGAATGCAGTAGGCTTACCCGATGGTGTGTTGTATTATGTAGATGGCCAGAAAGTGAGCAAGGAAGTGGCTGAAAAGATGAATCCTGCTAGCATCGCTATGGTGAACGTCCTCAAGGGCGCTACTCTCCGCCAGATAGTGGGCAATGTACCCGAGACGCAGGTTATCTTGATTACGACCAAGGGCAACGAAAACGCGGCTCTGGTGGTGGAACTGAATAAAAAGCTGAACCGTAGCGTAGACCTTACCAATAAGCTGCTGCTCGTGGATGGCCAGCAGGTGACGCTGACAGAAATGGAGCGCCTGCTGCCTAGCCAACTTCAGCAAGTAACGGTGTTGTCGGCGGACGATGCTGTGAAGGCTTACGGCGAAAAAGGCAAAAACGGCTCGGTGTCAATAACGACTAAGTAGCTGCTTTGGCAAACCCCGGCACTCGCCTGCCGCGTAAACGGTGGTACTACTTACCCGCCTGCCATGCCGCTCCACCGCCTTTTATTCGATAAGCTCAACAAGATTTATGAGCCGTCCGCCACGATTGATGATGTGTTTAAAGGCCACGATATCACCTTCGTGACCAACGAAAACGGCGAGCCCGTTACGCTGTTCATCGGCAAGCGCCGCCCCGATGGCGTAATCATCGGTGAGCGGTACAAGCGCACCATCAAGCGGGCACCCGGTGATGCTCAGACAGCAGCAAGCCATTGGGACCTGAAGGGTAAATCACACATGTAAAAAGCCCCCCAGATACTTTCTGGGGGGCTTTTTATTGCCTTTCAAAGCTCAAGGCGGTCATGCAGAGCGGTAACGAAGCATCTCGCTCGCGGTAGTGGGATTACTAACCTCTCATCAGGACGCGAGATGCTTCGTTACCGCTCTGCATGACCGCCTTTTAAAAGAAATTATTATCCTTCCCAGGTGCCGAATTTGCCCGCGCGGTAATCCTGGTAGGCTTGCTGAATCTCGGCATCGGTGTTCATCACGAAGGGGCCGGCAGCTACAATGGGCTCCTGAAACGGAGCGGCATGACCTAGCAGCACCACGGCATCGGTGAGGGCTTCGATGTGCAGGTCGTCGCCATCGTAGTTGAACTCCAGCAGGCGGCGCGCTTCGGTTTGCTCGCCGTTCACGCGCACTTGGCCCCGGATGGTGTAAAAGAAAATGGTGCGCTCAGCGGGAATAGTCAGCGCCAATTTGCTCCCCGCCTTCATTTCCACAGTGGCCAGCTGAATATCGGTGAGGGGTTGCATGGCGCCGGCCGTGCCCAGCCAGTTGCCCGAAACAGCATTAATGACCACCCGGCCTTCATCTTGCTTTATTTCCGGGATGTCGGCTTTTTGCAGACCAGTGTACTGGGGTTCGGTCATTTTGTGCTTGGCCGGCAGATTTACCCACAGCTGCAAAATCTCTAGGTCGCCGCCGGTGCGCTTGAAGGCGGGCGACGATATTTCGGCGTGAATAAGGCCGCTGCCAGCCGTCATCCACTGAATACCGCCAGCCTCAATCACACTTTCGTGGCCACCGGAATCTTGGTGCATAATGTCGCCGGCCAGAATAAACGTCACCGTCTCGAAGCCGCGGTGGGGGTGTGGGCCGAAAGGTAAGCCGCGGTTGTTGGGCCGATATACCTGCGGGCCGTGGTGGTTCAGAAACAGAAAAGGATCGAGATGATCGACCGACTGCGTGGGCAGAGCCCGATAGGTAATCAAGTCGGCGATAGGGGCGCTAACGGCTTGGTGCTGTTGCTTGATGGTGCGCATAAGCTGGGGGGTAAATATCAGGTAGAAGGGCCGGCAACAGAGCGTCGGCGGCTTTTGTGGAGGAATACCATTTGGCTGGTCAGATAGTTTTTGACGGGTTGCCTGATGGGCTGCTGGCTATAGATTACGCTAACGGTGTTAATTTGTAAAGCGCTGAAGCGCCATGCCCGCATGATTTGCCTGCTACCAGCAGGTGCAGCCAGCAGCAGGCAAGGGAGTCTTTCAGCGGCTTTTTACCTCCATTCTTTTCTACTCGCCTCTATGAAAAACCATTATACCCTAACGCTGAGTCTGGCTGCGGGTTTACTGCTGGCCGGCTGCGCTACCAGCACGCCGCCAGCTACTACCGCTGCTACTGCTACACCTGCGCCAGTTGCCGAAGCTAATATCAAGGGAGTAGGCATTGATGTTGCTGACCTTGACCGCTCCGTTGATCCTTGTGAGGATTTCTTCCAATTTTCGGGCGGTACGTGGCTCAAGAATAACCCCATTCCGGCCTACGCTTCCAGCTGGGGACCGCGCAACCTGCTCGGCGACCGTACCCAAGCCCTGCTGCGCCAGCTCTTGGAAGAAGCCGCTGCCAACACCAGCGCCGAAAAGGGCAGCAATGCTCAGAAAGTGGGCGACTATTACGCCTCCGGCATGGATTCGATGGCCATTGAAAAGGCCGGTACCGCTGCCCTAAAGCCTGAATTGGCCCGCATTGCCGCTACCAAAGACCTTAAGAGTCTGCCTACTACGGTGGCCTATCAGCACCAACTGGGTACAGGGGCCTTTTTCCGGGCCGGTGTGTCGCCCGACCGCAAGAATAGCACGGTGTACGCCGTCAACCTGAACCAGGGCGGCTTGAGCATGCCCGACCGCGACTATTACCTCAAGGATGATGCGCGCTCCAAGGCTGTGCGGGATGCCTTCGTCACGTACATGACCAATACGTTTCAGCTTATGGGCGACCCGGCTGCAACGGCCTCTAAGAAAGCAGCAGCCATTCTGCGCCTGGAAACTCGACTCGCCAAAGCTTCCAAAACCCGCGTGGAACTGCGTGACCCTAACGCCAACTATAATAAGATGACGGTGGCGGCCTTCCACCAGCAGTTTCCGGCCATTGGCCTGCCTACTATTCTGGCCCAAAACAAGCTCGGTGCCGCCAAGGAAGTTATTGTCGGGCAGCCGCAGTTTTTTCAGGAGCTGAACGCCGTACTGAAAACCGAGCCGCTCGCTGACCTCAAAACCTATCTGCAATGGCAACTGGTTAGCTCCGTGACGTCGGCGTTGCCCAAGGCGTACAGCGACGAAGCTTTCCGGTTTGCGCAGGTACAGAGCGGCGCCAAGCAGCAGCCGGTACGCTGGAAGCGCATGCTGGCCGCCACCGATAACACGCTGGGGGAGGCCTTTGGCCAACTCTACGTAGATAAAGCCTTCTCGCCCGAAGCCAAGCAAAAGGCCCTAGATATGGTGGCCAATGTGAAGGAATCGATGGCAGAGCACATACAGAGCAACACCTGGATGAGCGCGGCCACCAAGGCTGAAGCCCTGAAAAAGCTCAACGCGCTGCGCGTCAAAATCGGCTACCCCGACAAGTGGAAGGACTATTCGGCCCTGACCATCTCGCGCGACTCGTACCTGCAAAACGTGCTGAACGCCCGCAAGTGGAACTATCAGCAGAACGTGCAGAAGTACGGGCAGCCCATCGACCGCAACGAGTGGGGCATGACGCCGCCCACCATCAATGCTTACTACAACCCGCCGATGAATGAAATCGTGTTTCCGGCCGGTTACCTCCAACCTCCCTTCTTCGACCCTAACGCTGACGACGCGGTGAACTATGGTGCCATCGGAGGTGTGATGGGCCACGAAATCACGCACGGCTTCGACGACCAGGGTCGGCAGTACGACTCCCAGGGTAATTTGCGCGACTGGTGGACGAAAGAGGACGCCGAGAATTTCACGAAGCGCGCCGCTATCGTAGGCCAACAGTACGATGCCTTCTCGCCCCTCGACTCGGTATATGTAAACGGCAAGCTGACGATGGGCGAAAATCTGGCTGACTTCGCGGGTCTCACCATTGTGTACGCCGCTTTGCAAAAGCAATTGCAGAAAAAGTACGGCAACGGTCCGCGCCCCAAAATCGACGGGTTCACGCCGGAGCAGCGCTTTTTCCTTTCGTGGGCCCAGCTGCGCCGCACCAACATCCGGCCCGAAGCCCTGCGTCAGCAGGTGCTCACCGATCCGCACTCGCCGGGCCAGTACCGCACCATCGGCCCGCTCATGAATATGCCCCAATTCTACGAGGCGTTCGGCTGCAAGGAAGGCCAGAAAATGGTTCGCGCCGAAGCTGACCGGGCCAAGATCTGGTAGCGTTTTCTGTGAATTATTGACAAAAAAGCCCCCCAGCATACTGTTGGGGGGCTTTTATGCCTTCTATAAATAGGTGGTTATGCAGAGCGGCGCGACGCATTTTCTGGCCTTCTTTGCAGCCGAACGCTTCGTTGAGTTACCATTGCAACATCAGCACGCGAGATGCTTCGCGCCGCTCTGCATGACGTGCTTTAGAAACAACTGCATTAGGAAGACTTCGCATTGCTCTGCGTAGGTGATTCTGCGGACGAGCTTCAGAGTCATGACGCATTGCCTGATGACGGCTATATTCGCCCCCAACTACCCGCAACTATGGCTGCTGAGAGGCTCCCCGATCTGCTCGAAACCACCTACCGATCCGACCTGAACCTGTTCGTCGGGCGCTGGGGCTACCAACCTCCCATTGAGGTGTTGCCTCACACTTATAAAAAGCTTACCCAGAGCGCGCTAGCTACTGGATGCCGCTTCTGGCTACAGGATATTCGGCGGCGTACGCTCAACGATCCGGCCATCACCCGCTGGCTGTTCACCGAGTACTTTTTGGATATGGCTGCGCAGCTGGGCGGTCGCCTGTATGTAGCTTATCTCACGAGCCCGACGCTGCTGGAAATCATTATCAACGGGCCCGGCTACGAAGTGCCCCACGCTTCCGACTACCAGCCCTTTGCCGTGGCTTTTTTCAGCAATGAAGGCGATGCGATGGAGTGGGTCAGTCAGGCGCAAACCCGAGACTCGCTAGCGTAAGCCTAACGGCACTAAGGTCGCTGGGGGGCTTTTTTGTCGATAATCTGCTTAGCTACTTCCGGCAGCGTTTTGCCCTGATAAGTGGGCGACGGCGCCAGCGGATACAAGGTCTGGCCTTTGCGGGCAATGAAACCCGCCGCGAGGCCGGCGTGCAGCGCGCCCGCAATATCCCAGCCGTGAGCGGCAACCAGGATAGCGGAAGCGGGCTCCGCTCCGGCCTGGCGCGCGGCAGTATGATAGACGTCGAGCTGCGGTTTGTAGCGGCGCTGATCATCCACACTCAGGCCCTGCTCGAAGTAATGAATGATGTCGGCGTAGCGCAGCTGCTCGTCGAGTACGCTACGCGTGGAGTTAGTGAGCGCCACCAGCGAATAACCGGCTTTAGCGAGCATTTTCAGGCCATCGGGCACGTCTTTGTGCGCCGGCAACTCGGTCATGAGAGCCAAAAGCTTATGCTTCTCAGCCGACTTCAGCGTTCTTTCCTGTAGCATAGCGGCCGTCATATCCAGGGCCGCGTCGCCGATGGTGCGGAAGTCGTGGTAGTGATTGGTCACCGTATCGACCAAGGAATACTGGAGCAACAGCCCAAACCACTGCTGAAAAGCTGCTTTGTTGTTGAAGGCTTTGATGAGCGCGTTTTTCAACTTGCTCATGTCCAGCAACGTTTCGTTTACGTCGAAGAGGATAACCTTGGAATTACTGGTAGAGGTAGAGCGGGGCTGCTGCATAAGTGAATAACGACTGACCAAAGGAACAAGTAGACCTGCATACGTAGCGACCGTTTACACAGACTGCTACTACCCGTTTTTTGGCGCGAAACGGAATAGAAATTCGGCTTACTTCTGCTTGTGCAAAAATGCCCGAACGGTCTGGAAGTATTGCTCCGGCACTTCCCAATAAGCCTTGTGGGAGGCATTTTCGAAGACTACCAACTGTGAATTAGGCGTTTGCTTCTGAAAATAAGCCACCGTGGCGGGCGCGGCTTCATCGAAGCGGCCACATAGGTAAAGCACTGGCACGGTGAGCTTTTTGAGGTCGTTGGCGCGGGAGTAGTTTTTCAGCGTACCAGTGGCTTGGGCTTCATCGGGTCCCCACATGGTCTCGTACACCTGCATGCCGAACGTTGGGTTCGGCGGCATCGGGCCGTTGCGATATAAGTGCCGGCGGTTGTAAAGCGTGACGGCCTCTTTATACGCCTGTTTGCTTGGCTCATCGGTGGCGGCGTACAGGCGCATGGCTTTTTGCTGGGCGGGCGGCAGCTGAGCAATGTAACGCTCCGCATCCTGCACCCAACGCTTGGTATCTAGCAACGGGCTCGACTGAATAAGACTGACGACGGTGGGAGGCTTTTTGGTAAGCAAATACTCGGTGGCCAGCGTGCCGCCCCAGGAGTGACCCAGCAAATGCAGTTTTGGGTAGCCTAGCGCCGCTATTATCTGCTCTAACTCGGTTACAAACCGCTCCAAGGTCCAGAGTTGCGGGTTGTCGGGCTTATCCGATTTGCCGCAGCCCAGCTGATCGTACATAATGACCGGCCGCTCATCGGCCAGCGCCACAAAGCCCTCGAAGCTGCCGCTTCCCGAACCCGGTCCGCCGTGCAGAAGGAGCAAGGGAATTCCTGGTTTGTCGGCCCCCAGCACTTTATACCAAACTTTGCCCCCCGGCACGGTGATATAGCCTTCTTTCATAGTTGGTTGAGCCTGTACGGCAAAGCCCAGCGCCCAACAAATGGTGGCAAGTAACAGCGTGCGACGTGACAGGAGAAAATGCTTCATAGAATCAAAAGTGGAGCGGGAGTGGCATGCTTAAACTTGCACAAACTTCCGTAGATGAGGTAGCGAAATTGTCTATTCGTATAGGTCCTGCGGATCGGCGGCGGCCAGATCAACTAAGAATTGCCCGATGTTGGTGGTCACCACTTCCAGAAAAGCCGCGCCTTTTTCAGCCGTCGCCTCGGCTGGGTCGCCCACACCGGTATCTGCTGATACCTTGCTCCACTCGCGCTGCGCCCATGCCCAGCCTTGCTGAAAGGCTTTGACTTTGAATTGCTTGGATGCGCCGTCGCCGGCTTCGGACAGTGGGCGGACCAGCTGGGGGGCAATGTGCAGCATGGCGCTGGTTTCCATAGCGTCGGCATGGTCGCCGGGGGCGATGAAAAACTGGCTGCGGTCGGCAGCCTTATACCAGTTGAGGGTGCAGAGAAAGACACTCGGAAACTCTGCCTGCAGCTCGCGCAATATCTGCCGAAAGTCGTTGCCGCCGTGGCCATTGAGCACCACCAGCTTCGGAATACCCTGCCGGGCCAGCACCTGCACCATATCGCGCAGAATAAGCAGCTGGGTGCTGGGGTTCAGATTCATATCGAGCGTAATATCCAGCTGGCCAGTGTTTACGCCGAAGGGTATGGTGGGCAAAACCACCAGTTTTGCCCCCCGCTCCCAGGCTTTGCGGGCTGCTTCGGCCGCCACGTAGTCGCACTGGTAGTTGTCGGTAGCGTAGGGGAGGTGGTAATTATGCGCCTCGGTGGCGCCCCAGGGCAGCACCACTACTTCGTACTTCGTTTCTTTCACCTGTTGCCAGGTGGTTTCGGCAAGGATATAGGGGCGTGGAGTCATAGGGTAAGAGCTAGAAAAGAAGGCTGCTTGGCAGCTATAAGATGAGGTGGAACGCTGGACATCAACCTACGTCAGGCAGCGCCGGAAGATTAGCCATCCACATGCGAATTTCCTCTATGCTTTTGCCTTCCAACGACAGTATGGCCTCATACGGGTTGCCGCGCAGCTGCAAGAGGGTCGCAAAAGCGGGCTCCGTCTTCAGGCCTTTTTCTTTCAGCTGGCGCACGGCTGTGCGCCACGCTTCGCCCCCGGCTTGCAGCACCACGTCTTCCACAATCATATGCCGAAAGGCGTGTTGGACTTCCGTAGGACAATCCTGCCCAAAAATCTCCACCTCAAACTCCTGGTACCGAAAGCAGCACACCACTGACGTGCGGTGGTTGATGATTTTCTGCGCTAGCGCAAACTCGGGAAGGTGGGCATAGTGGGAGCGGAGTAGCTCGGTGAAAGAAGACACCTCAGCAGGAGCTACGGCACACAGCACGTCGAGGTCGCTGCTGGCAATGTCAATGTCCAGCGGAATGGTGCCGGCCAGCACGGGATCAAAATCGCGCAGCGTGGCGAGCACACCTAAGTTTTGCAAGGTGACATACGCTAGTTGCTGGCGCGGGGTACCCGTTTGTAAGTAGCCTATATCCTTCCAGTTTGTCATTGTACCCCAATTATCGGCCCTTTTGCGCTGCTAACTGACATAACCCAGGGAATAGCACGCGCCGCCCCTCACAATTGCCGACCTCCTCCGTTACTTTGCGTAGACAAGCTACCCCTTGAAATCCACCCACCCATGCAAACTTCCCGACTCGAGCACGACTTTCTTGGCGAACGGGCCATTCCTACTGATGTATACTACGGCATTCAGACGCTGCGCGCCCTCGAGAATTTCGATATTACGGGTATTCCACTCCGGTCGGAGCCGTTGTTTGTGCAGGCACTGGCTTATGTAAAAAAGGCTGCTGCCCTGGCCAACCGCGACTTAGGCGTGCTCGACTCAGCCATTGCCGAGTGCATCGTGCAGGCCTGCGACCGGGTCGCGGCCGGCGAGTTCGATAGCCAGTTTACCACCGATATGATTCAGGGTGGCGCGGGCACTTCGGTAAACATGAACGCCAACGAAGTCATTGCCAACGTGGCGCTGGAGCTGATGGGCAAGCAGAAAGGCGAGTATCAGTTCTGCCACCCCAACAACCACGTCAATTGCTCCCAGTCGACCAATGACGCGTATCCTACGGCCTTTCGTATTGCTTTGAATAATAAGCTGGTGGGCTACAGCCAAGCGCTGGGACAATTGGCCGATGCGTTTGCGGAAAAAGGCGTCGAGTTTCGGAATGTGCTCAAAATGGGCCGCACCCAACTCCAAGACGCCGTACCTATGAGCATGGGCGACGAGTTCAAGGCCTTTGCGACCAACCTGCGCGAGGAGCTGCTGCGCATTGAAGACAGCCGCAGCCTCATCAGCGAGATTAATATGGGCGCTACGGCCATCGGGACGCGGGTAAATGCGCCGGCTGGCTATGCCGAAACCGTAACCGAGCACCTGCGCCAGATTACGGGCCTCGATTTAATACTGGCCGGCGACCTGATTGAAGCCACCTACGATACGGGCGCCTACGTGCAGCTCTCAGGGGTGCTAAAGCGCACGGCCGTGAAGCTTTCCAAGATCTGCAACGACCTGCGCCTGCTGTCCTCCGGCCCCCGTACGGGCATCAATGAAATAAATTTGCCCCCCTTGCAGCCCGGATCCAGCATTATGCCCGGCAAAGTGAACCCCGTAGTGCCGGAAGTAGTCAACCAAACGGCCTTCTATGTTATCGGGGCCGACCTGACCGTGACTATGGCCGCCGAGGCTGGTCAGCTGCAACTCAATGTAATGGAGCCAGTTATCTCTTTTGCTCTGTTTACCAGTATCTCTTACCTCACCCGCGCCTGCCATACCTTACGCGAGAAATGCGTGATTGGCATTACGGCTAACAAAGAGCACGCGGAGCGACTGGTGCGCAACAGCGTGGGCATTGTAACGCAGCTAAACCCTGTGCTGGGTTACGAAACGGCCTCAGAAATTGCGAAAGAGGCCCTGCGCACCGGCAAATCGGTGTACGATGTAGCCGTAACCGAGCGGCAATTGCTGACCCAAGCCAAATGGGATGAGATATTCACCTTCGAAAACTTGATCAGACCGCACTTTATTCAGTAGCTGATCCAGTAGCTGAACACCCATTGCGGCCCACGGTATAAATGCGTTTCTGCCGTGGGCCGCACCTTTTAACGGTTTTTAGAACTCGTTAACCAGATACCACCCGCTACAATGGCCATTATGCCAAGTACGGCGGCGGTAGTACTCAGGCGGCGGGGCGAAGCGGCAGCAGTTCCACGCGCTTCGACTGCTTCTTCAATAATTTCGCCACTGGTAGCGCGCAGAATCAAGCGAATGGTTTCCTCGGGCTGATCCCACTGCGGAAAGTGTCCACAGTTTTCGAACCACCGCAAGCGGGCATCCGGAAACTTGGCTAGCGCCCGCTTGGCCTGACTCGGAAAACACACCCGGTCTTGCCGGCCCCAGCCAATGATAAGGGGAGCGACAATACTACCCTGTGGAGCGCCTTTCTGCTTCTCCCCGTGAGCTAAGTTATCGAGCAGCTCATCAAATGAGGGAGCTTGGGCGAAGGTGCGCATCTCGTCCAGCGCTACTTGGGGGGCAATTTTCCAGGGCTGGGCTGAGAATTGAGCAAATAGCAGCGTGCGGCCCACGGTGCTACCAGTTAGCTGGGGCATCACTGGCTGTAAGGCACGTACAAGCTTAGTAGAAATGGCCACCGAGTGGTAGAAAAAAGGAATCTCCCAGCCTTCCCAGAACCCACCCGGATCAAGAGACACGACTGTTCCTACCACGCCGCCCCGGCGCGCCAGCTCCAATACCAAGCGCGCGCCCATCGAACTGCCTACCACATCGATGCCCAGCAAGTTTTGGGCGCGTAGGAAATCCGTTACCGCATCAGCCAGCGTAGCAATGGTAACCGGGCCATTCAAAGGGGGCGTATTGCCAAACCCCGGCAGGTCGACGGCAATTACGTCACGTTCAGCAGTGAGGCCATCGAGAATGGTTTGCCAGGAGCGCCAGCTGCCTCCTATGCCGTGTAGCAGTAAAAGTGCCTTTCCGGTACCGCGCCGGATGTGGTGCATATCCATGAGAAAAGAGTAGAAGTGGGAAGATTAAAAAGCCCCCCAGGCGCTACTTGTGAGCGTCTGGGGGGCTTTTCATTCGCGAATCTCGCGTAGGTCGAAGCTGATGCGCTGTACTTTCTACGCGATAGTGATGTGCTTAGATGCTGGGCGAGAAGCTAATAAGCCTAAAAAACGCCGCACCAAAAGACCAATAGGCAGTGCAAGGTCTTGCTACGGATTCGTAGACCACATGCCGGCTTCTTTGATAAACACCCGCCGGTTGAGCTTCAGCTGCGCGATTATAAGCTCGGCCAGATCTTCGGGCTGGGCTACTTTATCCGGGTTGCCATCGGTGAGCTTGTTGCTGACAGCCAACTCAGTAGCGATGGTGCTGGGCGTGAGCGCCGACACCCGGATATTGTGCTTACGCACTTCCTGCATCAACGACTCGGTGAGGCCCATGACGGCAAACTTCGAGGCACTGTAGGCGCTGGTACCCGCTGCGCCGCGCTGCCCGGCCGTGGACGAAATGTTGATGATGTCGCCGGTTTGGCGAGCTATCATCTGAGGCAATACGGCGCGGGTGGCGTAGTACACGCCCATCAGATTTACCTGGATAATGCGCTCCCACTCGGTGGGGTCGAAGTCCAGGAACTTGCCGAAGGTGCCGATACCAGCGTTGTTAATGAGAATATCGATGGGGCCGAGCTCCTGCTCCACGCGGGCCGCAGCGGCTTCCACGGCGGCGCGGTCGGTGATGTCGGCGGCTACTACGGTGGTTTTGCCCCCCAGAGCCTTGATCTCGTCGGCAACGGCCTGAAGCTGCTCCTCGGAGCGGGCCAGCAAGCCCACATGCACGCCTTGCTGAGCCAGCGCCAAGGCTACAGCGCGTCCAATTCCTTTACCTGCGCCCGTCACAAGGGCGACTTTTCCTGCTAATGATTCCATGCAATTTCAGCTAAAAGGGAGAGTGATACACGGCATAACCACCGAAGCCGACAGGTGTTTGGCCGCCTGCGGTAAGTAGCTGGTACACGCCGGGTTCAGTTTTTAGCGAAAAGAGGAATGCCGAGAAAAGCCGTTCAATAGAACGAGCACAAATGCGTCAGTAAGCAGGTGTAGTAGTCTAGGCCATAAGCACCGAGCAGCCCCACTTTTGCCCTACCAACTGATCATTGAGGCAGCTGATGAGTTGCTGCACGGTTTTTACCTGCTCCAGCTCGGTGTCGGGAATGCGGACATGGTAGAGATTTTCGAGGCGAATAACCAGCTCAAAAAAGTCAATCTGATCCATGCCCAAGTCCTCACCAAAGCGGGAATCGTTGGAAGGTTTGGCTGCTAACGTGGGCTTGATGGGCAGGTAGCTATACACCTGCTGCTGAATAGGTAGCATACAAAAGAAATAATAGAAGTTGGAGCAGCGTGCGCCGTTGCAAAGCCGCTTGTAGAAGTAGATAAAGGAAGCCGCTCCCACGCCTGTGGCAGGAGCCCATTCTTAGGCTATACAGACGTATCAACTGGCTTTTTACCTTATCAAGGAATCTGTTTTTTCCTGATACATGAGTGAACACCCCGTAAAAAGGTAGTAAATCCGACGCGAGGCACGCGTCCTAAGCCTAACTAGTAAGACGGTGTAAAAAAGCCCCCCAGAGTCACTCGGGGGGGCTTTTTATGATGGATTTATACGCAGCAGTAGTTGCTTATTTCTTCCCAAACCGCTCCAACATCACCGTAGGCTGGTCTTTGTACGTGGTGCGATGGTAGGGCAGGTAGCCAAACTTCTCGGCCAGGCGCAGGGATGCTTTGTTGGCCGGATGAATAATGCACACGGTGCGCACGGCCCCAAAATGCGCGTCGCCCCAGGCAACGGCCGCGGCTACGGCCTCCGTCGCGTAGCCTTTGCCGTGGGCGTGAGCAGCCAGCACCCAGCCAATTTCAGGCGTGCCGTGGTTCGAGGGCACGATATCGCGCTTCGGATCAGCAAAGCCCACGGCACCGATAAAGGCGCCGGTTTCTTTTTCCTCAATGGCCCAGAACCCGTAGCCCATCAGCGCCCAATGCCCAATGCTGCGGAGCATGGTAGCCCATACTTCTTCCTCTACCATGGGGCGGGGAGTCAGGTAGCGGTAAAACTTAGGATCGGCCCACATGGCCACATACTGCTCAAAATCAATGGGTTTGTACCCCCGCATGAGTAAGCGGGCCGTTTCCAGCACGGGTACTTGATGGAGGGGAGGGTTGAGAACCGGGGTAGAAATTGACTGCATAAAGTATAGTTAGTATCGACGCGCTGGCTAAAGTAATAAGTGCAAACATAGAGATGATGCTTATAAATCAGGCTGTGGTGCAAGGCTAGTGCCGGGCGTACGCGCTGGTAACGGCCACTCCCTGCGGCTTCAGTTTTTCTAAGAAGCCATTGATAACAGCTCTGTCGCTTAGTTCAGAATCGAACGCACTGTCCGTAAGCGAACATTTTTTGATGGGCGTCCTTTATTTATATTTTATATAAGCATCTGTATTGCAATAATTTATGCAAGTGGCACGGGTGTTGGAAATTTATCGGTGCCCCTACGATTCAACTGTTCACAACCGCACACACGCTGCTTTTTTCAGCAATGAGCTCGGCAACCAGCAGGGAGATTATGGAGGGGAATAGCCGCTGCCAAGCGGTGCATTTGGTAAAGTCTCCATCATTTCTAACCCCAAACTTTTTATCATGAAAAGCTCCTTCACTTCCGCCGCTTCCGCCTTCGCCGCCCGTTTTGCTTCTACGCCTGAGTCAACTCAAGCCCGGTCGGCATCTTCTGCTTTGGGTTATTTGCGTCGGGCTACCCTGGGCGTGCTCTTGTTTGGTGGTGCTCTGTTCGCCAGCCCCGTAGTGGCGCAGCAACAACCCGTAACCATCGACAAAGTAGAACCCACCGTCTTCCGGGTGCGCACCCAGAACCTAGCCAAAGAGCATGGGCAAGTGCAGGTGTACAGCCTCGTCAACGGCCAGAAACTGTTCGATGAAGCGTTCGACCAATCGTATTATTCCTGCCGCCTCAACTTTGATAATTTGCAGCCCGGCAACTACCTATTGTGCTTCAAGCTCGGAGGGGACAGCTACCGGTACACGTTGCGGGTAAAATCGGATGGTGCCAACGAAGAAGTAGCCGTGCGCAATGTGAAGGTTCGGCTGGGCAAGCAAAGTCAGCAGGTGGCTGCCCTCAACGCTGCCGTGCCTCTAGCAGCAACTCCTCCGCTGGCAGCTAGCGGTAATGGACTGTAATAACCACGAAAGACTTCTAGCAAAAAAGCCCCCCAAACATGTTTGGGGGGCTTTTTTGGTGTGTGCAGACCTGCGAAACGTTTACCAGGAGCCGCTGTTGTTGTTGGTGTCGTCGAAGTCACCGCCGCCAGTGTCATCAGAAGCGGTGTCGTCGTAGGAGGACGTCTCATCGGCGGAGAAGAAATCGGGCTCTGAACTATTGGCGGGTAAGTCGGAGAAATAATCGGGGCTTGTTTCCTCGACGTTGCCAGTGCCTTCCAGCGCCGGAAAGCCTCCAGAAGTAGCTGCGCCTCCCACACCAGCGGCATAGGTGTTTGCGGGGTCAAGGTTTTGGGGAGCCGTGTTGTCGCCGCCCGCAATGCTGTTGCCGGCTTGGTCAGAGTGTCCGCCCGAGGCCATTCGGTTGCCCAGGTAAGCGCCAGCCGCGGCGGCTGCCCCCGTCGCCAAAATGCCCCCCATGCCGCTGCTCAGGCCACCGCCGCCTCTGTTCATGGTGCCGGTGCCCAGAAAATCAGGAACTGGCTGGCGCGCATGTCCACGGGTGTAGTTGCCAGCCGACCTCGCGGATTGGTTACCCAGGAAATCAGGCGTCTGGTTAGGGTTTTGATTCGGATTCTGATTGGAATAAACAGTCCGGGGCGCGTCCGGAGCCTTACGCCGAAACATCCGCATCACCAGCCACAGGATGCCGCCAATAACCAAGGCTCCAATGGCCATAGTACCGATGCCCATGCCCGGAGACGAAGGCTCAGGCGACGCTTCGGCCGGCCGATAAGGCTCAGAGGCTGGTTCAGAAGCCGCAGGCAACTCATTGTTCAGGCTGGAGCCATCAGTACTTGCCGAACCTGCCGCCCCGCCCAAAGTTGCTGGGCCGGGCGTAGTTGCAGCCTGCTGCTTACCCTGGGGGGCATAATTAGGATTAGCGGCCAACATTAAGGAGTTGAGACCAGTGCGCAGGCCCGCGAAGTAGCGGCCTTGCTTGAAGCTGGGGGCCATTTCTTGGCTGATAACGCGGTTGGTCAACTCCGGCGTAATCTGAGCCCGCAGCCCGCTACCCGCTTGAATGGTGACCTGGCGCTCCTGCCCGGAAAGCAGCAGCACGATGCCGTTGTTTTTGCCGCGCTGCCCAACGCCCCAGGCTTCGCCCAGAGCACGACCGTAGTCGGCCACGGCACGGCCACCCAGCGTGGGCACCGTCACGACAACAATCTGGGTACCGGTGCTATCGGCATAGCGCCGCAGACCGCCTTCCAGGGTTTTAGCGTCGGCGGGGGAGAGAAGCTGCGCCTGATCGGTTACGAAGCGAAAAGGTGAGGGCCGCGGCGGCAGTCCATCAGTGGGCTGCTGCGCGCCTCTTACTGGCCCGCTCAGCCCCGCTGATACGAGCAATAAGATGACAAACAAGAAACGATGCATAGCATAGAGGATGAGGTGGGAGATCAACACTATTTTGCCTTCTACGTCGCTTGTTGTCAAGTGGCTGTAGACCGTAAGCCCTTGACCTAAAACCTCCTTACTCTTTGGTGCATGAAGCTCCTTGGCTGATCTACCGTCATCGAGCCTATTTTTTGGCAAGCTTCGTTAAGTTGGGTGAAAAATGAAGCCCGGCCCATACGCATCATGCCATGCTACTGCGCTGGAGGAGAGGGGCTTGCTGGGGGTGGTGGTAGCAATACTTCGGCCATTGCTTTGAGGTCAAGGTCGGGTACGAAGCCATCACAAACGGTGAGCACTGAAAACAAGTACCGCCTCAATTCCGCTGCCTGTGGCTGGGGATGGCGTAATGCCGCCTGTACCAAGTGCAGCGACAAATCGGCTAAAATGAGCTTCTTCCTCTCCTGCGAATCGACGGCCTCGATAGCGGCGGTCTCGGTCAGAGCGTGTGCTTGGTGAACTAGTTTAAGAATGGCGTCTTGCATAGGTGCGTAAAGAAGTTATTTATCCTGCAAATGCTCTGCCTTCCAGCGCATGGCCGTCAGCACGCGAGTATGGCCGCTAGGATGGTCGAAGAAAATGATTTCTTCCCACGGGCTGGGGTCAATTTTGCGATATTCTGACAGCTTCATAGCAATGGTAGCGAAGCCGTCGGGTTGGCGGGCGGCGTTCAGGCCAAACACGTCCGCTTCCTGCTCCTGGGTGCGAATAATAGTATTGAAAGCGGGCGTAGCCAGAAACATATACACCGCAAACAACGCCACCAGCAGCGGCAGCCCACTCACGTCGGCGATGCCAGCAATACCCCAGCGCGGGCCGTAGCGGCCGATAAGTCGGTGAAAAGCCCAATCGACAAACCACAAGCCGATACCGATAATCAGGACGAGGAAGATCAGCATTTTGGGAATGTGGTTCAGCACGTAGTGGCCCAGCTCGTGGCCCATTACGGCCTGCACTTCCTCGGGGGTGGAGCGATTAAGTAGGTTGTCATTGAGCGAAACCCGGATAGTGCTGCCCAGTCCGCTTACGTTGGCGCTGATGCGCTTGCTCTGCTTGGAGGCATCCACGAGGTACACGTTGTCGGCAGGTACGCCGTTGGCCCGCGCCATACTCAGAATCTGGTCGCGCACGGGCCCTTCTGGCAAGGGGGTGTACTTGTTGAATAAGGGCGAAATGAACACTGGCGACACAAATATGGATATCACCAGAAAGACAGCTAGTATAGCTGTGCCCCACACCCACCAGTTGCGCCCCGTGCGCCGAATAGCCGCGTACAAAGCCAGCAACACTAAGCTCCCGAATACCACCGACAGCGCCAAGCCCTTCAAATCGTCGGTTAGCCACTCACCGAAGCTCTGGTTGGATAAGCCGTACTGGTGCTCGCGGAAATAGTCGTCGTAAAGGCTAAGCGGGAAGTTGAGCAAGTAAGCCAACAGCAGATACAGCGCCGCATAAGCCAGCGTAGGCAGCACCTTACCGGGCAGTCGCGACGTCCAGCCTTTTATAACCTTGGAAAGGCCCAGCACCAGGAATATAGCCGCTACGCCCAGCGCGTATACTATGCCCAAAAGCTGGAGCCAGTAGCCACCCTCAAAGTAAGCGTCGGAGCTGGCCTTTTGGGCGGGCGTGAGCGTGTTGAGGTAATGCTGCGTAGCGGCTTCAATGCTGAAAGCGGCAACCGAATCCGCCGCTGCTGCTGGTGCGGCCAAAGCCGGAGCCAGTAGCACACCCAAAGCCAGCATCGTTAGAAAAATTCGTTTGTAAAGAAGCGTCATAGATTTAGCTAGAAGAGGAGACTTATTCGGACACTGTTTACCTAGGTACACTATGGGAATAATGCAGGTAATATAGCGTAATCGCAATTTGTTTGCCCCCTTTCTTAATAAGCTACTCACTATTAGGTAGAAGAAGGGTGAAGCCGCAATCTGACGTATTGCTGTAGCCACATCGGATAGAGGTTATAAACGACATTGGTAAGCCCGATAAGTAGTGCCCAGCGGCCATAGCCAAGCGCAGCGGCATACAGGCTCGTCAGTAGAAAAAACAGAAAGAGCACCAGGTGAAATCGCTCCTGATGGTAGGTGGCACGCACCAGCGCTGCCTTGTCGGAGTGAGTGCGTACGCGCTTGTACTGCGGATACTGTTGGCGAATCAGGCGGTGAATAAGGTCGCCGTGCTGGGTGAAGCGGTTTACGGCGTGCACCCCCAACCGTCGGTACGTGGCCGGGCCGCGGCTAAGCCGTAGATAGCTGAACCAAGAAGCTGGTATCCCGAAAGCTAATAGACTGACGAGTAGCATCCCATATAGCCACGGCCGCTCCATATGCTGGTAACAGAACACGCTAATAGGCGTTAGGCTCAGCACCGACCAGAACATATTCGGTACGGCATTGTACCATGCCAGCCGGATGGTAGAAGGAGCAGACGTTTTCTTACCAATCGGGAGCATAAGGCAAGGATGCAAAGGCGCCCAGCGGCTGGGCATAAGCTAAACTACACAAGATGAAAGCTCAGTGCTACGCCTTCAGAACGCGGTAGCAGCAAGTCTTTTATCAGGGCTCAGCTGCTAGCATAAAGACGCCCTCGGTACCCGCTGAACTGAGAGGCTGGGGGGGCTTTTTACTACTCATCTGGAAAGGATTTGCTAGTGTTGGGTACGCACTGATGAGCTGCAAAATTCTGGTATTAAACAGAGAGGAAAAATGCTATGAAATCTGGGTTTATCTTTATTAATTAGAGATAACAAGCTGATTAACAGCTATTTTAATTAAAAAAATCATATTTTCTTTCTCTACTCCAAACCCGAATTGCCATGAATTACAAACGTTACCTCCTGAGTGCAACCCTACTTCTGACCCTTGTTACTGGCTGCAGCGACCGCGACGGCCTCGATGGTTTGCTGGCTTCCCAGCGACCTATTCTAACGGATGATTTAGTAAATCCCATCGGGATGAGTGTTGCGCCGAATGGCCGGGTGTGGGTGAGTGAGACTGGAACAGGTCGTAACGACGGACGGGTGTCGGTAGTAACTGGTACGGGGCAGGTGTATCCTGTATTCACGGGCTTTCAGTCCGAATTGCGGCCCGACGGGGACGTAAGTAGTCTTGGCCATGTACTCTATAGAGATGGCATCTTGTATATTCTGGGGGGCTATTTCGGTAAACTCTACCGAGTGGATGTGTCGAGTTACCGGCTCGGCGACCCTGCGCGCCCAGCTTCCAGTCTGCCCTCGGAGGATATCGGCGCGTTTGTGCTGTCGCAGAACCTTTCCAGCCCGCTCGAATCAAACATTTACAGCATGACCTTTGGGCCAGATGGCAGTCTGTATATCGTCGATGCGGGTGCCAATGCTATCATCAGGCGGGATAAAGACAACGGAAGGTTGAGTGTGTTTGCACGCTTCCCCAACATCACACTCCAGAACCAGCCCGTACCCACGACCCAGGCCGTGCCAACGGGTATTGTGCATGATGGCAGCAGATTCCTGGTCAGCCTGCTCACTGGTTTTTCCTTTGCCCCTGGGGCGGCTAAAATAATGCAGGTAAGCAACACCGGCGTCGTGAGTGACTACCGCACGGGTTTCACTACCCTCACCGATATTGAATTAACAGCCAATAAAGCCCCCGTGGTTACTCAGCTGGCCGAGTTCGTATTTCAGCCACCAACAAACGTAGGCTTCCAGCCCAATACCGGCGCCGTACGCAACGAATCAGGCACCGTCCTGCTGGGTGGCCTCAGCCGGCCCACCGATATCGAGCGCATCAGCGGCAGCACCTACTATGTATTAACCAATGGCGACGGCACTATCCGCAGAGTAACGTTTTAAACGTGCTTTATTACTTGTGATAGATACTGTTATAAGCGCAAAACGCCCAGCCAAAAGGCTGGGCGTTTTTGCGTGTATGCCTACACCCTAAGGTGCTTGCTTACAGAAATTTCAGGTCAGCGCCAGACGGCGCAATTCATACATTCCTGTATCTTTCGTCCGGCGCCTTTCCCGCGAATATCCGCTCGATTAGCCTGGCCTGGGGGGCAAATTTGCTCAGCCGGCTCGTTCCCACCCTTACTTCACGTACTTATCGATGAGCCAGATCCCGGAGTCGCCATCACGGCGCGAGTTTATCAAGCACAGCGCCGTAGCCGCCGCTGGTATTATGATTGTGCCGCGCTTTGTGCTGGGGGGCAAAGGCTACACCGCCCCCAGCGACCAGCTTGTAATAGCCGGCGTAGGGGTAGGCGGCAAGGGCGAAAGTGATCTAGCCATGTTTGTCAAAACTGGTAAAGCCCGCATCGGCTACCTCTGCGACGTTGACGACCGCCGCGCCGCCGCTGCCCGCAAGGCCTATCCGCAGGCTCCTTACTACAAAGACTGGCGTCGGATGCTGGACAAGGAAGCGAAGAAGATCGACGCCGTATCCATCGCCACGCCCGACCACAACCACGCCGTGGTGACGCTGGCGGCTATGCAGTTAGGCAAGCACGTGTACGTGCAAAAACCACTCACCCACGACCTGCACGAAGCCCGCGTGCTGACCGAAGCCGCCAAACGCTACAAAGTAGTAACTCAAATGGGCAACCAGGGCGCCTCCAACGACGGCGTGCGCCAGCTCCAGGAGTGGTACGACGCCGACATTATCGGCGACGTGCACACCGTGTACTGCTGGACCGATCGGCCCGTCTGGCCCCAGGGCATTGCCTGGCCCACCGGCAAAGCCCCCGTGCCCACAGAGCTGGACTGGGACCTGTGGCTCGGCACGGCCCCGTACCGCGACTACGTGGATAAGCTGGTGCCCTTCAACTGGCGCGGCTGGTGGGAATACGGCACCGGCGCCCTCGGCGACATGGGCTGCCACCTGATGGAAGCGCCTTTCCGCGTGCTGAACCTTGAATACGCCCACGCCGTGCAGGCCAGCGTGGGCAGCGTGTATGTCGATGAGTTTAAGCGCGGCTACTTCCCCGAGAGCTGTCCGCCCTCCAGCCACGTTACCCTCACGTTCCCCAAAACCAACAAAACCAAGCAGGACATCACCATGCACTGGATGGACGGCGGCATTCAGCCCACCCGCCCCGACGAGCTGGGCTCTAACGAGAAGTTTGGCGACGGTGGCAACGGCACGCTCTTCATCGGCACCAAGGGCAAGATGATGGCCAGCACCTACTCCGCCGACCCGCGCCTGCTGCCCACCTCCCGCACCAACGAAGTGCAGGTGAAGCAAACCATTGCCCGCGTGCCCGGCGGCGCCGACGGCCACTACGGCCAGTGGGTAGATGCCTGCATCGCCGGCCACGGCAAAAAGACCGTCAGCTCACCCTTCGAACTGGCCGGCCCCCTCACCGAAGCCCTGCTTATGGCCAACCTCGCCATCCGCGGCTACGACCTCCAGCGCCCCAAAACCACGGGCCAGGGCATGGATTACCCCGGCCGCGGCATCGAGCTGCTCTGGGATAATCAGCAGCGCAAAATCACCAACTTCGACGAGGTCAACCAGTTCGTGAAGCGCGACTACCGCGCCGGCTGGAAGCTGGGCAGCTAAAAAGCCAGAAGCGTGTACTGCTAAAAAGAACGTCATGCTGAGCTTGTCGAAGCATCTCTACCGCTTCGCTGAATAGCATTGCAACGAAGCGGTAGAGATGCTTCGACAAGCTCAGCATGACAGATAGTTTGGCGACGACCGCACGCGAGATGCTTCGGCTCCGCCTCTGCATGACCGGCGGGAGTAGTAACAGTCCGTAAAGAAAAAAGCCCCCCACACCGCCAACTAGCTGCTGGGGGGCTTTTTCTTAAGCTGCTCCTGCCTCGTAGCGAAGCCACAGAATCCCGTCGGGGCGCTGCTCTGCGCTTAATAGCTTGAAGGGCGTGGCGGGGCCGGGCGCATCGCCCTGCTCGAAAATAGTGGGCGAGGTGGGTGCTCCATCTACCACGGGGTAATGCAGCAGGCTCAGCTCATCGATGAGGCCGACTTTGAGCAGGGAGCCGTTCAGGTGTCCTCCCCCTTCCAGCAGGATGGTCTGGATGGGGAATAGCTCGCCCAGCTTGTGCAGGACCAGCGCAAAGTCGATTTCCTGGGCGCCGCCGAACAGGTACGACACGCCTTTCTCGCGCAGGTAAGCCAGGTATTCGTCGCTTACCTGCTCGGTGAGGATGCTAATGATGTGGTCGTCGTCGATGGCGGCCGATTCCCAACCTAGCTTCCCGTGAGCATCGACGGCCACGGCAAACGACTCGGCCCCGTGCTCGGCCACGAAGTCGGTGCGGGGCAGGGGGGAGGCTACGGGCTTCAGGTCGGGGGTCAGGCCGTGGGTGAAGTCCTTTTCCATAGTCACGCGCCCGCACAGCCAGGCCTGAGCCTCGAAGGTGGCGGCCGTCGTTTCGTACTCCTTGGTGTTGGGCGAGTCGCCCCAGCGGCTGAGAATGGTGCGCCCGTCCAGGGAACTCATCATGTGGCAGATTACACGAGGTTTCATAAGTAGCAGGAAGATGTACATCTTGCCATACGTAAGTTGAAACTGCAGATGCCAGTTACTATTGGTGAATCATAAGCTGCTTCCACGACAACTGTCTGAATGCTACGGGGCGATTTCAACTTGCTTGTATTGCAAGCAACAAAAGCATAACATTCATCTCGAAGCTGGCACTGGCTATTAGTTCGCGCCAGTTATTGAAGCATCTTGTTTTACATTTAAAATAGTATTTTCTTGAATCTTAACCATTAATGTATTTGCCTGTGAAAAGCTTTGATACACGAGTATACAATGTTGCCGATTTTCTAGAATGGCATAGAAATAACCTTTTAGAGCTTTCTCCTGATTTTCAAAGAAGATCTGTTTGGTCTGAAAAAGCTAAGTCTTTTTTGATAGATACTATTTTGACAGGAAAACCTATTCCTAAGATACTTATCACTCAATCACTTAGGAATGCGCGCACTGTCAGAGTAGTAGTTGATGGCCAACAAAGGTTAAGAGCGATAATCGGCTTTATAGATGGCGATTTTAAAATATCTCGTGCTCATAATAAAGAATTGGCTGGGTACACATTTGAAAATTTGCCGGAAGATCAAAAGAGAGAGTTTCTGCAATACGAACTAGGTGTAGACCTCCTTTTTGATTTACCATATGAAGATATACTCGATATTTTTGCCAGATTAAATTCTTACACTGTTTCGCTCAATAAGATAGAAATAATAAATGCTAAATACTTAGGATATTTCAAACAATACGTGTTTAAATACGGGTATAAGTATGTCGAATATTTTATCCAGTCAAACGTTCTCACGAAGTCGCAAGTTACAAGAATGGCAGAGGCTGAGCTATCAGCTGACTTATTTGTCGCATTAGTTGATGGGGTACAATCAAATAAAAATGTTGAAAAATTTTATAAAGAATACGAAGAATCATTAGGCGAATTAGATGAGAAAGCGGAGCAATTTGATATGATTATGTCATATATAGGCGAAATATATCCTCCTAGTGAATTAAGGAATACTAACTGGTCTCGCGTACAGCTATTCTATACCCTGTTTACGTCTATTGGGCACTGCTTATTTGGATTAAGAGCACTAGAGCCCATAACTGGTGATTTTATAATAAATAATAAAATAATAGGTAAAATACGTGTAAGACTTGATGAAATTAGCTCTGTGTTCGATGAAATTAATTCAGAAAAAGAAACAAGTAGTAGGCCGCCCGAATACCGCCGTTTTGTTGAGAAAAGTCAAAAGGCAACAACAGATACTGGATCTAGAGTGGATAGAACTAATTTTGTTGTGAATGAGATTATTGATGCGTTTATCTAGAAAAAATAATGACACAACAGATATTAGACAATTTCTTAGACGAGACTTTAAAGGTTCGTCACTTTGACAGAGATAACCAATTGTCATTTAGCAGAAGAAATATAAATCTTTGGCAGCTGCATATTCTTACTGAGTCTGTTTTCCTCAAGTCATTTAGAAATTATGAAAATTACCTGCGAGATATATTTACTAATTACTGCTGCGAAGCAGCTACTGTGTCAGGCACTGCTGTGGTTTCTTTTTTGAAACCTAGAGATTCAGACCATGCAGAGACTCTACTTAAATCTGCGATGCCATTTCTTGATTGGTCTAGTCCAATATCTGTTATATCTAGGGCAGAAGTCTATTTGCAAGATGGAATACCAGTTAAATCAATATTGATTGCTAAAACTCAAAACTTAAAAAATTATAAATTAATTCGGAATCATATAGCACATAATTCAAAAGAGTCTAGCCTTGAGTACAACAAGGTGCTCAAGAGTTATTTTTCGACTTTCCCATTAACCCCTCCTCCTCCTGGGGAATTTTTATTAATGCCTTCTAAAAAAGCTGCTAATAAGTATAATTTAATATTGTTTTTTGACGAAATAGAGGCAGTAGCAAAAGCAATAGCCCAATAAAAAAGGCAGGAGTTTCATTACTCCTGCCTTTTTTATTGGGCTATTGCTTTTTACGAACCGCAAGCCTCGCAAGCGTCCGGATTATCCAGCGAGCAAGACATGTCCGAAGCGTTCTGGGCGGCTACGTTCAGCGGCTCCAGGGTCTCGGCGGCTTGTTTCTGCACCGTGAACTTGATGGCGTCGGCGGCGGCTTTGGTGCGCAGGTAGTACATGCCGGTTTTGAGGCCTTTCTTCCAGCTGTGGAAGTGCATGCTGGTGAGCTTGCCGAAGTTCACGTTCATCACGTGCAGGTTCAGGCTCTGGCTCTGGCAAATAAATGCCCCCCGGTCAGCCGACATATCGATAATGCGGCGCTGGGAGATTTCCCACACCGTCTTATACAGGTCTTTGATGTGCTGCGGGATGCGGGCGATGTTCTGCACCGAGCCGTTGGCGGCAATGATTTCGTTCTTCATCTGTTCGTTCCAGATGCCGAGCTTGATGAGGTCCTTGAGCAAGTGCTTGTTTACCACCATAAACTCCCCGCTCAGCACGCGCCGCACGTAGATGTTGGAGGTGTAAGGCTCAAACGACTCGTTGTTGCCGAGAATCTGGGCGGTGCTGGCCGTGGGCATAGGCGCCACCAGCAGGGAGTTGCGCATGCCGTGCTCCATTACCTGAGCGCGCAGCGTTTCCCAATCCCAGCGGCCCGAGTCGGGCGTCACGTTCCAGAGGTCGAACTGAAACTTGCCCTGGCTCATGGGCGAGCCGGCGAAGGTCTCGTAGGGGCCATTTTTCTTGGCCAAATCCATGGAAGCCGTGCAGGCCGCGAAGTAGATTGTCTCGAAGATGTCTTTGTTCAGGCCCGTGGCTTCGTCGCTCTCGAACGGCATGCGCAGGGCAATAAACGTATCGGCCAGCCCTTGCACGCCCAGCCCGATGGGGCGGTGGCGGCGGTTGGAGCGCTCGGCCTCGGGCACGGGGTAATAGTTGATGTCAATAACCTTGTTCAGGTTCTTGGTAGCGTGGTACGTGACGTCGTACAGCTTCTGGTGGTCGAACACCATCTGGCCCTTCTGCTCGCCTTCCTTCACGAAGCGCGGCAAGGCCAAGGAAGCCAGGTTGCAGACGGCAATTTCGTGCTCGTCGGTGTACTCCATAATCTCGGTGCACAGGTTCGACGACTTGATGGTGCCCAGGTTCTGCTGGTTCGACTTGCGGTTGGCCGCGTCCTTAAACAGCATGTAAGGCGTGCCAGTCTCGGTCTGGCTTTCCAGAATAGCAAACCACAGCTCCTGCGCCTTGATGGTCTTGCGGCCGCGGCCTTCCTTCTCGTATTTTTTATAAAGACGCTCGAAGTCCTCGCCCCAGGTGTCGCCCAGGCCGGGGCACTCGTTGGGGCACATCAGGGTCCAGTCGCCGTTATCCTCCACGCGCTTCATGAACAAGTCGGGCGTCCAGAGGGCGTAGAACAGGTCGCGGGCGCGGTTTTCTTCCTTGCCGTGGTTTTTCTTGAGGTCCAGGAAGTCGAAGATATCGGCGTGCCAGGGCTCGATGTAGATAGCGAAGGCACCTTTGCGCTTGCCGCCGCCCTGGTCCACGTAGCGGGCCGTGTCGTTGAACACCTTCAGCATCGGGATGATGCCGTTGGACGTGCCGTTGGTGCCCTTGATATAAGAGCCCGTAGCCCGCACGTTATGAATGCTGAGGCCAATACCGCCTGCCGACTGCGAAATCTGAGCGCAGTTTTTCAGCGTGTCGTAAATGCCCGTGATGGAGTCGTCCTTCATGGTGAGCAGGAAGCACGACGACAGCTGGGGCTTCGGTGAGCCGGCGTTGAACAGGGTAGGCGTAGCGTGGGTGAACCACCGCTCGCTCATCAGCTCATAGGTCTCAATGGCCGATTCGATATCATCCTTGTGAATACCGATGGCCACGCGCATGAGCATGTGCTGGGGCCGCTCTACCACTTTGCCATCCATGCGCAGCAGGTACGAGCGCTCCAGGGTTTTGAACCCGAAGTAGTCGTAGCTGTAGTCGCGGTCATAGAGGATAGCCGAGTCGAGGGTAGCCGCGTGCTTGTGGATAACTTCCCACACGTCTTTGGCAATCAGCGAAGCGTTTTCGCCGGTCTTGGGGTCCTCATACGTGTACAACCGCTTCATGGTGCTGCTGAACGACTTGGAGGTCACCTTATGCAGGTTGCTCACGGCAATGCGGGCCGCCAGAATAGCGTAGTCGGGGTGCTTGGTGGTGAGCGAAGCCGCAGTTTCGGCCGCCAGGTTATCAAGCTCAATAGTCGTAACGCCGTCATAAATCCCGTCAATGACCTTTTTGGCCACTTCAATCGGCGAGACATACACCATGTTGAGCCCGTAGCAGAGCTTCTCGATGCGCGCCGTGACTTTGTCAAATTTCACGGATTCGCGCCGGCCGTCGCGTTTAATTACCAGCATATGCGTGTGCGTTTTGGTAGTTGGATATGAGTTTGCCGGCCCAATGAAGAGCAGACAGTTTAGTCAAGAAAGTGAGGTAAGCAGCGTGTGACTGCGGTTAATCGTTGCGGAAGATATTTCTATCTGTTGGGTAGGACAAGACTTATCAACAGAAGTTATCCACATAGTCCAAAATTGTAGCGCTAGGGGGCAAAATTGATGTAGGCGCTGTAGGATAGGTGCTAAATTTTGGGAGCGAAATTGGGTTGTCCTTTTTGGTAGGAAGTTGTATGCTTAGACTTGCCACTCGTGAGTAGTCAGTCTCTACCTTGTTCCCTTCTTCACCTCTCCTTGTCATCCTGAGTTTACGAAGGACCTTATGCCCAGTGAACTACTAGCATAACAACAACTCGTGCCTGCGTGAGAAGGTCCTTCGCGCTGCTCAGGATGACAGACGAGGGGGAGTTAAGTGGCAAAGAGAAAAGGGCTCTGACATACCTAATCACATATGCCTTACTATACCTACATCACGACCAATCCTGCTCGTAACGTGCTGTATATCGGTGTCACCAATAGCCTAAGCAGTCGCATGGCCCAGCACTACGAAAACCGTGGCACGGCGCAGACGTTTGCCGGCCGCTATTTCTGCTACAACCTTATCTACTTCGAAGAGCATTCCGACAGCAAAGCTGCCATTGCTCGTGAAAAAGAATTGAAAGGCTGGACGCGTGCTAAAAAAGAAGTTTTAATAGCTGCGCAGAATCCAAACTGGGAGTTTCTATCGCCTAGATAAAAACACCTGTCATCCTGACGAAGGAAGGACCTTATCACGCTGAAACGACCAATGTAGTTACGGTTCGTTCTAACGTGATAAGGTCCTTCCTTCGTCAGGATGACAGGCGGAATTAGTTATCGCTTAAAAATCCTCATCAAGCGAGAAGGCATTCTCAGTACGCTCGCTCATTACGCCGGCTTTCTGATACTCAGCCACGCGCTTCTCGAAGAAGTTGGTTTTGCCCTGTAGCGAAATCATCTCCATGAAATCGAAGGGGTTAGAAGCATTGTAGATCTTGCTGTAGCCCAGCGACACGAGCAGACGGTCAGCCACGAACTCGATGTACTGCGCCATGTTCTTGGCATTCATCCCGATCAGGTTAACGGGCAGCGCATCGGTCACGAACTCCTGCTCAATGGTTACCGCGTCCCGGATGATGCTGTGCACACGCTCCTCGCTGAGCTTGTTCTGGAGGTAGCCGTAGAGCAGGCAGGCGAAGTCGCAGTGTAGGCCTTCGTCGCGGGAAATGAGCTCGTTGGAGAAGGTCAGGCCAGGCATCAGGCCGCGCTTCTTCAGCCAGAAAATGGAGCAGAACGAGCCAGAGAAGAAAATGCCTTCCACTGCCGCGAAGGCGATGATGCGCTCAGCAAAGTCTTCGGAGTTGATCCACTTCAAGGCCCACTCGCCTTTTTTCTTCACGCACGGCACGGTTTCAAGGGCGTTGAAGAGGCGGTCTTTCTCCTTGGGGTCTTTGATGTAGGTGTCAATCAGCAGCGAATAGGTCTCGCTGTGAATGTTTTCCATCATAATCTGGAAGCCATAGAAGCAGCGCGCTTCGGGCATCTGCACTTCCTGCATGAAGTTCACGGCCAGGTTCTCGTTCACGATGCCATCGGAGGCCGCGAAGAAGGCTAGCACATGCGAGATGAAGTGCTTCTCGTTATCGTTGAGGTTTTCCCAGTCTTTCTGGTCTTGGGAGAGGTCTATTTCCTCGGCGGTCCAGAAGGAGGCCTCCGCCTTCTTATAGAATTGCCAGACATCGTCGTTCTGGATGGGGAATAGCACAAAGCGGTTGGGGTTCTCAACGAGCAGTGGTTCCATAACAGATAGCGTATTGAAGGTGAAACGTGACCAGAAATATGATCAGCTAGTGGCTTGCCAACTCTGCGGCAAACGGAATTGTTTGGCCTGACTCACCAAAAAATTTGGGCGGTCATGGGATCAAATATAAACCCGACCTCCGGCAAAATGCCCCCCGAAAACCATTTTTATTCTGTTAATTTTTGCCTATGCTCACTGATGAGCTGTTGATAACCTTTTTTGTTGAAAGGAGCAAAATTTGGCTTGGAATGCCCAAATTTTGAATACTTATCAACATTTGGACTGTGGACAATCCAACTTATCCACAAAAAGTTTATTCGCGTGCCCGGCGCGTGCTGTTAAAAGACTGTCTGCATGCTGATGCCAGCTCGGTAGCGGATAAGTTTTGGAAGCCGACCAAATGAAGACTAGTGAGTTAGGTTTGGTTTTGAATCTTAAACCTGTTACTTTTGCCTTCCCATTTTTAAAACACGCGAGACGCCGATGTACGCAATCGTCAACATAGCTGGCAAGCAGACCAAGGTCGAAGCCGAGAAATTTGTTTATACCCACAAACTAGCCGGCAATGTCGGAGACGTAGTTGAGCTGGGCAATGTGCTCCTGACCGACAATAACGGTTCGCTCACTATCGGCGCTCCGTTCTTGGACGTGAAAGTGAAGGGTACCATCTTGGCCCAAGTAAAAGGTGACAAGGTATTGGTGTTCAAGAAGAAGCGTCGGAAGGGCTACAAGAAGCTCAACGGCCACCGTCAGGACTACACCAAAGTAATGGTCAACAGCATCGGGTAATTGAATTGACTGATCGGCTGCTGAGTGTGATAAGATTTAACTCAGAACTACCATCAGACAAGACAACACCTATAACGCACAACAAATACAACAATGGCACATAAGAAAGGCGTCGGCTCATCTAACAACGGCCGCGAATCGCATTCTAAGCGCTTGGGCGTGAAGATCTTCGGCGGTCAAGGCATTATTGCTGGCAACATCATCGTTCGTCAGCGTGGCACCAAGCATCACCCCGGCCAGAACGTGGGCATCGGCAAGGACCACACCCTGTTCGCTATGGTAGACGGCACCGTGCAGTTCCGCAAGGGCCGCAAGGATCGCTCGTTCGTATCGGTAGTACCCGTTATCGACGAGACCGAACTGACCGAAGCAACTGCTGCTTAGTCTGAGTTACTAGTTGATCGGGCTCCACATATTTCGTGGAAGTCGATACAATATTCAAAAAGCCCCCCAGACTCTACCTGGGGGGCTTTTTACGTTCAGCTTGATAAGTCGGCCATCCAGCTAGCTCAAGCGGTACAGGACTGGCTTACTTGGACTGGCATCTAACTCCAGGCTGGTGATCTGAAGGTTAAGCAGGTACAAGCCGTCTTTGAGTTCATCGGGCACGAAAATCAACTCGGTGATAGTGCTGGCGCGGCGTGTGTGCTCTGGGTATTGCCAAAACGCGTGATGAGCGAGCAGTTGGCCGCCGTCTTCTTCCCGGTCTACGCTAGGCAAGTCCAGAAGCAGGTGTTCGATATGGTGTTCGGCGAGATACTGGGCCAAGGCTGGCTCTACATAAGTAGGGTTGGTGCCAGAGTACTGACGGGCGCGCTTGGCTTTGTGGTTGGGCAGCGTCCGTAGAATGATGGCTTCCGGCAACACCTCAGAATCCGGGAAAATGCCCCCCAGCGCCGATTGTGCGTCCGCTAGCATCACTACTTGGTCGCCGTTGGGCAGTTGGCGCGGCTCCACGGAAATCAGCCGGGCTACGAATAAAAAGCGCCGCAGGCAGCGGTTGATAGTTGCCTCCAGATCGGTGGAAATGTGGCCGTAGCACTCCGTATGCGTGCCGTTGCCGTGGGGAGTGAGATGAACCCGCTTATAGTTCGTGCTGCCGCCCTCGGCCACGCTTCCCACAAAGTCGCCTACCCGAATGGTGTCAAACTGCACTGGCTCGGCCCAAAAGCAATTTACTTGGTTTGGGCCGGGTGCTAAGGGCAGCGAAATATCCAGCGGCGCGCCAGGGTCGAAGGAAAAGGTGTGGCCGTGGTAAGGATAGGTGGCGAGCATTTGGGGGGCGAATCAAGAAATAATTACTGCACTATATCAACACGCTTACCGGCGGAGGCTGCTTGCTTATCCTGCCGTTTGCTAAGCAGATCATTCAGAATCCGGCTTATCTCGTGAGCGTGCGTAAGAACCATAAAGTGGGTGCCACCGGGAATAAGATAGTCGACGGGGGCGGGAGAAGGTGGAAAAACCCGGTCGCGGGAGCCCAGAATCTGTACGCAGCTGCCAACGCCGGTACTGTCCCAATGCAGCAGCCGCCGGATGGCCCAACTGGTGTAAGCGGAGTCCATATCGCGCAGAATGGCTTTGAACACTTTGTATTCTACGTTGTCATCGATGCCGAAATACCAGCGCCCGGCCCACGGGAAAAGCTTGAGCAATGGCGGCGGCACCAGCTTGTAGACCCGCGTAGCCCGAATAATTCGGAGTAGAGTCGGCAGGCGGTCAGCATCCGGAATGCTGGACACTAACACCGCGCAGGCCCGCGGCCGAATGCGGCAGATTTCCTGCGCTATGACCCCGCCAAACGATACGCCTACTACAAAGCAGTCCGCATCCTCGGGAATCACCGCCGCCATGTGCCGCACATAGTCCGGCAACGGCTCATCACCAATCGGCTTTAGCCATTCCAGCACCTGAGACGGACCGTGCAGCAGAGGACGCAGCTTCTGAAAAACGCGCGCATCAGCCCCAAGACCAGGAATTAGGTAAAACATGAGCAGTAAAAAAGAGACTAATGTGAATTCGAATAGCTAGCTGCTGAATTAATCACTAAAAAGAACGTCATGCAGAACGCAGTGAAGCATCTCGCGTGCTGATGTTGGGTTAGTATTCCCACTAAACACGCGAGATGTTTCGCTTAGCTCTGCATGACGGGCGGGTTTTAGAGCATGTGGCCTGAAACCAAGAAGGATCTTCTCTGTTGCAATACTCGCACTTGCTACGGTTCGAGCCGCAAATACACGCCTTCTAAGTAAAAGATGTTGTGGGGGGCAATTTCTTCCTCATCGTCCTCATCCTCGTCTTCTTCGCTTTCCTCTTCTGCCTCACTCTCGCCCTCATCATCCTCATCTACCAATGTAGCCGGATAGGTGCAGGCCAGCTTCATAGCCACGTTTGGAAGGGGAACGGGGGGCTTTTCTTCGGTGGTATACTCCAGCAGGCAGGGCCATTCGGTGACGGTAGCCAGCGCCTCGGCTACTTCCTCTTGTAGCGCCTCCGCCCGCTCTCCGGCTAAGCGTAGCAATAGATCCAAGGCTGGAAACTGTAGGCCTAAATGAAAGAAATGCAGACTGTTATCGAAGTATGTAGTAGCCCACACGGTTACATCATCGGTCGTGTCGAAGACGATGGCGGTGATCTGAACGTGCTCGACAAAAAAGTCAGCATCGTCGGCGAGGGCATCAATCAGGCGTTCCATAGGCACAGATTACGCTGATTTTATTGATTTAGCCAGCGGCCTGAAATAATTCTAAGGTGATGTGGTCAGCCAGCAGTTTTCCCTGATCTGTAAGAATCAATACCTCATCGCGTAGCGTGGCCCATTGGTTTTGCTCCAAACCCCGCAAGTAGTCAGCGCGTTGGGCACGTAAGTCTACTCCAAATTCCTGCCGCAGACGCACCAGGTCGCAGCCACGAGCAGTGCGCAAACTAGTCATCAGGTATTCATTGGCGCGGTCGGTGGGAGAGAGAGTTTCGCGAGTGACGGGCACCGCGTTCTGCTCCAGCAGGCTCGTTACGTAGCGCGCGTTATTCGCTACCGCAAACTCTCGGCTGACTCCGTCGAATGAATGGGCGCTCGGGCCTAAGCCTAAATAAGGCACGCCGCGCCAGTAGTTCGAATTGTGCCGCGACTCGCGGCCGGGGAGGCAAAAATTAGAAATCTCGTACTGTTCGTAGCCGTGGGCAGGTATTTGGGCCAACAGCATTTCGAACTGCCGGGCCACAAAGTCGTCGGGTGGCGGAGTGAATTGCCCTTTGCGCAGGCGGCGTCCAAACACCGTATCAGGCTCAATAGTAAGCGCATAACACGAAAGATGAGGTACGCCCAGCGCAAAAGCCGCGGCCATATCCTGTTCCCAAATACGGTGGTCGGGAGCCGGCACACCATAAATCAGGTCCACCGAGATATTCTCGAAGCCCGCATCCTGGGCCAGCCGCACGCACCGCGCCGATTCTACGGCTGAGTGAGCCCGATTCATCAGGCGCAGGTGCGGCTCATGGAAGCTTTGCAACCCAATGCTCAGCCGATTGATGGGTGAGGCGGCCAACTCCGCTAGCTTCGGGGCAGTAAGGTCGTCGGGGTTCGCTTCGAGCGTAATCTCGGCCTGGGGGGCAATTTTGAAGTGCCGGTGAATGGCGCTAAATAACGTGTCTAGTTCCGCCGCAGTCAGCAGAGAGGGCGTGCCACCACCAAAATAAATGGTGTCGAGCGTGGCTTGGGGGCCGAGGTAGTCGCGGCGAAGCTCCACCTCCCGCACCAGCGCATCTACCAGCTTGCCTTTCAGTGCCATAGAAGTGCTGAAATGGAAGTCGCAGTAGTGGCAGGCTTGTTTGCAGAAAGGGATGTGAAGGTAAAGGCCAGGCATTCAGAAGAAAAGATAGCGTATGTGGTAACACCCAGAGATGCATAATTAGTTTGGGTGATTGGTTTCAGCTCCATTAAAAAGGACGCAACACCTCTCGCTCCATCTCCTGATTTGTTCTGCAAGGTACCCAGATCACAAATCTCCATTGCACGAGCCGCAGAAGCAGAACCTGACGGCGGCCCTGCTCTCATTGCATTTCAACCACAGGCTTCAAAATTAAATGCTTCCAGTCCACGTTCTTTGCCCCAATGTGTGCCCGCGTCTTTTTTTACTGTGTGCTGAGTCTGCTCCTGGGTTGGCCCAGTGAGATACGGGCGCAGATAACGCCCACCCCGGCCGCGCCTAGCCAGCCTGCGCTGCAGACGCCACCTTTGCCGCCCGCCCGCCCAGATACCAGCATTACGCGGCTGCGTAAGCCACTGCGGGGGGCAAAATTTATTCAACTTACTACCGAGGGAGCCGACCGGCCCACGCTCGTACGCTACCGGTTTCGGCCCACCGCGCCCGACTCGCTTACGGCTCTGCGCATCATCCGCGACGTCGTGCTGGCTCTGCAAGCCGACGCCTACCTCACTGCCTCCGCCGATTCCATGCGCTGGAGTCGCGACTCGGTGCAGGTTCGCCTGTACGTGGGCGAGCAATTCCGGTGGGCACGGCTGCGCAATGGCAACCTCGGCGACGCTTTGCTCACCAAGGCTGGCTACCGCGAAAAATTCTTCCGCGACCAGCCTTTCCGACCCCAGGAGTGGACCCAGCTCCAGCAGCGTGTACTCACCGAAGCCGAAAACCAGGGCTACCCTTTTGCCACCGTGCGCCTCGATTCCGTATCCCTTATCGGCTCCGATATCGAAGGCCGCGTGGTGCTCGACCGTGGCCCAGTTATCGTATTCGACTCTTTGCAGGTGCTGGGCACTACCAAAACCCGAACCCAGTTTTTGACCCGCTACCTACAGATTTTCCCTAATCAGCCCTATAGTCAGCAGCGGGTAGATGCCATTGCCCGCCAGCTGCGCCAGCTACCTTATATACAAGTCAAGGCTGAGCCTGAAGTGCGTTTCGCGCAGGGCAAAGCGCGGGTGTACTTGCTGCTTGACGATCGGCCGGCCAACCAGTTCGATGCCATTGTGGGCGTGCTCCCCAACCCAAGCCCCGGACCGGGCCAGAACAAAGTGCAACTCACCGGCGACGTGACCATCAACCTGCGCAATATTCGCGGCGGGGGCAAGCAGCTGGGCTTACAATGGCGCAAAGTAGACGCCGCCTCTCAGCTCCTGGACGCGCAGTATGTGCACCCTAATTTCTTCGGCTCGCCCCTGGAGGTGGGGGGCAATTTCAACCTTTATCGGCAATCCGATGCTTTCCTCACCCTGCGGCCTCGCCTTCAGGTGACGTACCCCACGGCGCGGGCCGGGCGCATCAGCTTCTTCACCGAGTTCCGCAGCTCCCGCCTGCTGTCCGATTCTACCTTTCGGGAGCTACGGGCTCTCCCCGAAAATATCGACTCCGAGTACACTTCCTACGGTCTCGACTACTCCAAAAGCACTCTCGACGACCTGTATTTTCCACGCCGGGGGGCTTTTTTCAGCAGCCTGGCCGCTGTGGGCAACAAGCGCATCAGCAAGAACACCGACCTCAATGACACGCTTTATACCCGAGTTCCTCTGCGCTCCACCCAGGTTACGCTCGGTGGCCGCGCCGAATACTATTATCCGATTGGTCGCAACGGCGTGCTCCTCGGCCGGGTGCGGGGCGAGTCCTTGCTCAACGACCGGCTGTTTCTCAACGACTTATTCCGATTGGGCGGCCTGGCTACACTACGTGGCTTCAGCGAGTTTGCTTTCTATGCCAGCTCCTACGCCGTTGGTACCGTGGAGTATCGCCAGTTCACCGGCCCCGATTCCTTTGTCTTTCTCTTCCTCGATCAGGCATACCTGCAACGTAAGCTAGCCCAAGGCGCCAACGCCGATGCGCCAACAGGCGTGGGCGCCGGTATCAGCTTTCGCACCGGCGCTGGTCTGTTTCAGCTGGTATATTCTGTGGGCCGCTCAAAGCAGCTAAATCAAAAGCTGGCGCTCAACGCCTCCAAAATTCACTTCGGAATTACCAGCCGTTTCTAGAATCAGTCACTTAATCACAACTTCATCAAAGAATAAAGCGGCTGATTATCAGTATAGAAGCCCCGAAAACCAACTTTTTACACTACAATACCACCTAATTCCAAAAAACCCTCTTACATTTGCAGAACCAAACAGTGCGGGGTGGAGCAGTTGGTAGCTCGTTGGGCTCATAACCCAAAGGTCACAGGTTCGAGTCCTGTCCCCGCTACCTAAAAGGCCGTTTCCTGATTGGAAACGGCCTTTTTTATATTTAAGGGTACATGTAGGGGTACACATCACTGCGATTTAGCTGTTTCTTTCCTTATTCATTAGCTTTTAAACGGCCGATATAATCTCAGGCTAGCCTTGTATCTTTGAGTAAGCCTATAAGGTTGTAGTTGCCAGCTCTACCTGTGGCAAAAGCCCCACATTCCTTAGTGAAGGAAGTGGGGCTTTTTCTGTAATAGTCAATAGTTCTTTTTGTATGTCAAAAAAAGGCAGTTATAGTAAACAGCAAGATGCGCTTTCAGAGAAGTTTTTCTCAGCAGAAAAAAAGTTTGGAGGGCAGTGCCGGTATCCTGGTTGCCATCAAAATGTAGATATGAGGTCTCATATTCTTCAAGAAAGAGGAATACTTAATCATATAGCTCCGGACGGAAATTTCATAGAATTCACCGTAGGGGGTCTTCATCATCCTGAACATAGATTTGAAAGGACTGGCGTAAACGCTACTAAGATGTTTACTTTTCGGGGGCTGTGTGGAACACATGACAACGCTCTCTTTGAAGAGATTGAGAATGGAGAGTACGAATTTTTAAATTATAGGCAACAACTTCTGTTTTCTTATAGAGCATTACTAAATGAGCTATCAAAGGCAGAGGTCGTGGTGAGATTTCACCGTAAATTAATTGACTGTAGTAATTATGATTTATCTAGAAAGAAACGCACTCAGAGTATGGCACCTCGGTGGATACTTGCGGCAAAAGATTTGTACTATTATAAACACTTGATGGAACAGGAGTTGTGGTTTGGCGATCATAACCAAAGGTTTGAATTTCATCGCCGAGTGCTCCCTAAGATCGATATTGCTACTTCGGCAGTATTTGGCGGCGCAATTAGACCAGTAGCAATAACTTACCTGCAAGCACAGGCTATAAATCCGCTTCACATAGGCTTTACACCATTATCACAGCCCAGATTTATTCATCTAATTCCTCGGGCAACAGATCTAGTTTCAATAGTTGGATACGTAAAGCATAGTAGCCAAAGAAAAATTAAAGGGGTTCTTATCAGCGAGATAGAAGAGCTACCTGATGAGAACTTCCGTAAGCTGATAAGCGATATCGTTGTTAGCATTCAAACGTGGGGGATTTCAGAATCTCTGTATGAAACTTGGGAGCATCAAGGAACTATAACAACCATTTTAGACGCCATAGAAAGTTTTGTTACAGGTTCTCAACAGCTTATTTCCCTGCCGACTAATGGTCAAACAGCTACTGACACTGAGCCTATTGGGACCTTCAACATGTTTGACACGCCTTAATGCGTTTGATTAGGATAGTAAAGGCCAAACTAAGATCTAATAGTATAATTTGTCATAGTCCGAAAGGCTACCTACGGCAAAAGCCCCGCGTTCCTCAATCGAGGGCGCGGGGCTTTTTTGTCATAATTACTCAGATTTTATATTTTATCATACTTGTACTATATACATTTACCACATTATAACTTATTATTGGATTAGAAATCAGTGGTTATACATTAAAACTTAAGTCGACTAGCCTAATGAAGAAATTACTCGCCATATGCTTAGTGATACTATTGTGGATTCTCATTATGTGCGGCAGGATAAACCCACCCCGAAGCGAATTTTTAGAAAATCCGTACAACCGCTAACCATGAGTTAGCTTGTAGAGAATAAACTAGTTGCTTAGCTGGCAACTGTGAAGTAGGGTTTAAACTTATTTCCTTACTTATACCCACTGGGTGAGTAGTTGCCAGTTCCCCCTAATGAGTAAAGCCCCGCGTACTCGATTGAGGAACGTAGGGCTTTTTTATAAGGTGACAAAACTACTAGGGCGGGCTACTCATTCGTCCTTAGCAGCCGTCAATCGGTTGAGTCAAGCTTGGCGGGGGGTATGCCACAATTGATTGAGATAAGGAAGATGGCGAAAGAAAGTATGCTGGTTTTCATAGTCATTAACATACAAAACGGAAGGTAGAGTTAGGGATAATCGTTGAGACAACGGGATGGACTATTAAATGATAAATATTAAACCATATATTTAATGATAATAATTGCAACGCGATTTTCTTCACTAATATGAACTTTTTACTTTGGCTGGGTTACTTATGGGGAACCCTTTATTTTGCTGATAGTCTACTCAAGGATAGTACGTCCATAATAAAGAAGATTATTATTATTCTAATTGCTTTAGGCGGTATGTGTTATATGACAGACGTTTTACTAATACACCCACCTCATTTTGAAGATTCAGACAATTTCAGGAAGCTTTGAAGTAGATCGCATGGTTTGCCCTGCCACCCTATATTTAAGGTCACTCATCATAAAAAACCACCATGAAACCACCCCTTGTAAAGTAATAATCAGCATTTGCATTTAACCTAAAAACAGGAAATCATGAAGCACATTTTACTTATCATTTTATTAATTTTTTCTGCATTTCAAGCTAATGCACAACGATATGACTTAGGAGATCAAATTTCGCCTGATGCAGATAAATTAAAATTACTGGGAATTTCTTCTGAAACAAATGTATCTACTTACAAATATATCGGAACTATTAACGAGAATATGTTTGGAAGAAAAATCGGAGATATTATTGTTGGCGTTAAAAATGGAAGAGTCGTTACAACAATTTACAATATAATTCCGCTTTCAGGCGAAAAAGGTGTGCCTAAATCATTTGTTGACGCCGTTCAGAAGGCTTTGCCCTTCCCATTAGCATATAGGAATGGGGTTTATGGTGTAAACATTGATAATGAATCTATTGCTATTAGCAGAGTAAAAAATATGATGACATTTGACAAAGATAGAATCGTGCTTTATAACTCAATTAAGGCAAGTGTGCTTAGAGATTAACTGATTTAGCAGATAAATACCCTGCTAACTGGCCAACATTAGGCAAAAAATCTATGACTGCTCATTGGAATGAGATGCAGAAAGCAACCGAAGGCGAGTTGCTTCTAATCGCTCAATCTTTTCAAAAAACAATGGCAGATAAAACAGCCTCAACCGACTGGTAAGACTCTGGTCCTTGAGCCTGTTGGACTGCGTCGGGTAATTCGTCGGGCGGCATCTCAAAGCTATCCAATTGGCTTAGCTGCATGGCTCCTGGCAGTTGGCGGTCGGGGCGTAGCGTACCCCTATGTGTACACACTTAAATAATTTCCTTTTCCAAGGATAGGAGTCCGGCATCCGCTTGTGGCGTATTCATCGCCTTTTCAAATGCCGGTTTAGTCAGTTCCTCGGGGCTGAGTGCCTTCGCCAAGGCAGCCTCAAATGCGGTCATGTCGAAGGCAGTGGGAGCGGGTAACTGTTTTTCCGGGGTGAGTTGGGCAACTGGTGCTGGCAGAGGAATGCCCAATCGTTCAAAGGCTTCTTCACGAGAAAGGCCCATTTGCTTGAGGATTGCCACCTGCCCTTTGCCAACCAAATTAAAAGTGTTGAACTGGGTCTTTGAAAGCTGAATTACCATCCGCGTTAACTCTTCCACCTGTTTTACCAAGCCCTTCGTGACAGCGAAGTACTCTGCCGTCTGGGTTAGGGTATTTGCTGCAAGGGCGCCCGTGGCCGAAGCCAAGGCTGTCTCTGCAAATGAGCCACGCTGCATCCCGCCTCTTGGTCCTTTGAGTTTGGTAACCCGACCCAGTGTACCGGCTTTTTTCTTCTTGCAATGGGTAGTTCGGCAACTGGCGGAGCAGAAGCGCTGCGTGCCCCGCTTCATGGGGACAAAATCTTGATGGCAATAGGCACATGACTGCTCGTGCGTATTCTGTAATTTGGCCATTTGCGTTAGTTTGTAATGGAGTGTTGACGGAATTGCATGAGCAAAGCTAACCTATGACATTACCGTAAACTGGGTAAACTAGAATAAAAGTGTACTTGAAACCCTTCAGGGGTATCGATACCCCAATAATATAAACCTTATGTTGCTTACCTTTACGATAAGCCGGAAGGTTTGTAGTTGCCAGCTCAACCAACGGTAAAGCCCTGCGATAATCCTTAGAGGACGCGGGGCTTTTTTGTGAGACTACATTAGAACCGTTTTATTGAATTGAGGTCGCTTGGACGGAACCTGAATAGGTTCTCGGCAATCGGGCGAGGCCCCTGCTGACGTGGCCCCGCCCTATCGTCGGATCCACACCATGTGTTGACACCCAATGGTAGTGGTAATTTGTGCCGAATTACATTGGCCAACTCCAACATTACACTACTACATTTTAAAAAACATTTTAGAAAAGCTTGTGTCTCGATTAACTGATCTTATTGCAAACGCGAAGGGCAAAGACCCACAGTTGGGGGCTGACCTGGAACGCGAGTTCCGGGCGCTGTCATCCCGGCTTTCCTTTGGTCTAAACTTTGAGCGGCATAACCCCGAAGCCGTTGAATTACCTCGTCGCCCAGTGCGCAGGGGCGACAAAGTACATGTGCTGCCGCCGCGCGGCTCAACGGCCAAGGGCGACCAGCGTCTGTGGCTGGTGAAGGCCATCCACAAAACCAGCAAAATGGCTGAGCTGACATTACTGGGCGCGGCCGGGGGGGAGAGCCACACAGTAGCGCTCGACGACCTTGTGGTAGTTGCCGAATTCCGCGATACCATCTATCCCGGTCTTGTTCCCACTGGTAATGTTTCGCGTGGTGGTGACAAGCCATGGCATACGGTCATCAATGGCGAGAATTATCATGCTTTAAAAGCCTTGACCTGGACCCACCGGGGCAAAGTGGACGCTATCTACATTGATCCACCTTACAACACAGGCGCAAAGGACTGGAAATACAACAACGATTACGTCGAGGGCGACGATTTGTACCGGCATAGCAAGTGGTTGGCGTTCATGGAGCGGCGGTTGCTGCTAGCGAAGGAGTTGTTAAACCCGGCGGATTCTGTTCTGATTGCCACAATTGACGAAAAAGAATACCTACGGTTAGGGTTACTATTGGGGCAGGTATTTCTGGAAGCACGAATTACTATGGTCAGTTCGGCGATTAATACCGGAGGTGTACCTAGAAAAGGAAGCTTTTCGCGATCAACAGAATACTTGTTTTTTGTATTTCTAGGTGTTTGCAAACCGTTGCCACAGGCTCTTCCTGCGGACTGGAATCCAGTGCAGACAAAAAACAAGTTCATACTTCGTTGGCGCCTTATGCGGCGCGATGGCACGAATGCTCAAAGGGCGGATGGCCCTAATAGTTTCTATCCTATTTTCATCCGGAAATTGGATGATCATGCTGTTTTCCACAGTGTAGGAGATGCCTATTACGGTAGCGACCTATCGGAAATTGAGACACCCGATGGATGTGTCGCGTGTTGGCCCATACGAAAGGATGGTAGCTTTGGAACTTGGCAAAATGGGCCAGCTCGTCTAAAAGAATTGATAAAAAGTGGTTATGCCAAAATTGGACCTTGGCGAGGTAAGGATACTGCTCTCTACTATTTGAACCAAGGAGAGCGAAGTAAAGTTGAGCGCGGCCAATTTCCACTAATCGGCCAAAACCCGGATGGATCAATTATCACAGACATATCCGATCAACATATCATGTTTGTACCATCGGACTTATGGCGTATTCCTTCACATGACGCGGGCAATGGTGGTAGCCGACTTCTTACATCGATTATTCCTGGTCGTAAATTCCCGTTTCCTAAGTCGCTCTATGCTGTTGAGGATGCTTTACGCTTTTTTGTTACAAACAAACCTAATGCGGTTGTCCTTGACTTCTTCTCAGGCTCCGGCACTACCGCCCATGCAGTGAAGCGGCTTAACAAGCAGGATGGCGGTAGGCGTCAGTGTATAAGCATCACCAACAACGAAGTCGGCGCGGATGAGCAAACGACGCTGCGAGAAAAGGGCTTTAGACCCGGCGATGCTGAATGGGAACGGTGGGGCATTTGTGACTACATTACCAAGCCGCGCGTTGAGGCTATCATTACTGGCACGACGCCAGACGGCCAGCCCATCACGGGGGATTACAAGTTTACCGATGAATTCCCTATGTCCGATGGCTTTGAGGAAAATGCTGAATTCTTCACCCTGACGTACGAAACGCCGGTTGGTGTTAGCTATCAGACCTCATTCCCGCGCATTGCACCACTGCTGTGGCTGCGCGCAGGCAGTGTGGGTCGCCGCATCGAAGAACTGCCTGTAGCGGGCTGGGATGTCGCTGATGCTTATGGCCTACTAGTGGAGCTGGACAAGGCAACCGATTTTCTGAATGCCATTCGCAGGGCCGGAACGCCTCAGATCGCTTACATCGTAACTGACGACGAGCGGCGCTTTCAGGCGCTTGCGCGCCGCTTGCCTGAGGGCGTGGAGGCGATCCGCCTGTACGAGTCCTACTTGACCAATTTCGCATTCGAAAACGGAGACAACGCATGAAGTTTACACTCAAAGATTACCAAGATAAAGCTGTCCGCGATGTGCTTGTAAATCTGCAAATAGCGCGCGAGGACTGGCATGGCAGATACAAACGTAAAAATGCTTTTTCGCTGACTGCTGCCACCGGCGCGGGCAAGACGGTGATGGCTGCAGCGGTGTTCGAAGCACTGTTTCACGGCGATGACGGTTTTGACTTCGACCGCGACCCAGGCGCCGTTGTGCTCTGGTTTAGCGACGATCCCTCCTTGAATGAGCAAACGCGCTTCCGGCTATTGGAGGCGTCTGACCGCCTGCGGTACACGGACTTGGAAGTAGTCGCAAACACCTTTAATCGCTCTAAATTCAACCCCGGAAAAATCTATTTTCTGAACACGGGGAAACTGAGTAAGAACAGCCTTCTTGTTCGTGGTTCTGATGGTGATGAGGAATATGAAGGCACATTCCCCGAGATGCGGCCCGACCTGCGAAACCACACTATTTGGGAAACAATCCGCAACACCATCGAAGACCCGGCACTTACCCTATACTTGGTCCAGGATGAGGCGCATCGTGGCATTGGCAAGGAGAATAGCGAAAAATCCACCATTGTTAAGCGGCTTATCAACGGCGAGAAGGGCGTACCAGGTATCCCAGTTGTCTGGGGCATATCCGCTACGGTGGAACGTTTCAACAAGGCAATGGAAGGTGCACAGGGCCGCAGCACACTGCCTGCTGTGACCGTGGATACAAGCCTCGTGCAAGATTCCGGCTTGTTGAAAGACACTATTGTGCTGGACATTCCCGAGGAATCAACGGGTGATTTCGACACGGTGTTGGTGCGCCGTGCTGCAAACAAGTTGCGTCAATCCACAGAGGAATGGGCGGCTTATACAACTCAACAGGAAAACGGCGAAACCGTGCTTCCGCTGATGGTGCTACAGGTACCTAACACACCTAATTCCAATGAAATCGGCCGCGCGCTTCATACGATTTTTGAGCTATGGCGGGATTTACCGGAGACATCCGTTGCCCATGTGTTCGGTGAACACAAGACTCAGGCATTCGGCAAGTATTCAGTGCCTTACATCGAACCACAGCGCGTTCAGCATGACACTTCAATACGGATCCTCATTGCCAAGGATGCCATTAGCACCGGGTGGGACTGCCCTCGTGCCGAAGTGATGGTATCCTTCCGCCCGGCAAGTGACCGGACCTACATTGCTCAGATGCTGGGCCGCATGGTGCGCACACCACTCGCACGTCGCATCCCCGGCAACGACAGACTTAACAGCGTCGATTGTCTGCTTCCGAGGTTTGATAAGAAGACAGTTGCAGACGTCGTAAAGGCATTGAGTGAGGGTGGTGGAGATACACCGCCAACGGGGCGCATTCTCATGAACCCGAAGGAGATGAAGCCCAATCCTGACGTGCCGCAAATGGTGTGGAACAAATTCGTTTTGCTGCCTTCTCAAACCCGCCCACAGCGTGGCGCGAAACCGGCTATTCGTCTAACTGCGCTGGCCCATGAACTGGCTTCTGATGGTCTGCTACCTGGTGCAGGTGGCAAGGCTCACGCTGCCATGCATAAGATGCTAGACAATTTCATTGCTGAACGGGAGCAAGCGTTTACTGAAAAACGGGCAGCCGTAATGACAGTGGATGGGCGTACCATTATTTTCAGTATGCAAAGCCACCAGACTCGTCACGACCTATTCCAAGCCGACGCAGATGACGCTGTAGTCGGGGACGCTTACCGACACACCGCGCGCATCATCACCCCTGATATTGCTCGCACGTACACCATCGAAAGGGCGAAACGCAAACCGGAAGCTGCTGATGATTTCGATGATGCACTGATTGAGGCCCGTGAGGATGTCGCTGCTCTGCACCTCTTGGAGAACCTGCAAATCCTGTTCGACGCCGAAGCGAAAGCACTGTCCGATTCATGGTTTTCGGAATACCGCTGCCAAATCAAGGAACTGCCGCACGACCGGCAAGAGGCTTACCGGCAAATCGTCGCCCTCAGCACGGAGCCACAGGATGTAGATTTAGCACTGCCCGTATCGCGCGTCGAACAAACCAAGGTGCGCGAAGGCAATGGTTCGGAAACGGATGTTCCGACGTATCAGCAGCATTTACTGTGCGATGAGAAGGGTTTATATCCATCTGAATTAAAGTCTTGGGAGCAGGCTGTTTTGTCGAGCGAGATGAAGCGAAACGGCTTTAAATGCTGGTACCGAAATCCTGACCGCCCTAGCCAAGACTCATTAGGCATTGCCTATACAAATGGTAATGACACTAAAATAGTCAGACCAGATTTCATCTTCTTCGCGGAACAGGATGAAACGATTGTGGTCGATATAGTCGATCCACATGGTTTTCACCTTGCCGATGCACTACCAAAATTGCAAGGCTTGGCTCGTTACGCTGAAACGCATTCACAGTTTTACCGCCGTATCGAAGCGGTTGCAGAAGTTGAAGGAAATATGCGCGTACTGAATTTGACCAACCCCGATGTTCGCCGAGCAATAGTGGGGGCGACCAATGCAGAATCCATTTACAAGAGTGCTGTGGCAGGCAATTACTCATAAACTGTGCTTTATAGAAGTAGGAACAGCTCTACACTAGGCAGTATAGTAGCCAATGGATATAAACTGTCTTAGAAGTTAATCGTGCAAAAAGCAAAACGGCTGTTCGATAAGCTGACAAAACCGACAAAAGTGTTTTTGTCGGTTTTGTCAGCTTATCGAACAGCCATTTGGTAAATAATAATTTGTGGATTGGAGCTTACTACTTGCGCTTGATTCATGGTAGTACCGGCAGATTGCGGTCAGGAATCAGTTAGATTGAGCAGAAACGACTCTTTTTCCATTCGCCTGCGCTAGCCGATTAACTACTGCTGGTGCCACTCCCAACTTGCGAGCAGTGGCCCGCTGTCCCAAGCCGGCATCCAATTCTAGTTGGATACTAGCTACCAAGTCGGCCGGCAGGGATGGCCTACCCGATTTCTTCGTGCTGCGAGCCAACCCCGCCCGAACTCGTTCACCCAGTCTCACCCGCTCTTGCTTGGCAATGGCAGCGATGAAACCAATAATAGCTTCCCGGAACGGCCCGGTTGAGTCAAGAAATGGCTCGGTGAAGGACTTAAACTGGACACCAGCAGTGGTTAGCCTCTGCAAATGATTGAGTGTTTCAGTCACGCCCTCGCGGCTAAAGCGGTCGAGCGACCAGAACAGCACCACATCAAAGCGTCGCTGGTGAGCATCAACGAACAGTTGCTGGAATTGGGGCCGGTTGGCGGTACCACCGCTTTCCTGGTCGCAGTACTCCTTATATAATGTGAAGCCCAAGCGTTCAGCGAAGGCCCGTAGCTCGCGGAGTTGGTTTTCGTTGGTTTGGCCTTTGTCTTTAGTAGAGACGCGGGCGTAGATAGCAGCGGTCATTGTGTAGCAGTGGATCAAATACCTGCTTTAGGGAATAATTTGCGAAATGCCTCTTCGTTTTTAAAAAAGTTATTGATGTTTTTAGCTTCACTTATTGCTTTGAGTGGCACCAAATTATTCTCATTATCTCTTAGTTCCCACTCTCCTGCGTTCGATTTTCGCAAAAAAGCATGAGGCGATGAGGAGTAATTATTTAGTTCCATCGAGTCAAGTTTAAAGATGGGATCGCTCTTAGTCGGGCCACCATCCCCTTCGCGGTAAATGAGAGTAAGACGATTCTTAAGTCTATAATTTTGGTTAGCTAAGTCAGTGTCAGTAACATTCATTTTATGAATCTGTTGAGCTAAATCTGCTAAACTTTCAATGTGCTGGTAGCGGCCTTTTTCAAACCATACTACAACAGGTGTACTTGGCATAAGATTGAATGTTGGTGTTCGTAAAGCTACTGTTTTAGGGACAGTTAGCTGACCTCGCTTTTTGACGTTTGCAGAGTGAATTTTCAAGGCATTTTAGAGAGGGTTTTTGGAACACCTTACATGTGCGATTTATTAAGTCAGTTTAGTGTGCTCGGCTTTCTGGCCCTTTCAGAAAAATACTGGGGTTGGCTTCGTAAACCGTACTATGTGGTCGTCCTACCTCTGAAGCTGGTTGGGCATGTAGTTCACGTATCCAGCTGGCCTCAACCAGGTCTTCCAAGGCAGTTGCCACCGCTACCTTGTCGGTTAAGCCCTGCCAACCTTTGCGTTGAATATCGCGCGCAGTGAAATTCGCCTTTAAGTGGCCTTTACTTATGTGTTCCCCTAGCGTAGCAGCATTGCTACCGTTGGCACCATAGGCGTAAATGCGCCGGGCATGGGCCGCGAAATAGGCGCACCACTGCTCAGCCAATTCGGCGGCCCATTGACTAACGGGACCGGGTGCGGTGGCTCCGCTTACAATTTCAAGCAAGTGAAACAGCAAAGCCAAAGCTGGGAACAGCTTGCGGTATTTGGCCAAGTGCTGCACCAAAGCTGGGCTTTCATCGCTGCTTTCAAGCGCCAGTTGCCATTTGGTAAGCCAAGCCACGAACACTTCTTGAGCGGCTAGGTCGAAATGAAAAGCAGGAATAAGATCGCCAGGGCGTATAGTTGCCCCAGCCTTTATGGGGTCTAACGCATCAAGGCGGCGTAGCAATTCAGCAGCGTCGGCGTGGGCGGCGTGGTCGGGAACTACGTCTATGTATTTAAAAGGGCGAGGGTCAGGCCAAGTCAGTAACGAAAAACGCTGCGTCATGCCATCGTTTTCGCCGTTTTGCGTCTGCCTCAAGTAGTTGGCCAGTTTATCGGGCTGAATACCGCCCAGCAACGACAAACAGCAATTTTGCACATATGAGGAGCCGCGACCAATTCTATCGCTCCCGTAATCGCCGGTGCCGTTCCAAGCTTCTAGATAAAACTGCCGATCGGTTTCGCGGCCCTGCTTCTCCCAGGTTAGCAATAAGCCAGTCAACTCATCCCGAAAAACGAGTAGGCCCCGAGGATTATCGATCAACAACTCGACGAGTTTCTCTACAGTGCTATCATTGACTAAGTAGCGGCGGGCCACCGGGGCCGAGGTTGCTTCAAGATTAGCCAGTTGCGCTTGCAGACTCATCAAATCATCCTCAATCCCTTTGTCAGCGGCTCTAGTGAGCTTCTTTTTAATGGCCTCCTTACGGGCTTTGAGCACCTCAGCTTCCGCTTCGTGTGAGCGAATATTATCACGGTGTTCATTGCGGGCAACGCGGTCAAGCTCTTTGAGTGGGTAAAGCGCCGCGTTAAGCGTGGGAGTTTTCATTTTGGAAGGGTCGGCCACTATCGCCCCCCACAAATTTGGCACTTCCAGCCATCCCGTGTCGAGTTGTTTGGGCCGGATGCCACAGCGGTTGCCCACCACAGCCCCCATCATCACCATCCAGGCCACGGCAGGCCAATCGGGCGGGCATTGCAGACGGTGAGCCACATCACGCAGGGCGGGCCGCAGAGCGGGCGGAAATAAATTCTCATTAAACGCCGGCACTGGCCGAAGGCGTGGGGATAAGGCGGCTGGGGTTGGCCACTCCGCCTCGCTCGCTTTGGTTGAAGGTGGGCGAGGGCTTGCCGCCCGGCCATGGCTGTAGTCAGCCACTTTAGTGCCGTGGTCAGATACTTTTTCGCGATAAATACCGCTAACGGTCTTCATGATCCGGTCTTCGCCGTGGCCGTGCAATGCGGGGTGGGTCAGCGCCCAGGAAAGCATGTCTGTTTCCAGTACCCCACGCTCGTTGCAGAAAAGTGCCAGCGCGGCGAGCCAGTCGTTGCGGCCCTGGCTAGGCATGGGGCACGGTCCACGGCTAAATGTTTCAATGCACCAATCCAGCGTGTCATTCGGGGCCGATTGCCGCGGGGTGGGTACAGCATTGGGTCGAGCAAAACCGTTGGGCAGATGAGTTTTTGGGGTAGGCGTTGCCGCCCGCAAAGATTTGAGGTTGATTTTCATTGCCAGCTTTTTTTAAAAATAGAATTGGCTGTCAGGCTGCGGCCGAAGCATCGGGGGGCGGTGCAAGCCAAGCTGCCGGGTCGTGGGGCACGAAACAGGCGCGGGCGAGGTCCTTACCTGCTTCGTCTGGTACGAGGCCCAAGTGCGCATAATGGGCTTTCAAGTAGTCAGCATATCCCCGGAAATTACCCAAATGGTCGGCTTCCGGGTCAGTCCATACAATGGCTTTTAAGCCATCTCCGCTGGGACTGGTGAACAGCATAGCTAGCCCCGGTGCCAACAATTCATCTGCCATCAGGGCTGCCCAAGCTGCGTTCACATCGGGCAAGTGGTCGAAATCTAGCACCAACAGCCCCGAGAGGCTTTGCACCCCGGCATTTGCCCGGTGGCTGAAAACGCCAGCTGGGGTCACATAGTCGAGGGTTTTCTTGATTGCCTTCCGCGCTGTATCTACTGTTGCTTCCCGCAGGGCCTTGGTGCGAGTACTGTATCGAGGCGAAACTAACACCCCGTGTAATTCGGCTAGCGTAAGTGTCATTGAAGGGGTGGTATTGCCAATACCACCTCCTTCGTAAAAGCTAAACAGTCCGGTGACCCTGGGAGGGACTACTGGCCCGGCCGGTGGTGTCTTCATGCGTTGCTCTAACTTGGCGGGCGTGAGGGGAGGCAGCCGGAGGCGTTGCCTATCAATTGTGTAAACAAGTTGGCCGGCCGCCAGCACGTCATTCACAGTCGGTCCATCCCCAGCAGGGTACATTATTCGCAACGCTGTCGCCAATTCGGTCGGGGTAGGAGTGCTTTTGCCGGTTAAGGCAAGCGCGACCGCTAACTCGTCAGAGCTTAAGGGCGGTTTTGAATTAGGCAGCAGCTTATCCACGGGGACCCCCCTTGCCGGATTTAACGCTCCGCTGATGCCCGCTTAGTGCGGTCAACACATCGGCCTTTTTTATGTAGGTGCGACTGCCCAGCTTGTGGTATTTTAGCAAGCCACGTCGCTTCCAGTCGTGTACGGTCTGCACCGTTACGTCTAGCACTTGGGCTGCTTCACGCAAAGTCAGCAGTTCGTCGCCCAGCGCTGGGATAGCCCCGGTGGGCGCGACCGGCGGCGCATGATGGTTTAGCTCATGCCGGATTAAAGCACGGAAGTCTTCTAATAGCTGAGTGTAATCAACACCCACAGGGATAATAGCTGGCATCGGTTAGAAGCTGACGGAGAGGTGTGCAAGTCAGCGACGATGCGAAATAGGTCCGCCTAGGTATGGATAGACAAAGCCCGACGTGGGTTACGGGACTTAATTCGGGACTTTGGTTTGTAAAGACGGGCCTTCCTGTCGTTTTGCTAGCGCCTTTATAGCCTTCGATTTCCAAAGCTGACGAATAGGCCCATCACGGTCAGACCCAATTTTGCAGTTGTAATGGGCAGAAAAAGCTTCGTATAGTGTTGGAAGCGTTTTCTCTTTAGGTAAAATGCTAACCTCTTTTAACGCTATAATAAACCCGGCACAGGCAGCTTGGATGTTTTTATCCACTACCATAAATCTGCCCTTGGAACGCAACTCAATTTCTTCGGCTATCTCTTCTATAAAAGTCCAAGGATAAGCACCAATTGGTACGGAAGGTGAATGCTGTAAAACAGCATTTTCGCCAAGTGCAGCAAGCACAAGACCCAATGCTACTTTAGCATACCCTATTTTGAACCCCAGTGACTTTCTAAAGTCTTGAATAAAGTCAGATTCCAACTTATTGGGAGTTTTGAAGTCATCCAAGTTGAGCCAAGTAAGGCCAGGATGAAAATAAATAAAAGAATTTAAATTAATTATTGCATTTGGATAAGAAATTTCAGTAAAAAAGTCCTCTAATGGAAAATTAGCAAGCGCTTCTAAGCGGTGAGCCGCGACTCTAAGAGAAGCACTCACAGCAGTTTTCTGAATTTCTACTTCAAACATTCTGAGCAAGCCAAGAAGCCTTTCCTGTTCGTCCCAGTCGGGATGTAGCCCAATCTTCACTGGAATCTTAGATTCATCATCAACATCAAATTCGGAGTCAGGGCCATAATCAACATCGGCATATACTGTACCCAGCGCTTTGATAAACTGTTCAATTGCTGACTCACGTCTTAGCCTAATCCATGACTTTAGACGGTCTGCTGCCCACAGGCTCTTAACCAGCATTTGGTGTAGTTGCTCCGGTCTCGTTTCAAAGGGTAAATGTTGTGAAAGGACAGCAAATTGCCCTTCATCGTATAAAAATGGGATAGCTCGACGTAACAAAGTTTCTAGTGCGTTAAGCCATTTTTCTCGCTCTGGGGAGTTGAAATAGATGCGTTCGTAACGAATGGGCGGGGGTAATTCTCCAGGCGCGCCTTGCCAGTCGTGGTCTCCTAGAGCATAAACCCAAAATGATAAAGCTTCTAAGTCAGACTCATCTGCTACACTGGCCCAATTTATTGCTGGCAAGGGACTTTCATAGTCACGGTAAGAGGTTCCTGTATCCATTTAACAGACCCTTAATGCGTGCTCGGCATTTCGTGGAACTTCGCAAATTCCTCGGCTACCCGCTGGGGCGTCAAGTTCACATACCGCTGGAAGGACTTGTAAGACGTGTGCCCGGTTAGCTTCATCACAAATTCGGCGCTCATACCCTTGCCCAGGTTCAGGGTCACGAACGTGCGCCGGGCAGTGTGAACAGTCAGCTTTTCGTACTTGGGGCACGTTGTTACGTCGGCAATACCGCCCCGGTAGCGAATAACTTCGATGGGCGAATCAATGCCCGCCAACTGCCCCAGCTCTTTCAAAAAGCGATTCAGTACAGGGTTCGTTATCGGCTGGCTTTTAATGCTTGCCAATTCTCCCGCCAGCAATCTATTAACGATAGATAGGGCTGAGGTGCTCAAAGGTATGTTCACCACAGAGCGCGTTTTCTTTGCAGTTATGCGAAGCAGTGCCGGCATAGCAGCAGTAGCGGGCCGTAGGTGTTGAGGACGGATGCTCACCAAGTCGGAATACCGTAGGCCAGTGTAGCAAGCCAGCAGGAACCAGGCGCGGGCTTTGTCGAGGCGGGAGCCAGGGGCTAGGGGCAGATCTTCCAGGGCAGCTAATTCGGCAGCAGCCAATGCAATAACGTCCGGCTCCCGGCGTGCCCAGCTTACACGGTCAAGCGCGGTATTTTCAGTGTAACCCCGTTTGGCGGCCCATTTCATGAATGACTTTACCCGCCCTAGGTGTTTGTTTATTGTGTTGTCGGTCAGCTTGGCCACGTTCAGCAGATAAGCTGCCCATCGGTCTCCCACGGTGGTGGAGAGTGTATCAAAGTCTACAGCGTATCCAGTCGAATCAGCAAACTCCCGTAAGTGCCGGCCAGCTGTAGCGTGCGCTTGCGCTGTCCGAACTGTGCCGGCGTCACGTGTGTAAGTAACCCATTCCTCATACCGTTGCCAGAACATTCCGCCAAGAGCGATTGGGGCAGCAATGGGTTCTTCGGCTCGGGCTGGTGCGGCAGCTTCACGAAGGGTGGCAGCAGTTGGCAACATCCCAGCCGCAAGGTGCTCGGCATAGACTAGCTGGAGCCGCTCCGCAATAGCAATCAGTGCATCATTGAGGTGTCCATTCAGTTCATTGCCTTTGCCTCGGACTTGCGCCCGCTGGTCCGCTTTAACCCATTTACTAGGGTGAAGACTTTGCCCAGTATAGACCTTGATCCGGGTACGCCGGTCAATGGTGAGTAGGGCATAAATGGCCGTAGGGCGGTCTGCCCCCGGCTCTTTCAAGTGAAAGGATACGGTTGCCATAGAAAGTGTGTGTAGTTGCCGTATCAAATATAGGGTGTGTACCCCATTCGGGGTACACGTAGGGGTACACACTTCTTGATTTTAACACTATTTAGACATACTCAAACAGATATCATGAACGATAAATATGCCTTATTGGAATTTTAAGGCCACTTTTACGGTCGTTTGTAGTATGTATAAAAATGCAGGTTGCATTCCTGTCCCCGCTACCTAAAAAGGCCTTTCCATAACGGAAAGGCCTTTTCTTTTTATCAGGGCACCTGACTATACATATTCCCTTGCTTCCAACTCTTGGCTGAGGCGCTCTACTGCATGTACCTGAGCGTAATGCAAAGCCTGAGACTAGCGCATTTACTCCTACCGCAAGCCAATTTTAAGCGTACAGGATTCAGTGCCACTTAAACATCAGGGCTACTTCGACTAGTCTTATAGTCTTACAGCCAAACGCCCCTGTAAACTCCAGACATTAGGCTGTATACACCACTGACCGTCTCTCGGGCGCATACTCGTGAGCCTCCAGATGAACCAGTACCTGATCCATTGTTAGCTCCCCGCGCACGAAGGCCTCAAGCAGCAGCTGATGATAAGGACCCGGAGTGAGAAAAGCACAGGAAGGGAAATGGAATGCTAACGAGACCGCCAAGCGATGCGCTTGATGGGAACTCAGGGTGGAAGTAGAACGCATGATCAGTCCAGTATTATTACGGAATACAAAGATCGATAATACGTACTTTTCCCGCAAGCTGAACCAAGCAGGTATTTATACGGGCAAACGCATTCCATCACTGCCGATGGATCCGCCCCCTTGCAATAACAACGTGTACATAATTTGAGGTGTAAAAGGCTTCTCTCGAGGCCCGTGAGTAATAATGTCGAGTACAGACGCGCTGATGAGAGTCTGTTAAGTATTTCTACTTATAACAACGAAATATCGGGCCAAAGTCATTAGCGCAGGGGTTTATCCTTGAGCTCACGAGTTCAGATTTTCTAATCTGCTTGCTGCCGCAATGCTCTCAAACCGTGCAGCTTGGAACGACTGCGGTACTCAAAGCCATGAAGCATTAAAGTATCGTGAGGTAGCTGCGCAGTAGTTTGAGTTGTACAAAAGCTGCGACAAATACGCAGCCCAAGATTCAAGGTAAATCACACACAGAATTAGCCTGTAAGGCCTAGCCGACACTTTTATCTCCGCCGTATAACCTCATGAGTGCTGCTCGAAGCGGCCCCGGTTTTTCTCCCACCAGAACCAACTCATGCAGGTATACCACGAAATTCTGCCGCGTACGTATCGACTTGTCTTGGTACAAGACCTAGAGCGGGAACCTGCGCTGCCGCTCTTGCAGGAGGCACTCCGACGAGCGGCTCGCAGCGGAAAACGCCTGGTTTGGATTGATTGCCGCTTGCCTCGGCTGGATATGGCAACATTGCGCCTGCTTGCGCACTACCGGAAGCGACTGCGAGCCATGGGGATACGGTTTCGCATTAAGCATGCTCCAGCTACCAATGTGCCATCCTAAGCCATAGAAGCAGAGTTTTCGGGTAGGACGCCTCATAAACAGCCACGGGAAAGCAGATGGCTGAGATCCTGTCCTAATCTCCTGCTACTTAAAAACAGGTAACAGCAGTTTTTGGCGGCTTCAAAAGGTCCCAGTTCACACCTGCTGTCTGCGCTTAGGTGAGCACCTAGTATAATTTTTAACTGCAGATTATGCCCCTTCATCCCGAATTAGAAAAGAAGCTTAACAAGACGTTTGAGCCCTCCACCAGCATCCACGATGTGTTCAAAGATTATGATATCACCTTTGTGACCAACCAGCACGGTGAACCCGTGACGTTATTTTTTGGTAAGCGCCGACCTGACGGCCTCATTGCCGGTGAGCGCTACACGCGCACAATCAAGCGGGAAGGTGATGGTATGACGGTAAAATCCAGCCACTGGGACTTACGCGGCAAGATTATGCGCTAAGAAATATGTAGGCTTAGTCACAAATTTTCTTGCTTGCTTTCAAACGCGAGAACGTTTACATGTATATTTAGTAAAGATCTTCTAACGCTCCTTCCGGCTTGTGCCAGATTGAATGTTGGACAAAGGGGCCCGCGCACCCCACTAGCTTGCGCCACCTCCATACCCCTGCTTTTACAGGTTATTGGTGTCTTATCTAATGTTAAGTGTCTATGAGCCAATTGTTCTACTCTAATTTTTATGTTACGCATTTCCTCGTTTTTGAGGCACTGTATCTGTGCTGTCGGCTTTTTTGTAGTGGCCACTGTTAGTGGGGGGCTTTTTTATTTGAATTTTATCGCCACCAGCCGGACGCTTGCTACTCAGGCTGCTGGTCCCGCTGGGGGGCTTTTTTCCAGCCAGGAAGCATCTGCCAAGCCTAGTGCGGGTGGGCTGGCTAACGGACCCGCCGCCGGACTTGCTCAAAGTGCAGTTTCGCGGGCTGCTCCGGCTACCGACGAACTTGCGGCCGTGCTGGCTGATGTGCAGCGCCGCGCCTACTTTCTGTATCAATCCAGTGAGCACTCAGCTGCCACTATCGCCGATAATCCTGATCAGGGGCTAATTTCTACCCTGGGCGCTGCGGCCTATACCGTGGCCGTTTCCGCCGACCGCGCCAAGGCTTCCCGGGCGTGGCAGCTAAGCTTAAAGCTGCGCGGCATCGGGCGAGGCGATAAGCTGAAGTTTTTGCCGGAAGACACTTCCACCGGTACCACCTGCCAGGAAAATAAGGCGGCATATGCCCACGGCGCAGCCTTCGCCGTCGATTATGAGAACTCGCCGGCAGGGTTGCGTCAGAACTATACCTTGTTTCAGCGGCCGGCTGGCCGGTCCGGTCCGGTGCAGGTGCAGTTGGCTCTGCATACCAATCTGCAAGTAGCAGGGCACGCGGATGGGCAGGCATTGAGCTTGCGTGAGGCCGGCAAAGAAGTGCTTCGCTATGCGGGCCTACGCGCCTGGGACGCAACCGGGCGGGTACTAGCGTCGCGAATGCAGCTCAGCGCCGATGAAAAAACAGTAGCGCTGGTCGTGGATGATGCGCGCGCCACCTATCCGCTCGTTATTGATCCGCTTATCACTACCCCCATCACCATTGCTGAGCCTGGCCCGAAGAAGCGAACCACCTTCGGCCATCGCATAGCGGGAGCCGGCGATGTAAACGGAGATGGCTACGACGATGTACTCATTGCTGCCAGCGACACTGCTAACAATTCAGGTGTTATATACAAAAGCCGGGCGTACCTCTATTATGGCAGCAAAAACGGATTGGTTACTGCCAATCCTACGGTCTTAGTTGCCCCTGCAAATACGCGCGCCTTTGGTCAGAATATGGCGGGAGCAGGAGATATTGATAACGATGGGTACGACGATGTATTGATAAGCGCTGAAAGCATCAGTAGTGGGTCAAGACGGGTATACTTCTACCGAGGCTCCGGCACTGGCCTTGTCACCGAAGATCCTACCTTGCTGGCTTCCCCCGGTAGCAATAGCGGCGATTATTTTGGTAACAGTGTGGCGGGCGTCGGCGATATCGATGGCGACAGCTACAACGATGTAATGGTTGGCGCTTTTGGTAATAATAACTACCAAGGGCGAGCTTACTTGTATCGGGGTACTAGCTTAGGAATAAACACTACTCCTGTCATCATCGCCAACCCAGTCAACACAGGTGAAGATTGGTTTGGCGTCAGCGTAGCAGGGGCTGGCGATGTGAACAAGGATGGCTATGCTGATGTGGTGATTGGGGCTCAGGGCGCCAATAATAATCGGGGGCGTGCTTACGTGTACCACGGCTCTAACGCTGGACTAGTCACCCCACCCACCATACTAAATGAGCCTCATGGGGTGAGGCTCAGCCAGTTTGGTGTAAGTGTATGTGGAGTAGGAGACGTAAATGGAGACGGCTATTCCGATATTTTGGTAGGAATCATAGCCGGTCTGGGTGGCACCCCGAACCGTGCTTACTTCTATAACGGTGGCCCTGCCGGAATCAACACGACCCATGTAACGCTCGATGACCCCATGGCAAAGCCGGGGAGCTTTTTTGGGCTGGACATTGCCAGCGCTGGGGATGTGGATAAGGATGGGTATGCTGATGTACTGATTGGAGCCTATGGTTCTGATGGGAATAAGGGCAGAGCGTATCTCTATCATGGGTCCAGTTCTGGGCTGTATACCACGAGCCCCATCATATTGAAGACACCGGAAAGCACAACGACTGCCTTTCTATTTGGGAGTGTAGTAGCCGGGGTCGGGGACATCGATGGGGATGGGGACGACGATATAATGATCGGCGACCCATACGCAAACAACCGGCAAGGCCAGGTCTATCTTTACCAGGGTTCCAGTGTTGTCCCCTTACCAGTTGAGCTAGTAAGCTTTACGGCCGTAGCCAGCGGCTCCTCTACGGTGAGTTTAACCTGGACTACGGCCTCAGAAAAGGACAACGCCAGCTTTACGGTGGAGCGCAGCACTGGGGGGCAAATTTTTGCCGCCATCGCCAAGCTGAATGGCGCTGGCACGAGCACTGCCTCGCACCGCTATACTTTCCGCGATGACAACCTGCCGCCCGGAGCGGCGGTGCTCTATTACCGCCTCCGCCAAACCGACCTCGACGGCACGGTGAATTATTCGCCTGTGCGGGCCCTAAAACGACCCAAAGTTGTACCTGGCTTCGACGTGTATCCTACCGTGGTTGTGGCCGGGCGGGCGTACTACCGCTATACCGGGCCAACTGTTGCGGCCACCCTCAGTATAGTTAACCAAAGCGGCCAGGTGGTTCGCACGCAGACGGTAAAAGACGCGGCAGAGGGCGACTTGGCTCTGGCTGGCTTACCGGGGGGCATTTATGTGGTGCGCTACCACACCCCCGACGGCCATTTCCAGAGCCGATGCGTGATACAGTAGACGAGAGCCGGCAGGTTTAAATCTCCAGCTTAAAATAATTTCCCTTGCCCTTCAAAGATGACTGCCGGATCACCAGGTCGCCGGAGATGACGAAGGTGCGGGGCTGGAAGTTCTCCTTCATCCGCATTTGCTCGAGAAAGAGCCGCGCCGCCTGCTGCCCGATACGATAAGGGTGTAGATCAACGGTCGTCAGGCCGGGCTCTATCATCGAAGCCATAAACTCGTCGCCGAACCCTACCACCGCCATATCGTCTGGCACCCGCAGGCCGCGCTTTTTGAGGGCGACCAGCAAATCAAACGCATTGGTGTAGTTAATAGCAAAAATGGCGTCGGGAGGCTCGGGTAGAGCCAGCCACGCGTCTAAGGCTGCTACGGCTTCCTCGGGCTGAAACTCTATGTGCACCTCGTACTCCGGGCGCAGGGGCATTTGGTTGCGTTTGAGGGCATGCTGGTAGCCCGCTAAACGATTACGGCTGATCAGCAAAGACTCAGGCCCCGCCAGGATTGCAATACGTTGCGCGCCCTGCTCAATCAGGTGTTCGGTCACGTTGAAAGCGCCATTCCAGTCATCCAGAATCACTTTGGCGCTGTCCACCTCGTTGCTCACCCGATCAAAATGCACCACCGGAATTCCGCGGCAGGCCAGCGGCTTCACGTGGTCGAAGTTCTGGGTTTCGCGGGAGTGGCAAATCAGCAGCCCGTCTACGCGGCTGGCGATAAGTGCCTGTACATTGCTGACTTCTACATCATACGACTCCTTCGACTGACAGATCATGACGCGGTAGCCCGCCTCCGTCACTACCTGCTGAATACCACTGATAGCCGTAGCGAAAAATGGTCGCTCAATGTCAGGAATAACAACGCCAATGGTCTTGGTTTCGCTGCTTTTAAGGCTCTGAGCCAGCAAATTAGGCTGATAGTCCAGTTGCCGGGCCACGTCAATAATTGCCTGCCGGGTATTTGAGTTGATGTCGGAGTGGCCATTGAGCGCCCGCGACACCGTGGAGGGCGCTACGCCCAACACTTTTGCCACGTCGCTGATCGTGGTTTGGTGCCGTTTGCGCTCCGGCGCCGGAAGAGCCTTATTATCCGTGAAGTGATAGTCGCAGGCTTTGCAGAAGAACCGTTGGCGGCCCCGAATGAAGCCTGCCCGCATCACCGCATCGGCGGAGGTGCACTTTGTGCATTTCATCATAATATGAATAGTATTATTTCTAAATGCCTAAGCGGTAGTGGAAAAGCACTAAGAAATATCCTCCTTGATTATTCGAAGATAATCTAAAATTATTTTTTGTATAGATGAGTTTTAAGAATACCTATCGAAACCGTTTCCGGTAACGTTTCCGGTATTTTTATTTAGAAATCAGCCAGTTAGGCCATGTTTTTTTTTGCTTTCGGTTCCAATTGTTATTCTATCTTCGAGAGCAAGTTACTCTAAATAGCTTGTTGCGGCTTTTTCGGCAAAGCCTCCGATACAAACCGTAGAGCTTAAAGTTAATTGGACTTTTATAATACAAAGCGCCTATGTTGCACACCATGCGCTGGTTCGGACCCCATGATCCGGTTTCTCTTCACTCACTCCGCCAGGCCGGATGTAGCGGCGTAGTTACGGCCCTGCACCAGCTGCCCGTGGGAGCGGTGTGGCCAATGGAAGAAATTCGGGCGCGCCAGCAGCTGATTGAGACTGATGATGGCCAGTATTCGGCCTTGCATTGGGCAGTAGTAGAAAGCCTGCCCGTGCACGAGGACATCAAGAAAGGCTTGCCTACGCGGACTCAGTACATAGAGAACTATAAGGAGTCGTTGCGCAATCTGGCTGCTTGTGGCATTCAGACGGTGTGCTACAACTTCATGCCAGTGCTGGACTGGTCGCGTACCAACCTGAACTATCAGATGCCCGACGGCTCGCGGGCGCTACGCTTTGTGTGGCAGGATTTCGCCGTTTTCGACCTGTGCATTTTGAAGCGTCCCGGTGCCGAAAACGATTACGACTCAACAGTGGCAGCCGCGGCCCGCACTCAGTTTGAAGCTATGTCGCCGGCCGAGCTGCAAACGTTATCGGATACGGTGCTGCTTGGGTTGCCCGGCTCGGAGGAAGCTTTTCAGCTAACCCAATTTCAAGGTTTGTTGGATCAGTACGCCAATATCGGCGCCGCTGAGCTACGCGAAAACCTGTATTACTTTCTGCGGGCAGTAGGCCCAACGGCTGAAGAAGTAGGGGTTAATCTGTGCATTCACCCCGACGATCCGCCGTTTCCGCTCATGGGTTTGCCGCGCGTGGTAAGCACCGAAGCCGACCTCACTGGCTTGCTGCAGGCGTATGATTCGCCCGCCAATGGCCTGACCTTCTGCACGGGCTCGCTGGGCGTTCGGCCCGATAACGACCTGGCCGGCATGGCCCGCCGATTTGCCCCCCGCATTCACTTTATCCACCTCCGGGCCACCAAGCGCGAAGAAAACCCGCGCAACTTCCACGAGGCCGATCATCTCACTGGCGACGTGGATATGTACGCGGTGGTGAAGGAGCTGGTGCGCGAGGAGCTGCGCCGCGCCCGCACGGGCGAAGGCAACGCAAGCATTCCTATGCGCCCCGACCACGGCCACCAGATGCTCGACGACTTGGAAAAACGCACTTATCCCGGCTACTCGGCCATTGGCCGCCTGCGCGGACTAGCCGAGCTGCGCGGACTGGAGCTGGGTATTCGCCGGAGCATGCAGGAAACCGAAAAAAGCCCCCCAATCCACACCAACGCCGATTCTCTCGCTTCCCACTTCAATTAATTCTTTTCAATTGCCCTTCCCACCTATGGTATTTCGCTTTCTCCTCCTGCTTGTAGTTCTATGCGTTGGCTCCCTTCAACAGGGCCTTGCCGACGATGGCTACCGCTTGTGGCTGAAGTACGACCAGCTGCCAGATGCGCGCTTACGCAAGGCCTGGCAGGCGCAGGCCAAGGGCATTACAGTAGAAAATGGAGCCTCGCCTACTTTACAAACGGCCGCCCACGAGCTGCAACTCGGGCTGCAAGGTTTGTTGGGCCGCCCGGTGTCGGTGGGAGCATCGGGCGGTAAGGGGCGAATCCGCTTGCAAGTAGCCGCCGACCCCACGCTGGGCAAGGAAGGCTACAAAATATCGGAGCAAAATGGCGGACTAGTCGTAACTGGCCCCACCGACGCGGCCGTACTCTACGGCTGTTTCGCCCTGCTTCGCCACGTGCAAACCGGGCAAATGCCCCCCACGGCGGCCCTGACCAGTCAGCCGCGCGTTCAGTACCGCATGCTTAATCATTGGGACAACCCCAATGGTACCGTGGAGCGCGGCTACGCGGGTTCTTCCATCTGGAAATGGCTAGAGCTGCCCGAGGTCATTGACCCTCGCTACAAGGACTATGCCCGCGCCAATGCTTCTATTGGCATCAATGGCATCGTAGTCAACAACGTGAATGCCAGCGCCCGCTACCTCACGCCCGAGTACTTGCGGAAGGTGGCGGCCGTGGCCGATGTCATGCGGCCCTACGGCATCCGGGTGTATCTGTCGGTGATGTGGGCGGCTCCCAAGCTCATTGGGGGGCTTTCTACCTCCGATCCGCTTGACCCCAAAGTGCGGCAGTGGTGGAAGGCCCGCACGGATGAAATCTACAAGACCATTCCCGACTTCGGTGGCTTTCTGGTAAAAGCCAACTCCGAAGGCGAGCCCGGCCCCCAGGACTACGGCCGCAACCACGCCGACGGCGCCAACATGCTTGCCGAGTCATTGGGCCAGCACGACGGCATCGTAATGTGGCGCGCCTTCGTGTACAAAGCCAACTCCAAAGGCGACCGGTTTAAGGAAGCGTACGAGGAGTTTAAGCCGCTCGACGGCAAATTTGCCCCGAAGGTGCTGGTGCAGGTGAAAAACGGCCCGATTGACTTCCAATCGCGCGAGCCGTTTCACCCGCTGTTTGGCGCCATGCCCCGCACCCCGCTCGTGCTGGAAGTGCAGCTTACCCAGGAGTATCTGGGCTTTGCTACTCACCTCGTGTACCTGGGCCCGCTTATCAAAGAATGCCTGGAGTCGGACACGTATTCCCAAGGCAAAGGCTCGACGGTGGCCAAAGTGATTGATGGCACCCTGGAAAAGCACAGCATCAGCGGCATTGCCGGCGTGGCCAACATCGGCTCCGACCGCAACTGGACCGGCCACCCCGTAGGCCAGGCCAACTGGTACGCTTTCGGGCGGCTGGCTTGGGACCACACACTGAAGTCGGATGCCGTTGCCGAGGAATGGACCAAGATGACGCTCACCCGCGAGCCTCAGGCCGTGAATACCATTGCGCAGGTGCTCAATCAGTCGCGCAACATCTATGTGCGCTACACCACGCCACTGGGTTTGCACCACATTATGGGTCAAAGCATCCACTACGGCCCCGAGCCCTGGCTGGAGAAAAGCGCCCGCCCCGACTGGACCTCCGTGTATTACCACAAAGCCGACTCCATTGGTCTGGGCTTCGACCGCACTGCCAAAGGCTCCAATGCCCTCAGCTTGTATTCCCCCCAGGTGCGCCAGCTTTGGGGCAATCCGGCCACTTGCCCCCCCGACTATCTGCTTTGGTTTCACCACGTTCCCTGGGGGCAGCGGCTAAGTACCGGCAACACTCTGTGGGATGAACTGACCACCCGCTACTACTCTGGGGCCGACTCCGTGCTCTGGATGCAGCAGCAGTGGGAGCAGGTAAAGCCCAAGGTCGACCCCGAGCAGCACACCGATATAGCCTCCCGCCTGCGCATTCAGCACCGCGAGGCCCTATGGTGGCGCGATGCCTGCGTGCTCTACTTCCAGACCTACGCAAAGCGACCGATTCCGCCTTCGCTAACGCCCCCCACGCGCCCCTTGGCCGAAATCAAAGAACTGGTCGACATCTATCAACTGCGCTAATTATCCCGCATCATTCTTTCTGACATGGCACACACCGAGCACCTTGTTTCACCGCATACCCAGCCTAGCGGGCAGCAGCAGTCCAACCCGTTTTCCCTGGAAGGAAAGCTGGCGCTGGTGACGGGTGGCGGCACCGGCATCGGGCTGGAAATAGCGCGCTGCATGACCGTTGCGGGCGCTACCGTCATCATTACCGGCCGCCGTGAGGCCGTGCTGCAGGAGGCTGTTGCTGAGCTTGGCGAAGCTGCTCATTACCTCACCAATGATGTCAATGAGCTAGACACGTTGGAAGACTTGGTAGCTCAAATTGAAGCTACCTATGGCCCGCTGGACATTCTGGTAAACAATGCCGGGATAAACATGAAAAAGCCTGCCCTCGAAGTCACGGATGAAGACTTCAACCGCATTATCCACACCAACCTGAACGCTGTGTTTGCCCTCACCCGGGCCTGTGCCAAGCGCATGGTAGAGCGCCAGAGAGGAGTGATTATCATGATTTCGTCTATGGCGGCCTACTATGGTATCGACCGGGTAGTGGCTTATGCTGCTTCCAAGTCGGCAGTAGAAGGCATGGTAAAGGTGTTAGCCTCAGAGTTATCCAAGCACAACGTGCGCGTGAATGCAATTGCCCCCGGCTTCATTGAAACCGAGATGAGCCGCACCGCCATGAACAGCGACCCCGACCGCCGCGACCGGGCCATGCGCCGCACGCCCATGGGCAAGTTCGGACAGCCCTCCGATATCGGCCATGCAGCTGTGTTTATGGCTTCTGAGGCAGCACGTTATATCACCGGTGCTTCCCTCCCCGTGGATGGAGGCAATTCCATTGGCTTCTAGGAGCTGGTTCCACTAGAAATTAAGCTTACTCTCACACCTCAAACATCCCACTTCCATGCATTTATCATTACGAAAAACGGTCTTCGGGCTGAGCTGGCCGCTAGCGGTGGCCACCAGCCTACCCCTAGTCGGGGCCATGCTCGTCCCTGTGCAGGTACAAGCCCAAGCAACTCAAACTATTTCCGGTCGTGTAGTGGCGGCCGATGGTACCGGGTTGCCCGGTGTAAACGTAGTGGTGAAAGGGTCCAGTACTGGTTCCGCAACCGACGCAGATGGCCGGTTTACGGTAGCAGCAGCACCAGGATCTACTTTGGTATTTTCATTTGTAGGCTATACGGCTAAGGAGGTACCCGTCGGCAACCAGTCCACGCTTGATGTAACACTAGCCGAGGATACGAAGCAGTTGAACGAGGTAGTGGTGGTTGGTTACGGCGTGCAGAGAGCAGAAGCGGTAACGGGTTCAGTTGCCTCTATCAGTGGAGAGTCCTTGCGCGAAGTGCCAACGGCTAACATCTCGCAGGCCCTGCAAGGCCGGTTGCCGGGGGTACAAATTGCCCAAACCTCCTCCCAGCCGGGCGCAACCACGCAGATTCGGATACGCGGTACTCGCTCCCTTACGGCCAGCAATGACCCGTTGATTGTATTGGACGGGATTCCTTTCCCGGGTTCCATCGGCGACATCAACCCCAACGATATCCAGAGCGTCGACATCCTGAAAGATGCCTCGGCCACGGCCATCTACGGGTCGCGGGGAGCCAATGGCGTGGTCTTGGTAACCACCAAAGGGGGCAAAAAAGGGCAAAAGGCCCAACTGACATATGATGGATTTGTGGGCGCGAAAACCCTTTTTGCCCCATACCCCATGATGAACGGGCCAGAGTTTGCGGCGCTCCGCAAAGCAACGGGCTTGTACAATAATGGGCAGCCCTTGTATACTAACACCCTAGACGAATCTGATGACGTCGATACCGACTGGCAGAAGCTGTTGTACCGAACCGGCATTCAATCCAACCATAACATAGGGCTTACCGGTGGTACGGAGAACGGGCGGTACAATTTCAACGCGGGTTACTATCAAGAAGAAGGCGTAATTCCTACTCAGGAGTACACCCGTTATTCTGTCCGTGGCTCTCTTGACCAAGGCGTTGGTAGATATGTCCGCTTGGGCTTCACTACCAACAATACCTATAGCTTAACGGAAGGCTCTAACGTAGGGGTGTATGGGGCCTTGACTTCATCACCACTCGCCAGTCCGTACAATGAGGATGGGACGCTGAGAAGAACCATCAGAATGCCCTTGGATGAGCAGTGGGTAGGTACCAAGGATGTGATAGAAGCCAATAAAGACAGATGGCTGAGTGAATCGAGAAACTTTGCCAGCTACAACTCTCTCTTCGGTGAATTCAGTATGCCAGGAGTCGATGGGTTGAAATACCGCATCAACCTGGGTGTAAACTATCGGCAGGGCCAGGGGGGCAGCTATACGGGACCGGGCATCAACGCGGTTCTCGCTACTAATCCTTCTACGGCATCCACCAGTAACTCGCTTACCACGGACTACACCGTTGAAAACATCCTGACCTACGATCGCACCTTTGGCGAGAAGCATAATATCAATGCGTTAGCCTTGTATTCTGCCTCCAGCAATATTTTCAATCGGTCGCAGATTAATGCCCGGGATATTCCTGCCGACGCCTTTCAGTTCTATAATCTGGGCCTGGCGGCCGGCGAAATCATAGTAAACCCCAACGACCAGCAGTATGTAAAATACGGGCTCTTGTCCTACATGGGACGTGTGATGTACTCCTACGATGACCGGTACCTGCTATCCGCTACGGTCCGTTCGGACGGCTCCTCCCGGCTGGCTGAAGGAAAAAAATGGAACACGTACCCGGCGGTGTCGGTCGGCTGGAACATCGCCAAAGAATCGTTCATGCAGAGTGTTTCAGCCGTAAACATGTTGAAACTGCGGGTTGGCTACGGTGTAACGTCAAACCAGGCCGTTAACCCTTATTCTACCCTAGGCCGCCTGGCCACCCGACCCTACAATTTTGGCCTTAGCCCTACCGGCTACCAGACGGGCTTGTTTGTGAGTGAGGCACCCAACCCTAACCTGGGATGGGAATTTTCTAAAACCTGGAATTACGCGTTGGATTTTGCAGTCCTGAAAAATCGTCTTTCGGGTACCGTGGAGTACTATGTCACCAACACCGAAGACCTTCTGCTGGGGTTGCCCTTGCCTTCCACCTCCGGTGTGGGTAGCTACACGGCCAACATTGGCTCCACTCAAAACAAAGGCATAGAGTTTTCTTTGAACGGGTTGATCTTGGACAATCCTGACGGCTTGACGTGGGAAGCGGGCTTCAACGTGTATGCCAACCGCAACAAGATTACGTCGCTGGCAGGAAATTCACCCCGGGATGAAGCAAACTGGTGGTTTGTGGGCAAACCGATCAACGTAGTCTTTGATTACGAAAGAATAGGGCTGTGGCAAGAAGAGGACCCCTACAGAGCCATTCTGGAGCCATCTGCTAACCCTAATGCCACAATTGGTATGATTAAGGTGAAATACACCGGTACGTACAACGCTGATGGTACCCCCACCCGCCCCATTGGCACCCAAGACCGTCAGATTCTGGATGTAAACCCCAACTTTGAGGGGGGGGTGAACACCCGGGTAGCGTACAAAGGCTTTGACCTGTCCCTCGTAGGGGCCTTCCAAAACGGCGGCCTGCTCAATAGTACAATTTACGGTTCGTCGGGCTACCTCAACTTGCTGAATGGTCGTCGCGGGAACGTAAAAGTGGATTACTGGACGCCGGAAAACACGGATGCCAAATATCCCCGGCCAGGTGCCCTCGCGAGCGGCGACAACCCAAAGTACGGCTCTACGCTTGGCTATTTCGATGCCTCTTACCTGAAGATCCGCACCATCTCGCTCGGCTATAATTTCGACAATATGGAGTGGTTGAAGAGTGCCGGCGTTAGCCGACTGCGGCTGTACGCGACGGCACAAAACCCCTTCGTGCTGTTCTCGCCCTACCACAAAGAATCAGGCATGGACCCGGAGACTAACTCGTTTGGCGACCAAAACGCGGCCGTACCCCTGTCCGGCAACCTGCGCCGCATTCTGACGCTGGGCACCAACGCCCCGGCAACCCGCGCCTTCATCGCCGGACTCAACCTTACCTTTTAAGAAAAGATCAACATGAAGACCTTTAACATAAAATTCTTTATTGGAGCGGCATTCATCTCTATGTCTGCCGCTGGGTGCACGGATCTTTTGGAAGAAGAACCCCGAGCCATTTACACGCCCGGCTACTTTCAAACCGAAAGGGGCGTTAGCGGTGGATTAACCTCTATGTACGCTCACTTGCGCTACATCTACGGAAACGCGTACTACTATAATGCTACGCTGACCGGAACCGATGAGGCAACCTACGGCCGGGATGCCGATGAGAACTTTCTGGCCATGGACCTCTCCGGCCGAGCGGCGCTCAACGCCAATAACAGCCGGGCCGATGCGTTGTGGGGAGCTGCTTTTCCTAATATCAACACCGCCAGTGGTATTATTAAGAGTGCCAGCGCCGTCGGTACCATTTCGCCGGCGTTGATTGCTGAGGCGAGATTCTTCCGCGCCTTCGATTACTTCATGCTGGTCCAAACGTTTGGCGGGGTACCCCTGGACTTGGGTTCGGGAGAGTTGGAGTTCAACACCAGTGCTATCAGAACCTCGGTTCGCAATACGGTGCCCGAGGTCTATACCAAAGCCGTTTTTCCTGACTTACTGATAGCCGTCAACGACTTGCCGGCGAATCCACGGGTAGTAGGGGGCGCAACTAAAACGCTTGCCCGCCTTTATCTGGCCAAAGCGTACCTGACCTATGCCTGGTGGCTGGAAAACCCGAACAACATTCCCACCTATCCGGCGGCGCCAAGAACCGATCCTGACGGTCATGACGCCCGCTGGTATTATCAGCAGGCCTACGATGTCGCCACGGCCGGTATCGACAGCCCGGGGCCGTTCCGCCTGCAGCCCACGTACTACGATGTGCACGTAGGCACGAATGACCGCAATTCGGAAATGCTGATGTTCGCGGACCACACCGAATCCAGCGAGTTATACAATGGCGGCAGCATCACCTTTGGTAGTGGTGGTTCCCCTGACAACTTTGCCGGCTGGATGATGACGTGGAACTATACCAACATCCGAAGCTACACCAATGCGAATGGCACAGGGGGCGTAAATTCGGTGCAGCGGGAAGCCGCTCAGGCATTGGGCCGTCCTTGGAACCGGATGGCTCCGACCATTGGGGCCATCGAAAACACGTTTGCCGACAAAACCAACGATTCCCGCTACGATGGGACGTTTACCACGGTGTACCGTGGCAACTGGCCCAAGGCAGGCGTCACTAACGCCACCTTGTACAACGCCAACAACCTGCCAGTAACCCCAGGTAGTGCCATCCTGACTTTTCTGGATACAGAACCTGCTACTGCTATTACGTACCCCACCGGCACTGGCGCGAGCAATGTAGGAGCAGGCACACTACCCGGCAGAGCCGATTATGTGATTTCGCCGCGCGGGATAAGCCGGATTGTTTATCCCGGTCTCTGGAAGCTCGGCCCTTACCGTACCGACAACGGTACGGGCTTAGGACAGCCGAATGCCGGCAGCACGCGGCCGTTCAACGTGGCCAAGTTCTCGGAACTATACTTCGTAGCGGCCGAAGCCGCCGTAAAAGGAGCCACTACCAAATCTGGTAAGAGCGCCCGGGAATTGATTAATGTCATTCGTGCCCGGGCCGGTAAGTGGCGTTTCGACAACAACGGTAACATGGCCAAAGTGCAGGATAACAGCGCTGCGATGGTTGCGGCCACTCCGACCACGATAGACATCAACTACATCCTGGCAGAACGTTCGCGCGAATACTATGCTGAAGGTTACCGTTGGTTTGACTTGGTGCGCACGCAAAAATGGAATGAGTTAGCTTCTACCTACCGTATTGGGGGCACTAACTACGGAGACCATACCCCTCTAACCGTTACGCGCACCATCCAACCTTATCACTATCTGCGTCCTATACCGCAGTTCCAGCTTGAGCGTTTGGACGTATCACCAGATGTAAAAGCTACTTATCAAAACCCGGAATATCAATAGCCTGATAAAAAAGGGTTAAAAAAGACTGGCTGCTCAACACGGGTAGCCAGTTTTTTTACCCCTTTTTTCTTTGATGCTTTTTTGCACAGCAAGTAAAGCGAATGCCATTTTACGCAAGTGACTATCACCTCACCAATTCAGTATAAGTACATGCCCAGTTGGTGACTGGGGGGCAAATTTTACCTGAATGAACAATAGCGGATCCTAGCACTCACCTGCAAACTAAGCCTAAAGCTGGACGGAGAATGAAGCCAACTTCTACTAATTCTGGCCGGCATTATTTACATCTGAAAATTCAATTTGGTTGATAAACTTTTCGCCTAGTCAACTAAATTAAATACCTGATAAAATAGCATGAAAATCAAAGCGCTTCTCTTCACCTGCACCCTCTTTTTGCTGCATAATGTAGCTGTTTTTGCACAATCGATTGAGTTGGTTAATCCCATCATGACGGGCTTTTACCCCGACCCCAGCGTCATCCGGGTGGGTACGGATTACTACTTGGTTAACTCCACCTTTTCTTATTTCCCAGGCATTCCGGTCATGCACAGCAAGGACCTGAAGAACTGGAAGCAGATAGGAAATGTCATCAGCCGGCCCTCACAGATGACCTTCATGGGCGACCGCATGACGCGCGGGTTGTTTGCTCCGGCCATCGAGCACCACAACGGCACTTTTTACGTCACCTGCACGCTGATTGACCACAAGGGCAACTTTGTGGTGACGGCTAAAAATCCCGCCGGGCCGTGGAGCGACCCAATCTTTTTGCCCGAGGTGAAGGGCATTGACCCCTCACTATTTTTTGAGGGCGACAAAGCCTACGTCATCTACAACAGCGACCCGCCGAACAATGTATCACTCTACTCCGGCCACCGCACCATCAAGATTATCGAGCTGGACCCGGTGAAGCTGCAAACCGTAGGCGAGGCCAAGATCCTTGTCAATGGCGGCGTCGATCTGAGTAAGAAGCCGGTGTGGATTGAAGGACCGCACATTATGAAGCGCAACGACTGGTACTACCTGTACGCGGCCGAAGGCGGCACGTCGGTAAATCATACGGAGGTGGTATTCCGCAGTAAGTCGCCATTGGGGCCCTATGTGCCCTACGAAAACAACCCAATTCTCTCGCAGCGGGAATTGCCTAAAGACCGCAAAGACCCTATCACGTCGGCCGGCCACGCGCAGTTTGTAGACGGACCCGATGGGCAGACCTACGCTATTTTTTTGGCTGTGCGGCCCTACGAAGGCAACCATTACAATACGGGCCGCGAGACGTTTATCGTACCCGTTATCTGGAAAGACGAGTGGCCCGTTATGAACCCCGGCCCCGACGGGGTGCAGTATTCGTACATGGCGAAGTTTCCGGAAGTGAAGCAGCCCGGCGCGCTGCCGCAGAGCGGAAATTTCGCTTATACGCTCACCTTCGACAAGCAGCTCGACCCGGCGCTCCTGTTTATGCGCACCGTGGACAGCACCAATTTTTCCTTGAGCAAAGCCAAGGGACTTACGCTTAAACTCAAGCCGGAAACCTGCGCGGAACTGGGCAATCCGGCCTTTATCGGCAGGCGACAGCAGCACCTGTATGGCAGCACCGAAACCGAGCTGACCTTCTCGGCTAAGGCGGAAAATGAAACGGCTGGCCTGGTAGTCTTTCAGGACGAAAAGCACTTCTACTACCTCTGCAAATCGGTGGAAAAGGGGAAGCCAGTGGTGCAGCTGCTCAAGAGTACCGATGACCCAAAGAACATGGAGCTGCTGGCGAAGGCTCCTCTGAAATCGGCGGGGGGCAAAATGCTGCTGCGCATCAATGCCGAGGGGGACACCTACAGCTTCCGGTTTTCGGAGAATGGCAAAGCCTGGACCCTGCTCAAAGACAAGGTAGACGCACGCTTCCTGAGCACGCAAACTGCGGGGGGCTTTATTGGCTGTCTGTTCGGTATGTACGGCACCTCGGCCGGGCAGCCTACTACCAATGCGGCTTCCTTTAAGTGGCTGAAATACGAAGGAAACGACCCGGTATACAAGAAGTAAGGCGCGCTACAAACGAAGTCACGGCTATATAATCAGGCGATGAACGCACTCCTCCAACTTCTTAAAAGCAGCAAGGGTCACTGTCTGCTGCTGTGCCTGCTGTACGTGGGCCTGGGTAGCAACGCCGAAGCGCAGCGACTGCCAAAACAGAAGCAGGCACAGCCAAATCGGAAAGCGGCTTTTTACACCGGCCAGTACCCCAACCTGTTCCGGGAAGCGGGCTATAAGCAGGCCGACATCGATAAGAAGGTAGCCCAAACCTACCAGGCGCTATTCGAAGGTCCCAACCGGATCTACTTCGAAGTGGGCGATTCGATGGCCTACGTATCCGACCTGAAAAACCATGATGTACGGACGGAGGGAGTTTCGTACGGGATGATGATAGCCGTGCAGCTAAATAAGAAGGAGGAGTTTGACCGCATTTGGCGCTGGTCGAAGAAATACCTGCAACATCAGGAAGGCCCCTTAAAAGGGTATTTCGCCTGGAGTCTCAATCCGGCCACCATGAAGCGGAATTCCGAAGGGCCGGCTTCCGATGGCGAACTGTATTTCGTTACCAGCCTGCTGTTTGCCTCCAACCGCTGGGGCAATACGACGGGCATCAACTACTACCAGGAAGCCCGCAACATTCTGGATGCTATGTGGAAAAAGGACGGCACCGGCGACGTGTATAACCTGATCAACACCGAGCATAAGCAAATCAGCTTTGTGCCCGTCGGCGACATGTATAACTGGACTGACCCTTCCTACCACGTACCGGCCTTCATGGAAATATGGGCCGAGTATGCCAAGGACGGGCACGAGGCGTTTTACCGGGCCTGCGCTGATACGTCGCGGGCGTTTCTGCACCGCGCCTGCGACCCCGTAACCGGCCTCAATTACGATTACACTGAGTTTAGCGGCAAGCCCCACGCCACCAAGTGGGCGCCGCCCGCCTTCCGCTACGATTCGTGGCGGGTGCCGATGAATATTGCCATGGACTACGTGTGGTTTGGCAAGGATAAAGCCTGGCAGGAGCAGTACGCCCAGCGTTTTCAGGGGTTTCTGCGCAGTAAGGGCATCAACACCTTCGAGGATCAGTTCAACGTGGACGGCTCGCGGCCGGAGTTTATTCTGCAAGCCGGCAACGTCAAGAAGCTGCGGCACTCGCTGGGGCTGGTGTCTACCGCCGCCTCGGCTTCTCTGATAAAGCAGGACAAGCAGCTCGATTTTGTGCACGCCCTTTGGAACGCCAAGCTGGAGCCCTATGAAGACGGCTACTTCGATCCTTATTACGACGGTATTCTGTATTTATTCAGCTTAATGCATTTAAGCGGGAAATATCAAGCTATAAAACCGCAGCAGCGCTAAAAAAAAATACTCAGGCTTATGTATTATTTTTCTGTTGGGGGCTTTTTTAATAAAATCGGTTTATTCTGCGGAATAATTTTCGCGTCGATTTTTATTTCGCCGCTGTTTGCGCAAACAAAGCAGGCGCAAAATCCGGTGATTCACGCCGATGTGCCGGATATAGCAATAATTCGCGTGGGGGGCAATTATTACATGAGCAGCACCACCATGCACATGAGTCCGGGCGTGCCGATTATGAAATCCACGGATTTAATTAATTGGAAGCTAATAGGCTATGCCTACGACACGCTGGTGTCGAATGACGCCATGAACCTGACCAACGGTAAAAGCACTTACGGCCGGGGCTCCTGGGCCAGCAGTCTGCGCTTTCACAATGGCACGTACTACGTTAGCACCTTCGCCCAAACCTCCGGCAAAACGCACATTTACTCCACTCGTGACATCGAAAAAGGCCCCTGGAAAGCTGTGTCGTTCCGGCCCAGCTACCACGACCATTCCTTATTTTTTGATGACGACGGCCGCGTGTACCTGGTGTATGGCGCTGGCAAGTTGCGTCTGGTAGAGCTGACGGCCGACGCTTCCGGCGTGAAGCCCGGCACGACAGAGCAAGTCCTGATCGAAAACGCGAGTGCGCCGGCCGGCCCCAACATCAACCTGCCGGCGGAAGGCTCTCAGCTGTTCAAAGTGAAAGGTAAATATTACCTCTTCAACATTGTATGGCCAAAGGATGGCATGCGCACGGTGGTAATTCATCGGGCCGATAAGATAACCGGACCCTACGAGGGCCGGGTGGCACTCCAGGATTTGGGCGTAGCCCAGGGCGGCCTTATCGATACGCCCGATGGCCAGTGGTACTCGTACTTATTCCGCGATTTTGGGGCCGTGGGCCGCATTCCCTATTTGGTGCCTGTAACATGGGCCGACGGCTGGCCCGTGTTGGGTACGGCCGGAAAAGCCCCCCAGACGCTGGCTTTGCCCCCTAGCAAAGGACTCATTCCCGGCATTGTCGCCTCAGACGAATTTGACCGCCGGCCAGGCGCGCCGGCTTTGCCGCTGGTGTGGCAGTGGAACCACAACCCCGACAACGCGCTCTGGTCGCTCACCGACCGCCAAGGCTACCTGCGCCTGAAAACCGGCCGCGTGGATTCCTCCTTCCTGCTGGCCCGCAATACGCTCACCCAGCGTACCATCGGGCCGGTATGTTCCGGAACTACGGCCCTGGATATTTCGCAGCTGAAGGACGGTGATTTTGCTGGCCTGGCTTTATTGCAGAAGCGCTACGGGCTGGTAGGAGTAGAGCGCACAAAAGACGCAAAAGCCATCGTGATGATAAGCGCGGAGTCGGAAAAGCCGGTGGAAATGCAGCGCATTCCGCTGACGCAGAACAAGGTTTATTTTAAAACCGAGTGTGATTTTACGGACCGTAAAGACGTGGCTACTTTTTTCTACAGCCTAGACGGCAAATCGTGGAAAAAAATTGGCGCGCCGCTTAAAATGGCTTACACGCTGCCGCATTTTATGGGATACCGGTTCGGGTTATTTAATTATGCCACAAAAAATACGGGTGGTTATGCTGACTTTGATTATTTCCGAATTACAGAGCAGATCAGTAAAGAATAAAAGAACGTCATGCAGAGCGGCAGCGAAGCATCTCGTGTGCTGACGTTGCCAAGCTATACAACTAAACACGCGAGATGCTTCGGCTCCGCCTCTGCATGACAATACGCACGCATTTCAATAAAAAGTCTCAAATGATAAAACATAAACTGTGGTATCTGCTGACTGCATTTGTCTTTTTTAGCATAACTGCCGGCGCCCAAAACCCATTTATCACCAATCAATTTACGGCTGACCCCACGGCGCGCGTATTTAATGGCCGGGTGTACGTGTATCCGTCGCACGATATTCCCTGCGGGCCAGGCCGCGGGCGCATCGGCTGGTTTTGCATGGAGGATTACCACGTGTTTTCGTCCGCCAATCTCACCGACTGGACCGACCACGGCGTCATCGTCACCCAAAACAAGGTGCCCTGGGTGAAGCCCGACAGCTACAGCATGTGGGCGCCGGACTGCATCTACCGCAACGGCAAGTACTATTTCTACTTCCCAACCACGCCCAAAGACACTACGGTCATCAAAGGCTTCACTATCGGTGTCGCCGTGGCCGACAAGCCAACGGGTCCGTTTGTGCCGCAGCCGCTACCCATCAAGGGCGTGCGCGGCATCGACCCTAATGTGCTTATTGACAAGGACGGACAGGCATATCTGTACTGGTCGCAGGGAGAGATATACGGGGCCAAGCTCAAGGAAAACATGCTGGAACTGGCTTCCGAACCCAAAACCCTAGGCGAGCTGCCGACCAAGGGCCTCAAGGAAGGGCCGTACGTATTTGAGCGCAAGGGCACGTATTACCTCACGTATCCGCACGTGGAGAACAAGACCGAGCGCCTCGAATATGCCACCAGCACCAGCCCGCTGGGGCCGTTCAAGGTGCAGGGCGTGATTATGGACGAGTCGCCCACCGGCTGCTGGACCAATCATCATTCGCTGCTGGAGTTCAAGAACCAGTGGTATCTGTTCTATCACCACAACGATTTGTCACCCAACTTCGACAAAAACCGCTCGGTCAGAATCGACAGCTTATCCTTCGCGCCCGATGGTTCCATTCGGAAAGTGCAGCCGACCCTGCGCGGCGTGGGCCTGACCGATGCCAAGCAGAAAATCCAGCTGGACCGCTACAGCCGACTCAGCAATAGCGGCGCTTCGATTGCTTTTCTGGACACAGCCAATACGTTCAAAGGCTGGAAAACCGTGCTTACCAACAGCCAGGCGTGGGTACAATACAACGAGGTAGCGTTTGGCAAACAGGCGCTCAAAACGGTAACGATGCGTGCGACAGCGGGCGCCGGTGCAACGGTGCAAATCAGAACAGCTGGAGCTGCCGGGCCAGTGCTGGCCCAAGTAGTGGTGCCGAAGGGCGGGCAGTGGCAGGAAGTGAAAGCGCCCTTGTCAGCTTTCAAGCCCGGTACGCATACGCTGGTGGTTTCGTCCAAAACGAATACGCCTGTAGAGATTGACTGGGTGAGATTCGAGTAAGCAGCAAAAAAAGCCCCCCACACCTTCCACCTGACAGATTTGCCCCCCCGAGCTATGAGAAACCTGTTTTCTGTCATCCTGGGTGTTGTCCTGCTAAGCGCAGGCGGCGCTTTTGCCCAACCGACGGTGAAGGAAGCGCCCAAGGGCTTCGACCAGCCTACTGCGGGCGTTGCCAATGGCCGCCTGGACAGCATCACCTACACCTCCAAAACCGTGGGCACGGTGCGCAAGGCTCTGGTGTATACGCCGCCGGGGTTTTCTAAAAGGAAAAAATACCCGGTGCTCTACCTGTTGCACGGCATCGGCGGCGATGAAAAAGAATGGCTCAAGGGCGGGCGCCCGCAGGTGATTCTGGATAATCTGTACGCGGCGGGCAAGCTCAAGCCCATGCTGGTGGTGATGCCCAACGGCCGGGCCATGAAAGACGACCGGCCCGTGGGCAATGTCTTCAGCCCCGAGAAAGTAGCCGCGTTTGCCAACTTCGAGCAAGACCTGCTGACCGACATCATCCCTTATATTGAAAAGAAGTACCCGGTGCTCACCAATCGCGAGAACCGGGCCGTGGCCGGGCTGTCGATGGGCGGGGGACAGTCGCTGAACTTCGGGCTGGGCAACTTGGATAAGTTTGCCTGGGTGGGGGGCTTTTCTTCGGCCCCGAATACTAAAATGCCTGAGGAGCTGGTACCCGACCCGGCGAAAGCCAAAAAGCAACTCAAGCTGCTCTGGATTTCGTGCGGCGACCAGGACGGCCTGCTGCCCATCAGCCAGCGCACCCACGACTACCTGTACGAGCACAGCGTGCCCCACGTGTACTACCTAGAAGCAGGCGGGCACGACTTTAAGGTCTGGAAAAACGGTCTGTACATGTTCGCGCAGTTTCTGTTCAAGCCCGTCGATACGGCGGTACTGCCTACTTACACCGTGCTGGGCGCGCCCGCTGCTACCAACGTGCGCAACGCCAAGTATCCGCAGATTTTGCCCGATAATCGCGCCGTATTTCGCCTCAAAGCCCCCGGTGTGCAGCAAGCACAGCTGGACTTGGGCCGCAAATACGACATGGTGAAAGACAGCAGCGGCACCTGGACCGTCACGACCGATACGCTGAGCCGGGGCCTGCACTACTATTCCCTGGTGCTCGATGGCCTGCCCGTGGCCGACCCCACCAGCGACACCTTCTACGGCATGGGCCGCATGGCCAGCGGCATCGAGATTCCCGGCCGCGGCACCAGTTTCTACGCGCTAAAAGACGTGCCCCACGGCGAGGTGCGGATGAAGCGGTTTTATTCCAAGGTCACCAATTCGTGGCGGCAGTTTTACGTGTATACGCCGCCGGGCTACGAGGCCAATACTGCCACCAAGTACCCGGTGCTTTACCTGCTGCACGGGGGCGGTGAAGACGAAACCGGTTGGGCCAAGCAAGGCAAAGCGGATTTGATTCTGGACAACCTGATTGCCGAGAAAAAGGCCAAGCCCATGCTCGTGGTGATGCTGGACGGCAATATGGGCGGCCCTGGCGGCTTGGCCAGCTTCAACGAGAATACGCTGAAGCGCTTTGAAGACGAGCTAAAGCAAACCGTAATGCCGGTGGTGGAAAGCAATTATCGGGTAACGGCCGGGGCCCAGAACCGGGCGCTGGCAGGTTTATCCATGGGTGGCTTGCAAACGCTCTACGCCGGCATCAGGAACACGGATATGTTTGCTCACTTGGGGGTGTTCAGCTCGGGCTTTTTTGCCAATAATACGGCCTTGTCTGACCCGCAGTATGCTTTTATGAAAGCGAATGCCGGCACCATCAATACCAACCTTAAGCAGCTGTGGCTCTCGATGGGCGGGCCGGCCGACATTGCTTACGCCAACAACAAAGCCATGCGGGCCAAAATGGATGAGCTGGGCATCAAGTACGTGTACAGTGAATATCCCGGCGGCCACACCTGGCCCGTCTGGCGGCACGACTTGTATCTGTTTGCTCAGAAGCTGTTTTAAGGGAAGCCAGCTGTGACTAAAAGCGTGAACAATAAAACAAACAGAACGTCATGCTGAGCTTGCCGAAGCATCTCTACCGCTTCGTTGAGATAGTATTGATTACTACTCGGTAGAGATGCTTCGGCAAGCTCAGCATGACGTTCTAAGAAGTCTTAAACAAACTCTAACGCTCAACTCGGCATCCATCCTACCCACGTATGAGGAAACTTCGCTGGCCTGTGGGGGGCTTTTTACTTTTGCTTTGCTGGGCTGCCGTGCAGCCGGCCATAGCCGCCAAGCCCATGCCAACCCCGCTGCGGCTGTGGTACGACCGGCCCGCTGCCAACTGGAACGAGGCCCTGCCCCTCGGCAACGGTCGCCTGGGGGTGATGGTGTTTGGCGCGCCAGAACGCGAACGAATTCAGCTGAACGAGGAAACCATCTGGGCCGGCGGACCCAACAACAACGTGAAGCCTAACGCCCTGTCCGTGATTCGGCAGCTACGCGAGCAGCTCCGAGCCGGGCAGCTAGTGGAGGCCCAAGCGCTGGCGCAAACCCAGATGCAGCCGTACGGCAACAGCGGCATGCCTTACCAGATGGCCGCCAACGTGTACCTGGATTTTTCCGGTCACGAAAAAGCCGCCCACTACCAGCGCGACCTGGATATCAGCCGCGCCGTAGCCTCCGTTAGTTACCAGCTGGGGGGCGTTTCGTACCGGCGGGAGATATTCAGCTCCTTGCCCGATCAGGTTATCATCGTGCGCCTCACGGCCAGCAAGCCCGGCCAGATCAGCTGCCAGCTTGGCGCGGAAAGCCTGATGCCGCACACCCAGTGCACTGAAAACAACCAGCTGGTGCTCGATGGCCGCGGCAGCGAGCACGAAGGGCAAGAGGGGAAAATTCGCTTTCAGACGCGCGCGCAGGTTGTGGCCGAAGGCGGCACCGTGCAAACCACCGACGCAGGCATCCGCATTCAAAATGCTAACAGCGCCACGCTCTATATTTCCATCGGCACCAACTTCAACAACTACCACGACGTGAGCGGCAACGCCGCCGAGCGGGCCACGGCCCACCTGACAAAGGCCGTGAGCAAGCCCTACCGGCAGGCCCTGGCCGACCATGTAGCGACCTACCAGCGCTACTTCAACCGCGTGACGCTGAATCTAGGCGTAACGCCCGCAGCCCAGCTGCCCACCAATAAGCGCCTCGAAAACTTCGCTCAGGGTAATGACCCTGCCCTAGCGGCGCTGTATTTCCAATACGGCCGCTATTTACTCATTAGCTCCTCGCAGCCGGGCGGGCAGCCGGCCAATCTGCAAGGTATCTGGAACGACCAGCTCAAGGGCCCCTGGGACAGCAAGTACACGGTGAACATCAATACTGAAATGAACTACTGGCCGGCCGAGGCTACCAACCTCACCGAGCTGCACCAGCCTTTGTTTGCTATGCTCAAAGACCTGAGCGTGACCGGCCAGCAGAGCGCCCGCCAGATGTACGGGGCCCGGGGTTGGATGCTGCACCACAACACCGACATCTGGCGCATCACGGGGCAAGTCGACCCGCCGCAGTACGGCCTCTGGCCCATGGGCGGGGCCTGGCTCAGTCAGCACCTCTGGGACCATTACCAGTTCACCGGTGACGAGCAGTTTCTGCGCGAGTACTACCCCGTGCTCAAGGGCGCGGCCACCTACTGCCTCGATGCCTTGCAGGAGGAGCCCACCCATCAGTGGCGGGTAATAGCCCCGTCGGTGTCGCCCGAGAATACCTATTCGCTTCAGGGTAAAGCCATTGCCATTGTGGCGGGCACCACCATGGACAACCAGCTAGTGTTCGACCTGTTCTCGAAAACTATCCGGGCCGCCGAGCTGCTGAACACCGACCGCGCCTTTGCCGACACCCTGCTCACCCTGCGCGAGCAACTGCCGCCCATGCAGATTGGGCAGCACGGACAGGTGCAGGAGTGGCTGCAAGACGTGGACAACCCCCAGGACCAGCACCGTCACATTTCCCACCTCTACGGACTGTTCCCGAGCGGCCAGATTTCGCCCTACCGCACCCCCGAGTTGTTTGAAGCCGCCCGCGTGACGCTCACCCAGCGCGGCGACGCGTCCACGGGCTGGTCGATGGGGTGGAAGGTGAACTTTTGGGCCCGCATGCTCGATGGCAACCACGCCTATAAGCTGCTCACCGAGCAGCTGCGCCTGCGCTCCGGGGCGGGCGGCAACTCGGGCGAGGGCGGCGGCACTTACCCCAACCTGCTCGACGCGCACCCGCCGTTCCAGATTGACGGCAACTTTGGCTGCACCGCCGGCTTGGCCGAGCTACTGGTACAGAGCTACGACGGCGTCCTGGATTTGCTGCCGGCCCTGCCCGACGCCTGGCCGACGGGCGAAGTAACCGGCCTCGTGGCCCGCGGCGGCTACGTGGTAGACCTTGCTTGGGACAAGGGTAAAATAACCCGCGCACGCATCACCTCGCGTCTGGGGGGCAATTGTCGGGTGCGGGTGCACAGTCCCGTGAAAGGCTTTGGCAAAACGAAGCTCCAAACTGCCCAAGGTGACAACGCCAACCCGTTCTACCAGACGCCTTCCATAAAAGCCCCCCAGATATCCGGAAAAGCCCCCCAGCGGCAACCCACGCTGCCCGCGTCGTTTGTGTATGATTTTCCGACGGAAGCTGGAAAGGCCTATGAGCTGCGGTCCCAGTAAGCTTTCAGTCACTACTGCTCCCTTATTCTGTCATCCATCCTGATTCTATGAAAAAGAGCTTCCTCTTATCAGTCGTAGCCTTGCTGCTCCTGACGACTGCTACCAGCCTACAAGCGCAAAACCCCATCATTCGGGACGTCTTCACCGCCGACCCGGCCCCGCTCGTCTACCGCGACACGCTGTTTCTGTACACCAGCCACGATACTGCCTCGGTGCAGGAAACCAACTACAAAATGCCCGACTGGCGCATCTATTCCACCACCGACATGGTAAACTGGAAAGATTACGGCAAGCGCCTTTCGCCCCGCACCTTCGCCTGGGCTACCGGCGACGCGTATGCGGCGCAGTGCGTGTACCATAAGGGTAAGTTTTACTGGTTTGTATCCACCTTCCACAAGAAAGACGACAACAGCCAGGGCGGCGCGGCCATCGGCGTGGCCGTGTCGGATCGGCCGACGGGGCCGTTCAAGGATGCCATCGGCAAGGCGCTTATCATCAATGAGATGACCAAGGACAAGCCGCACGCTTGGGACGACATCGACCCGACGGTTTTCATCGACGACGACAAGCAGGTGTATATGTATTGGGGCAACTTAAGCTGCCGCTGGGTGAAGCTCAAAGACAACATGACGGAGCTGGATGGCCCCATCACGGTGCTGAATATCAAGAACTACATTGAAGGTCCCTGGGTGTACAAGCGCAAGAAGCTCTACTACCTCGTGTACGCCAGCCAGGGCACCAAGCCCGAAATGATTGAGTACTGCACAGCTCCCAGCGCCACCGGCCCCTGGACGTATCGGGGTATAATTCAGGAAAATGTGCCCAACAGCTTTACCACGCACCCCGGCATTATCGATTACAAGGGCAAGAGCTACTTCTTCTACCACAACGGCGCCCTGCCCACCGGCGGCAGCTACCGGCGCTCCATCTGCGTGGATTACCTGCACTACAATAAGGACGGTACTATCAAGCCTATCGTGCAGACGACCACAGGCGTGGCGCCGGTGAAGTAAAAACTCAGAGCGGCCCCTTCCCCTTCAACAGAAACCTTCCCACTCTGCTTTATGAAACGCTTCTTTCTCTTTCTGCTGTTCCTGAGTGCAGCCTCATCATTGAGGGCCGAAGACGGGCACCAGCTTTGGCTCCGCCCGCAGCGGGCCGCACCGGTTAAGGTGGTGGCTACCGGCAAGAATTCACTCCTGCTCGCTACGGCGCGGCAGGAGCTACAGCAAGGCTGGCAGGGAAAACCCGGCGCATCCGTTGCGCTAACCCTCACAAAGGACAAAACCATCAAGTACGACGGATTTCGCCTGGGACCTACCAGCGTGCAGGCTGCCACCGAGGCAGGCCTCCTGTACGGGGTGTATGAGCTGCTGCGGCGCCAGCAAACCGGCCAGCCCGTGCAAAACGACCTGCTCAATCCATCCTATGAGCACCGGCTCCTCAACCATTGGGACAACCCCGACGGGTCGGTGGAGCGGGGCTACGCCGGCCAGTCTATCTTTTGGCGCAAGGATAGCGCCCTGGTAACGACTAGCCAGGACAAAACCCGCTGGCAGGAATACGCCCGCGCCAATGCCTCCGTGGGCATCAATGGGGCCGTTATCAACAACGTGAATGCCGCCCCGCAGATCCTCTCGGCCGAGTACCTAACCCGCGTGAAGGCTATTGCCGACGTGCTGCGACCGTATGGCGTCAAGACCTATCTCGCGGTGAAGTTTTCCTCGCCAGTGCTGCTCGGGGGGCTCAAAACCGCCGACCCGCTGGACCCGGCGGTGGTTAAGTGGTGGCAAGGTAAGACCAAGGAGATTTACCGGCTGGTGCCCGATTTCGGTGGCTTTCTGGTGAAGGCCAGCAGCGAAGGCCAGCCCGGCCCCCAAGACTACGGCCGTACCCACGCCGACGGCGCCAACATGCTGGCCGACGCCGTGCGGCCTCACGGCGGCCTGGTGATGTGGCGCGCCTTCGTGTACAGCCCCAACGATAAGGACCGCGCCAAGCAGGCGTACAACGAATTTGTGCCCCTGGACGGCAAATTCCGCGACAACGTCATCGTGCAGGTAAAGAACGGTCCGATTGACTTTCAGCCGCGCGAGCCGTTCAGTCCGCTCTTTGGAGCCCTGAAAAAGACCTCCGTCATGCCTGAGTTTCAAATCACTCAGGAATATCTGGGACATTCTATTGATCTGGCGTTTCTCGCCCCCATGTGGGAAGAGTGCCTGGGCAGCGACACCCACCAAGCCGGTCCCGGCAGCACAGTGGCCCGCTGCACCGATGGCAGTGTGTACCCGCAGAAGCATACGGCTATGGCTGGCGTAGCCAACGTGGGCCTCGATACCAACTGGACCGGCCACGACTTTGCCCAGGCCAACTGGTACGCCTTCGGCCGCCTGGCCTGGAACAATCAACTGAAAAGCGCCCAGATTGCCGACGAGTGGCTGAAGCTGACCTTCGGTGGGCCGACTGCCGCCGCTGACTGGAATACCCAGTTTTTAACTCCCGTCAAGCAATTGATGCTGGATAGCCGGGAAGCCATCGTGAACTACTCGATGCCGCTGGGTTTGCACCACATCATGTCGGCCACTCGCGAGCACTACGGCCCTGGGCCGTGGTGGGCCCCACCCAAGATGCGCGCCGACTGGACTCCGCGCTATTATCATCAGGCCGATTCGGCCGGCGTAGGCTTCAACCGCACCAAAACCGGCAGCGATGCCGTGAGCCAGTACCACGAGCCCCTGGCAACCCAATTCAACGACCCGACCACCTGCCCCGACGAGTACCTGCTGTGGTTTCACCACCTGCCCTGGGATTTCAAGATGAAAAGCGGCAACACCTTGTGGAATGAGCTGTGCGCCCACTACGATAAGGGCGTGCAGCAGGTGCGGCAATTCCAGAAAGTGTGGGACAAAGCCCAGCCCTACGTCGACGCGGAGCGGTTTGCGGTGGTGCAGCACAAGCTGCGGAGCCAGAGCGGCAACGCCGTGCAGTGGAAAGACGCTTGTTTGCTCTACTTCCAGCAGTTCAGCCGTATGCCCATACCCGCGGACGTAGAGCCGCCCATGAATAACCTGGATGCTATCATAGCCAATGACATGCGGCCAAGAAGATAAGGGAATAGCTTATCAGCCAAGACAGAAGGCCGAGCAGTAACTCCTTCTTTACGTTTAGCTTATTTAATACCTCCTCTTATGATAAATTACCGCATATTTAATTCCGCGCTGCGCTGGCGCACTGCGCTAGGCCGGCGAGGCGTGCTGCTGGCCTTGCTGGGCAGCGGGCTGATAACGCCAGCTGAGCTCAGAGCGGAAGTACGCCTGCCGCGGCTGGTCAGCGACGGTATGGTGCTTCAGCGCGACGCCAAGCTGACGGTGTGGGGCTGGGGGGCAAAAGGCGAGAAAGTAACCCTGCGCTTCAAGAAAAAAACCTACTCCGCTACCACCGGCCCCGATGGCAAATGGACGGTGAGTCTGCCGGCACAGCCAGCGGGTGGGCCCTATACCATGAACATTGCGGCCAGCAACCAGCTAGAGCTCAAAGACATTCTGGTGGGCGACGTGTGGGTGTGCTCGGGCCAGTCGAACATGGAAACGCCCATGAGCCGCCTGCGCGACCGGTTTCCGGAGGAAATAGCCACAGCCAACAACCCCCGCATCCGGCAGTTCACGATGCCCACGAGCTACTCTTTCAAGGGTCCCAAAGATGACATCGCGAGCGGCAATTGGGTCAGCGTGAGTCCGCAGAGCATCGGGCAGTTTTCGGGCGTGGCGTACTTTTTTGCCAAAGACCTTTACGCTAAGTATCAGGTGCCCATTGGGTTAATCAAAAATGCCATAGGCGGCTCCCCAGCCGAAGCCTGGCTGAGCGCCGAGGCACTCAAGCAGTTTCCCGCCTACCAGCAGCAAGGCGAGCAGTACAAGGACAGTGCGCTGGTAGCCAGCATTCAGCAGCGCGACCAGGCCGCTGGCCGCGCCTGGCAGCAGCGCCTCTATAAGGCCGATCAGGGGCAGGCGCCCGGCCAAATGAAGTGGTCGGCGCCCGGCTATGATGCTACGGGCTGGGCTACCATGGGCGTGCCCGGCTTCTGGGCCGACCAAACACCGCTGGGCCAGGTTAATGGCGTACTCTGGTTTCGCAAGGAAGTGGAAGTGCCGGCCAGCATGGTTGGCAAGCCCGCCCGTCTGGAGCTAGGCACGCTGGTCGATGCCGACTCCACTTACATCAACGGTCAATTGGTGGGCACCACCGGCTACCAGTATCCGCCCCGCAAGTACGACTTTGGCCCCGGCGTATTGAAGCCAGGCAAAAACGTAATTGTAGTGCGCCTCATCAGCAACGGCGGGCGCGGCGGCTTCACCCCCGACAAGCAATACCAGCTTAGCGCCGGGGGGCAAACTCTGGATCTGCGCGGTCCCTGGCAGTACAAGCTGGGAGCTGCTATGCCGCCTGCACCGGGTAGCACTTCCTTTCAAAATCAGCCTGGGGGGCTTTTTAACGGCATGGTGGGGCCGCTGCTGCCCTACGCTATCAAGGGCGTCATCTGGTTTCAGGGGGAGTCCAACACGGGCAAGGCGCAGGAATATCAGCAGCTTTTCTCGGCCGTAATTACCGACTGGCGCAAGCAGTGGCAGCGGCCCACGCTGCCATTTCTGTACGTGCAGCTCGCCAACTTTATGAGCACCCGGCCTCAGCCCGGCGAAAGCGGCTGGGCCGGCGTGCGCGACGCCCAGCGCCAAACCTTGCAGCTGCCCAATACGGGCATGGTCGTCGCCATCGACGTGGGCGAGTGGAACGACATTCACCCCTTGGACAAAGAAACTGTGGGTAAACGCCTCGCCCTGGCCGCCCGCCAGGTGGCTTACGGCGAGAAAAAGCTGGTGGCGTCTGGTCCTTTATACCAATCCATGCAGGTGAAAGACGGCAAGGCAGTACTCCAGTTCGCCAGTGTGGGGGGCGGTTTGGTGGCCAAAGGCAGCGGACCGCTCACACAGTTTGCCATAGCCGGCCCCGACAAAAAATTCGTGTGGGCGCAGGCACGCATCGAGGGTAACACCGTCGTGGTGTGGCACGACGAGGTGCCGGCGCCGGCCTTCGTGCGCTATGCCTGGGCCGACAACCCAGCCGGCGCCAACCTATACAATAAGGAGGGATTGCCAGCTTCACCTTTCCAGGCTAGCTCGGTAGCAGTTCCCTAAAGCGTTGAACTCGCGATTCAGAAATCCGCAAAGTGAAACGCCTGGGCTTGCCATAGAGTAAAGACAATAGTATTATTTCTAACACGTAATAAGCTCGACTGCTACCGATCCTGTGTTGTTGCGTTTGATTATTCAAAGATATTTTAAGAAATAAAAATGCCTGCTAAATACCTATCGAAACCGTTTCCGAAAACGGTTTCGATATTTTTATTTGAAAACGAAGCGCGTACGCCCCGATTTAGAATGCCACGTGTAATCGATTGTGATGTATATTCGATGAGTAGATACAACGTACACTAGCTATTGCTCCCTCTTGAAGCTGACAGATAGTAAGTTGTTGACTTACTTGTTAATTGTACTTTGTAAAGTAGGGCGCTCGATGGTTACTGCCATTAGGGCGGCATGTTTCCCTTCAGGCTTATCTGAAAAACCCTTTACTTCCCACCCATGAAATACCTGCTCGGGTACGATATAGGCAGTTCATCCATCAAGGTCGCTCTACTTAGCGTGGATACCGGCAAGTGCGTGGCCAGCGTCACATCGCCGAAAAAGGAGATGGAAATTACCGCGGAAGCGGTAGGCTGGGCCGAGCAACGGCCGGAGCGCTGGTGGCAGGAGGTAGTAAACGCCACGCGGGAGCTAAAAAGCGAGTATGGCTTCGATGCGTCGCTGGTGGCCGGTATTGGCATCACCTATCAGATGCACGGCCTCGTACTGCTTGACAAGGATGGTAAGGTGTTGCGGCCCGCCATTATATGGTGCGACAGCCGCGCCGTAGACTTTGGCAACCAAGCGTTTGCGGAATTAGGCGAAGAATACTGCCTCCAGAATTTTCTGAATTCGCCCGGCAACTTCACGGCTTCCAAGCTCAAGTGGGTAAAGGAAAACGAGCCCGCTATCTACGAGCAGATCTACAAGATTCAGCTGCCCGGCGACTACATCGCTTACCAACTCACAGGCCAGATGCAGACCACTGTATCGGGCTTGTCGGAAGGGGTTTTCTGGAATTTCCGCGAGCAGAGCATCGCCCAGGATCTGCTCGATTATTACGGCATCAGCCGCGACTTACTGCCCGAGGTAGTCGACACATTTGCCCCCCAGGGCCAGCTCACGGCCGAAGCGGCTCAGGAACTGGGCCTCCATGCGGGTACGCCCATCAGCTACCGCGCCGGCGACCAGCCTAATAATGCCTTCTCGCTCAATGTATTGCAGCCCGGCGAAATAGCCGCCACGGCCGGTACTTCAGGGGTTGTGTACGGCATCACCGATCAGCCCGCCTCCGACCCGCATTCGCGCGTCAATGCGTTTGCCCACGTGAACAGCACGCCCGAGCAGCCCCGCAACGGGGTGTTAATGTGCATGAACGGCACGGGCATTCTAAATAGCTGGCTGCGCAAAATCGTCGGCGAAATGCCCTACGACCAGATGAACCAGCTGGCCGCTCAAGCGCCAATCGGGTCGGAGGGCTTGCTGTTTTTGCCCTTCGGCAACGGCGCTGAGCGCATCCTTGAAAACCGCCCTACTGATGCCGAACTGCGCGGTCTGAGCTTCAATATTCACTCGCAGGCGCACGTGCTGCGCGCGGCCCAGGAGGGAATTGTGTTTGCGCTGAACTACGGCATGGACATTATGCGCAGCATGGGCGTGCAAGTGCAAAAGGTGCGCGCCGGCAACGCCAACATGTTCCTGAGCCCGCTGTTCCGCGAAGCTTTTGTGAATACTGGCAACGTGACCCTGGAGCTATATAATACGGATGCGGCTCAGGGCGCGGCCCGCGGCGCCGGTATCGGCGTGGGCGTGTACGCCAGCCCGGCCGAAGCCTTTGGGAGCCTGGAGCGTATCCTAACCTTGGAGCCTACGACGGAACTGCAAACACAATATCAATCGGCCTATGCCCGCTGGCACAAGGTTCTTACTCAACAGATTCTTTCAACCACAACCACCCAGACAGATGTCGTCCAACACGCTTTCTAAAACGGAATTCTTTAAAGGCATTGACACCATTCGCTTCGAAGGACGCGAGTCGGACAACCCGCTATCCTTCAAATGGTACGACGAGAACCGCGTCGTGGGGGGCAAAACCATGAAGGAGCACCTGCGCTTCGCTGTATCGTACTGGCACACCTTCACTGGCACCGGCGGCGACCCATTCGGGCCCGGCACCAAGACCTTTGCCTGGGATTCGCACCATGAAATCATTGGCCGCGCCAAGGAAAAAATGGATGCTGCCTTCGAGTTTTTCACCAAGCTCGGCACGCCCTACTACTGCTTCCACGATATCGACCTGGTAGACGAAGGCGACTCGCTGGCTGAGTATGAGCGCAATCTGCAAGCCATTGTAGACTACGCCAAGGAGCACCAGACGGCCAGCGGCATAAAGCTGCTGTGGGGCACGGCCAACGTGTTTTCGCACCCGCGCTACATGAACGGCGCCAGCACCAACCCCGACTTCTCCGTGTTGGCGCACGCTGCGACGCAGGTGAAAAACTCCATGGACGCGACCATCGCGCTGGGAGGCGAGGGCTACACCTTCTGGGGTGGCCGTGAGGGCTACATGACCCTGCTCAACACCAACATGAAGCGTGAGCTGGACCACATGGGTCGCTTCCTGAGCACGGCCCGCGACTACGCTCGCAAGCAAGGCTTCACCGGCAAGTTCTTCATCGAGCCCAAGCCCGCCGAGCCTACCAAGCACCAGTATGACTTCGATGCGGCCACGGTTATTGGCTTCCTGAAAGAGTACGGCTTGGAAAACGACTTCATGCTGAACCTCGAAACCAACCACGCCACGCTGGCTGGCCACACTTTCCAGCACGAGCTGCAAGTAGCCGCCGATAATAACATGCTCGGCAGCATGGACGCCAACCGCGGCGACTACCAGAACGGCTGGGACACCGACCAGTTCCCTAACAACATCAACGAGCTGACCGAGTGCATGCTCATCATTCTGGAGCACGGTGGCATTAAGCCCGGCGGCATCAACTTCGACGCCAAAACGCGCCGCAACTCAACCGATCTGGAGGACATTTTCGTGGCGCACATCAGTGGCATGGATGCATTTGCCCGCGCTTTGGTAACGGCCAACGATATTCTGGAAAAGTCGCCTTACAAGAAGTTCCGCACGGAGCGCTATGCCTCCTTTGACAGCGGCGACGGTGCTGCTTTCGAGAAAGGCCAGCTGACCCTGGAAGACCTGCGCACCATTGCCCATAAGTCGGGCGAGCCGGTGATGAAGAGCGGCAAGCAGGAGTGGCTGGAAGCCATTATCAACCAATACATCTAAACTGAGTGAAACCGAACCGGCTGGCTGCTTGGGTGGGAATTTTCGTGGCCGGCCGGGGACGTTTTATTTAATGTAGCGCAGCATGATTGAGCAGCAGATATCAGTAGAAGAGCAAAGTGTAAGCACCATCCGCCTTTTGTCGGTGGATATGGTGCAGAAGGCTAATTCCGGCCATCCGGGCTTGCCGCTGGGAGCCGCGCCTATGGCCTACGTGCTGTGGTCGCGGTTTTTGCGGTTTAACCCCCAGGATCCCGCCTGGCCCGACCGGGACAGGTTTGTGCTGTCGGCTGGTCATGGCTCGGCCCTGCTGTATAGCCTGCTGCATCTGTATGGCTACGATTTGCCGCTTGAGGAACTCAAAAACTTCCGCCAGCTGCACTCCAAAACGCCGGGTCACCCGGAGTCCAACATCACGGCGGGCGTGGAAGTAACCACGGGCCCACTGGGTCAGGGCTTCGCCAATGGCGTGGGCATGGCCATGGCCGAAGCACATTTGGCCGCCATGTACAACAAGGAGGGGCACGAAGTAGTAAATCACTATACGTACTCTATTGTGAGCGACGGCGACCTGATGGAAGGAATTGCGGCTGAGGCCGCCTCCCTGGCCGGCCACCTGAAGCTGGGCAAGCTCATTTACCTCTACGACGACAACGATATCAGTCTCGACGGGCCCACCAGCCTATCTTACACCGAGGATCCGTTGATGCGATTCGAAGCCTACGGCTGGCACACCCAGCGCGTGATGGACGGCAACGATCTGGACGGCATTGAGCAGGCTATTCGGGCGGCGCAGGCTGAGACCGACCGGCCTTCGCTGATTTCGATTAAAACCATTATTGGTTTTGGTAGTCCGCAGGAAGGCACAAGCAAAGTGCACGGCAGCCCACTGGGCGACGAAAACCTACGCAAAGTCAAGGAGTATTTTGGCTGGAACCCCGACGAGTCGTTTGTGGTGCCCGAAGAAGTACGTCAACACTTGGCCGAACCCGGCCAGCGCGGCGCGAAGCTGCAGCAGGAGTGGCAACAAAAGTTTGAGGCTTACCAGCAGCAGTTTAAGCAGGAAGGCGAGCAGTTTCTAACATCCTTTACCAGCGATCTGCCCGCTGGCTGGGACGCGGAGCTGCCCGTTTTCACGCCCGCCGATGGTGCTTTGGCTACTCGCCAGGCCTCGGGCAAGGCGCTAAGCGCGTTGAAGAAAACGATTCCTTTTCTGTTTGGTGGCTCGGCCGACCTGGCCAGCTCCAACGAAATGCCCCCCGCCGGCGACCTGAGCTTTCAGCCGGGCAGCTACGAGAAGAGCAACATCTGGTTTGGGGTGCGCGAGCACGCCATGGGCGGCGCCCTGAACGGCATGTCGCGCCACGGCGGCGTGCGCGTGTACGGTGGCACCTTCCTCACTTTCTCCGATTACATGCGGGGGGCAATTCGTCTCACTGCCCTTGCCGAATCGGCCGCTACGTTCGTTTTCACCCACGATAGTATCGGTTTGGGCGAAGATGGACCTACGCACCAGCCGGTAGAGCAAGTGGCCGCCCTGCGCACCATCCCCAACATTATCGTGCTGCGCCCCGGCGACGCCAACGAAACCGTAGAATCGTGGCGCGTTGCTATGACAAAGCCAGCGTCGCCTGTTGTCTTGATTTTGTCGCGCCAGAAACTGCCTACACTGGATCAAGAAAAGTATGGCTCGGCGCGCGAAGGCGTGGCCAAAGGAGCTTACATTCTGAGCGAAGCCGAGGGTGGTAAACCTCAGCTCATTTTGATAGCTACTGGCTCGGAAGTGTCATTAGCTATGCAGGCTCAGCAGGAGCTCCAGAAGCAAGGCATTGCGGCGCGGGTCGTGAGTATGCCGAGTTGGGAGCTGTTTGAGCAGCAGAACAAAGCGTATCAACGGCAAGTTTTGCCCCCCACCGTGCGCAAGCGCGTTACCATTGAAGCCGGCTCGCCCATTGGCTGGCACAAGTACGCCACCGATGAAGGCACCGTCATCAGCATGAACCGCTTTGGCGAGTCGGGTCCGGGTGAGGAAGTGATGGCCATGTTTGGCTTCACGGTAGAGAATGTGGTAGAGAAGGCTAAGGCGTTACTGGAAGACAACCCCGCCGAAACCGAGCCCAAAGAAGTTCTTTCCTAGAAATGACGGCCTTATTCATTCCTCGAATAAGGCCGTCATGCAGAGCAGCGCGAAGCATCTCGCGTGCTGAGGTTGCCAAAGCATATGTCATGCTGAGCTTGTCGAAGCATCTCTCCCGCTTCGTTGAGCACCGATTGGAATTAGTTACCAGTAGAGATGCTTCGACTTCGTTTAGCATACCTCAGCACGCGAGATGCTTCGCGCTGCTCTGCATGACGTTCTGTTTTTAGCACCATTTCTCTAGTCCAAGAATAAACCTAATGACCAAACTGCACTCAAACCGACCGCTGGGGGGCTTTTTTGAGACGAATACGCCACGTTTTTCCCTGCGAAAGTGGGGAAAAAGAGTCGGGCTCCTTGCCGGACTCGGGCTTGGCTTAACGCTTAATGCCGTCGCCCAAACGGTGCAGGTAACAGTGCAGCCCGGCGACCCTAAGCTGCAAATCAGCAAGCACATTTACGGGCATTTTGCCGAGCATTTGGGCCGCTGTATCTACGATGGCTTTTGGGTGGATGAAAAGCTGAACGTACCCAAACAGGGCCGTATCCGCATGGACATTGTGGAGGCCCTGCGCAAGATAAAAGTGCCCAATCTGCGCTGGCCTGGCGGCTGCTTCGCCGATACCTATCACTGGCGCGACGGCGTGGGGCCCACGGCCCAACGTCCCAAGATGCTAAATATGTGGTGGGGCAATAATCTGGAAGACAACAGCTTCGGTACCCACGAGTTTCTGGAGTTGTGTAAGCTGCTGGGCACCGAGCCGTATCTGGCGGCCAATGTGGGCAGTGGTACAGTGCAGGAAATGGCGGGCTGGATGGAGTACCTGAACTCCAACGACGACACGCCGCTCGTGCTTGAGCGGCGCAAAAACGGCCAAGCCAAACCTTACGGTGTAACCTGGTGGGGCATCGGCAACGAAAGCTGGGGCTGCGGCGGCAATATGACGGCCGAGTACTACACCGATGTGTATAAGCGCTACGCCACTTTCGCCCACAACTACCCGGCCTCGCCTCCGCTGAAGAAAATCGTGAGTGGGGCCAATGGCGACGACGCTCACTGGACGGAGACGTGCATGAAAAATATTCCGCTCAACCAGATGTGGGGCCTCACGTTGCACCAATACACGCTGCCCACCGGCAGCTGGACTGGCAGCAAGGGCAAGGCCACCGGCTTCAACGAGCAGGAGTACTTCAACACCATGAAGAACTGCCTGAAAATGGAAGCCGTGGTGACCAAGCACGCTGCCATCATGGACAAGTACGACAAGGACAAAAAGGTAGCCTTGCTGGTGGATGAGTGGGGCGTGTGGACCGATGTGGAGCCCGGCACCAACCCCGGCTTTTTGTTCCAGCAAAACTCCCTGCGCGACGCGCTGGTAGCGGGCACCACGCTCAACATCTTCAACAATCACTGCGACCGGGTGCGGGGGGCAAATTTGGCTCAGGCCGTGAACGTACTGCAAGCACTCGTGCTGACGGACAAGGAAAAGATGCTGCTCACGCCCACCTACCACGTTTTTGATCTATATCAGGTGCACCAGGATGCCCAATACATGCCCCTGCAATTCACCAGCCCTGATTATGTAATGGGCAACGACAAAGTGCCCGCCCTGAACGCTTCAGCTTCCAAAGACGCCAGTGGCGCCGTTCACATCTCCCTGGTAAACCTGGATACCAAAAAGACCCTGAAGCTGGAAACCGCCCTGCCCGGCGTAACCTGGAAAACCGTGTCCGGCCGGATTCTGACCTCGGCCAGCGTGAGCGACTATAACTCGTTTGACAACCCCAACAAAGTGAAGCTGGGGAGCTTTTCTGGCGCTAAGAAGCGCGGCGGCAACCTGGCCGTGGAGCTGCCACCCCAGTCGGTGGTGGTGCTGGAGCTGAAGTAACCGCTGCTTGAAGCTCGCATATCCTGTATCTATTTCCCGTTGCTATTCCACTTCCATGATTATCAAAAAGACTTTTACATACGCCATCCTTACCGGTGTTTCGCTGGGCTTTATCCAGAAGTCGGAGCCAACTTTAAAGGATGCGTTCAAGCAGGATTTCTATGTGGGCGCGGCCCTCAACGGCCGGCAGATTAGTGGTCAGGATCCCAAAGCTACAGCCCTAATTAAGCAGCAGTTCAACACCATCAGCCCCGAAAACCTGCTCAAGTGGGGACCCGTGCACCCGCAGCCGGACACCTACAACTTCAAGCCGGCCGACGACTACGTAAAGTTCGGGCAGGACAACAAGATGTTCATTGTGGGGCACACGCTCATGTGGCACCAGCAGACGCCCAAGTGGGTATTTGAAGACGCCGCCGGCAACCCCGTGAGCCGGGAAGTGCTGCTCAAGCGCCTGGAAGACCACATCAATACCGTAGTGGGCCGCTACAAAGGCAAGATCGGCGGCTGGGACGTAGTGAACGAGGCCATCGATGACCAGCAGGGCGACTTGCGCAAAACCAAGTGGCTGGAAATTCTGGGCGAAGATTTCGCCGCCAAAGCATTTGAGTACGCCCACAAAGCCGACCCTAAAGCGGAACTGTACTACAACGATTACAGCCTCTATCGCCCCGAAAAGCGGGCAGGTACCATCAAGCTGGTCAAGAGCTTACAAGCCAAAGGTATCAAAGTGGCGGCTATTGGTATGCAGGGCCACTACGGCCTGACCAAACCGAGCCTGGAGGATATAGAGGCGAGCATTGTCGCTTTCTCGAAGCTGGGGGTAAAGGTCAACTTCACGGAGCTGGACATCGACGTGCTGCCTAATCCCAGCCGCCGCCAGGGCGCCGACATCGCCGAGACCTTTGGCGCCGACGAGAAGTACAACGTGTATACCACCGGCCTGCCCGACTCGGTGCAGCAAAAGCTGACCAAACGCTACGCTGACCTGTTCGCCCTCTTCCGCAAGCACCGCAACGTAATCGACCGCATCACGCTCTGGGGCGTGACCGACAACGATTCCTGGCTAAACGACTGGCCCATCCGAGGCCGCACCAGCTACCCGCTGCTCTTCGACCGCAGCTACCAGCCCAAGCCCGCTATGCAGGCCGTTCTGCAAACGGCGAAGAATAAAATGTAGAACGCGTTTCGCGAAAAGCTATGCTACTCAAACCCATCCAACTGTACTTATACATGCGCCGCAAATGGCAGCTGCCTATGCTGCTCGCGTTGCTGGCGACGCTGCCTACGCTAGCCGGCCCAACAGTGCCGGGAGCTGAAGTCTACGTGTCGAGCCAAAAGGGCAAAGGTGGCTTTACGCTGGCGGCGGGGGGCAAAACGGCCGCTCTTTACGCCAGCAACTCCGACTGGCCCGGCGTGCTGCGCGCCGCCAAGGATTTGCAGACCGACATTAACCGCGTAACTAAGCTCACGCCCACCTTCACCACCGACAAAGCACCAGCCGGCAAGGAAGTAGTGCTCATCGGCACGCTGGGAAAAAGCCCCCTGATCGACGGTTTGGTGAAAGCCAAGAAGCTCGACGTGGCGGGCGTGGCGGGCAAGTGGGAAACTTTCGTGCTGCAAGTGGTAGAAAAACCAATGCCCGGTGTTGACCGCGCCTTGGTGATTGCCGGCAGCGACAAGCGCGGCACCATCTTCGGCATTTACGATTTGTCGCAGCAGATTGGCGTATCGCCGTGGCACTGGTGGGCCGATGTGCCCACGCCGCAACAGCAGGCTTTGTATGTGGCGCCCGGCCGGCATACCCAAGGCGAGCCGAAGGTGAAATACCGGGGCATTTTCCTTAATGACGAGGCGCCCGCCTTGAGCGGCTGGGCCAAGGAGAAATTCGGCGGTATCAACTCTAAGATGTACGTCCATGTATTCGAGCTGATTCTGCGCCTGAAGGGTAACTACCTGTGGCCAGCTATGTGGGGCAATGCCTTCAACGACGACGATAAGCAGAGCCCCGTGTTAGCTGATGAGTACGGCGTGGTGATGGGCACTTCCCACCACGAGCCCATGGTACGCTCGCAGCAGGAGTGGAAGCGCTTTGGCAGCGGCCCCTGGAACTACCAGACCAACGAAAAAATCTTGCAGGACTTCTGGCGGCAGGGTATCAAGAATATGGGCACCAAGGAGAGCATCGTGACCATGGGCATGCGCGGCGACGGCGACGAGCCCATGAGTGAGGGCAGCAACATTGCCTTGCTGGAGAAGATTGTAGCCGATCAGCGCCGGATTATTGCCGAAGAAACCGGCAAGCCCGCCGAGCAAACCCCGCAGCTTTGGGCCCTCTACAAGGAAGTGCAGGACTATTACGACAAAGGCATGCGCGTACCCGACGACGTGACCCTACTGCTCTGCGACGACAACTGGGGCAATATCCGCAAGCTTCCCAAGCAAGGCGAAAAGCCCCGCAGCGGCGGCTACGGCATCTATTATCACTTCGATTATGTGGGTGGGCCGCGCAACTATAAGTGGCTCAACACCAACCCGCTTCCGCGTATCTGGGAGCAGATGCACTTGGCCCACGAGTACGGTGCCAATCAGATATGGATTGTGAACGTGGGCGACCTGAAGCCCATGGAATTGCCCATCAGCTTCTTTCTGGACTACGCCTGGAACCCCGATAAGATAAAGGCCGACCAAGTGGCAGCGTACACGCAGCGCTGGGCCAGTCAGCAATTCGGCGAGAAACACGCCACTGATATTGCTGATATTCTGGCTAAATACGCTAAGTACAACGCCCGCCGCAAGCCCGAGTTGCTCGACGCCAACACCTACAGCCTAGCCACCGGCGAGTGGGCCACCGTCGTGAGCGACTACCAGCGCTTGCTGGAGCGGGCCGAAGCTATTAACCAGAAATTGCCCCCCACCGTCCGCGACGCTTATTATCAGCTGGTGCTGCACCCGGTGCAGGCTAGCGCCAACCTCAATGAGCTGTACTACACCGTAGCCCAAAACCGGGAGGCCGCCAAAGCTGGTCATTCCACTACCAATGCGCTGGCCGACAAAGCCAAAGCTTTGTTTGAAAAAGATGTGGAGATTAAAAACCGCTACCACGCCCTGGCTGGGGGCAAGTGGAACCACATGATGGATCAGACGCACATCGGTTACACCTATTGGCAGCAGCCGCCCGTGGATAAAATGCCAGAGGTGGTGACATTGACGCCCGATAAAATAGTGGCCGCAGCCGAGCCAACAGTTCCGGCGCCCCATGTCAGCGACAAGTTTATCTCGATTGAAGCCGAGCAATTTACGCGGGCTGTAAATGCGGGCTCCATCACCTGGCAGCACCTCCCCGACCTGGGCCGCACAGCCGGAGCCGTCACGACGTTTCCGGTTACGGCCGCGCCAACGGCCGCGCCCGGCGGTGCCAGTCCACATTTGGAATACGAACTCACCCTAACGCAGGCTGGCCCCGTAACGGTGCAGGCATATTTGTCCCCCACACTGGATTTTATGGCCAGCCAAGGGTTGCGGTACGCCGTGTCGTTCGACGACGAAGCCCCCCAGATCATTAATCTGCATACGGGTATGGTAGCCGACAACGGCAACCGCCCTTGGGAGCAGGCGGTAGCGCAGAATATTATTCTGAAAACCTCCACGCACACGCTGGCCAAGCCCGGTAAGCATGTATTGAAACTCTGGCGCGTCGACCCCGGCGTGGTAGTGCAAAAACTGGTGGTAGACCTCGGCGGCGTGAAGCCCAGCTACCTCGGCCCACCCGAGAACTTCTCGAAGAGCACGCCCGCGCCGAAAGCTACTAAGGCATCTAAGGGTAGCGTAGGACAGCGCTAGGCTACTTATCTAGTTGTCCTGATTGTCCTGCGGGCATAGGTGTCCGGCGAGGCTCAAACGGGAGCAGGAATTTGCCCCCCGCATCATGCGCATGTATGCGACAAAGGAAAATGGCTCCAGAAAACGCCTGCCCAATTGGGCAGGCGTTTTTTAGTATGGAATTCAGAGCAATTTGTAGTCTAAGCTCAACTGTAAAGCCGCGCCCAGTCAATGACTAGCCAAGCCGACTCTCACCTGCAAAGCTTTGATTTAACAATTTAAACTATAGCGATTTATAGAAATTCGCTGCCTGTGGCCTGCATTACTTTTCTGACCTGAAAACAGGCGCAATTTTTGGGAAAATGCTGGTAGACACAGTATTAGGTTTTTTCACCAGCCGAGTATGTCTTCTTCCCCTATCGTTCAAGCTACACGGCTCTGGCAGGATATGCTGGGCCAGGAACACGAAATGCCGCGCTCTTTCCTCTGGCAGCATGTGCAGGAGAGGAGCCTGACGAAGCCGGCCCCATCGACTGGAAAAACCGTCAGCCCAAGACGCGCATTTACTTGCAAAGCGGCCACGTTATCTGCGTTTTGGGCACTTATGAGCAGTGGTGCTGCCGCTGGCTGGCTTATACAAAATGGCACACTGTTTCATTGCAGCAGTACGGCCTGAATTAAAGCTGACCTGAATAGATCAAGCCGTTTGAGATAATAAAATGCCCCCCAGACAAACAGGCGGTTGTTTTTCGCTTCGGGGCAAAAGCACATTGGCTACAGGCAGCCGTAAAGCTGCGCAGCAGGAAAGCGGATACGTTGTATACCATTGATTACCGCCTTACAATCAGCGTGTTGTTTGGTTGGATTTGCTGGGCTATTGCTTCAGAAAGCAAACACAGTAGATTTGTTCATAATTCTATAGCGAGTTTCGAATAAATTCTATTCATAATCAGTAGTATAGTGGTGCTCTTCCTCAATGTCTGGTGTTAAGTTATTTGTTTTATGTCTGGTCTGTCCGCTTTCCATCATGAGCAGCCAAGCACAAAATCCCGCTGGCGCAAAACCCATTGAGACCTCGCAGCAGCTTTCCGTACGCATTACGTTGCCTACCTCCGTGGGACTAATTGGAGATTATGCCAGCATTCTCTTGTCGAAAGAGGATGACAAGCTGAAAAAGCTAACCACCCGCCGCCGCCCTCGCACCAGCAATCCTACAGTTGTCTTTGCAGTTCCGCTGCCGAGGAACTGGCTTACCAAAAAGTTAGCAAAAGATGATTAGTATTATTTCTCACTAAGCTGACCTTTTTCCACACTGGAATGCAGGAAATGGAAGCGGCAATATGTCAATCGATACCATGCATTCCTGCCAGTTTACCTCGCTGTTTCAGCACCGGTTTTCCCTATGAAATTTGATGGTCAAATAATAATTAGCATTCTGCTGGCCCAGTTTCTGGTGGTGCGAATCCTGCGTAGGTTTTTCGACCTGCCCAATCGCCTGCCCCATTGGGATAAGCTGCTCCGGTGGATCTGGGTGCCGGGGGTGGGGCTAGGTATTATTGACCTCCTGTTCAACTTTCGCAACGACCAGCTGGACGAAGTGTATATGCTCTTCGTCTTTGTGGTCGTAATACTGGTCGCACTGGCTTTACGGGATTACCGACCGGCCCGCACCGTGTTGCTGGCTGTAGTGCCTTACACCGTTTACTCTGCCATCGAGCTGATGCTGGTAGTATCGGACTGGAAGCTAGGCGAGAACTATGAAGACGCCTTCGATGCTTCGCAGGGCTTCACGGTGATATGGATGATTACCTTTCTGCTGATTGCCCGCAATCAGAAAAAGCACCTCGAGAAAGAGCGCCTATTGCGAGAGGAAGAGGAACAGGAAAAGCAGCGCATCGCAACGCAAAACGCTGAGTTGGAGCGACTCGTAGCTGAGCGTACCGCTACGCTTACCAAGCAGACGGAGGAGCTGAGCCAGGCATTAACTGAGCTTAAAACCATGCAGACCCAGCTCATTCAGGCCGAGAAAATGGCCAGTTTGGGCGAGTTGACCGCCGGTATTGCCCATGAGATTCAGAACCCGCTGAACTTTGTCACCAACTTTTCGGATGTAAGCGCCGAGCTGATTACGGAGCTGGAGGAGGAAAAGCGCAAGCCCACGCGCAACATCGATCTGGAAACCGAGCTGCTGGTTGATTTGAAGCAGAATCTGCAGAAAATTACCCACCACGGCCAACGAGCAGCGTCCATCGTGAAGGGAATGCTAGAGCACAGCCGCGCCAGTACGGGCGAGCTGCAGCCGACCGATATAAATACGCTGGCCGACGAATACCTGCGCCTGGCTTACCACGGTTTGCGGGCCAAGGACAAAACCTTCAACGCCACCCTGTACACGAACTTGTATCCTGAACTGGGACAAGTGAATGCGATTTCGCAGGATATAGGGCGGGTGTTGCTCAACCTTTTTACCAACGCATTCTACGCCGTTCAGAAAAAGAAAGAGTGCGTGTCTGATGGCTACGTGCCCACGGTGAGTGTAAGCACCCGCCGTACCGAGGCCGGCGATGTAGAAGTGCGTGTACGCGACAATGGGATGGGCATGCCTACTACTGTAAAGGATAAGATTTTTCAGCCCTTTTTTACCACCAAACCCACGGGCGAGGGCACAGGCTTAGGTTTGTCTTTGAGCTACGATATCGTGACCAAGGGACATAATGGGTCGCTTACGGTAGAAAGCCAGGAAGGCGAATACACGGAGTTCACCATTCGCATACCCGGCTGATCCAGCTTGTTATACGCACTCTTCCTTGGTCAGCTTTTCATTTATCATAATGGCGGCCAGTGAGCCCTCGGCGGCAGCCAGAATAGCCTGCTGCATGCCGGCCGTAGTGTCGCCGGCAGCATAGAGGCCCGGTATCGAAGTTTGCTGCTTTTTGTCCGTCCAAACAGCGCCTTTGCTGTTCAGACGACAGCCCAGTTGCTCTGCTAGATTGGTGCGTTGGTGCTGGTGTGGATGCACGAACAGCGCCTCGCGCACCAGCTTGTCGCCATTCTTGAACAGCACGTGTTGCAGGCCCTCTTTCTCAGAGCCCTCCAGGCGTTCAATAGGCTCTTCATGCACCTTAATAGCTTGCTTGTGCAGACGCTGACGGGCCTTTTCTGTGAGGCCACCGGGGCCATCGGTGCATACCACCACATCCTTCGACCAGCGGCTGACAAGCAACGCCAGACCCGTAACGCCTTTTCCCCGTCCGTATACCGCTAACGCCCGGTCGCGCACCTCCCAGCCGTGGCAATAAGGGCAATGCAGCACGCCGCGTCCCCAAAACTCACGCATACCATCCAGGGGGGGTAATTCGTCTTCTACGCCCGTGGCCAGCAATACTTTGCGCGCCGTTATGGTGCGGGTGCGGCTGGCCTCCGTATCGGCCACAATGGTAAAGCACTCGTCGCTCACGCTAACCTCGGTTACGCGCAAGGGGCAAACTTCCACACTCGGGTAGGCCGCCAGCTGCTCTAGGCCCAAGCGCAGCAGCTCACTGGGCTGCACCCCATCGCGGGTGAAAAAGCCCCACACGGCGGGCGAGGGGTCATTGCGTGGGGCGCCACCATCGCACACGAGTACGCGGCGGAGGCAGCGGCCCAATACCAGCGCCGCGCTGAGTCCGGCACTTCCGGCTCCTATAATAATAACATCGTAGTCGGTAGCAGGTCGAAGACGGCGGGCCGCTTTGGGAAGAGGAAGAGCTGTAGGCATATGAAACGCAGTAGAAACTCCTATACCAAAAAAGCCCCCCAGCGGTTAGGCCGGGGGGCTTTTTTTAAGTAGAAAATATAGAAAAGCCTTTAGCTAAAGCAAATGCAAGTACCTGAATCTAATACACTTGGTTGCGCCCGCTTTCATCAGTCAGGTTATGCAGCGCTTGGGTAAAACTTGCTTGGGAGGCCAGCTCTTCCAGATTCAGGTGCAGGCGATACTTCCAGAAATGCTGCGGATTAGAGGGAACGTTAATCTGCTCATCGTGCGGGTTTTCGCGACGCAGGTCAGCATCCATAGCCAGCAAATCCTGAAGGGGAAAAATAGCCCACATGGCGGGTGAATGCAGGTGCTGCACGTTTATTTCGCGCGCTATCCATGGTTCACAGTGCTGGGGGGCAATTTCGCCCCGATGGCCGAGCAGGTCTTCGAAAAAACGCTGGGTAATGTCGCGGTCTTCTTCCCACCAGCCGCGCAAAGTGCTCATATCGTGCGAGCCGGGGCTGACAACGGACAAATACGGCGCGTGGGCTGGGTTGCCAAACTCCACGTTGGGGTCGGAGGGCATGCGCTGGATGTTGAGGCCCAGCATGCCCAGCTCGCGCATCACGCCCGGCACGGAGGCGGGCACCATGCCTAAGTCTTCGCCGCAGATCAGCATATCGGTGGCGTAGCGCACGGGGGGCAATTTTACCAAGCCCTGCCGCCGCCAGAAGTCTTCGTGACGACGGAAGAAGAAATCGTTGTAGATCTCGTTGATAAGATGGCGATTATGATCGTCCAGCTCCTTAAACGACGTGCTCAGATACACCGTGATGCGTGGGTGGTAGAAGTCGGGCTCATCAGCGGGCACAAACAGCACCTCATTTACTAGTTTGTACAAGCCCGTGCGCAGCCAGCGCAGGTGCTCGGCATTGTTTGGGTCATCGGCGATTCGCTGGTCAAACAGCGCCTCTATCTGCCGCTGGGTGCGCACGTAGTCTTTGAGGCGGATAGCGCCGTAGCCGGCATCCTCCATAAACTCATCGAACACGGCCTGCGCCTGCGCGTGAAAGATGTGCTGAAGCATGTGCCAGCGGATATATGGCTCGCACAGGCGGCCATAATCAAACCAGCCCAGTCGCTGCTCAATCTCGTGGCGGTGCATCGGCAAAGCGGGCGCAAAATGACCCAGCAAGCCTTCCACCGAATGCCCCGGAATTTCCCAGATGCGGAAAAAGCCCAGAATATGGTCGATGCGCAGCACGTCGAAGTAGCGGGCTAGGTGGCTCAGGCGGTTGCGCCACCACTGGTAGTTGTCTTCGGCCATGCGCTCCCAATTGTAGGTGGGGAAGCGCCAGTTCTGGCCCGTCACCGAGAAGTCGTCTGGCGGAGCGCCGGCTTGGCGGTCCATGTGGTAGAGCTCGGGCTGGGTCCAGGCATCCACGGAGTGGCGATAAATGCCGATGGGCAAATCGCCCTTGAGCACCACGCCGCGCTCACGGGCATATTCTACGGCTTCGCGCAGCTGCTTATCGAGGTGAAACTGCGTGAAGAAGTGCAGGCCAAACTCGTCGAAATCGGGCTGGCTGGGTGCGGTAAGCTCATCCAGGTTCCGGGGCGTCTGAAACTCTTCGGGCCACTGCTGGAAGTCGGCGGTGCCAAACCGGTCGCGCAGGGCCGAAAAGGCAGCGTAAGGCACCAGCCACTCATTCTGCTCCACCCAAAACGCTTTAAAAGCAGGATCGGCGAGGAAAGTCGCCTTCTGCTGCTGGTACAGGCGTTTGATGAACTTCCATTTGGCCTCCATCACGGGCTCATAGTCCACAAAGTCGCGGGCATTCAGCTCTTCGCGCAGGCAGTCCAGCTCGGTGCGGTCGGCGGCATCAGCTAGCTCCGCAATACCATCCAGATGCAGATAGAGCGGATGCAGGGCAAACACCGAAATAGCCGCGTACGGGTACGAATCGACCCAGGTATGGGTGGCCGTGGTATCGTTGATAGGAAGAATCTGCATCAGTTTCAGGCCCGCTTCCGCCGACCAGTCGGCCAGCATCTTCAGGTCCGAAAACTCGCCCACACCTAAGCCCTGCTTGGTGCGCAACGAGAATACCGGCAGCGCCACGCCGGCTCCGCGCCAGTTGCCGGCCGGGTAGCGAAAGCCTTCATCTGCCCGCACCCGCAGGGTATTGGCAGGCGTGGGGGGCAAAATTACCCGGTCGTCGCCGGTTTCCAGATGGACGATATCGCCGGTTTGGGCATCGCAGATGGCGTACTTGTACTGGGTGTTCTGGCCGGGCTGCGCCAGGGCTACCTGGGCTGTCCAGGTAGGATAGTCCTGATCGTCAAGGATAATAGCCCGACTGGCATCCCAGGCGCCCAGCGCTTCATCGGAGCCCAGAATACAGACCTGGTGCTGCGGTGCTACCCGCGGCGCCACCAGCTGAAACCGGATGGCTCCCGCCGACCCGATGTCTGTTGCGGATGGTGTGGCGAGGGCTTGAGCGGAGGCTACGTGCGGCCCCCGACGAAACAGGGCTTTGGTGAAGGCCGCCGTGTGCAGCTCATTGTCGGGCTGGGCGGGGGCGCGCCAAAAATCTTCCAGCACAAGGCGGGTAAAAAGCCCCCCAGAGTCAGCCACCACCCGATTGGAGCCCCACTCCCAGTGCTTGCTGCCGTCGCGCTCGTCGAGCAGCACGTATTTGTATTCAATGGGATGAGGATGGTCAGTGGGGATGCTGATTTCCTGGGTCCACAGGCCCGTGCGGGCAGCGTAATGCAAAAAAAGCGCGCGGTCGAGGTTCCATTGGCCCAGGCTGGGCTCGGAGCCGCAGACCGCAATGCGCTGGCCGGGCTCGGTATGATAGGGAAGAGAGAAGCGAATAATCATTCGGAAGAAATCAGATGGGGGCGAAAGATAAGTTTTACTACGCTTTATGACTGTGCTAAGTAGTAGCTACCTGATCAGGCCGACAAGGTTCGGGTGAGTTGGTGCTTCCCACAAAAATTTGATAATCCGAATCTATATAGCTACATAGAGTATGTGATAAAATAAATTCTATTATTTCTCATTTTAGTAATAAAAATTTACTTAAAATGATGAAGATTTTTACCCTCGCCAAGTGGGGCATGGCCGTCTTGCTCTTGTCTTCGTTGAGTAGCTGCGAAGACGTTCTGGAGAAATACTTTCCAAGGCCTGCCCCTATTGTCCCAACCTTTCCGAGCCTGGGACTAGATATTCCTTTTTACGCTTTGTCGGGCGGCAGCCGGTTGGATGCATATTCGACCAAGGCTCCCGCCACGCGCACAAACTCAGTAGCTATTACGGGCTTAGCCGGCGGGGAGCAGCTCTTGGCAATCGACTTCCGGCCCGCCACCGGGCAGCTTTATGGGGTGAGCAGCGCCAGTCGCCTGTACGTGATTAACCAGAATACGAGCGCCGCCCACGCCATTGGCACCGGTGCCTTTACGCCCGCGCTGGGGGCAATTTGGTGGGCTTCGACTTCAACCCGACCGTGGACCGGATTCGGCTGATTACTTCAACGGGTCAAAACCTGCGGCTGAACCCCGAAACGGGCACCGTGGCCAGCACCGATGGCGCTATCAGCGGCGTTGCGGGCGCCAGCATTACGGCGGTAGCCTACACCAACAACGTGGCGGGAGCCACAACAACGGAGTTGTATGCTATCAACTCGGCAAGCCGGCAGCTCTATCTGATCAGCCAACCCAATGAAGGCACCGTAGCGCCGATAGGAGGGCTGAATCTAAGTATCATCGGGGATGGCGGCTTCGATATTCATGGGAAGTCGGGCACGGCCCTGGGCCTGTACGCAGTGAGCGGCACCCCGACGCTGTTTGCCGTTGATCTTGCCACGGGCGCCGCCAAATCATTGGCCCAATACGACGTAAGCCTAGATTATTCAAGCATCGCCATCCCAACCTCACCGGTAGCTTACGCGGTCACCATCAACAACGACCTGTTGATTGTGGACCCCACCAATCCGTCCACTTCCATCACTAAACCCATCACCGGGCTTACTCCGAATGAAGAGATGGCCGGCCTGGATTTTCGACCCCTTAATGGGCAACTCTACGCCCTGACTGTGCAGCGTCCGCAGGGTGGTCCTCAGATGGATAATGGCCGCTTGTACACGATCAATGCCGCCACTGCCGAGGCTACGCGGGTAGCTAGCTTATCTGTTCCATTAACGTTCAGAGGCGCGTATGGCTTCGATTTCAACCCCGTAGTGGACCGCATTCGTATTGTGAGCCGCTCCGGCCTGAACGTACGGGTCAACCCTGCTGACGGCTCCGCCATCCAGGACGGTGACCTGAATCCGGGTACGCCAGTAGTGGAGGCCGCCGCCTACGACAACAACTTCGCCGGCGCAACTATCTCCAATTTGTACGTAATCGATACCCGCGATTTCAGCCCCCGGGCCCCTTTCCTTTCCGCCAAGCTGTTTCAACTGAACGCGCCCAATGCTGGCAATATGGTAGAAGTGGGGAATCTGGAGCTGAACGCCGGCCCCGGCAGCAACTTCGATATCGGAGGCACTACCAACACGGGCTACGCTGTGCTGAACATTACGGGTAGCACGGAACTGTATACCATCGATCTTGCTACGGGTAAGGCTACCAGCAAAGGCATATTTGGCCGAAGCTCCGGTGGTATCGGCACAAGCGGCTTTACCGTGGGCTTGGGCTTCTAATTCATTGTCTGGTTAGTTTGAACTCTTCATGCCATAAAAAAGCCCCCTAAAATCATTTGGGGGGCTTTTTTTGTGGTTTTATATGATAAGGACATGCCCAAGGGCACTAAATATCAGGCATCTCAACTAGAATTAATTCTTTCTAGAAAGTGGAAAATAGCAACATCCAAATACAATAGAGTTGCGTATGGCGAAGGAGCTTAGTTCAATTATTTCTTCCTTCCATCCTATCATCTTCATTATATGCTAAAACGTTCTTCCCTCGCCACTTGGGGCGCGGCTGTTCTGTTATTGTCCTCGCTAAGTAGCTGCGAAGACATCCTGGAGCAGTACTTCCCCAAACCCACTCCACCGCCCACTATTCCCACCTTTCCACCTCTAGGCCAAGACATATCCTTCTATGCGCTGTCGGGCGGCACCAAGCTCGATGCCTACTCTACCAAAGATGCCGCCACGCGCCTTAGTTCGGTTTCCATCACGGGCCTGGGCAGCGGTGAGACCTTGCTAGCCATCGACTTTCGCCCCGCTACGGGCCAACTCTACGGGGTGAGCAGCGGCAGTAGGCTGTACGTTATCAATCAGAATACCGGCGCGGCCCGAGCCATCGGCAGTGGCGCCTTCACCCCGGCCTTGGGGGGCAATTTAGTCGGCTTTGACTTCAACCCGACCGTGGACCGCATTCGCTTGGTCACTAGCACGGGCCAGAACCTGCGGGTGAATCCAGAGACCGGTACGGTGGTCGCCACCGATGGGGCCGTTAACGGCGTGGCGGGCGCCACGCTGACCGGGGTAGCCTATACCAACAACACCGCCGGCGCTACGACTACGGCCTTATACGCCATTAACACCCAGAACCAACAGCTTTACCTAATCAACCCACCCAATGACGGGACCGTGGTGCAAGTGGGCAATTTAAATGTGCCAGTGAGCGGCAATGGCGGCTTCGATATCGATGCCACGACCGGCACAGCCTTAGGTCTGTATCCAGTCAATGGTAATCCTACACTATTCACCGTCGACTTGACTACGGGCGCGGCCCGGCCCTTGGCCCAGTACGCGGCCTCCACTGCTTATGCAGGTCTAGCCATCCCGACTCAGCCCGTAGCTTATGCCACTACGGCAAATAGCCTATATATCTTTAATATAGCTACGCCTGCGGTTGGGGTTACCAAGCCCATCACAGGCTTAGCGCCCGGGGAGTCAGTGGCTGGCATAGACTTTCGGCCGGCTAATGGCCAACTGTATGCCATAGCTCGCACAGCTGACTTTAATAACGTGACACTGTATACGATTAACGCTGCCACTGCTGCTGCGACTCGTGTCGGTCCACTCACCGGGCCAACAGAGTTACTCATTGCTGGTCCCGGGTTTGACTTTGACCCGGTAGCAGATCGTATTCGCATTATTAGTGGTCAGAGGAATGTAAGCATCAACCCTGTGGATGCTACTTTCATAGAAGATGGTTTGCTGCATTTGAATGGCCAGAGAAGTACTGGCCTTGATGCAGGTATAGCGTCGGTGGCGTACGATAATAATTACGCCGGGGCTACCACTGCTACTTTATACGCTATTTTCTCGCGCAAAGGAGACTTTGCGATTATAACGCAGCCGGCTGAAGGAATCTATAGTTTCCGGAATCTTACTTTCGCGCTTGATCTTCAGTATAATACAGGATTTGACATTGGTGGAATGAGCAATACAGGCTACGCCATTCTTACCAATGCGTTACAGCAATTTGACCCTGGCCGATATTTCTATACAATTGATCTGGCTAGTGCTAGTGCTACTAAAAAGGAAGTATTTCCTTTTGATGCGACTGGATTTACGGTTGGCTTAGGGTTTTAGTATTTGCTCACCACATAAGCATGTCTGTTTATTACAAAGCCCCGGCTCAAGAGTCGGGGCTTTGATGCTATGTTTTGTATTTCATTTTACTCTCATCGCTGTATGAAAACAACTTCTTCACTTGCCAAGCTTGGGGCCGCTGCCTTGCTATTGGTGTCACTCACGAGTTGCGAAGACATCTTGGAGCAGTACTTCCCCAAGCCCACTCCACCACCAGTTATTCCTACCTTTCCCCCATTAGGCCAGGACATTGCTTTTTACGCACTATCGGGGGGCACCAAGCTCGACGCCTACTCCACGAAAAATGCCGCCACGCGCCTTAGTTCAGTCAACATTACGGGCTTGGGCAATGGCGAGACTTTGCTGGCCATCGACTTTCGCCCCGCTACGGGTCAGCTTTACGGGGTGAGTAGCGCGAGCCGCTTGTATGTCATTAACCAGAATACCGGCGCGGCCCGAGCCATCGGCAGTGGCGCCTTCACACCAGCGCTGGGGGGCAATTTAGTCGGCTTCGACTTCAACCCGACCGTGGACCGCATTCGCTTGGTCACTAGCACGGGCCAGAACTTGCGGCTGAACCCGGAGACGGGCGCAGTGGCCGCTACCGATGGGGCCATCACTGGCGCAGCGGGCGCTGCTATTAATGGGGCGGCCTACACCAACAATACGACAAAAGCGGCTACAACGGTGCTCTATGACTTGGACCCGGCCACCGATCAGCTCTACCGCCAGGATCCGCCTAACGACGGGACATTAGTAGCGGTCGGGAGTCTGAACCTGAACATTAGCGGCGACGGGGGCTTCGACATTGATGCCAAAACTGGCACCGCTCTTGGGTTATATAGTGTAAGTGGCAACCCTACTCTCTTCACCGTAAATCTGGCTACCGGCGCGGCGCGGCCTTTAGCTCAGTACGCAACTAGCTTAGCCTACTCCGGCATCGCCATTCCCACTCAGCCAGTTATTTATGCTGCCGGGTTTATAACTATTCCTCTGAGAGGAACTTTTAACTCCTTGTACACTTTCGACCCAACGAACACCACTGACCCCACCGCTGCCATCACGCAGCAGTTCGGTGGGTTGGCTATAAACCAACAAGTCGTGGGCCTGGACTTCCGCCCGGCAACTGGTCAACTCTACGCCTTGATAATAGGGCAAGGAGCCCGCTATCTGAACGGAATCGACTATATCGCCAGTACTAGGCTCTATACCATCGATCTGGTAACGGCTATGGCTACGCCTGTAGCTGACCTGAGTATCCCCTTATCCTTTTCTTCAGGAACTAGCGCTTATACATTTGATTTCGACCCTATCGACGACCGTATTCGTATCGTGAGACGTAGTGGGGGGCAAAACCTAAGGGTGAACCCCACCGACGGGGTTGTTACCGTAGATAGCAATCTGAATCCTGCCTTGCCATCCGTAAGTGCAGTGGCTTATGATAATAGCTTTGTCGGCGCAACCTCTACCAAGTTGTACGTTCTGGGTAGCAATAAGCTTTATCTTCAGAATCCGCCTAACGCAGGCACGCTGACCGAAATCGGGACAATAGGCCTGAGTGGATTTAGCTCGACCACGACCAGTGTTAATGTTTTTGATATTGGAGGTACTAGCAATACGGCCTATGCTATTTCAATTGGCAGTAATAACCAAAATGAGGTTTCGATTCTTGACCTAGCGACCCCAAGAGCCACTTTTCTTCGCAAACTCAACCTTGCTGGTGGTCCTTTCATCTTTTCCTTAGCAGTTGCGCCAGGTTTTTAACCCGTTTATTAGGATAAACAAAAAGCCCTGGCTCGAGAGCCAGGGCTTTTTGTTTACATACTGCTGGTTGCACACTGCTGGCAGGTGCAAATAGACACCGTCACCAAGCTCGACACTACCGCTTGCTGGTTTCGCAAGTTTCGTGCTTCACGCCGCACCAGTCGCGATATATAGAGCGTTCTAACAGCAAAAAAGCCCCCCAGCCAACCTAGCATGGCCTTTTTTCGTTGGGTGATACTGAACACTTTAAGCACAGCTGAGTTATCAAATCCCTGCCTACCTACGTTCGCCGCATCCTCTATGGTATCCTGGGGTTGGTGGCTTTTATTGTCCTACTGGTAATCCTGGTAGTGGTGGCTTTGCAATTCCCGGCTGCCCAGGATTTTGCGGCGCGCAAAGCCAGCGGCTATCTGCAAGATAAGATCGGGACGGAAGTGCGCATCGGGAAATTCCGCACCGACTGGCGCAACGCCATTTCCCTCGACGATGTGTATCTGGAAGACCAGAAGGGCGATACCCTGCTGGCCGTGGGTCATTTGGGCGTCAACATTGACTTGTGGGCGCTCACCAAATCGCAGATTAACGTAAAGTCGGTGGAGCTGAATGACGGTACCGTGGGCATCACGCGCACCCTGCCCGACAGCACCTTCAACTTCGACTATATCACGGCCGCCTTCGCGACCGGCGACACCACCACGGCCCCCGTCGATACGGCCAGCGCCGGGTTTCAGTACAACATCGGGGACGCCCGCCTGACCAACATTCGCCTCCGCTACGACGACCAGGTGGAAGGCATGGCCGTGAAGACGCGCGTAGGCGAGCTGGCCGTGAACATGGACGCCGTTGACGTGGACGCCTCCACCTACCGCATCGATCAGGCGGCTCTGCGCAACACCCGCATCGACATTGTGCAGAGCAAAAACGCCCCCCCGGACACGGCCGTAAGTGAGCCGCTGGAACTGGAGCTGGGCCTGAACCGCGCGCAGCTCAATAATGTCAGTCTGACGTACAAAAATGCCCCCTCGGCCCAGTATATCACCACCCGCATCGGCCAGGCCGACATTACCACCGACAACATCGACCTGCGCAACTCGCGGGTGGCCCTCAATACGTTGCTGCTGCGCAACACCTCCTTCGCCTACGCCCAAAATGAGAACGTGCCCGTTGAGGAGCGCATCATCAATCCGGCCGAGGCTGTACGCGACCTGAATGAATCGGTGGAGAAAGCGACCGGCCAGGAAGCCAGCTGGGTGGTTACGCTCAAGAAATCCGACATCAACGGGGTAGATGTGGCGTTCGACAACTTTAACGAGCCCGCCCAAAAAACCCGCGTGCGGGGCATGGACTATAATCACCTCAAGTTTACCGACTTGATTCTGAATACGGAGAACCTGTTTTACTCCGAAAACCGCACCACGGGCCGCATCGTGAATCTGGCGGGCAAGGAGCAAAGCGGCTTTGAGGTAGAAAGCGCCACGGCCGATGTCGTCTTCGACTCGGTGCAAACTCGCCTCGACAACCTCGACCTGATAACGCCCCACACGCGCATCCGCCGCACTTTGGCTATGGGCTACGAAAGCCTAGATGCCCTGGCCGACACCGAGAAGCTGGGCCAGCTGCGCATTGAGGGTGACCTGCGCGAAACCCGCCTGGGCTTCCGGGATATTCTGTATCTGGCCCCCGATTTGGCCAGCACCCCACCGTTTACTACTGGCCCTAACCAGTCGGTGCTGGTGAGTGGGCGCGTAAATGGCCGCGTGGGCGACTTCCGGGTGCAGAACCTGGATGTGGTGGGCTTTCGCAATACGGTGCTGCGCGCCAGTGGCCGCATTCAGGGCCTGCCCGAAGTAGACCGCCGCCTCTACACCGACCTCAACATCGCGCAGTTTACGACCACCGCGGCCGATATCAAGAGTTTGGCTCCCGCCGGTACTATTCCGCGGGAGTATCAATTGCCGCCGCGCATTGCGGTATCGGGCACGTTTCAGGGCCGCCCTACGGCCATGGTGTTTGATACCAATCTGAAAGTAAACACCAGCTTCGGCAACGCGACGGCCGTGGTGAATATGGAACCCGGCCCCGCCGGCCGGGAGCCCGTTACGGCTCGCTTCTCGGTACAGAACTTCAACGTGGGTGCCGTGCTGCGAGATCCGACCATTGGACGCGTGACGACTACTGGTCGCCTGAATGCCCGCGGCCTCGACCCGGCTACCATGCAAGGCCGCCTAGTGGCCGACGTGCAGCGGGCCGAGTACAATAACTACACGTACCGCGACATTGCCGCCACCGTCGACATCGACCGCAACCGCTATGTGATTGCTGCCGAAAGCAAAACCGACCCCAACCTGAACCTCGACGTGCTGGCGACTGTGAATCTGCGCGACGCAAACAACCCGAGCTACGAAGTGTCGTCGCTGAACCTGCGGGGGGCAAATCTGACGGCGCTGGGCTTCTATACCGGCGGCGACCTGCGCGTGCAGGGCAACCTGACGGCCAACCTCAGCGGTGCTGATGCCAATTCCATCAACGGCACGTTCTCGGGGCAGAATGTGGTAGTTGTGCGTGATAACCAGCCTTTTGCCTTTGGCACATTGGAAGGTAAGATTGTGCAACAGCCCGGTCGCTCGGCGGTGGACGTGACCTCGGATATTTTCACGGTTAAGCTGGATGGCAATACGCCGCTAGGTGATCTGGCAACGGTGCTTCAGCAGCACATCGACCGCTACTTCGACCTGCCCGATGTGCGCTACGTGGCGGGCGGTCCGGCCCGCAATTTCACCTTCGATGTGCGCGTGCTGGAGCCCCGCCCGATTGCGGCCTTTGTACCGGGATTAACCAAGATTTCGCCTTTCAACCTGACCGGCGGCTTCGACAGCCGGGAAGCTAACCTGACGCTGAACAGCCGGATTCCGGTTATCATCTACGAGGGCTTCCGGCTCGACTCGACCCAGCTTACCATTGCCTCCGATCCGCAAAAGCTGGATTACGCGCTGCGTATGCGCCAGGCCAGCCAGGATACCAGTCTGCGCCTGCCCAACCCCAGCATAACCGGCAACGTGGCCAACAACCAGGTGGCTACAAGCGTGCGCATTGCGGAGTCGGATAGCGCCCAGCTGCTGAATCTGGCTGGGGTGCTGCAAGTGCTGAGCCAAGGCGACGCGTATGCGTTCAGCTTTGATGAAAATCTGGTGGTGAGTAACCAGAAATGGACGGTTGCACCCAATAATAAGGTGCAGTATACTCTGGCATCAGGGGCAGTGCGAGCCGAAAACGTGCGCTTAAGTCAGGGCCAGCAGTTTATCGAGCTGCAAACCTTGCCGGGGGGCGAATATCCGTTGCAGGTGCGCTTGGGCAGCCTCGATCTGAACATGCTGGCTGTAGCGGGCGGCTTGCAGGATTCGTTGGTGGGCGGTACGCTCAACGGGCAGGCTGTAGTACGCAGTCTGGGCCAGCCGCGCCAGGCATTTACCGCCGACATGACCCTGAGCAGCTTCGCCTACAACAAGTCGGTTATCGGTGACTTGTCGTTGAATGCAACTAATCCCACTGCCGACCGCTACCAGGTCGATGCTCGCCTGACGGGCGGGCCCAACAACAACGAAGTGCGGGCCACGGGCTACTACTTGGCGGCTGGCGATTTGGATATGGCCATCAACGTAGCTCGCCTGAACCTGAATACGGCCGAGCCTTTCGCGCTCGGCGAGGTGCGCGAGATGACGGGCTATCTGACTGGTGATTTTACGGTGCGAGGCACTACAAATGCCCCCCAGCTGCGCGGTACGCTCAATACCAACGATGCCGGCTTTACGCTTACCCAGCTTGGCGCCCCTTTCACGCTGCCCAACGAAAGCCTGACTTTCGATGAGCAGGGAATCAAGTTTCAGGACTTTACCATTCTGGATTCGCTGAACAACAAGGCGGAAATCAACGGCTACGTGTACACCAAGAACTACATCGACGACTACCGCTTTCAGCTGCGAGCCGTTACGAATGACTTTCTGGCCGTGCAAAGCACCCAGCGCGATAACGAAATATTCTACGGCAAGCTACTGGTCGATTCGGACACGCGCATAACCGGGGATCTTGCGTTGCCGCGCATCCGCACCACGGCTACCGTAGTGGAAGGCTCCAATCTGACGGTGGTGGTGCCCAACGATGAGGCCGTGGCGGTAGAGCGAGAGGGCATTGTCGAGTTCATCGACCTCAGCGCGCCGCTCGATACTATGTTGGCCCGTCAGGCACCCGTCGATTCGGCCCAAACGGCGGAGGGCTTTGATATTGCCGCCGTCGTGACTGTGACCGATGAGACGCCGTTTACCATTGTCATCGACCAGGCCTCCGGCGACAATCTGCAAGTGCGGGCCGCCGGCACGCTGAACACCGCCATCGACCCTGCGGGTACCATTACGCTCAGCGGACGGCTGGATGTGACGGAGGGCAAGTACGCTATGTCTCTATACGACCTAGCTTCGCGCGAATTTGAGATTGCCCAGGGCAGCTCTATCACGTGGAGCGGCGACCCGTATAATGCCCAAACCAACGTAACGGCTATTTTCAATGTCAAAACGGCCCCCGCGGAGCTGTTGGCCGGGCAGGGTGAAGCCGACGAAAGCTTGCAGACGATCGGGCGCAATCAGTTGCCCTTTGAGGTGTTGTTGAAGGTAAACGGCGACCTGCTCAAGCCCGTTATCAGCTTCGATATTCAACTGCCCGAAGATGCCCGTACCCAGTTGCGGCCCCAAATCGAAAACCGTCTGGCCCAGCTACGCCAGCCGAGCCAGACGGACGAACTGAACAAGCAGGTATTCTCACTGCTGGTGCTGGAGCGCTTCCTAGCTGCCAATCCGTTCGAGTCGAGTGGAGGTAGCCTGGTGGCGGAGCAGCTGCGGGGTAGCGCCAGTCAGGTGCTTACCCAGCAGCTTAACAAGCTCACGGGCAGCTACCTCTCCAACTTAGGCGTGGAGCTGGGCGTGAACTCACAGGCTGACTTCTCCTCGGGCTCCGAGAAAACGCGCACCGACCTGAACGTGGCCGTGCGTCGCCAGCTCTTCAACGACCGTGTAACGGTGCGACTGGGTACGGATGTGCCGTTGGCCGGGGGCAACCAGGCTTCGAGCGGACAGCAAAGCGTGAGCAACTTCGCCGGCGACGTGAGCATTGAGTATGATATTCTGGCTAACGGCCGCCTCCGCCTGCGCGCCTACCGCAACAACGCCTACGGCGACATCGATGGGCAGTACGTGCGCAACGGCGCCTCCCTCATTTTCCAGCGCGACTACAAGACCCTGGCCGACTTGTTTCAGGGCATTGACAAAGACGTAAAAGAAGAACGCAAGCAAAACCGCAAACGCGAAAAACAGGAAGAAAAAGCAGTCAAAGACTCCGTGCAAACCGTGGCCGTGCCCCGGCGTGAGGCCGGCCGCTTGGCGCGGCGCCAGACGACGGCGGGCCGGTGATGTAGAACGGAGTGGCACTCCGTTCTGCCGCCTAGCGGCAAGCCCACGCGGGCGCGGTTACGGCTTTGCGCTTCGCGTAAGAACGGAGTGCCACTCCGTTCTACATTCTGCCATTATCTACCCAAAATCTCCAACTTATTCCGTGCCTTCTACGACCCACACCGTTATTGCTATCGCAAAAAAAGCCCCCCAGTGGTGGCTGGGGGGCTTTTTTGTCCTGCTGCTGGCTGGCTGCTCCGGCACCAAGTTTATTCCCGAAGGCAGCAAGCTCTACACCGGCAGCACCGTCGCGATTAAGTCGGAAAGCGCTATTCCGAATGAGTCGGTGCTGACGACGGAGTTGGAGTCGGTGATAACGCCCAAGCCCAACAGCTCCATTCTGGGGCTGCGGCCCAAGCTGTATTTCTGGCACATGGGCGAGGGCAAAACCAAGGGCCTGGGCAAGTGGCTGGCCGATAAATACGGCGAAGAGCCCGTGCTGCTGAGCGCCGTGGACACCAACAATGTAAAGGGGCTGATGACCAACCGTCTTTACAACAATGGCTATTTCAAGCCCGCCGTGAGCAGCAAGGTGAAGGTGAAAGATAACACGGCCTCCATTGATTATGTGGCGGCGGTGGGCAAGCCGTATCTGATCAAAGAGATTCACTTCCCCGACCGCGACACGCTCATCGACCGCGCTATTCGGGCCACGGAGCCAAACTCGCTGCTGAAAGTAGGCGACCCGTACAACCTGCAAACCATGATTAACGAGCGGGTACGTATCGACGCGGCGCTCAAAAACCAGGGCTACTATTATTTCAACCCCGATTATATTCTGTTTCAGGTAGATAGCACCCTGGATAATGAAGCGAATGTCTACCTGAAAATTAAGGGTACCATTCCGCCCCAGGCGGCTAAGCCGTATGTGCTTAATCGGGTGACGCTGGATACCGACTATACTCTTTCTGATACGACGGAAGGCGCCAAGGAGCCAGTCATGTTTCGGGGCTACCGCTACTTCCCCGACGAGAAAGTGTTTAAGGCTAAGGCTATTACCAACGCCACCTTCATTTACCCCGACAGCATTTACCGCCGCCGCCGCTCCGACCAGACGCTGAGCCGACTGATGAGCCTGGGCACCTTCAAGTTTGTGGACATCCGGTACCGGGCCGCCAACCAGCCCGATTCGGGGGGCTACGGCCACCTCAATTCTCTGGTACGCATGACGCAGGTGCCCAAAAAGTCGCTGCGGGCGGAGGTACAGATGAACGTGTCCAACATTTTCACCGGGCCGGGCATTGTCTTGCAGTTTCGCAACCGCTCTGCCCTGCGGGGCGCTGAGCAGCTGCTGATAAATGCGCGGGCCTCATTTGAAACCGGCAACGGTATTCAGTCGGGCGTTACGTCAACCACCATTGGGGTAGATGGGCAGCTGCTGGTGCCGCGCCTGATTACGCCGCCTTTTGATATCCGTCTGCGCAACTCGGATTTTCAGCCCCGCACTTTCTTCAACGCGGGCTATAAGTACGTGCTGCGCACCAACTTTTTTCAGCAGGATGTATTTAATCTGGGCTATGGCTACAGTTGGAAAACCAAGGTCACCAACGAGCAGCAGCTTCAGCCCATCAACGTAGAATACCTGCGCCTGGCTAACACGGATGCAGCTTTCGATTCTTTATTGCGTGAGCGGCCTTTCCTGGCCAATAGCTTCCGTCAGCAGTTTGTTTTGGGTAGCAGCTACACCTATACCTACAACCAGCAGGTGCTGGAGCAGCGCCGCAACCAGATTTATTTTAGCGGAGGAGTAGAGCTGGCCGGCAACTTGGCGTACCTGCTGCAAAGCACTAAAGGAGCCCCCCAGAATGAGCAGGGCAACTACGAGCTGTTTGGGCAGGAGTTTTCGCAGTACACCAAGGTCAACCTGGAGTTTCGCGACTACTTCCGCGTGTCGCCCGACGCTACCAGCGGCAACCGCTTTGCTACGCGCTTGCTGATTGGAGTGGGCGTGCCGTATAAGAACTCCAATGTGCTGCCTTATCTGAAGCAGTACGGTATTGGAGGACCGAACAGCGTGCGGGCCTTCGCCGCGCGGGGCATCGGACCGGGCACGTACCGCTCTCAGGACCCGGAAGATGTAACCAGCTTCTACGACCAGGTCGGCGACATGCGTCTGGAAGCCAACATCGAATACCGCCACGATTTGTTTCCGTATGTGAAAGGCGCTCTGTTTGTTGATGCGGGTAACATCTGGCTGATTAATGCCGATGCCGACCGCCCTACCTTCGATGCCAACGGCCAGCCCGACGGCAAAAACGGCCAGTTCAAATTCAACAGCTTCTTTCGGGAATTAGCCGTGGGCGCCGGCGCCGGCATCCGCATCGACGTGCAGTTCTTCGTTATCCGTTTCGATGCGGCCTACCCGCTCATTTATCCGTTTGAGAATTCAGCTTTCCAAACGCCGAATGGCGATGATTATAATAAGCTGGACTCCGGCTTTAAGGCCGTGCGCCTGAATATCGGTATCGGCTATCCGTTCTAGGTTTACCCCTGGCGATTGGCCTCACCCCCCGACCCCCTCGCCTAGGGGTAACGCGCTTCAAGTGTTTGCGGGTGAGCCTGACGTTAATCGTTCTACGTGGCTACGTCGCCTGTCGCCTCCGCAACCGCTACCGACTTAGATTTTTTGCAACGTAAAAAAGCCCCCCAGAAAAATCTGGGGGGCTTTTTTGGATCTGAGCTTGGCGGATGGAACTCGTAGTAGTGCCTGAGGCGAAAGCCGAAGGTGCGGCGTAGAACGATTAACGTCAGGCTCACCCGCAAACACTTGAAGCGCGTTACCCCTAGGCGAGGGGGTCGGGGGGTGAGGCCAATCGTTGGGGGGCTTTTTCGCCGCCTAAGAAGCTTACGCCTCCACCGCTTCCCGAGCCATTGCCTTTTCCGAAGCGCCATTAGAAACGGCAGCAGGTACCACCGTCACCACCACATACTTGGAAGTAGGCGTATTACTCACCTTAGCCACGCTGGAAATTGGTACCAGTGGGTTGGCCTCGGGGAAGTAAGCGCACACGTTGCCTTTGGGAATATCATACGGCACGGCCACGAACTTCTCTACGGTGCGCTGCTCGCCTTCATAGTGGCTGGTGATGTCGATCAGGTCCTTGGCTTTAATACTGCGGGCGGCCATGTCCTGCTTATTCATGAACAGCACGCGTCGCTCGCCGTGGATGCCCCGGTAGCGGTCGTTGTACTCGTAAATGGTCGTGTTGAACTGGTCGTGGCTGCGCACGGTCATCAATACCAGTTGGTCGGGCTCCAGGAGGGGCTTTTCCAGGGTAGTGGTAGTGAAGTTGGCTTTGCCGTTCTCAGTTGTAAACTTCCGCTCACGGGGGCCGTTGGGCAAATAAAAGCCCCCCGGACGGCGGAGCTTCTCGTTGAAGTTCTCGAAGCCCGGAATCACGCGGGCAATATGGTCGCGGATGTTGTCGTAGTTCTGGGTCATGGCTACCCAATCTACCTTGGTCCGGTGCCCGATGGTGGCCAGGGCCATACCGCTGATGATGGCTACTTCGCTCAGCATCTGCCCATCGAGCGGCACCAGCACGCCTTTGTTTTGGCTAACTACGCCCATCGAGTTCTCGCAGGACGTCATCTGGTGGCCCGACTTCTGCATGTCGATATCCAGGTGGGTGAAGCAGGGAAGCAACAAGCTGGTTTCGCCGGTTACGAGGTGGCCGCGGTTGAGCTTGGTGCCCACAAACACGGTCAGCTTCTGCTTGCGCATACCTTCGGCAATCAGCTCGGTATCGGGGCCCGCGGCTAATAAATTGCCCCCCAGACTGAAATACACTTTGATTTTGCCCAGTACCATAGCCTTGATGCTTTCCACGGTATCCAAGCCTTGCTCGCGGGGCGGCGAGAAGCCGAACTCCTTTTCCAGCGCGTCCAGAAAGTTTTTGTGCGGCTTTTCCCAGATGCCCATGGTCCGGTCGCCCTGCACGTTGGAGTGGCCACGCACCGGGCAAGTGCCCGCGCCCGGCTTGCCGATGGCGCCCTTCATCAGTTGCAGGTTGATGATTTCCTGGATGGTTTCGACGCCCTTGCGCTGCTGCGTAACGCCCATGGCCCAGCAGGTGATGATTTTCTGCTTGTTGGCAATGAGGTTAGCCGCTTCCAGCAGCTCGGCCCGCGAAACACCGCTGATTTCCTCGATATCCTCCCAGCTCGTGTTGCGAATATTCTGCTCAAAAGACTCGAAGCCTGTAGTGAACTCATTCACAAAAGCGCGGTCTACCACTTGGCCAGGGTTGCGGTCTTCGGCTTCAAACAAATGCTTCATAATGCCGCGCAGCAGGGCCATGTCGCCATCCACGCGTACTTGCAGGTATACGTCCGTAATCTGCGTGCCGTCGCCCATCAGAGCGCCCAGGGCCCGCACCGGGTTCATGAAATCCTGAGGGTTTTTGAAGTGGTTCAGACCGGCTTCGATCAGCGGATTTACGCTGATGATTTTGGCCCCGTTGCGCTTGGCTTTCTGCAAAGCCGTGAGCATGCGCGGGTGGTTGGTGCCGGGATTCTGGCCAATAACCAGAATAACCTCGGCCTCGTGAATGTCATTGAGCGTGACAGAGCCTTTGCCCAGACCCAGCGTGGGGCTTAGGGCCGAGCCGCTGCTCTCGTGGCACATATTGGAGCAGTCGGGCAGGTTGTTGGTGCCAAACTCGCGCACGAAAAGCTGAAACAGGAAAGCCGGCTCGTTGGGCACTTTGCCCGAGGTATAAAACGCCGCCTCGTCGGGCGAGGAAAGCGCGTTCAGCTCCCGGCCAATGATCTGGAAGGCTTCCATCCACTCGACGGGCTCGTAGTGGGTGCCGCCGGGGCGTTTGATGAGCGGGTGCGTGAGGCGGCCGGCGTTGTTCTGGTCGCGGTCGGTCATGCGCGATAGGTCAGCGAGGCTGTGCTTAGCAAAGAACTCGGGGCCGCAGCTTTTATCGTCGGCGTCGGAGGCGGTAGCTTTGGCGCCGTTCTCGCAGAACTCGGCCACGGAGCGGTGGTCGTCGGGGTCAGGCCAGGCGCAGCTAGAGCAGTCGAAGCCGTCCTTCTGGTTCATCTTAAGCAGGCCGCGGGTGCCACGGTTCATGCCACCCTCGCTCCAGCTGAACTGCATAGATTTGATAACGGCCGTAACCCCAGCAGCTACTTTCATGCGCTCTTCCAGCTTCAGGCCAGTCAGGGTTTCGACGGGCTGGGCCAACACCGGAAACAGGTATTTGGCGCGCGCCACCTCGGGGGCCGGAATGTGTTCTTCTTCCTTCTTCAACTGTCCTTCGGGATTATAATGGTCGTTGGTGGGCGCTACTCCCTGATCAGGACGTTCCCCGCTTTTGGGCACGTTGTCCTGGGCCGTTTGCTCGTGAGTGCGGCCGGCTTTGCTGGGGTCTTCGGCGGGGGACTTTTCCATAATAAGAGCTGAGAATGAAGGTGGGTGGGCGCAACGAAACAGCGAAACTCTATTAAATACGTACAGTCTGGATTGTTGTCAACAAAAAAAGGTTTTTATTGGTTTTCAAGCACTTTAGCCAAAACCATCCACGAAGAGCGTAAGAGAAAGTTACGCCACTAGTGCCGACAATCCAGGTCCTTTTCGATTAAAACCTTGAGTGATTGAGTATCGGTGAGCAGTAAGGTTGCCGACAACCCATTTTGATCGGTTGTGGTCCATTGATTGGCCAGCGTGGCGGGCACCTTCACGGTGATGGCGCCGGCACCGTATGAGACCCGAAAATGCTCCGTTTCTACGCGCTCAAGAGCGTAAGTCAGGGCGTCGGTGGCGGCTGGACCTAGCGGGACTACGGCTGCTACCCGTCCCGTTTCGGCAAATTGGTGCACTTCCGCCTCCGACAGGCGCAAACGAAGCGAGTTATCCTCAATGCGTAGTTTCATGGGTAGCAAGGTTTATGTGTCAGACGCAGTAGCGCTTATGCGCCACTCGCCCGAATATACATTATAGCGGCCTTGGCGCACGAAGCCGCAAAGCGTCATTCCAAAGTCTTTCGCGGCTTTTACGGCCAAAGAGCTGGGGGCGCCTACGGCAGCCATCATGGGAATGCCGGCCACGGCCGCCTTTTGCACCAGCTCAAATGATGCCCGCCCACTCACCAGCAGTATGGTGTGGTGCAGGGGAAGCTGTTCTTGCAGCAGAGCCGCGCCAATTACTTTGTCCAGAGCATTGTGCCGGCCCACATCTTCGCGCAGCAGCAGCAATTCGCCTTCGGGCGAAAACAAAGCCGCTGCGTGCAAGCCGCCGGTTTGCTCAAACAAGGCTTGGGCCGCCCGCTGCCGCTCTGGCAGCTGATGAATGACGGCCGCGCTTACGTGGGGGGCATTTTTGGGCAACACCGGGCAGGAAGCCGCGTGCACCGCGTCGATGCTGGTTTTGCCACAGACGCCGCAGCTGCTGCTGGTATAAAAGTGGCGCTCCAGGCGGGGCAAGTCGGGGGTGGCCGTGGGGGAAAGCTCGGCCCGCACTACATTTTCGCGCTCTTCTTCTTTTTCTACATCGGGGCAATAGATGACGCCCTGCAACTCCTGCCGGCCCCGAATGATGCCTTCGGTGAGTAGGAAGCCCGCGGCCAGCTCAAAGTCGTGGCCCGGCGTGCGCATGGTAATGGACAGGGTACGATGCTCGCGCTGCCCGCTGGGCCCGTAGCCAATCCGAATTTCTAGGGGCTCTTCGGCGGCCAGCACATCGGAGGCTACTGTTATTTCTTCGCCCTGCACCTTGTGCACAGTGACGTAATCGTAGCTGGTGGGGGGCAAAAAAACGGGCGCGGACACGAGTGCAGGAATTAAGAAACGGAAAAAGCGGTAGTTATCAGCTGATGATTAACTCTTAGTGCCTACGTTAGTTTAGCCTACAGGTGTAGAGAGGCGTACTTGCAGATAGTCTTTGTGGGGTGTTATTTTTCCTGTCATCCTGAGACACGAAGGACTTTATAGCAGTTGTACGACTTTCCTGGTGTGAAAAGGTCCTTCGTGCCTTAGGATGACAAACAGGTGGATTTTAAATGGATGAGTATACATTAAACATTATCAGCAACGATAGTGACCCAATCAGACGTGCCGCTCACCTTTGTGGATAAACCTAAATTTGCTTTAGCTAGGTTTCTATAGTTACTTATCTGTTCTATGCTTACTCAAGAAGACCGTCAACGCTACCGCCGCCACCTTCAGCTGCCCGAAATAGGGGAGGAGGGCCAGGCGCGGCTGCTGGGGGCGCGGGTGCTGGTGGTAGGCGCTGGCGGCCTGGGCTGTCCGGTGCTGCAATACCTGGCCGCCGCCGGCGTCGGGACGCTCGGCATTGCCGACTCCGACCGGGTGGAGCTCAGCAATTTGCAGCGCCAGGTTCTGTTCGGCAACGCCGATATTGGCCAAATGAAGGCCGAAGCCGCCGCCCGTGCTGTAAAGCGCCTCAATCCATCCATCAGATGCGAAATCCACGCCCGGCGCGTAGACCGGGTGAGCGTTGAGAAGCTGGTGGGCGCCTACGATCTGGTGGTCGATGGCTCCGATAATTTTGCCACCCGCTACCTGCTCAACGACGCCTGCGTGAGCGTGGGCCGACCACTGGTTTCGGGGGCCATTTATAAGTTTGAAGGGCAGGTTTCGGTGTTCAATTACCAAGACGGCCCTACGTATCGCTGCCTGTTCCCGACGACGCCCTCGGCGGCCGAGGCGCCTAACTGCGACACCACCGGTGTGTTGGGCGTGCTGCCCGGGCTCATTGGCTGCGCCCAGGCAACGGAGGCGCTCAAAGTGCTGATGGGGCTGGGCGAAGTGCTGCGCGGCCGGCTTTGGGTATTCGATGCGCTGAGTTTTCAGTCGCGCATTCTGCGCTTTTCGCGCCACCCCGAGCACTCCCTACTCAACCTTAGCACGGCTTCCCCCACCGATTATGCGGAGCTCTGCTCGGCCACGCCAGTAGCCATAACAGCGCCGGAGCTGGCAGAGCTTTTGGCCTCCGAAGCGCCGCCGTTTCTGCTGGATGTGCGTGAGCCGGAGGAGTATTACCGCTTTCATTTGCCGGGGGCTACCCTTATTCCGCTGAGCCAGGTAGTGGCTCGCGCCAGCCTGTTGCCTCGCCATCACCCCATTGTGGTGTATTGCCACCACGGCGGGCGGAGCGCGGCGGCTATTACGGAGCTGCAAACCAAGGCGGGCTTCACCAATCTGCAAAACCTGACGGGGGGCATTCATGCCTGGGCGCTGGAGGTTGATCCAACTATGCCGCAGTATTGAGGGAGGATTTCAGAAGCTAGTAGTTTACCATGCATCCATGCTAAGTAGAGTATTCGATGCATATTTGACCCGAGCCTGCCTATTCTGCTCTAATTCTACCCCGTTGGATACCACCACCCGCACCATTGCTTACCGCCCCGATTTAGGAATTTTGATTGTGCGCTGGCACCAGGATGCGTCCCTGCCGGTCTTGCAGGCTGATTATCAGGCCATGCTGGAAGTGGCGGCTGAACATAGCTGCGCCCGCTGGCTGCTGGATGTGCGCCGCCGCGAAAACACCGATCCGCAGCTGAGTGCGTGGGCCAGTGCTACCTTCTACCCCCAAGCCGCCGCCCGATTATTGCCCCAGCGCCTGCGCTTAGGCGTTCTGAATTCGACTTATATCTACGACCGCTTCCGCAATGACCCGGCGCACCAGCAGCACGTGGCGTATATGCTCGCGCCGGAGCGTCCTTTTCTGGTCAATGTTTTTGATGACGAAGGCGAGACCACGCGCTGGTTGCAGGAGGCATAAGCGTCGCTAGAATAATTGCTCCAGCCACTTGTCCAAGCAGCTCTTCAGTAAGATTATAAGTGCCAAAAATGCCCCCCAGTATCGCCCCAACCCCGCGCCATATTCGTTTTGACCGCAATGAGCTGGCGGGGGCTTTCGGGGATTTGGGCACCGATCTGCCGCTGCTTATTGGCATCATTGCCGCCTCAAACGTTGATAGCGCCAGTGTGCTGATCATGTTTGGGCTGATGCAGCTTTTTTCGGGATTTTGGTACGGACTGCCCATGCCAGTGCAACCACTGAAGGCGTTTGCGGCCCTCGTTATTGCCCAAAAACTGCCCGGCAACGTCATCTTTGGTGGTGGGCTGGCCATTGGTGTGGTCATGTTCCTGCTGTCGGTATTGGGGCTGATTGATGGGCTGGCCCGACTGGTGCCCAAACCCGTGGTACGCGGTATTCAGTTGGGGTTGGCCTTGCAACTGGCTTCTCTGGCGCTCAAGGAATATGTGCCCGCCGATGGCTTGGGGGGCTATTTGTTGGCTGCCGCCGCGTTTGGCGTCACGGTGGCGCTGCTTGGCAACCGTCGCTGGCCGGCGGCCCTGCTGGTCATTGCGCTGGGGGGCATTTATGCCTTGGTTTTCAAGCTCGATCTTACATCATCTTACGCCGCGCTGGGCTTCCATTTACCTACCTGGCATACGCCCAACCGTGCCGATGTGCTGACCGGAGCCCTGTTACTGGCCTTGCCTCAGATCCCGCTTTCCCTCGGCAATTCCATTCTGGCCACCAAGCAAGTCCTCACCGACTTCTTCCCCGAGCGCCGCATTACTGTCCGCCAAATCAGCTTCACTTACTCGCTGATGAATCTGGTCAATCCGTTTTTTGGCGGGGTTCCGGTGTGCCACGGCTCCGGGGGGCTGGTAGGGCACCATGCGTTTGGGGCACGCTCCGGGGGCTCCGTTATTCTATATGGGGGGCTTTTTTTGGTGATGGGCCTGTTTTTCAGCCAGGGCTTCGCCCAAATTGTGCAGATATTCCCGCTGCCTATACTTGGTATTCTGCTCTTGTTTGAATCCCTGACGCTAGCCGCTCTCATCCGCGACCTGACCGGCTCCCGCGCCGATTTGCTGGTGGCCCTGCTGGTAGGTTTGCTGTGTGGCGGGCTACCGTATGGGTATCTGGTAGGACTGGTGATTGGTACGGCGGTGTACTATGCTATGCAGCGCGGTTGGGCTGGCTTGGGCAAGTAATTGGGGCAGCAAACACATGTATTGCGCAGGCAAACCACAGAGTTATACCGTCGGCGCGCTCAGGATACCCCGGATTATCGTCTGGTAGATAAGAGTTTCGGTCATGCCGTTGTGCCCGATTCCGGGGAGCGTAATAAGCCGGTCGGTGGGTTTGAGCAAGGGTTTGAGCTTCAATGACGAGCCATAGTATACTACCTCATCCTGGTCGCCGTGGATGAGCACCACCGGCGCTTTTACCTGCGGCAATAACTCGTGGGTGCGCATGGGGTAGCGCAGCAATACGCCCGGTACCCAGGGGTAAAAGTGCTGAGCCAAGTCTTGAAAGCTGTAGTACGGAGCTTGCAGAATGAGCAGTCTGGGCTGATAATGAGCAGCGAGCCAGGTTGCCAGCCCCGTACCCAGCGAATAGCCCACCACCACAATTTGGTTTTCGTGGTACCGAACTTTGACATGCTCATACGCCACCTCAGCATCGCTAATGAACTGCTTTTCAGTGCTGATTGTGCCCTCACTTTTGCCGTAGCCCCGGTAGTCGAGCATAAACACGTCGTAACCAAGGCGGGTGTAAACCGGCGCTACATCACCCCAACTGGTCAGCGAGCCAGCGTTGCCGTGCAGGTAAAAGATGAGGCCTTTCGGGTCTGGCGTGGTGAAGAGTAAGCCATGCAGGCGCGTCCCATCGGCGGCCGGTATCCAGCGCTCCTCGAAGGGAACAGGGAAGGAAAATCGGTAGCCGGGGGGCAATTTTTGCGGAAAGAACAGCAGACTTTCCTGCTTGTAATAAAGCAGGCAGCACACCGCCGCATATAGCACCAAGGCTACGCCAAATGCAACAAGGAAAAGTTTCATGGCATAGGCTTGCGCCTAGTTGCTGGTGGCCGAGTAGGTAAGCTAATTTACAACTAAGCTATTACACTACGGCAAGCGGCGCAACTAAGTCGGGTGTGGGCTGCATAAGTTAGCCGCAGCTTGGCGTAAGCTTTTATTTACCAGGAAGTAAGCCTTGTAATAGCCGTAAGGCATAACAGCCTGCAAAGCTCTCCTTTAGCTCAACCAAAAACCGTGTTTTACCGTTGAGCTTCTTATGAAGCGCATTCCTCCATTTTATTCTTTAGTGCGTGGCATCGGTGTTAAGGATGTATACCACGATAATGCTGAGTGCCCTATTGCTAAGAGCGTGGAGGAGTTTTACCGGCTGCCGGGCACTGGGAAGAATCGAACGCACTGTACTTTCTGCGCCATTCTTAACGAATCGTTTGATTCAAGAGGGGTAAATATTTCTAGTCCTCTGTCCCCTCATCCAGAAGGGTAATTACCTCGTCCAGAGAGAGTTCGCCGGCTACAAACTGATTTAATAACTGCTGCTCACGCTGTGCAGGTGCCAGCGGTGTGTTTTGCGTAATGGTTAGAGCCCAGGCGACTGCCCGCTCGCGCCCGTCACGCTGCATCAAGTCAGAGGGTTGCAAAGGTTTCATACCTGCAATTTCCAACTCTCTCACCTATTGCGCAAGCTGAGCAGGACTGTATTTTCTTGAAATAATACTTAAATAGTAAAAGCAGCATGTAGCGTCAAATATGTGTTAATACTTACTTAAATGGTGTATTTTTTAAATGAACGCAAAGTGAACGCAAAGTGAACGCAAAGTGAACGCAAAGTGAACGCAAAGTGAACGCAAATTAAAATCTCGTTAAAAGCCTAAATAGCTCTGCTTCAGCATCGCTTAGAAGCAATACCTGAAATCGAAAGCTTAGCCCCCGATTGTCGACATCGACTCGAAATTAAGCTGATGTACGGGACGCTGCCGCTCGGCCTCGAAGCCATCGGCGGCGCGGTGGCGGAAAGCATGGATCAGCGCGGCGCGTACCTCTTCGTCGGGGCCACCGTTGCGCAGCAACGCCCGCACATCGAGTACGCCTTGGTCATAAAGGCATGTTTTGAGCCCGCCTTCCGCCGTAAGGCGAATGCGGTTGCAGGTGCCGCAGAAAGTCCGTGAGTAGGCAGCAATAATGCCTATCTGGCCCATGTGGCCCGGAATAGCGTAGGCCGTAGCCGTAGCGCCAGCCGGCGTAGGCAGCGCGTGCAGACCTGGAAAAGCCCCCCGCAAATGCTCCCGAATGCGAATGTGGTTCCAGGGCAGCGCAATGGCGCCGTGGCTACCGCCGTTGAAGGGCATTTCTTCAATAAAACGCACATCAACGGGCAGTTCGCGGGTAAACTCGGCCAGCGGAATCAGGTCTTCGATGTTCTGCCCATCCATTACCACCGCGTTTATTTTGACCGCAATGTTGGTAGCCAGCAACTTGTATAATGTGTCCAGCACGCGGGGTAGCTCATCGCGGCGGGTAATGCGCAGGAAGCGGGCCTGATCGAGTGTATCGAGGCTTAAATTAACGCTGCGGATGCCCATGCGCACCAGCTCGGGGATGTGCGGAGCGGTGAGTACGCCATTGGTTGTCAGACTGATATCCTGAATGCCCGGAATCCGGCTCAGCCGATCCATAAAAGGCACAAGGTCGCGGCGCACGAAGGGCTCACCACCGGTAAGCCGTACTTTGCGCACGCCTAATCCGGCCAAAATACCGACCACGCGCTCCATTTCTTCGTAGCTCAGCAGATCGCGCTTGGGCATATACTCGATACCTTCGGCGGGCATGCAGTAAAAGCAGCGCAGGTTGCATCTGTCCGTAACGGCCACGCGCACGTATTCGAGCGGACGGCCGTGATTATCGTACAAAACGGAAGGAGCAACAGGCATAGACGAGGTGAAAGGCAGCGGCAATCTATAACGTTCGGCGTCGTAAACCGGACGGTTTCGGAACAAAAATGGTTCGATGTACTTTGCTTTACGCAGCGCCTTCAGATAGGCTCAATTTACGAACTGACATCTCAACAAATGAAACTCAAACTTTCTCTTTTCGGCATCACAAAAGAAATTGTCGGCAGCTCCGAGCTGGAGTTGACCGCACCCGACACGCAATCGGTGGCCGGCCTCATGGAACAGCTCCGCACGCAATATCCAAAGCTGCGTGACCTAACCAGCTGCGCCGTAGCCGTAAACAGCGAGTATGCCGCCGATGATTATCAATTGCACGAGCGCGACGAAATTGCGCTTATTCCGCCCGTCAGCGGCGGCTAAAAAGCCCCCCAGTTAATTATAGGTGCCTATTTCTCCTCGCTAAACTTTGCCAATGCTCATTGAACTCACCGACCAGCCAATTGATGTAGCCGCTACCATTGCTGCCGTAGAAGCCGAAGGCGCGGGAGCTGTCAACGCCTTTATCGGTACGGTTCGCAACCAATCGACTGGCCGGCCGGTGGTGCGCCTGCACTATGAAGCCTACGATGCCATGGCGGTGCACCAAATGCGCCTCGTGGCCGAGCAGGCCCAGGAAAAGTGGCCAATGCTACAAAAAATAGCCGTTGTGCACCGCAAAGGCACGCTTGAAATTGGTCATGTAGCCGTGGTGGTAGCCGTATCTACGCCCCACCGCGCCGAGTCGTTTGCCGCCTGTCAGTTTATCATCGACACCCTGAAAAAAGTGGTGCCGATCTGGAAGAAAGAAGAGTTTGAGGACGGGCAGGTGTGGGTGGCCGCGCATCCGTAGGCCTCACCCCCCGGCCCCCTCTCCCAAAAAGAGGGGGAGCCAGCCGCTCAGTCTACGCGGCTACGTCGGCTGCCGCCTCCGCAACCGCTACCGCGTTCTTTTCTTGGTTTTACAAAGCAAAAAAGCCCCCCCAGAAGATATCTGGGGGGGCTTTTTTGATGCTGATTTCAGCGGATGAAACTGGTTGCCGTGCTGGAGGCGCGAGCCGAAAGTGCGGCGTTGAATGACTGACGTCTGGCTCCCCCGCAAACGCTTGAAGCGCGTTACCCCTAGGCGAGGGGGCCGGGGGGTGAGGCCAATTCCCGTTGCGCCGTTTCACGCTCCTCAGGAGTGTTCACATTGCGCAATTCGCGCGCATCGGGTGCCTTCAATACCGCCACGTCGGAGTTGATGAGCGCCTTGCGGGGGCACGAATAGCCCAGACTCAGAAACTGCAGCAGCGTGGTGTAGCTGCCGGGCTCCCAAATGGTAATCAGCGGCTCCGGGAAGTCGTTGTGCGGGCTTTGGTAAGCGGTGGCCATCTTACCCGGCTGGCGGTGCGCTACGAGGTGTTGCAGGGTATCGACGGAGAGGAAAGGTAGGTCGCAGGCTACTACCAGCCAAGCCGCGTTGGGGTCGAACTGGAAAGCGGATAAAATGCCCCCTAAAGGACCTAAATCTAGAAAACGGTCGGGGAGAGGCTGAAGCGAAGCGGGCAAGTCGGCTGCCTGGTCGGGGCGGCAGGATACGTGCACGTCGGTGCACACAGTAGCTAGTAGCTCGGCCACGTACTCGCGCTGCTCCTGGCCGTGGTAGTGCAGGCGTCCTTTGTCGGTTTGCATGCGCTGACTTTGCCCCCCAGCCAGGACCAGGCCGCGCAATGGTGGGGCGCTGGCCTGCCACCATTGTTTTATAAATCCTGCAATGCCTTCCGTGTCCGTTAGATCAAGCACCGTGATTTGGCCAGCGTTAAGCAAATGATTCTTGAGGTACTCAGGTAGCTCCTGCTCGGCGTTCACGCGCAAAATAAGCTGCACATCAGTGAGCTTATCCAGCTTGCGGTCCAGAGGCTTGGCTGGGTCGAGGATGATAATCTGCTGCTTTGCCCGAAAATGATTGCCGTTCACCAGCACCAGATTCTGGTGCGCCAGCCACTCCGGCTGACTAAACCGGTCCATAGCCCGTGGCTGATCCAGGCGGCGAAACTGAATCTTGTCGGTCAGCTCAGCCGTGGCACCGGCTTGTAGTATGGCGCTGGCGCCGGCCGTATCATCGGCGTCGGCGGTGGCGTGGTCGGCATCTACGTAGCCCACGCTCAGCGCCGGCGCCAAGTGCGGCAGCAGGCGGGCCACCAGGTCCTTTATTTTGCCACAGGGCGCACCCAAAATAGCCAGCTCGTGGCGGCCAAACTCACCGATGTTGGGGCGGGCCAGCGCGGCGTGCTTGGTACGGGGTTTGGGGGGCAAATCGGTGGAAGTTTTATTCGTCGACATGGTGGAAATCTTTTTTGCCGCCGGTCTTCTCGATCAGGCGGGTTTCGCTGATAACAATGTTGTGCGACAATGCCTTACACATATCATACACCGTAAGCGCCGCCACGGAAGCCCCCATCAGCGCCTCCATTTCTACGCCGGTTTTGCCCGTTACGGTAGCTGTGCATTCGATGATGATGGCATCGGGCGCGGCTACTTCAATGCGCACCTGGCAGTCGTCGAGCCCCAGCGGGTGGCAGAGCGGAATCAGGTCGGCGGTTTTCTTAGCGGCCATTACGCCGGCCAGAATCGCGGTTTGAAACACGGGACCTTTCCTGGTGGGCAAATCACCGGCCTGCACCAGCGCCAGAATTTCGGCGCCCAGCACCACGCGGCTGCGGGCGCGAGCCACGCGGCGGGTAGCAATTTTGCCCCCCACATCAACCATAGACGGCTGGCCAGCGGCGTTGAGGTGAGTAAGCGAATGGGATTCAGACATATTGGTGAGCTTTTCTTACTTATACGTCATGCAGAGCGGCAGCGAAGCATATCGCGTGCTGACGGCTGATTAGTGACCTTGGTAAACACGCGAGATGCTTCGCTTCGCTCTACATGACCGCCTTTTTATTAGCAGGATTGAAAAGTAGAGGAATACATTCCGAAACTATAACAGCTCACGCGGCAAACAGCCAGAATAAACCCAATTTACGATACGCAACCACAAACGTGCTTCGGTGTTTTCCGTCCAACTATTCTCCGTTTTCTATGATTTCTGTCGCCGAAGCCGAACGTCTTGTTCTAACTACCGTCCGCCCGCTGCCTGCCGAAACGGTGCCGCTGCTGGCTGCTACCGGCCGCGTACTGCGTCAGGACCTTACCGCCGACCGCGACTTTCCGCCCTTCAACCGAGTAGCGATGGATGGCATTGCGCTGGTGTTCGAGGCCGTAGCTGGGGGGCAAATTACGTTTCCCATTGAGACTATTCAGTTCGCCGGAGCCCCCCCGCAGCCGCTACAGAATCCGCAAGCCGCCGTCGAAATTATGACCGGCGCGGTGTTGCCGCCCGGCACTGATACAGTGGTGCGCTACGAAGACGTGACTTTTCAAGAAGTTGATGGCCAACGCACCGTTACCATTCAAGGCTTGCCTGAACGAGCCGGTCACAACGTGCATGCCCGCGCTGCCGACCGTCACCAGGGCGACTTACTGGTGCCTGCCGGTACCCGCCTCGGCCCGGCCGAAATAGCCGTGGCGGCTACTATTGGTGCGGCCACAGTGTTGGTTACGCGGCTGGCCCGCCTCGCCATCGTCAGCACCGGCGATGAGCTGGTGGACGTGGCGGAGCAGCCGCTGCCCCACCAGATTCGGCGCTCCAATGCTGCCATGCTGCAAGCCGCTGCCCAGGCCGCCGGCGCCACTACCGAAGCGTTTCATTTCATCGACGACCAGGACGTTCTGCGCCAAGGTTTGCCCCAACTGCTCCGCGAATTCGATGCGGTAGTGCTCAGCGGTGGTGTATCCAAAGGGCAAGCCGATTTCCTGCCCGGCGTGCTGCGCGAGCTAGGCGTGGAGCAGATTTTTCACGAAGTAGAGCAGCGGCCGGGTAAGCCGTTTTGGTTCGGGCAGCAGCCAGGCGGCGCGGTAGTATTTGCCTTGCCCGGCAATCCGGTATCCACCTTCGTAAACTACTACCGCTACGTGCAGCCCTGGCTCCGCGCCTGCCAGTCGCCCGAAATGCCCCCCGCTCCTGCCGCAGTAGCTGAGCTGGTCACTGATGTCAGCTTTCGTCCGCGCCTCACTCACTTCCTGCCCGTGCGACTAGAGATGGCCCCCGACGGCCGCCTGCTGGCTCACCCGCAACGAGCCGGCGGCTCCGGCGACTTAGCCAGCCTGCTTCACTGCGACGGTTTCCTGGAACTACCCGCGGAACAAACCGAATTCCCAGCCGGCCAGGTGTGGCCGCTGCTGCGGTTTCGGAGCTAGAGTATAAAATACTTTTCAAGAAAAAAGGCGGTCATGCAGAGCGACAGCGAAGCATCTGGCGTGCTGATGTGAGGTTAGTATTCTCACTAAACACGCGAGATGCTTCGCTGTCGCTCTGCATGACCGCCTTTTTAAAGTAGTCTTTCAGCTGTGGCTATCGATGCGAGAAAAAAGTCAGCTACGCCAGCACATGAATCACTGATTCCGAGAACCGCTCCATTTCCTCTAGTTGTGGGCTGCATTGCAACAGGAAGAAATCAACGCCCACAGCTTCGTATGCGCCAATGCGGTCCTGAATCTGGGCGGGCGTGCCGGTGAGGCCAGTGCGCAGGCCGCGGTTGGATACTGAGTAATCTTGTAGCGACACTTGCTGCTCCAGCTGCGTGCCGGCCAGCCACTGCTGGTAGTTGCCGTAGCCCGCGGCCGAAGCCTGTACGTTGGTAATACGGTCGAGCTCGCGCTTCACTTCCTGCTCGCTGTCGCGCACGATGCTGTAGCCGGCCACCCCAAACTTCATGGGGGGCAAATTTTTCTGCTCACGACGGCGACGCATGTCGGCAATGCGCTGGCCAATTTGCTCCGGCGAGTCGCCGTGCATCACGTAGCCGTCGCACTGCGAGGAAATAAGATCCTTGGCCGCCTCCGATTCGCCCCCTGCGTACAGGAAGGGCTTCTTGGCAGGCTTAGGCTGCAACACGTTGTCAGTCAGCTGATAATACTTGCCTTCGTAGGAAAAATGGTCCTTTTCCCACACGTTGGTCACCACATCCAGCCACTCTTTGGTGCGGGCGTAGCGGTCGTCGTGCTGCTCGAAGTGCAAGCCGTACTTGGTCGCCTCGTCGCGCCACCACGACGATACCACGTTCAGCGACAAGCGGCCCGGTGCAATCAGATCGATGTTGGCGGCTTGTTTGGCCAGTAAAGCCGGGTTATGAAAAGTAGGCCGCACCGCCACCATTATTTCCAGCTCTCTGGTCGAGGCTGCCAGGGCTGCGGCTGTGCTCCAAGCTTCGAGGGCCGGTGCTTCCTGACCTTTGATATCGTTCAAATACAGCTCAGCAATCAGCGTGAGGCTGTAGCCCCAGTCCTCGCTGCGCTGGGCCAGCTGTTTTACATAGTCCCACGACGTAGGCATTTGCTCATCAGGGACATTGCGGAGCCAACCGCCAAAAATGGGAAGCCAATACCCGAATTTCATATTGTCAGAGCGTTTGCGGTGGTCAATTCGAGTTGCTGCTCCAGGTAGTCCACGAAGCGGGCGTAAGGGTCAAAGCCTACCACGTTCACGGCGTCGGCCACGAAGTTGGATAAGGCATTGATGTCGTAGAACAGTGCCTCGCCGGTGCGGTCATCAATCAGATACTCGATGCCACCCACGTCGATTTTGGCGGAAGCCACTATGCGCTCCACGGCCTCAATTATCTCATCGGGCGGCGTAGTAGCTTCCACCTGAATGCCTTTCTTGGGTGCTTCGGTCAGGCAGAAGTCGCCGGCCGTAGGCTCGTCGGGTATCTGGCAGATTTCGGCTGGGCAAAGGTTAAAGCTCTCGCCCGTCGTGTACACCTTCATGGCGTATAAAAACTTGCCATCCAGGGTTTCCACGCGGGTAATATGCCCCCCACGCGGCGTCACGTACTCCTGCACCAACGCCGTTTGGTCGATGCCCAGATCAATTTGATTCGCGTCCACGGCTGCTTGCAGGCCTTCGGGCGTATCGAAGCGAATAATGCCCGCGCCGCTGCCGCCAATGTTCACCTTCACCACAATAGGAAAGCGCAGCTGCTTAGCCGCATCCACGGCCCGCGAGGCGTGGTTTATCACGAACGACTTCGGGTAGCTCAGCCCCAATGACTCGAACAGGGAGAGTTGGCGCGCCTTATTCGTCTCAATAGCCGTAGCCGCCGAGCCGTTGATGATACGCACGCCCAGTCGCTCCAGGTGAGTAGCGAAGCCGGCGGTGTGAAAAATGCCTTGTCCGTGTCCGCGCAGATAAGCCGAAGAGCTCATCCGATTCACCACCAGGCTATAGCGGCTTTCCTTCTCGGCGGGGTCAAACAGGTGATGGGCAGCGTCAATCTTTTCGTAGGGCAAACCGCGGCGGTCCAGCTCCGCAAATAAGGGCTTAAACCATTCGGGGTGCTCATAATAAATGCCGATAGGCTTCTGTAAATCAGACATGTTAGGTGCTATAGTAAGTAAGTGAAAACATTGGAAATCGGCGCGTTGCCAACGGCAGTAAAAGCTGGGGGGCTTTTTTGCTGCATGAAACAGACCGAATAAGTTGGAGCGCCGCAGGGCCGTAGCCAGCAAGGCCTGAATAGCGGTAGCGAGGTGCTCGGCACTGGCGCCTACAAGGCGGAGCCGCGAAAACAGGAGCACCAGCCAGTCGCTAGAAAAGCGTCAGGCTAGGTTGCCGGCAGGAAAGGGAAGAGGGGAAATCAACAACAACCTTGTCCTACCGAGCGCATACAACAGCACGGTTGCGAAGCAACGAGGGACGGGGAGAAGGCGGAGGTGTTGAAAAAGTCCACGGTAACTTGTTTTTATATGGTCAGGACTTGGCACCGTTCCACGGGGAGTGGGGGTTGCCGGCGCTTCGCGGAGCCTGTCTCTCTGCGCCTCTGTATAAAAACAATCCTTTGATGGGAAAGAATTGGTAGTGCAAAGGTACTATCAGGATTTTTAATATCCCAAATCCGAGGTTGTACCCTAGTCGTTGATGAGGTGATTTTTAAAGAAGGGTCGTCGTTCTGGCCTGCAATTCCAGCAGAGCAAATACTACGAAAGCAGCCACGCCCGCAGCCGCGTAAGCAGGCTGCCGGATGAGTCGGAAGTCGCTTGAGTTGTGTCCAAATCGTCATCCTGCACGGCTGTCATCAAGGCGCTGTGCTCGGACAAAATCTGTTGCGCGGCTTCCAGATCCTGCTGGCGCACGTGCAGCCGTACGCCACCCGAAATAGGGCCGTAGGGCCGATTTTCGTTGCTGATAAAGCAGGCAATGCCAGCCGTTTCCAGCTGATTTTTGGCCAGGTGCGCCGAAATAGAATTAGCAAATGACTCCAGCAGCACCACCGTGCCATCAGTTGACTCAATGAACATAGAAAGTAGGATTTGAGCTAAAACACGAGAAGCACCCGATTAGGTGCTTCTCGTGGCAAAAAATATGCGTGGGGGGCTTATTTGAACAAGTCCAGCGCTTTGATAAACGTTTGGGAAACGCCCCACAGAAGCGGCACGCCGACATACAGCCAGGCCAATGCCGTTTGCAGGCCCGATGAAGGCGTAGCGGCGGGTTCGGGAACGGTAGGATTTATGCGATTGTCCATGCGAAGTTTTTTTGATGATGGCCGAAGCCGGTTCGAGCCCTAAGCAGCCACTTTTTTGGCAGCGGCTTCCTTGTAGTGATATTTCTCGTTTACGGCCTTCACCAGCATATTGGCAATCAGGCCAACTACCAGCACTCCGGCCATCACATAAAACACCGTTTGATACGCCTCAGCCCCGGTCAGCCCTTTGTCCTTCTGACTTTGGTGCAAGTAGTTAACAATCAGGGGTCCCAGAATGCCAGCCGTTGACCAAGCAGTGAGCAGGCGCCCGTGAATGGCCCCCACCTGCATAGTGCCAAACAAGTCGCGCAGGTAAGCTGGAATAGTAGCGAAACCACCGCCGTACATGCTCAGAATCACGCAGCACACGATGACAAACAAAGCCAGCGAGTGATTGGCCGCCAGCGTAGGGACCAAAGCGTAGAGCACAATGCCCAACCCAAAGTAAATCATGTAGGTAGGCTTGCGGCCCAGCTTATCCGAGGCCGACGACCAGAAAAAGCGCCCCAGCAGATTGAACAAGCTCAGCAGACCAACAAAGCCTGCCGCCGCCGCCGCCGTTACACCCAGGCCCTCACCCATAGATACATCGGAAAAGGTTTCCTGAATAAGCGGGGAGGCTGTTTCGAGCACCCCGATACCAGCCGTTACATTCGTAACCAGTACCACCCATAGCAGCCAGAACTGCGGGGTTTTGATGGCCGTGTCGGCATCCACGTTGGCCGCCGTAATAAGCGTTGAATGCTGAGTGTTGGGCACATAGCCTTCCGGTTTCCAGCCTTCGGCTGGTACCCGAATTGTGAACACCCCAAACATCATGAAAACCAGGTAAATAGCTCCCATCGTGAGCATGGTAGGCGCTACGCCCATGGGGGCCGAATCTTTGAAATAAGCCATCAGCGCTACGGCCAGGGGCGAGCCGATCATGGCGCCGCCGCCAAAGCCCATAATAGCCATGCCCGTAGCTACGCCCGGCCTGTCGGGAAACCACTTGATTAGCGTACTTACCGGTGAAATGTATCCGATGCCCAGTCCGATGCCGCCCACAAAGCCATAGCCGAAGTACACCAGCCAGATGTTGTGTATGGATACGCCCAGGGCCGAAATAAAGAAGCCGCCGCTAAAGCATAAAGCCGAAGCCAGCATCGCCTTGCGCGGCCCAACTCGCTCCAGCCATTTGCCAAACACCGCCGCCGACAAACCCAGGAGCACGATGGCAATGGAGAAAATGACCGCGAGCTGGCCGGGTGTCCAGTCGCTAGGAGCCGGGGCGTTCACATCTCCACTGATAAGGGCTCCCATTGGCTTTTTGAATACGCTGAAGGCGTAGGCCTGCCCGATGGCAAGATGAATGGCGAGGGCCGCCGGCGGAATAAGCCAGCGGTTGAAGCCCGGCCCGGCAATGGTACGGCTGCGATCCAGCCATGAGGTAGAGGTTGCCATGCAGTAATAAAAGAGTGGTGGGAAATAGGTGAACGGGAGAGAGCTGGGGCAGGGCAGAGGCTGCAGATGCGTCTCTTGCATTGAGAATCAGGAAGGTAGAAGCTTTTGTTTCAGATTATCAACCTAAAAGCTATAAATGTTGCTAAACAACTATAGCTAACAGCCGTAGCCTACTGCTCAGCGGGCTTGCGACTCAGCCAGCCGCGCAAACCGGGCTGCCGACTAGCCCGCAGAAAATTTGCCAGCCCCCGGACCATACTTTCGGCCATCTGCTGCTGAAAATCAGGTGAGGTGAGAAGGCGCTCATCCTCAGGGTTTGAAACGAAGGCCGTTTCTACCAAGGCATTCGGGTATTCGGTTGGGCCATTTAGGCCAAAATTGAAGCTGCCCACGTTGCCAAAGCCCGGCAGGCCCGTAGCCAGCATTTCAGTGTACAGCGCTGTTGATAGAGGCCGAAACGCTACGTAGCGGTAGTAGGTGCTGGTGCCCCGTACAGCCTTGTTACCCGAGGAGTTGACGTGAATACTGACCAGCAAATCGGGGTTGGACTGGCGCAGGCGCAGAATTCTGTCGCCGTTGTCTACGCTCACGTCGGCGTCGCGGGTCATCAGCACGCGGGCGCCTTTGCGCTCTAGGGCCCGCTGCAAACGTTGGGCAATAGCTAAAGTGAGGTCTTTTTCGCGGGCGCCGCTGGCCCCTACGGCCCCGGTATTGGGGCCGCCGTGGCCGGCATCCACGGCTACGGTCAGGCCGCGCAGACTCATCTTAGCTGGGGGGCGTTTTACGCGAACGGTCAGCACATTATTCTGGTAACCAATGCCGTAGCCCCAGCTTTGGCGGTGGCGCAAATGCAGCACAAGCCGAAATACGTCGGGCTGCACCTGCTCATAATGCACATCGCCGAGGGCCTGCAAGCCGGCGCGCTGGGTTATCCAGTTGGTGTTGGAGGTAGCCCCGAATACGTCGATGACCAAGCGACTAGGTTCGGTGAGAACTTGGGAGCGGTAGGGCAGGCGCTCGGTGAGGGGCACGCGCACATAGTCGTAGAGCGAATCGCCCTGCACGATCCAGGAGCCAGTAAGCGAGGCGGGCGCAAAGCCGCCGGGGGGCAAAAAACGCACGTTGTTCTCAGGCACCCAGGCGGTCTGGTTTTCGGCCAGCCGCACCCGATACTGGTTGCCAACCTTGCCCGTAATGTGCAGTACCACCAACGAGTCGAGGTAGCCCATCTTGGCCCCGCCCAGGCGGTCCTCACCCAGGCCATAGTTCAGGTAAGCCAAGGGGCCCTTCGTAACGGCCAGCTGGGGGGCATTTTGGTTTAGAAAACGCACTTTGTTCTGGCTGAAAGCCACGGTGAGCATACTGTCGGGAGTGAGCAGCTCAAAGGCGATGGGCCGATCCGGTAGCGTATCGCCGGGCTGCACCACGTAGGTGCCTTGATAAATGCCAAGCTGGCCATTGGTGAGCGTAGGGGGCATTTCGGTCATCAATTTGCCCCCCAGAAACGTAGCCGTTGCGCCCGGCTGGCCTTTCAGACGCACTTGCAGCCGGTCGCCGGGCTGTAGCCACTGATCGGCGGCGGGCACGGTTTCGGCAGTTTCGATAAGCGGCGCCTGCGCCAGGGCAGCAGTGACGGGAAGCAGCAGAAACAGCCGCAGCAATAACTTGGAAACGAACATGAAATCAGAATGAGAATGACTTAGCCGGTACAAAACCCGTGCGCAGCATCATGGTGGAGGTTTGCAACCATTTGCCGGCCCACAGGCCTCATCGCCCCAGAGTCAGCTAGGCACCGAAGTGCAATTTGGTACCAGGCAGCTACGGCTCAGCGCCTGCCCGGTTTCTCTTCCTCCTCATTCCCATGTCTGTAATTATGCTTAAGACGCTACCCCTAGCAGTGTTTTTATTGGCCGCAGGCCAGTTTGCCCAGGCGCAGAACCAGACCAAACGCGCCTATGAGGCCGGCATCGAAGTCGTAAACTACAATCCTTCCGGCAACGGCCACCGCTACGCCAATTCTCCTGCAAACAATCCCGCTCAGTGGGTTTCCGGCGTGTTCTTACGCTATACTCCCACGCGGTTTGGGGTGCGGCTGGGGGGCAATTTTAGCCAGGGCACCGTGAAGCCGAACTACGATTATTGCGCCGACTGCCTGACGAGCGATATAACCGACAAGGAGCTGCAAGTAAAGCTGGGCGCTCAGTACGCGCCGCTGAAAAAATACGACTGGCTCTACGTCTTCACTGACCTGTATTACCGGCGCTACACCTCCACCGGCGACCTTACGGGTGGGAGGTGCGGCTGCCTGGATGTTACGGAAACCCGCACCTCCAACGGCCTTGGTCTGAACGCCGGCTTGGGGGCCAAAATCAGGGTGTATAAAAGCTTCTACCTGAGCCCGGAAATCTACTACGACGTGCTGCGCGCCCGCGACGAAACGACGAGCCGGGACAACCTCAACGGCAGTCCAGACTTTACCTATCAGGAAACCACAACCATGCACCGTCCGGCCATGCGGCTACGCGCCACTATTGCTTTCTGACACAAAGCGCAAAGCTAAAAGTCGGCTTGCTGTGGCCGGAAAGCAGTGCGTGAGGCTGAACGACTACTTGGCGTCGGTGGGGTGCAGGTGGTTGTAGAGCAGATCGGCGGCGGCTTCCATCAGCGGCAAATCGGTGGTGCGCTCCTGGCAGCGCTGCGTATCAAAGTGGCAAAGCGAGCCGAATGGCCTGCCCTCGTTATCCCGAATCAGGACCCCACAGTAAGACTGCACGGGCTTGTTAATCAGGTGACTGAGGCGCGGGTCAGTGGCGGCATCCGTGATTTCTAAGGGCGACTGCTGCCGGGTTAGTAAGATGCAATAAGAGGCCTCGAGGGGAGCATCGGGGCCGTGCACCACATTCACGGGGTCGCGCCGGTCGTAGAGGGCCACGTTGCGCAACTGGTCGCCATCGAAGCGAAAAATGCCGGTATAGCGGTGCGAGGTGCGGCTGTTCAGGTATTGGAGGGCAGTATGAACCCCATGCCGCTCCAACAGGGAGCTAAACTGCTCAATATCGGAGAGCACAGGCGAAGCGGAAGACGATGCAGTGGTCATAGGAAACAGGTGCGGCTAGACAGAATAAATAAAGCGAAAACAGACCTCGCGAATCGCTGCAAATCCGGAAAACAGAGCGGTAAGGCATCACTTCAACTGGCAGTAGATCAGTGATTTTGCGCTTGGCTTCATGAATATTTAAAAATACACTAAAAAGCCCCCCATGTACAACATGGGGGGCTTTTTCTTATGATACAACGTAACCCAACAGCAGTGTGCCCGACGTAGCTACGCGCCAAAAAGCTACTCCTTCACGGCTTGGCCCAGATCCTTGATGTCGCGGCCCGCTTCCATAGCTACAAACTCCGCTTGCAGGCCCCGAATGCGCAGCTCATCACGTCCGACTACATCCAGGCGCACCGCTTTAAGACGATCATTCAGGCGGCGATAAATGCTGGTAGCGTAGTCCCAGTCGCGCTGGGTCCACTGGCGGCGCTTAGCGCGGGTTTGGCGAAGTAGCTGGGTGTAAGCCGGCTCAATAGTCTGCGGGGTAAGCTGGCCGATGGCTGCATAGGTGCCCAGCAGCTCGGTGGCAAAGGTGGCCTCGGCGGCGGGGTCCAGGGGCTGACGATTGCGGGCGCGGGCGGAGGCAGTGTAGTCGCCGGCGCGGTCGCTGGCACGGTCGATGCGGTCGCCGGCGCGGTCGGCCAGCGTATCAAGCTTGCGGGCTTCCTGACGCACAATTTCCTGCCGTTCGCGGGGCGTGGTGTCGCAGCCGCTAAGCAGGAAAAGGCAGACAAAAGACAGGCCCGCAACAGGTGCCAGGGAGAGTGGAAACGGAGTGGCTGATTTCATAGTGGCGTGTACGCAACCACCGCCCAGTTGGATATTCAGGCTAGCCTGATTTCAGACCGAAAAAGCCCCCCAGCATTAAATGGCTACCTAGTAGTCCTCGTCGGTGCGGTCGCGCAGGTCGCGCAGCTGGCTTTGCAAACCCGGAAAGTGCGGACAGATTTTGGCCAGGCGGCGCAGCACGCGCAGGGCGCTCCGGTCTTCGCCCAGCATGCGCAGCATGGCCACCCAGCCGGAAAGGGCCCCAAAATGGCGGGGCTCACGGCGCAGCGTTTCGGCAATATCCAGCAAGGAGGCGCGGTACTCGCCCCGCATGTAGTAGGCCGTGGCGCGCTTGTTCCAGCCCTCAGCAAACTCCGGTCGGTGATCGATCAGGTATGTAAAGTCGGCAATGGCGCGGGTGTAGTCGCCGGCCGAAAGGGCCCGCATACCGGCCTCCAGATGCTTATCCAGGGCATGGTCGTGGGTGGTCAGCCAAATCTGCCAGATGCCGCTCTGCAACGCTTCAATCTCCGCTGGCACTTCGGCTTCCTGCAACCTGGCAAACAGATCATCGAGCGTAGTCATTTTTTCAGCCAGAGATTGTGAATTAGAATATACGCAGATAAGGCAGCGACGTGTTATGACTATTGATTCGGCAGGGAGATTTTATGAATTTCAGCGCCTGTTATAAGATGGCCGTCATGCAGAGCGGTAGCGAAGCATCTCGCGTGCTGAGCTTGTCGAAGCATCTCTCCCGCTTCGTTGGAATTACCAACCAGTAGAGATGCTTCGACAAGCTCAGCATGACGTTTTCTTTAATTGATTTACTTCTCCAGCATCAGCACGCGAGATGCTTCGCTACCGCTCTGTATGACCACTGTTTTATTTACTAATGTTGTCCCACACGCGCTTTTTGTTCAAAACAACTCCTTCGCCACGCGCCGAATCGACTCCGACTTGCCCATAGAATAATAGTGCAGACAAGGCACGCCGTGGGCCATCAATTCGCGGCTCTGGTTGATGCACCACTCAATGCCGATGCGGCGCGCATCCTCGTTGTCGCGGCACTGGCTTATAGCCTCGGCCAGCTCTTCCGGAATGTTAAGGAAAAACGTGCGCGGCAGCATCGTGAGCTGGCTTTTAGTGGTCATCGGCTTCAGGCCCGGAATGATGGGCGCCGTAATGCCCGCCGCCCGGCAGCGCTTTTCGAAGTTGAAAAACTGCTCATTGTCAAAAAACATCTGCGTGACGATGTACTCGGCGCCGCGGTCCATTTTCTGCTTCAGAAAGCGAATATCGGAGCCGTAGTTGGGTGCCTCGAAGTGCTTTTCCGGGTAGCCCGCCGTACCGATGCAGAAGTCGGTCGGAAACGTATCTTCCTGCTCATCATCCAGATACCGGCCTTTGTTCATGCAAGATACCTGTTCAATCAGGTCACTGGCGTAGGCGTGGCCGTCGGGCTCCGGAATAAAGTGCGGCTCCGACTTTATCGGGTCGCCGCGCAAAGCCAGCACATTGTCGATGCCCAAAAAGTGCAGGTCAATCAGCGCGTTCTCGGTCTCCTCTTTGGAGAAGCCGCCGCAGGTCAGGTGCGGTACCGTGTCCACATCAAAGCGGTTTTTGATGGCCGCACAAATCCCTACCGTGCCGGGCCGCTTGCGCACGGTTTTACGCTCCAGAAAGCCGTTGGGCTGCTTGCGGTACACGTACTCCTCGCGGTGGTAGGTCACGTCAATAAACGGCGGCTTGAACTCCATCAGCGGCTCAATGTTGCTGAACAGGTTCTGGATGTTCTCGCCCTTTCTGGGGGGCAAAACCTCGAAGGAAAACAGCGTTTTGCCGTCGGCTTTGATCAGGTGGTCAGTTACTTTCATATAGAACACCAGCAGCGGGCTGGTGAGTAGTTGTGGTAGTAAATAAGCTCCCCTCCTTACCAAGGAGGGGATGTTTTCGCGCAGCGGAAACGGGGGTGGTTGGCTCGTTGCTGATGTTGTTTAAAGGGTGGTCATGCTGAGGTCACGAAGCATCTCGCGTGCTGACGTCTGATTGCTAATCCCACTAAGCACGCGAGATGCTTCGCTGCCGCTCTGCATGACGTTCTGGGGGGCTTTTTATCAAACAATTTAACAACTAAACAACGTCTCCACCACCCCAGCGGCGGCGGCGCCGCGTCCCCTCCTTGCTAAGGATGGGAGTTGGTCGTTCTTACAGCGCCGTTACGGGTACGCTGGTTGGGTTATAATTTAGGTTTGGAGAGAGCCAGCGCTCCAGCTCCGCAATGGGCATGTTTTTGCGCTGGGCAATGTCCTCTACCTGGTCGCGGGCTATTTTGCCCAGGCCAAAGTAGCGCGAATCGGGGTGGGCGTAGTAGAGGCCGCTGACCGAGGAAGCCGGGTACATGGCCAGATTTTCGGTGAGCCGGATACCGGTTTGCTGGTCGGCGTCGAGCAGCTGAAACAGCGTGATTTTCTCGGTGTGGTCGGGGCAGCCAGGGTAGCCGGGGGCTGGCCGCACGCCGCGGTACTTCTCCTGAATAAGCTCTTCCTTGGTCAGCTTCTCGTCGGCCGAATAGCCCCAGAACTCCTCTCGCACACGCTGGTGCAGGCGCTCGGCAAAGGCCTCTGCCAAGCGGTCGGCCAGCGCCTTAATCATAATGCTGGAGTAGTCGTCGTGGTCGGCTTCGAACTTTTCGATGAGCTTTTCTATGCCCAGGCCCGCCGTTACGGCAAAGCCGCCGATGTAATCCTGGCGGCCCGATTCTTTGGGGGCCAAAAAGTCGGAGAAAGCGAGGTTGGGAATGCGGGGGCCTTTTTCGCCCTGCTGGCGCAAGGTGAAAAACTCGGTCGATACCTGTTCGCGTGTGTCATCGGCGTAGACTTCAATGGTATCGTAGCCAACGGTGTTGGCGGGCCAGAAACCGACCACGGCACGGGCCGTGAGCAGGTTTTCGCTGATAACTTTCTGAAGCAAAGCCTGCGCATCGGCAAACAGCTTGGTAGCCGCTTCGCCCAGGTTTTCGTCTTCCAAAATGCGTGGGTAGCGGCCTTTCAGCTCCCAGGTGTGAAAGAAAGGCGTCCAGTCGATGTATTCGGCCAGCTCGGCCAGCGGGTAATTATCCAGCACTTTCGTGCCCAGGAAAGTCGGCTTGGTGATGGGCGCGGTTTCCCAGTCGGCCTTGAATTGATTTTCGCGGGCCGCTTCAATGGTCAGGTAGCTCTTCTCCCGCTGCCGGGCCGCGTAATCAGTGCGCAGGGCGGTGTATTCGTCGCGCACCGTTTTGGCGTAGGTTTCGGCGCTGGAGCCGAGCAGACTAGCCGCCACGCCTACCGAGCGGGATGCGTCGTGTACGTGCACCATCGGCCCGGAGTAGTTGGGGGCCACTTTTACGGCCGCGTGCAGGCGCGAAGTGGTAGCGCCACCAATGAGCAGCGGGGTTTTCAGGCCGCGCTTTTCCATCTCCTGAGCCACGTACACCATCTCATCGAGGCTGGGCGTAATCAAGCCGCTCAGGCCGATTACGTCCACGTTTTGCTTCACGGCCTCGTCCAGAATGCGCTCCAGCGGCACCATCACGCCCAGGTCCACGATATCGAAGTTGTTGCAGGCCAGCACTACGCCCACGATGTTCTTGCCGATGTCATGCACGTCGCCTTTCACTGTAGCCAGCAGAATCTTACCGGCCGTTTGGCGCTCCGAGCCTTGCTTATCGGCCAGCAGATACGGCTCCAGATACGCCACCGCCTTCTTCATCACGCGAGCCGATTTCACTACCTGGGGCAGGAACATTTTGCCGGCGCCAAACAGGTCACCCACCACGTTCATACCAGCCATGAGCGGCCCTTCAATCACCTCCAGCGGTCGGCCTACTTGCTGACGCACTTCCTCGGTGTCTTCGTCGATAAACTCAGTGATGCCGCGTACCAAAGCGTGCTGCAGGCGTTCGGCCACGGGCAGGCTGCGCCAGGCATCGGCCACTACTTCTACCTTGTCTTTCTGCTTTACCGTTTCGGCAAAGTCGACGAGGCGCTCAGTGGCGTCGGGGCGGCGGTTGAGCAGCACGTCTTCTACCAACTCCAGCAGATCTTTCGGAATCTCGTCGTATACGCCTAGCTGGCTAGGGTTTACGATGCCCATGTCCAGGCCGGCGCGAATGGCGTGGTAGAGGAAAGACGTGTGCATGGCTTCGCGCACCACGTCGTTGCCGCGGTAGGAGAAGCTGATGTTGCTGACGCCGCCACTGGTGAGGGCGCCGGGCAGGTTGGCTTTAATCCACCGCACGGCCTCAATAAAGTCCAGGGCGTAGTTGCGGTGCTCTTCCATGCCGGTGCCCACGGTCAGGATGTTGGGGTCAAAGATGATGTCTTCGGCCGGGAAGCCCACTTCATTTACCAGAATGTCGTAGCTGCGCTGACAGATTTCGATGCGCCGCTCCAAAGAGTCGGCCTGGCCATTTTCGTCGAAGGCCATCACCACCATTGCCGCGCCGTACTGGCGCACGGTGCGGGCGCGCTCCTTGAATACTTCCTCGCCTTCTTTCAGGGAAATCGAATTGACGATGCTCTTGCCTTGCACGCATTTCAGGCCAGCTTCCAGCACGCTCCACTTCGAGGAGTCAATCATCACCGGCACGCGCGAAATGTCGGGCTCGGAGGCAATCAGGTTGAGGAAAGTAGTCATGGCCTGCTCCGAGTCGAGCATGCCTTCATCCATGTTCACGTCGAGGACCTGGGCGCCGCCTTCCACTTGGTCGCGGGCAACTTGCAGGGCCTGCTCGTAGGCGCCGGTGCGAATGAGGCGGGCGAAAGCGCGAGAGCCGGTCACGTTGCACCGCTCGCCCACGTTTACGAACAGGCTGTTGGGCGTGATGTCGAATGGCTCTAAGCCCGACAAGCGCGTTGTGGGGGGCAAATTGGGTAGCTGGCGCGGCTGGTATTTCTCGGCCAGCTTCGCTAGCTCGGCAATGTGCTGAGGCGTGGTGCCACAACAACCACCGGCCACCGTCACGATGCCCTCTTTCAGGTAATTCTCCACTACGGCCGCAAATTCCTGGGCCGACTCATCGTAGCCCCCAAAAGCATTAGGCAAACCAGCATTCGGATAAGCCGACACGTGCACATCAGCAATGCGGCTCAGCTCCTTCACATATACGTGCAGCTGATCAGCCCCAAGGGCGCAGTTCAAACCCACGCTCAGCAGCGGCAAGTGACTGATAGAGTTCCAGAAAGCTTCCACCGTCTGCCCCGAAAGCGTACGGCCCGAGGCATCCGTAATGGTGCCCGAAATCATGACCGGCACAACCCGACCGCCTTCGTCGAAGAATTTCTGCACGGCATACAGAGCCGCTTTGGCATTCAGCGTATCGAAGATGGTTTCAATCAGCAGCGTGTCGGAGCCACCTTCCACCAGGCCGCGCACCTGCTCGTGGTAAGCCGTTGCCAGCTCATCGAAGGTCACGGCGCGGAAGCCGGGGCGGTTCACGTCGGGTGAGAGGGAAGCAGTACGATTGGTGGGCCCGATGGCACCAGCTACGAAGCGCGGCTTATGCGGCTCGCGGGCCGTAAACTCGTCGGCAACTTCTTTCGCAATCCGCGCCGACTCGTAGTTGAGCTCGTAGGCCAAATGCTCCAACCCATAGTCGGCCTGGGCGATGGTAGTGCCGCTGAAGGTGTTGGTTTCCACCATGTCGGCCCCGGCGGCGAAATATTCAGCGTGAATACCGCGGATAATATCCGGTCTGGTCAGGCTGAGCAGGTCGTTGTTGCCGCGCAAGGGCTTGGGATGATCGGCGAAGCGCGTGCCCCGGAAGTCCTCCTCCGTCAGCGGATGGCGCTGAATCATGGTGCCCATGGCGCCATCGAGCACCAGAATGCGCTGTTGGAGAATGTCGTAGAGGGGGGAGGCGGGGCGAGTCGTTTTCATAAGGTCTCCTTTGGAAAAAGGCGTTTTTAGCGCTGCTTATCCAGAAAGAGAACCTCGCAACGCGGGCTCCGCACTTATCTTCTTCTGCCCGTGGGGGGCAAAATGGGAGTTGGCACCTTGTTTTACTCAGGTTGCCAAGACGTCGTAGGGCCCAGTCCCTCGGTCTTTCTGGATAAGTAGCTGAGCAAAGATACAGCAAGACGACGAAAAAAGTTTACTCTGATTTTAGAGCCTAAAACAAGAAGGGACTGACCTGCTGGCCAGTCCCTTCTTACTAAAATGTGGAAAGCGTATTAAAGCGACTTCTTGCGCTCCGCCTGAAACTTCTTCAACTGCGGCTCAATCACCTTTTTATCGCCTACTACCACGATGGTCATCTCATCGGGGCGGACGTATTTCTTGGCCGCATCCTGCACCTCTTTCGGAGTAATGGCGTGAATCTCTTTCACTTGGTTGGTGAGGTAGCTGTCGGGGAGGCCGTGCAAATCGAGGAAGCTGAGCTGACCGATAATGCCGGCCGGAGTGGAGTTGCGCAGCACAAACAGGCCGGCCTCGTAGTTTTTGATGCCTTCCAATTCAGCTTCCGTGGGCGCTTCTTTTTGCAAACGATCTATTTCGTAAACAATTTCCTTGAGCGAGTTACCCGTGTGCTCCGTCGTTACGTCGGCCACTTCGGTCCACTCACCCACGCGGTAGCGGGCATTTATGCTGCTGGAAGGCGAGTAGGTGTAACCTTTATTCTCGCGGATATTGCTGGTGATACGTGAGCCAAAAGAGCCCCCCAGCAGGGAATTCATCACACGGAGGCGCGTGAAATCGGGGTGCGTAGGGTCAACGACGGGCAAGCCGATAACTAGCGTAGATTGGGGCGCGCCGGGCCGGTCCTGCACCATCAGGTCGGTTTTGGTGATGGGCTTGGCAATCTCAATGCGCGGAGCGGGGCCTTTGGTCCAGTTGCTTAGCGAAGATGTAACCGCCTCGCGCATAGCCTTTTCGTCAAACTTGCCGGCGGCGTATACGGCCGTGCGCTGGGCCCCAAACTGCTTGGTGTAAAAGTCGCGCACCTGCTCCGGGCCGTAAGCGTTTACTTCGGCGTCGGTGGGAATGTCGCGTCCGTAGGGGTGGCCTTTGTACATGGCCATCGTGAACTTCGTGCGAGCCTGAGTGCCTGGCTGGGAGCGAGAAAGGTTGTTCTCACGCTTAAAGTCGTTTTTGATGCGCTCAATCTCAGAAGGCGGGAATGCGGGGTTTTGCACCACATCAGCCATCAGGTTCACCAGTTCCGGGCCGTATTCGGATAGCACTGAACCAGTGATAAAGGTCTGATTTGGCCCCACCGATACGCTGAGCGAACCACCCATACGGGCTACTTTCTCCGATATCTGCTTGGCGGAGAGCGTGGTAGTGCCTTCCCGCATCAGGCGCCCAACGATGTCGGCCAGGCCGTTTTCGTTGGGCGCCTCGTGCACGTTGCCTACTTGCACAATCATGCTCACCGTTACTTTCGGAATCTCGCCGTAGGGCACCAGGGTGGCTTGCAGACCATTATCCAGGGTAAATTCCGTCTTAGGGGGCAAAGTGAAGTCGCGGGGAGTGCCGCCGGCGGGTGGGGTTTCTTTTTGGGCCAACGCCGGAGTGCCGAGGGCATAGGCAACGCTCAGCAGGCCAATAACTATATTTTTCATGGGAGTTGTCAAGGAATGAATCACCAAGTGAAAGCCTTATGAACCACTAGCTTTTAGCCAATGGATTGATAGTCAGAATCGTGCGGTTGGTGGGGCGCAGGTATTCGCGGAGGGTCTTCTGCATCAGCTCCGGCGTTACTTTCCGAAACTCGGTTTCCAGCTGGTTGATGCGCTTGGGGTCATTCTCAAACAGGGCGAACGTAGCCAGCAGATCGGCCTTGCCGAAGCCGTAGAGCTGACTTACCTGATCATAGAGGTCGGAGCGCATCTTCACAATGGCCAAGTCCAGCAGCTCCTGACTTACGCCTTCCTTGTCGAGCTTCTGAATCTCGCGGTCCAGCACGGCTACCACTGAGTCGGCCGATACCGTTTTGTCGTACACCAGGCTGCCGTCCCAAAGCATAGGGCCGTTGTAGTTGAACATGTTGCCCAGGCCCGAGTTGATGCCGCCGCTCACCGAGCCGGTGTAGCCGCGCTCCTGCACCAAAGCCTGATACAAGCGGCTGTCGTTGCCCTGCAACAGAATCTGGTCGAGCAGGCCCATGGCGTAGTACTCCGGCGTGTTTTTGTCGGGCATGTGGTAGGCAAAAGCCAGGGCAGGCTTAGTGGCCAGCTTGTCGTCTTTGCTGAAGCGCTGCTCCTTTTCCTGGCGGGGCTCCGTCAGATCTACTTTGGGGGGCAATGTTGACTTCGGAATGTTCTCGAAGTACTTCTTGATCCAGGTTTTTGCCTCGGCAGGATTGAAGTCGCCGACTACGACCAGCGCCGCGTTGTTGGGCGCGTAAAAGGTCTTAAAGAAAGACTGCACATCCTCCAGGTTGGCCGCGTCAAGGTCTTTCAGGTCGCCGTAGAAGTTGTGAGCATTGTGCCAGTTTTTGTTGGCGTACTGGGGCATGTCCAGCCACGGAAAGCCGCCGTAGGGCTGATTGAGCACGTTCACCTTCACCTCGTTTTTCACCACGCCCTGCTGATTGGTCAAGTTTTCCTGGGTGATGTTGAGGCCGCGCATGCGGTCGGCTTCGGCCCACAGCATGGTTTCGAGCTTGTGGGCGGGCACGATTTCGAAGTAGTTGGTGAAGTCGAAGCGGGTGGAGCCGTTCAGGATGCCACCATTCTTCTGCACCACCTGAATAAACTCCATCTTGCCCAGGTTATTGGAGCCCTGAAACATCATGTGCTCAAACAAGTGCGCAAAGCCGGTGCGGTTGCGGGGCTCTATGCGAAAGCCGATATTATAATAGGCCGCGATGGTGGCCACCGGCGCCGTTTTGTCGGGCGAGAGTACCACTTTCAAGCCGTTGTCCAGGGTGTAATATTCCACGGGCACTTGGTAGGTAGCTACTTTCGCTACCTCTGTAGCCTGCGTGGACTGGGGGGCATTTGTGTCGCCGGCTACCCCCGACGTAGTTTTCTGACTACAGGAATTCAGGGCAAAAAAGCCCCCCAAACCCAATAGCAGGCTAGGAATAAATCGTCTCGTTGAAAGCATAAATAGAGGAGGCTGGAAAGTGGAAGAATTTCGGGTTTGCGATATTAAGAAAATCTAAGCATTTATATAAAAGATGCCATTCTTAATCGAACCGTTGCTTTCCAGAAGCTGCTATTTTGTTGCTTATAAGCCTATTACATAATCAAGCGTAGAGCCTCTCAAAACCTTAAGGCTGTCATGCTTCGCTGCCGCTCTGCATGACGGTCTTGTAAGCTCGGTTTCTATTATATCTCTACTTTCAACGTGGCTGGTTTTGGGGTGATTACGAACATTTCGCCGTGGGGCACAATCGTAATCTGGCCGTACTCTTGGAGTAGCTGCCGGTAGGCCGCCGCCACGGGGCGTGGGTTGCGGTCGAGGTCGTAGAGGCCGCAGGCGTTCACGGTGCCCACTTTGCGCGTCAGGCCAATGTCCCAATCTACTTGGTCGATGAGGGAATACCAAGTGAAGCCTAGCACCGGCACGCCTTCTTCCCGCATTCTGAGAATATTGACCCACTGTTTCCAGAGCCAGGTAGGGGCATCCTTGGCCTCAAAAACATTGGTTTCGGTGTGCATCACGGGCTTGCGGTAGCGGCTGTAGTACTCCAGCGTGATATTGTACCAGCCCAGCACATCCACGCTGGTGCAGATTTCGCCAGAGGGCAGAATAATCTTCTCGTTGCGGCCGTAGTAGTCGTTGCCCATAATCTGGTAGCCGGGCGGCTCACCGGCCATAAACCAATCGTACTCCTTGCGAGTCAGGCCGTTATCGAGCAGATACGTGAGCACGTCGGCGTCGGGGTGGTGGGCGTAGAGGAGGTCAAGGGCCAGAAAGCGCAGCTTGTTATCGAGCTTAATCTGGGAGCACGGGCTTGCTCTCAGCTCGTGGATATACTCCGCCGATTCGCTCTGCACGATAATGCAGTCGGGGCGCTGCTCGGCAATTTTCTGGTTGGCCATGATGCTGGCGGCCACCAGGTGCTTCATGGCCGTTACGAAGCCTTTATCGGTGCGCAGCTGCTCATTCCAGGCTCCATCCTTCGCGCTCATGCGGGCTGTGACGAATATTTCGTTGATGGGCGTGTAGTAGCGCACCCAAGGGTAGCGCTTGGCTACGGCCCCGGCAAAAGCGGCAAAATGGACGGGCAACTCGGGGTTCTGGAAGTTGCCCAGCCAGTCGGGCACGCCGAAATGCAGTAAGTCCAGAATAGGCGTGATGCCCAGGCGCTGCATTTCGGCCATCACCTGATCGGCAAATTCCCAGTCGTAGCGGCCAGGGCCTTTATGCATGCTGTAGTAGGGCAGGCCGTAGCGCAGTACTTTAAGGCCCAAGTCTTTGACGAGCTGTAAGTCTTTTTGCCAGTTGTCGTAGTGCCCACATTCGGCCAGCAAGTCGCGGCGGGTGCGGCCGTTATCGATGGTGGGGTATGAGCACTCGATGCCGGTGGCAAACATGAAGTTGCCGGGCGTGCCGGTGGGCAGGCCGCTACCGTCGTGGCCGCCGGCCCCACCATATTGGTCGCCCTCGTAGCCGCCGTTACCGAACTTATCTATGATGTGCGTTAGAAATCCTTTAGCCATGATGAGTTGCTGCTGGTAGAACGAAAACTCCCCTCCTCATCTGAGGAGGGGAGTTTGTTGTTCAATTGTCTCTTCTTCTTTCGCTTTCCAAAAACTTATCGGCGGTGCGCAGGCTGAGAGCCATAATAGTCAAGGCTGGATTGACGCTTAGGGCGCTTGGAAACACGGAGTTGTCGCAGATATATAAGTTGGGCACGTCGAAGGCGCGACCGTCGGAGTTTACCACGGCATCGTCGCCGGAAAGGCCCATGCGGGCAGTACCGATCACGTGGGCCGAGCGCGGAAACGCCCAGATATCGGTGGCGCCGGCCGTTTCCCAGATGCGGCGCATGAGCTGCTCGGCGTGGCGGTTCATGCGGATTTCGTTTTCGTGGTTGGTGAAGTGCAGGCGGGGCTTGGGCAGGCCGCGAGCGTCTTTTTCCTCGGCCAACTCCAGAAAATTGTCGGCGTGGGGCAGGCAGTCGCCCAGGATGTTGATGCCGGCAATGTGGTTGTAGTTGCGCATATACTCGCGCAATTTTGCCCCCCAGAGCTTGCGCTCCCGCACTACCTGGCCGGCAAACGTAACGGGCATCATGCCAATGCTTTGCAACAGATAGCCGCCCGCAAAATCGGCGTCCGGCGGGCGGTGGGTATCCTCGGAAATAAGCCCCCCAGGAATGCCTTTGTAGGGTCGGATGTCCTCGGGGAAAGTGCCCCACACCTGCACGCCGGGGTGGGCCATAAAGTTGCGCCCCACGTGGCCGCTGCTCAGCGCCAACTCATTCAGCAGCAACAAACGCGGCGTTTCAACGGCGCCAGCGCATATAAACAAATGGCGGCACTGCTGGCGCTGAGTGATGCCGTTGTGCTCGTACACCACGCCCGTTACGCGGCCTTGCTCGTCGCGCTCAATTTCCGTTACGAAGCAATTAGGGCGAATTTCGGCGCCGTGGGCTACGGCCAGGGGCAGAAACGTGACGTCCATGCTGGCTTTGGCCCCGGTACTGCACCCGGCCTGGCAGAAGCCGCGGTTGGTGCAGGCCTCGCGCCAGCCCACGCCCTCCTGATAATAGCGCGCAGACAAGGCCGCGTTGGCTGCGGGAGAAGTCTGGATGCCAAGCTGTTGACAAGCTCGCTCCATCAGCTGCGCGGCCCCATTGAGCGGCAGCGGGGCCAGCGGATAGCCGCGGCGGCGCGTGGGGCCCCAGGGGTAAGGCGTCGGGCCAGAAATGCCCAGAAAATGCTCTAGCTCCTCATAGTAAGACTCTAGCTCCTCGTAGCCAAACGGCCAGTCGACGCCCACGCCAAAGTCGCGGTTTAAGTGGAGGTCGTCGGGGTGGGCGCGGGGCGTGTAAGCGGTGTAGTGTAGGGTAGAGCCGCCGACGCCGGTGCCGGAGTTGTTTTTGCCGAAGGCCACGGGGTCTTTGCCTGCCGAAAGGCGCTCGTCGTTCCAGAAAAGAAATTCCTGGGCTTTCTCATCGGTGGCAAAATCAGTTTTGGGGTCGTGCCAGGGGCCGGCCTCCAGCGCTACCACTTTCAACCCGGCCATAGCCAGCCGCGCCAGCAGCGGCGCACCGCCCGCTCCGGTGCCGATAACGAGGCAATCGACCTCATCGGTGGGCAGGGGAATTTCGGCGGGCTGGGGCTCAGGCTCAAATGTCGACTCCTGCATAATCTGCTTTAGCAAAGGATCCTGAACTTCCTGCTTCAGCGGATTCAACACGCCTTCTTCTATTACTTCTTCGTCGGGCATAATGGTCTTTGAGAAATACGCCGCGGCGTGTTCAATCGTAACTTGAGAAAGGGTAAAGAGTCACGCTTCTAGAGGGAGTTAGCTCGTTTTTACAAACCTGGCTGGGACGAAATAGCTTCCGGTTCGCGGGGCTCCAACTCGTTTAGGCCCAGTCGGGTCCAGCCGGTGGCATCGGCCATGCCCACGTACCCGATTTCTTCCTGAGCTAAGGGGTGAGCGTAATAAAGCTCCGTTAGCTCGGCCAGCATTTCTTCGAAAAACCGTTCGGCGGGCACTGTTTCCCACGCCTCGCCGGGCGCTTTGCCTTCCTGTACCAGTTGAAGCACGCTGGCTTGCTCATCGGAAGTTAGCACCCGAAATTCCTGCTGAAACACCGCTTGGGCAGTTTGATTAATGCCCCCCAGACCCATGCGGTACGCTTCGCGGTCGGGGGGCATTATGTCGTAGCGCCAACCGTCGCTGCGGCCGGCGGCGAGGCGCTGATCTACGCCGGGGGCTAGCTCAATGGGGGCATCGGGGCGATCGGGCTGGGGGAAAAGGCAGGCGGCCACAGCCCGCAGCAAATCATACGTGGCCGGCTCCAGAAACTGTGGTTCGTAGGCTGGCGCGTCGAGGCGCTCCTGAAGAGCCGTGCGGGTAGCCTCGGTTACGAGTTCGGTGGCGAGCAGGGCACGTACGGTACCGTCGGGGTAGTGCGGAGAAGTCATGGCAAAGCAGCTGATTAGGGAAGCTACAGGTAGTAAACTGCCTGGAAGCCAAAACTTCCCGCTGTGCCAGTTATTTAATGCCTGCTTCCGACTATTGTCTTACTGTTGAGCTGATTTTATGGTTGCCATCTGCGGGGGTGCGTCACCGGCCGGAGAAAGCTAGGCTGATCTGGGAAGCTAGCTGAGCTATACTTTGGACTGTTCAGGTGAGGTAGAGACGCAATAGTTGGAGTATTGGCATTAGTGCCGCTGAGCCTCAGTTGTAGTCCTGAATGACGCGTTGCCTGTTGTTCAACGACGAGACACAACTATGTGTCTCTACCTCGTTCTGGCTACGTCAAAACATTTTCTACTGGTCGCTGGATAATTTGCCCCCCGTAACGTGCACCAGACTGCCGGTCATAAAAGAGCCGTCCTGCGAAGCCAGCAAGACATAAGCGGGGGCCAGTTCCTCGGGCTGGCCGGGGCGCTGAAGCGCTACTTCGTAGCCAAACTTCTCAACTTCCTCTAAAGGCATGGTAGCCGGAATGTTGGGCGTCCAGACGGGGCCCGGCACCACGCAGTTAACCCGGATATTCCGCTCGCCCAGGTGCGTAGCCAGCGATTTGGTGAAGGCATGAATAGCCGACTTGGTGGCGGTATAATCGATGAGAAGGGGGTTGCCGGTAAGGCCCACGATGCTGCCCGTGTTGATGATGCAGTCGCCGCTTTCCATGTGGGGCAAGGCCGCCTGGGCCATCCAGATATAGCCGAGAATATTGGTATCGAAGGTGCGGCGAATCTGCTCCTCGCTGATGTCTTCAAACTTTTCCTGGGCCATCTGGTAGGCCGCGTTATTCACCAGAATATGCAAACCACCGAGCTCGGCGCGGGTGCGGCGCACGGCCTGGCGGCACTGCTCGGGGTCGCGCACATCAAGGCGAAGCAGGAGGCACTTGCGCTGCTGGGCTTCTACTAGGCGCTGGGTTTCGGCGGCGTCGGCGTCATTTTCATTGTAGAGCACGGCTACGTCGGCGCCTTCCATGGCAAAGGCCACCGCCACGGCCCGCCCGATACCAGAGTCGGCACCGGTGATGAGGGCAATTTTGCCCCCCAGCTTATTGGCGGCCCGGTAAGTGGAGAAGCTCATGCCGGGCTGGAGCTTCATATCGGCTTGTTTGGCGGGGTAAGGAAGCTTCTGCGCGTGCTTCTTCATGTCCTTGGCCGTGGGATGATCAATCGGCGTCGGCGCTTTTTTGGTGTTGGCGTTTGGGGCAGGGGCAGAAGCTTTTTTGGTCATAACAGAGCAGTGTGATAAGGTTGAGTTTGCTGTCTACGCAGAATCGGACCTTGGGTAGAAACGCTAATATCCAGACACCTATAAGCCCTCTTGGCGGTCATGCAGAGCGGCGCGAAGCATCTCGCGTGCTGACGAGAGGTTACTAATCCCACTAAACACGCGAGATGCTTCGCGCCGCTCTGCATGACCGCCAAGAGAAGGAGTATTTTAACATAAAAAACCCCGCCCTGGAATGTTTCAGGGCGGGGTTCTTAGCAAAATCGGCAGGGCCGCTGCTTAATAATTCACGATGTCCTGCTTGGGTGAGGCTTCCGTAGCTTCTGCTTCCTCCAACGAAGGATAGTCGATGTAGCCATTATCGTCGCCGCCGTAAAAAGTAGCCGGATCGGGCGTGTTGAGGGCCGTGCCTTGCTCGTAGCGCTCCACCAGGTCGGGGTTGGCGATGAACGGAATACCGAAGGCAATCAGGTCGGCTTCGTTGTTTTCCAAAGCGGCTTCGGCCGTTTCCTGGGTGTAGCCGCCATTCAGAATGAACGGGCCATCGAAGATTTTGCGCAAGTGCGGACCAACCGGCTCCTGTCCGTTTTTGGCCGCCATCGCATGGCCGGGCAGCGCCTCAATGACGTGCAGATACGCCAGGCCAAACTTGTTGAGCTGCTCCGTCACGTAGCTGAACGTACCACGGCGGTCGGAGTCAGAAATGCCCCCCACGTTGCCGGTGGGCGACAAACGGATGCCCACGCGGTCGGCACCGAATACGTCGGCGGTGGCCTGCACTACTTCCAGCACAAAGCGGGCGCGGTTTTCTACGCTGCCGCCGTACTCGTCGGTGCGCTGGTTGGTGCCGTCCTGGATGAACTGGTCGAGCAGGTAGCCGTTGGCGCCATGAATCTCCACACCATCGAAGCCCGCGTCTTTCGCGTTTTGGGCTGCCTGGCGGAAGTCGTTCACTACGCCGGCAATCTCGCTCAGCTCCAGGGCACGCGGGGCCGGAATTTCCTCCATGCCTTTATCTGTGTAAGCCTTCACGTCGGTCGGCTTCACGCTTGAGGGCGCAACCGGCAGCTCGCCATTATGGAAGAATGGGTGCGAAATACGGCCTACGTGCCAGAGCTGAATAAAAATACGGCCGCCTTCGGCGTGTACCGCGTCGGTTACTTTCTTCCAGCCTGCTACCTGAGCCGCAGAGTGAATGCCGGGCGTGAAAACGTAGCCAACACCCTGAGGCGAAACCTGAGCGCCCTCGGTAATAATAAGGCCCGCCGACGCGCGCTGCCGGTAGTATTCCACCGTGGAATCGGTGGGCACGTTGCCATCGTTTTTGGCGCGGCTACGCGTCATGGGCGCCATTACGAAGCGGTTGGGTAAAGAAAGAGCACCCATTTGAAAGGGCGTGAAAAGATGCTTGGTGGAAGACGACATAAGAACTGGTAATGATTGACTTTAAAAAGAATGAGAGCGAATGTGAAGCTTAGCCCACTAGCGCGTCGTGCCAAACCACCTGGGAGCAGTAAATGTTGGCTGCCCACCGGATTTGCCGGGACGCAGATGCCTCATTTCCGCCTGTCGGCAGCGCTTGCAAAGGTCTCGCCCATAGGATACATTTGTCAAGTAGGTACCGTAAAGTAATGCAGGTACCTTTTAGAAACTGTTGCTGATAATCAACTGAATAAAATGATAGCCAAGCCAAAGAACTCGCCGATATGCCCCATCACGGCCGCCCTCGACGTGCTGGGGGGCAAATGGAAAGTGTTTATCCTTTCGTATCTGGCGGAGCATGGCACCCTGCGCTTTGGCGAGCTGAAGCGCCTTATTCCGAAAGTGACGCAGAAGATGCTGGCCCAGCAGCTCAAGGAGTTGGAAGAAGCCGGCCTCGTGAATCGGCGCGTGTATGCGCAGGTGCCGCCCAAGGTAGAATATCGCCTCACTGCCCACGGCGAAACGCTTTGTCCGGTGCTGCATTCCCTGCGCGAGTGGGGCAATCTGCACCGCGAAGTGCTGGGCCTAGGCGAAGCGCCGTGTGCGGAAGCAGCTTCAGACGTGCTGGTTGCGGCCGGATAAACCGCGGACGGAGGCTACTCGCTGGGGGGCATTTTTGACCATTCCGAAGCGGGTTTGCGTAGGTAGGCTACACGTTTCAAACGCCTCCTTATGCCTTCGTCTGCTGCGCCCACTTTTATTTGTTTGCACTACTGGGCTGGCTCGGGCCGGGAGTGGGCCGCCGTAGCCGCCGCGTTGGCCCCCGACTACACCTGCCTGACTCCCGACTTAGGCGGCTTTGGCGGTGCTCCGGCTCCGGCGGGTGGCTACTCGGTGCAGGCGTATGCCGAAGCGGTAGGAGCGTTCATCCGGGAGCAGGGCCTGAGTAGTTATATTCTGGTGGGGCATAGTATGGGGGGCAAAATTGCCCTTGCCTTTGCTGCTCAGCAACCAGCAGGCCTGCGCGGGCTGGCCTTGCTCTCCCCCTCGCCGCCGTCGCCCGAGCCCATGACGGACGAGGAGCGCTTAGCCTCCCTGCACGCCTACGGCAACCCGCACGCTGCGGCCCGCACGCTGGCCCATATTACGGCCCGGCCCCTGTCGGAAGCACTGCAGACACAGGTCATTGAAGACAATCTGCGCACTACCCACGCTGCCTGGGACGCGTGGTTACTACATGGCAGCCGCGAGAATATTCTAACTCAAATGCCTCTGATTACGGTGCCCGCCGTGGTAATAGCCGGCGATGCTGATGCGGTAATGTCGCCGTCGCTGCACGGTCTGGAAACGCTGCCCCATTTGCCCCCCAACACGCCTCTGGAAATAATTGGAGGGGCTGGGCACCTACTGCCCCTGGAAGCGCCGCAGGAAGTAGCAGCACTGCTGCGTGAGTTTGCCGAGTCGTTAGAGCGCTAGCTTATTTGAGTAAGTATGGCCCTATTCATTCAAAGCCAGACCGTCATGCAGAGCGGCGCGAAGCATCTCGCGTGTTTAGCTGCAAAAGATATTGTCATGCTGAGCCAAGTCGAAGCATCTCTACCGCTTCGTTGCAATACTAATCTGACATCAGCGGTAGAGATGCTTCGACTCCGCTCAACATGACCGCCTTTTGGGTCTAGGTTAGCACTGCAACGACCGCACGCGAGATGCTTCGCTGCGCTCTGCATGACGGTCTGGTTTTGAATGAGTGCTTAGTGGTCCTTCTAATATCGCTTACCTCACGGCTTTAGCGCTAAACCTGCTTTCACGCGTGGGTTTTTCTCGTCAGGCTTTTGCAGAAAAATCAACTCGTTCAGCTCGCCCTTGCGCCACGTTTCTATCATGTCATCGTAGTGAGCCGAGCCGGGGTTACCGCTTTGGCCCCCTGGGAATACGCCGTAAGCCTTCACCTGCGGGCCCAGCGCCACTACCATGCGCCAGGAGGGGCCGTTGCGCTCCGAAATAGCATTCACGATGGCCGCGCCGCCGCCCACTTCCAGGTCCATGCGGCCGAAGCCCGTTAGCTGGGCCAGATGCAGAATATCGGTGCTTTTCTGGTTGGCCCAGCGCCAAGCCGGCCCCTGGGGGCCAAATTTGCGCTCCAGCGAATCGGTGGCAAACTGGAAGGAAGCCTGCACGAGCTGGGGCATCGTTTCGCGCTCGGGCGTGCGCCGGTCGTCGATCCAGCGGCTGGTGTCTTGGGTTAATAGGAGGTTGTTGGTTCGGTCGCGGGGTGGGAAGCGCATTTCCAGGCCAGTGGCGGCGGCCCCAAAATCATCGTCCCACAGGCGCTTTACCAGATTACCGTACCACAAGTCGAATACGCTGGGCGCGATGGCATCGGCGTCGTAGAAGTAGTTCCACTGGCGCAGATTGTCGTAGGTGCGGCGCTGGGCGACCGTTAGCTGCTGCGGCTTCACGAGGGCCAGCAGGCGCGGCAGCATAAGCTGGGCGTTCAGATTCAGGTTATCAAGCTGCAACAGGCGAAGGCTGTCGGGAGTGGCGTTCTGCATAGTGGCAAGCCGCTCGTTGATGCGGTGGCCGCGCTCCCACGTCGCAAACGACCAACCCAGATAATATGGGTAGTCCGGACCGGCCGGAAACTGGTTGGCCGAGCTGACGAAGCCCCGCGCCGGGTTGTGCACGTGCGGATTGTGGGTGGACGGAATCCAGCCTTGCCAGTCGTGGGCCGGGTTGGTGCCATCGAGGATAAACTTGCCCTGATCGGTCCATTTCAGCGGAAACTTGCCGTTGGGCCAGATGGCCACGTCGTTTTGGGCGCTGGCAAAAATGAAGTTCTGGGCCGGCGCAGCGTAATATTGAAGCGCAGCAGTGTAATCGGCGTAGCTGCGGGCGCGGTTCAGGCCGTAAAAGGCTTTTACCTCGTTGCCGCCTTCGTGGGCCGTCCAGCGCAGGGCGTGGCGAATAGGGGTTTGCTTGTTGAAAACCTTCTCATCGTTGTCGTACACCACCGGTCCGTGGTGGGTGTAGAGCACCGTGTCGAGGCGGTCAGGGAGGCCGCGCACTTTAACGCGCTCCACTACGCGGCGCACCGGTTTCCAGCGGCCATCGTGCCAGTACTCGCTCTTGGTGCTGTCCTTGAATTTCAGCTGATACCAGTCCAGCACATCGGCGCCCACGTTGGTCACGCCCCAGGCCACTTGCTGGTTAAAGCCAATGATGACCAAGGGCGAGCCTGGAATGGTAACGCCGTACACGTTCACGCCCGGCGCGGTCAGCTGAATCTGGTACCAGATGCTGGGCAGGTTGAGCTGCAAGTGCGGATCATTAGCCAGCATTGGAAAACCCGTAGCCGACTTCGCGCCGCTTACTGCGAAGTTATTGGACCCCAAATCCGCGTCTGGCTCACGTGTCGGCACTTTATCCGATAGGGCGGCGGCAAACGTGGGCGGCGTGGCGGGCACTGGCACGGGCGTAAAATCCTGGGGCGTACCCACGGGCACAATAGGATCTTCGCGGGTTGGGTAGCTGGGGAAAAGATCGTTGGTGATGGCCGGGCCGTACTTATTCAGCGCATTAGAGAGGCGCAAATCGTCGGAGCGGCCGCTCAGGTCCCAGGCCATCAGCTTGAGCAGCAAGGCGCACTTCAGCGGCTGCCAGGGCTCGGGGGTATAATCTAGGAGCTTGTACTCAAAAGGCAGCTCTTTAGCCGTTAAGCCATTGATGTAAGTATTTACCCCGGCCGAATACGCCTCCAGCACCGTGCGCGTGGTGGGGTCAGCCATCATCGCCTCCAACGATTTTTGGGCCCCAAAAGGCAAGCCCATGCGCCGCTGGAACCGGTCGTACTCCAGGGCTCTGGCCCCGACAACTTCCGAAATGCGGCCAGCAGCTACGTGGGTTTGAAACTCCATCTGCCAGAGCCGGTCGCGAGCGGTGAGGTAGCCCTGGGCGAAGTAGAGGTCGTGGTCGTTCTGGGCAAAGACGTGGGGCACGCGCCGGTCGTCGAAGCGGACCTGCACGGGCGCCTTCAGGCCGGGCAAGGTTAGCTCTTGCTGAGTGGCTTGGGCATCAGAAGCTTCGGCATTTTGCCAAAAACCCACGAATGGGCTCAGGAACTTACCAAACGGCGGCAAGTCGCCCTGCTTGCTGTTGAGTACCCAGGTAAGCGTAGCACTGACCAGCAGTGCCAACAAGGCCTTTATCCAAGCCATAAAGAATGGTAGAAATCGGGTGAAAAAAGCCCCCCAGCGGGTAGGCAGTTGCCGTTAAGTTATAGCGATGCACTCACATAACAACGCATACTCTTCGCTGACCAACTTATGCCCTAAAAATTTGCCCCCCAGCCTACACGAAGAAGCCCGAACCTCTGCTACAGCAGACAGTTCGGGCTTCCAAATGCTTGAGGCGAATGCTATCGGCCGGCGGCTACTGCATGTGCGGCGGGCTCGATGGGCACCTGAATCTGGCGAACCAAACCGGTAATGCCACGCAGCTGCAACTGCCGGCGTACGGCTTCAGCGGCTTTGCGGTTGGCGAACTGGCCTACTACCACGCGGTTGAGGACCTTTCCGTTCATGGTTTCGGGCGTTACCGTTACCACCAGCTTGCTATTGATAGACTGAATCTTGGTAAGCTGATTCTGGGCGTTTAGGGCGCTGCCGAAGGTGCCGGTTTGTACTACATAGGCAGCCGTTGAGGCAGGAAGCGTAGTGGGCACCGAAGTTTCGGTAGTAGCCAACGACGGCATTTCCGGATCGATGGTGTCGTTGAGAATCTCTGCTAAGTCTTCGGGGGCATCTGTGGGGCCTAGGGGCGTCGTTTCGGGTACTACCTCGGCCACAACTGAAATAGCGCCTTGCTGAATAATACCCAGCGGACGGGCGGCAATTTCGGCTAAATCAAGAATTCGCTGGTGGCGGAAGGGGCCACGGTCAGTAACACGCACGACGACCGATTTGCCGTTTTGAGGGTTGGTTACGCGTAAGCGGGTGTTGAAGGGAAGCGTCTTGTGAGCGGCGGTATACTTGTTGCGGTCAAATCTCTCGCCACTGCTGGTGGGCAGGCCTTGATGCTGAATGCCGTACCACGAGGCCCGGCCGCGCAACACGACAACTTTCTTACGGGCGGTAGCTGTGGGAGCCTTATCATCGTCGCTGAGCCGGGTGGCAAATGCAGTTTGGGGGAAGGCTAAAGGCAAGGTGAGGAGCAGAGCAAACAGCCAACCGGCAAGAGGTAATCGGAGGGATCGAATCACACTTTTAGACAATTGGTAAACAGCCAAAACTAGAGCGCCGCTTTTTGGGGAAGAGTCAACTTCACTGGCGGTAGCTGTTACCAAGTATAATAAATTATATTTTTTGAATAAAACTTGTACGAAAATAATTTGCACTTCCTCCAGCGAAATGGCCTTTTGTGTTTCAGAAAGATGCTCTTAGTATTATTAAAAGAAGGCTCCTAGGGGCTAAAAAGAATGATATTATTTGATTGGTACAAAATTTTGTCATTGGCCTGTTCAGCATGTTCAAAGCCGTGTTGCAAAAGTCCTTGAATTTTGTTACTGGAATAACCTACTTCCTGCGGGGAGATTTGCCGTACTTTGCCCTATGGATTTTGGCCGCCTTTCCGACCTGCGCGGCGTGGATTTCACGCTTCCTCCCGACCACCCCGAAACGGCTACGTTGCTGGCTCGCGCCCGGGCTGCGGCTCCGCCTCAGCCTGCCATTTATGTGGGCTGTCCTATCTGGACAAATAAAGCCTGGCTCGGCTCTTATTTCCCGGCTGGCATCAAGGATGCCGACTACCTGCACCACTACGCCCGGCAGTTCAACAGCATTGAGCTGAACACCACGCACTACCGCATTCCGGACGCGCCCACCGTGCGCAAGTGGCGCGATGCGGTGCCGCCGGGCTTCAAATTTTGCCCCAAGATGCCCCAAAGCATCACCCACGAGCGGGAGCTGTATAATGCCGACGAGCTGACGACCTCCTTTTGCCGGGCCATCAGTGGGCTGGAAGAACATTTGGGGCCGGCCTTCCTGCAATTGCCCCCCACGTTCGGGCCGGAGCACATGCGCCGCCTGGAGCGCTACCTACTCGACTTTCCTGCCTATGTGCCGCTGGCCGTGGAGCTGCGACACCCGCGCTGGTTTGCCGATGTGGGCGTGCGCGATACGGTTTTTGCCTTGCTGGAAGCGCTGAACAAGACGCTGGTAATCACCGACGTAGCGGGCCGCCGCGACGTGCTCCACCAGCGCCTGACTACGCCTACGGCGTTTATCCGCTTCAACGGCCACGGCCTCGGCAACAGCGACTACCGCCGCGCCGATGCCTGGGCCGAGCGCGTGGCCGGCTGGCTGAGCGCCGGGCTGCACACGGCGTATATCTTCATTCACCAGAAAGACATTATGCACTCGCCCATCTGGACGCAGTATTTTCTGGAGAAGCTGCGCACGCTCACGGGCCTCGAAATTGCCCCCCCGAAGGTGATTGTGCAGCCCGTGCAGGGAAGCTTGTTTTAGCGCCTTCCGTTGGCTACCAGCGCGGGTTAGAAAATTTGATTTTCAGGCCAAGCATGACGGAAACGGGTTTTCATGAAATTCCCAAACACACCCTTTTCTAAAAGAAAGCAACTGGTTATGCCGCCATCAGGTAGCAAGATTTAATTCTGATGGGTCTGGGGGGCAAATTTTTGGCTCGCCGCCCCGTTACTGCGTAGAAAGCTCCTGGTGGCACAACCCTTCCTTCGGCCAGGGCAGCAAACCAAATGCAGGCTTAGCGGTAGCCTAAAACAATGCCTCTGAAATAAAGACCTGATACAGGCTGGGCAGCAATGAACGGTGCGAACCGAAAGCCGTATCTTGGAACACACTATTGTCAGCGCTTTTCGTTCTCGTTGCTTCGGTATGAAATTATCGTCTTCTCTTCAGCTGGCCCTTGGGCTGGTTTTTTCTGTTGTTATAACCCCGGCTGTTGCCCAAACCGTGAGCGTGGACCCCGAAAGCCACTGCCTGATGCTCCCCCTCGACCCCACGAGTCGGGCGCAGGCCTCGGCGCTGGTAGTGGAGGGGGAAGTGCTGGATGCCCGCAGCTTTTGGGATGCCCGTCACCGCCGTATTTATACCGCGCATCGGATACGCGTTTTCAAAGTTTTTAAGGGCACCGCTGCCGCCGAGCTAACCGTTATTACGGAAGGCGGCACCGTAGACCTGAGCCGGCAGGAGCTGACTAATACGCTGCGTTTGTTTCCGGGCGAGCAGGGCGTGCTGTTTCTGTATCCGGCCCCGTTTGCTGGTATTGAAGCTGCCGGTCAGGCCTGGACGGCTTACGGCAGCGAGCAAGGCTTTATTCGCTACGATCTGACGCAAGCCTCGGCCTCGGAGCCGTTTCGGCAGTATCCGCTGGTAAGCCAGAACTTTTACGCCGAGCTGAAGCTGACTACGGGCCAGCCTACGCTGGAAGTAACCGCCAACCCAGTGCTGGCCGCCGCTCAGGCCCAACGGGCCCGGCCGGCCGTAGCTGCCAAAGGCACGGCTCCGGTCGTGTCGGGTTTATCCCCACTCATCATCTCAGCCGGTACCAACTCCGTGCTGACCATTACTGGTTCTGGGTTTGGTGCCACGCGCGGCACTGGCTTTGTTTCTTTCCTGAATGCCGACGATGGCGGCGAAACCCGGACCCGCGCCAAAGCCTCCGACTACATCAGCTGGACCGATACCCGAATCCAGGTACGCGTGCCTTCCAATGGTACCGTCCCTTCTTTGCCCAACAGCAGCGACCCTGAGCGCAGCGCGCCCGCCGGCACCGGCCCCGTACGGGTAACTTCGGCCGACCAGCTGGAAGGCACGAGCGGCGTACCGATTACCGTATTGTATGCGGTGAGCAACGTGGAAACAGAAGGAACCGGCGAAATTGTCCGGCCGGGCCATATAAACCAGAATGGGAAGGGTGGCTACACGCTCCGCTTAGAGTCGGGCTTGGCTGGCAATGCGCCGGCGGTGGCGGCTTTCCGGCGAGCCTTGGCTACGTGGCGCTGCCAAACCGGTATGAACTGGGAAATTGGGGCCAACAGCACGAAGCGCGGCTCGGACGAGGATGATGAAAACGTCATCGGCTTCGACTTTGGCACCGGCGACAGCCAACTACCCGCGCGCGTGCTGGGTCGCACCACCAGCTACTACGAAGGCTGCCGCGTAGGCAGCGGGCCTGTTTATTTCTGGGTTTCGGAAATTGATATGCAGCTGGATACCGAAACCGCTTGGCAGTATGGCCCCGGCAATCCTTCCGCTAACCAGATTGACTTTGAGTCGGTGGTGGTGCACGAGTTGGGACACGCCCAGCAGCTTTCCCACGTCATTCTGCCCGCCGCCGTGATGCACTATGCCGTAGCGCGGGGTCAGCAAAGCCGGCAGATAAATCCGGTGAGTGATGTAGCTGGGGGGCGTTTATTGTTGCGCACCCGCAGCTTTGTACCGCCCGCGTGCGGTAGCGTGTCGCCGCTTCTGCCCGCCCCGCTTACCAGCGTAGATGCCAACGCCCTGGCCGGTATCGGCAATCAGATAAGCTGGACGACGCAGGACGAATGCTTCCTGCGGGAGTTCGTCATTGAGCGTGCCGCCGATACCACTGCCTGGCAGCCATTGGCAACCGTGCAGCCCGGTAGCGCAGGGGGCCAATACACCTACATTGATGCCACGCCGCTGACGGGGCGCTCGTTCTACCGCCTGCGCGTCCGTCGCCCCGATAACAGCCTCGATAATACGCAGCCACAGGCTGTTACGGCGCTTGTCGGTAGTGGCCCCATGGCGGAGGGCTTACAGCTTTTCCCCAATCCGTTGGACGAAGGACCCGCGAGCTTGCTGTACATAGGTGCTGCTACCGGTCAGCTTACCCTGGATATTTATGATGCCATAGGGCGTCGCCGCCGTACGGAGCAAGTCAACTATCAATCGGGCCGGCCCTTCTTCCTGACTCTGACGGATCTGCGCTCAGGCTGGTACATCGTGCGCTGGCGCGACCAGACGGGTAAAACGGGCTCACTTAATTTTGTGCGCTCCACCAACGACTAAGCCCAGAAAAAAGCCCCCCATACGTTTATGGGGGGCTTTTTTCTGGGCTTAGTCGTTGGCGCTGTTCTAGCGCTCCAGCAGCATAGCCCCGTACGAATAGCCGCCGCCAAAAACAGTGATGATGATTCGCTCGCCGGGCTGCAAGCGTGGGTGATAGTCGGCAAGGGCAATGGCGGCACCCGCGCAGCCGGTGTTGCCCAGGTCCTGAATGTTGGAAATGGCGCGTTCTGGTGGTAAACCCAAGGCCTGTACCACGTTTTTGGTGATACGCAGGTTGGCCTGGTGCGGAATCAGGTAAGTTACGTCGTTGACTTCCAGTTTATTACGCTCCAATACCTCGCTCGTAACGCGGGCCATATACTGGCAGGCGTGGGTGAACACGTCGCGGCCGTGCGGCATTACGATGCCTTTCTCCACCGGTTTGAGCGTAACAGCGGTATCGGCTTTGCCTACGTGGGCGGCACCGCCGGTACGCAGATCCACTATGCGTAAGTCGCTGTCAGCGAGGCGCTCTTTACTGATGAGCAGTGCCGCCGCGCCATCACCCCAGAGGTGACCGGCCACGGTGTCCTCTTCGTTGTTGTACGCTGTGTTGTGCTCCGATACGATTACTAAAGCTCTGGTAGCCTTATTCATAGCAAAGTAGCCTTCTACAATTTCAACGGCATTCAGCAACGACGAGCAGGCCGAGGAAATACTCACCACCGGAATGTCGGCTACGCCCAACTCGCGCTGTACGGCGTGCGCTAGGGTATAAATGGTGTCGTGGGGGGTGTAGGTGGCGCCCACAATGAGGTCGATGCTATCGGCGGCGATGGCGGGCACGGCGGCCAGCACGCGGCGCGTGACCTCGGTGGCCATGGTGTTGGTGTTTTCGCCAGGAGCAGCCTTACGACGCTCCCGGATGCCGGTGCGCTCAATAATCCAGTCGTGGGAAAGGCCGTTTAGGCGGGTAAAATGCTCGTTGGTAATAACCTGGGTGGGCACATACGCCGCTACCTGATGAATGTACACGGGTGGAATGGGGCTGGATGAGGGCAGTGAATGAGGCTGCAAGTTACGGTGCTGCTAGAGAATGCACCATCAAATGGCCTCCTGCCCCGTACTTTGCGCCCTCATTTAACGTTCAAACACCCTTAGCGTGCCAGAGTTCAACAGTGATAGTAATAAGATTATGATATTTCGTCTTCCTACACGCTTGATTTTCACGGGCTTACTGATGCTGTTAACACTAGCCGCCAGCGCCCAGAAATACCGCACGGCTGCGGGCCTGCGTGTCGGCAGAGACAACTTTGGCGTAACGGTACAGCAAAAAGTGTTTGAAAGAACCACGCTAGAAGGCATCGGATTGATTGGTACCCGCGAGGTAAGCGCCACGCTGCTGGCCGAGCAGCACTTTGGCTTGCTGGGCAAAAGCCTCAATTATTACCTCGGCGGCGGCGCTCATATTGGCACCCAGAAAGACAACGGCGGCTTTGGCGGCTTCGATGCCATTGCGGGCGTGGAGTACAAAATTGCCTTTGTGCCCGTGGTGCTTTCCCTAGATATAAAGCCCAGCGTAGAAATCAGTAGCACTGACTGGTTCCGGTTTCCGGCGGCTTTGTCGGTGCGCTGTATTCTGGTTAAAGACAAAAAAGAAGGCTTCCTGAACGATGTCTTTGGCGACGGAGACGACCGTGATGACCGCCGTCGGCAGCGGGAGCGCGAGCAGAAAAAGCGCGACCGGAACAAAGACGACGAGCCGCGCCGCGGCCTGTTCGACTTCTAAAAAAGCCCCCCGCTACAGCGTAAACACACTGATCAGCGCCGACGCTATCATAGAAATGCCTAACACCAGGCCGTAGGCTACCATCATCAGAAGCACTTTGGCCAGGGTTTTAAGCGGCGGCTGCCCGAAGTTGTTGCGTAGTGCCAAGTAAAAATACACGGCTGGCAGAAAGAACAGCACCGGCTCAAACCAGTCGCTAATGTGCAGGTAGCCAAGTAGTAAGTTCACAATGAACAGCACAAACACGAAGCTGTGAAAGTGAATAGAGAAAATGAGGTGAGCTAGGTAGTACTGGTGCTGCCGCCGGTACAGCCATTTCAGAAGCAGGGCAAATAGCGGCATGAGTACAAACATGACCGTGGGCAGCATTCTAATCCATTTGTTGGTGATTTCGTCGGGGCTGGCATTGAGTGACCTTACGGTTTGGCGCAGCGCCAGGCGGCGCATGGTAGTAGGCTCTGCTCCCCGGCTTCTGATGGCCGAATCGATCCGCGCTGGGCTAGGGTCTTTGCTTATATAAAGTAGCTCCGCCTGACTGAAATTCAAGTTGAGAGCCGAGGTAAGGGGCGAGTCGGAGGAATCAGCCTCATACACCTGAAATCTGGTTGATTCGGGAGCGTTAGCGCGCACAGAATCAGCGACTTCTTGCACGCCTTTCTTCTCCAGCAGCTTCCTCGTGGGCTCTTTACTAACGGGGCCCATGCTCAGGGATAGCAAAAAGAAAAAGACGAAGCTCAGAAAGACGTACAGCCGAATAGGTGGCACATACGGCATTCGCTTGCCTTCCAAAAACCGCTTCGTAAGTTCACCAGGCTTGAAGAGCAGCAGCTTAGCCGTGCGGAATACCTTGCCGTCGAAGTGAAATAAGCCTTCCAGCGTTTCTTCCAGCACATGCCCCGCCGACAGGTTAAGCTCATGATTCTGCTGACCGCAGCGGGGGCAGTATTCGTTAGGGCGGTCGGGGGGAAACGTGTAGTGGCAGTTGGCGCAAGCCGGGAGTTTAGTAGCAGTATGAGGCATAAGCAAACAAGTAAACGATTAGGCCGCAAGCCACGGAAAACGTGGGCATAAGTACGAACTTTTAACTCAACCCTCTATATAGCTTAGCTGAATTATATGTAATAAAAAAGCCCCCTAGGCGATTGCTGGGGGGCTTTTTAGATACTGGTTAAGCAAGATTAGCTGCTGCGAACCCGGCCGCTGCCCGCCGTGGAGGCATTAATCTGGGGCTTGCCCGTCACGTACACATTGCCGGAGCCGGCCAGGCTGGCGTCGAGAGTTTTGGTTACTTCGATGCGGCAGTTGCCCGAGCCGCTGATGCTCACACGGCTGGTTTCGCTGCGCATGTTAGGCGCATTTACCTGGCCTGAGCCGCTAATGCTTACTTCGTGGCGTGGGCTGGTGCCCGACATGGCCATTTCGCCCGAGCCTGATACCGACGACTTCAGTTTGTTGGCCTGCACGCGGCTCAGCTTCATGCGGCCCGACCCGCTCACCGAAAGCTCCAGGTTATTACCCTGAATAGCCTCTGAGGCGCTCATATTGCCGGAGCCGCTTACGCCCAAGGCTTCGATGGTAGGCATCGTGACGTAGACCGTCACTGGTCTTTTAAAGTTATACGACGACCAACTCATGCCCATACCTCGCTTTTCCTGTTTGGTGCCTACCCGCAGCTTGCCGTTGGTTACCGTCGTTTCCACGTGCGAAAGATCTTCCGGGTCGGCTTCTACTTCCACCTTTTGGGGGCTGCCCTGGCGTAATACGATGTTGAACGACCCTGCTAGGTTGAGCTGCGAGAAGGCTGGCACGCTACGCACCTCACGCTCAGCAGCCGCATCGAGACGAAAAGCCGACAGCACAAACAGCACGGCCAGCAGGGGAAAACAGAACAAGCGTAGGTTTTTCATAGTACTAAGGTCAGCTTAAGAGGTGAAAGGTAAGTCAGTACCCATAAGATGAAGAACTTACACCAACCGTTGCCTCCCGCCTGAAGTAAGTCAGCGCCGTAGTAGTCGTTGCTGCTGAAACCCTCCTCTAATAGCGCCGCTTTAAGCGCAAAAAGCCCCCCAGAGCATTTCTAGGGGGCTTTTTTGTTTGTTACATCAGTCAGATAGTTTTCTTAGCAGCTGCAGCGCCTCGTCGGCGCGGGCAGTAGGTACAAAGAGATGGTCGTGGTAAAAGGCCGACACGGCATTCACGCTGATACCATGCGCCGCAAGCATAGCGGTAATGCGCGCTAAAAAGCCAACTGCCTCCAGGCTGGAATGTATGTTCAGCGTAATCATACGACACGGGTAGCTGTAGGGCAGCTCTGCCTGTTCCGCTTGCGTCTTCATTACGATGAGCGTCAAGCCCTCCGCCTCGCGAAAAGTGCCCATGGGAGTCAGTAATTCCGGTATAGGCCGAGTCGGGGGCAGCGTGCAGAATACGTACTCCTCAGTCAGCAGCACCGGCTGCATAGAGCGCAGCAGCTCATTCAGGTTTGTTTCGCCGGTCATGGCAGCGCGTTACCAGATCTTCACGCGGGCCGAATCGGGTAGATATAGCTTCTGACCGGGCTTCACGTTGAAGGCTTCATAAAACTCGGGCACGTCGGCGAACGGACCGTTTACGCGGTAGCTGGCCGGCGAGTGCACATCGGTGAGGATGCGTTGGGCCAATACTTCGTCGCGCTGGTGGCTTTGCCAGCCGAGCGCGTAGCCGAGGAAGTAGCGCTGCACGGGCGTGAAGCCGCCAATCTTTTCGCCTTTCTTGTACTGCTCGGTTTTCTTAAACGCATCGAGAGCAATGACAATGCCCCCCAGATCGGCGATATTTTCACCAGCCGTGGCTTTGCCGTTGATGTGCAAGGAGTCGAGCACGGTGTAGCCGTTGAACTGGCGCACAATGCCATTTACGCGTTGCTGGAAGGCGGCGCGGTCCTTTTTGCTCCACCAGTTGCGCAGGTTACCTTTTTCATCAAACTGGCTGCCTTCGTCATCAAAGCCATGCGTAAGCTCGTGGCCGATGGTGCTGGCGCCGGCATAGCCATAAATGACGGCGTCGTCGGCGTTTTTGTCGATCAGGCCGGGAATGGAGAAAATGGCCGCCGGCAGCACAATCTCATTGTTCGACGGATTGTAGTAGGCGTTGTAGGTCTGGGGCGTCATTTCCCACTCGGTGCGGTCCACGGGTTTGCCCAGCTTATTCGCTCGGTAGCGATACTGCCACTGCTTGGCGCGCATCACGTTTTGGGCGTAGGAGTCGCGGGCAACTTCCAGGCTCGAATAGTCGCGCCACTTATCGGGATAGCCCACTTTCTTCGTGATTTTGCTCAGCTTCACCAGCGCCTTTTGCTTGGTCGAGTCGCTCATCCAGTCCAGCGCCTGAATATGCTCGCGGAAGGCCGCCACCACGTTTTCGGTCAGCTTCTCGTAGCGCTCTTTGGTTTCGGGGGTGAAATATTCCTTTACAAATTGCTGGCCCAGGATTTCGCCCATGGCGTCTTCTTCCTCATCCAGCACCCGTTTCCAGCGGGCGCGCTGCTCCTTTTGGCCTTGCAGCACCGTGCCGTAGAAGCGGAAATGCTCGTTGTCGAGCGGGCGGCTGAGGTTAGAGGCGTACGCATTCACCAAATGCCACTGCAAGTAAGCTTTCCAGTCATCTACGGAGGCGGTTTTCAGGAGCTGCTCGGCTTTTTTGTAAAACTCCGGCTGACCCACAATCACGGTGTCCACTTTGCCCAACTCCATTTGAGTAAGCAAGGTTTTCCAGTTGAGGCTGGGAGCGAGCTTGCCCAGATCGGCCACGGCCATTTTGTTGTAGTTGGCGTACGGGTCGCGAAGGTCTTCCAGCTTGCGCGAGGAGCCCGCTAGCGCCGTTTCCAGGCGCACGACGCGGGCGCTGTTGGCTTGCGCCTGTCCCGAATCCTGGCCGCTGAGCTGAAACATGCGGGCCACGTGCCGGCCATACTCCTTGCGAATGTTGGCGGTGCGCGCGTCCTTATTAAAGTAGTAGTCGCGGTTTGGCAGCCCTAAGCCAGACTGCCAAAGATAGGTGGTCATCTGGTCGCTCTTTTTGGCGTCCTGACTTATAAATACCCCAATCAGCGCATTCACGCCCAACGGCTGCAAACGAGCAATTACCGCCGGCACATCCTGCACGGTGCGTATGGCCGCAATGCGGTTTAGCTCAGGCTGAAGCGGCGTAATGCCCTGCTTGTCAATGGTGACTGAGTCCATGCCGGTAGCGTAGAAATCACCAATTTTCTGCTCGTTGCTGCCGGGTTTGGCCTTGGCTTTAGTGGCTTCTTCATTGAGCTTGCGCAGACGGGCGTACACCTCGTTCTGCACTTCCTTGCCAATGCTCCACGAGCTTTCAGAGGCCGGAATAGGGTGTTTCTTGAGCCAGGCGCCGTTGGCATACGTGAAAAAGTCGTCGCCAGGGTTTACCGTGGTATCGGCGTTGGCTTGCAGCAGATCGGGCTGGCCAGAACCGGTTTTGTCCGACGACTGGCAGCCATTCAGGGCCAACAGGGCAACCGGCAGGGCAAAAAGCCATTTGCTGGCAGCAAAAGAATAGGTCATAGAGGGGAAGGGGTTTGACTGAAAAAAGATAACTAAGCTACCAGTTCTGGGCAACTATCGGTACACCGACGGTTCCGGTTAGCGCCGCGTTGCACGCAAGAGGTAAGGCAGCTTATGAGTAACACTTTTGTCATGCAGAGGCGGAGCCGAAGCATCTCGCTTGTATGGTGAGATTACTAATCCTGCGCCAGCACGCGAGATGCTTCGCTCCGCTCTGCATGACGTTCAAAAAGCCCCCCAGAGCTTTGGATTAGTGAATGGCGCTGGAGAAAAGTGTCACATTTATCGTTGCGGGGCGTACCTTGAGCTACAATGTCACTGAAGCTGCTTGTTCTGCTCAATTTCGCCCTGGCGGCATACCTCACGGGCCTTATCTGGACGGTGCAGCTGGTGCATTATCCCAGCTTCGCCTTCGTGGCAACGGATAAGTTTGTGGCGTTTCATCGGGCCCACTCCACGCGTATGGGCTGGGCAGTAATGGCCCCGATGGTGGCCGAGCTGGGGCTAGCGGCGTGGCTGGCCTGGCAGGGGCGGGCACTGGGGGGCAATGTGTGGTGGAGCCTGGCGCTGGTGCTCCTTATCTGGGCCGTTACGTTCTTTGTCTCTGTACCTTTTCACAACCGCCTCGCCCAAGGCTTCGATTATATTGCTATCGATGGGCTGGTGCGGACCAACTGGCTGCGTACCATAGCCTGGACGGCGCGCTTTGCATTGCTCGGCTACATGCTGTGGCGACTAATTAAGTAGCTCCAGCGAGCTTTCCCCGCAGTGTTTTTTCCGCTTCAGCGTGTTAATTGCTAACTGTTACTTTCTAAATGACTCTTCCGCCCGCCGCATACTTCTGGCCCGAGCTACAGGTGCAAACCAGCCGCAGCAGCGGTCCTGGGGGGCAAAATGTAAACAAAGTGGAGTCGCGGGTGGAGCTGCGGTGGCAGGTATCCTCCTCCCAGCTCATCACCGACGAGCAGAAGGAAATGTTGCTGCAAAAGCTGGCACCCCAGCTCACCACCGAAGGCTACCTGTTGGTAACTGCTCAGGAAGACCGTAGTCAGCTGCGCAATAAGGAAATTGCCCTCCAGAAATTTCATGACCTGCTCAAGCGAGCTTTGCACAAGCCCAAAGCCCGCAAAGCCACCAAACCCAGTAAAGGCGCCGTGCGCAAACGCTTGGAAACCAAGAAAAAACACAGCGAGAAAAAAACAAACCGCCGGCTGGATTTATAAAGACAGCTAGCCATAACGAAGGCGTTATCTAGTTCAAATCCAGGCCAAACAGAACCCCAAACCACGGCTTGCTCTGATATATCCAATGCTGGCCATCAGGGCCCATCAGCTGGTCAGCACCCACGGCTAAGCCCAGGTTAAAGACGCGGGCATCGTAGATAGCGGCGGCCCCAAAGTGAATCACAAAGCCTTCGTACTCAGCGACCCGTGATTGCTGATTCGTCACATCCGGGTTGACAACGGTGGAACCCAGGCCCGTGAACAGGCCGTAGCCCAGGCCCACAGTTCGCACGTGCGGCTGCTGTCGGCCGCTTAGTAGCTGCCGGCTATTGACGTGATAAAAATCAAGTCGGCGGCCATAATATACGGCCGCGTTAAAATTGGTATTAAGCTGCAACGGCAGCGGCCCTTGGGGTGGGCGGGCCTTAAATGGAATCGTAAAGACGTCCAGGTCGAACTTGCTGTCCAACAGGATAACGTGCTGCCCGCGGCGCAAAGGGTAATTGAAGCGGCGCGGAACATGCGTTTTAGCATCAGCTTCATCCTTGGGCTGCGAGAGAAATTTCAATGAATCCTGCACCTGCTCCACATATACAGTCCGCTCCTTGCCAATGGCAGCGGCCAGAGCCGGGTCATTTGTGCGAAAAAGCCGGTAGTCGCCAGATTCCAGAGTAGGCAATTGGCCCACCGCGACACAGCCCGTAAAAAGCCCCCCACTCCCCACCAAGCCGGCCAATAATAGAAGGCAACGACTTGGTTTGCAGCGCAGAAAGTTAAAACACAGCATATACCATTACATGATATTTTACAGCACGCGGCGCGAAAGCCTTGCTATATCCAGCCTTTGCGCTTAAACCAGGTATAGATACCCACAGATATCAGCACCATAGCCGCCATAGCGCCCGGATAACCCATTTTCCAGGTCAGCTCGGGCATGTATTCGAAGTTCATCCCGTAGATGCCGGCAATAAAAGTCAGGGGCAGGAAGAAGGCCGAAAACACCGTGAGCACGCGCATGGCCTCGTTCGTGCGCTGCGAAGACAACGACAGGTACAGGTTCATGAGGTTGGTGGCCGCCCCGTCGAGCTGCTGATAGAGCGTTTCTACCTTCGTCTGCAAGTCCTGTGTGTCTTGCATGAGGGTGGTGTCGTCGGTGGCCGATTGTCGGCGGAGCATGGTCAGGATGTCGCGGGTAAGCAGCAGAAGCTGCTTGGCCGCCGAGGCTTTGCGCTTCAGAAAATACAGGCCCTGCAGCGTGTTTGGCACCTCACGCTTCAGAAATATATCGGCTTCGTAGTTGTCCAGCTCCCGGGTTAGCGTGATGGCGGGCTGTACGTAGCTATTGAGCGCGTAGCGCACGATGTGAATAGCTATTTCGGCCGGTGAGCTGCACTCTTCGCCGGGGCCGCAGGCTACGTTTTTCAATTGACTTAAAACGGGGTGCGAGCGTCGATGTACCGTAATTAAGTAATCGGCCGCGTAGAAAATGGCAATCTTGGTGCTCAGCTCCTGGATGGTATCGGCTTCGTTGTTTTCGGGCGTAACAAATACCCGTAGCATGATGAAATTAAGGCCATCGTTGACTTCGAACTTGGGTAAATGAGTCGGCTCCAGACAGTCGCGCACCAGCGAATCGGGCAGATCATACTGCTCAGCCACGGCCTGAAGCTCATTCACGGCCGGGTTGGTAATGTCGAGCCAATCAAATTGACTGCTTTTCTGGGTAAGAAGCTGTTCAGTCATAGCTAGAAAGTAGGAGCCAGGAGGCAGAAGCTAGGAGCTGGAAGTCAGGAGCTAGGAGTCAGGCAATGTACCTCCTGCCTCCTAGCTCCTAGCTCCTACATGCTTAAAGCAAGGTGCCGCTCAAGAAAAGTAGCGCAAACGAAAAGTAGATCACGAGTCCGGTCACGTCTACGAGTGTTGCCACGAAAGGCGCCGATGAAGTAGCCGGATCGGCGCCGAGGCGCTTGAGCAGCAGCGGCAGCATAGAGCCGCACAACGAGCCCCACAGCACAATGCCGACCAGCGAAAAACCGACCGTAAAGCCAATCTGCCAGTAGTACTCGCCGTATTCGTTGGGGTATAAGCGCGACCACAGCAGAATGCGCAGCAGGCCCACCACGCCCAAAATGCCCCCCAGCATCAGGCCCGTAGCCAGCTCGCGGCGCATCACGCGCCACCACTCGCCCAAGCTCAGCTCGCCCAAGGACATGGCCCGGATAATAAGCGACGTGGCCTGAGAGCCCGCGTTGCCACCCGCGCTGATGATGAGCGGAATAAACAGCGCCAGCACCACGGCTTTAGCTATTTCTTCCTCAAAATACCCCATGGCCGTAGCCGTAAACATCTCCCCGATAAGCAGAATCACGAGCCAGCCCGCGCGTTTGCGCACCATACCCATCAGCGGAATGCTGAGATAAGGCTCGTCGAGGGCCTGGGAGCCACCGAGTTTTTGGATGTCTTCGGTATCTTCTTCTTCCCGAATGTCGAGAATGTCGTCGATGGTCACGATGCCGAAAAGCACGCCCTCATCATTGACGACGGGCAAAGCCACCCGGTCGTTTTTGCGGAATACCTCAATGGCTTCTTCCTGGTCCTGCATGGTTTGGAGGTGGACGAAGCGCCGGTCCATCAGCTCGCTTATCTGCTTGCTGGGGTCGGCCAGCAGCACCTCCCGAATACTGATGTCGTCGATGAGCACGCCGCGTCTGTCGGTGACGTACAGTAGGCTTATCGTTTCAGATTGCCCCCCATGCAGCCGAATGTAGTCGAGCACCTGCTGCACCGTCCAGCTCTCACGAATGGCGATGTAGTCGGGCGTCATCAGGCGGCCTACGCTGTACTCGGGGTAGCCCAGCAGTTCCAGCGTCACCTTGCGCTCGGGCTCCGAGAGGGTCTGAATCAGCTCCTTTACGAAGTCGTCGGGCAGAAACTCCAGCAGGGCCGTCCGGTCGTCCGGCGACATCTCGTTCAGAATGTCCGAGATTTTATCCTGACTCAGATTGGCCAGAAAGTGCCGCTGTACGTCTATCTCCAGGTACTCAAATACCTGCGTGGCCAGCTGCAACGGCAGCAGACGGAAAATAATAAGCTGTTCGCGTTCCTCTTCCTCTTCAATCAGCTCCACCACTTCGGCGGGCTCAAACTTCTTGAGCAGTTCCTTTAATTTAAAAAATTCGCCCTCCTGAATCAGGGACGTAATCTGGTCGGTGGTGGGGTGCTGATTCATGAACTACTGAGAGGAGTGCTTCGCTAGGCAAGGATGAGTTAGTGAGAACTGGCCCTCAAAATTAACCTAAATAAACGGCCCCGCCGCTAGCGCTAGGCTATTTCTGAGTGGGGGCGGGCGGTGCCGGAAACTGACCAGCCTGCAACTCCTGACGGAGCTGGCGTAGCTCGGTGTGAAGGGCTGCCAGCTGAGCAGCTCCGGCTAACTCGGCTTCGGGGCTTTCGGCGTCGCGACCCATAAAGAATGACGCCAACGTAGCCGTGAAATAGCCAAACACCGCGAAGCCATAAAGGGCCAGCAAAAAGCACAAGGTTCGCCCTTCCAGCGTCTGGGGCCAATACTCACTTCCCAGGCTGGTAAGCAACATGGCCGTCCACCACAGCGCATCGGCGTAGGAACGGAGGCCGCCCTCCACTTTATTCTCGAAGGCATACATACCGGCCGCGCCCAAGAACAGAACAACACCCGTAAGCGCGGCCACATAACCAGCACCGCGTCGGCCAAAGCTGTTCGATAAGGCTCGCATTCCCCGATTCAGTGAGCCGACTACTTTCACTAACCGTAACCCGCGCACGGCCCGCGTGGCCCGAAACACACGCACCACCCGCGCCAGCCGAAACAGTCGCAGGGCCGGCACCAGCAAGGAGATTAGCGTAATGACGTTGCTTTTAAGAAAAGTCCATTTCCGGGGAGCCAGGATGAATTTGATCAGAAAATCGATAATAAAAATCACCCAAATCGTTGTGCCCAACAGCTCCAAGCCCGGCGACAACCCCCAGATTAGCTCAACACCTAATAAACCGAGCCACACAAAGCCTAGCACCAGCATGGGCGTTTCAAGCCAGTCGGTGAGTTGTTGTAAAAGTTCAGTACGCTCCTGCTGGAGCTGTTCCTTTTCGGGCGAGGATGTAGGATTGGAGAGCATAGGCAGAGCAGAAACGTAGGAAAGTATTTCTTCATACGCCCTCACCTTAGCCAAGTTCACGTATGCCTGACGGTGCAAAAAGCTTTTGCTCGTACTCTTGATTAAGTAGATGTGACTTGAACGCTTACACCTCAAAAAAGCCCCCCAGCTTTAAAAACAAGGCAAGAAGAGTAAAACTCGTCGGTGCTTATCTCATCTTTATTGACTAACTACCTATAACTACCGCTTCTTTATGTCCAGAAAATCACCTCTCGGAACGCTCGTAGCCCTGGGCGGCGGCGACGACGACGCCATGCTGGCCATGCTCACGGATATGCTGCCCGCGCCTACTGCTACGGTCGAGATTGTAACCACGGCCTCTAGCAACCCCGGCCGCAGCAGCCGCGGCTACCAGGATAGTCTGCACGATCTGGGCTGCCGCTCGGTGCACCACCTGCGCATAGATGAGCGCCACGCCGCTGATACCGAGGAAAATCTGAGACGTTTGGAACGAGCCGCCATAGTGTTTTTTACCGGCGGCGACCAGGAGCGCATCACCGAGTTCTGGCAAAAAACCCGCGCCCTAGCCGTGCTGGCCGACCGTTACCGCCACGACGCGGCCTTCATTGTGGCTGGCACCAGCGCCGGCGCGGCCGTGCTGCCCGACTGCATGATTGTGGAAGGCCACGGCGCCCGTTCGCTCACAAAAGGCGGGCTGCGTACGGCTCCGGGTCTGGGCTTGCTGGGAGAGGTGTATCTGGACCAGCACTTTGCCGAGCGGGGCCGCTTTGGGCGCTTGGCTCACGCGGTAGTGCAGCATCCTGCGCGGCTGGGCTTAGGACTAGGCCAGGAAACGGGCATTATCGTGCGGGGTGGCCAAGAAGCGGAGGTGTTCGGCGACGGGGTGGTGATGGTAGTGGATGGGCAGCACCTACGCGGCAGCAATTTAGGCCGCATCGGTCGGGGCGAGCCGGTAGCCGGCCAAGACTTGCGCGTGCATGTATTGGTGAGCAGCCAGCGTCTGGATTTGCACAGCCGACAAGTTGTAGCTAATCAGTAAGCATAATTGCTAATTTGCCCCCCAATATCCAATGAAGGCAAATTGTTCAAAGTTTAGAGCGTCCTGTAAACTACTCGGCACGCCTACTAATTTGATTGATTTTTCTACTTACATTTAGTCCCATAAACCGCAAATCCTCACTCATTCCCCTTTTTTATGAAGTTAAAATCTCTACTCCTAGTGAGTGGTGCGCTACTTACGGGTACTGCAGCCTCGGCGGGTGGCTATCAGGTAACGCTGGCCGGGCAGAAAAACAACGGTATGGGCGGCGTCGGCGTCGGCTTATCGCTCGACCAGGCTGCTATGTTTTACAATCCGGGCGCGCTGGCAATGGTGCGCGAGCGGGGCGTACAAGTAGGAGTTAATGCTACGTTTGCCCGTCAGGCTTTTGTAGCTGAAGGCGGAAGCACCCAGCGCGAACTGCAAAATACGGTGGTTACCCCTTTCAACCTCTATGCGAGCTTCGGCCCTGCGGAAGGCAAGTTTCGGGCGGGTATAGCGGTATATACACCTTTTGGCAGCACGCTGAAGTATGCTGAGGGCTGGGAAGGCCGCACGTCCCTGACCGAGATTGAGCTTCAGTCTATTTATGTGCAGCCCACCGTGAGCTACGCCATCACTGATCAGATCAGCGTAGGCGCGGGCCTGACGGTATTGGCTTACGGTGCCGTAAACCTGCAGCGTGATGTGCCTTTGCCTGATTCCTTTGGTCATATTGAGCTGGACGGTGAAGCCGAGCGCAAAGTCGGCTTTAACGCGGGTATCTTCTTCAAGCCATCTGAGAAGTTTAGCCTGGGTATAAACTACCGCTCAAAGATTGACGCCGAGGTAAAAGACGGTGACGTTACTTTCACCGGCATCGACCCTAACTCGGTATTGGCCTCCCGTTTTCCTAATACCAAATTCAGCGCTACGCTTCCCCTTATTGCTACTACCAGCATCGGTATCGGCCTCATGCCTACCGATAAGCTCACTATCGGTATCGACGTGAACTACGCTGAGTGGAGCGAGTACAAAAGCCTGGAGTTCACCTTCGCTGATCCAATCAACGGTTCTAACACCAGCGTTTCGAAGCGCAACTATGAAGATGCGCTTACCTTCCGCTTAGGTGGACAATACAAAGTGACGGAAGGCCTGACCCTACGCGCCGGTGGTGCTTATGATGAGTCGCCCGTACGCGATGGATACGTAACGCCCGAAACGCCTGACGCTAACCGTGTCAGCGGTACCATTGGTGCTTCTTACGCCATGGGCAAATTCGGAGTAGATTTCTCCACTCAGTTTGTAAGCATCGCTAAGCGTAGCCAGACGCAAAGCCAATTGGTAGCCAATGGCACTCAGGACCGCGTAGCTGGTACCTACAAAACCAACATCGTGATTCCAGGTATCGGCCTGAACTACTCCTTCTAACTCTTTGCCTCGCTTGTATCGATATGGTCTCTAAACTGTTTACTAAATCCGCCCCGTTCCTGGCGTTTCTTGGGTTGGCTCTTACGGGCTGCCAGCCTGATTTGGAACAAGACATTAAGCCCAGCAGCGGCACTGCCGACTTCTCGCGCTACATCGCCGTAGGCAACTCCCTAACTGCTGGTCAGGCAGATGGCGGCTTATACCTGGAAGGTCAGCTGAACTCTTATCCTAACCTGCTGGCGCAGCAGTTCCGCAGCGTAGGTGGCGGCGAATTTGTGCAGCCACTATTCACGGAGGCTCAGCGCAATGGCACTGGATATTTGCGGCTGGCTGGTTTCACTGCCACTGGCAGCCCTATCACGGCGCCAGTGAATACGGAGTTAGCCCTACGGGCAGGCGCTACGGCAGCCCGTCCGCTCTACACTAAGTTCACAGAGCCGATAAATAACCTAGGTGTACCCGGCATTCGCATGGCGGATATTCTTTCGACTACTTATGGTAGCGTAACGGGTAATCCACTATTCGAGCGTATTACTCCCGACGCACAGTCTAACCAGACTTACCTAGCGCGTGTAGCAGCCTCTAACCCTACTTTCTTTACAGCTTGGATGGGTAATAATGACGTGCTGGGTTATGCGACATCTGGTGGCGCAAGTACCGCCCCAACTAGTTCGCTAACAAGCACCACAGTTTTCACTGCTAACAACAACCAGCTCATCGATGCGCTCACAGCAAATGGTGCCAAAGGGATTGTTGCTACCATTCCAGACGTTACTAACATTCCTTTCTTCACCACAGTAGGTCCATCATTCCGGGCCACTTTAGAAACTCCTCAGCCTGGTTTGCCAAATGGTGTTCCTGGCATAGTAGTTCAGACTGGGTCAGCCACAGGTCCTGCAAGTGCTACCACTCGCAAGCAAATTGCAACCGCTGACATTCGCAATGCCAGCGGTGTGGGTCGCCAGTTGTTTACGCTGACATCTTCGCCTTTCCTTGGCCTGCTGAATCAGCGTACGGGGCGTGCCTGGCGCTATGTCTATGGTCAGAGTGGCCAACCAGCAGCCGGTTTCCCGCTCTTCCTGACGGCTTATGGCATTGATACGCTCCAGACGTTTGGTACCAGCATGGGTAACCCTATCCCAAGCGCCTTTGTGCTTGACGATGCTGAGCAGGCTTTAGTACGCACGGCTACTACTGCCTTCAACAATGCCATGATAGCCAAAGCCAATGCAAAAGGCCTGGCCGTATTCGATGTAAATGGCTTTTTTGCTCGTGTAGCTGCCAACGGCATCATCACTAACGGGGTAAACAATACCACTCAGTTTATTACCGGCAACCTGTTCTCGCTTGATGGGGTGCACCTAACTCCTCGCGGTTACTCTATTGTAGCCAACGAAATGATAAGAGCTATTAATCAGCAGTATGGTGCCTCGGTTCCAACGCTAAATTCAAACGAATATCGGGGTGTTAAATTCCCATAGTTCGTTTTAGGTATTCACAAAAAAGCCCCCTCCGCACTGGAGGGGGCTTTTTTGTGAGTGCACTTGCCAGCGCTATTACAGCTGTACAGGCTGGAGCACGGGGGGCAAAATGGGAGCCGCCTGTCCCGCCAGATGCGCCGCAATAACAGCCGCGTGGTAGCGCCCATTCTCGATAAACCACCGACTGGTATTTAGCCCCCCGCATACGGTACCCGCCAGATATACGCCAGGGCGGTTGGTTTCGAAGGTCTCAGGGTCGTGCCAGGGAGTGCGGGCGGCGTCCGGCTGAGTGTCGATGCCTAAAGCGGCCAGCAAGCTATAGTCGGGGCGGTAGCCGGTGAGGGCGTAGATAAAGCTGGCAGGCAGGGTCTGGGGGGCATTTTCCGTCACTACATCTATCTCTCCGGGCCGGATAGCCGAAATAGTGGTGTTGAAAAGCGCCTTTATTCGGCCCTCAGCGATACGATTCACCAGATCAGGCCGAATCCAATATTTCACCGAGTCGGCTAGGGCAGGTCCGCGCACTACCAGCGTTACGTCGGCGCCGGCGCGGGCCAGTTGCAAAGCCGCTTTGGCCGATGAATTTTTGGCCCCTACCACAATTACCGGCTGCCCTACATGGGCGTACGGCTCTTTGTAGTAATGACTTACGTGGGGTAGCTCTTCGCCGGGCACGTTCAGCTTATTGGGCACATCAAAGAAACCCGTCGCTACAATCACAGACTGCGTTTGCATGCGGCCCAGGTTCGTGTGCAACTCATACGCGCCCGGTTCGCCTTCCAGGCTTAGCACGCGCTCGTAGAGGCGCAGCGGTAGATTTTCGGCGAAGGCTACCCGGCGGTAATAATCCAGGGCATCTTCGCGCAGAGGTTTGTAGCCACTAGTAGGGAAGGGGTAGCCGCCAATTTCAAGCAGCTCGGGCGTGGAAAAGAACTCCATGTTGGTCGGGTAGCCCACAATGGAATTGACCAGTGCCCCTTTGTCGACCACACAAACCGACAAGCCGCGGCGCTGCACCTCAATAGCGCATGCCAGCCCGACCGGCCCCGCGCCGATAACTATTACATCAAAAGAAGAATCCGTCGTCATACACAGTTATACCAACTCAGCCAGTCGGGAGTTCATAACTTATCGATTTGCGGCTAAGAGCGGCCATTCTTCGAGCGTTTCAACGCCTCCAAAGCTCCCGTCGACCATAGTGCCCAGCCCATCAGCACGGGCTGAAAAAACAGTCTGCCCATTCGTTTGGCGTCGGTATCGAGGCCAAACGCAGAAATGTGGTGCGTGTACTGGTGAATGTTGCCGGGAAAAACCAGCGCGTAGAAGGCCGCCAATCCTAACCCCATCCGCACCCGGTTCCGGCCTTTCAGCGATAGCAGCGCCAGCCCCAACCCGATTTCTACGACTCCCGATGCCAGCACGGTTGTGTCTTTGTCAAGCGGCACAAAGTCGGGTACCTGAGCCTGAAACTCCCGCCGCGCAAAAGTGAGGTGACCCGCGCCAGCTACTATCATAAAGGTGCCCAGCACACCGCGGGCTACATTCTGCAAAGTGGTAGTATGGATCTGGTGTGGCATAAGCGCGAGGAATACGATAGTCGTGTAGCCCCGCTATACGGTAGGCGAGCGGCTGGGGTATTGTAGTGTGAAGAAAGGTTTAGAACCGTTGTGCCTGTGGCGCGACCTTTCCGTTCGCGTATCGTCGAATCGTGGGACAGCGAAACGAACGATGATGTCTGGGGGGCTTTTTTCTTTGACTAGTGCAGCTATAGCAACGTTAAGCGAACCGAAATGCCGCGCTACAGCATTGCCGCTATTCCGGGAATAGTTACGAGCGAATAATAAAGGGAAAGCAAGTGGCTTTCCCTTTATTATTTAGTGCGCTTGCAGCCAGTTGCTGCCCGTTCCTACTTCTACTTCCATCGGTACGCTTAGCGGTAAGGCGTTGATCATCAACTCCCGGATGCGGGGCGTGATGTACTCGATTTCCTCTTTGGGCGCGTCGAACACCAGTTCGTCGTGCACCTGCAGAATCATCTTGGTGCCTAGCTTTTCCTTTCCCAGCCAGTCGTGGATGTGGATCATGGCAATTTTGATGATGTCGGCGGCGGTTCCTTGGATGGGCGCGTTTATGGCGTTGCGCTCAGTAAAGCCGCGCAGCGTGGCGTTGCGCGAGTTGATATCGCGCAGGTAGCGGCGGCGACCGAGCAGGGTTTCGGCGTATTCCAGCTCGCGGGCTTTGTTTATGCTTTCGTCCATGAAGCGCTTCACAGCTCCAAACTCTTCAAAATAAGCCTCGATAATATCCTGAGCTTCCTTGCGCGAAATGCTCAGGCGCTGAGCCAAACCGAAGGCCGAAATGCCGTAGATGATACCGAAGTTCACGGTTTTGGCTTTGCGACGCATCTCAGCATCCACGGCCGAAAGCGGCACATCGAATACTTTGCTAGCCGTACTGCTGTGAATATCAATGCCTTGGCGAAACGCCTCAATCATGGTCGCGTCCTTGCTGAAGTCGGCCATGATGCGCAGCTCGATCTGGGAGTAGTCGGCGGCGAGGAGCAGGTGGTCGGCATCGCGGGGCACGAAGGCTTTGCGGATCTCACGGCCTTTTTCCGTCCGAATCGGGATGTTCTGGAGGTTGGGGTTGGTGCTGCTCAGGCGGCCGGTGGCGGTTACAGCCTGGTTGAAGGACGTGTGCACCCGACCATCCAGCTCGCACACCAGTTGCGGCAACGCCTCCACGTAGGTAGAGCGCAGCTTGGTGAGCTGGCGGTATTCCAGAATGAGCGCGGCCACGGGGTTATCAATGGCCAGAACGCTCAGAATCTCCTCACCAGTAGCGTATTGGCCAGTTTTGGTTTTCTTGATCTTGCCGCCCCCGAGCTGCATTTTATCAAACAACACTTCGCCAAGCTGCTTGGGCGAGCCAATGTTGAACTCCTGCCCGGCCGCCTGAAAAATCTGCTTTTCCAGCTCCGTAACGTAGCCTTGCAACTCAGCGGAGTACTCACCCATGGCCGAGCTGTCGATGCGCACGCCCTCGTACTCTATATCGGCCAGCACAGGTACCAGCGGGTTTTCTACTTCGTTCAGCAGCTTCAACAAACCGATTTTGGCCAGCTTGGGCTCAAATACATGCTTGAGCTGCAAAGTCACGTCGGCATCCTCGCAGGCGTAGTCGCTGACCTGGCTGGGGGGCAAATCGGCCATGGTTTTCTGGTTTTTGCCCTTCGGCCCGATGAGCTCCAGAATAGAAACCGGCGTGTAGTGCAGGTAGGTTTCGGCCAGAATATCCATGTTGTGGCGCATGTCGGGCTCCAGCAGGTAGTGGGCCAGCATGGTGTCGAACAACGGACCGCGTACCCGCACGTTGTAGTGCTTCAAAATGGTGAGATCATACTTGATATTCTGGCCAATCTTACCAATGGTTTCGCTTTCCAAGAAAGGCCGAAACTCATCTACAAGCGCCTGAGCGGCAGCCATATCATCGTGTGGCACGGGCACGTAATACGCCTCGCCGGGCAAATAGCAGAACGACAGTCCCACCAGCCGCGAGGTCATCGTGTCTAGGCCCGTCGTTTCGGTGTCGAAGCTCACCTCTTTTTGCTGCATCAGGAAGCCCAGCAAAGACTTGCGCAGGGCCGGCGTATCAATCAGGTGATACTGGTGGGGCACATCGGCGAGGGTACGCTTGGTGGCGGGGGGCAAATTTTCGTCTTCGTCTTCGTCCTCATCCTCTGCCGTAGCTGCGGAAGCCGGCGCACCAAACAGCGCAATTTGCCCCCCAGCCGCTGCCCGCCGTGCCCGCGGCGACGGCGTAGAGCTAGCCGGTGCGCCACCGCTCAGCACCCGCGCCGCGAGTTGCCGGAATTCCAGATCCTCGAATAAAGCGCGTAGCTGCTCCTCGTTGGGCGGACCCATTTTCAGTGCCTCGGGCTCGAATGGGATGGGCACGTTCACGTGAATCGTGGCCAGCTCTTTACTCATCAGGCCCTGCTCGGCGAAGTTGCGCACGTTTTCCTGCTGCTTGCCTTTCAGCTCATCTACGTGGGCAATGAGCTGCTCCACCGATCCATACTTCTGAATCAGCGTCTTGGCCGTTTTTTCGCCGATGCCCGGAATGCCGGGAATGTTGTCGGAGGCGTCGCCCTGCAAACCTAGAATATCCGTTACCTGCTCCACGCGCTCAATCTCGAAGCGCTGGAGCACGTGGGGCAGATCAAGCACTTCGGCGGCGTTGCCCATAAAAGCAGGCCGGTAAATCTTAATTTTCTCCGTCACGAGCTGGCAGTAGTCCTTATCGGGGGTCATCATGAACACCTCAAAGCCTTGTGCTTCAGCACGCTGAGCCAGGGTGCCAATCACGTCATCGGCCTCAAAGCCATCTACCATCAGAATCGGGATGTTGAAGGCGTCAATCACCCGCTTGATGTACGGAATGGCCGTGCCGATATCTTCGGGCATGGCCTGGCGCTGGGCCTTGTACTCGGCAAAGCTGTCGTGGCGAAACGTTTTCTTCTGCGCGTCGAAAGCCACGCCGAGGTGAGTGGGCTTTTCCTTCTGCAATACCTCCACGAGCGTGTTGGTAAAGCCCAGCACAGCGCCCGTGTTCATTCCCTTGGAGTTGATGCGCGGGTTCTTGCTAAAAGCAAAGTGCGCCCGATAGATGAGGGCGAAAGCGTCGAGGAGAAAGAGTTTTTTGGGTGTTTCGGGGGCGGTAGTCTCGGTCATGGAGGCGAATATACAAGCAGGAGGAAGCAAGCGCTCTGTGTAAACGCACCAGCGCGCGCCATGTTCAGCCAATACGCCAGTTCGTATGCGAAAGCTGGTGTATTTTGGAGCATGAAATACACTTGCTTCCTTCCGCTACTGCTAATGTTGGCTTCCCTGAGTGCCGCCGCGCAAACCACTGCTCCTATCACCACGCTGCCAGTAGCAGAGCATGCCAAAGAAGTAGCGCTTTTTCAGCAGGAGCTGAACGCCGAGTACCGCAACCCGGCCGAGTCGCCGCTGCCCGCCAAAGAGCTCAAGAATTTCAAGGGACTGCCCTTTTTTCCCTTGAACAGTACCGCTCGCGTGCAGGCCCGCTTTGTGCGCGATTCGCTGGCCGCTCCTTTTGAGATGGAAACCAGCACCGCCCGCCGGCCGATGTACCGCAAATATGGCGACGCGTATTTCACGCTCGATGGGCAGGCGTTGAAGCTCACCATCTACCAAAGCCTTGATCTGATACAAAAGGAAGGCTACCAGGATTATCTGTTTGTGCCCTTCACCGACCGCACCAATGGCCACAGCAGCTACGGCGGCGGCCGCTACCTCGACTTACGCCTCGGCCAGATTCAAAACGGGCAAGTGGTGCTGGATTTCAACCGGGCTTATAACCCATTTTGCGCATATGGGGGGCAATATTCCTGCCCCGTGCCGCCCGCCGAAAACCGCTTGCCCGTAGCCATCAAAGCAGGCGTAATGAGTGATCATTAAGAAGCAACGGCTCCAACGTCTGTGTACTGCCAACCGTACAGGCTGAGATGCGCTACATTTCCCTCGACCTTGAAACCTCCGGCGGCAAGCCTCAGCGCCATCAGATTCTGGAATTAGCGGCCGTGGTGGAAGATACCAAGCGCCCGCGCCCACTGACTGATTTACCCGTTTTTCGGCGGGCAGTGCGGCACCACGAGTACGTGGGCACGGCCGGCGCGCTGGCCTTGAATGCGCGGTTGCTGGAAGAGCTGGCGCGCAATGAGCCGAACCCGGAAATTTGCCCCCCAGAAGAGTTGTTGCCTCAGCTGCGGGAGTTTTTACTAGCGCAAGGCTTCAAAGCCGACAAGCACAACTGCGTAACCGTGACGATGGCCGGCAAGAATATCGCTTCTTTCGACCTGGGCTTTCTGCGCGAGCTGCCCGGCTACGGCACTTTGGTTCGGGCCGAGCCTGCCATGCTGGACCCCGCCGCGTTCTACCTAAACTGGAAGAAAGATTCGCGCCTGCCCACGATGAGCATCTGCAAGGCCCGCGCAAAGTTTGAGGACAACACCGTAGCCCACGAAGCTGTGGCTGATGCGTTGGATGTCATTCAGCTATTGCGGCCGTTTTATGAGCTGCCAATGTATCAGCAGGTTGTGCCACACGGCACCGAAGAAGCGCAGTAATTACCAGTCGCCGCTGGCCCCGCCGCCGCCGGAGCTGCCGCCTCCGAAGCCGCCAAAGCCTCCGCCACCGCCGCCGAAGCCACCTCCCAAGCCGCCTCCGCCGCCAAACACACCGCGGCCGCCGCTAAAGTCGCCGAAGATGACGGGTGGAATACCCATGCCACCAAAGCCCCGGCTACGTCGGCCGCCGGAGCCGCCGCCACGGTTGCGCATAAATAGAAACAGCACCAGCACGCCGATTACCAGCCAAAAGGTCCAGCCGGAGCCGCTGTCGTCGCTGCTGCGCTCCCGTTGGTTTGTGGCTGGGTCGGCTTTGTACTCGCCTTTGGCCAGCGCAATAAGCTGATCCGTAGCCCGATCTAGGCCGTCGTAGTAGCGCTGCTGCTGGAACGCCGGCACGACGGTATTGGAGATAATACGCTTCGCCAACGCATCCGGCACGGCACCTTCTAGGCCATAACCGGTCTGGATGCGGGCTTTGCGTTCTTTTTCGGCTACCAGAATAAGGATGCCGTTGTTGCTGCCTTTTTGCCCAATGCCCCACGCTTCGTAAAGCTGTTGGGCGTAGTCGGCCAGCTCATAATCGCCTAATGTTGGAATGGTTACAACGGCAATTTGAGAAGACGTAGAGTCGTCGTAAGCCACCAGCTTATTTTCCAGCGCGGCCACCTCATCGGGGCGCAGCATACCGGCCAGGTCGTTCACCAGCCGCGGCGGACTGGGTCTGGGGGGCAAATCCTGGGCGAGGGCTGGGGGGCAAATTCCGGCCACGGCCAGCCACAGCAACAAACAAGGAACTAAGATTCGCCAGAAGGCAGAAGGGGAGGGGTGCCTCATGCGCGCGGGGGCGTCGGTTTGCCAAATGAGATAGAATCGTCGAGCTCGTTGCTGTCGGTGCCCGCATCGTACGGGAAAAAATGCTGCAATTGTTCGCCCACCATGCGCACGCCTTTTTCCAGGCCAGTCACATAGTCATTAGCCCGAAAGTGCTTGAGAACGGTTTCCTTAGTGGTTTCCCAGAAGTCGTCGGGCACGGCGGCATTAATACCGGCGTCGCCAATGACCGCGAAGCGGCGCGCTTCCCAGGCCAGATAAAAAAGAACCCCGTTGCGTTGCGCCGTGCGGTGCATATTCAACTCAGCGAATACCTGCGCGGCCCGGTCTAGGGGTTCGGGCGTAGGGCAGTTATCTTCCAAGTGTACCCGAATTTCGCCTGAGGTCTTGATTTCGGCCTGTCGAATGGCGGCAACCAGCTTGGCTTCCTGCTCCGGGGTCAAAGGGTTCTTCATTTGTTTCTGATCATGGGTTTGTAGCGGCTGGTTGCCGGCTTTAGGCTTTTACGGAAAGCCGGCAACCAGCCGCTAAAACTTAAAACTGTACTGTAGGCGCTTTCTGAGAAGCCGCATCGGCCTCAAAATATCCTTTGGCCGAGAAGCCAAATACACCCGCAAATAAGTTGTTGGGAAACTGTCGGATGAAGCCGTTGTAGTCGTTAGTCATGTTGTTGAACTTGTTGCGCTCCACGTTGATACGATTCTCGGTGCCCTCAATCTGGGCCTGCAGCTCCTGAAAGTTGGCGTTGGCCTTTAATTCCGGATAATTTTCTGACACGGCTAACAAACGACCCAAACCAGCGCTTAACTGACTCTGAGCCTCCTGGAATTTCTGAATGTTTTCGGGCGTCAGCTGGTCAGCGTTAAGCTGTACACTGGTTGCCTTAGCGCGGGCTTCGATAACGCCGGTAAGCGTGCTTTGCTCGAAGTTAGCAGCACCTTTCACGGTATTTACCAGGTTTGGAATCAAGTCGGCGCGGCGCTGGTAGGCGTTCTGCACGTTACCCCATTGAGCTTTTACGGCCTCATCACGCTGCACCATGCCGTTGTAACCGCACGACGACTGCGTGAGCAGCACCATCAAACCAAACAGATAGAGAAGAAGACGTTTCATAGGAGAAAGGGAGAGGAAGGGAAAGATGGTTGTAGTTACGCACCAAATATTAAATATGCGCAGTGCAAAGTACGGAAACGCGTCTTAGCGGTTGTCTTTAGAGTTACTGCCGCACGAATTACTATTTTGCGGTCTTACGCCACGTTTGTCGTTTATGAAAGCTGTTATTCCTGTTGCTGGTATTGGTTCGCGCTTACGGCCCCACACCCACACCCAGCCCAAATCACTGGTGCCAGTGGCGGGCAACACTATTCTGGGGCACATTATCGACCGGCTGGTGGCCGCCGGCATCGAAGATTTTGTGTTCGTGATTGGCTACCTGGGCGAGAAAATTGAGAGTTACGTGCGTCGGCAGTACCCAAATCTTCGCTCCGAGTTTGTGGTGCAGGAGCCCCGCGAAGGCATTGGTCACGCATTGTGGGTCGCGCGCGAGCATTTTCGCTACGAAACCGACGGCATGCTGATTCTGCTCGGCGACACCATCGTAGACGTAGACCTGAGCCAGCTACTGGATACGCCCGGCACGGTGCTGGCCGTGAAGGAGGTGAAAACGCCCTCCATGTTTGGCCTGGTCGAGACGGATGCTACCGGACAGGTAACCAAGGTAGTCGAGAAGCCGCGCATCCCGAAGTCGAATCATGCGCTGGTCGGGCTTTATAAAATTGCCAATCCTGAGCGGCTGGCCGTGGCCCTGGAGCGTATTATCGCCGATGAGCAGCGCACCCACAATGAGTATCAGCTAACCGATGCGCTCATGCTGCTCATCAACGAAGGTGAGGAAATGACCACCACGCCGGTTGATAACTGGTTTGACTGCGGCCGCAAGGAAAGCCTGCTCGAAGCCAACGCCCGTCTGCTCAACCGCCCCGAATTTCTGGTAGCCCGCGAGTACCCCGAATTTCCGGATACCATTATCATCCCGCCCGTCAGCATCGGCCGCGACTGCCAGATTCGCCACTCCATCATTGGGCCCAATGTGGCCATAGGCGACCGCACCATCGTGCGCAACACCATCATAAGCGACTCTATCATTGGCTCGTATAGCGAGTTGCGCTCCGCCGTCATGCAAGACTGCATTGTGGGCAGCGACGCTTCTTTCAGTGGCCTGAACCACAGCCTCAACATCGGCGACAACACCGAAATCAATTACAGCTAATAGTCTGGGGGGCTTTTTTTTAGCCTAGTTCATTACCAACTGTTGACCGTCATGCAGAGCGGAGCGAAGCATCTCGCGTGTTTAGCGGGAGTAGTAGCTCAGCTAAGAAGAACGTCATGCTGAGCTTGCCGAAGCATCTCAGTTGGTTACTAATCCCAATCGGTGCACAACGAAGCGGTAGAGATGCTTCGGCAAGCTCAGCATGACAATTACTACTCCGACATCAGCGCGCGAGATGCTTCGCTTCGCTCTGCATGACGGGCTATATGACATCTTTACTAGCCATCTGCTGCACTGCCTAACTGTCTAATTCAAAAACATTCGATAATATCGATAAGGCTGCCAGCCGAGAAGTGGCACAAAATTTTACGAGTTTCTCAGCGTTCCCCCACAACCCACCCGCCCGGCCAGCAGTACGCAGGTTGCGGCACGGGCCGTTTGCTTCTATTTTGCTTCTATGAATTTGCCCCCCTGCTTCCGTTTTCAACCTGCGCTGGCCGCTGTGCTGTTAGTATTGGCCGGTTGTTACTCCCGCAATGATGTAAAAACCGAAGGCGGCGCGGTAACCGAGCAACAGGTCGAGAACGACCAAACCAAGATGCCGCGCGACAACGCCAAAGTCGCCCCCGACAAAGGAGCGCCCAACGTGGCAGTCGAAACGGATGCTGCCGCTGCCGCGCCGCTAGCTCAAGTAAATGTGTTTCTGGAAGTATCGGGCTCGATGGAAGGCTTTATGCCTAAGCCCGGCGCTGATGCCAGCAATACCCGCTTCCAGCAGCAGGTCGCACAGTTTTTGTCGGAGCTGAATAACAGCCCAGCAGCAAGCCGCAAAGTGTATTATCGTATTAAAGAAAAGCCTTATCGCGACTCGTACCAGGAACTCTCCGGCACCGTGCGCGGCGGCATCAAAGAGCCCGCCAGCAGCACCGACATCCCGACAGTGCTCGATACGCTGGTCAGCAACTACTACGCGGCCAACACGGTCAACGTCCTGATTTCGGACTTTATCTACTCGCCCAAGAACACGGGCGCCATTCCTTACATCAAAACGGATATCACCGACGCCATCAGCCGCACCCAGCGCACTGATCTGGCTGTGTCGGTATACGGTTTCACCTCCGATTTTCAGGGCACGTTTTACCCGGCCATCATGACCGGCGCCCGCAAAGTACCCAACTGCTGCGACACCGATATTCCGTATTATTTCTGGGTAATTGGCCCCCAGGACGCCGTGCGTCGCTTTGAGGCCGCTTTGCTGGCCAAACAGCCAGCTCAACAGGTGCATTACGGCATAAAGTATCCGCGCCCGGCTTCTTCCCTGCTAAATAAATATCAGAACAAAGGTGATTGGTATTACGGCGAGAAAACCGCCAGCAAGCGTGAGGCCGGTGCCACCTACCACACGGTAGCCGTGCAGGAAGCTTCCGCGCAGAACCCCGTGGAGTTTGTGCTGGGTCTAAATTTGAGCACCATGCCTGCCTTGTACCGCGACCCCGCTTATCTAAAGCAAAATTTAAAGCTTGTTGGTCAGGATACGGACGCGAAGATCGTTAACGTAGCCGCGGCCACCGACCAGACCCGCGCCAGCAGCGGCCCCGAAAATCAGTACACGCACTTTGTGAAAGTGCGCTTAACTAAAATGGCCCGTGCTGCCCGCCCTTTGCAAGTAGTGCTCAATGATGCCCGCCCGGCTTGGGTAAGCCAGTGGACAACCCAAAACGACAGCAACATCAATCAGGCGGGCCCCAAAACCTTCGCCTTCGCCAGTCTCCTCGATGGCGTGTCTACAGCTATTGTCGCTGGCCAAGATGCCCCCGTATTTCAAATTCCACTCACGCTTGAGCCCGCCAAATAGCGTAAGAAGTTAATATTGTTGCGCTGATTTGCATCATGCACACAATTCTGTTGAATCTTCTGCGTTCAGCGAATCTCCACTCAAAGTTATTTGTACATTTCCGCTATGAAGTCATTTTTCCGTTTTCTCTACGAACTCATCGGCTCTCCGCAGCCGCCATCCGAAACCCCTGTTTACCGCGAGGTAATTTTCCCCAACGTCGGCCTGCTGACGCTAGGTGTTTCGTTGGCCCTGGTGCTGATTTTCTATTATCTGATTAACCGGGCGATGGGAGTAGCAACCTTCAATAAGGGACGCCATTGGGCAATTTTCCTTATTGCTAACGCCATTATTGCCTTTATTATCGCCATTGTGCAGTGCAACAGTCAGCAGGTAGCGGAGCACTCTTATATCTATTGGCTGGCAACGCTGAACGCCGTGTACGGCCTACTCTGGTTTTTTCTTTTCTCTGTTATTCTGCGCAAAGGCTCGACCAACGCCAGCACTACACCTTTTTAAGGGCATAAAGACGCGATAACTCGCGTCTTTATCGTTTCTATAGCTAAACTCATAACTGGCGGTGAAGCCTATAGGCTCAGCAGTAAGCCACCAAATAATGCGTTTCTGTACGCATCCGCGAAATCTGATCAATCTGCAAACTCTGCGATTCAATGGCTAAACTCTTTTTATTCGGTATTGGCGGCACGGGCTCCCGCGTTATTCGCTCCCTCACCATGCTGCTGGCCGCCGGCGTACAGCTACCCAATTGCGACCGGGTAGTGCCCATCATCATCGACCCCGACGCTCACAACGGCGACATGAATCGGACGGTGAATATGCTGAAGAGCTATCAGCAGATTTATAGCCGCCTAGGGCAGCGCGAAGACGGCTTCTTTCACACCAACATCAGCACGCTCAGCAGCATTTCGGCTGACACCAACGGGGGTGTAAAGGACACGTTCGTCTTCGACTTTGGCGGCATCAACCAAAGCTTCCGCCAATATTTAAGCTACGACCAGCTTTCTATCGATTCCAAAGGATTGGTAGAGTTGCTGTTCACCCAAGACAATCTAGAAAGCCCCCTGACTATTGGTTTCCGCGGCTCGCCTAACGTGGGCAGCGTCGTGCTGAATAAGGTGGTCGACTCGCCGGAAATCCGCTTTTTCGCTGACAACTTCCAAGCCGGCGACCGGGTGTTTTTCGTTTCCAGCATCTTCGGCGGCACAGGCGCGGCGGGGTTCCCATTGTTGCTCAAAAACCTCAAAGACCCCAACACGCGCCTAAGCAATGCCCGCTACCTGCGCGATGCTTTGACCGGCGCCGTGACGGTGATGCCCTACTTTGCGTTGCAATCAGAGGATAACTCCATCATCGACTCCAACAGCTTCCTCACCAAGACAAAGGCGGCACTCAGCTACTACGAGCACAACCTACAGGGCCTCGACGCTCTGTATTACCTGGCTGATACGCCTGATACGCCCTACGAAAACCAACCTGGCGGCACGGCCCAGCGCAACAAGGCTCACCTCATTGAGCTGCTGGCCGCGCTCAGCATCGTGGACTTTATGCAGTACCCCGATGCTGAACTGCGCAATGGCGGTCCGCACTTCCACGAGTATGGCTTGGGCGTAGACACGCAAGAGTTGAACTTCAGCCACTTGCCCGACGAATCGCGGGAACTGATTGCTAAGCAACTCACGCAATTCCTGTACTTCACGCGCTATCATAAGCAGCACCTGCCCACTGATAAAGCCCCCTACCACGACAACTTGAACCTGGACTATGCCATGCGCAATGAACCCATATTCAAGGAGCTGAACAACTTCCTCCACAGCCCTGAATTCGGTGTGGATGAGTGGCTAAGAGAGCTGTCCCAAAACCGTCGCGCCTTCCGCCCCTTCGACCTCACCACCGACGATTTCAACGCCATGATTGCCGGCAAGCCTGTAGAGAAAAAGTGGAATGACTTTTTCAACAAAGGCCTCAGTCAGAACTACTTCCTCAATCAGCTCAACGACGCTGCAAAGTCTATCCAGGAGCCCGACAACTTCAAGAAGCTGCTGGCTCTGTTCGACCGCGTGACGGATAAAGCGTTTGAAGAAAAGGTAAAGGTTGTATAAGAACATCAAGCTCCCCTCCTAAGTTGAGGAGGGGATGCGGCGGCGCAGCCGCCGCTGGGGTGGTTGAGGTCGTTGCTGATGTTGTTTAACGGGAACGGGTATATAGAACGTCATGCAGCGCAGCGCGAAGGATCTCGCGTGCTGATGTCTGATTACTAATCCCGCTAAACACGCGAGACGCTTCGCTCCGCTCTGCATGACCGCCTACCGTTTGCAGGCCCGCTTCCACACAACATCAGCAACGCCGGTCAACCACCCCGCCCTTAGGGCACCCCTCCTTGCTTGATGCGCAACAGTATCTGAGGAGGGGAATTGAATTACTACTCAATCGACATAATCGACTATAGGAATGCCCAAAGTCCTTCGCTTACATAACAACGGCTCCCAGCAGGTGCAAGGCTGGCAGAAAACCGCTCCCATTACCAGCACCGAAATTGATACCGTAACCGACCCCACAGGCGGGCGGGCCAAGAATGTGGCCGTGTCCATTCCGACGCCATTTGCGCGGATGCACTTGTTTGAAACGGCCTTTGATTTCCTGGCCCGTGAGGGACAGCGCAATGCGGGCTCGGTGTACCATGAACTGGTGTCGCACTACTGGGACCTGTTTGAGGTGCTGTACAACTTCAACCTCTACACCCAAGCTGGCCGCAAAATCACGCTGCGTCGCTGGAACGCGGAGACGGAGCTGCGCAAGATGCAGGCCGATGAGGGCACGCGTCTGCTGGGCGAAACCTTGCGGCTGTTCTTGCAGGATGACCGATTCCGTGACTTCTCGGATATGTATCTCGTGTTCTACGAGTCGCCGGACCTGCCGGGCGGACCGCGCTTGCTGGGGGGCACTTCACCACTTACCCTGCTCTTCACAGCCCCTACAGTAGCACCGCTAGACTTGGAGCGCGCCCAGGCTAGGGGGCATTATTTCGATAATCAGATTGTGCTGCTCGAAGACCGCTCGCCGGCTTTCCGCGAGTTCGTGTACGAGCTGTTTCTGGCGTATCCGCAGTTGCAGCGCCGCGAGTTTGCCGGCAGCGTATTCGCCAGCCTCGACCGCAGCCGCATCAATCAGATGCAGATGCAGGGCGAGCACACGGCCCAGCGCTTTGCCGCCAAGTACCCCGCCATCACTGACTTCCAGGGCAACTTGGTAAGCGTAAAGTATGTGCCGCTACCCGGTCGCGCCGATCAGTCGGCGGTGATGAGCAGCGACTTGTTTATTCAGCCTACCCGCGAAACCAGCAGCGGCCGCCTACGCCCATTGGTATTGCGCCCCAACCTGACCATGCAGGGAGCAAATTACCTCAACGGCCAGCCCTGGGACGACCGCACGCCTGTGCCCTACGCCGATGAGCTGACGCTGGAGAATCGGGTGTTGCCCGGCAAAGGCTTCAAGTATCCTTACCTCACGGTGGGCGACTTCTTGGAAGATGCGCTGGTTGAGCTGCCATACGAGCTAAATACCCAGCGCTTCCACACGGGTAAGGTCACGTTCCAGTACGGTGCTGACACCCAAGGTCGTGCGCGGTTTCCGTATTTGCTGCCGCTGAAGCAATCCTTCTTTGAGTACTTCACGGAGCACGATCTGGCTGAGCTGGTCACGTTTACTATCGACCTGAACCATGTGCGGGTAAACGTGCGGGTGCCAGTGCAGGGGGGGCGTTTTATCACTTTTGAGCGCAGCTACTACCAGAATCCGCAGAACCCTAAGGATGCGCAAGGCCGCGAAATTCCGGAGAAGGGTCGCATCGTGCGGGCCAACATTGGCCTGGGCGTGTTCCCGTTCTACAAGATGCGCGCCCAGCCCGAGTACAACGACTTCTACAAAGTCATGCTCGTGGATGCCGACAACAGCCCCACAATGCTGCAGCGTCGCTACGAACTTACCTTCTTCGTAGGTGGCGAGCGACTGACTGACCAGGGCGCAGCCCGCCGCGCTACCAAGTTTGAGCGCACTCAAAAAAGTGTAGCCACGGCTGGCAGTACATATTACGAAATCAGCGGTACGCACTTCGATCTTGCTGAGCTGACTTGTCCGCCAGCTACGTTGGGCGCCGAGCCGGCCCGCGGTCTTATTGTGCCGCGCTGGCGTGAACTGGACCGCGGCACCCGCCGCTTCACCTTCGCCGTTGACTTTGGTACCAGCAACACGCACGTAGCCTACGCCGACGGTCCTTCTGCTCATCCTAAGCCGTTTACTATTGGGGAGGGTGACTTGCAGGTGGAACTGTTGAACGCACCATTGCCTGACACTGGCTATTCGGCTTTCCAGCGCTACATGCGCGGCCCCGGCCAGTTGTTTGATATTCCGCTGATTCAGAACCGGGAGTTTGTGCCTAGCATCGTGGGCGAGCAGCAGTCGGTGTATGAGTTTCCGATTCGGACGGCGGTGTGCGAGACAAACTCCTATGCCAATGAGCCCAGCAAAGTGCTGAGCAACATCAACATCGGTTTCAGCATTAACACCGAAACCAACCAGCCGCCCCAGAACCGCTTCGTGACTAATCTGAAGTGGTCGGCGGAACTGGACCCCCAGGGCGTGAATCGGATTGCAGCTTTCTTCAAAGAGATTCTGCTGCTAATGAAGCACAAGGCAGCTCAGTACGGTGGTATTCTGGAAGACACCCGCGTAGTGTGGTTTGCCCCCCTGAGCTTTGATATGTTCCTGCGCAATCAGTTTCAGCAGGTGTGGGACGAGGCATTCCAGGAGGTGTTCCGTGCTCGCCGGCCCACGCAGTGTATTTCAGAGTCGGTGGCGCCGTACTACTACCTCACGGCTACGAACCAGGTGGTGCCCAACCGTGATGAGAATGTCATCAACATCGACATCGGTGGCGGTACGACTGACTTGCTGATTTTCGCCGAGCAGAAGCCTTCGTTCAGCTCATCGTTCCGCTTTGCCGGCGACGACCTGTGGGGCGATGGTTACGCCCGCGTTCAGGGTGCGCCCAAGCAAAATGGCCTGCTTCGCCTCGGCGTGCAGTACGTAGAAAGCCTGCCCGATTCGGAGCAGAATCAGGAGTACAAGGGTTACTTACGCGCAGCTCTACAGAACCCCGATTTCGGTTCGGCCGACGTAACGAGCTTGCTCTTTACCTATAATGAAGCGTTGCGCTTTACGCAGAGCCTTGGCTTGGGCAAAGGACGGCAGTTGCGAGTGCTTTTCTACCTGCACTACACGGCCATAATTTACCATGTAGCGCAATTGGTGCAGCATTTGGGCTTGAAAACGCCTCGTTACTTGTGCTTCTCCGGCAAAGGCAGCTTGTACCTGCGGTTGCTCAGCGGCGGCAGTAGCTTGGCGGCTATTGAGAAGATCACCAAGGCTGTATTCCTGGCCGCTACTGGTCAAGAGCCACCGCAAAACTTCCGCGTTATCCTGGCTGACAACCCGAAAGAGGCAACTACCAATGGTGGTGTTCTCTTCGAAGAAAGTGCCACCAGCGCCGCCGACTTCGACAAGATTCGGACGGTGAAGCTTAATGGTGCCTTGGAAGGTGCCGACATCGACACGGCGCGCCTAAAGATTCCGCAAGTCGACGCCGAGTTGAAGCAGTCGGTAATCGAAAATACGCGCCGTTTCCTCGAAATCGTGCTCGACAACGACGACGTGGCCCCGCTGATGCGCGAAGTAGGCGTAGACGTGGACCGACAGAAGGTGAAAGACTTCCTGCTCCGCGAAATTGAGGACAGCCTGAACTTGGGTCTGCACCAGATTGGCCGCAACCTCGGTCAGGGCGAAACGCTGCCGGAAACGCTGTTTTTCTACCCGATGAAGCAGGCGCTGTATAACTTGAGCCGCGAGCTGATTAACCCGAATTCATAATGAAATAACGCCGTGCAGGAGCCTCTTCTGCACGGCATTTTACCGTCATATTTCTTCTATGAAAATATTACCCCGTTTCGCTACTCTGTTGCTAGGTATAGCGCTTTTTGCTTCCAACGCTAATGCTCAAACCCAACTCGGCCAGCCCACGCTCGACGAAGCGAAAACTCAGATCTGGTGCGCCACGGCTCGGTTCGTGTATGAGGATACGGGTGTGCCCGAACTCAAAAGCACCCTGCGTTGCGACGGTAGCTTGCAGGCATTTGAGAACAGCATCAAAGCCGACAAGCAGAGTGTATACAGCCGCTTGTATAAGCCGCTGGAAGGCCGGGGGGCAATTTATAACGGGTTGACAACCGATCCGGCGCGGCTTACCAAGCTGACCACTGAAATCATCAATCGGCTTAAAAACCCAGCGCGCACCAACGACCCGGTGCGCATGCAGCGACTGACGGCTTTAGAAACCGGCCTGAAAAGCTTCGTTCAGAATGGTACACCGCTAGGTGACACTGGCGCTGATCTGGTAGCGCAAGAAGCAGCTGACACGGCATCCCTTGCCGATACCACAGTGGACTCCGATGTAGGTGTAGCACTGCCAACCGGCACCAGCGTAAGCAGCCCGCGCACTTACGCGGCGGAAAGCACCATGAGTAAGCTTTTTGCTCCTATTGCTTTGGTGTTTTCCCTGCTAAGCTTGGTGCTTTTTGCCTTGCAGCGTAGTCATATCAAGGCCTTGAATGCTCGTGCTGAGCGTCATAGAGCGGCGCTGGAAGCCGTAAAGCTGGCTATGCCAAGTGATAGTCCTTCGCTTAAAAAACTGACGCCTGAGCTACAGCGCGAGATTGAGAAAGTGGTGGAGCAACGCGTAGCCACGGCACTGGCTCAAACGAAGCCAGCCGCCCAAAATTTGCCCCCCAGACCTGCCGCACCTGCTCCGCAGGCGCAAAATCGCCCCCCAGTGGCCACAGCGCCAAGCGCCCCTACACCTCCTCCGGCGCCGGCGCGGCCCGTTGCGCCCGTGGCCGCTGCCCCCGCACCGCCACCTGCCCCACAACAGGCTGTTCCAGTTCCACCGGCTCCGGCGCCCACTTATACCGCCCCGGCGCCAATGGCTGAAGCTCAAGTTGCTCCTCCGGCGCCGGTAATACCGGCTGGTCCGCCCGCGGCGGCTCCGCGTGATGATTTTGATAGCTTGGTGCCGCCTGTGCAATTACCCACTCCGGATAATTGGTCAGTGGCGCCTCTCCTAAACAAGCCGGAAAATCAGCCAACGCAGCCGACCCGCTACTATGTGAAAGTGCCCGTGAATGGCGGATTCAGCGAGTATGACTTGCAGGAACAACCCCAGCACGACAGCATCTACGAGATAAAAGTGGATGCCCAGCGTCCCGAGCGGGCAACGTTCCGGGTTACTTCCAACACGGCGGTACACGCTTACGCTATTCAGAGCGCGCAATATTCCCTGCGCGAGGCGTGCCGCTACCAGCAGCCCAGCACGCCCGTTTCGCGCATCGTGACGGATGAGGAAGGAACGCTGTTCAAGAGCAACGGAGCCTGGCAGATTGAGCAAAAGGCCGCTATTCATTTTGAGTAGGAACGTACCCCAACGCTTTGGGCGTTGTTTCTTTGTGGTCGTATTACTGATTACATTCCACCGCCGCGTATGCCAAACGCGGCGGTGTGTGTTTCTACAAACTCTTGTTTGATGCTCGAAATCGTTCTTGAAATAATCGTTGTGCTCGTGGTGGTGGGCTTGCAGATTCGCACGTTTCTGCAAACCCGCGCCCAGGCTCAACGATTGGCGCAGCTTTACCCAACCAAAAACACGCTACGAGTTGAGCGCCGCCTGATAACGCCTGCGGGCGAAGATTTGCCCCCCTATGCCGCCAACGCCCCCGCCGATGCTTACCTGATTGATTTGATTCGGGCCGATGCCGTGCCCGCCGACTTTCAGGAGATTTTGACTGACACAAACGACTACCTGCGCCATAATAAAGGCGCCGCCGCCGACTTCGGTATCCTAAAAGACATTTCGGAGCGGCAGTCGCAGGTGCTGGAAAATGCAGTGCAGGCCAATGTAGCCACGCCCTTGTATCTGGGTTTGCTGGGGACCTTTTTGGGCGTAATTCTGGGCTTGGTAGGTATTGCGCGCAATGGTGTCTCGGATGAAGATGCGCTGACGCCCTTTCTGACGGGCGTACTCATCGCTATGACGGGCAGTTTCGTAGGCCTGTTGCTGACATTGCTGGGCAATGGCTTGGTGCGGAAGGCCCACCAGCAGCTTGACCAGGGCCAGAATAGGTACTACACCTTCCTGCAGGCACGCCTGCTACCCGTGCTGCACAACGACATGGCCAACAGCCTGTCTACGCTGAAAGGGGTGCTGGATGCGTTCAATCAGGATTTCGTAGGCAAGGTCACCCTATTTGAGCCCATCATTGGCACGCTAACCGAGAACGTGAAAGTGCAGCGTGACTTCCTGGTGAAGCTCAATGAGATTGGCTTTGATAAGATGGCGAATGCCAACCTGGCGGTGTTCGACAAGGTGCGGGAGTCGGCGGAGCTGTTTGGTTCTTTTGTAGGCTATCAGCAGCGGCTTAATCAGATGCTGGAGGAAGGCACGGCCACGGCTAACGCCGTGCGTAGTATTCTGGACCGCCTGACGGGCTTCGAGCGTGGTATTAACAACGTAGGCCAATACATTGGTCAGCACGATAACCTCATTCAGCATCAGCTCGACTTTTTCCAGCGTCACGAGAAGGAAATGACCAACGTGGCTGCCCGTACCGAGCAATACTTCGACCTCGCCACCGGCCGCCTCACCGATCTGATGCAGCAGCGCCTCAGCTTCCACGAGCGCGACGCTCAGCAGGCATATGAAAAGTGGGGCCAGTACTTCCAGCGTCTCAATGAGGAAAACGTGTTTGACCGCATCACGCACTACCTGGAGCCCTTCAAGAACCTGGATGCCGAGCAGAAAAATCTCTCCCGCGACGTAACGGCCACGCAGCGCGAGCTGATGCGCAAGATCGAGATGGACTCGCAGATTCAAGCTAAAATCTTAACCGAGCTATCCGCTCTGAACGAAGTATTGGTGAAAGCCACCGCCAAAAACCGCATGCAGCGGGCTATGGACAGCTTGTTTGGGGGCGTGAAGCCGCAGTAACTATAATACATCCTCAAATTTCTCTTCCACATTTGCTAGCACTTCACAATCACAGTTGCCTCCATAGGTCGCTAGCCAACTAGTAGTAGCAAATATTGGTAGCTGGTGCGACTCAAGAAACTCACGAGTTAATAGGACTGTATCATCGCAACCGTGTTCTACAAGTTGCTCGTCTAGATAGTCAAACAAAGCCTTTAAATCAGATAAGGGCAAGGGTAAATTGACAAGCTTATCAGCTCGGTGTTTTGCCGCGAGTGAATTTAAGATTGCTTTATGCTTTTGCTTTTCGTCTTTAGAAGGCATAGTGTATGATTGAAAAGTAGTTAGCAAATTAATACTCCCTTTAAGCTTATTCATGCAGGATTCTCAAAACCGCTCTTCCAACGACTTCTTCTGGCCCAGCTACGTGGACCTGATGACCTCGTTGTTTGTGGTGATGCTGGTGCTGTTTGTGTATAGCTTTAAGCTGTTTAAAGACCGGGAAAAGGAACTGCAACAAGCCAACGGCGAGCTAAAAGCTAAAGCTGAGGAATTAGAGCAAATCACCAAGATTCGGCGCTCCTTGCAGCGGCTGGAGGGCAAATATTTCCGCTACGACCCAAATCTGGAGCGGCACGAGCTGCTGGTGCCGGTGCAGTTTAAGGCGGGGCAGGATGAGATTCAGGACGCTTATAAGCCGGCTTTGCTGCAAGCGGGCAAGACGCTGCGCTCCGTGCTCAAAACCATAAAAACGGAGCAGCCGGTGCGTTATCTGGTTATCGTGGAAGGCATGGCAGCGCGCTACGCCGGCAATGATGCCCGCAACCGCACCCAGGAGCAGCTGACGTATCAGCTTAGCTACCGCAGGGCGCTGAACCTGTTGAATTTCTGGAAACAGAACGGCCTGAACTTCAGTCAGGATAGCAACATCGAGCTAATTATTGGGGGCAGCGGCTTCTATGGTACCGGCCGTTACCGCGGCGCCCGCGAAGGCGACAACAAGCGCTTCCTGATTCAGGTGATTCCGAAGATCGGACGGATTGGGGGGCAAAAAAGCTAGATCCGAACTTGTGCAGTACTAATATTATTAACTGTCATGCAGAGCGAAGCATGACGCGCTTTTTGAGCCAAGCTTCGTTGTTTACTCAGCTGCCCTAGACAGCTTGCACAGGTTGGGGGCGGCGCGGCTTTTCTTTCTTGGGCTTATTGCGCTTTCCCCACCATACCAGCGTACCAGTGACGGGCAGGCTAGCCGAAATCAGGCTGACCAGAAAGGCGATAATTTTGCCCCCCAGACCCAGAATCTGACCGGTGTGGATGTCGTAATTGGCGTCGATGAGCTTCTGGCCGCGACTCTTGCCGGCGTCTGGAATGGCTTTGAGTACCTCGCCGGTGGTGGGGTGGAAGTAGTACTCGTCGCGGTGGCTGTAGAGCAAGGACGTGCGGTAGGCAATGGAGTACGCGGGCTGGTCGGGAGCGACGGGCGCTGCAACGTAGAGCATTTGAGCCGTGGGCGAGCCGCGCCGTATCTGCGCGTAAAACTGGTCGATGAGGGGCAGGCTGGGCGTACTTACAGGCTGGGCCGTCACCTTGGGGGGCATTTTTTCCTCGGGAAAGCTGCTGCCCATATTGGCCGTCAGGTACACGGAGTTGTTTACCCATTCAAAGCTCATGACTAAGCCGGTAAGGGCAATGATCAGCGCGATGCTGGCGGTGTAAAAGCCCAACACGTTGTGCAAGTCGTAGTTGACGCGTCGCCAGCGGCCGTTCCATTTGATGGTGAAGCTGCGGTGCCGGTCTTTTTTGCGCTTGGGCCACCACAGCACCATGCCCGTGATGAGCATGACCACGAAAATCAGAACCCCGATGCCCACCACCCATTCGCCCACCGCCACGGGCAGCAGTAAGTACATGTGAATTTCCTGGACGATGGTGAAAAAATCGCGCTTCAGGTCCTTGTAGTGCAGCTCCTGGCCAGTGTAAGGGTCAACAAAGGCCGCGTACGAGCCGCCGGCTTTGTCTGTGCCGTACACGAGGGCGGAGCGGTCGGGAGCCATATACATCACCCAGGGCGAGGTCAGGCCGGGGTGGTTGCGCAGCATGGCAGCTTGCAGCCGGGAAGGCGGCAGGGCGGGCGTGGCGGCCACCGGCACTTTCAGCCACGGCTCAGTCGCTTCCCGAATCTCCTCCTGAAAAGTAAAAATGGCCCCCGTAATGCTCACGATAAACACCACCAGCCCCGACGCGAGGCCCAGCCAGAGGTGAAGTTTGCGAATAGCTTGTTTGAGGGGCGTCATCAGCAGGATAATTTAGGCCACTTAAAACTTATACGCCACGCTGCCCACGAAGCTGCGCAGCTTCTGCGCGTTCATGGTGGTGTAGCCAATCCAGTACCGCTCATTGGTCAGGTTATCGACTTTGGCCGAAATTCGGAACTTGGGCTGGTCGTAGAAAACGGACGCGTTCAACACTGTGTAGGCGGGCAGGGTAAATACGCTGGCCGTGGTGTTCTGAATCTTGTTGTCGCTGGCGTAGTTGCCGCCGAAACCCAGACCCAAGCCTTTCAAGGCCGAAGTGGGCAGGCGGTAGCTTAGCCACAGGTTGGCCAGATACGGCGAAGAAGCCGTGCTGGGACGGCGGCCTGTGTCAAGGGCAGTGGCGCGCTCCAGGCGGGAATCATTGTAGGAGAAGCCGGCCACGGCATTAAAGCCCTCAAACGGGTTGCCCACCACATCAAACTCAACGCCGCGGCTGCGCTGGGTACCGTCCTGGGTTTGGGCAAAGCGGGCAGCGGCTTCCGGGCGCGGATCGGTGCGCAGCAAATCCTTCACCTGAATGTCGTAGTAGCTAAGGGTAGCCGTCAATTTGCCCCCCAGCGCGTCTACTTTCACGCCCGTTTCCCACTGGTTGGCTTGCTCCAGATTGGCGATGCGCTGGCCGGTGCTGTCGGGGAAAGCCACATCGTAGGCCAGGTAAGAGCCGCGGTTGTTGAAGCTGTTCTGGTAGTTGGCAAACAGCGAGATTCTATCCTTCAGCGGCTGAAATACGACGCCAAACTTCGGCGAAAGCGCCGTTTGCTGGAAAGCCGGTACCGCCCCGCCGACCAGTCCACCGCGGTTATCGAAGTGGTCTACGCGCAGGGCCGCCAGCACACTCAGCCGGTCGGTCAGGTTCAGTACGTCGGAGGCAAAGGCGCTGTAGGTGTTGATTTTAGTGGTGACGGGATACGTGAAATCGGGGGCGCCGGCGGCGTAGCGGGCACTCAGGCTTGCGCCGTTAAATTGCGAATAGTCGAAGTCGGGTTGGTTGAGCGGCACGATATCGAACACGCTGCCGAAGAAGTTTTGGTCCGAGTCGATGCGCAGAAAGTCCAGGCCCAGCACCACGCGGTTGCGGCGGCCACCCACCTGAAAGTCGCCATTGAAAAGCTGCTGCACCTCGTACACCTGCTCAGTGCTATTGCGGGTCGACTGGTCGGCGCGGGCCAGAAAATTGCCCCCCGGCGCGGCATTGGGGTTATTGGTGGCCACGGCATCGGGCACCAGATAGAAGTAGGGTCCGAAGCCTTCGGAAAAACTGCGGCTGGCCGAGAAGTTAGTGGACGATGTAAAAGCCGACGAAATCCGGTAGTTCACCTGCCCAAAAAAGTTGGTGCTGCGCGAATCCAGCTCCAGCCCGTTGCCCATGTAGGAGTTGCGGTAGTCGATGTTCACATCATCCGCCCGCGAAACTCCAAGCTGAGAAGAAGGGAAGTAGAAGAAAATGAGCTGCTTGCCCACGCTACGGCCCCGAAACAGCTCCGCGTCGAGGTTGATGCTAAGGCGCTCAGTGGGCTGAAACGACAGGCTGGGCGCAATGGCGATGTTGCGGTTGAAGCCCTCGCTCTGAAAGTTATCTTCCTTCTGATAAGCCGTGTTCAGGCGGAAAGCCAGCGTTTTAGCTGCGTTGAGCGGCGTATTCACGTCGGCGCTGAGGCGGTGGAAGCCGAAGCTGCCGCCCGAAGCCGCTACTTCGCCCCCAAACGTGTCGTAAGGCTTCTTGGTTACGCGGTTGATGAGGCCACCGTAGGAGGTGAGGGCGCTGCCGTAGAGCGTGGCCGACGGCCCTTTGATAATCTCGACCTTCTCCAGATTGGCCGCGTCCACGTCGCTGGTTACGTTGCCGGCCAGACCGTTGCGCAGCTGGCTCTGCACGATAAAGCCGCGGGTGTTGTAGTAGCTGCCGCCGTCGCCAGCCCGGCCGGTGGCTTCCCACATGCGCTGCACGCCGGGCGCGTTGCGCAGAGCATCATCCACGGTAAATACCAGCTGCTCCGTGAGAAGCTCCTTGCCCACGGTGTTGTACACCTGCGGATTTTCCAGGTTTTGCAGCGGCATCTTAGCCGCGTAGTCCGACTGCTTGCGGGCGAATTTGTTGACGCGGGCCCCGCTTACTACCACTTCGCGCAGCTGCTGGGCATTCTCAGTGAGCACAAAGTCGAGGGTCGCGCTTTGGCCGCCAGTTACTGTTACGGTTTTCTCTGCCGACTTCAAGCCGATGCCCGAAACCACCAGCGTGTAGGTGCCGGCCCGCATTCTACTCAGCACATATTCGCCCCGGCTGTTGGTGATGGTGCCCTGGCTGCGGTCTTCCAGACCCACGGTAATTGCCTCGGCCGGGCTGCCGTCGGAGGTAGTAACGCGGCCCCGAATGGCGGCTGTTTGTTGAGCCTGAACAGTTAGAACGCTGCCAGTGAAGGTAATGGCTAAGCCAAAAGAGCGGATAAAAAACATAAATTGCTTATTCAGAAACTTTCTAAAGAGATGCAAAGGAACAACATATCCTCTTATTTAGAAAAATTCTGAATAGTTATTTGAACAGTAGCAAGCCTTTTCTCTTCTTATATAGGTTAGCATGTAAGCCATAAGAGGAGCAGCATTACAAATGATAAGCTGTGAATATTTTATGGCTGCGCTCAACCTGATAAACACTGCCACTGGAACGGCGTGACTTTATATATTACAAGGAAGCCAGCCTCATTATGAGATAAAGCGAAGATGGACTTCTATCTTCGACATACACTCCGCTGCCCTACACCTCATGCACATCACTAAATATCCGCTGCTGGCTTTGCTCGCGCTGGGGGCTTGCCGCTCTGCGGGGCCAACTGCCAAATCGGCTACTACTTATTCAGCCAACCCTCATATGGCGGCCGTTACCCCATCTGTTTCCTCCGTGAAGTACCCCGAAACCCGCAAGTCCGACCACGTCGATGACTACCACGGCACGCCCGTAACCGACCCCTACCGCTGGCTTGAAGACCTGGACTCGCCCGAAACCAAAGCCTGGGTGGAAGCGCAGAACAAGCTGACCTTCGGCTATTTGGAGAAAATACCATTTCGGGATAAGATCCGGGAGCGGCTGACTACCATCTGGAACTACGAGCGCTACGGCGTGCCACAGGTGGAAGACGGGCAGCTGTATTTCTCCAAAAACGACGGCCTACAAAACCAGGCGGTGCTGTACGTGCAGAAAAATGCCCCCCAGAGCCAGCCGGAAGTCCTGCTCGACCCCAACAAGTTCTCGGCCGACGGTACCACGGCCCTTACCGGCACCTACTTCTCCAACGACCACCGCTACATGGCGTACGCTACCTCCGGCGGCGGCTCCGACTGGCTGAAGGTGAAGGTGCTGGACCTGAAAACGCGGCAACCGCTGAAGGATGAGCTGGAATGGGTGAAGGTGTCGGGGGTGGCGTGGACCAAGGATGGCTTTTACTACAGCCGCTACGCCGCACCCAAGCAGGGCGAAAACCAGCTGGCGGGCAAAAACGAGTTTCACCAGGTGTATTACCACCAGCTTGGCACCCCGCAAAAGGCCGACAAGCTGGTGTATGAGAACAAGAAAATGCCCCTGGGTTTCCGCTTTGCGGGCACTACGGAGGATGAGCGGTTTCTGGTACTAAGCCTCACCGACGGCGTGGCCGACGGCAACCGCCTCGCCGTGCGCGACCTCACCGACGCGAAGCAAGCCGACAAGTTCACCACGCTCATCAGCAGCTTTGAGCACAACAACTCGGTAGTGGGCAGCGTGGGGGGCAAATTATTGGTGCTTACCAACTACCAGGCGCCACTCTACCGCTTGGTACTCATCGACCCCAAAAAGCCCCAGCAAGCCAACTGGAAAACGGTGCTGCCCGAAACCACTTACAAGATTGACAATGTGGAGCACGTGGGCGGCCGCCTCATTGCAACCTACTTAAAGGATGCCAGCAGCCAGGTAAAGGTGTACAGCGAGGCGGGCGAGTTTCAGAACGACGTGGAACTGCCGGCCATTGGTACCGCCGCCGGCTTCAGTGGGCGCCGCGATGCCAAGGAAGTGTACTACGCCTTTACCTCGTTTACTTACCCGACCACTATTTACAAATACGACCTCGCCACCAAGCAAAGCACTGTGTTTCAGGCGCCAAAGGTGGAGGTAAAGCCCGATGATTACCTGACCACGCAGGTGTTCTACAGCAGCAAAGACGGCACGAAGATTCCGATGTTTATCGTGCACAAGAAGGGTTTGAAGCTCGACGGCAAGAATCCGACTTACCTCTATGGCTACGGAGGATTTGATGTTTCCCTGACGCCTTCCTTTAGCGTGGCGCGCATGCTATGGCTGGAAAACGGCGGCGTGCTGGCCGTAGCCAATCTGCGCGGGGGCGGCGAGTACGGCGAGGCCTGGCACAAAGCCGGCATGACGCCCAACAAGCAAAACGTGTTCGACGACTTCATTGCCGCCGCCGAGTACTTGTCGGTGCAGAACTATACGTCGCCTAAGCACTTAGCTATTGCGGGCGGCTCCAATGGCGGCTTGCTGGTGGGCGCTACCATGATTCAGCGGCCCGATGTGGCGCGCGTGGCGTTGCCGGCTGTGGGCGTAATGGACATGCTGCGCTACCAGAAGTTTACCATCGGCTGGAACTGGGCGCCTGAATACGGCACCTCCGACAACTACGCGCAGTTTCAGAACCTTTATAGCTTCTCGCCCCTGCACACGTTGAAGCCAGGCGCCGACTATCCGGCCACGATGATTACCACCGCCGACCACGACGACCGCGTAGTGCCCGCGCACTCGTTTAAGTTTGCCGCGGCTTTGCAGGAAAAAGCAGGCGGGGCCAACCCCCAGCTTATCCGCGTAGACGTAAATGCGGGCCATGGCGCGGGCAAAAGCACCAAGCTTCAGATTCAGGAGTGGGCCGATGTGTGGGCCTTCACCTATTACAGCATGGGCCTAAACCCGTATGGCAAGTAGAGACACCTATTTGTGTCTCATCGTTGAACGACAATAGTATGAACGGCGCAACCAGCATCGTTTGACAGGAAGTCACAAGTACGTGTCTCTATATGGCTGCAAGAAAATAATTAGCCACTGACGGGCTTTTTTCCGTACTAACCTTTCGCGGGTCGCTTTGTATCTTGCGGCCCGAAACCCAATTGCCCGCCTTATTCGGCTGTTTATGAAGAAAACGCTTGTGCTCGGTCTGTTGGCCGGCGCTTCCCTGACCCTATCCGTGACCTCGTGCAAGAATCCGGATTATAAGAACATGGACGAGAATGTGGCCGTGAAGCCCTTGCCGCCCATTCCTGCCGCTGCCGACACCACTGGCGGCAAGCCCGACCCTAACGTGCCGCGCGAAATAAACGCCGCCAACGCTACGGAAAGCATCAAGAATATGCAGCCTCAAATGTAATTGAGCGCTTTAGAAGGTATAGTATACAATGAGCAATAGCCGGTTTAGTGCTATTGCTCATTGTGCTTTTCGGCTCTTATTTGTGTAGTGCCTAAATAGTTTTCCAAACCCTTCATCTCCTACTGATGACAACAATCCGCCGTGGCACACGCGCCGATTTGCCCCAAGTGCTGGCGCTTATTCAGGAGTTGGCCGTGTATGAGCGCGCGCCCCACGAGGTGACCAACACCCTGGCCGATATGGAGCGCGACGGCTTTGGCCCCGACCCCATCTTCAAGTTTTTTGTAGCTGAAAAAGCCCCCCAGCACATCGTAGGCATAGCTTTGTACTATACCGCGTACTCTACCTGGAAGGGCCGGATGCTCTTTCTGGAAGACCTGGTTGTAACGGAACAAGTGCGTGGTACGGGCCTCGGTAAGCTGCTTTTCGACGCGGTGGTGGCCGAAGCGCGCGCGACCGGTGCCAACCGCATGAAGTGGCAGGTGCTGGAGTGGAACGAGCCCGCCATTGGCTTCTACAAAAAGATCGGGGCCAACCTCGACCCGGAGTGGTTCAACGGCAACCTCAGCGCCGAGCAGCTGCAAGCCTACGTTTGCGCTCCCGCTGCCGAAGCTGCTGCGTTGAATGGGTAAGTAGTCTAATAAATTGGCTAAAAAAAGCCCCCCAGAAGTTTCTGGGGGGCTTTTTTTGTAATGCAGAAAAGGGTTGTGAGACTAACCCACCAATCACTATTTCGCCGCTTATTCCATCACCTCCAGCACCGTGCGGAAGGAAACGTACTGACCCGGAAAGCGGATTTCGAGGTCGGTGCGCAGGCCGGGGGCGGCTACGCGCTGATATTCTTCGAGCTGCTCCAGACTATGGCAGTAGTACTGCGCGGCGTAGGTGATGCCGCCCTCTTCCTCATCAAGGAGGCGGCAAAGCTGACTGCGGATGAAAAAACCAGTGGCCATCACCTCCGGCATATGGGTTTCCTGCATAAAAGTCAGCCATTCGTCCGCTATTTCTGGCTCAATGCTGCTTGTTACGTTGTAAAGAATCATGATGTAAACGGTTGATTGTTAAATGGTCAGGCAGCCATTTGATTGGTGTAAGCTTTCCTCACACCCGCATAGGGTCGAAGTGAAAGTCCTGAATACGAGCCTGAATGGTTTTGGGGGGCAAATTTTCGCTGATTGTAGCCTGCACCAAGCTAGCCAGCTCCGCGTCGCCGGCAAAGCGCAACGACAGAATTTGCTTCAGCGAAAGCCGGTCTTCCAGCGGGCGCAGGCTTTGGCCCGTGACCTCAAAATACCGCTGCCGCACCTCCAGCCGAATCAAGCGGTCTTGCAAAGTAAGGGCATAATGCTGCCGCAGCATGAGCAGAACTCCTGCCCCAATAACGGCGAGGGCCATGAGGGAAAACCAGAGGCGCGAAAGATCTGAGTCGTCGCCAGCAACCTCAGCGTAGCGCCGGCCAGTGTAAAAGGCCATAATAAGGGCAGCCGGAAGCAAAACGAAATGGTGGAGCGGATAATAGCGAGCCGTGTTTTTGGTCGGTAGATTGGCCATTGAAAAAGAGTAAAGCGTGAGTGTGGAAGCATAAAAAACTCCAGCCGGTTGGCTGGAGTTTTAAAAAGATGTAGGCAGTTACCTACGCAACAAAATGGTAAGCGAAAGTTATTGTTTCGCTGCTTTCATGCGCTGTTTTTCAGCTTTGATGCGAAGTTTTTCAGCTTTCAATTCTGCCTGCCGCGCTTTATCGCGCTGCTTCGTGGCTTTCAGATCCAACTCTTGGCCGTCTATCTGCCTTTTTTGGGCCCGACGATTAGCATCCATCTCGTCTTCCTGACGCTCCATTTCTCTCTTCTGCTTGCGCATGTCGTCGCGCTGATTGTCAATTCCGTCGGCAGTCTTCTCGCGTTCCTTGCGCTCTTCCTTCAAAGCCTGTTGATTGGTTTTTAGCGCATCCTGCTGTTGCTGAAGCCGCACTTGAGCAGAATCAACGGTGGTTTGAGCCTGGGCTGTATGGCTCACTAAAGCGATGCCAACCAGGGTAAGAATACTCAGTAACTTTTTCATGATAGGTCGGGCTTGCCGCTGTTTAGCCTGAAACGCTACGGAGCAGCCGAATGTTACCGAATGCTCAGGAAACTTCCAGATAATCAAGGTCTTTGCCGTAGCTCTCGGGCAGCGTGCTCACACTCCAGAAAGCAATCAGCAACGATACCACTCCCAGCACTGCCGCACTCCCGATAAGTCCCAGTGGGCCAGTGAGTAACTGAAACGTGGGGGCGAGGATTATCACAGAGCCGCGGGCGAAGTTGGGAGCCGTAGTAGCTACCGTCGCCCGCAGATTAGTGCCGAACTGTTCAGCCGCCACGGTCACAAACAACGCCCAGAAGCCCACGGATAAGCCCAGCACAAAACACACGGCATAGAAAGTAGTGGTGCTGGCCCCGCGCAAGCCAAACAAATAGGCCGCTACCATAAGCCCGCAGAAAACCAGAAACACCTGAAGCGCACGGTTGCGGCTACGCCAAATCTGACTGAGGCCGCCGCTGGCAAAATCACCGAATACGAGTCCGAAATAACACCAGAACACCGCCAGACCGGCCGTTACTTCGCCCTGCACGCCCAACTCCCGCCCAAACTCCGGGGCCAAGGTTATCAGAATGCCGACTACAAACCACAGAGGCACCCCAATAAGCAGACACTTGATATACTTGACCAGGCGCGGGCCGTTGGTGAATAAGTCTAGAAACCGGCCGCGCACGGCCTCACTGCGCTTGGCCTGCTCAAACATGCCTGATTCATAAACGCTTACGCGCAATAACAGCAAGGCCAGTCCGAGGCCGCCACCGATAAAGTAGGCGTTGCGCCAGCCAAACCGCTCGCCCACCCAGTAAGCCAGCATTGCCCCCGATACGCCCACCGTAGCCACGATCATGGTGCCGTAGCCGCGCTTTTCTTTGGGCAGACTCTCGGCTACCAGCGTGATGCCCGCGCCTAGTTCTCCGGCCAAACCGATGCCTGCAATAAGTCGCAGCCAGGCATACTGATCGATGGTCTGCACGAAGCCGTTGGCAATGTTGGCTAGCGAGTACAAGAGTATAGACCCGAACAGCACCGAAATCCGGCCGCGCTTATCACCCAGCACGCCCCACAAAATGCCCCCCAGCAGCATGCCGCCCATCTGCATATTGATCAGGTAAAGCCCCTGGCTGGTGACGGCCGCCTGATCGGTTACGCCCAGCGCATTCAGGCTTTGCACGCGCACGATGCTGAACAGGATCAGGTCATAAATATCCACGAAGTAGCCCAGAGCCGCCACAATTACCACGGCGCTGAACACGGAAGCGTGTTTCGTTTCGGGGGGCAAAATGGGGGCTGGGGCAGCGGGATTGCTCATATACGGAGGGGGTGGGTGGTTTTGGGGAGTACAGGGAGGGTGAAGGTGGAGATTTTTTGGCAAAGAAGCCCCCCAGAAGTTCTAAAGCGCTGCTTTGTGCTGGTTGCCGTGCCTGAAGCTATTCCTCGCAGCCGCCGTGGCTTCCTGCTACCGGTACGGTATCCTCTACCTGCACCGTGCAATGGCTGATACCAAACTGAGCCTGTAGCGTGGCTTGCAGCTCCTGCAAGAAGGCGTTGTTGGTGCCGCCGGAGCGTACGACGTGAGCACTAAGCGCGGTATCGCGGGTGCTCAGGGGCCACACGTGCAGATCATGGACTTGCGTAACGCCGGGGCGCGCCAGCAAAAACTGACGCACAGCGGCTATATCAATACCCGGCGGTACGGCGTGCAGGCTGAGCTGCACGGTTTCGCGCAGCAGCCCCCACGAGCTGTACGCAATCAGGCCCAGAATACCGAAGCTTATCAGCGCATCGAGTCGCAGCCACCCCGTCCAGAGTACGAGCCCGCCCCCAACTACCACGCCCGCCGATACCAGTGCGTCGGTGAGCATGTGCAGGTAGGCGCCGCGCACGTTTACATCGCCCTGCTGCCCCCGCCGAAACAGCCAAGCCGTGAAGCCATTGACCAGAATACCGATTCCCGCCAGCAGCATCACGATGCGGCCATTAACAGGGGCAGGGTGAAGCAGGTGGTCGATGGCATCCCAGAGAATAATGCCAAGCGCCGCGTACAGCAGGGCAGCATTCAGCAACGCAGCCTGAATAGTGGCACTTTTTAGCCCATAAGTATACCTTTCGGAAGCTGGCTGACGAGCCAAACGAGTAGCGCCCCAAGCCAGCGCCAAACTCAGTACATCGCTCAGATTATGGCCTGCGTCGGAAAGCAAGGCCGATGAATTAGCCCATAGCCCGCCCGCCGCCTCCGCCACCACAAAAACCATATTCAGCCCGATGCCCACGGCAAATGCCTGCCCATAGTCGCCCTCTGCGGGGCCGTGATGATGGTGGTCGTGACCGTGGTGGTGAGCGTGCGCCATGGTTTCGTATAGCTGTTTCTACTTAAACACCAGCGGCACCAGCAGCTTCAGGCTCACATTTTGGCCCATATTAAATACGCCGCTGCGGCCATTCGTAGGATTGAAGGCCGCATACTTCAGCCGGCTCAAATGGCTTTGATAGCCAACGTCGAAGAGGTTGGTGCCCGTTAAGTAGATAGAAAACAGCGTTTTGGCCTGCGAGTTCACCACATCGGCTCCAATGCCAGCGTTAACCAGCGTGTAGCCCGGCGTGCGGGTTTCGGTGCCGAAAGCGGAGAAAAAGCGATTTTGGGCGAACGTGTGCTCAATACCGGCGCGGGCATACAAGTTCGCCAAGTGAGTGCCCGCTTTGTTGAAGTTGACGCGCAACTCCGATTGGAGCCGATCGGCAGGGATGAAGGGCAGGTAGCGCAGGCTGTCGGGCTGGTTTAGCTCTTGGGCGCGCACCATCGAGAAGCTGTTCTCGAAGTGCAGCCAGTCGAGCGGGTGAGGGTGAATATCGATGGTGATTTCGCCCCCCAACAGGCGGGCGTCGCCCTGACCGTACACGAAAACAGGGTCGCCGTCAGCAGAAAGCGAATCGGTGCCAGCTGTGCTGGGCAGGCGGCGGGGGAAGATGTAGTTCTGGATCTGGTTGCGGAAGGCGTCGATTCGCAGGCCCACGTGCTCGGTTTCGTAACTGGCGCCCGCGTCGAGCTGAAAGCTGGTTTCGGCCTTCAGTGCCGGGTTTCCAATTTCGTAGCGAATAGTGCCCTCATGAATGCCGTTGGAGCCTAGCTCCGCAATATTGGGCGCCCGGAAGCCGCGGGCGACGTTCGCTTTCAGCACGAGCTTTTCGGAAGCCTCAAAAGAGCCCCCCACGCTGCCCGATACGTTCCGGAAAGTGCTCACGAAGCCCGGAAACTTCATTTCTCCCCTTGGTGCAGGCACGGGCTGTTCGTCCTCATCAAGGAAAAGATTATCGGCCTCAATGCGGCGCCAATCGTAGCGCAGGCCGCCGCTCAGGTCGAGCTTGCCGAAGGTTTTCTTGCTGACGGCAAATGCGCCGGCGTCATAGAGCTGATAAGCCGGAATCAGGAATTCGACGCCCTTGTTCACGTTTTCCTGCCGCATTCCGCTGGTGCCAATGGTGGTGTTCCAGCCGTTTATTTCGGGCAAAAAGTAGCGCAAACTGTAGTCCACGGTGCGGAGCTGAAAAAACAGCGACTCCTCGTAGTAGTCGGCGGGATTGCCAAACTCGCGGCGCAGGTTTTGCTGCCAGCCCACATTTAAGGTAAGGCGGCTGCGGTCGAGAATAAAATTGTTTTCAGTACCGATGCGCAAGTGGTTGATCTGCTGGCGCGGCACGTGCAGGGTGTAGGTACGCAGGGCGTCCTCACTCTGGGGTTCACCAATTATTTCCCCAAAATTGCCCCCCACAACTGGTTTTAGGAACCGACCCGTTATGGTATCCCGGTCGCCTTCTACCAGGCCTACAATCTGATTGAAGGTGCTGAGCGTGAGGTGCGAATAGCCCCAGCTTTTATTCAGACCGATGTAGCCGTTGCCATTCAGCTCCCGGAAGCCCGAGTTGAACACGCGCCCATCATACGGGTTGCGGTAGTTGCTGGCTACTTTGCCGCTATTGCGGGCCATCCAGTTCAGGCCGTTCAGGTTGCCGGCGTTCATCACGGAGTAGCCCAATAAGTTGTTATTGGTCTGATAGTTAGTGGCCACTGAGCCGATGATTTTGCCCTCTTCCACGGGGTCGGGGGCCACAAAATTGACGACGCCGGCCAGGCCATCGGAGCCGTAGAGCAGGCTGCCGGGACCCTTGATAACCTCGGCCCGGTCGATGCCGGCTTCGTCTATCTCAATGCCGTGCTCGTCGCCCCACTGCTGGCCTTCCTGGCGGGCGCCATTGTTCAATGTTATCACCCGATTGGCCCCCAGACCCCGAATAATGGGTTTGCTGATGCCTACGCCAGTCGTGATTTGGGAGAGGCCAGGCGTGTGGGCTATGGCATCAATCACGTTGGTGGCTGCCGCCTGATTTAGCTGGCTGCGGTTCACGACGGTAGTTGGAATGGGCGAGCGGCGCATTTCTGTGCTCGCTGATACGCCCGTAACTACCACCTGCCCAATTTCAGTAGCCGCCGGAACAAGCGCAATGTCAAGCGGCTGACCAGCGCCGGTATCCACGGTGCGCACCACGGTGGTATAGCCTAAGCTGCGCACCTGCATCAAAAAACGCCCTTTGGGTAGGTTCGTGAAGCGAAAAGCGCCATCGGTACTTGTTGCCGTAACTCTTCGCAGGTCGGGAAAGAGGATGGTGGCCGATGGCAGCGGCTCGCCGGTGGCCTGATCGACTACGCGCCCTACGATAGGCGCGGCAAGCGCTCGGCTGGCAGATGAGGCCGCAGGAGAAGATGGTTTTTGAGCAAAAATGCCCCCCGACAGCAGCAATAGCCCAGCGGTCAGAATGATACGCGTCATAAAAATGGATTCAGAAAGCAAAATAACACGAAGCTTCCGCTTGGCGAGCCGTGGGGAGTAGGGAACCGTACGCGAACTTTTATTTTGTGTCTCGTTCCGGTCGTTTTTTACGCTACATCGCGCCGCAAATGATTGCTAGATTGGAGCCTGGGACTACAAAAGAAAACACCGATCAATGACCGGTGTCTTCCCCAGATTCTCCAAAACCAAACCAGGAGAAAATAGTGGGAGGCCGTTTGCAGCCGGCTTCCCTTCCCTACGCCTGAAACTCCTTTAGCGCACGGCGGTAGGGAAACTTACTTCCACATCGGTATCGCCGGGCGTGGGGGTGCCATCCTTGCCTTCGGGCTGATGACGCAATACCACGCGCAGACTGCCGGTGGTGCCGGTGGCGTTGGCAGCGCCTGTCACTACTTGCGTTTGGAGCCCGATCGGTAAGTTTTTGGCGTCGCGGTCGGTGATGGTAACCGTCACGTTGGTGCCAGTGGGCGTGAACACGAAGAGGTGCTCGTCGCTCTCGTCCTGAATCTCGGAAGTGATGTCCTCAGCAGGGCTTTTTGTTTCGTCCAATAAGGTCAGGCGGCCAGTGTAGGTAGTATTGGGCGCTAATGTCAGGTTGCCGATGGTGGGGGCAGTGCCACCGTCGCCGTCTGGGTCGCGGTATTCCACCGTCACGGGCGCGCTGGTGCCGGTAGTAGGAGTCAGCACGTAGCGCACGGTCGTGATTTGCTCGTTGCTTTCGTCCGGCGTTGGGCCGTCGCTGTCGTCGTCGCAGGAAACAAAGAAAGGTGCCGCCACAAGTAGGCCGATCAGCGATTTATTAAACAAATTGTTTTTCATGAACCAAGATTTTAAAAGGGTTGAAGTGAGTTTAAAATTTTAGAATTGGGCCTCAGGGGGCTTTTTGTTGAAATCCAGTGGCACCCGCAGGCGCAGCGTCACGTTGCGACCCATCTCGGCGGTGAAATAGCGGAAGCGGTTAAGGTAGTCGCGGTAGGTTTGGTTGAGGAGGTTGGAACCGGCCAGGCTCACATCCAGCGGTAAGTCGCCGAGTTGCACCGTCGTCCCGATTTCGGCCCCCAGCAGCACGTAGCCGGCGGGCGGCAGTGCGTAGTCAAGCACTTCGGTGGGCACGCGAGTCTGGCGGGCCACGCCGTAAGCACCAACCTGGACGTAGCGTTGGCTGAAGCGGCTGCCCGTCTGCGGGCGCCAGTCGTGGCGTAGACTTAACTCGGCCCGGTCGGCGGGGGTGAAGATGAGGTAGTCATCGAGGCGCTGGTCGCGGGCCCGCACTACGGCGGCTTTGCCAGCCAACTGCCACTGCGGCGTAAGGGCATAAGTACCCGACAGATCCGCGCCCCGATACAGCGCATCAGTCTGCTGAAACAAGAACGTAGCCACCACGCCCCGAATATTGAGCGGAGGCGGCAGCACCGGCACCTGGTAGATGTAGTTCTGAATGTAGGTCTGGTACACGCTCACCTCGCCGTTGAAGCGGGGGTTATTGTGCCAGGTAGCTGTTAGGCCGGTGTGCCAGGCCGTTTCGGGGCCCAGGGGCGGTACTCCGCTGGGTCGATCTACGTCGTAGCCGATATCAAAGCGGCCGTTGTGCACGCCGTTGCTGAAGCGCTCATTAGCAGCCGGGGCCCGGCGCGTGAGGCTGCCGGTGGCGCTCAGCGTCAGGTGCGGATCGGCCTCAAAAATGCCCCCCAGCGAGGCCGCCGGCGTCGTGTACTGAAATTGGTCGGTGGCCACGTAGAAATTGCCGGAGTTGCCAATGGCCCGTTGGGTTTCCAGATCGCGGCGGTCGAGGCGCAGGCCTGCTTCGAGCTGCCATTGCTTGTGGCGCCAGCGCTCAATCAGAAAAATGCCCCCCACCTTATTGGTATAGAAGGGAATGAAGGGCCGCCCATCGTAGCGGTTGCTTTGATACGTGCCGCTCAGGCCCACGCTGCCCGTAAGATTGCCGAGCGGTTTATGCTCCCAGACTAGGTCGGCGGTGGTGGTCCGGTTGGTATAGCTCAGCTCGGGACGGTCGAGGCGGGCGCGGTTGTCGTTGCGCGGGCGGTAGCGGTCATACTCGTCGCGCACGTCGGTCTGGTGGGCCAGCGTAGTGGTGAGGCGGCCCGCCGTGCCCGTGCGTACAAAGCCCGAGAGCTTGAGCAAATCGTGGCGCACCTGCTGGTAAGGTCGCTCGATGTCGTAGGAGAAATCCTGCGGTACCAACGGGCGCCCTCGCCCCACGGCCGTGTCAAAGTCGCCTTGATTACCCAGGTGAGAATCCGGCAAAATACCCAGCTTGGTATTGAACTGGCTGACGAACACCTCGGCACCGTAAGTGGCTTTGCGCCAGCCCACGGCCCCCGAAAAGTCGTATTCCGCGAAAGCCGAATTCGGGATAACATACTCGGGGGCACGCGCCGTGCCGGCCCGTTTGGCTGTGCCCTGCACCCGCCAGCTTAGGGCCGGCAGCCGGTGCGCGTTGCCTTCCACCATCCCTGAAATGGCTCCCATGCCGTTGTTGCTCATACCCAACAGGTGCAGTTCAGCGCCCGTGCCCGCGGAGTCGCGCAGGGGCTTGGGCTGCACCAGCACCACGCCCCCAATGGCATCGGAGCCGTAGCGCACGCTGGCCGCGCCCTTCACTACCGTGAGCTGGGAAGCAATAAACGGGTCAATTTCAGGGCCGTGCTCCTGGCCCCACTGCTGCCCTTCCTGCCGTACGCCGTTGTTGAGAATCGTCACGCGGTTGGAGTGCAGGCCATGAATCAGGGGCTTGAAAATGCTGGGTCCGGTTTGAATGGCCGTCACGCCGCTTACTTTTTGCAACGCTTCGCCCAGACTTTGCCCGCGCGTTTGCTGTAGTTCGCGGCCCGTGATGGTGCCCGTAGCCTGGGGCAGCTGCTCGGCCACGCGAGTACCCTGTACCAGTGCCCCGCGTAAAGCCACAGCCGACGGATGCAGCTTAAAATCTCGAATTACAGCCCCGTTCACCCGCACTTCCAGCGTTTCGGGCTCGTAGCCCAAAAAGCTGACTTGCAGACGATAAACGCCGGGACAAACGTGCAGATGGTAGTTGCCGCTGGCATCGGAAGCCACCACGTCTTCGGTATCGAGCAGGCGGACGGTGGCACCGGGTAGAGGTTGGCGCGACTCATGGTCGGTCAGGCGGCCGCTCAAGGAAAGCATGCAGCCGGATTGCGCCCACACAGTCTGCGGGCCACTGAGTAGCCACAGCAGCGCCAGCAGCCGGAAGCGGCTTGGCAGTAGAAAAAACATAAAAAGGGAAACCGGGATGAACTGAACCGGCAGCCGCGCCCCTACCAGATCGCGTGGCGGGAAAATGCAGGGGCAGATTTGCCCCTGGGGGGCAAATTCATCGGAAATGCGGCTGGAAAAAGGGGTTAAGCTCGGCTGGGCGGCCCGCGCAGCCGGGCCACCTCTACACTACGGTGCGCCTCAGCCAAAATGCCCCCCACAGCCTCCGTATGGGCATAGAATACCACGAATGGCAATTCCAGCGGCGCTGGTGCCTGGAAGGGGATGTGGTAGAAATGATCGACCTGGCAGTGCTGGTGCTGAACCGTCAGCAGGGCTTTGGCCTGCGACTTATCAAGGCGGGTGGCCTGCGCCGATTCCTCCAGCGTGTGCTCGTGTTGGTGCAGCGCCAGTATCCACGCGTCGGGCAGTAGCACCCGCGTAAAGCAGAGCAGGAGCAGGAGAGCCAGACGGGAACGCAAAGTCCGCATTTGCAACAATGTGTCAGAAACAGGTAGGCAAAAGTACGTGGAAAATGGTAAGTAGTTGATAAACCACTCGATTAACTATTTGCAGACAGTTAAAAGATGTCTGAAATGAATGATAAGCATAGCGCTTACCACAAAAATTATGAGGCTATATGATGAACCGATCTGAATTTATATTCTCCTCTGTTTTTTAGACGAATTAAAGATACCGACTATATAATATTTGTCTGGATATAGAAGAAACTATTATCTTGTTTGAATTCATGAATTATATATTCTGACCTTAATACATAAATTAATAAGCCATTACGCTGCTAAGCGCAAATTACTGGCAAGCAATTCGCTACTTATAGTCGTTGCTTTGCTTTTAGCATTTTAAAAAGCCTCTGGCTTTTACTTTCAAGATGATACTTGCTCAAATCGATTGTCTGCGGGTGCAGTACGATGAATCATTATGCCTGCTGCGCTACCAATGGTGCGGTGGCAGCCCGTTGCACAGCTTTGCTCAGGCCATGAACTACTTAGCTGAGTTGGTGCAAACTCACCAGATCAAGCGGGTGCTCGTGGACATGAACGGATTGCCCGACTTGAGTATGAAAGAGCAGATTTGGGTGGGCGTTAGTTGGTTTCCGAGAATAGCGGCTCATTCAGTGCAACAGGTAGCTGTAGTAGTGCCTGCGGCAGCCACTTACAACCAGATGGTAGTGGAGAGTTTGCTGGGGCTTGGCCATCATATTACCCGCTTCGATGTGCAGTTTTTTGCCGACCCAAGCTCGGCCCTAGATTGGTTAACCAACTCGCCCATCCATATGCTGGCGTTGATGGCTGAATGGCAATCGGCCTCCTAAAAAGCCCCCCAGCTACCTACACAACAAAAGCATAATCTGGCGGCAACATTCAGGGCACAACAACTGCCGACCTTTGTAGTATAAAGACATATAAACCACCCACTTACCACCCACACTATGAAAACACTGTCCGCACGACTACTGCGCCGCGTTGTGGCTGCCTTACGTCCCGCTTCCAAAAAACCAGCCCCAGGTAGCGCGGATGCACTATTTGTATAGCTGATTCGTCATTGGCATGTTGCAAATCTGGAGAATATAAAAAAGGGCGGCTGAATTCAGCCGCCCTTTTTACTGTGCTACGATGTCAGAAGTCAGCAATTATTTTACAATCATCAACCGTATGGTTTCCACTTTACCATTGGTGAGCAGGCGGCCGGTATAGACGCCTTCGGGCAAAGAGCTGCCGTCCAATGAAATCTCGTATTCTCTGCCAGCCTCGGCTGGGCCGTTGAAAGGAGTGGCCACAAGCTGCCCAAACGGATTGTACACTTGCAGCTGCGCCTGCCCCGATTCGGTGGAGCGGAAGCGCAGGGTGGTACGCCCACTGAATGGATTGGGGTAAGCTTCAAACAAGCGAATGAGCTTTTCTGCTACTGACGTCAGATCGGTATTCGTACCAACACTACAATCACCAAGCCTCACCAGACCTTTGGAGTACGTTAACAGGGCAGGAACAGCATTTTTAGCCACGCAAACTACCTTGCCATTGAGGCATACCAGCACTTTTGCAGCGTTTGGATTATTGCTGCATCGTACATCCAGCACCGTTATCGTCACCTGCTGCGTCGCCGTGCATCCCGATTCGTTGGTGATAGTTACAACGAACGTGTAAACGCCGGCCGTTGAAGCCGTGAATACGGGGTTGGCGATGGTGGTGCTGCTCAGGCCAGCCGGTCCGCTCCAACTGTAGCTCACACCACCAGCAGCCGTGAGTGTCACGCTCTGCGGGCCGTAGCCCAGGTAAATATTGGTGGGCACGCCGCCCGTGTAGGTATTATTGGCTGGCGTCACGACCAGTTCCGGGGCCGTAAACACCGGATTGATGGTCAGATTCGTGCGGTTAGCGTTGCCCAGTACGCTGGGGTTGCTGCTCGTCACCCTGATGCGGTAGCGCGTGCCTTCGGGCGTGTTAGCCGGAATAGTAGCCGCCACAGCGTAGCTGCCCGCCGCTGAGGCTGTAACCGAACCAATAGCCGTGGGGTTAGCAAAGCTGCCGGTAGCATCAGAAAGCTCCGCTGTAAACGCCTGGTTAGCCGCGACTACGCCCGCAACGCTGAACGGCACCGACAGCGTGCTGCCCCCGCAGAAAGTAGTGGCAGACAGGGTTGTAGCCGTGGTAATAGTGGATAAGCTGGTGCTTTGCACATACTGCCGCAGCCACTTCAGGGCTGGCCGCTCGGCGCCATTCTCAAAGGCAATGTACGCGCCCTGAGCTGTGCGCCAATGCCCCGGCCGGTAGCCCCAAAGCGTGATGCCCTTCACGGCGGGATGCTCATAGAATAATGGAAACACGCGCTGGTATTCAGCCAGCTGCACGTCATCCTGAAGGCCATCCACATCAAACTCCGTAACATACAGCGGCAGCCCCGTGGTAGCCAGTAAGTTAAGGTTGCTTACTTGCGTGGCCACCGGAATTCCGCGAGTGGAGAAAGCGTGGCCCTGAATACCAATCGCATCAATAAGGCTTTGCTGCTTGAGCAGATTAATAATGCCCAGGTAGCGCTGAGTATTGCTGGTCACATTCACTACGCTGTAATCATTGATCATCAGCGGTGTATTGGGGAAATATTCGCGGGCCAGCTTAAAGGAGTTAATTACCCAATCCCAGCCGGTAGCGCCATTGCCGCCCAAAGCCTCAATGTAGTTGCCGCTGCCCTGATCGGTGGGGCTGCGCTTCAGGGGCGGGTCGTTGGTGGGCTCGTTTACTACTTCTAGGAAGGCAATATCGGGGTAGCGCTGTGCCACGGCCGCAAACCACTCCTTTATTTCCTCCAGCTGCTCGGCGGGGGGCAAATTTTCAATCCAGGCAGGCTGTTGGTTGCCCCACACCAGCACGTGCATCCGAAACGGTACATTCTGGCTCTTGGCTTGGTTGTAGGCCAAGTCGAGGCCCGTCCAGTTCATCACGTCCCGCGTGGCTTCCACGCTGCCCCATTTGCCGTCGTTCTCCGACACCACTTGGTTCCAGTATTTGTCGAAATTAACTCCCTGAGAATTGCTGAGCGCTCCACCTACAAACTTCGGTTTGCCGGTAGCAATCGGGGGGCCGGGCGGCACAAAAGGCGGCGGTGGGGGCGTAGTAGAGCCCTGCTGCCCATTATCCAGGTTGCCAACCGTGAAAAACACGCCCGAGGCGCCAAATACAAACTTGTCGATGTCGAGCCCGTTTTCCCGGCTACCAATTTCAAACGTTTGAGTTAAGTTTCCCGCTGGCACCGTGAACGTGCCGCCCCCGAAGGCCGACATTCGGAACCATCTCCACGTGTTGTTGGCTCCTCCAGGACCGCCGGCAGATACAATATCTGAGATGGTGGTGTAGCCGCCGCCAGCCAGGCCGTTGGCAACTACCCAGCGGCTAGCATCTGCGGCGGGGCGTGTGCCAAAGGAATTTGGCAGGTAGTAGCTGTCATCATCAAAGCCCCCCGAACCTACGCGTGCTCGGGCATACAGGTCATAAACGCCGGGGCCGGGAAACGTAACCGTGTAAGAAACCACCCGGCTGTCGGCGTTGGGGCTGGAGGCTCCGTTGTTTGAGTCCCGAACAAGGTCGCCTGCTACCCGAACGAAGCCCGTGCCTGTACTTGCTTCTGTTAGAAAAGTAATAGCAGGCGGCGTAGCAGGTTGCCGCACTACGCCCGTCTCGGCCTGGAGCACAACGGGAGCGTTCTGGCCGTGCAGGGCTAAACTGCTAAAGAGTAGCCCGATGAGAAAAAGTAAGGGTCTGGGTGTCATCATGCGTTTGTGGTATTGTAGATGGATAAATAGAATTGTGCTATTAGTTAAGTCTGGTTTTAACTAATATTTCTCCTAAGTTATCCTTCAAGTACAACTCCGCAAACGATTAAGTAACCTGCATTTGACTATAGACTATGCAAGCGTTTGTGATAGGAAAGTGCAATCGGTTGTGATAGGTGAAGTCTGCTAAAACAACAAAATTTTGTTGCCGACCAGCCAGATGAAGCGCGGCTATAGATAGCAAATACGCACACCGCTTGCTGCCGAAACAAGCTGCTTGCAAAGTCAAACTACATCGTCACATGCTGTAAAATACTCAAGGCCTGGTGAATGAATGAGTGTCAAACTGGCAGCTACGAGCAGCGTGGAACAGGTTTTGAAAACCGCTGCATCAGGAAAGCTGGTTCGCTGTAGCCTGCAATTCTGTCCACTTTTCATTTCACGAATCCATTTTTAAGGCGCTATGCAAGAGACAGGTAGTATCTCGATTCACACGGAGAACATCTTCCCCATTATTAAGAAGTTTCTCTACTCCGACCACGAGATCTTTTTGCGCGAATTGGTATCCAACGCCGTGGACGCCACTCAGAAACTGAAAAGCCTGGCACAACTAGGCGAGTTCAAAGGCGAACTGGGCGAGTTGAAAGTGCGCGTAACCCTAGACAAAGAGGCGCGCAAAATCACCATCTCAGACCGTGGCCTCGGCATGACGGGCGAGGAAATCAAGAAGTACATCAACCAGATTGCTTTTTCCGGTGCCACCGAGTTTGTAGAAAAATACAAAGAGAAAGATGCCGCCACCAAAGACCAGATTATCGGTCAGTTTGGTCTGGGTTTCTACTCGGCTTTCATGGTAGCCGACCAGGTTGAGATCTTCTCTCAGTCGTATAAAGAGGGTACGGAAGGCGCGCATTGGACCTGCGACGGCAGCACAGAGTTTACCCTCGAAACCACCGAAAAAGCTGAGCGCGGCACCGACGTAGTGCTGCACGTAGCCGCCGATTCCGACGAGTTTTTGGAGGAAGCCCGCCTGCGTACCATCCTGACGAAGTATTGCAAGTTCCTGCCCATCGAGATTGAGTTCGAGGGCACCGTAATTAACCAGACCCAGCCTATCTGGACCAAGCAGCCGGCTGAGCTGACTGATGAAGATTATACCAAGTTCTATCAGGAATTGTACCCCTTCTCAGAGGCGCCGCTGTTCTGGATTCACCTTAATGTAGACTATCCCTTCAACCTGACGGGTATTCTTTACTTCCCAAAGGTGAAGGACGAGCTGCAATTTCAGCGCAACAAAATTCAGCTGTACTCGCGTCAGGTATTTATTACCGACGAGGTAAAAGACGTGGTGCCCGAGTTCCTGATGCTGCTGCACGGCGTAATCGACTCGCCGGATATTCCCCTGAACGTGTCGCGCAGCTTCCTGCAAGCCGACGCGGCGGTGCGCAAAATCAACACCTATATCACCAAAAAAGTAGCCGATAAGCTGGGTGAGCTATTCCGGAAAGACCGCACTGGCTACGAGCAAAAGTGGTCGGATATCGGCCTGTTTGTGAAGTACGGCATGCTGTCGGACGAGAAGTTCTATGAGAAGGCTAAGGATTTTGTGCTGGTGCAGAACGTGGGGGGCAAATTCTTCACCCTCAATGAGTATCAAGAGTCGGTGCAGGCCAATCAGAAGGACAAGAACGAGCAGCTCGTGATTCTGTACACTACCGATGCGGAAGCCCAACACGGCTACGTGGTGGCCGCTCAGGATCGGGGCTACGATGTGTTGCAACTGGAAGCTGTGCTCGACTCTCATTTCATTGGTCAGCTAGAGCAGAAACTCGAAAAAACCACGTTTAAGCGCGTGGATGCTGATACCATCGGTAAGCTCATCGAGAAGGATGAAACGACTGCAAGCGTGCTCAGCGACGACGACAAAACCCGCTTGCAGGAGCTGTTCGCCAAAGCCATCAGCAACGAGCAGATGCATGTGCAGGTAGACGCTTTGTCGCCGCAGGAAGCGCCCGTAATCATTACAATGCCTGAGTTTATGCGCCGCATGAAGGATATGCAGCGCACGGGCGGTGGAGGCGGAATGGCCATGTTCGGCTCGTTGCCGGATAGCTATACCGTGAGCGTAAACGCCAACCACGCCATTACGCAGCGGGTATTGCAGGCCGACGAAGAGTCTGCTCTCAAACTGGCGCGTCAGTCATTCGATTTGGCTTTGCTATCACAGAATATGTTGAAGGGCGAAGCGCTAACTGCCTTTATAAAGCTCAGCACCCATTTATTATCTGCCGAGTAGTACTAAATAGTACACGTAGTTTTAAGTAGTACAAAACCCGTTGACTCTCTAGTCAGCGGGTTTTGTTTTTAGTGAGGCTCAATATTCTAATCTTCTTTCAGGCAGCTTTGGGGGGCAAATTTAAGCCGGGCACCAAATCAGGTTATATTTACGTTCGAGGCTTTGAATATTGCCTGTTTAATCGATGCGCTTCTTTCGCTTTACACTTGTTCTGCTGGTTTTGCTTGGGTTGGCTACCGGTGCCTGCACTCGCAAAACGGTTTCATTTAACAGCAAAGCCGATGACCCGGCTCTAAGTGCCCTCTCTGATTCGCTCGTTCAGAATAGCGACACGACTGGTGGCAAGATCACGCGGAAGGTAATACTTAGCAAAGAAGAGGCACGTGCAGCCCGGGCAAAGGAAAAAGCCGCCGAGCGCAAGCCAAAAAAGAAGAAGAATATCTTTCTCGGGGAGCCGATTAAGAAAGCCTACGTGAAGTCGGGAGCAAAGGGGCGCAACCAGATTACGGAGCAGTTTTATTACATGCGCACTCCCAAACCCACTGATCCGTATGTTCCCACGCGCTATTATTTCGATGCGCGTAAAGGCCGGATTGTGCAGGACAGAGCTGGCGTAGATCCCGGCGACAATAAAGTGCTACACGGGCCATACAAGAAAATGCAGGGTGGCAAGATAGTGGAGACGGGCTACTTTGCCATAGGAGCCAAGCACCTGCGCTGGGAGCGTTTCAATCGGGAAGGTATTCTGCTCAGCAAGATTCACTACGAGAAAGGATTCCCGCGCGACGCTGAAATTACGTATTACGATGCTGAGCGCACAAAAATCAAGGAGATAATTCCTTATAACAACGGAAAGCTAGAGGGCGAATACGCCCGTTTTCTGGAGAATGGTCAGAAGGACTGGGATGGCCAGTTTGAGAACGGGAAGAAAGTAGGGGAGTGGGCCAAGTATTGGGGCTTCCGCAACCGGCGGCACTACGAGTATCAGTACGGCGAAACGGGCTACGACCCGGAGGTAAAGGAGCCGGTGCTTTATAAGGAGTATAATCGCAACGGGGTGCTGGTGTACGAGAAAGATAAGCTCGACAAGCGTGATGCCGTTACGGATCGGCCGGGTTCGAGGCGTAATTAAGCGGCTCGGTTTACGGACGCACTACACTATCTATATAGTGTAGATCAATAAAAAGCATCCTCGAAATGCTCAATGCGAAAGCCATCGGCAAGCTGAGTGAGCGCCAGAATATCGAAACGGATATCGCCGCGCCAATCTACTTCCTCCTGATACTGATCAGCAGCCAGGCGAAAAAGCTGGCGCTTGCGCTCCGTCACGAATTCCTCGGGGTGGCCGTAGCGACTGGATGAGCGCGCCTTCACTTCCACAAAAACCAGGAGCGCATCGCCCCGCTGCACGATAAGATCTACCTCGGCGCGCCGGTGGCGGTAGTTGCGGCAGGCAACAGTGTAGCCTTTAGTTAGGAAAAAATCGGCGGCGGCCGCTTCGCCGGCGTGGCCGAGCAGGTGGCCGGAGCCAGGCATAGCAGGAGGATTGCGGGTTGGGTTTGGCGCTTAATATAGTACCTTTGTGCCTTTATTTGAGCGTTTACTGATGAATACGAATCCTATTGCGGCAACGACGGCTGAACTTTTCCCTGCGGCACCTGCTGGGGGGCAAAATCGGCGCGTTATCGTAGAACGGCTTGGGCTGACTGAGTATGCCTCTGCCTGGGATTATCAGGAACAATTGCTGGCGGCTACGGTAGCCATCAAAACGCAGAACCGGCAGGCCGCGGAAGCAAATTTGCCCCCCGCGCCTACTCCCAACTACCTGCTGCTCTGCCAGCACCCTCACGTGTACACGCTGGGTAAAAGCGGTAAAGTAGAAAACCTGTTGTTGAGCGAGTCGGAGCTGGCCATGCATGGGGCAACCTTCCATCTCATTAATCGGGGCGGCGATATCACCTATCATGGCCCCGGCCAACTGGTAGGCTATCCGATTCTCGACCTCGATAATTTCTTTACCGATATTCACCGTTACCTACGCGTATTGGAAGAGGCCATTATCCGTACGCTGGCTGACTATGGGCTAACCGCCGGCCGCATTGCAGGCCTAACGGGAGTGTGGCTCGACTACGAAGAAAATGCCCCCCAGCCGCGCAAAATCTGCGCAATGGGGGTGAAGTGCAGCCGTTGGGTAACTATGCACGGCTTCGCGCTTAACGTAAATACCGACCTCACGTATTTCGGCCATATTGTGCCCTGCGGCATCACTGACAAAGCTGTTACCTCTTTACAGCAGGAACTCGGCTACGCAGTGCCGATCAGCGAGGTAGAAAACCGTTTGCTTCCTCACCTGGCCGCTTTACTGGAGGCTGAGCTACTTGTTTGATTAGCGCATGAAAGAAGATATTATTTTTGATCCTGTTGAAGGCGTTTCCATAGCTATTGTTCCCGACGACGAAGCCTCTACGGAGGAAGGCAAGCCTGGTTGGCAAGTGTATCTGCTCAATCATAATGACTATCCATTGAGCAACGTCATCATTAGCTCCAATGGTTACGGCACGCTGGAGGACGGTGAAAAGGTGCGGACTTCAACCCTGCGGCATGTATTCGCGGAAATAGAGCCTCGTAGCTCTGTACCTGTCGAACCTATTGATCCTGACTTATTTCACCTTAATAATCAGTACTGGGTTAGCTACTACCGTGGCCCGCAGATCTTCGATAAGAAGTTCATCTTTGTGCCCGATTCTATTGTGCCAGCCAACCTGATTCCTATTGCTCTGCTCGGCCGCGAAGGCGTGTTGCACGGGTAAAAGTTTACGCGCAGACGAACAGGAGCGTATCCTGTTGTTTGCTTCATCTTTGAGCCGATACGTGATGAATGCCATTGGTATTACGCTAGGGTTGTCGTTTTTGTGGTCCTTCTTAGTGGCGCTGTTTGCGGTGCCTTCTATCATCTACATTGCCCACCTCAAGAATATGCTTGATACGCCCAACGTGCGTACCGTGCATGAGTCGCTCACGCCACGCTTGGGAGGTGTAGCGGTATTTGCGGGGTTTATGTCGGCTCTCACCATCTTTGCCGACCTCAACAATGGCGTCCAACAGTTGCTGGCCGGCTGTATCGTCTTGTTTTTCGTGGGGCTAAAAGACGACTTAGTGAGTATCTCGGTCACCAAAAAGTTTGTGGGCCAACTTCTCGCTACCGGCATCGTGATGGTAATGGCCGATGTGCGCATTACTAGCTTTCAGGGAATTTTGGGCATTCATGAGTTGCCGATCGGTATCAGCTATGCATTCACTTTTTTAGTTATAGTGGGTATTACCAATGCCATTAATCTTATAGACGGACTGGATGGCTTGGCCGGTACCATTGTCAGCATCATCGTCACAACGTTTGGTTACTTTTTCTACCGGTACGGCGGCTCTGAATTTGGCAATTATGTGTATGTGTCGGTGTGCGTGCTGGGGGGCATTTTGGGCTTCCTCCGCTACAACTTTCACCGGGCTACCATTTTTATGGGCGATACTGGTTCGCTGGTATGCGGCTTCATCGTCTCTATTCTCACAATCCAGTTTATTGAGATGGGTGCCCAACTGGGTCAGCCATTCGGGGCCTCAGCCCCATCAGTGGCCGTCGGAATCCTGTTCGTGCCCCTCTTTGATACGCTTCGGGTTTTCCTGATCCGAATGATGGCTGGTCGGTCGCCATTCTCGCCTGATAAGAACCATGTGCACCATCGCATTCTGGCTATGGGTTTCCAGCAAATCAGTACGGTGATGTTGTTGGGTTTATTGAATCTGGTGGTTATCTTATTCGTGATCAACTTCGCTGAGCTGGGCAATACAATTCTTATTGTCGCATTGATAGCCTTCTCAGTGCTATTAAGCGTGTTTCTGGGCGTATATCGTAGCCGCACGGCGCAACAGCGAGTAGCTTCCTAAACCAGTGATAGACAGAAGTACATACGGAGGTAGAAGTGGCAGCTGGGGGGCATTTCTGCAGCTGGTGCTACTACTATTATCTCTGAGTGCTGCTGCAGCCGAGTATAAGCCGTTGCCACCCGCACCCCGCACTGGCCTCTCTTCCGATTGGCTTATCTATGACGCCCCCCGCAATCAGCTGATTCTTTATCTCCCGGATTATCATGCGCCAGCGAAGGCATACCATCAATGGGTAAGTATCCGGCCAGGTCAAAAACTGCCCATCACCTTCACTGCACGTAAAGACTTAAGTATTTTTTTAGATAACAGGTTGGTATTCACTGCCGCTACGCCAGCCTCCTATTCCCTTGACTTAGAGAAACTTTTGCCCCCCGGCACCCCCGCTGGCATGCATCTGCTGTGTATCTGGCATCCTACCGTTTCTCCCGACTTTTCTTCCTTCACCAACGCCCCTGTTCTGCCGGTAATCGCGAAGGGCAAGGTAGATGCAGCACCTTATCAGGCTCAGCTTCGAGTACGAGGCCACCAAGGCCAAAATGTATTTCTATGCTTCTTATTGCTGATTGGGTTATTGTACGGCGGTATCAAGGCTGCGTATCAGCCCGGATTCGCCCGCATCTACCAGTTTGACAGGCTGCTTGGCAAATCGAATAGCGATGAGGCATTTCTGACTAAGCCTACTATCACGTGGCTGAATCTGCTGCTGGTATTTGTGTTCTCTCTTTCCTTTGCCTTGTTGCTGGTTGCCATCCACACCAATATTCAGAGCATCGTAATTCTTCGGCGCCTGTTCGATGTACCTGAGTCGGCTATTGTCGCTCGGGTCCTGCTCTATGCAGGTCTGATAGCTTCGTTTGTGCTGGGGAAATACTTGTTCTTAGAGTTGATGGGCTACATCTTCGATGTCACCCCACTAGTGATAGTGCAGTATCGGGAGTTTGTGCGCACCATTCTGTTTATGGGCTTGTTTCTACCCGTTGTAATGCTCTTTTATCTGGCCCTTAATCAAACCCTGCCCGAAACAGTACTGTGGATATCCAACGGGGTGGTTTCCTTGATGTTGGTCGGGACAATGCTACGGGTTACGCGCACCCTGCATAGTCGAACATCCCTCCTGAATTTGCATTTGTTTTCGTACCTTTGCGCCACCGAAGTAATACCCCTTACCATATTACTTAAGTTGATCGTTTTTACGTACTGATATAATTAAACGTGGGCCACAGTGCCACGTTTTGCACTCTTCTTATCGCTCCAAAACTACCCACTCACCCACCCTCTATGGCCGAGAGCAAAGACAAACCGGGGACGGGCCGACACGCCAAGCGTATCTCCAGCATACTTGTCACCCAGCCGAAACCAACAGGCGACGTATCGCCCTACTTCGCAATCGCTGATAAGTATGGCATCAAGGTCGATTTCCGGGAATTTATTCAGGTAGAGCCAGTCTCTTATAAGGATTTTCGCAAGGATAAGATCAACATTGCAGAGTATACGGCAGTCATCTTTACGAGCCGTAACGCAGTAGATCATTTCTTTCGTATCTGCCAAGAAGCAAAGCTGGAAATGCCTGCTGAAATGAAGTATTTCTGCATTTCGGAGCAAACTGCTAATTACCTGCAGAAGTATATTGTACTGCGCAAGCGTAAGCTTTTTGTGGGTCAACGTACTGCGGCTGATCTGTTTGATGTTATCAAAAAGCATAAAAGCGAGAAGTTCTTATACCCCTGCTCTGATATCCGAAAGGATGATCTGCCGGAATTTATGAGGGCTAACAACTTCAAGTTTACAGAGGCTGTGATTTATCGCACTGTGGCCAGCGACCTTTCGGATCTGACGGACGTAAAATACGATTGTATTGCCTTCTTTAGTCCTTCCGGCATCAGCTCGCTATTTGTCAACTTCCCTGACTTTGAGCAAAATGGCACCCGCATCGCTGCCTTTGGCCCCACTACAGCCAAGGCCGTAATCGATGCTGGCTTAGAGTTGGATATTGAGGCTCCACACCCCAATGCTCCTTCTATGACAGGTGCTATCGAGCAATATATCCGTTATCATTATGGACCTGACGCAGGTAAAGAGAAGAATAAGGCCGATAAGCAAAACGCTTAAACTCATATAGCAGAGGCATTTTCACGAGCTAAACCCTATAGTTAGCTCATTTGATGCGCAGACTTTTTTCCATAGATTTGGAATCAGTTACGTAGGGTATTATGTCCTACTTAAAATCTGTGCTAAAATTGGGTGCCTATATGAAGAGATCTATACTAGGTGCTATGGTTATGCTTTTAGCAGCCACTGGCACCATCGTTGCCCAACAGCAGCCACAATTCAGTCATTACGGGTTTAATGGCATGTTTCTGAACCCTGCCTACGCAGGCATTAAAGGCCAGGGGGAAGTATTAACTATAGTACGGGAGCAGTACTTTAATTATGGCGGAACCTTCGATCCGGGCGGAAACGACCGGACGTTTTTGTTATCTGCTTCTACGCCTGTTCGTGTTTTAGGCGGTGGTGTAGGAGTAAATATTTATCGCAACACCATAGGAGAAGCCAGCGTTACGACCGCAGCCCTGTCTTACTCGAAGCACTTTAAGATTGGAGACGGTCTATTGGGTATCGGAGCTCAGGGGATATTTAATAACTTAGGCAAGGGCACATACCGGGCAAATGATGCTGACGATCCGAGTGTGCCTTTTGAAAGCTCGGACAGTAAGATTGACGCGGGTGCAGGGGTATGGTATGAGGCTCCAAAATTTTATGTAGGCCTAAGCGTAAACAACTTGTTGAGGTCTCGCTACCAATTCCAGACAGAAAGCAGCCAACGAACTGCATCTTATATTGGAGAGAATCACGCTTACTTAACAGCGGGTTACAATATTGAGGTTAGTTCTTCCGTTGTTGTAACGCCCATGGTCATTGGCAAGTTGGTTTTGCCAGGGGAGTTTGGTGATGATGATAAATTTACTTTCGATAATAACTCTTTTGAAGTAGGTGCACGGGCAACTTTGCAGGAAAAATACTGGGCGGGTGTAGGGTATCGTTATGGAGAATCTTTCACTGGTCAACTAGGCATGAGTTTTGCAGAAAGCAACTCATTTCGCGTTGGTTATGCGTTTGACCTAGTTGCATTTAATCAAGATGCAAGGGCATTTAGTTCACACGAAATAATGCTTTCATATCGCTTACCTAAAATGGGCCCTGCCACCCGCCCTGCAATCCGTACCCCGCGTTATAGTTTCTAACTGCTTATAAATTTTATTTGTATTTAAGGTGACAAAGCAGCTTTTTATAATAGTTGGCCATTCTGGCGCTATTTTTATGATATGAATAGGAGCTTTATTAGCTATTTAAATGTTGCCTTCAGCTCGGGCACGAACCTTGCTAATAGTCACAGCAGTTGTTAAGTTTGCCAATTGTAAAATTGTAATCTTTTGGTATCGCCGCCCAATAGTCTTTTTAAACTTCACATGAATAAGTTTCTCAAATTGCCTCTTGTCGCTTTTTCGGCGCTTTTAATGGGAGGCTGTGGTTTTGGCAAAGGACCGCAGGGCGACCTGGTTGGAGCGGAGGACCGTCCAGATTTTAATCCGCAGGAAGTTCCCTTCGGTATGGTTCCTTGCCCCGGTGGTACTTTCCATATGGGTCAGACGGATCAGGATATATCAGCTTCTATGGTCAACATGAATAAGCAGGTGACAATAGCCGGCTTTTACATGGATGAGACCGAAATCACTAATAACGAGTATCGCCAATTCATGAATGCCATTCGGCAGGATTCGATCGACGTGCTGGGTGAGGAGTATGTGATGACGGAGCTTTACCCAGATACAACTGTGTGGGTACGTGACTTCACTTATCATATGGGTGATCCGCTTATGGAGTATTATTATACCCATCCGGCTTTCGATGATTATCCAGTAGTGGGTGTAGACTGGTTCGCAGCGAAGTACTTCTGCAACTGGCGCACTAAGCATAAGAATGCAGCTAATGAGGAAGCAGGCTCGGCTCCAACTCCTAACTTCCGCTTGCCTTCAGAAGCTGAATGGGAATACGCTGCACGTGGCGGCCGCGATTTAGCTACGTATCCTTGGGGTGGCCCTTATCTGCGTAACTCAAAGGGCTGTATGCTTGCCAACTTTAAACCAGGACGTGGCGACTATGCCAGTGATGGTTACGCTTACACTTCAGCTGTTGGAAGCTTCTTCCCCAACGACTTCGGTTTGTATGATATGTCGGGCAACGTAGCTGAATGGTGTGACGACGCCTACATGGAAGCTTCTGTGCCGGTAGTTTGGGATATGAACCCAACTAACCCTGATGATAACGAACCTCGCAAAGTAGTACGTGGCGGTTCATGGAAAGACATTGCTTACTTCCTTGAGACAGGAACGCGCAACTTTGAGTACCAGGATTCAGCTCGTTCCTACATCGGATTCCGCACTGCCATGATTCAGATTGGTATGGGAACTAACCGCCAGTTGAACTAGAGCAGTAAGCGCTATCTCATTTTACATTTTCATACATTCTTCATCCTTTCCAACCAACTTTTTTCAATTCTTATTTAAAATGGCAGCAAAAGGCGGTAATTTCTTCTTTGATGTGGTCATGCCCAAGATTTATGGCATCGGGGCAGCGGTCGTAATCATTGGAGCATTGTTTAAAATTCTGCACTGGAAAGGTGCTGATGTAATGCTGATGGTTGGTCTGGGTACAGAAGCCTTGATTTTCTTTCTTAGTGCTTTCCAACCTACCTCTAAAGAGCCTGATTGGGGCCTCGTATATCCCCAGTTGGCTGAAGGCTACGACCCTTCTACTGGTGATCCTAGCTTCTCTACCAATAACAACAGCACAGGTCTGACTCGCAAGTTGGACGATATGTTGAAGGATGCTAACGTAACTCCTGCGGCTATATCTTCATTAGGCGAAGGCTTGAACCGTTTGAGCAACACTACACAGCAATTGTCTTCATTAGGCGAGGCTACAAATGTGACAGAGGAGTACACCACGAAAGTCCGTACTGCTACTCAGTCGCTTGAGCGCATCACTGCTTCTTATGCAAATACAGCCGAAGCTATGGCTGCTATGTCGGATGCTACTTCTGATGCAAAAGAGTACCACCTGCAAGTGCAGAACGTAACCAAGAACTTGGGCGCTCTGAATGCAGTCTATGAAATGGAGCTTCAGGATGCTAATACGCACCTCAAGTCTATGAACAAGTTCTATGGCACATTGAGCCAGGCCATGGAGAACCTCACCGAAGCTGGTAAGGAAACCGAGCAGTTCAAGCAAGAGGTGACCAGCCTAACCACTAATCTCCATTCCCTCAACCGCGTCTATGGCAACATGCTGAACGCGATGCGTGCTACCAGCTAGTATTAATACTACGATAGCCAATAAGGGTTCTGTCCACATAGTTATAGATTAGCAAAATAAAATGGCGGGAGCAAAAGAGACTCCACGGCAGAAGATGATAGGCATGATGTACTTGGTACTGACTGCTCTTCTGGCCCTACAAGTCAACTCAGCAATTTTGCTGAAGTTTAAATTTCTGGATGATAGCTTGCTGGGTGTCAATGAAAAGACGTCCACCGCTAATGCCAATACAGTAAAAGGCATTGCTGCAACTGTTCAAAAAAACCAGAACCAAGCGCGTGACCTAGCTGTGCTCAAGCAAAGCGAAGAAGTACGCCAGCAGACGGCCAAAATGGTGGCGTACCTGCGCGACGTTCGCGATAAGCTTGTAACGTCTACGGACAATACAAAAGGCAAGAACGAGTATAAGAACATGAGTGCCGAAGACAAGGTAGCCATCACCATGCTAGGTGGCAACCGTAACGGCGCTGCTTATCCAATGAAGGATGAGTTGAATAAGTACTCAGCTTATATCAAGCAGTATGTTCCTAACGCTGCACCGCTGGCCCTTGATGCGAAAGAGGATCCAATGGTTATCGATCCAGAGCAAAAGAATAAGAACTTCGCTGAGCTAAACTTCGAAAATACGCCGTTGGTAGCTGCTTTGGCAGTGCTATCCCAAAAAGAAACGGAAGTGTTGAAGCTGGAAGCCGATGCATTGAGCGCTTTAGGAGCAAAAGTTGGTGCCCAGACTATCGTTTTTGATAAAGTTGGTGCATTTGCTAGTGCGGAGTCGAATACAGTAGCTGCTGGTACCAAGTACAGAGCTGAGTTGTTTCTGACTGCTTCTGCTAGCACGTTGCGCCCCACCATGACCATGAATGGCACTCCCATTCCAGTAGGTTCAGACGGAAAGGGTAAAGTTGAATTCACTGCTACTCCTGGCGGATTTGATGCTGCTGGTAACGCAAAGAAGCAGTGGATTGGCACGGTGCGTTTCAAGCAGAATGGCCGCGACACCACTTTCAAAGTTCCTGTTTCTTATACCGTAACCAAGCCTGTAATGCAGATTCAATCTGCTTCAGTACAAGCTTTGTACTTCAAATGCGGTAACAAGCTTAATGTACAGGTGCCTGCTTTGGGTGCTCAGTATAAGCCTAGCTTCTCAGCTTCAGGTGCACAGGCAATTCCTGGCTCTAAAACCGGTGATATCACACTGGTGCCAAATGCTAAGCAGGTAACTCTGAATGTAAGCAGCAACGGTAACGCTATCGGTTCACAGACCTTTGAGGTACGCCCGATTCCAAAGCCTGACATCAAGTGTATTGTAGGTGGTCGTGAGGCCAATGAGAAGCAAGGTACGCCTATCACTGCAGTGCGCAACATGAGCCTGAAGGCCATTCCGGATGCTGGTTTCCAGACTTTCCTGCCCGAGGATGCTCGCTATCGGGTAACGCAGTACGAGATCACCTTGGTCCGCGGTAAGCGTCCAGCGATGCCTGCTCGTACCATCAATGGTCCGGATGCTAATCTGAATGATGTTGTAAACTCGGCTCGTGAAGGCGACCGTCTTTACATCGAAGTAAAGGAAGTTCGCCGTTTGAACTTTCAAAATCAGCAGGAAGAAGTGAAGGTGTCGAAGCAATTCAACATCCCGCTCGTCTAGTTACTCTTTCCTGAACTAACCGTCGCTTTTAATTGCTTATCACGGTATGAATAAATTCCTTTCATTCGCTGCTCTGACCGCCGGCCTTACACTGTCATTGACAGCTTCGGCCCAGGAGCAATCCACTACTGCGAGCAGCAATGGCTCGCACCGGCCTATCCCGAACTCGGACATCATGTTCAGTAAGACGATAACCCGGGCTGTTGATTTGCGTGAAAAGCAAAACAAGCCGATGTTTTCTGAAGGCAAGGAAATCAGTAAGGTTATCCTTGAAGCAGTAAAGCGCGGTGAAATTCAGGCTTACCGTAACGATTCGCTGACCAGCACATATACTCCAGCTGAAGTAACGGCAAATATGTCGTTTGCTGAGTCAGCTAATGAGCTAAGCGACGAAGAAAAGGCAGCCGGTTTCACTGAAGCAGATGCTGGTGCAAATGACGACGGTTGGGGTGCTCCTGCTGCTAAACCAGCTGCTGGATCAAGTGCTCCCGCTACAGCTGGTGCGCCTGCTAGCTACGAGTATCGTTACAAGGATTTGTATCAAATGGAGTTGAAGGAAGATATGATCTTCGACAAGAAGCGGTCGCGGATGTATCATGACATCAAAACCATCACTCTACTAGTACCATCTACTCTTAGCTCAAACACCTCGGGCATTGAAAAGGAGATCGGTACGTTCAAGTATAGTGATCTAGTGAAGATGTTCCGGAACAACCCTGATAAGGCTATCTGGTTCAATCCGCAAAACGACGCTCAACACAAAAACCTGGCAGATGCGTTTGAGCTATGGTTGTTCAACTCGTATATCGTTCAGGTTTCTAACCCAAGCGATTCTCGCCTAGATGAAATCTATGGTAGCCAACAGCAAGGTATCCTTGCCTCGCAACAAGCCGCCGCTGATTTGATTGAGTACGAATATAACTTGTGGAGCTTCTAAGCTTTATCTAACAATAAAAAGCCCCCCAGCTATGTTGCTGGGGGGCTTTTTATTGTTAGCTGGTTCTGTGCATGCTTTGCTCTAAGAAAGTATCAAGCGATCTAATCAGCTGCTTGCTCTTGCTGCTCGAAATATGCGAGTAAGACACGCGCTTTCGCTTTGCCTATTTCAGCGACTAACTCAGCTTCGCTCAGCTCACGGATTTTCTTGACTGATTTAAACTTGCTAAGCAGCTTCTCGGCCGTCGCGGGGCCAAGACCTTTCACATCCGTTAATTCCGTTTTAAGCGTTGCCGCATCCCGACGGTTACGGTGGAAAGTAATACCGAAGCGGTGCACCTCATCGCGCATGCGCTGAAACAGGCGTAACGACTCACTCTTCTTGTCGATGTAAAGCGGAAGAGGGTCATTCGGAACATAGATTTCCTCTAGGCGCTTGGCGATACCTATTACTGGGATCTGGCCCCAGAGATTAAGATCTTTCAGGGCTTTCACAGCCATGCTAAGCTGCCCTTTGCCACCATCTACGATAACTAGCTGAGGTAAGGAAGCGCCCTCATCCACGAGCCGGCGGTAGCGGCGAGTCACAACTTCGTACATAGAGTCGAAGTCGTTGGGACCAATAACGGTTTTGATGTGGTAATGACGGTAGTCTTTCTTGCTTGGCTTGGCATTACGGAAGCAGACCATGGCTGCCACGGGGTTGTCTCCCTGAAAGTTGGAGTTGTCGAAGCACTCTATATGCTTTGGAAGCTCTGTCAGGCGCAAATCCTTCTTTATCGTCTCCATAATACGAACCTCGTTTAGGTCCTTGGAGCGGTCATTCATACTCTCTTTTTCCTTGCGCAGATAAAGCACATTCTTAATACTCAACTCGAGAAGCTTACGCTTGTCACCGATTTGTGGGGTGGAAACAACGACACCCGGCAATGGCAAAGGAGGTAAGGCAACGTTGGTGAGGATCTCCTTCGATTCACTCTCAAACTCTTCCCGCATCTGCATGATCAGGGGGGGCAAAATTTCCTCGTCAGTCTCATCGAGCTTCTTCTGCACTTCCAGCGACTGCGTCAGGATGATAGAGCCATTCATCACCTTTAGATAGTTGATAAACGAACTCTTCTCGTTGGACGCAATCGAGAAGACGTCGATATTCGAAAGTGAAGCATTAACGACCGTCGATTTTGCTTGAAAGTCGTCGAGGCGGTCCAGCTTTTTCTTGAGAGTGTGCGCCAGTTCGTATTGTTGCTCCTGGGCGGCGGCCATCATGCGCTCCCGGAAATAAGCCTTGGGAACGGTAAGATTACCACTCAACATGCTGCGGATCTGCTGAATGTATTGATTATAGGTTTCCTCGTCCTGCAAGTTTTCGCAGGGGCCTTTGCAGTTGCCCAGGTGATACTCCAAGCAAACCTTAAACTTGCCGGCCGCTACGTTTTCGGGAGTGAGATTGTACGTACAGGTACGCAACGGATACAAGGCCCGAATAAGCTCCAGGATGACGTTCATAGCCGTTAAGTTGGCGTATGGGCCGTAATAGCGCGAGCCATCGTTGATCTTCTTACGCGTCGGGATGAGGCGTGGAAACCGCTCGTTGGTCAGGCATAAGTAAGGATACGTCTTGCCATCTTTGAGCAGGATGTTATACTTCGGCTGGTGCTGTTTGATAAGATTGTTCTCAAGCAAAAAGGCGTCGGATTCACTGTCTACTAACGTGAATTCGATGCGCTTGATATTCTTGACCAGTTGTTGGGTTTTCTTATTGTGGTCCTGCTTGGTAAAGTAGCTGCTTACGCGCTTACGCAGGTCTACAGCCTTGCCAACGTAGATAATGCCTTCATCATCAAAGTATTTGTATACACCCGGACGATGGGGTAGCTGACGGATTTGTTCTTGTAAATGGGCTTTAGCGGCCATATGATGGTAATTAGGCGCAGAATGAAGGTCCTGATAGAGGTACGCAAATAAAGAACGCGAAGGTGTACAGAGGAATTTCCTAAACCCACAAAGAAGGCATAAAAACAAAATCGTGGCTGGTAAGGCATACCAGCCACGATTTATTATTCTATTAAAAGTCTATTAGCTAAGTAATAGCCTTTCTTAAATCTCCTGTCCATTAAGAATATCAAGATCAGTCTGGTTAAGCTTCTGATCTACTGGAATAGTATCGCGCTGGCCACCGTAATAACGGCTGCAATCTATCTCAATGCTCAACGGTTGCGCAGGTTTTGGGAAGGGCGCCTTGCTTACATCCAGGCTCTTATCGCCGTATACTTTGCGCATAAACAAGCCGTAAATAGGAAGCGCCGCCCGAGCGCCCTGGCCATTGGAGCCATTACGGAAGTGAATGCTACGATCCTCGCCACCTACCCACATGCCACAAACCAGATCAGGCGTGATACCCATAAACCAGGCATCAGAGTAATTAGAAGTAGTACCAGTTTTGCCCCCCATCTCATACGGAAACTTAAAACCCGTTTTGAGAATGGTAGATGTACCGCCGCGCTCCGTGGTAGAGGCTTGCAGCATGTGCGTCATTAGGTAAGCAGTTTCTTCACTCAGGGCCTCACGGGTCTGGGGGACAAATTCGCGCAATACGTTGCCGTTTTTATCTTCAATCCGCGTCACCATCATAGGCGAAGTCCACACTCCTTTGTTAACGAAGGTACCGTAAGCGCCACACAACTCATAGATGCTTACGTCGCTGGAGCCGAAGCCGACGGCTGGCACGGCTTCGATAGGGGAGGTGATACCCAACCGCTTGGCGTAGGCAACAACGGTTTCGGGGCCTAGCTTCTGCACCAGGAAGGCCGTAATTGAGTTCATTGAGCGGGCCATGGCCTGCCGGATAGTGAACGTGCGACCTGAGTAGCCTCCTTCAAAGTTGCGGGGCGTGTAGGCCGGCCGGCCAGCTTCGGCGGGGAATGTAACCGCTAAATCCTGCACCTGATAGCACGGAGAATACCCCTGGTCGATGGCTGCCGTGTACACAAAAGGCTTGAACGTAGAGCCAGGTTGCCTTGTGCCTTGCTTTACGTGGTCGTATTTAAAATACTTAAAGTTGGTGCCGCCTACCCACGCTTTTATCTGCCCATTTAGTGGGTTCATCGCCATAAAGCCAGCCTGCAGATAGCGCTTGTAGTACGCCAAGGAGTCTATGGGCGACATGGTCATTTCCTTCTCCCCCTGCCAGCTGAACACCATCATCTTGTACTTCTTGTTTAGATAGTAGTTGATAGAGTCCTTGTTGCCTTCAAAGCGGGTATTGAGAGACTTGTAGCGCTCCGTGCGCTTGATGGCTGTTTGCAGAAAGTTGGGAATCAGGCGGCCTGTTTCATCGCGCCACGGCTGCTGACCCTTCCAATGCTGCGCAAATAGCTTTTGCTGCTGCTTCATATGCTCAGCTACCGCTGATTCCGCATATTTCTGCATCCGCGAGTCAATGGTGGTATAGATCTTCAGGCCATCGGCGTAGAGGTCATGGTCGGTTTCGCGGCTCCATTGTAGAAGCGCTTTGCTTACCTCCCGACGGAAATAGGGGGCAATGCCCTTGTTGGCATTTTCTACATTGTAGGTTAGCGCGATAGGCTTAGCCGCCGCCGCTTCATATGATGCCTGATCAATGTAGCCGTACTTACGCATCTGACTCAATACCCAGTTACGCCGGGTTTTTGCCCGTTCCGGGTGCTCTACCGGACTGAAGTAAGAGGGCGCGTTAAGCACTCCTACCAGTAGGGCTGACTCCTCCAGCGTGAGATTTTTGGGCTGTTTATTAAAGAAGGTTTTGGCTGCTACGTTAATACCAAATGCATTCGATCCGTACTCATTTATATTCAAGTACATCGTCATTATTTCGCGCTTGGTATAGTTGCGCTCCAGCCGAATGGCCATTATCCATTCTTTGGTCTTGATAATGAGCATACGCAGGCCTGGCACATGGCTAAGAGTGCCGTCGTTGAGGTCGGCGCGGGTACGGAACAGCACCTTAGCAACCTGCTGCGTAAGTGTACTGGAACCCCGCCGAATGCGCCCCGATACATAATAATACGGAACGGCAAACAGGCCTTTCAGGTCAATGCCCGAGTGGCTCTCGAAGCGGACGTCTTCAGTGGCAATCAGGCCGTCGATCAGGTTTTGAGGCAGCTCCTCGTAGCCTACCGGCGTGCGGTTTTCGCGGAAATATTTACCCATTAGCACTCCATCGGCCGAGTAGATCTCCGAGGCCAACTCACTCTTGGGGTTTTCCAGCGTTTTGAGGTTGGGCATGCGCCCAAACAGGTTCATAAAGTTGACGCTCACGGCCAACACATATACGACGAAGCCAATCAGCCCGAAGCTAAACAGCATCCATAGCGTGCGCGTGATGCCCGTAAAGCGCCCTGACCGTTGGGGCTTACGTGGCTGAACTTTGGTTTTAGTGGCAGGAATAGCCATTCTTTAGGGAAATTATAAGCTAGGAACGCGAAATCAGGAAAGGTATTGAGTGCCGCGGTGGCCTTTATAAGTTGACTAAGCCAACTCAAGCTAGTTTCAATTCTTGATTTCTCTTTCGTAGAAGCGTTGATACTCAGCTAAATCCTTGGTTTGAAGTAGCAGTGGGAGATTATCAATACCGATAACCAAGATTTGGTAACCCGCGCCCCGTAATCGGCTTAGTGGCGACTGCGGCCCGCGCAGTTTTAGGGCGTAGCTCTGCGCCGCTTTCTGGACCGGCAATGTTTGTACTACTACCAATTCCACGGAATCGCCGAGGGCAGTGAGCTGCACTTGCAAGTTGTTGGCGCGGTAAAAGCGGTTATTGTAAGTGGCAAAGTCAGTTGGGAGGGTAGCAACAGGTGCTGCGCCTTTGGGGAAAATGAGCACTACTGCATGCCCCGTAGCTGGGTTGTTCAGGTAAGGAGTGGCTGTTGGCTCAGCGGGGGCAGGCGTAGAATTGCCCCCCGGTGCCGCTGCCGGCACTGGCATAGTAGGTTGAGTTGATACTTCTTTGGTCGGAACTGGTGCTGGAGCGGTAGGTTTGGCTGTGCCACCCACTTCTGCTGGCTTGGAAACGGTTGTGGCTGGCTGCTTGGCAGGAGTTGGATTGGCCGCTGAAACAGAAGTTGGAGCGGAAGCTGGCGGCGCCGGCACCGGCACCCGATTAACAGGTACTACCGGCCGGTTATCAGGGGCTATTGCTACGCGCCGCCGATTGTCTATTTCGCCGGGCCGAAAGGCAGATACGGGGGGCTTTTCTGTGGAGGCCAGAGCGCCACTAATGCTGCCCGCCTTATAGTCCTGATATGACTTGAGCAAAATGGCGGCTTGTGGAGCCAACGGGCTGCTGGGATAGTCTTTGTAAAACTTTTGTACCGCTGCCTGCGCTGATAGCGGCGGTTGGGTTCGGATGGTAAGCAGTGTATTGAGGAAAGCCACCCGGTCGTTCAGGGCGTTGTCCGGGTACTGGCGTTTCACTTGGTCCAGCAAGCCCGCTGCCTTTTTAAATTCCTGCTTTTTATAAAGGACAAAGGCTGAATCTACCAAGACGCCTACCTGCGCATTGGCCTGTGAAGTGCGACGTAAGTACTCCGGGTCGCCCACCAAGCGGGCGTAGGATGAATTGGGAAAAGACTGACGCAGCCGTTGGCTATATACTTCGGCCTTTGGGTCATTCTGATCTTTGTAGATCAAATACAGGCTGTAATATACTTCGGGCAAATGTGTGCTGCTAGGGAAGCCTGCTATCAACTTCTCGTAGGTTTCGGTGGCACGAGCGGGCTCCCGAAGCTGCTGGTTATAAATGCCCCCCAGCGTGAATAAGGCCTCTTCCATCTGCTTCTGTGAAGCCTGAAGCTGCGGAGCAGTAAGTGGAATATTTTGTCGGTATTGAGCAATTAAGCCACGCTCGAACGCAGCGGCATCATTCGCAGCGGGGGCAGCACCAGCTCCAGGGTTTGCACCGGGGCCAGCCGCGCCAGAGTTTGAAGCCGGCCCGCTCCCGCTCTGATTCGTAGCAAGGGTGCCGCTAACCTGGCTGCTGACCCGCCAATTGTCTTGTAGCTGTCGGGTGCCCCAGCGCCGAATAAACTCAGACCGGGCCGTGCTAAGCGCCGCCGGATTGTCGAAGTACCACTGGGCGCCAGTGCTCGTATTGGCAAATGCCACCGGATCAATATCAGGGTTGCCGGCCCGGGTTTCGCTGACGCCAGTATAGGCCTGTGCTTGCTGCTGTCGTATTTCCTGCGCTTTCTCAGCGGCGGCCAGTCGTTCGGCTTGCTGCTGCCGAGAAGCAATTTCTATCTTGGCATATTCACTAAGCCGCGTGCGCAGCGCAGCAGTATCTAATCGAGCTAATGCTTGTAGGCTGTCCTGTGTTTCGATGATGGTGATCTGCTTGGCAAATTCCTGTAGAATCTGGGCTCTCTCGGCGGTAGCTGCGTACTCAGGTGCCGTGGGGGGCAAATTCTGCACTGCGCTATCGTAGTAGGCCGCCGCTAGCTGATACCGTTGCAGGTTTTCGTAGTAGATGCGACCTGCCAGCAGATGAGTATAAGACTTTTGTACCCGATTGGGCGTAGGCACACGCAACGACTGCTGCACGAGCGCCAGCGCTTCCGGGTAGCGCTGCTGGCGATAGTCGAGCCGGGCCATCTCATACAGGACCTTGTCGCGGTACTCCTTATTATTGGGGTCTTTAAGCAGCTTAGCAAAATACTTGTCCAGTCGCGCCCTATCGGTATTCAGATCAGATACCTGCCCTAGCAGCAGCTTGGAATAGAAATCCAGCTCGTAAGGTGGATTGCGTTTCAGAATCTGGTTGAGCTCAGCATACGCCTCCTTATCCTGACCTTGAGCCTGATAGAGCTGCGCCAGAATATAACGGGTACGGGAGCGCTCGTTTTTGGGCTTGATATACGGAATGGCCTTGTTCAGATTCTCAATAGCCAGCTTCGGATTATCGGTCAATAAATGATACTCCGCGCGGGTCAGAAACAACTCCCGGGCAGTGCTTTCGCGGCCTTCTTCCTTATCCAGCACATCCGACACCGCCGCGGCGTTATCGTACTCTTTCTGAGCTAAGTACGTACGCATAAGCCATATCAAGGCTTCCTGCTTCACTGTGGCGTCTTCGCTGCTGCCGTTGATATAACGGAAAGTCTTGGCTGCCTCCTCGTACTCCTTTTTATAATAGCGTGCCTTTCCGATGACGAGGTAGCTGTCATCCGACCAGGCGCTGCCCGGTTGGTACTGAAGGGGAAGAGAGGCTTTTTTTATAATGTCGTCGAGGTCAGCCGTTATTTTCGTGACAGTCGCGTCGTCCAGGGTTGGGAAGAGAGGTAGAAAGCGGTTGTAGTCATTGATGCGCGCCGCGTAAAGCGTGGCCTCCGTCGTGCGCATCTTCTCGCGGGCGAGAAAAAAGCCATTATCCCGTGCCACAATATTCCGGTACGTGCGGCCCAACACTGATTTGCGCTCTGAGGAACAAGCGCCCATGCCCGCTACCAACAGCAGCAAAGCCAGCGGAATTGAAAACAGCCGAAAGAGCGGAGTAGTAGTCAAAATAGAAAGCAGATCAAGGCGGTGGGTTGGCTAATTAACGCGCCCAAGTAGCCGATTCGTTCGGCGAAGCTGGGGGGCATTTTCTTCTCAACGTTGGGCTTCGGGTAAAATTACGGCTTTTTCCCTGCCTGCTTTTCATATCTGCATAATTCTAAGGAATTGCTACCGGTATTTGTGTGTTGAAAAGTTATACTTTTGCCCCCCATCCTGCTATTTGCAATGCCCGCTGTCCCGCCCCCTGATAAGCCCACCAACTCCAATCCGGACCGCTTGCGCGCTTTTGCCAAGTATTCAGGTTTGGGATTCCAGATGCTGGCCATCATTGGTCTGAGTGCGTGGGCTGGCACGGCGCTCGATGAGCGCTTTCAGAACGAGCGGCCCTGGTATACCATTGTCCTGATGCTGCTCGGTGTATTTATAGCTATGTATCAAGTCATTCGCTCCCTTACTCGTGACTCATAAATTTGTCCGATTCCTCACCGCTAAGTATCACCCATAAGGCATAACTCTACACTCAAATGATTTTTCTGCGTCAGTTTATTCTCTTCTGCTTACTTCTGGGGGGCATTTTTTATGCTTTGTCCAGTCAGTTTGGGACGGCAGTCATTCATCCGCTCACCATTTACGTATTTGGGTTCTTTGCTCTCCTGACGCTTATTACTTATTGGGTCACTTCCCGGCTTATAAGAGCCAACCCCGACAACTTCATGGGTGCCTACTTCGGTTCGATGGTAGTGCGCCTGTTGTTGTCGGTGGGACTGGTGCTTGTATTCTTATATAATGGCGGCGCCCAGGAGCGCCCAGGGCTATGGACATTTCTGGGGGGCTTTTTTATCCTGTATTTTCTCTTCGCTGGGTTTGAAATCTGGAGCGTCCTGAGTAACTTGCGCCCGTTTTCAAAACAGGGTTAGTCCAATATCCTGCCCCCACCTAAATTACTCTGAATGAAGCGTTTACTGATAGCTCTCTTTTGCATTCTTTCGCTTCCCGTTTTTGCCCAAGAGCATGCGCCCACCGTTGAAGAAGCCACCGACTCGGAAGCCTTCAGCCCCGGCGAGATGATTCTGCACCACATTGGCGATGCCCACGAGTGGCATTTCGCTACTCTGGGCGATGAGAAAGAGCACGGTATTCACTTCACTATTCCGCTGCCGATTATTGCGTATCAAGCCGGAAAAGGTCTGAGCGTGTTCTCTTCATCGCAGCTTGCTGAAGGTAAAACTTATAATGGCCTGAAGCTGGAGCACGAGCACCTCATAGCCGAAGACGGCGGCAAAGTCTACGACTTCTCTATAACTAAGAACGTTGCCTCACTGATGTTGAGCGCAGCCCTGCTGCTGGGTATCTTCTTCACAGTAGCCGGCCGCTACAAGAAAAACCGGGGCGGTGCTCCTAAGGGTATTCAGTCCTTTTTCGAGCCCATCATCATCTTTATTCGCGATGAAGTAGGCAAAAAAGCCATCGGTCCTAAGTACGAGCGCTACATGCCGTATTTGCTCACCGTATTCTTCTTTATCTGGTTCAGCAACTTGCTAGGCTTGCTACCCGGCGCGGCCAACCTCACCGGCAACATCGCCGTGACGCTAACCTTAGCGGTCCTGACATTACTTATCACCTTATTCAGCTCTAACAAAAATTACTGGGCCCACATCTTTGCTACCCCTGGTGTGCCGAAGGCGTTGCTGCCCATCATGATTCCGGTTGAGCTTATTGGTGTAGTGGTAAAACCATTTTCCCTGATGGTTCGTCTGTTTGCCAACATCACCGCGGGCCACATCGTGATCCTGAGCTTTATCAGCTTGATTTTCATCTTCCAAAGCGTATTGATTAGCCCCGTGACACTGGCTTTCGGCTTGTTTATCAACATGCTGGAACTGTTAGTAGCCATATTGCAGGCATATATTTTCACCCTACTCACTGCCATGTATATCGGCGGTGCCGTAGAGGAGCACCACCACGATGCTGACCTCCAAATTGGAGGCGATAACTCTGCTACTCCAGTACACGGCCACTAGGCCATTCAGCTTACATTACTCACCCTGATTTTTTCGTTTTTCACTTCCCTCTAATTTTTGTTTTATGCTTCTTTCTCTGTTTTTGCAGGCTGTCAGTGACGTTTCCAATTCGGTTGGTCTAGCCGTAATGGGTGCCGGTATCGGTGCCGGTCTGGTTGCTCTTGGTGTTGGTCTGGGTATCGGCCGCATCGGTGGTAGCGCCATGGAAGCCATTGGCCGTCAGCCCGAAGCTGCAGGTCGCATCCAAACTGCTATGCTGATCGTAGCGGCTCTGATCGAAGGTCTGGGTCTGTTCGCAGTAGTAGTCTGCTTGCTGATTTCCTTCAACCTCTAGAGATAGGGGCACCCGCCTGGGCAGCCCGCTGCGCGTCGCTTCGGCGCACGGCGCGGCGGGCTGACTTGGCTTTTTAGTAGTGAGTATTTAGGAGCTGGTAGTTGGCACTGAATATAGAATCCACCCACTGCATCTGAGGTGCTGCCAGTTTATCAACGAGCAGCACTAACTACCAATTACATACTGACTACCCCATACTAACTACCGCTTTATGCCTCCCTTAGTAACCCCCGAATTAGGCCTGATTTTCTGGCAGTTGGTGATTTTTGGCTTGGTGCTGCTTTTGCTGGCCAAGTTTGCCTGGCGTCCCATTCTTGCCTCTCTTAAGGAGCGGGAAGATTCCATTGAAAGCGCTCTACGCATGGCCGACCAAGCCAAGCTGGAAATGCAGCAGCTGAAAGCCGGCAACGAAAAACTGCTGACTGAGGCGCGTCAAGAGCGCGACAAGATTATGCAGGAAGCAAATCAAATGGCTAACCAGCTGATCGAGCAAGCCAAAACCAAAGCGAATGAAGAAGGCGGCCGCATGATTGTGCAGGCACGCGAAGCCATTCAGAACGAGAAGAACGCCGCGCTGGCCGAAGTAAAGAACACGGCTGCTCAGCTCTCTATCGATATTGCTGAGCGTATCCTCCGCCGCGAATTAACCGATAGCAGCTCCCAGCAGCAACTCGTAGACTCGTACCTGAAGGACGTTAAGCTTAACTAAAGAAGCGGGTAGCTATAAGCTGGAAGGAATCATACTCAGCGGTACTTCTTCCTTCATGATTTAAGCTATCAGTTTCAAACCCTACAAAAATGTCTGAACAACGAGCTGCTTCCCGCTATGCTAAGTCTATGCTAGACTTGGCGCAGGAGCGAGGCAATCTGCCGCAAGTAAAAGAGGATATGGATCTGTTTGCCAAAACCCTGGAGCAGAACCGTGACCTGCGTCTCTTGCTGCGCAACCCCATTGTGAAGCACGATAAGAAGCTGGCTATTCTGCGTGCCATTTTCGGCGGCAAAGTGTCGGAGGTGACGGAGAAATTCTTCACCATCATTACTCAGCACAACCGCGAAAGTGCTTTGGAATGGGTAGCTACCGAGTTTCAGAGTCAATACGAACGCCTCCGCGGTATTCAGGTAGCTCAAGTCACTACGGCTCAACCCCTGACGCCAGCTTTGCGCGAGGAAGTAACCCAACTGGTACGCCGCCAAACCGGCCTCCAGAGCATTACGCTCACTGAGAAAATTGATGAGTCACTTATTGGCGGTTTTGTGCTGCGCGTAGGTGACCAGCAGATTGACGACTCGGTGCGCAACCGCTTGCGCAAGCTGCGCGGCGAGTTCACGAAGAACCCCTACCAACCCCAACTATAACTCAGCATCATGGCAGAAGTACGTCCGGATGAAGTATCCGCCATCCTGCGGGAGCAGTTGTCCAATTTCAAGACCGCAGCCGAACTTGAAGAAGTCGGCACGGTGCTGCAGGTGGGCGACGGTGTGGCCCGCATCTACGGACTGGGTAATGCCCAGTCGGGGGAATTGCTGGAATTTGAAAACGGCCTGCAAGCCCTAGTTCTTAATCTTGAAGAAGACAATGTAGGTGCCGTAATGCTCGGCGACTACAGCGAAATCCGCGAGGGAGCTACGGTACGCCGCACAAATAAAATTGCCTCCATCAAAGTGGGTGAAGGCATCATTGGCCGCGTGGTAAACACGCTCGGTCAGCCTATCGACGGTCGTGGCCCTATTGCTGGCGAGTTGTATGAAATGCCTCTAGAGCGCAAAGCTCCCGGTGTAATCTACCGTCAGCCAGTAAACGAGCCTTTACAAACGGGTATCAAGGCTATCGACGCCATGATTCCGATTGGCCGTGGCCAGCGCGAATTGATCATCGGTGACCGTCAGACGGGCAAGTCTACGGTTGCTCTCGATGCTATCCTGAATCAGCGCGAGTTCTTCGAGCGCGGGGAGCCTGTATTCTGCATTTATGTAGCCGTAGGTCAGAAGGCTTCTACTGTTGCTCAGGTAGTAAACGCCCTGCAGCGTGGTGGTGCCATGGACTACACAGTAGTTGTAGCCGCTTCGGCCTCTGACCCAGCTCCGATGCAGTTCTTTGCTCCCTTTACAGGTGCTGCTATCGGTGAGTTCTTCCGCGATACTGGTCGTCCCGCACTAGTTGTGTACGATGACTTGTCAAAGCAGGCAGTAGCTTACCGCGAAGTGTCGCTGTTGCTACGTCGCCCTCCAGGTCGCGAAGCTTATCCTGGTGACGTATTCTATCTGCACAGCCGCTTGCTAGAGCGTGCCGCGAAGATCAACGCTTCCGACACCATCGCTCGCGATATGAACGACTTGCCCGAGAGCATTAAGCACTTGGTAAAAGGTGGTGGTTCACTAACGGCTCTTCCCCTGATCGAGACTCAAGCTGGTGACGTATCGGCTTACATCCCGACCAACGTAATTTCGATTACGGACGGACAGATCTTCTTGGAAACCAACTTGTTTAACTCTGGTGTGCGTCCTGCTATTAACGTAGGTATCTCGGTGTCACGCGTAGGTGGTAACGCCCAGATCAAGTCGATGAAGAAGGTAGCTGGTACGCTGAAGCTGGATCAAGCCCAGTTCCGCGAATTGGAAGCTTTCGCCAAGTTCGGTTCGGACCTTGACGCTTCTACCAAGCTCACAATTGAGCGTGGCCGTCGCAACCTAGAGATTCTGAAGCAGCCTCAGTTCTCGCCGGTAAAAGTGGAAGACCAAGTCGCTATTATCTACGCGGCTACCAACGGCTTGCTGGATAACGTGCCTGTTGAAAAGGTTCGCGCCTTCGAAATTGAGTTCCGTCAGGTTATGCAGACCCGTCACCCTGAGGCTCTGCAAGCTTTGAAAGCAGGTAAGCTCGACGACAACATCACGAACGCTATCCGTCAGGTGGCAAAGGACTTGTCGGCGTCTTACGCAAAATAAATAGTTAGATACCTGAGTATTGAATGAAGTTGCTCTTATAGCTAATCATTCAGTTCTCAGGTATTCAACAAGTTGATAATCAAGAATGGCCAGCTTAAAAGAAGTCCGGAGCCGCATCATATCGGTGCAGAGCACGCAGCAAATCACCAAAGCCATGAAAATGGTGGCGGCGGCTAAGCTGCGCCGCGCGCAGGATAATATCCTGCGTATGCGCCCTTATGCCCAGCGGTTAAATAGCATTCTGAACAATCTGACTAGCTCTGCTGAAAGTGGAGTAGAAAGCGAGTACAGTGTGCAACGCGAAGTGCGCCGCGTGCTTGTAATCGCTATCACTTCTGACCGCGGCTTGGCTGGTGCCTTCAACAGCAACATTTTTAAAGGTGTAAATCAGCTGTTGGCAAGCCGCTATAGCACTCAGGCCGCGGCTGGAAACGTAACGGTGTTAGCCATTGGTAAGCGTGCTCATGAGTATTTCGTGCGTCGCCGCCTGCCAATGCTTGGCAATTACAACCACGTTTTTGGCTCCTTGTCATTCGACACGGTGCGCGTGGCGGCTGAGGAAGCGATGGAAGGTTTCCGGTCTGGGCAGTTCGATGAGGTGACGATGGTATACAATGAGTTCAAGAACGTGGCTACGCAAATAGTACGCGCTGAGCAGTTGTTGCCACTTGTAGCCGTTGAGGCACCTGTGACGGCAACTCCAACCGCCAACGTTGATTACATCTTCGAGCCGTCGAAAGAGGAAATCGTGCAAACCCTGATTCCGCAGTCGCTGAAAGTGCAACTGTATAAAGCTGTATTGGAGAGCAATGCCTCAGAGCATGGTGCCCGCATGACGGCGATGGATAAGGCTACTGAAAATGCTGGTGAATTGTTAAAGTCACTGAAGCTCACATACAACCGTACGCGTCAGGCTGCTATCACTACTGAGATTCTCGAAATTGTGGGTGGTGCCGAAGCACTGGCTGCAAGTCGTTAAAAAGGATTATTATTACATAAAAAAGCCCCCCAGAAACATTCTGGGGGGCTTTTTTATGTAACACATACATACGCTGGATTTGTCGCTAAAGCTTGGCGTACTGACGTTGGGCAGTCTGTTTATCAGGTTTCGGTGCTTTCGGATACTGTTCGATCATGTTAAGCACATCCTGGGGGGCAATTTCGGTGAAGTCTTTAATGACTTTCATAGGGTTTTGAAACTTGCTGGCCTTCACGCTGGTGCTAAGACAAATACAACGCATACCGGCCTTATAAGCTGCTTGTTCGCCCAACACTGCATCTTCAAAGACAATACAGCGCTCCGGTGGTACGCTAAGCTGCTTAGCGGCAACGGTGAAAGTATCGGCGTGCGGCTTACCCCGCTCTACATCAGCCTTGCCTGTGATGGTATCGAACAAGTGACGCAGGTTTAAGTGGTCGATGATGTACTCGATCGTTTCGGGAGGCGAAGCTGTTCCGAGACCTATTTTGAAGCCTGCTGCTCGGGCTGCTGTCAGGAATTTGGTGAGGCCAGCCGCTTCGCGGCGCTTATTCCAGTAGAGTACCCGGTACAGAAACTCGCGTTGATCGGCGTACTTCTTGAGCTCCTTTTCGGGCACTGGATGCCGAAAAACTGTTTTCAGAATATTGGTGGCCGGCATGCCATTCAGGCGCTCTAGCAGCCGACGCGCATTAGTGGTCAGACTATGTTCGCGAAACAATAGCTGAAAGGCACGAGCTTGGTAAGCAGTGTTATCAATTAAAACCCCATCCATATCAAAGATGAGTGCGTAGTCAGAAGCATTAGGCATACAAGGAGAAAGTAGTTTTAATAAAAGAATAATCTGTTGGTGTACGGCACGTAGGCTATTTCGGCTGCCGGCTCCCTGAATTACGAGTGCGGGCGGCTATCTTTGCGCCCGCAAACGCTGGCTTTTGTCGCCAACCGCAAGAAGCCAGGCGGTTACACATGCTACTGTTTTGAAAAAGAGCCTATTCCTGTTGCTGGCCATTACCTTGGTAGCGCCGACTTTTGCCCAGAAAAAAGGTAAACCCCTTGACCGCCCTAAGCTGGTAGTAGGCATAGTGGTAGACCAAATGCGCTACGACTATCTCTATCGCTACTGGGATAAGTATGGTAATGGCGGCTTTAAACGCTTGCTCGGTGAAGGCTTTAGCTATGAGAATACCCACTACAACTACGTGCCGACTTATACCGGACCGGGCCACGCCAGTATTTATACAGGCACCACGCCTTCCGTTCACGGCATTGTGGGAAATAACTGGTACGTACGTGAGGCGGGCCGGGCCACGTATGTAACCGAAGATAAAACGGTGCAGTCGGTGGGCGGAACCGCTGAGGCTGGTCAACAGTCGCCGCGTCATATGCTCACGAGCACCATTACGGACGAGCTGCGGTTGGCCACCAATTTTCAAGCGAAGGTGATTGGGGTTTCGGTCAAGGACCGGGGCTCCATTCTGCCAGCCGGTCACTCCGCTACCGGTGCTTATTGGTACGATGGCGTGAACGGCGCTTTCATTACCAGCACTTTCTACCAAAACAGTTTGCCGGAGTGGGTGACCAAGTTTAACGAACGGAACCTGCCGGCTCAGTACCTCGACAAGCCCTGGAATACGCTGCTGCCTATTGCTCAATATACTGAGAGCACCGCTGACGATGTGCCTTGGGAAAGTGCCTTCAGAGGGGAAACTAAGCCTGTGTTTCCGCACGACTTGCCCTCTCTAAGTGCCGCTCCTGCTACGCAGACGAAAGCAGCCCTACAAACCGCCGGTGAAAAGCCCCCCGTGGCTGCCGCCCGCAACCTTGACCTTATTCGCTCTACCCCCTTCGGTAATACGCTGTCCCTAGATTTTGCCATGGAGGCAATTCGGGCGGAGCAGCTGGGCCAGCGTGGCGTGACCGATTTTCTGGCCCTGAGCTTTTCCTCGCCCGACTATATTGGTCACCAGTTTGGACCTAATTCGATTGAGGCGGAAGACACTTACCTGCGGCTAGATTTGGAAATAAAGCGTTTGCTGGAGTATCTGGATAAAACAGTAGGCAAGGGCAATGCCCTGATTTTCCTGTCAGCTGACCATGGCGCAGCGCACTCGCCCGACTTCCTGCGGAGCCACCGCATTCCCGCTGGCTCAGTGGGGCCGCGCATCATGCGCGACTCGGTGCAGCGCGAGTTGGAGCGCCGTCATGGGGCAGGTAATTGGGTGCTAGCTTACGACAACCAACAGGTATATCTCAACCGGCCGCTTATCGCCGAGCGCAAACAAAACCTTCGTCAGTTTCAGGACGAGGTAGCTGATATTGTATTGAACTTTGCGGGCGTGACGCGCGCCATCACCTCCGACGATTTGCAGAAATCGCACTGGGAAAGTGGCATGCTGATGTTCTTGGAAAATGGTTTTTTTCCGAAGCGCAGCGGTGATGTGCTGGTAGTACTAGAGCCAGGTTGGCTTGAGTCGTATGCTTATCCCGTTAACAAAGGCACTACCCACGGCTCGTCGGGCAACTACGATACCCATGTACCGTTAGTGTTCTGGGGCTGGCACGTTCGCCACGGCGAATCGCGCACTCCGGCTGCTATTACCGATATTGCACCTACAATTGCCAGTTGGCTCCGTATTCAGGAACCCGATGGCTGTACGGGGAAGCCACTAGTGGAAGTTTTGCGTTAGTTATAAGTTAAAAGCTGGCTTTAATGGTTAGAATCAGCTTTTTATCATCTCGCGGCATCTTCATGCCAGCTAATCCGTACGCACCTGCGGCCTGATAATTTTTTGCTTCTTTATAACTCGCGTTTGTAACAGCGGCAAAGTTTTACTTCTGATTTCAAGATTTTACTTTCTCTTTCACAATAATGACTCACTTTAACCCCTGGCACGATGTAGAGCGCGGTGATAACGCTCCGAACGTTGTAAATGGCATCATCGAAATTCCGAAGGGCTCGAAAGGCAAATACGAGTTGGATAAGGCCAGCGGCCTGCTTAAGCTGGACCGCGTGCTGTTTTCGGCAGTGCATTACCCTGCTGCTTACGGCTTCATTCCCCAGACCTACTGCGACGATAAAGACCCGCTTGATATCCTGGTTATCTGCTCCGTCGATGTGGTGCCCATGTGTATCATTGAGGCCAAAGTCATTGGCGTGATGCAGATGATTGACCAGAATGAGGAAGACGACAAGATTATTGCCGTGGCTGCCAACGATATTTCGGTGAACCACTTCAACGACATCGCCGATTTGCCCCCCCACACCCTGCGCGAGATGCGCCGTTTCTTCGAGGATTATAAAGCTTTGGAGAACAAGCAAGTATCGGTGGAGCGCTTTATGGGCCGCGAAGATGCTTACCGCATCATCGGCGACAGCATCAAACTCTACAACGATACCTTTCCACTGGGCGGCGCCACACCGCCCGTAAAGCCTCGCCCGGCTGGCGTAGAGCTATAAAAAAGGGATATTTCTGTGCCGTAAAGCGGTCCGCTGGTAGTTTGCCGGCGGACCGCTTATCTTTTTTAGGGCTCCGTCGTAAGGCGGTGTATGCTTACCCACCCACCCGCATCGTCAGTATGGCGCTGGCTCTACGAGAACAGCCTCTCGGTTATCGTAACGATTTTAGTTTTGCTTACACTTGTAGGCCAGCTATTTACAGGGTGGCACGACTACAACGACGAGCTAAAGCAAATGGAACTGGCTCCGCTCACGCTAAGCCAGTATGTTCAATCGGGCCACTTCATCGAGGCCACCTTTGAGAACTGGGAAAGCGAGTTTCTGCAAATGGCTCTGTACGTATTGCTCACTGTGTGGCTGCGCCAACGGGGCTCTTCCGAGTCGAAAAAGCTTTACGAGAAAGAAGAAGTAGACCAGGATCCAGACCCTAATAAGCTGGATGCGCCGAGCGCGGTGAAGCGTGGCGGCTGGGTGTTAAAGCTGTATCAGAATTCGCTGAGCCTAGCCTTTTTTCTGCTGTTTCTGGGCGCCTTGTACCTGCACGCTTTGGGTGGAACCGAGGTCTACAATATTGAGCAGGCGCATGAGGGTGAGCCACTGGTCAGCGTATGGGGCTATATGCAAACCTCCCGATTTTGGTTTGAGTCGCTGCAAAACTGGCAGAGCGAGTTCCTGTCCATCGTTTCCATCGTGGTCTTATCCATTTTTCTGCGCCATAAAGGCTCCCCCGAATCGAAGCCCGTGGATGCGAGCTACGCCGAAACGGGCAAATAGGAGGGAACCGTACCTTTGGGGCTGAGCGTTGCGTTTTTTGCCCCCGCTTGCCCCCGCTGCCATGCACGATAGTATCGACAAATCGCCGGCTACTGCTCCTGCTTCCGCCTTCACTGGCCTGAAGCGGTGGACTGATGCCGTGCTTTACAGCAGCGTGCTGGTGTCGGCGGCGGCGGCGGGACTTACGTGGGCCACGTTTCTGTTCTGGCGCGTCCATATTCCGGGACGGTTGGGGGTGATGATTTTTGCCGCTACGCTATTCCTTTACAACATCGACAGCGTACTGCCCTACAAGCACCGCCAACAGCTCGTGCTGTCGGGCCGCAAGCTTTGGATGATTCAGCACCGCCGCGAGCTGTTTATGCTGGCTTTGGCGGCGCTGGCAGTAGCTGGAGGGCTTTTTTGGCTCGATGGCTGGCAGCCAATGACTGGGTTTCTGGCGCATCTGGCCGCCATTTCGCTGCTGTACTCATTGCCCATCGTGCGCATTAGAGGCCGCTGGCGCGCCCTCCGCGATTTGCCGCTGCTCAAGGTTTTTTTGATTGCCTATGTCTGGGCCGCCGTCACCGTCTGGATTCCGGCTCTTTACATGCATAAAAGCCTGACAGCGCCCGTGGTGCTCGTGCTCTTCGCGCGCCGGTTTTTCTTTATTCTGGCCCTGGCTTTTGTATTTGACATTCGGGATTATACCAAAGACCTGTTGAGCGGCACACACACGTTTCCGGGAATTTTTGGGGTAAAATCCACCAAAGTATTAGCGCTGTTAGCTCTCGCTATTTCCGGAGTGCTTATTCCTCAGGGGGTTACCCTGCTCTATCTGTTGGTGCTCACCATTCCCACAGCGCTGGCCGCCCTCATCATTTGGTATGCCGACGAAACTCGTCCGGACTACTACTTTGCTGTGTTGGCCGATGGCGTGATGCTGGTGCAGTTTCTGGCGGTGTATTGGGTGTCCTGAACTCTCCTCGGCGCTGACTTAGCGAACCTGATTAAAAGGATTCTTTCGTTGTTAGCTCCTCCAACGCCGGCCCGATAAACCGCGCGATATCTCCCGCTACTAAGCCCGCTTCGCCGGTAACCTGGGCTGCCAAGTCGCCGGCGCGGCCGTGGGCGTAGATACCAATCAAGGCTGCGTCAAGGGGGGAAAGCGGCTGGGCACGGAGCGCGGTGAGGATGCCCGTGAGTACATCGCCCGAGCCGCCGGTGGCCATGCCGGGGTTGCCGGTGCTGTTAAAGTAGAGCGTGCCATCGGGCGTGCCAAGGCAGGTGTTTGCGCCTTTCAAAATGGTATAGCACCTATGCTTCTGGCAGAAATCGCGCAGCAAATCGAGCCGATGATAGTCGTCGCGGGCGGGGCCTGCGAGGCGTTCAAATTCTTTAGGGTGAGGCGTGAGCAGCGAATCGGGGGGAAGCGTGGCCAACAGCTCCCGGTTTTCGGCCAATATATTCAAGGCATCGGCGTCCAGCACAAGCGGCACTTTTGCCTCGCGCAAAAGTTGCGCGAGCACCTGTTGGGGGGCTTTTTCTTTGCCCAGGCCGGGCCCGATTCCGATACTGGAGTAGGGCGTGAGGTCAGGTAGCTCAGATACAAAATCGGCGGCTGGGTCGGTGAGGCACATGGCTTCGGGCACGGCTGTTTGTACCACATCGTAGCCCACAGCCGGTACGCGCAGGGTAAGCAGGCCCACGCCGCTTCGTAGGCAGGCCTGCGCGGCCAGCACCGCAGCACCTATTTTGCCCTTGCTACCGGCCAGCAGCAACGCGTGACCATAGGTGCCCTTATGAGCAAAGCGCGCGCGCTTCTGAAGCCGTCCGGCTAGTAGAGCGGCGTCAAGGAAGTGAAGTTTGGTCGCAGTTTCCTCGATAAACTTCTTGTCTAGATCAATGGGCAGTACGTGCCACTGGCCAACGTACTCGGCATTATGAGGCAGCATGAAAGCCAGCTTGGGCAGCTCAAAGCTGACCGTGTGCCGGGCCCGCACTACGATGCTGTCGGCTGGTTGGGGCGCATCGGAGAAAAGCCCGGACGGAATATCCACGGCTACCACCCGCGCCTGCGCGGCGTTCAGATGCTGCACTACGGCGGCGGCCAAGCCTTCCAGCGGCCGCGTCAGGCCAGTGCCAAACAGCGCGTCGATTACAAGCGCGCCCGCCGGGATGGGGAGCAAATTTGTGGCTGATAGCTCGGTAACGATGACCTCGGGGGGCAATTTTTGGAAGTTCCGCTGAAAATCACCCGACTTATTTTCCGACGGTAACACGGCCACTCGCACCGTGTAGTCGCGGCCATACAGTCGGCGTGCTACCACTAGGCCGTCGCCGCCATTGTTGCCGGGGCCACAGAGTATCAGGATCTCGCCGGCTTCTTTGGGCGACAGCCGAGCGGTAAGCCAATCGGTGAAGGCGGTGGCGGCGCGCTCCATGAGGGCTTCGGAGCTGATGCCTTCAGATTGAATAGTAGCCTGATCGGCGGCGCGGGTTTGGGCGGCGGTGAAGATTTTCATACGTAAGGTGTAGCGTGAAAATCAATGGCGCGTTTCATTGTGCCCGCACTTTCTGCTTATTTTAATTGTAGCGAAATCAGGAAAGCTACCCGCACTGCTACGCACGCATTGGCTGCCGGCCTCATTAAACTTACAAGGCACCCACGGCGTTTGCACATTAATACTATTCTCTGAACCCAACTGCAAGACCCAAGACTATGCAAACCTGGAACGACGTCATTCGCCTCGCCAACAATGGCAATATGCCCCCCGAGCGCCGCGTAGTAAAATCCGACGCCGAGTGGAAGGCCCAGCTCACTCCTGAGCAGTACCACGTTACGCGCGAACACGGCACGGAGCGCGCTTTCAGTGGTGAATACTGCGAAGCCCACGAGGCTGGCCTGTACGCCTGCGTGTGCTGTGGCACGCCCCTCTATGACTCGCGCACCAAGTTCGAATCGGGTACGGGCTGGCCGAGCTTCACGCAGCCGGTGCAGGAAAACGCCATCAAATACAAAAAAGACACCAGCTACGGCATGACCCGCGTGGAAGTGCTCTGCAACGTATGCGATGCCCACCAGGGCCACGTATTTCCCGACGGACCGCCCCCCAGCGGCCTGCGCTTGTGCATTAATTCGGCCTCAGTTCAGCTGGTACAGGAGCCACAAAAGGCCTGACTTTGCCCATAAGAACTGTAGCCTCTGATTACTCAAATTCAAAAAGCAGCTATCTTAATCGGATAGCTGCTTTTTTGTGCAAAGGCCGCTGAAGCTGCTGCCGAAATTATCGCGATTTTTGCACCCCTCGCTTCTGTTTCGCGTTGAAACAGCGAGATTCCACCCACATTTGCCCCCCACCCACCATGTCCTTATTATTCACCGATTTTGCCAGCTGGGAAGCGCATTGCGCCCGTACCGGGGAAGCGCTGTATCAGCCCGTACTGGCCTACGAGATTGAGCAGAAAGGCCGCACCGAAGAGGAAATCTGGGCTGGCGTGCAGCGGGCCTACGATGTGATGCGCGAAGCCGTGCACACGGGCCTCACTGAGGACATGACTTCCCGCTCGGGCATGGTAAACAACGGCGCGAAGAAGATTGCCGCCTCGCCGGTTACGGTATTGTCGCCTGAGTTCAAGCAGCTAATTACCAGAGCATTGGGCGCCAAAGAAGTGAACTCCTGCATGGGCCGGGTAGTGGCCGCGCCTACAGCTGGCGCCTCCGGTATTCTGCCCGGTGTACTGGTCACGCTCCAGGATTTGCATAAGCTCGACGACCGCAAGATTCACGAAGGCTTGCTCGTTGCGGCCGGCATTGCCCTGATTATTGAGCAGAATGCTTCGTTGGCTGGGGCTGTGGGTGGCTGTCAGGCCGAAACGGGTAGTGCGGCGGCTATGGGCTCCGGTGCTATTGTGTACTGCCTCGGCGGCGACGTAGAGCAAACCTTCGCGGCCGTAGCCATCACCATTCAATGTATGCTGGGTCTCATCTGCGACCCCGTGGCGGGCCTGGTAGAAGTGCCCTGCGTGGTGCGCAACGCTTCGGCGGCGGCTATTGCCTTCTCATCCGCCCAGATTGCCATTGCCGGCGTCAATCCGGTTATTCCCGTCGATCAGTGCGTGATGGCGCTGGGTGAAGTGGGCCAAAGCATGGAAACGCGCTATAAGGAAACTGCTCTCGGCGGCTTGGCCAACACGCCCCGCGGCCGCGAGATTGAGCAGCGGGTATTGGTGCAGGACATCAATATTCTGCCCGACGAGGAAAATAATTATTGAGTTAAGTTGTCAATAAAAAAAGCCCCCCAGAAGCTTCTGGGGGGCTTTTTTATGCTCTATTGATTGGCTTCCTTCACATCTTCCTTATGGGGAGCAACGGGCTTAATGGCCGGCGCCATCGTGAGCTTAGCCAGGTACTCAACAGCGTGCGTGTAGCGGCTTCGCAAAAGATGATACTTATTCCAAGCAGCTTCCTTATCGGCCACAACGGGCACATCTGTCTCGGATAAAAGCTCATAAGCCCTGAGAAACTCCTCATGGCTGGGGTTCTGCATGGGGTCAGTGGGGCCCAGGTAAGGAGCCGGCTTCGAACGGGTGCGCTCCTGAAAAAAGCGCGCAATGCGGGTAAGGGCAATGCAGCCGGCTTTAAAGCAAAGCTCAATTCGGGCGTCGCGGGGCTTATCGACCGTGCTAATGCGCAGGGCTGCTGTATCGAGGATGGTGCCCAGCGCAGTTACCCAGGAGCGGCCCGGCTGGGGCGAGCGGAAATAAGCCAAGACGGGCAGAGAGGTGTGCGTTTCCTCCAACTCCATGCACCATTCTTCCCACTGCTCCCACTGCGGCCCTTCATCTGCGAGCAAACTGGTCCGCTGAAGCCACACAAGCAAGCCCAGCGCCGACACCGGCGTGCCCGCCCGACGCTCCAGCCGGGCCACCACCAACTCGCGCCGCGAGTAAGCCTGATAAATAGTCGGCAGATAAGAAATCAGCAGCGTAATCAGCAGCAAGCCAAGCGTGGCCTCCGAATAGCTCAGGATATCGCCCGCTAATGAGTCGGCCTTTTCGGAGCCGATGGTAAGCAGTGAACTATTACTGAATTTAAAGCAGTCGATCAAAGAGCCTTCTCCTATGGCCCAGTAAATGGCTGTGTAGCCTAGCGCTACCAGCACCAGCCAAACTATTTCTAGCGCCACCAAACTTACGGGCGCATACATGGCCATTATCCGGTCGCGCGCGGCAAACGTCTTGAATAGGGAGGTAAGGGCGGTGAATAGCTTCCGAATGACCCAGTACATCCATTTGTTGATGATTACCAGATCGTTACGCGGTAGAACGAAGGAGCGGATGGCCCCCATCACGGTATACACTACCAAGGCCGCTCCGGCTCCGAAAGCCAGAACACGCAATACTACATCGAGCATAAAAATAGAATAGTACACCGGTATGCCGCTGTTCTACTCTGGTTCAGCTCGCAGGGTTGGTTGCGACTATAAAAGATTACTGCTCTATTAGAAATGAGCTTATTTCCGCTCCTTCCACATCTTATTAAACGACTTAGGCGCCACCTCCAGCGCATCGCGGCGCTTGTTCCAGCCTACCTGGCTCAGCATGCGCATCAGTACCCAGTTTTTGGCTTTTGCGGGCAGTAAGTTCAGCAAGCGCCGACTCTTCATAGTGCGCATCCATAGCTGAATGGCAATACGCTCTTCTTTGTCCGTGTGGCCTTCCGCCACGCTCTGCTGCCGGTTTTTGAGCAGAATATTATGAATATTGATCTTCACCGGACACACCGACGTGCAGGCCCCGCACAAGCTGCTGGCATAGCTCAGATGCTTGTTCTCGGCCATGCCCGATAAGTGGGGCGTAATCACGGAGCCGATGGGGCCGGAGTAGGTGGCCTCGTAGGTATGGCCCCCGATGTTTTTATACACCGGACACACGTTCAGGCAAGCGCCGCACCGAATGCAGTGTAGCGCTTCGCGCTTGTCGGGCTGAGCCAGCAGGTTGGTGCGGCCGTTGTCGAGGAGTACCACGAACATCTCGTCGGGGCCGTCTTTTTCCAGCGGTTGGCGCGGGCCTGTATAGATGGTGTTGTACACCGTCACTTGCTGGCCGGTGCCGCTTGTGCTGAGCAAGGGCCAGAACAAGTTCAAGTCCTGCATGGTTGGAATCACCTTCTCAATGCCCACAATGGCAATGTGCGTGCGCGGAAACGTGGCCGACAGGCGGGCGTTGCCTTCGTTCTCAGTCACGGCCACGGCGCCGGTATCAGCAATCAGAAAATTACCCCCCGTAATGCCTACTTCGGCCGACGTGTACTTATCGCGCAGCAAGTGGCGGGCGGTGAGCACGAGTTTTTGGGCGTCATCGGTGTGCTCGATGCCGAGGTGCTTGACGAAGATGGCGGCAATATCGGCCTTGCTCAGGTGCATGGCCGGCGTAACGATGTGGTAGGGCCGCTCGCCGTTGAGCTGCACAATGTACTCGCCTAGGTCCGTCTCCACCGACTCGATGCCGTTTTTCTCCAGAAACTTGTTAAGGTGAATCTCCTCAGTGGTCATGCTCTTGGCCTTCACCACCGTGCGGGCGTGGCGCCGAGCCATGATTTTGCCAATCTCATACAAGGCTTCTTCCGCATTCTGGGCCCAGATAACCTTGCCGCCGCGCTCAGTGAAGTTGCGCTCAAACTCCAGCAGATACTGGTCGAGGTTGTTAATCACTTTCGCCTTCAGGTACGATGCCCGCTCCCGCGCCAGCTCGTGGTCGTAGTACCAGGTAAGGCCTGTCTGGACGGCCGCGTTGTACTTGCCAATGTTGAAGCGAATCTTGCGCCGATGCTCTAAATCGAATGCTTTGGATTCCGAATCGGCGAGAAATTGAATGACTTTAGTCATGGCGGCAAAAGGATAAGCAGTAGGCCGAAGCCAACAGAGGAAGCAACTGGTAACTCTGAATTCTACCTTAAAGTTACGTCTTACGTCCGCTATCCAAGCATTAAAAGGCTTTTTGAATACTCTTAGCCGAGCGCAGCATGTAGTCTGAAACATCACAAAAAAAGCCCCCCAGAGAAACTCCGGGGGGCTTTTCACCAACTAAAAAATTAAGGCTTGCTTGAATCGACAACGATTCGATTGTCGCGGTTGGCTAGCTCCCAAGCGGTGTAGAACACCAGCTGAGCGCGCTTTTCCATCTTCGGAAACTCGATTTTCTCTACCTCGTCGCCGGCGGCGTGGTAGTCGTCGTGCACGCCGTTGAAGTAGAACGCCACCGGAATCTTGTGCTTGGCGAAATTATAGTGGTCGGAGCGGTAGTAGAAGCGGTTTGGATCTTCCGGGTCGTTGAAGCGGTAGTCCAGGTCGATGTTCGTATATTTCTTATTGGCCGCCTCGTTGATGGCATGCAGCTCCGAGGAAAGCTTGTCGGAGCCAATGACGTACACATAGTCGCCTTTGCCTTCGTGCTCCTTATCGGTACGGCCAACCATGTCAATGTTCAGGTCAGCAATGGTTTTCTCAAGCGGAAATACCGGATGATCGGTATAATACTCCGAGCCGAGCAAGCCTTTTTCCTCGCCCGTCACGGTCAGAAACAGGATGCTGCGGCGCGGGCCGTGGCCGTCTTTCTTGGCTTGGGTAAAGGCCTGCGCCATTTCGATAACTGATACCGTGCCTGATCCGTCGTCGTCGGCGCCGTTGTTTACCTCGCCGTCAATGATACCGATGTGGTCGTAGTGCGCCGATACCACCAGCAGCTCGTCCTTCTTATCGGTGCCTTCCAGGTAGCCCAGCACGTTTTCCGTCGTGAAGTCTTCCAACTTCTTGGCGGCGTTGATGCTCACCTTGGCGGGCTTAAACGTGGCCGCTACCGGCTTGCCGGCTTTGCCTACTGAGGTCTGATATTGGGTGAGCGCTGCGGCAGTAGTGCCCAGCATTTTGCCCCCCACGGCCGGTGAAACGAAGAAAGTAGCTGCGCGCGGGTTAGCCGAGGTCGGCGCTTCCTTAAACGAAATGCTCGGCCGACTGATGTAGGGTGCCATGCGAGCAGCCAGTTTGGTGAAGTTGCCGTTCGGGTCGGTGTCAACGAAGAACACGCTGCGAGCACCTTTCTGCGTAGCCAGAGCTGATTTGGCGCGGTAGTCGGTGCCCCACTTGCTGGGCGCGCCATCTTTGCCGAGCACTGGCTGCTTCTGCGCATTCATCGGCTCACCCAACAGAATGATCAGGTCTTTGCCTTTCACGTCGCCCAGGCTGGCGTAGTCGGAGTAGCCTTCCTGCTCGATGCCGTAGCCGGCAAATACGGGCTGAATAGTGGTTTCCTGCTGGAAGGGCGAAGTGCCCGCCGCGTAGAAATCCGTCAGCCACTTGTACGTCTGACCGCCTACTTTCAGCGTGGCACCATCGGCCCAGGTAGAGCGCACCATGGTAAAGTGCTGCAAGTACGGGTTGTCGGAGCCTTGTACGGGGCCAGTCAGACCTAAATCTTTGAACTGCTTGCTGATGTACTCAGCGGCCATTTTCTGACCTTTCTCCCCGGTTTCGCGGCCTTCGTAAGCGTCGGAGGCCAGAATGGTGAGGTGCTGGCGCAAATCGGCCTGCGTGATGGTGGGACCGTAGGTAGCAGCCCAATCGGTGGTGGCGGCAGTGGTGGCGCTGGCACTGCTGGGGTTAGCGCCTTCCTTTGTTGGGGCCTCGGTCTTCTGCTTGCGCTTTACTTTGACTTTACGCTTGGTGGGCGCATCCTGGGCTACCGCGGAGGTAGCGCAGCAGGCCGCCAACAACAGGGCGTAGAACGTGTTTTTCTGCATGGGGTGGAAAAAGTGAATGAATCGGGAAGGGAATGACGCAGGAAGTGCGAAAAAATTGCTTTCAGCTAAAAACCGCTTCTTAAGACTTGCTGATAAGGACGGAAGCGTAAGCCGCAACGCCCTCATTCCGGCCCACAAAACCGAGCTTTTCGGTAGTGGTGGCTTTAATGGAAATGTCATCGGTCTCAACGCCCATCACCTCGGCCAGCACGCGCTGCATCTCCGGGATGTGCGGATTGACTTTGGGCTGCTCCAGGCAAATGGTAGAGTCGATGTTGCTGATGCTGTAGCCGCGCTCACGGAGCAGGCGCACCACTTCGGCCAGCAAACGCTTGCTGTCGATGCCTTTGTACTGCGGGTCGGTGTCGGGGAAGTGAAAGCCGATATCACGCAGATTGGCCGCGCCCAGCAGCGCATCACAGATAACGTGGATTAGTACGTCGGCGTCGGAGTGGCCCAGGGCGCCGTGGGTGTGCGGCACCTGAATGCCGCCGAGCCAGAAGGGCAGGCCCTCGCGGAGTTGGTGTACGTCGTAGCCGAAGCCGGTACGAATTTTCATGGAAGCAGGAAATAGGGCGGAGAAATAATTGGGAAGCCTAAGGTACGCTAAAGTAGAAACGACGCCCTAAAGGAAGGCGTGGGGGCAAATTTGCCGGCCCGAAAAATAAAGTTGGCGAAGTGTAAAGTAAGATTTGCCCCCCAGCGTCTGCATAGCTAAAAAATAGCCGGAGAAAAGATCACAAAAAATTAATGGAAACTTTGGATTCAGTTAAAGTTTCCTGTGTATCTTTGTGCCGGAATTATGGAAATCAAAGACCGCATCTTACAATCAGCTAAAGCGCTATTCATGCGCAACGGTATCAAGAGTGTATCGATGGACGACATTGCTACGCACTTGGCTATGTCGAAAAAGACGCTTTATAAATGGTTTGAGAATAAAGATCAGATCGTGCATGCCGTCATGGTTCACTTTCTAGCGCATGAAGAAGCTGATTGCGCTGGGATGGCTGCCAAAGCCGACAATGCCCTAGAAGAACTATTCGAGATGATGGAGTGGAGCAAACAGCTCATGACCAACATTCACCCCAGCATCTTCTACGACCTCCAGAAATATCATCCCCAAGCCTGGCAAGTGTGGGTCGACCACAAAAACCAGTTTATCCTCGAGATGATTACCGACAACCTACGTCGTGGTATCAGCGAGGGCCTTTACCGCGCCGACCTCGATATAGAAGTGCTTTCCCGCCTTCGGTTAGCCCAAATAGAACTAGCCTTCAACGCTGAACTCTATCCACCCCGCCAGTTTGATCTAGGTCGAGTGCAAAGCATTTGCCTCGAGCACTTTATGATTGGTTCGGCTACGCTCCGGGGCCACAAGCTGATTAACGAATACCGTCAGGTGACGGAACAGGAATAAGAACAACGATTCGCATACTGCTTCCCGCTTTTTATGAAAAACACGTTTCGCCTTCTAATGCTCGCCGTGGTGCTGAGCTTTCTAGGGCTGCACCAATTACTAGCCCAAACGCCCTCCACGGGCCAATCGCCGGCTTCTAGTGCGCCCATGGCGCTGAGCTTACAGCAGGCCATCGACTACGCCTTGCAGAACAAGTCGACTCTCCAATCTCAGCGCCTCAACGAGCAGATTGCTTCGGCTCGGGTGAATGAAGTAAAGGCTAGCGGCTTGCCCCAGATCAACATTGGGGGCGGCGTGACGGACAATTTCAAGCTCCAGCGCCAGCTCGTCGATTTTGGCGCCTTTGCGGGCGGAGCGGGCACGCTCAATGGCACTACGCTCACCCCCGATCAGCTGCGCAACGTGCAAAGCGGTCAGAGTGTGGTGTTGGAGCCCGCGTACACGCAGGTAGAATCGGCTGGGCCTCAGCCGCTTGCGTTTGGCTTGCGCTACCAGGGCAATGCTGCGGTTAATGCTTCGCAGCCCCTGTTCAACGCTTCCGTTTTTCTGGGGCTGAAAGCGGCCAAAGTATACGAGAAGCTTGCCGTGCGCCAAAGCCAGCAAACAGAAGTTGAGGTAGTGGAGCAGGTATCGAAAGCCTACTACAGCACCTTGGTGGCTAGTGAGCGGCTACAGTTGCTGGCTCGCAACGTACAGCGCCTCGACACGCTGCTTTACCAAACGGAGCAGACATTTAAGGAAGGCTTTGTTGAAAAGCTGGACGTGCAGCGCTTGCAGGTACAGCTTAATAACCTGCGCATTGAGCAGCAAAACGCTACTCGCCTGATTGATCTGAGTGTGGCCCTGCTTAAGTTTCAGATGGGTCTGGACCAGCGCCAGGCCGTCAACCTCACCGACCGCCTCGACGCGGCCGTGGTAGAAGCGGAGCGCAACCGCCTGCAAAGCGCCGGCAATGAGTTTGATTATAGCCGCCGCATTGAATATCAGGTGCTGGAATCTCAGCGCGACTTGGCCGCGCTCGACGTGCGCAACCGCCGGGCAGGGTATCTGCCTACGCTCAACCTTACTGCTAACTACGGCTTCATCGGTTCTGATCCGCGCCTGGGCGGGCTGCTTGATTTCCGCGGACCTAACTCCAGAGCTACCACGCCCAGTGGGCGGCAAGTCCTGAATCAGAACTGGTTTGGCTTTGGCAACTACGGCCTGGCTTTGCAAATACCGGTGTTCGATGGCTTCCGCAAGCGCGCCTCTATTCAGCAAGGCAAACTGGCGCTGGAGCAGGTGCAAAAGGGCTTCACCACCCTGCAGCAAGGCATTGACCTAGAGCGCCGCCAGAGCGAAACCAGCTTGCAAAACACGCTCGATGTGCTGGCTAACCAAAAGGCTAACCTCGAGTTAGCCACGGAAGTAGCGCGGGTTGCCAAAATCAAGTTTCAGGAGGGCGTAGGCTCCAACCTGGAAGTAATCACGGCTGAAACCGACTTGCGCCAGGCCCAAACCAACTACTACACTTCGCTTTACGATGCGCTGGTAGCTAAAGTCGATTTCGATAAGGCTGCCGGTACCCTGTATCAGAGCAACAAATAATCATAGCTGCGGCTGGGGGGCTTTTTTGCTCCTGTCAGGGCACAAAAAAGCCCCCCAGCCGCACCTTTTTTCATCCTTTCAGTTAGTTAGTGAACCGCTTCCCCTCATGAAATACAGCATCACTCCCGCCATTCTTGCCCTAACGCTGCTAGCTGCCTGTGGGCAGAAAGACCCGCAGGCTGAGTTGGCCGCGCTGAAAAAAGAACAGGCCGAAAACCAGGCTAAGATTGCCGCTCTGGAAGCCAAAGCTGGTCCGGCCGATAGTGCCGCTACTGCCGCCGCTGCGCAGATTGTGCCGGTATCCGTGCTAAACGTAAAACCCGCCGACTTTAAGAGCTACTTAGAGGTGCAGGGCCGCGTCGATTTCGACCAGAATGCCACCGTATCGGCCCGCTCAGGCGGCTCGCTCACTAGCCTGCGCGTACAGCGCGGCGACCAAGTCCGCAAAGGTCAGGTGCTCGCCACCATCGACGCTGGCGTACTCGAATCCAACATTGCCGAGTTGCGCACCCGCCTGGACTTGGCCCGTGTGGTGTACGAAAAGCAAAAGCGCCTCTGGGACCAGAAAATTGGAACCGAGATTCAGTTTTTGCAGGCTAAGAACAACTACGAAGCGCTGCAGCGCAACCTGAGCACCCTCGGCCGTCAGCGCGAGCTGTATAACGTAACGGCTCCTTTCGCAGGCACTGCCGATGAAGTTCTGCCAAAGCTGGGCGAAGTAGTAGCACCAGGTACGCCGGTGGTGCGCCTTGTGAGTGGTACGGGGGGCAAAATTCTGGCCGACGTGTCGGAAAGCTATTCGGGCAGCATCAAGGCCGGTGACAAGGCCGTAGTTGCCATTCCCGATTTGGGCAACCAAGAGTTCCCAGCTACCGTGCGTGTAGTGAGCAGTTCCATCAACCCTACGAGCCGCACTTTCACCACGGAGCTGCGCCTCGATAGCAAGTCGAAGCTACAGCTGCGCCCTAACATGGTAGCTACTGTGCGCATCCTGAACTACAACCGCCCCAACGCCACGGTAATTCCAGTGGATTTGGTGCAACGTGACGAGCAAAATAGTTATGTATATGTGGTGGAGCAAAAGGGCAGCCAGCCAGTGGCTCGCAAGCGCGTCATCAAGACCGGTGCCACTTATAATGGCGAAGTAGAAGTAACCAGCGGCCTGAGCGCCAATGATAAAGTTATTTCAGCGGGCTATCAGAATATCAACGAAGGACAGGTTGTAAGCCTGTAAGAAGTTAGGAGTTAAGCCATGCAGGACATCGAAAAAGAATTCAAGCCCACCAGTTGGTCTATTGATAATAAGACCAGCATTTATATTATCACGCTGCTGCTGTGCGTGGCTGGGGTGTTTGCCTATATCAAGCTAGGCAAGGAGAAGTTTCCGGATATCGTGATTCCGCGCATTATTGTAGCTACGGTATATCCCGGCACTTCCCCCACCGACATCGAGAACCTGGTAACGCGCCAGCTCGAGAAGGAAATCAAGTCGGTGAATGGAGTGAAGAAAATCAACTCTACTTCCAACCAGGACTACGCCATCGTAGACGTGGAGTTCAGCTCCGACGTGGACGTGCAGTACGCCAAGCAGCTCATCAAGGACGCCGTCGATAAGGCGTCTTCGGAACTGCCCAGTGACCTGCCCACGCCCCCCACGGTGCAGGAGGTTAACCTCTCCGAACTACCCATCATGAACATCAACCTGGCAGGTAATCTGTCAGTGATTCAGTTGAAGAAGTTCGCCGATGACTTCCAGGACAAGATTGAGGCGCTGCCCGAAATCACTCGTGTAGACATCGTTGGTGCCTTGGAGCAGCAGGTAAACGTAGACGTAGACCTGAACAAGCTCCGCGCTTCACGTCTGGGCTTTACAGACATTCAGCGGGCTATTGCCGGCGAGAACATCACTATATCAGGTGGTTCTATCGATGTAGGTAACCAGAAACGCGCGGTGCGTGTGGCTGGCCAATATGTGCGTGCCGCCGACATTGCCGACATTCAGATCAAAAACCTGAATGGTGCCGCTGTTCGCCTTGGCGACATCGCAACGGTAGAAGATGCCTTCAAGGAGCGCGAAAGCTACGCTCGCCTCGATGGCAAGCCTGCTATTACCTTGAACGTGGTAAAGCGCCAAGGCGAAAACCTGATTGATGCGTCCGACAAGATCAAGCAGATCATCGACGACTCGAAGAAGACGCTGCCCAAGGAACTGGACATCACCGTAACCGGCGACACGTCCAACGACACCCGCGTAACCCTACACGACCTGATCAACACCATCATTATCGGCTTCCTTTTGGTAACGCTGATTCTGATGTTCTTCATGGGAACCACCAACGCCTTATTCGTAGGCTTGTCGGTGCCGCTTTCCATGTTCCTGGCCTTCGTGCTGCTGCCGACCTTCGACTTCTCGCTGAACATGATTGTGCTGTTCGCCTTCCTGCTCGCGCTGGGCATTGTGGTGGACGACGCGATTGTGGTTATTGAAAACACGCACCGCCTGCTGCACGAGCACCCCGAGATGACCACCAAGCAGGCGGCCAAATACGCGGCTGGGGAGGTATTCGTGCCTGTGCTGGCTGGTACGCTGACCACGGTAGCGCCCTTCGTGCCGCTGCTGTTCTGGCCGGGCATCGTGGGTAGCTTTATGTTTTACCTGCCCGTTACGCTTATTCTGACGCTGATGGCCTCTCTTATCGTGGCCTTCATCATGAACCCGGTGTTTGCCGTGTCGTTCATGAAGCGCGAAGACCATCACAATGCCGAGCGGCCGAAGTTGGATAAGAACTTCCTGATAGGAATGGGTGTGTTGCTGCTCATCGCGATGATTGGTTACCTGATGGGCTCGCCTTTCGTGGGCAACCTGGTGATCACTGTTATCGTGCTCTGCTTCCTGAACAAGTTCGTGTTCGTACACATGATTGCGGGCTTCCAGACCAAGATTCTGCCCCGCTTCCAGAATGGCTACGCGAGCATTGTAACGTGGGCACTTCGCCATCCAGCGCTGGTAATGGGTAGTATGGTGGTGCTGTTTGTAGGCTCGTTCTTCGCTGTTGCCGCCCGCCAGCCTAAAGTTGACTTCTTCCCTAAAGGTGATCCTAAGTTCGTGTACACCTACCTGAAAATGCCAGTAGGCACGCGGGTAGAAGTTACTGACTCAGTGGCCCGCGAGCTGGAGAAGCGTATCTACGGTGTCATCGGTCGCAATAACCCCGACGTGGAATCGGTTATCTCAAACGTCGCTATAGGTGCCGGTGACCCCGGCGAAGCTACGGCTACGGGCGTATCGCAGTCGCACTTGGCTAAAGTAGGCGTGGCGTTCAAGGAGCTAAGCGAGCGCACGGGTCCGGCCACCTCTACTTACATGGACAAGATCCGGGAAGTGGTAAAAGGCATTCCCGGCACCGAGATTTCAGTTGACCAAGAAGCCAGCGGTCCGCCCACGGGCAAACCGATTGCCATTGAAGTGTCCGGCGATGACTATCCGGAGCTTGCTAAGCTTTCCAAGAAGGTGATCAGCTACCTCGACTCAGCCAACATTGGCGGTATCGAAGATTTACGCTCCAACCTGGAAGACCGCAACCCTGAAATTGCTGTGAACATCGACCGGGTGCGGGCCAACCGCGAAGGCATCAGCACCGCCCAGATCGGTATGGAAGTGCGGACGGCCATCTACGGCTACGAAGCCAGCAAATTCAAAACCGCTGACGACGATTACCCGATTCAGGTGCGCTACGCCAAGCCTTACCGCGAAGATGTGAACGCCATCCTGAACTCGCCGCTCACGTTCCGCGATGCTACTGGTCAGATCCGTCAGGTGCCGATTTCGTCGGTGGCTGAGGTGAAGTACGGCACTACCTATGGTGGAATTAAGCGCAAAGACGTGAAGCGTGTAATCACTATTTCGTCGAACGTACTCAACGGCTTCACCGGCCCCGACGTGGTGCGCGAGATTGAGACGGCGCTGAAAGCTTTCCCAACTCCCGCCGGCTATACCATTAAGATGGGTGGTGCGCAGGAAGATCAAAAAGAGACCAGCGACTTCCTCGGCATAGCTGCGGTGGGTGCTTTGGCCCTGATCTTTATTATTCTGGTAACGCAGTTCAACTCGGTGAGCAAGCCGATCATTATCCTGACGGAGGTAATCTTCTCCATCATCGGAGTAATGCTGGGCCTGGCTATTACGGGTATGAATGTGAGTATTGTAATGACTGGTGTAGGAATTATTGCCTTGGCTGGTATCGTGGTGAAAAACGGTATTCTACTGGTCGAATTCACGGATATGCTTCGTTCTCAGGGCATGCCGCTACGCGAAGCCATCGTTTTGGCAGGCCGCACGCGTCTGAATCCGGTAGTGCTGACGGCTACTGCGGCTATTCTAGGACTTATCCCACTTGCAATTGGCTTGAATATTGATTTCTATGAGATGTTCAACTCATTTGAGCCACACTTCTTCATCGGAGGCGAGTCGGTGGTGTTCTGGGGACCACTAGCCTGGACCATAATTTTCGGTCTTAGCTTTGCAACCATTATCACCCTGGTGGTAGTCCCTGTGATGTATTTGATCAACGAACGACTCCGGGCTAAGATTACCGGAAACGACCCTGATGCCCCAGTAACGCCCCCCGCCGACGCGGAAGAAATTCGCGCCACTCGCCCACCTGTTTTAGCTGAAGCTTAAACTTTGAGACACGAGAACTGAGAAGTGAGACGTTAGAGCAGCCGCCCTGGTAAACTAAATCTCACTTCTCAGGTCTTACAGTCTTCTTTCTGTATACCTCCCCTTTTTATGATTTCCTCATCTACCTCTGTCCCTTCTACCATTGAGCAGCAAGTGCTGCGCATCATCAGCAAGCGTAAGGCTATTAAGCCCACGCGCCTGCGTATCGGCAGCAACCTGAGTCGTGAGCTTGGCTTCGACACGGTTGATGTAGTAGATATTATCCTTGAACTCGAGCGCAGCTTCAAAATCACTATTCCCGATGAAGTGCCCCTAAGCACCGTAGGCGATTTTGTAAGCTACGTAGCCTCCCACACGCCCGAAATTCGGCAGGTAGCGTAGGTTGATAGTTTTACTAATGGCATAAAAAAGCCCCCCAGCCTGAGCTGGGGGGCTTTTTTATGTGCTCTAACATTGACCGTCATGCAGAGCGGAGCGAAGCATCTCGCTTGCTGATGTGAGGTTAGTAATCAGACTAAACACGCGAGATGCTTCGCTTTGCTCTGCATGACGTGCTAGCGCACATTGCCGCCCGTATCGTTCGAGCTATCGTTGCGCGTGCGGCTGCCGTCGGTGTTGTAGGTATCATCGGCGTGAGGCCGCACATTGGTTTTTGGCTCGGTGTCGTTCGGACCCGTCAGGCTGGGATTGGGGTTGCTACTATCGGGCGAAGAAATGCCTGAATCAGTGTTCGATTGGTGGTGGCTGGAACCAGCCGCTGGATGGTTTAAATCAACGGTGCCCATACGCTTCGCCGACTCTGGCGCTTCCACACCGTGATCCAGAGTATGGTCGGGTGAGGTCTGGGGGGCATTTTGCGGCTTCGGGCCCGATTCGGCTGTGGTGCCATCCGTAGACGTCAGGGACACGGCAGCGCCGGAAGGGCTATCTACCGGACCGTTGGTACTGGCCATTGCGCCGCTGGTGTGGACCACCGTCGGCCGCGAGTGCTCCCACGCTACGAAGTGGTCCATTTCTTCTTTCAATTTGGTAGTAAACCAAGCCAGCAGGGCCACGTCATCGAGCAAGCCAATCACGGGTATAAAGTCCGGAATCAGGTCGATAGGGCTCAGGAAGTAGATGAGCACTGCCACCGCCGCCACGATAGTAGGTGTAGGTACGCCTGTGTACTCGCCCGATACGGAGGTACGCACCAACCGGAACAGCACCTGCAAGCTTTCCCAGGCCTCGTGAGCAAGCGTACCTAAGTCGTTTTTCTCGCTGGCTTTCTGGTAGGCATCATTCAGAAGCTGTTTGATGCGCAGGGGCTTTTTCAGGTATTCTTCGGCCTTGCCGAGGAAGGTTTTGAAGAGGGGAGAAGAGGCGATATTCTCGCCTTTGGGGTTCGGAGTATTCATAGGAAAGCGAAGTTGAGAGTAAACTGCTGCCAATCCGCATTGGGTTGGCGCTTGCCTGTTCTATACTGTAACTGCTCAAAATGGTTTTGGCTCAGCACCTCAACAGTAATCCACAAAAAAAGCCCCGTTCCGAAGAGCAGGGCTTAATGTCTGGAAAACGGTTGGCGGCCAGTTAATTGGTTTCAACGCGACCAGCGGCGTAGAAGTTTCGATTATAATAGCCTTGTTGTAAGGAACTTATAGTTACGCCTTTACTGGTAGCGGAGTGGGCAAATTTGCCATCTTTCAGATAAATACCAACGTGATAGATAGGCTGGCCGGGCCCGCGACGGAAGAATACCAAGTCACCTTCCTCCATCTCCGTCTTGCTGATGCGCTTCACGTTCTGAAACATGGAGCGCGAGCTGCGCTGAAGGGTAATGCCGTAAACTTCTTGAAAAACACGGCTTACAAAGCCGGAGCAATCGGTGCCGCGGCGGGTACTGCTGCCGTAGCGGTAAGGGGTACCGAGCCAATCGGTGACGGTGCGGAGCAGGGCTTTATTCTCGTCGAAATCAAGCTTCAGCCCGAGGGTCTGGGCGTAATAGTTATAAGCCAGCGAGTCGCGGGAATTAGCTGTGGTGTGGTCGTCGGCATAAGGAGCCGGCATATCCGGTGTCCAGGAGGGGAAAAGGGAGGCTTCGGCTATGACTGGGGCCGAAGCAGCACTGTTTTCAGCAGGTGTGCGGTCGTAGAAGAAGGAAAGCGTGAGTGAGGCAGCGGCGAGGCAATAGAGAAGGCTATGTTTCATTGTCCGTCGTAAGGGAGCAAAATCGATTTTCGGGCGTAGCCGCAAGCGGCCAAAAGGTGGGTCGTATGAGCAAAAAACCGGACTATTTATCCAAGAAAAAAAGTGATAAAAAAGCGGTGGTATGGGGGCTAAAACCGACCGTTTGTAGCGAGCCCCATAGGTTAAAGCTAAGCCATAAAAATTTGGGCATCCAAGTTTTACCCCTTAATTGGGCAAATAAACTTATTATAGTATAAATTTATAATAGTAAAATTATAGCTTAACCATGGCTATAACCTCAACGTTTGGCGTATACTACGCCGCCCAAATCATCCCCCATGAAGCCGCCCCGAATTATTGAGAATTCGCCCTTCGCTCGCATTGCCCGCATCGTTCTGCAATCGCGGAGTGTGGCTATGGTTTTGGGCAACAGTATTCACCTCAGTGGAGCTACCCGCGAGCAGTTTTTGCAGGATCCTTATTGGGTAGCGCACGAGATGTGCCACATCCGCCAGTTTCGGGAGCACGGCCCCGCCAAGTTCCTGTGGAAGTACCTGGTCGAATCGGCACGGGTAGGGTACTTCAACAATAAGTTTGAGGCCGAAGCCCGCCTTGCTGGTCGCCTCGATGCCCACCTTTACGCCGGCAACCGCCCCCTGCCCGACCCTGAGCAGATGCACAAAGGTGCCCGCGGATAGGCAGCCGCTTTATACTAGTGAGAGGGTGGGGGCTTTTTTCTGGATTTGGAGAGCCTCAGCGCCATGCAGCACTACTGCACGCTATAGTGCGGCAAGTCGGCCACCGTCCGCAACTAAGGTGGTGCCGTTGATAAAGCTGGAATCGGCGGCAGCCAGAAAGCAGATGGCGGCGGCCAGCTCTTCGGGGCTGCCTACCTGGCCGGTTATCTTCTCACGGCCGCTTTTCACGTTGGGGTTTTCCCAGAGCATAGGCGTATCGACGGCGCCGGGCGCCACGGCATTGATACGGGTTTGGGTATGCGCAATTTCCTGGCTGAGGCCGCGCACAAAGGCTTCCATAGCGCCCTTGCTGGTAGCGTAAGGCACCACGTTGGCCGTGGTTTGGTGGGCATGCACGGAGCTGACCGTCACAATGCTGCCGTGCTTCATATGTGGCAAGCAGAGCTGGCAGAGTCGAAACAGGGCCCGCATATTCACGTTCATGAGTGTATCCCACTCCTTGGGGGGCAAATCTACCAAGGGCACGTAGGTCATGGCGGCGGCATTGTTGATCAGCACATCTACTCGGTTCCAGCGCGCCAGGGTTTTGCGAACCGCAGCTTGCAGATGAGCATCTTTGCCCACGTCGGTCCGCACAAAAAGCGCCTCGCCCCCGTCCGCTTTTATTTGGCGTACCACCTCGCGGCCCTCCTCGGCATTGCGGCCCAGCACCGCCACGCAGCCGCCCTCACGCCCAAGCTGCACGGCCACCGCGCGTCCGATACCGGATGTGGCTCCCGTCACAATGCAAACTTTATTCTCGAACCGTTTTGACATATACGCTGAGCTGGGGGGCTTTTTTGACAGGAGAAAATAAAAAAGAGGTAGCTGCCTTTCGCGAAGGAAAAGCGACAACCTCTCCTAATTGTTCAGCTTAGATGCGCTCTAACTTACTGACGACTACGAAAGAAAGTTGGGAACGGGCCGCCGGAAAAAGTATGGCTTATTCGCAACCCGGCTCCAAGGAAATACGATATAGACCTAGTGTAACCTGCCGGTTACATGTAATTATTCGTTCTATTACCCTCACCACTACTATGGAAAACAAGCCAAATCAACCCAACCCCGGATCTACTCCTTCTTCTACTGGCGCAAACGCTGGTGCTTCTTCCCAGAAATCTACTTCGACTCCAGGCTCAGCTACCAAAGCATCGGGCGCTGCGGGCTCAGCCAGCACTGCAAGCGGCAGCTCGAATGAGCAAAATCGTCAGAACGACAGCAGCAATCAGGACCAAAACCGCGAGCAAGGCGGAGCCGGTGGCGCTGTAAAAAACTGGGTGGATCAGCTGGGCTTAAATGACACGCTCAACCAGCTTCCCCAGTCGGTAAAAGACCTCAGCAGCAAGGCTACCAGCCAGTTTGGCAAGCTGACTACTACCCAGCAAATTGTAGGTGGTGCGCTGCTTATTGGTGGCTTAAGCTGGCTGGCGTTGCGCTCTAAGAGCAGCGACAAAGGCTACAAGTCTTACAAAGGCAAGAGCGGCAAAAAAGACAAATCTGGTTACCGCGGCAACGTAAGTTCAGAGTCGGGTAAATACGGCTCTACTGGTAGCTATGGCTCCAGCAGCTACGGCGCAGGCGGCAGCTATGGCTCGGGCAGCAGCTACGGCTCCTCCGACTCCGACAAATCGAAGTCGGGTTACCGTCCGGCCCCAAGCAGCGGCAGCAGCTACCGTTCAGGCAGCAGCAGTGGCAGCGACTACGGCTCCTCTTCGGGCAGCCAGTCAGGCTACCGCGGTGGCATGGGCAGCAGCTCATCCAGTTCCTCCGACTACGATAGCAGCCTGTAAGCTGTAAGTAAAAAGCCCCTAGGGGACAAAAAAAGCCAGACGTTCTCACGTCTGGCTTTTTTTGTCCCCTAGGGGCTTTTTCAAAAAGTCTCGAAGCAACAAACCACTCGTTTTTCATTGAAAGGAAAGGCTGAAAAGGTTGATTAGTAGGTGATTAAAACAAATTAATCTCAACCATTCAGCTGTTGCGCGGTTGTAGAATCTCACCGCATTTAACTTCCCACATTCATCTATGAAAAAGAAACAGATCATCCTTCACGCAATTGCTCTCCTTGGTTTAGCTGGCGTTGCCTCGGCCCAAACGATGACTCCAGCTCCGGCGGCTACAGCCACCTCCACTGCTGCCTCCACTAATAAGGACCTGGCCGGCAGTGCGGCTCTCTCAACCGAGCATACGACTTTGTTAACGGCCCTAAAAGCGGCAGGCTTAGCCGAGCAGGCCAAAGCAAAGGGCCCATTTACCGTATTTGCCCCCGATAATGCAGCTTTCGCCAAGCTGCCAGCCGGTACGGTAGATAATCTGCTTAAGCCAGCCAATAAAAAGCAACTCAGCAAAATCCTGACGTATCATGTGGTGCCCGGCAACGTGATGGCGGCTGATCTGAAGGATGGCCAAACCATCAAAACGGTGCAGGGCGAGTCGCTGACCGTGAGCCTGGAGGGCGGCACCGTCACGATTCGCGATGCCAAAGGCGGTTCGGCTACAGTAACCACGCCCGATATCAAAGCCACCAACGGTACCGTACATTCCATCGATGCCGTCTTGATGCCCGCTAAGTAGGCGCTCTATATAGAAAGTAAAAGGGGTCTGCTTCATGGAAGCAGACCCCTTTTTAGTAATGCTGGCGCACGATTAGCCGTTGTGCAATCTGGGAGAAAGGCTTTGGAACGCCGGTTGGTTGTATTTTTACAATTCACTAGCCGAACGAATCTGCCGGTATTAGTGCTTATTCGTTTACGTTTTCGAATCCTTATGTCCGCTGCCGATTCTGCTACTGCCCTGCTTGCCCAACACGGACTGCGCCAAACGCCCGTGCGTCAGGCTGTGTTGCGGGCGTTCCTGGCAAAAACATACGCCCAGTCCAGCCATGATCTGGAGCAAAGCCTGGATTCCAACACCGATCGTATCACCTTATATAGAACCCTTAAAACCTTTGAGGAAAAAGGGCTGATTCATCGCGTTATCGACAACACCGATATTCTGCGCTATGCACTTTGCTCGCGCGAATGTGCCCGCCACGCGCACACCGATGATCATGTGCACTTTAAGTGCTCTGCCTGTCAGCATACCTATTGCCTCAACCAGGTAGCTATTCCGGCTGTAGCGCTGCCGGGGGGCTTTCAGGCAGCATCGCGGGAGTATCTGATGACGGGCGTTTGTCAGCAGTGTCAGCCAATGAGCGCTGCATCTGCTTGCTGATAAGTGAAAAAAGCCCCCCGCAGCCCAAATGCTATCTTGGTAAAAGCTTTCCTACAGCGTTTGTTATTTAACTCATCTGAGGTGATGCATCCCGCCGTATTACCTGATCAGTTTTACATAGTATCGCTATTTATAAGGTCAGCTTAACCCTCCCTGCATTTGCTATGCCCTATTTGCCTGTGCCGTTACCCGCCTTATCTGACCCAAGCGACCTGCTTCACACGCTTCTGGACATATCCCTTACGGCTGTCAATGTGCTTTCCCCGGTGTATAAAGCGGGCAGCAATGAAATAATAGATTTTACTATTGACTATATCAATCCGGCCGGACAGCGCATGGTGGGGCCGCTCGAACGGCCCTATGGTACCGTTGGGGAACGCTTCCCCGCTTCGCTACCTACTGGGGTTCTTGCTTTCTACCAACAGGTATTTGCAAGTGGCAAACCCGACCAGTATAAGTTGAACTACCAAGCCGACGGGCTTGATAACTACTTTCATCTGGCCGCCCAGCGCAGTGGTGAGCTGTTGGTAGTAAGCTTCACCGATACCGCCGATCAGGACCGGAGCACCGTAGAGCTTTCCCTACGCGCGAGTCAGCTAAGGGAGCGGGAAGGGCTGGCCCACGTCGAAATGCATCGCCAGCAACTGGACACGTTGTTTAGCCAAGCCCCGGCCTGTATTGCCCGACTCTCAGGTCCGACTCACATTTTTACCATCGCCAATCCGCTCTACCACCAACTTTTTGGTGGGCGACAACTGCTGGGTAAAACCATACGAGAGGCATTGCCAGAACTGGAAAGCGAGCCATTCTTTGGCTTTCTCGACGAAGTTTATCGTACCGGCGAGACTTTCTACGGTAGTGAAATACCTTTCTATTTCTCCCAATCTGCTAGCGAACAGGTTAATCCACGTTATTTCAACTTTATCAACCAAGCTACCCGCGATGCCACGGGTACCATTGATGGCATTCTGGTTTTTGCCTACGAGGTGAGCGAGCTGGTGCAGACGCGCCGGCAAATGGAACAGGATGAAGCGAAGTTGCAGGAGCTAAATCAGCAGCTGGCAGCTACAAATCTGGAGTTAGTGGCCGCTAAGCATCAATCGGAAGTTGCCCAAGCCGAAACCGATCTTGAGCGCCAGCAACTACACAATATTTTTATGCAGGCACCGGCCATGATCTGCATATTTGAGGGGCCTGAGCATCGGTTTCGGCTCGTTAATCCTCATTACCAGAAACTTGTTGGCGAGCGTCCATTGCTAGGGCGGGTTATCCGCGAGGCTATGCCAGAACTAGCCGGGCAAGCAATCTTTGGCTTGCTCGATAAGGTTTATCGTACCGGGGAAACATTCTACGCGCATGAAATGCTGGTACAGCTCGACCATGCCAACACGGGCACCTATGACCTGGGAGAGAATTACTACAACTTTATTTATCAGGCTACCCGCAATCTGGCTGGCCAGATCAATGGCATCCTTGTGTTTGCTTACGAGGTTACAGCGCAAGTAAAAGCCCGCCAACAGGTGGAACGGAGCCGCCAGCTAGTGCAGAATCTGAATGAGGAGCTAGCAGCTGCGAACGAAGAACTGCAGGCCGCAAATGAGGAATTCTTGACTAACAACGCCGAGCTATCCCGTACGCAACACCAGCTCGAACAGCTTAATACGGAGTTGGAAGGGCGGGTAAAAAGGCGCACAAACGAATTGCAGCGTGCCCAAGCCGAAACGGAACGGCAGCGTCTGCGCTTGGAGCGGCTGTTTATGCAGGCTCCCGCCGCTATTTGCATCCTCAGCGGCCCTGATCTGGTTTTTGAATTGGTTAACCCTAGTTACCAGCAGCTATTTCCTAACCGTCGGCTTTTAGGCCGGTCCATTTATGAAGCATTATCAGAAATAAAGAATAATCGGGTGGCCGAAACGTTTCGTCGCATATACGAATTGGGAGGCACACACGAGGAGCAAGCCTTGCTCATTCCTTTCGCACGGACTGATGATGGCATATTGGAGGACCGTTATTTCAACTTTATCCAACAAGCCCGCTACAATGAGCGCGGCGAGGTGGATGGCGTGCTGGTATTTGCCTTTGAGGTAACAGAGCAGGTGGAAGCCCGCAAAGCCAGTGAGGCCAGCACTGAGAAGCTGCGCCTCGTTACCGATTCTCTTCCTGTACTTATTGGCTATTTAGATCGGGAAGAGAAATACCAGTTTACCAATGAGGCTTATAAAGCCTGGTTTAATCAACCCCCCGAAGCTTTATTAGGCCGGGCCGTTCGCGATATAATAGGAGAAAATGCCTACAGAGGTGTAAAAGGATATATCGAGCGGGCACTGGCTGGGGAACGCCTGGATTTTGAGGCCAAAATGCCGTACCGGGAGAATTTTGTCAAGCATATTCGGACTAGCTACGTGCCTGATATTCAATCGGGTAAGGTGGTCGGATTCTACACCATGGTCACCGACATCACAGAGTCGGTGGAGGCGCGACAAGTGATAGAAGACGGCAGACAGCAGGCGCAGGCAATGGCGCAAGAATTGGCTACAACCAACTCGGAGCTGAGCAGCATCAACGACCAGCTCCGGCGCACAAACGTGGATCTGGACAACTTCATTTATACTGCCTCGCACGACCTGAAAGCTCCTATTACCAATATCGAGGGGCTGCTACATGCGCTGCAACAACAATTGCCCTCCAGCAGTCAGGAGGGCGACGTGAACTTTATTCTGTCGATGATGCATGGTGCAGTGGACCGTTTCAAAACCACCATCGACCACCTGACTGATGTTTCGAAGCTGCAAAAGGAGCACGACCAGCCCACTATAACCGTTAATTTATCTGAAGTTATTGAAGGTGTACGCCTCGATCTGATACCTCTGATGGAGCAAGCGCAGGCGCAGCTGGAAGTGGATGTGGAGACGTGCCCCACACTTTCCTTCTCAAAGAAAAATCTACGCTCGATAGTGTATAATCTGTTGAGTAATGCCTTTAAATACCGCCACCCCGACCGTCCGGCCCTCGTGCGGATTAACTGCCATACGGAGGCCGAGTATGATGTTTTAGAGGTGCAAGACAATGGTCTGGGCCTCGACCTGACGCGGGAGCGCCAACTGTTTACCATGTTTCAGCGCTACCACACCCACGTAGAGGGCTCAGGCATTGGGCTGTACATGGTCAAGAAAATAATTGAGAACGCGGGGGGCAAAATTGAGGTAGAAAGCCAGCTTGGCGTAGGCTCTACCTTCCGCGTTTACTTCCGGCTCTGATTTCCAGACTCGTTATAGCGCAACTAAAAAAGTGTTGTAAGAAAAAAGGCCCCAAAAGAGCATCTGCGACTTCTGGGGCCTTTTTCAATGAAGAGCCTCTTATTGGACTCGAACCAACGACCTGCTCATTACGAATGAGCTGCTCTACCAACTGAGCTAAAGAGGCGTCTGCTGAACACTAACTGCTCAGGCCAACAAAGATAGGCAGGCGCCGGAAACTAGTGCAAGGCTGGGGGCCTTTTTTCTAACCTTAACCGCTAACTAGAGCCAGGCAACGTGCCGTAGCGCTTATGCGTTTGGGAGAAAGCGTCCGGCCCAAATAGCCGGATTTAGCTTCAATTTGAACCACCTGCCAAATGAAATCTGCTACTGTATTGCGCGCCTTGGGTAATGGCTTCGCGGGCGCGGTTGTGCTAACCGCCGTACACGAAACCGTCCGTCATATTATACCCGAAACTGCTCCGCGCATGGATGTGCTGGGGATGCGCGGCCTGCGAAAGCTGCTAGGCAAAGCAAATGCCCCCCAGCCCGACCATGACACCTTATTTAACCTAACCATGGCTGGCGACTTGCTTTCCAACGGTCTGTACTACAGCTTGGTAGGTGCTGGCAAAAACGCCTGGCAACGCGGTATTGTGCTTGGCTTGACGGCTGGTATAGGTGGGGTAGTGCTTCCCGGCCCGATGGGCCTGGGCGAGGCTCCCAGCAACCGCACCCCGCAAACCAAGCTGATGACGGTAGCCTGGTACCTGATCGGAGGACTGGCCGCGGCGGGCGCGGCGCGAGCAACACGCAAGCGCCGAAAGTAGCCGTTGGGCCTAGCAATGCTCAGGGTAGTGCGTCCACGTAATCGGACGTGCTACCTTTGCCGCTGCTATGGTAAAACAGCTTCGCAAATTATTGGTCCAGGCTCTCGGCTTCGAGCGCTACATCCGCTTCGTGAGCCGCGTGTATCTGGGGTTGGTGAGCGCGGGCTGGGGCCGGGCGAAATATCCTGAGCTGTTTTTTCTGGAGAAGATTATTCGCCCTGGTTTCGTGTGCCTAGACATTGGCGCTAACCTGGGCTATTACTCCGTGGCGTTGTCGCGCTTGGTAGGAGCGGAGGGGCAGGTGTTAGCCGTAGAGCCCATCCCGGATTTTCAAAAAATCTGGCGAGATAATGTGCGCCTGAGTGGCCACAACAACCTGACGTTGCTGCCCTACGCACTTGGGGGGCAAAATACCACCGTGCAAATGGGTACGCCCGAGCGCGACGGTCTGCTTCACCACGGCATGACCAAGGTAGCAGCCTCCAACCCCAACGAAACCTACGCCCGCACCTACGAGGTGCCCATGCGCGTGCCCGACGAGCTACTAGCCGATTTGCCTCGCCTGGATTTTGTCAAATGCGACGTGGAAGGCTTCGAGCACGAAGTGTTTCGTCATCTACAAGCCACCTTGCGCCGCTTTAGGCCACTTATCCAAACAGAGTTGAATGGTCTGGAGAACCGGCAGGCGGTCGTTATTTTGCTGGCGGAGTTGGGCTATAAACCATTTATGCTTTCGCCGCGTTCTGAACTTGTACCCTGCTCGGCTGAACAACTTACCAGCGCCGTCACGGCCGATTTTTACTTTCAACCCGTTTCCCCGCCTTCCCGCCCATGACCAAGTTCCTCCTAACCCTGCTCATCATTTCGCTGCTCGTGCGCTTCGTGCTGCCCGTGGTGCTGCGTTTGGTGGTAGGAATGTTCATCAAAAAGCAAGTTCGTCGCTATGGTCAGCAGTTTGGCCAAGCGCCTCCTTTCGGACAAGATTCGCCCTTTGGCCCGCCGCCCGGCCCTGCTCCGGCTCCCGGCCAAGTGCGCGTAGAGTATGTGCCACCCCAGCCCAAAGCCCGCGCAGATACCAAGTTCAATGGCGGTGACTACGTGGAATACGAGGAAGTAAAATAAGCTCTCATCAGAAATGCCCCCCAAGCGCATGGTTTAGAAACCGGGCGGCTGGGGGGCATTTCTGTGCCCGCTAAAATCGTTAGGCTATAACAGCGTACTTCCTGGAATAAAATAAACGGCCTACCTTCGGCGTGCTTTACCGGGCCCTGGGGGGCTTTTTGGCCGTTAATCGACTCTTCTTTTTGCTGATGACTACTGTTTCTCCCGTTGCCGTGCCCTTGTGGCGGCGGATGTTGCCTCACCTGCTGGCCGTGTTGTTTTTCCTGGCGCTGGTTTTCGTTTACTTCTCGCCCTTAGTGCTGGATGATCAAACGCTTTCTCAGCACGACATCGTGCAGTTCAGAGGCGGCTCGCAGGAAGCGGCCACTTATCGGGCCGAAACCGGTGAGGAAGCCCTCTGGACCAACTCTATGTTCTCCGGGATGCCTACTTACCTCATCAGCACCCGCTTCCCCGGCGATTTATCGGTGTATATACACCAGATTTTTACCCTGAATATGCCGGCGGTGGTAGCCAACTTGTTTCTGGCGCTGCTTTGTGGCTATATCCTGTTTATAACGTTGGGAGTGCGGCCTTTAGTGGCGGTAGTGGGCGCTATTGCGTTGGGCTTTACCAGCTACAACCTCGTTATTCTGGCTGCTGGGCACAATACCAAGTCGTTGTCTATTGCGTACGCGCCGCTGGTGCTGGCGGGGCTGCTAGTCACATTTCGACGCAACCGCTGGCTCGGTGCGGCTTTGTTTGCCCTGGGCCTAACCATGAATGTGCGCTCCAATCACCTCCAAATCACGTATTATCTGCTGTTGCTGGTGTTGGTGTTCGGCATTGTTGAGCTGATTTATGCCTTCCGCGAAAAGCGCTTACCGGACTTCCTCGGTCGGACGGCGCTCTTAGGTGCCGCCGCCTTATTAGCCGTTGGGGTCAGCTTCGGGCGCCTCTACGTAACGGCCGAATACGGCAAATACTCCATCCGCGGCCGCTCCGAACTCACCACGCCTTCACCCGGCGCGCCAGCCGCGGCCGCTTCTGATGATGTTCCCGGCGGCTCCGGCCTCGACCGCGACTATGCTTTTAATTGGAGCTACGGGGTGGGCGAGACTATTACCTTGCTCATTCCCAATTACTTCGGCGGCGCCAGCCAAGGGGCGCTAAGCGAAAGCTCGGCTACCGGCAAAGCCCTCACCCAACTCGGTGTACCCCCCGTCCAACTCCGCGATTATTTAAGCCAACTTCCCCTTTATTGGGGCGACCAGCCCAGCACCAGCGGCCCCGTGTATGTGGGCGCGGTGGTCTGCCTGCTGTTTGTGCTGGGTCTGTTTGTGGCCGACCGTCGCCTACGCACCTGGCTATTGATCGGTACGATTTTGTCCATTGTGCTGGCCTGGGGCAAGAACTTCGAGACCTTCAACAACCTCATGTTCGACTACTTCCCCGGCTACAACAAGTTCCGGTCGGTGTCGATGGCATTGGTAATTGCCCAGCTCACCATGCCTTTGCTGGCCATATTGGCCTTGGCCCGCGTGCTGCGCGCTCACCGCACGGCTTCGGCGCCAGTAGCTGGCCACCCAGCTCTCACGCTTCCAGCCGCCGACTCCGCCGAAACCACCGGCCTCAAGCGCAAGCTGCTGTATGCCGTTGCTGGTACCGCTGGTTTGTGCATCCTGGCTTGGCTGCTCAGCTTAGGCGCTGATTATGCGTCTCCTATCGATGCGCAATTGCAGCAAAGCGGCTTTCCGCTCGATGCCATTCGCGAAGACCGCGCTAGCCTGCTCCGCGCCGATGTGCTACGCTCGTTGTTCTTTATTCTGGCTGCGGGGGGCGTTTTGTACTTCTTTTTGCAACGCAAGCTTTCCGCTACAGCCGCGGCCGCAGTTATGGCTGGGCTCACCCTCGTCGACCTGTGGGCGGTTGATAAGCGTTACCTCAACGACTCCAACTTTCAGCGTGAAACCGTGACGCAGCAGTTTGTGCCAACGCCTCAGGACCAGCAAATTCTGCAGGATAAGGACCTGAGCTACCGTGTACTGAATCTGAACAACCCATTCAACGAAGCCAACACTTCTTACTTTCACAAGAGCATCGGTGGCTATCACGGCGCTAAGCTGCGCCGCTACCAGGATCTGATTGAGCGCCAGATTTCGCAGAATAACACGCAGGTGCTCAATATGCTGAACACCCGTTACCTAATTACGCCCCCCAACCCGCAAGCCAATCAGCCCTCACAGGTACAGCGCAATCCGGCGGCGCTGGGCAATGCCTGGTTTGTCAGCGAAATTCAGAAAGTACAGAGCCCCGACCAGGAAATTGCGGCACTCAGCAACTTCAATCCGGCCACCACGGCCGTCGTGGATGCCTCCAAGTTTCCGCTCCCAAAAACCACCTACAACGCCGCTGGCTCCACCATCCGCCTCACCAACTATTCGCCGGATGCGCTAAAGTATCAGGCCAATGCTGCTCAGGACGGCTTCGTCGTGTTCTCCGAAATCTATTATAAGGACGGCTGGAACGCCTACATCGACGGCAAGCTGGTGCCGCACCTGCGGGCCAACTACGTGCTGCGCGCCCTGCCCGTGCCCGCCGGTCAGCATACCATTGAGTTCAAATTTGAGCCCCAGTCCTACACTATCGGCAACACCGTGTCGCTGGTGTCGTCCATCATCCTGATTCTGGGGTTGATAGGTGTGGCTTTTTATATCTGGAAAAAGCGGCCGGTGCTGGCTGATCAGGATTTGGTGACGGCGTAATACTTGCCAAAGAATCTCGCAGCTAAGCTCAGCTGGGTGTAATTGCCGCATGACAACACCAATTCCGCTGGTTCTGCAGGAGCTAAACGAGCCCGCCGCACACCGCTGTGGCATTCGCTTAATCTTGCTGCGCGATGATTTAACGCACGCCGAGCTGCCGGGAAATAAGTGGCGTAAGCTCAATTACAACTTGCTGGAAGCCCGCGCCCAGGGCCACCACACGTTGCTTACCTTCGGGGGGGCTTTTTCCAATCATCTGGCGGCCGTGGCGGCTGCGGGTCGGTTATATGGCTTCCGCACCATCGGCATAGTGCGGGGCGAGCCCACGATTCCTCTGAATCCGACGCTCGCCCAGGCCGCAGCCGATGGCATGAGCTTGCGCTACCTCGACCGTGACACGTACCGTCAGAAGCAGGAAGCGGCATTTCAGGCTGAGCTACTCCAGCAGACAGGTCCGGCTTATATACTGCCCGAGGGCGGCACGAATGAGCTGGCTCTGCGCGGTTGCGCTGAATTGGTGACGGAGCTGAGCGCCCAAACTTCCTTCGACACGCTGTGCGTAGCCTGTGGCACCGGCGGCACGCTGGGGGGCTTTTTAACAGCGCTGAAGCCCCAGCAGCAAGCCGTAGGTGTGGCCGCCCTCAAGAATGGCGGTTTTCTGCAAGATGATATCCACGCGTTAATAACGGCCGCCGGGCAAATAATCACGGCTCCATGGTCGGTCCAAACGCAGTATCATTTTGGGGGTTACGCCAGGTTTTCACCCGAGCTGATGACATTTATCCAGCAGTTTCAACAGCGCCACAAGGTATTGCTCGACCCAATCTACACGGGTAAGCTGCTGTACGGCATCCTGGATTTGCTGCGGCAAGATTATTTCGCGCCTGGTAGCACCGTAGTGGCCGTGCATACGGGCGGCCTGCAAGCCTGGGCTGGGTTTCGGGCCCGATTTGAAAGGCGCAGTGTATGGTGGCCGAAAGTTGTCCGGCCAGGGGGAGCAGCTTCCGGTGCGGTGAATTAAAAGCAAGCAAATATTTGTTGTAACTCAACAGTGCTACATAGAAGCTGGGAACGTATTCAGACCAGCTGTTATCCTTGTCTTCTGCCCACCGTTTTCCCTTCCTGAATGATTCGCTTGCTCCGCCGCTTATTACCGTTATTGTTTTTGGTGGGGTTAGGCTGGTTTTTGTGGGAAAAAGTGCAGCCCACGCTGGCCGAGCTGCAAAACCCGTTGCGGCCCACTCCCCAAATCACCGTGACTCATAACACGGTGCTAACCAAGGTAGAAAGCCTGGGCCGCATGGAGCTGGTGCGCTTTCGCTTCAAGGATGTGGTGGAATACCGCAAAAGCACTTATCGTTTCCTGCCTGATTCCAAAGTAGCTATTATCGTAGCTGGTGAGGCAGTTGGCTGCCTCGACATGACCAAAGTGCGCGCCCAGGATGTGGTGTTTGAGGGCGACTCCATTATAAGAGTGGCATTGCCCGCGCCTGAGCTGTGCACCTGGCGCGTCGACCATAGCCAAAGCAAAGTATACAGCACCGAAAACTCGTTTTTTCAGGATGCCGAGCTTATCGATGAAGGTTACCGCTACGCCGAGCGCAACGTGCGCCAAACTGCTTTGCAATCGGGTATTCTGCCCCAGACCACTCGGAATGCAGAGAAAATATTGCGGCCCATGCTCGAAACCATGACGGGCCGCCGCGTAATACTGACCCAGCAAATGGCCCCGCCGCAGCGGCCGGCCAAGAGGTGAAGTGGTAAAATGGTGAGTTCGAAGTTTTGTTTGGCTGCACCATTAACGCAGAGTGCGCCTTAAGTGCCTCAAAATCACCACTTAACCACTTCTCCTCTTTTCTGCATAACCCGACCCGCGTGCAGCCGCTCAGGCACCTGCTCCAGAATCAGCTGACGCAAATTGCTGAGCAGTTGGGTGCGCACGAAGCCATGATGCACTACTAGGCTTACTTCGCGCACCGGTTCCGGAGCCTCGAAGCGCTTTACCATGGGGTTCTCCTCGGCCTCTTCCAGCACCGACAGCTCGGGAACCAATGTATAGCCATTGTTGCGACGAACTAACTCTTTTAACGTCTCGATGGAGCCGCTTTCGTAGCTGTAAGTGTGCACGCCAGCCGGCGGCGCGCAGATAGTGAGTACCTGGTTGCGAAAGCAATGTCCTTGCTGCAGTAGCCACAAACCGGCCCCCGAAAGATCGGTGGGGCGCAGGGTGGCGTGCGCATACAGCGGGTGCGATGCCGATACATAACCCAAAAAAGGCTCTTCCAGCAGCGGCACTTCGCGGAGCTGCGCATCGTTGAGGGGCGTGATAAGCAGCCCTATGTCAAGCTGGTGCGCTTTGAGCTGGCGCACCAATTCTTCGGACTGTAGTTCCTCCACGCGTACCCGCAGCTGCGGATGGCGTTCAGCCAATGGCACCAAAAACAAGGGCACCAGGTAGGGAGCCAGCGTGGGAATAATGCCGAGCCGCACTTCGCCAATCAGCTCACCCTTTTCCACCTCTACCACTTCGCGCAGTAGCTGCACTTCGCGGAGCACCTGGCGCGCCTGCTGTATTACCTTAACGCCCACAGCAGTTGGCTCTAAGCGTTTTTTCTTGCGGTCAAACAGCATCACGCCCAGTTCCTCTTCCAGCTTTTGGAGCTGCATACTCAAGGCTGGCTGCGTTACATGGCAGTGGTGGGCGGCGCCCACAAACTGCCGGTGCGTGTCGAGCGCGATAAGATATTCAAGCTGTTGGAGATTCACGATGTAAAGCTAAACTATAAGCGTTGCTGATACTGTTATCAAAACAAATGATTTGATTTATACTTGCACTAACAGCATCTTTGGTGGAAATTATATAAGATTGTCTTCCAACGGTTCTCGTATAGGTAACCAATCACTTAATAAAAGCTTACTATGGACCAAGATCAGAATCCCACGTCTGGCAACGGTACGGGTACGGCCGTAACCGGCGCTGGCACTTCGCACGACACGCGTACGGCGGCCAGCGAAAACGCCCAGACCCTCACCACCCGTCAGGGGCATCCCCTCACGAACAACCAGAATACGCGCACTGTGGGCAGCCGCGGCCCCGCCACACTGGAGAACTATCAGTTCATCGAAAAAATCAGCCACTTCGACCGGGAGCGAGTTCCGGAGCGCGTGGTGCACGCCCGTGGCGCCGGTGCCCACGGCGTATTCGAAGCGTACGGCAAAGTAGGCGACGAGCCCATTGAGAAGTACACCCGCGCTAAGCTGTTCAATACCAAAGGCAAGGAGACGCCCGTATTCGTGCGCTTCTCCACGGTAGGTCACGGTGGTCACTCGCCCGAAACCCTGCGCGATCCGCGCGGCTTTGCGGTGAAGTTCTACACCGAAGACGGCAACTGGGACCTGGTAGGCAACAACCTGAAGGTGTTCTTTATCCGCGACGCGATGAAGTTTCCGGATCTGATTCACTCCCAGAAGCCTGATCCGGTGCACAACCGCCAGACCGGAGAGCGTATCTTCGACTTCATCAGCAACACACCGGAAGCCATGCACATGGTGAGCTTCCTGTTCTCGCCCTGGGGCATTCCGGCCAACTACCGGCAGATGCAGGGCTCAGGCGTAAACACCTACAAGTGGGTAAACCAAGCCGGTGAGGCTGTGCTGGTGAAGTACCACTGGGAGCCGCTACAAGGCATCAAGAACCTCACGCAGGCTGAAGCAGAGGCTATTCAGGCCAAAAACTTCAACCACGCTACCCAAGACCTGTTCGATAACATCAAGAAGGGCAACTTCCCGCAGTGGGAGCTGCGCGTGCAGATCATGAGCGACGACGAGCATCCGGAGCTAGACTTCGATCCGCTTGACGACACCAAGATCTGGCCCGAAGATCAGTTCCCGCATCTGCCCGTGGGCAAGATGACGCTCAACAAGAACCCTGATAACTATTTCGCGGAGGTGGAGCAGGTGGCCTTCGGTACGGGTGTGCTGGTAGATGGACTGGACTTCTCCGACGACAAAATGCTGCAGGGACGTACGTTCTCGTACTCCGATACGCAGCGTTACCGCGTGGGTACCAACTATTTGCAACTGCCCATCAACGCGCCCAAGAAGCACGTAGCTACCAACCAGCGCGATGGTCAGATGGCTTACCACGTCGATTCGGCGCCCGGCCAGAACCTGCACGTCAACTACGAGCCTTCCTCGCTCAATGGCCTGAAAGAAGCCCCCCGCTCAGCTCCCGACCATACTCCGGAGTACACGGGCCGTCTGATTCGTCAGACCATTGACCGCCAGAACAACTTCAAGCAAGCCGGTGAGCGGTACCGTCTGCACGAAGATTGGGAGCGCAATGATTTGATTAGCAACATGGTGGGCGCGCTAAGCGATGCCAATGAGGTCATTCAGAAAAAGATGATCGAGCTGTGCACCAACTGCGACCCGGATTGGGGGCAGCGTTTGGCCGAAGGGCTGAAGCAAACCGCCAGCGGTGCCCAAGGTGCTACGCAGGCAAACGAAAGCAAGAGTGCCGAAGCCGTAGAGCAAGCAGAGGCAATAGCCCACGACGCACGGCCGTATTAATAAAGAGTAAGCACAAAAAAGCCCCCCAGACCAAGTCTGGGGGGCTTTTTTACGTTGTAGCTAAAGGCAATTCTATTCGTCTTCGTCGTTGGTCTTTTCCTTGCCCAGATCATCCAGGGCCATCTTTATCAGATCAGACTCGTAGCCTTTGCTGGTCATGAAAAGCTGGAGCTTCTGGCGGCGTATGCGCGGGTTCTTTTCCTTTTCCTGGCGGTCCTTCTTTTCCAGTACGTCCACCAGATTTTGGTAGTACTCATCCCCATCTATCTCCTTCATGCCTTGCTTGATGCAGTACTCGGAGATGCCCTTGAACTTAAGGTCCTGCAAAATGCGGCGGCGGCCCCACTTTTTAAGTCGGTATTTGCCCCGCACGAAGCTTTTGGCGTAGCGCTCCTCATCGAGCAACTTCTCCCGGCTCAGCCGAATAATGATTTCACCAGCTTCATCCTCCGTCAGGCCGTAGCTGCGCAGCTTTTCCTCGGTTTCCTTGAATGTGCGCTCCTGATAGGTGCAGAAAGCGGCTATCTTCTGAAGCGCTTCGGGCGGCGTATAAAACTTCTTGGCGGGCTGCTGCATGCGTTACGAATGGGTAGTTGATAGCGTATAGAGGTTAACTTAAGCGAAGCGAAAAAGGGTCAACGAATAACCTCTTTACTGGCCAGCTTGGCGCCAAAACGCATATTATACAGCACAACGGAGCCCAGAATCACCGCGTAGGCTACGGCCTGAATAGTGGTAGCGGCCTCGTTGAAATACAGAAAAGCCAGCAGAAAGCTTACCACCGGATTCAGATACATCAGAATGCCCACCGTGCCCGAAGGCAGCGTATTCAAAGCATAGAGGTTTAGAAACAGCGGCAGCACCGTGAACACGGCACTCAGAATGGCCGTCATCAGGAGCAGATGTAGGTCGTGGAAGCCGGCCAGGGGAGATGCGCCCAGCAGGCTGGCCGTAGGTAGAATAAGCGCGGCCGCCAAGGACAGCTGAACGGTAAGCAGCACCAGCCTGTCGTAGCCCTGCAGGCGGCGCTGGGTGATAAGGTAGAGCGCGTACGTGGCCGCCACGACCAAGCTCATCAGCAACGTGCGCGCCGAGCCCGTGCCCAGCAACGCGCAGCTCAACGCACTCAGCCCGATGGCCAGCCACTGATTGCGCCGCAGCTTCTCGCGCAGCACCAGAAACCCCAGCAGCGCCGTCAGGATTGGGCAAATGAGGTAGGCAAACGAGCCCGCCTGCACGCTCACTTTATTGATGACGTAAATGAACAGCAGCCAGTTGGAGGTCAGCAAAATGCCCCCCAGCAAGGTGCTGCCGGCCACTCCGCGGCGCTCATTCACCGGCGCTGTGCGCCACTTTCGCCACGCCGCCCGCACCGCCGAGAAACGGAATAGCAGGTTAATAACCAGCAGAATAAGCAGGGAAATAAGCACCCGGAAGAACAGAATCTGGCCGCTGCTGTAGCTGGTGAGCATACGGAGCGGAATCGGGAAAAACCCCCAAATAAGAAAAGCCGCGAGGGCGGCCAGGTGATAGCGAGTGAGTTGCACGAGGAAGAAGCAAACGGTAAAGACCGCAAAGATACCACACGCCGTACCTTTGTGCTCCATGCTACTCTTCTCCGATTTGCCCGCTCTCATTGGCGGTACCTTGCTCCAAACGCCCCCCGAGGCCGCGCGCGTGCAGCACCTGCTGCTCGATAGCCGGCGCGTGGGACAGCCGGCCGGGTCGCTGTTCTTTGCTATTCGCGGGGCCCTGCACAACGGCCACCGCTACCTGTCCGACCTGTATCAGCGCGGCGTGCGCCTGTTTGTGGTCGATAGATTGGAAGAGATTCCGGGGGGCAAATTGGCCTTTCCCGAAGCCGGCTTTCTACTGGTAGAAAACAGTCTGGCGGCGTTGCAAGCGCTGGCCGCCTGGCACCGGCGGCAGTTCCATATTCCGGTGTTCGGCATCACGGGCTCCAACGGCAAAACCATTGTGAAAGAGTGGCTGGCTCAGCTACTTAGCTCCGACGAGCTGATCTGCAAAAGCCCGCGCAGCTACAACTCGCAGGTGGGCGTGCCGCTATCCGTGTGGGAGTTGAACGCCACGCACACGCTCGGCATTTTTGAGGCCGGCATTTCAGAGCGGGGCGAAATGGCACGGCTCGCCGCTATCATTCAGCCCACGCTCGGCATCTTCACCAACCTGGGCACGGCCCACGACGCAGGCTTTGCTTCAGCGGAAGAGAAGGTAGGCGAGAAAATGCAGCTTTTTGCGGCAGTAGATACGCTCTTTTACTGCCGCGACCACGAAGCCATTCACGCGGCGGCGCAGCAGATACTTGATCCGGCGCGCACCTTTACTTGGAGTCGGCAAGCGCAGCGGGGGGCAAATTTGAGCGTCACCGTTACGGAAGCCAGTGCCGAGCGCACGGTGGTGCAAGTGCATTTGGCTCGCCCCAGAGTGGAAGAGCACACGTTTACCTTGCCCTTCGCCGATGAGCCTTCGGTAGAAAACGCACTGCACTGCCTGGCCGTGCTGCTGTGGTACGCCGTGCCCACCGCCGAGATTCAGCGCCGCCTCGACCGCCTGCTGCCCGTGGCCATGCGCCTGGAGATGAAGCAGGCCCTCAACGACTGCTACGTGCTCGACGATACGTACAATAATGACCTCGCCGGCCTCACCCTGGCCCTCGATGCCCTGGCCCGCCAGCCGCGCCGTGGGCAACGCACCCTCATTCTCTCTGATGTGCTCGAATCGGGCTTGCCGGCGGCGGAGCTGTATGCGCGCATTGCGGCCCAGCTGCCCGCGCACGGCGTAGGACGCATTATCGGGGTTGGCGAGGCCATAAGTGCGCATCAGCAGCTGTTTGGCGAGGTGCGGGGGGCTTTTTTTGCCAGCACCGAAGCATTTCTGGCTGCTTTTCAGCCGGAGCAGTTTCGCCACGAAACGATTCTGGTGAAGGGTGCCCGGCGCTTTGAGTTTGAGCGGATTGTGGCCGCTTTTCAGCAAAAGATTCATGGTACCGTACTGGAAGTGAACCTGGATGCGCTGGTGCACAACCTCAACTATTACCGCGCGCGCCTCGCGCCCGGCACCCGCCTGATGGTGATGGTGAAAGCCTTTGCGTACGGCAGCGGCAGCTACGAAGTGGCCAACCTACTCCAGTTTCACCGCGCCGACTACCTGGCGGTGGCGTATGCGGATGAAGGCGTGGAGCTGCGCCAACACGGTATCAGTCTGCCGATTATGGTGATGAACCCGTCGCCCGACAGCTTCCAGAAGCTGCACCAGTATCATCTGGAGCCCGAAATCTACTCCTTCGAGCGCCTGCATGATTACCTGTTGGCAGCCCAAACTCAGCTTATGCCAGCCATTCACCTGAAGCTCGACACGGGCATGCGACGGCTAGGATTTGCGGAAGAGGACCTGGAAGAGCTGTGCAAGCTATTGCGCGAAAAAGCCCCCCAACTGCGCGTGGCCAGTATGCTGACCCACCTGGCCGGCGCCGATGAAGCGCAGCACAACGATTTTTCGCACCAGCAGCTAGCCGCATTCCAGCGAATGACTCCGCTTGTAGAGGCTGCCCTTGGCTATTCCGTCCTGAAGCATGCGCTGAATTCTGCTGGTATCATACGCTTTCCAGAGGCTCATCTGGACATGGTGCGGCTGGGCATTGGCTTGTATGGAGTAGAAGCTTCGGGCCAGGACTCAGCGGCTCTGCGCCCAGTCAGCGCCTTACGCACGGTTATCTCTCAGGTCAAAAAACTGCCTGCTGGTCAAACGGTTGGCTACGGCCGCCGGGGTGTCGCCACCAACTTTGAGCGGCGCACGGCCACCATAGCTATCGGGTACGCCGATGGCTACGACCGGCGCTTCGGTAATGGCGTGGGCGAAGTAGTGATACGCGGCCTGCGTGCTCCCATATTGGGCAACGTTTGTATGGATATGTCTATGGTCGATGTCACCCACATTCCCGACGCGCAGGCCGGCGACTCCGTAGTCGTGTTTGGTGAGCAAATACCGCTGGTGGAGCTGGCTTCCCGCATCGGCACCATCCCCTACGAGCTACTGACGAATGTGAGCGAGCGAGTAAAGCGCATATTCATAACTGAATAGTTATTCCTTGGCCATTCGCCTTGCGCCGCTATAGGTGTTCCTTGGTATAATTTAAGATTATGAGCAAGAAGCAATAATATTGTCTCCATACATATCTCAAAAAAGTAAAGGTTGTAATGTAATATTAATCGCTGTATAAGGTTTATTAGAAAGTGTTTTTAATGCGCTGACACAGATTTTTACGAACAAATAAGCTACGCAAGACGATTTCAGAATCTTGATTTGTGAATAAAATGGCATTAAGGCCAGAAAAAGTTTTTTTTCTGGCCTTAATGCCATTTTTGTGTACCTCTGGTGCATGTTTTGTATAGGCCGCATTTTCCGATCTGATGTGGTAATGCCTTGCGTCTTTGGCTTACCACAAGCATACCTACAGCTACCCTTATTTACTCCTCACTTCCTTTTGCATGAAGAAAATTCTCTACTCACCTTATTTTAGCTTCTGCCTGTTTATTGCGTTGCTTCTATCCGCTCCAGCCCGTGCAGCAGCTCCAGCATTAGATGGTCTGTGGAAGGGGCCCTTGCCTGTGCCTGGCGGCCAATTAGAGGTAGTATTCAGAGTGGTAGCTCTCACGGGAGGCTCTTTCTTTGCTACGCTCGATGTACCGCAGCAAAAGATTAGCCGCATGGCTGTCAGCGTGGAAGTAAGAGGCGATACCATCGTATTTATGGCTCCCGAAGCGGGCAGTCAGTTCATGGGCTTGGTATCGGCCGATGGTAAAGCATTGACTGGTACCTGGCAACAGCCTGGCTACCAGGTGGCCCTAACGCTTGGCTACACGTCGGCCCCGATAAGCACAGCTAAAAGCGCACGGCTCACACCTCCTTATCGCGAGGAGGAAGTAGCTGTGACTAACACCGAAGCCAATTTGACTTTGGGGGGAATGCTCACGGTGCCGGCTGGTGAAGGTCCATTTCCTGCGGTCGTATTGATCTCGGATATGGGAGCCCAAGATCGTGATGCCGCTGTAGGTGACTACCGCCCCATGGGAGTGTTGGCTGACTTCCTGACACGTCGTGGGATTGCCGTGCTTCGCTTCGATGACCGGGGCGTGGGCAAATCAGGCGGTGACTATAATGAGGCTACCCCTCCGGCTTTATTAACGGACTTACAGGCAGCTATGCAGGCGCTGCGAAGCCGCCCCGAGATTAATGCTGCCAAAGTGGGTGTTGTTGGACACGGCGAGGGAGGTAATCTAGCTTTGCTAGCCGCTGCCGAGGAAGAAGCTCCCAATTTCGTGGTTACGATGGCCGCCAGTGGATTATCGGGCCGCGACTTGGTACTGCAGCAGCAAGCCGATTTGCATCGCTCTTTGGGCGCCAGCCTGACACAAATGCAAATAGGGGTTATGCGCCGGCAGGCTATTCTTGATGTAATTCGTCAAACGCCTGATAATACCAAGGCTCAGCGCCTGGTGGCTATCATGCTAAGAGAAACGAATCCATCTATCGACATGGCTACGGCTAAAATTAGCGCTAGTTTGTTAACCACTGATCGGTATCGCTACTTCCTGGATTTTAACCCTGCCGATAAACTGCCTAGTGTGAAGTGCCCAGTATTACTGCTTTCTGGTACTGCCGACACGTATATTGAAGCTGACGTTAATCTTAATTCCTTGCAGAGAGGTCTGAAAAGTAGCTCCTCGGTGAATACCCGCAAATTGACTGGCGTAAACCACATGTTTCAGGCCGACCCGTCGGAGTGGACAGTGGTGAACGGCCAGCCACAGCCTACTTTTTCGGCCCAGGCGCAGGAGGCGATTCGGCAGTGGATTATAGTGCAGGCCACAGAGAAGTCCAAGTAAAAGAAAAACAAGGCGATAGTCTCGGTGAACCGTTGTGGGGTCGTGTTCGTAGAACAGGGCTCCACAACGGTTCATCTGCTATGAAAAAGACCCTGTTTACGATTCTTAGTGCCGCTGCCCTGCTGGCTAGCTGCGACAACCTGAAAAATCCGGCTACCAAAAACGAGCCCGAAGAAGCCACCGCTGATACAGCGGTAGTTTATCGTGAAGGCCAAGAAGGCCCCGCTGTCGCCGTTGCTGACGGTGATTTAATCGACACCGACGCGCTGAATTTGCCCGACGTCGATTTCCCTGAGGTGAATCTTCCGGACGTGTCTGTGCGCGGCAATGATCAGTATAGCGTGTATGGCATCGAGGAAACGGTGCTGTTTGATACCGACAAAGCCACGATTAAGCCAGGCGCAGCTAAAGCGCTGGAGCAGATCTCAGCGTCTATTGGTAAACGGTCGGCTGACAAGCAGCTTCGCATCATTGGTCATGCTGATTCGCGCGATACCAAGTCGTACAACAAAGAGTTGAGCGAGCAGCGCGCTGAAGCAGTGAAAAACTGGCTGGTTAACAATGGTAAAATCGAGGCTTCGCGCGTAGCTATTCAGCCCATGGGCGAGTCCAAACCTGTAGCATCGAATGCAACAGCTGCTGGCCGCCAGCAAAACCGACGCGTTGAAATAGCCGTGATCAACAAGTAAGTAGAGTTGCTGAGTTCAGGCTCATAAAAAAGCCCCCCAGACCTCGTCTGGGGGGCTTTTTTATGAGCCTGAACTTACTATCTAACGAAATATGGTTTACTTAATCATATCAACTTCGGCCTTGATCATGGCGTTGTAGCGCAAGCCGCCAGCGCCCGACATGGTCATCAGCGTCCAGCCTTTACCGAGCGTATAGCTCCAGGTGCGGCTTTCCTTAAATTCGAACGTGGGACGCATGATCTGTCCGTAGGGGGTGTAGTTATCGTCGAAGTTGGTGGTGTAGAACTTGTCACCGCTTACAATCCACTCCATGGCAACATAGAATCCTTCGTCCGGCGCGACGATGTTATACTGAGTTAAATCAACCGTAAACCACTGTCCGCCGCCCGGTGCCGATACCACCACGTTCTCAGTCAGCAAGTCGGAGTTTGGGGAACTGTAGTTGCCGTCGGGGGCGTAGATGCGCACCCGGAATGGTTCGCGCGGGAAGCCGTGCTCACCAATATAGAACGAAACGGAGCGCACGTTACCCAGCTTTTTGCCCTTTTCGTTTTTTACGAAAAACGCATACTGGCTGCCGGGCATGCCCTGAATCATGCCATCACCGGGTGTATTGGAGCGGGCGCCTAGCTTCAGGTCTTTCACCTTGCTGGCCTGTACTTTAACCTCAGCCAGCTCATACACTCGTTTGGAAACCTCAATTACCATATCGGCCTGGCTCGAGCCACGCTTCACCAGCACAGCCTTGCGCTCGTAACCCAAGGCCAGAACGATCAGAGAGTCCTGGGCATTTTTGGTAGGACCGGTCATCTGGAAGATGCCGATTTCGTTGGTAAGAGCACCGCTTTGCTCATCCTTCAAACCGATGGAAGAGAAGGGAATGGGCTCTTTCGTCTTCTTGTCGATGATACGACCGGATAGCCGAGTTTCCTGGGCCATGCTTAGTGCCGGAAGCAGCAAACAGAAGGTAAAGGTGAATAGTACGCGTTGGAACATAAAGGGAGGTTTACAGACCGGGAGACAAGTTTGTAAGAGAGATAGGGCTGTGAGAGGGACTTTATTAATGACGCTTTGTAAAAGCGCGTAAAGCGGTATTTCTAATAATTAAATACTGGCTTACAAGTAGAAACCGGCTTTAAAAACAGCTTGATAAGGAGGATAAAGCACCTAAGCTTTATTTATACATATCTACCTCGGCCTTAATCATGGCATTGTAGCGCATACCATTGTTAGCTAAGGTGATTAAGCTCCAGCCGCGTCCGATAGTATAATTCCAGGTGCGGCTTTCTTTGAATTCGAACGTCGGCCGCAGGATCTGACCGTAAGGCGTGTAGGTGTCCATGAAGTTGGTGGTGTAGAACTTATCACCCGTCACGATCCATTCCATGGCGACATAGAACCCTTCATCCGGCGCGACGATGTTGTACTGGGTCAAATCGACGGTGTACCAGGCGCCCCCTTTTATAGCCGATACCACCACGTTCTCAGTCAGCAAGTCGGAGTTTGGGGAACTGTAGTTGCCGTCGGGGGCATAAATGCGAATGCGGAACGGCTCGCGCGGAAAGCCATGCTCCCCAATAAAGAATGACACGGTACGTACCAAGCCTAGTTTCTTGCCTTTGTCATTCTTGACATAGAAGGCATATTGAGTACCAGGCATGCCCTGAATCATGCCATCGCCGGGCGTGTTGGAGCGCGCTCCCAATCCAATTGGCTTCACCTTGCTGGCCTCAACTTTGATTCCGCTCAGCAAGTATTCGCGTTTGGGGACTTCAAGGATAATTTCCTCTAAATTCTTATCGCTTTTTCTTACCAGAATGGCCGTACGCTTAAAGCCCAGCGCTATTACAATCAGCGAGTCCTTCTGATTTTTCTCTGGCATGGCTATCTGAAAATAGCCGTATTCGTTGGTCAAAGCACCTACCTGCTCTTCTTTCAACCCGATGGAAGCGTACTGGATAGGCTCCTGCGTTTCTTTATCAACTACCCGACCTGAAATTCGGTCGGCCTGCGCGAAGCTGAAATAAGGCAGCATCACAGCAAAGACGACTAAAGAAAGTACACGTTTAAACATAGTAGAAATGAGTAGTTGTACCCCAAAACTACAATGAATGTGCCAATGTGCTCCCTGTTTTCCTTGAATAGTTATACCTGTGCAATTTTCTGATGGAATAATTCTAAGCTGCTTCCAGGCCCATCTTATAAGTGGTTGAAGAAAACCATCTTTTGGCCGAAACCTAAATGGGGCGTACCTTTGTTTGAATCCTGTCTAAATAACCAATCCTGCCTGTGGCTATCCGTTTTACTACCGCTGCCCCTACGACCCAACGTAGTGTGAAAGACCTTCGTCTGGGTGAGAGCGGGACGATTTGCTGCCTGCAGGATCCCGAGATGGCGTTGAAACTATTAGAAATGGGCTGCATTCCGGGCACGCAAGTGCGCCTTAATAGCCGCGCTCCCTTGGGGTGCCCCATCACGCTGGTACTCGGCGACGAAGATTACACGCTTTCGCTGCGGGTAAGTGAGGCGGCTACTATTTTATTGAAAAACTAACCGGCGCGGATGGCTCGCCTGGCAACTATACCTACAGTGTCCGCTCCGGCGGCCGTCGCCTCAAGCGTTGATAGCATACCTACGCCTCACGCCCGTCGTGAATTGACGCGTATTGCCCTGGTGGGCAATCCTAACTCAGGCAAGTCCTCGCTGTTTAATCAGCTCACGGGCCTGAACCAAAAAGTAGGCAACTTTCCTGGTGTAACGGTTGACCGGAAGACCGGCATCAGCCAGCTTACGCCCCAGCACCGCGCCGAAATTATCGACTTGCCGGGTACGTATTCGCTGTACCCGAAAAGCCTGGACGAGAAGGTAATCACCGACTTGCTTTACGACCGTGAATCGGCTCAGTATCCTGATTTCGTGGTGGTCACAGTCGATGCCTCCAACCTGCGGCGTAATCTATTGCTGTTTACTCAGCTCGCCGATTTAGGCTTGCCTGCCGTGTTGGCTCTCAACATGATGGACGTAGCCGAGCAGCATGGCGTGCACATCGATATTGCTGAGCTACAGCAGGAGTTAGGTGTCCCCGTGATACCCATGAATGCGCGTAAGGGCATTGGCGTGGCTGCACTCAAGATTGTGATGGCGCAACATCTGGACGCGCCCACGGTAAGCTTCTATGAGCCCACCGAGGAACTGCTTCCCATGATCCGGCAGATTCGGTACTATTTTAATCTGCACAACGATTATCTGGCGCTGCACTATGCACACCAGTTCCGGCATATCAGCTTTTTAACGCCCGATCAGCGCCAGTATGTGCAGGAGCTGGTTGAGCAGTATGGCTTCGAGCCTACCGCTCGCCAGGCGCATGAAACCATTTCCCGCTACGCCCGCATCAATGAGATCCTGCTCAACGCGGTATCGGTGACGCGCACCGAGCGCAATGAGCCGTACAGCAACAAGCTAGACAAAGTCCTGACGCATCGGGTTTGGGGCTACCTGATTTTCTTCGGGGTGCTGTTTATGATGTTTCAGGCCGTATTTGCCTGGGCCAGCTATCCTATGGATCTGATTGATCAAGGCATTGCGCTGATCAACTCACTTATCCAAACCAACTTCAACGGGCCTCTTATTAATCTTCTCACTGAGGGGGTAATTGCAGGTCTGGGGGGCGTTTTGATCTTCATTCCGCAGATTGCCCTGCTGTTTGCTTTCATCGCGGTGCTGGAGGAAACAGGCTATATGGCCCGCGTTACGTTCATGATGGACCGCATCATGCGCAAGTTCGGACTGAACGGCAAGAGTGTCGTTCCGCTCATTTCGGGCGTTGCCTGCGCAGTGCCCGCTATTATGAGCGCCCGCACCATCGAGAACTGGAAGGACCGCATCATCACCATCTTCGTTACGCCGCTGATGAGCTGCTCGGCCCGGATTCCGGTGTACACGGTGCTTACGGCGTTGGTCGTGCCCGATGAGAAGGTGTTGGGCTTCTTCAACTTGCAGGGTGTAGTGCTCATGGGATTATACCTGCTGGGCTTTCTGTCGGCTATATTCTCGGCCTTAGCGCTGAAGCTGCTGCTTAAAACCCAGGAGCGGAGCTACTTTATTATGGAGTTTCCAGTGTATCGCTGGCCGCGCTGGAAGAATGTGGGCATTACTATAGTCGAGAAGGTAAAAACCTTCGTGTTTCAGGCCGGCAAGGTTATCGTAGCCATTTCAGTTATCCTCTGGGTATTAGCTTCGTATGGTCCGGGTGATGCCTTGGATAAAGCTGAGCAGCAGGCACGCGTTACAGCCGTTCAGCAGCAACTTACGCCGGAGGAAACAGATAATCGTATTGCGTCCGAGAAGCTCGAAAACTCTTATGCCGGATTGTTTGGCCGAACATTGGAGCCAGCTATTCGCCCGCTGGGTTTCGACTGGAAAATCGGTATTGCCCTCATCACGTCTTTTGCTGCCCGTGAGGTATTCGTGGGGACCATTTCTACGATTTACAGCGTAGGCCAAGACGCGGATATGCGCACGGTGCAACAGAAGCTGGCCGCTGAGAAAGACGAAAATGGCCAGCCATTTTTCACGCCGGCCCGCGCATTTTCTTTGCTGGTGTTCTATGTATTTGCCATGCAGTGCATGAGTACGCTGGCCGTTGTGTACCGCGAAACCAAAGGATGGAAATGGCCCCTGATGCAGCTGCTATACATGACAGGCCTGGCCTATGTGTCGTCGCTGATTGTGTATCAGGTATTCAAGTAGAATCAGAAGTAGAGTCAGATTTTACTATCTGTCACTTCCCAAGTAGAAAGACGGCTGGCTGCTTGTGAATCTCGGGTAGTTTGCCCTTCCAATCGGCTACGGTATGAGTTTGCACAAACTCGTTGGGCGCCGTAAGGCTGGCAGCAATACACAGGCGGGTACCAGGCTGCAAATGCGCCAGCAGATCATCCAGCAGCAGCATATTGCGGTAAGGTGTTTCGATAAAAAGCTGGGTTTGATGCTGCGTAATAGCTGTCCTTTCCAACTGCTTTAGCGCCGCGATTCGCTTGGCTTTTTCAATGGGCAAATAGCCGTGAAAAGCAAAGCTCTGCCCATTCATACCCGAAGCCATCAAAGCGAGAAGCAGGGACGAAGGTCCTACCAATGGCACCACTCGGATACTTAGCTGATGTGCCACCCGCGCCAACTCTGCGCCCGGATCGGCCACGCCCGGACAGCCGGCTTCTGAAAGTATGCCCGCATCCTGGCCGGCAGCTACAGGCTTCAAAGCCGCTCTGATTTCCGCTTCCGACGAGTCTTTATCAATCACCGTAAAGCGCAGATCTTCGATGACGTGCGCTGGGGCTACACTTTTCACAAAACGACGGGCAGTGCGGGCGTTTTCTACCAAAAAATAGGAAAGCGTAGCTACGTGCGTAGCAACCTGGGCTGGCAGCACCTGCGCGGCCGTATCATCGGCCAGAATGGTGGGAATAAGGTAGAGAACGCCGGACAAGAGATGCTAGATTAAGGTAGGGTGCAAGAGGCTCTTAACTTAACCCTGCATAAAGGCATTCACCAACTCAAACACCTTGTCCGGAGCTTCGGCGTGGAGCCAGTGGCCTACATCAGGGATGGTTTCAACCTGAGAATTGGGGAAAAGCGCCGGAATGACATGGAGCTTATCTTCCGTCGTGATATAGTCCGATTTGCCCCCCCGAACGAATAAGGCGGGTTTCAGGAAAGGCTGGGGGGCTTTTATCTCAGCGCCTACGTGTGCCATGTGCGAAGTGAGCGCATCCAGGTTGAGGCGCCAGGCAAACGAATGGTCTTCGCGGCGGTAAAGGTTTTTTAGCAGAAACTGCCGCACCGCATCTTGCTTAATATGCTGGGCCATCATCTCATCAGCCTGCTGCCGGTTCTCTACAAGGGGCAGGTCTACAGCGTGGAGGCCCGCCAAAATATTGTCTTGGTGGAGCATGTCCGAGAAGCTGGGCGCGATATCCAGAACTACCAAGCGGGCCAGCAAATCGGGGTAGTCGAGGGCGAAGCGCATGGCTACTTTGCCCCCCATGCTGTGGCCAAGCAAGGTAGGCGCATCCAACTGAAGCTGGACGAAAAGCTCCCGCACATCCTCACTCATCAACTCATAGGTGTGCTCTTCCGTGTGGGGGGACCGGCCATGATTGCGCAGATCTACGGCAATAACCCGGTGGTGCTCCGCCCAGCGCTTCGCCAGGGTGTGCCAATTGTCGAGGGTGCCAAAAAGGCCGTGCAGAATAACCAGCGGTGCGCCCTGGCCTTGTTCGCGGTAGTGTAATAGCATAGGGAGCGAGGTTCAAATCTTCAGATAAGCAAACGCGTTCGGGGCTGTTGCGTTGCAAATTCGGTAACTCAGGTCCAGCAAAACCAGCGCTGCCGGTGCTCCAGCGGCGTACTGCGCAGGAACTCCGTGAGGGGGGCGAGGTTGAGCAGCAAGGACGTAAGCGTGAGTACTTCGCCTGTCTGCAAGTGCAGGCGCAGAAAATCGTAGTTGCTCCAGAACAGCCGGTTCGACTTGCAGGTTACGCGCTCCACGCGCACCAGCTCGCTTTGCCGAAACGGAATACGCACCCGGCCCTCGTACACTTCCAGCTTGTTTTCCTTCGGGTCGAAAACCAGCGTTGTGTGCAGGTTGCGGGCGTAATACTGCGCATGCAATAGCAGCGCAGGCATCGAAAAGCCCAGCAGTACGGCCGCCAGGGCCAGCAGCAACACCGCTTCGTGGGGAGCCAGGTGAGTTGTGTAAAAGTAAAAGCCCAGATTAGGCAAGCCCACGCCCAAGCACAGCAACGGCCAGAACAGCAGGTAGAATTGCCGCAGAAAGGTAGGCCGGTAAACCTTGCTTTTCTGGGAGAAAAAGCTGGTGATAAAGCGCAGTCCGAAGACAATAGCAAACACGACCACCCCAATTTCCAGCAAGGGCCGTAGTATCTGGAATATCTTCACCGCTTACCGAACCTGAATCCAGGGCTCACCCGGCGTATGTGGCCGCAACGTGCCAAAGGGTTGCAGGTCAAGGCCGTACTGGGCAAAAATGCCCCCCACCGCCTCGCGTCCTTCCGGCGCTACGCAGACCAGCAAGCCGCCCGACGTTTGGGGGTCGCAGAGCCACTGCCGCTGCTCATCCGTGACCGGCCCAATTTTATGGCCGTAGCTGTCCCAGTTGCGTACGGTGCCGCCGGGCACTGCTTTTTGCTGACGATATTCTTCTGCTTCCTTCAGCAAAGGCACTTTCTCGAATTCAATTTCTGCCGTCACGTTGCTGCCCTCGCATACCTCCGCTAAGTGCCCAAGCAGACCAAAACCAGTCACGTCGGTCATGGCGTGCACGGCGGCAAGCTGCCCCAGCTCGTAGCCGATTTTGTTGAGCTGCATCATTTGCTGGGGGGCAATTTGCTCGTGCTCAGGCCGCAGAATGGCGCGTTTTTGTGCTGTCGTCATCATGCCCACGCCCAAAGGTTTGGTGAGATAAAGCTCGCAGCCAGCCGTAGCCGTATCGTTGCGCTTGAGGTTGGCAATATCGAGCATACCAGTCACGGCCAGACCGAAAATAGGCTCCGGCGAGTCGATGCTGTGGCCGCCCGCCAGCGGAATGCCCGCCTCGGCGCAAATGCTGCGGCTGCCTTCAATAACGCGGCGCGCCACCTCGGGGGGCAATTTGTCGATGGGCCAACCCAGCACGGCAATGGCCATCACCGGCCGCCCACCCATGGCATACACGTCGCTGATGGCGTTGGCCGAAGCAATGCGCCCAAAGTCGTAGGCGTCATCTACGATAGGCATGAAAAAGTCGGTGGTGCTGATAATGGCCTGACCGCCGCCGATATCAAACACGGCCGCGTCGTCGCGGGAGCTGTTGCCCACCAGCAGCTTATCGTTTTGGGGCTGAGGAATGCTGGTGTGCAGGATTTGGTCGAGCACTTTAGGCGCAATTTTGCACCCGCAGCCTGCCCCGTGGCTATACTGAGTAAGGCGAATCTGGTCGATTTCTTCGGAGATCATAAATTCAATGAGAAGGTTACCGTGGCGCTTCGCAGCTTGATGTGGGCCCTGGAATTAGGCCACGCCCCGGGAAGCAAAAAGAGACTGTGCGACTACTGTTTTGGCTGCGGCCCGCACCAGTTCCGCGTTCACTATCGGGTCACAGGTGTTGGAAGGAACGCGCACGATAGTGCTATTGATTTTGGTGTTTAACCCATGGCCGTAGGTTTTGTCATAATAATCGAGGGCGATATCCACCATTTTCTCCATGTCGCCCGCTTCAATGGCCGCCAAAGCTTCCTTCGTTGCCAAACCGCCCAAGCGCTTGCTAATGCGCTCAATAGCGTCGGCTAGCTCGGCGGGGTCCTCGCGACCGTACTCGGCCGCTAGCTTGCGGGTGCGCACCGCCCGCGGGATGTCGAGCACCACGAGCGGAGCAAGGCGCATCTGCTCGAAAAGTGGCTTCGGAATCGTCACGCGACCGATAGACAGGCTCTCGTCTTCAAACCACGGCACGGCATTGGGGGGCAAATTTGCCAACTCAAGAGCCAAGTCATTCTCAAATTGCTCCGCCGTAGGCTGAGGCGCCAAGCCAATGCTGCCAAACGACGAGCCTTTGTGGCTGGCTAAGCCTTCCAGATCAACAATAGGCTCACCCTGACGGGCTAGCTCGTGCAGCACGTCGGTTTTGCCGCTGCCCGTCAGGCCGCCAAGCACGAATAAGGGACGCGGCTGGGCAAATTGAGCAAGTGCCCAGCGGCGGTAATCTTTGTAGCCTTTGTCCAGCAGATGCACTTTAAAGCCGGCCAGCTCCAGCAGCCACAGCACGGCTCCGCTGCGCATGCCGCCCCGCCAGCAATGCAGGCGTACCTCCTTCTGGGGGGCAATTTTCTGCGCTAGCTTCACCATCTTGCTCATCTTCGGGCCAAAGAAATCCAGACCGATATGGATGGCTTTCTCCTGACTAACCTGCTTGTAAGCAGTGCCAATGCGGGCCCGTTCCTCGTCCGTAAACAGCGGCAAACTCACAGCTCCCGGAATGTGGCCGTGGGAATATTCTATCGGTGCCCGCACATCCAGAATGGGCACGTCGGGCGGGCCTTGCAGAAAATCGGAGAGAGAAAGACGAGGCATGTAGTAGAATTTGGTAGAAACGCTGCCTGATAAAGTAAGCCGAAAGCGCAAGGCCTAACGCCATAGCGGGCGCGATGCGTTCCTACAGCAATTGCCGGCGGTACAGCTGAATTGTGTTTTCCAACCCGAAATAGAGCGCATCACAGATGAGCGCGTGTCCGATGCTCACTTCTGCCAGGCCAGGTAAATTCTGCTTTAGGTAAGCTAGGTTGTCCATGTCCAGATCGTGGCCGGCATTTAAGCCGATACCGAGTTCCTGCGCCAGAATAGCCGCGGTACGATAAGGAGCAATAGCAGCGGCCGGATCAGCATGAAATTGTTGGGCGTACGCCTCTGTATATAACTCAATACGGTCGGTGCCGGTACCTACGGCCGCTTTCACCATGGCTGGATTGGGGTCGAGAAAAATCGAAACCCGGCACCCCAGCGCCTTCAGCTCCGTCACGACGCCCAGCAGATAAATCTGATGCTCAATAGTGTCCCAGCCCGCATTGGAGGTAATAGCATCGGGCGCATCGGGCACGAGCGTGACCTGCTCGGGGCGCACTTCCCGCACCAGATTGATAAAATCGGGTGTCGGATTGCCTTCCACGTTCAGCTCCGTGGTCACAATCCGCTTAAGATCGCGCACGTCCTGGTAGCGGATGTGGCGCTCATCGGGCCGCGGATGCACCGTAATACCCTGGGCTCCGAACCGCTCACAGTCGCGGGCCACTTGCAGCACATCGGGGCGGTTGTGGCCGCGGGCATTCCGCAGGGTAGCGATTTTGTTTATGTTTACGCTTAGTTTTGTCATCTCTTTAGAAAGCGAAAATTGGCTTTGATCTGAAGCCAGCGCACCGCGAAAGTACGCCGATTTTACGGGAGCTTTTTTGGTTCGTTGGCTCGCCGCCCGTTCGTCACAGGCGGCTTTTTTTACTTTACAATTCCTCTATTATGGCCCTGAAAGAAACCATCGACGCTGCTATCAAGCAAGCAATGCTTGCCAAAGATAAAGTACGCCTCACTGCGCTGCGCAGCATCAAATCGCAGATTTTGCTGGCCGAAACCGCCGAAGGCGCCCACGGCGCAGCCCTCACGCCCGAAGCCGAAATCAAGCTGCTCACCAAGCAGGCCAAGCAGCGCCGCGAAGCCGCCGAAATGTATCAGAAGCAGTTTCGCTCTGACCTCGAAGAAATTGAGCTGGCCGAGCTGGCTATCATCGAAGAATACCTGCCTCAGCAACTCTCCGAGGCTGATTTGGTTGAGCGCCTGGTCGAAATTATTCAGCGAGTAGGCGCTACCGGCCCTTCCGACCTAGGCAAAGTAATGGGGGTAGCAGCTCGCGAGTTAGGTGGCCAAGCAGACGGACGCATGATTTCGCAGGTTGTGGGCCACTTGCTGAATAATACAAACGTGTAATTTTTAAGGAGTTGGGAGCTAGAAGTTGCCTGAACCTATTTCGAGCTCCCAACTGCTGATTTTTTAGCCCCCTCCAAAATGTCTGGTTTCGACCTCTTTCTGCTTTTGGTAGTGGGCGTGGGCGCGGTGAAGGGGTTTCGGCGGGGCTTGGTGTTGGAAGTAGCGTCGTTGCTGGCCTTTGTGCTGGGCGTGGTGGGCGGGCTCAGCTTGCTCAATGATGCTATTCCGCTGGTTCGGCATTATGTAGGCGAGGCCTTCGGACTGCTCCCCATCGTGTCATTCCTGCTGGTGTGCGTGCTCATTGCCTGGGGAGTTCATCTGTTAGGCAGCTTCGTGAAGAGCGCCGTGCATCTGACGCCGCTGGGGCTGCTCGACAACCTGCTGGGCGGCGCGGCTGGGGCCTTAAAGTGGATACTGGGCTTAAGTCTGCTCCTGCACGGCTTGGGCCTGGCGGGTGTAAATCTGCTCACGCCCGCCCTGACCGGCGACTCGCAGGTGCTGCCCGTTGTGCGTCAGGCTACTCCGGTAGCCTTAGAAGTAGTAGGTTTCGTAATGCCATTCGCCAGTACGCTTCTAACCCGTTTGCGGGGGGTATTTTAGCGTTGAATACCTGAGCTATTACTGGGGCTGAGTTGTTGATCGTTTATAAGGTGAACAGCTGAGGCTTTAGTCTTGCAACCTTTCAATTCCTGAACAGCTCCGTTTCTTAGTTATTCAACCAGCTCATCAACCTGTGCGGCTTCTTCTGCTCGACAACTTCGATTCCTTTAGTTACAACCTGCTGGACTACTTTCAGCAGTTGGAGGTACAGGTGCAGGTTGTGCGCAATGATGTTCCCCTGACGGTCATCCAGGAACTCGACTTTGATGGAATCGTATTGTCGCCGGGGCCCGGCACACCGGCCAGAGCAGGAGTAATGCCCGACGTCATACAAGCGTATCATCAGCGGGTACCGATGCTGGGCGTGTGCTTAGGACATCAGGCGCTGGGCGATTTTTTTGGGGCAAAGCTCCAGCGTGCCGTGCGGCCCATGCATGGCAAAGTTTCAGAAATCGAAATTGCCCCCCAGGAGCCATTATTCGAAAATTTGCCCCCCAGGCTGCTGGTTACGCGCTATCACTCGTTAGTAATCAGCCACTTGCCCGAAGTGCTGGTGCCGCTGGCCTACACTACAGATGAATTTCAGGAAATAATGGCCTTGCGTCACCACTCATTGCCGCTCTACGGCGTACAGTTTCATCCCGAAGCGCTGCTGACAAGCCACGGCTTGGCGTTGCTCGGCAATTGGGTCAAGTGTTGTATCATTGCAAAGGACGCTCGGTCGGTAACCGCCGTGCCCGCGTCTGCCCGCTGAGAAGCCGAGATGATGGAATTGCAGATTAAGGAAAAGAAAGAATTTCAGTATGTGGAGGAAGGCACCGGCGAGGTGCTGCTGCTCCTGCACGGCTTGTTTGGCGCCCTGAGCAACTGGCAGGACGTCATAAGTGATTTCGCGCGCGACTACCGCGTTATCATTCCGATGCTGCCGATTTATGAGATGCCTCTCACCAAAGCCGGCGTGCCTGGCTTGGTAGGGTACGTAGAGGAATTCGTTGCCGAAATGGGTTTGCACCAGCCATTTACCTTGCTTGGCAACTCATTGGGCGGGCACGTGGCACTGGTTTATACGCTGCACAACCCGCAGCAGGTAGAGCGCCTAGTGCTCACGGGCAGCAGTGGTTTGTTTGAAGACTCGATGGGTAGCTCCTTTCCGAAGCGAGGCAACTACGGCTTCGTGCAGCAGCGGGTAGCCTACACATTTTACGACCCTACATTAGCTACCAAAGATTTAGTTGATGAAGTGTTTAACGTTACGAACTCGAACATCAAGGTTCTGCGGATCATCAACATAGCTCGCTCAGCTCAGCGCCATAATTTAGCGAAAGACCTAGGCCGTATTCAGGTACCCACGCTTTTAGTCTGGGGGCTGAACGACACCATTACCCCCCCGATAGTAGCGCACGAGTTTCACCGCCTCATCACCAACTCCGAGCTTCATTTTCTGGATCACTGTTGTCACGCGCCTATGATGGAGCGCCCTGCGGCTTTTAATGCCCGGCTCCGCCAGTTTCTGCATAGCACTAAGCGTCAGTCAGTCGTTAGTTCCGTATCATAGAAGGCAAATCGCATTTCTGTTTGCAACTCGGAGCTAACAAACCTAAACAAAGTTTGCTCCTTGGCGCTTGTTTGCCTTTTGGTTTGTAGCTTATCCACGTTTACTTCCGTTTCTCAGCCTACACATGCATTCTATGCTTGCCGAAGAATTGCTCAACCACATGATTCCGGCGCTACAGGTGACGGACTCGACCGGGAAGGCTGCCAAATGGCTGGAGGAGTTTCACGTGGGGCAGCTGCCCGTCGTCGATAACCGCCAGTACCGCGGTCTTATTACCGAATCTGATCTGCTGGACTACGACCAGACGGAGGAATTGCTCAGCCAACTGACGCTGGGCTACGCCGATGTGCACGTGCAGCACGATCAACATTTCTATAGCATCATGGAAATAGCTATCCAGAATAAAATTCAGCTAGTACCCGTCCTCGACGAGCAGCGCGAATACATGGGTGTAGTAACGGTAGGTGACACGCTGGCCGCACTTGGCCAAATGCCCATTGCCGTAGGGCAGGGGGGCATTTTGGTGCTTTCTATGGATGAGCGCGATTATTCCCTTACCCAAATCAGCCGGTACGTAGAGGAAAACAACGCCAAAATTCTGAGCGCCCACGTTGCGCAGGATGAAAGCGACCCATATAAAATTCGGCTGACGCTGAAGCTCAATACGCCTTCGCTCACCCGCATCGTGGCTACGCTGGAGCGGTTTGGGTACGTCATCACCGCGCAGTTTAGCGGCGCTACCGATGTAGGCGAAGGCGAGCAGGACCGCTTCGATGCTCTGCTGAAGTATTTGAGTTTGTAAGCCTAACCTCTTTCGGGTAAGAGAGTTGTATTCGCAAAGAATAATAGCTCAGCGGTACACTGCTGTAAGCTCTAAGCTATTCTTGGCGTTGCGGAACAAGAATTGCGTTTCGCCCGATTCTCCATTCTTAATGCTACTTACTTGAGCCTGCTCGCCTGTTTGCTTTCCTTACTGCTGGGCAGCAGCATTTTGCCCCCCAGGCCGGTTCCGGATTCTCTAAAACTCGCTCCAGCTGATAGCTTGATGCAGGCGCAGTGTCCGCAGTATGCCGTGGTGCGCGTGGGTACTATCTTGTTTGCGGGCAATGAGGTCACCAAGGAAGTAGTACTGCGCGCTGAGCTGGATTTACAAGAAGGAGATACCCTTGATGCTGCTACGTTGGCTGCTCGGCTGGAAAGTAACCGCTTGCGACTATTCAACCTGCGGCTGTTCCACAGCGTTATTCAGCAAACAGTTTGTCGCGACGGCGAAATTACTGTGCTGTTTGCGGTGCAAGAGCGATGGTACACCTTTCCTATTCCAACGCTTTCGTTTGCTGAGCGCAATTTTAACGCATGGCTTGACCGCCCCGACCGATGGCGCCGGGTTAACTATGGGCTATACATTGTGCGCAAGAACTTCCGGGGTCGTAATGAGGAAGTGCGCGCTAATGTGCAGTTAGGCTTCAACCGTCGCTACGAGTTGTTTTACGAAGCGCCTGGCTATGGTCCGCGTCGGCGCATCGGTTTTGGAGCGGGCATCTCATACGCCCGCAGCCGTGCTCTCGACTATGCCACCGTTCGCGACCGACTCGTCACGTTTCGCCCCGAAGATGGCTTACCGCTTATGCGCCAGTACGGCTCATTGGGGCTGCGCTGGCGCCAATCGGTGCAGCGTTTTTCTGCTTTCGATGTGGCTTATTATAAAGAGCAGGTTTCCGATTCGGTTGTCGAACTCAATCCTGTATATTTTCTGAATGGGTCGCGGCGGGAGTATCTGGAGCTTAAACTCACCAGCACCCTGAATCAACGGAATACATTTGCCTATCCCCTTACCGGCCGATTTGCTCAAGTAGCCTTGTCACATCGCATCTTCCTAACATCGGGCAACGCCGATTTTACCACCCTCGTAGGCCGGTATTCTCAATATTTCGCGCTGGGGGGCAATTTTTACTACAATTTCAATTTGCAGGGCCAACTGCGGCTTGCCCAGCGGATAAGCTACGCCGATAACCGAGCTCTTGGCTACGAGGCGCATGTGCGGGGTTATGATGCCTATGTTATAGACGGTCGTCATTATGGATTAGCACGGCAAAGTGTGTCTTACCGACTGTTCGATGCTGGTAAAATCAAGCTGCAAGGCATAACTAATTCCAAGATAAACAGCTTACCCTTGGTTATTTATTTGAATACCTTTACCGACGCCGGGTATGTGCTAGCCCGTACTACTTTCCCAGAAAACAGATTGCCCAACCAACTATTGGGGGCCGCCGGGGTCGGGCTGCATTTCGTCACCTACTACGATCGGGTGCTAACGGTGGAGTACACCCGCAATGGTCGAGGAGAAGGCGGGTTCTTCTTCCGCACCGATTTTCCTATCTAAACTCTACCCCGGCGGTTTACCGCAGGTTACTATTTTGTTATGAAAATCGCCATAATTGGTAAGCCTCTCGACGACTCTACCTTGCCTTTTGTTCAGGCTTTGCTAGATGATTTGGTATCCCGGCAAACCGAAATTCTCATTGCGGAGTCATTTCACTCGTCCCTCTCATCTCGACTTCGCTTGCCTGAAAAAATTACGATTTTTCAGCGCGGTGATTCTTTGCGAGGCGTACAATTCGTTCTTAGCATTGGTGGCGATGGCACTCTCCTCGACACTGTTACCTACGTTGGAAGCCTGCAAATCCCAATTTTAGGTATTAACACCGGTCGGCTTGGTTTTTTGGCTACCATCACGCCAGAGCGTATAGCTCAGGCTATTGATGCCTTATATAAAGGACATTTCGTAATTGAGGAACGAAGTTTGATCCGCGTAGAAACCGATCCGGATGTTTTTGGAAAGATCAACTTTGGTCTCAACGAATTCTCCATTCTCAAGCGTGACACGTCGTCAATGATTGTGGTGCATACTTATATCGACGGCGAATATTTGAATTCTTATTGGGCAGATGGCCTGATTGTAGCTACCCCTACTGGCTCTACAGGCTATTCTTTGAGCTGTGGAGGACCTGTTATGTTGCCACAAACCAACAACTTTATTATCGCGCCCGTATGCCCACACAATCTTAATGTGCGTCCTCTTATCGTGTCGGATCGTAGCGTTATTTCCTTTGAAATAGAAGGTAGAAGCAATAATTTCTTGCTGTCGCTCGACTCGCGCTCAGTTCCGGTAGAAGCTAATGTGCAGATTGCTGTAAGACGTGAAAACTTTGGGGCACGACTGGTCAAATTGAACCACGTTAATTTTCTGACCACCCTGCGTAGTAAGTTAAATTGGGGCCTAGATCGGCGTAACCCCGCCGGAGCCCCCGTATAAGTGAAAGGCTATTTGTAATATTTGTTTTTAAAGTTCCTTACAAACCCTACTTTTGTCGCTGACTGCTACCTGTGCCTATTGGCTACCTCGCTTTCTCAAAATCTGATATTACTAACCCTGGTTTGATTATGAAGCATTTCTTTACCCACACCTTAGCTGTGTTGCTCGTGCTTGCACTGGTAGCCAATGAGGCAAGCGCCCAGCAGTTTAACAGACGGAAACAGTATAATTCCGTAGGAGTAAGCCTGAACGCTATGAACTATTTCGGTGATATAGTACCGAAAGCCAGTGTTCCCAGCTTCCGTTTTGCTGCTACCCGGCCTAACATAGGCCTGACTTTCACACGCCGTTTTGCCCCCCGCATATCTGGTCGTGCTGGTTTATCTTATGGCCGTATCACCGGCGATGACACGAAAGCTGCTAACCAAAACGATTCGGATGCTAAGTATCGTTACAACCGTAACTTCGCTTTCCGCAACGACATAGTTGAATTGTCAGCTATCGGAGTTTTCGATTTGATTGAAAACCGTAATACCTACGTTAAGCGCCCTGATTTTGTGCCTTATGTGTTTGCTGGTGTTGCTGCTTTCTATCATAATCCCAAGGGTTTGGTAAAGGATAATGCAACGACTTTGACGCCTGGTGATTATGTAGAGCTTCAGCCCCTGAATACAGAAGGCCAGACAGAAGGCTACAGCAAAACCCAGATCTCTATTCCATTTGGCGGTGGTGTTCGTTACAAAATCAATAAGGACTTTGATATCGGCTTGGAAATAGGCTGGCGCAAGACGTTCACCGACTACCTCGATGATGTAAGCGGTAACTTTGCTGCCGACGCTGATCTGCGTAGCCCTGCCGCCGAGTACTTCGGTCGTGATATCACTCTGCGTACCGATGGTGAATTTGCTGGCTTCAATGATCCGGGAATTATGCGTGGCAAGAGCAATGAAGATGATTGGTACATCGTTACGGGTATCACGCTCAACTACATTCTTCAGCCACGCGTGAAGAGCCCTAAATTCCGATAGCCGATCATATCTGGCTGTCTATTCCACTCAAGAGTCAGTCTGATGCTGCATTTGATTCTCCGCATAACACTCCTTACTTGCTTTGTGCAAGTAGGGAGTGTTTTTTTTATTGCTTCCGCTAACGCTCAAAATACCAGCGAGTTAGGTATTGGTATTGGGGGGCTAAATTATAAAGGTGAACTCTCACCCAATTATCAATTCGAGAATAACAGACCAGCGCTGACTATTTTTTATCGAAAGGATATCTCAGTGCCAATTACGCTCCGGGGGGCTTTTACGGGCGGCATGATCCAAGCGAACGACGAAAATGTACAAGGCGTAAATGACGCGACGGCACCGTTAAATAGTTATCGTCAGGCTACAATGAAGGGCGGCTTGGCTGAGGTGTCGGGCGTACTGGAATACAACTTTTTCAATTATCATAACCGCAAGGATAAGATTCACTTCACGCCCTATGTGTTTATTGGAGTTGCAGGATTTTATGCCAACACAAAAACCACTTTTGAGGGACAAAACTTTAATATTCCTAACACCAGCGGAGGTATGTTAGGCGTTGCTATTCCAGTCGGTGCGGGAATAAAATATGCCTTATCACCTAGGTGGAACCTGGGGCTGGAAGCTGGAGCCCGCAAAACCTTTACGGATAAGTTAGATCATCTAAGCAACGAAAACGCATTCATAGCGAATAGAAATACCAAAGACTGGTATTTCTATAATGGTGTAAGCATATCATATACTTTCTATAAAATTTATTGCCCCGACTAAAGCGCAGAGGAGTAGCGCTCATACCGACGGAAGGCAAATGCAACCATTTGCGTAACTTGCAGCCTCTTTACGCAAAAAATAGCAATGGCCTCTCGGTCCGAAATTGACTCTCAGAATTTACCCGCCCACGTAGCCGTTATCATGGATGGTAATGGCCGCTGGGCTAAGCAAAAAGGTGGCCTACGCATTTTTGGTCACCAGAGCGCCATTACAGCTGTGCGGGATACCGTGGAGGCTGCCGCCGAACTGGGCATCGCGTACCTAACGCTTTACGCCTTTTCAACTGAGAACTGGGCTCGGCCAGCCTATGAGGTGACGGCTCTTATGCAGTTGCTGGTACATACCATTCGCCAAGAAACACCGACTTTACTTAAAAATGGTATTCGGCTCGAGTCTATTGGGCAGATTGATAGTTTGCCAGCATCCTGTCAGCGTGAACTAGCCGAAGCGAAGGAATTGACCCGCGCTGGCACCCGTATGACGCTTGTACTGGCTTTAAGCTATAGCGGGCGCTGGGACCTAACGCAGGCCATGCGCCGCATTAGCGAAGAGGTAGCCGCTGGCCGATTGGAGCCTGCCGCTGTAAATGAGGCCACCATAGCCCAATACCTTGCTACGGGGGGCATTCCTGACCCCGAATTGCTTATTCGGACTAGCGGAGAGCAGCGTATCAGTAACTTTTTGCTTTGGCAACTGGCTTATACTGAACTTTATATCACTGATTTGTTATGGCCTGACTTTCGGCGTGAACATTTTTATGATGCCATTCAGTCCTATCAACGGCGCGAGCGCCGTTTTGGCAAAACCAGTGAGCAACTAACCGTTTCGTAAGTTTTTAGAATGATTGCTTCTCTCAATAAATTTATCAGGCTGTTAGTGTTAGCCCTCACATTGTCGCTCGGATTAGTTGGCGTTGGACAATTGCGTGCCCAAACGCCTGCACCTGCATCAGCACCTGCCGAGCCTCAGCGTTACGAGCTGGGGGGCATTACTATTAGTGGAGCGCGCTATCTGGATGCAAATACGCTGATTGGAATAACAGGATTACGGGTAGGCGACCCGGTAACTATTCCAGGAGAGGAGATTGGTAAAGCCATTCGCCGCTTATGGGAGCAGGGCATTCTCGGTGATGTGAGCGTGTCTATTACCCGCATAGACGGACAGCGTATTTTCCTCGACTTTTTCCTGAGTGAGCGTCCTCGACTTTCTAAGTTCGATTTTGTAGGCATCAGCAAGAGCCAGGGTGATGAGCTACGCGACAAGATCAAGCTCATCCGGGGCAAGGTGGTTACGGACGCATTATTAAATAACACTCGCACTCAGGTCCGCAAATTCTACACGAATAAGGGTTTTCTGGATGCCAAAGTGAACATCACGCAGGTACCTGATTCGAGCTTGTCGAATAGTGTAGTACTGAAAATTAAAGTAGATAAAGGCGATAAAATCCGCATTCGTGACATTGCTTTCGAAGGTAACGAGGCGTTTTCTGATGGCAAGCTCCAAAAGAAGCTAAAGAAAACGAAGGCTAAGAAGTCATATAAGCTGCTGACGGCTGGTAAATTCCAGCGCGCTGAATATGAAGAGGATAAGCTGAAACTGTTGGAATTCTATAATGCTGAAGGCTACCGGGACGCTGTTATCGTTTCGGATACTTTAATTCGGCAGGAGGACGGTCTGGCCTTGCGGATTACTGTGGATGAAGGACCAAAGTATTACTTCCGCAATATCACTTGGAACGGTAACTATCTGTACGATGATAAGACGCTAGCCTCTGTTCTAGGTATCAAGAAGGGAAGCATTTACAATAAGGAAGAGCTTGAGAAGCGCATCAGCTATAACCCTACTGGGCAGGATGTGCAGTCGCTCTACATGAATGACGGTTACCTGTTTTTCAATATTGATGCGGTTGAAACCAAGATTGAAGGCGACTCTATTGACTTAGAGATGCGCATAAGTGAAGGTGTTCAGGCTCGTATTAAAGAAGTGAACATTGCTGGTAACACCAAAACCAGCGACCATGTATTGCGCCGTGAACTGCGTACGCTGCCGGGTGATAAATTCAATCGGGAGTTATTGATTCGTTCACAGCGGGAGATTTCTACACTTGGCTATTTTGACCCAGAAAAAGTCGGCATTAATCCTGTCCCTAATCCTGCTGAAGGCACCGTAGATATTAACTACACAGTAGTTGAGAAGCCTTCCGACCAAATTACGCTTTCGGGCGGTTGGGGTGGCTTTGCCGGCTTCATTGGTACAGTAGGCTTGGTTTTCAACAATTTTTCGCTTCGTAAAGCAGGGGATTTCAGCAACTGGAAGCCTGTGCCAGCCGGTGATGGACAGCGACTAGCGCTGAATATTCAGGCCAATGGATTACAGTACCAAGCTTATTCCTTTTCCTTCACGGAGCCTTGGCTGGGTGGCCGAAAGCGTAATTCGCTCACCTTTAGCTTGAATAAAAGCATTCAGCGTCTGGGTCAAGCGTTAGATGCCAGTTCAGATCGATTTATAAAAGTAAATAGTGCATCCATCGGCTTAGGACGGCAGTTACGCTTTCCTGATGATTACTTCACGCTGACTAACTCGCTCTCCATTAGCCAATATAAGCTGAATAATTACTCTGCTTTTGGCACTGAGTTTTTCCAGAACGGTACGGGTAATGCCAACAATATCACGCTGAATACCACCCTATCACGCAATAGCATCGACAATCCAACGTACACTCGTCGCGGTTCGTCGCTGTCACTAAGTCTCAACCTGACTCCTCCTTATTCGGTGTTCAAAGGAGCACACCCTTCCGTGAATGAATGGGTTGAGTTTCATAAGTGGATGTTTGATGCTTCGTGGTTTACGCCTATTGTAGGCAAGCTGGTATTAAACTCACGAGCGCACTTCGGCTATATTGGCTCCTACTCCGACCGACAGATAGGACCTTTCGAGCGTTTCAAGATGGGTGGTGCCGGATTGGGCTTCGGCGGAGCAGCCAACTTCTTAGTTGGTACCGAGTTTATTGGTTTGCGGGGCTATGGTGACCCCGGCGATGCCACCGCAATTCCCACGGCTCGGCAGTCATCCAGTGGGGGCGTGGCTTACAATAAATACGTAATGGAACTGCGTTATCCAGTGTCGCTTAATCCGGCGGCTACTGTATATGTCTTGAGCTTTGCGGAAGCAGGTAATTCTTTTGACCAGTACACCAACTACAATCCTTATAAGCTGTATCGTTCGGTAGGTGTTGGTGCCCGCATATTCATGTCGGCATTCGGTTTGCTCGGTTTCGACTACGGTCTGCCACTTGATACGGTGCCTGGCCAGACTAAAAAGGAAGGTATTTTCCACTTTATAATTGGTCAGCAGATTCGCTAATTCATTAGCCAGTTAGCTAGGTTCCTAAAGTCGTCGCCATGAAAAAGCTACTTTGTTCTTTTGTTCTTTCACTAGCAGTACTGCTAACGGCTTCTACAGCTCAGGCGCAAAAATTCGGGTATGTAGATTCTGAATTCGTGATGGGAAAATTGCCGGCCTATGCTGCTGCCCAGCAGGAGTTGAATACGCTGTCTGGCAACTGGCAGAAGGATATCGAGAATCAAAAGAAGGATCTTGATAAGCTATATCGCACTTATCAGGCGGAAGAGGTGTTACTAACAGAAGCCGCAAAAAAGAAGCGGCAAGATGAAATTCTGAAAAAGGAACAGGATATTAAAGCTTATCAAAATAAGATTTTTGGTTTTGAAGGGCAGCTGTTTAAAAAGCGTCAAGAATTAACCAAACCTGTTCAGGACCAAGTATTTGAAGCTATTGAACGGGTGGCTAAGAAAAAACAGTTGGCGATTGTATTTGATAAGGCTGGTGATTTAACCATGCTTTACACAAATCCAGTGCATGACTACACTGAATTCGTGTTGGAGGAGTTGGGTTTGGCATCTGAAGAGAAAAACCAACCTGGTACTAAGGGTTCAATCCAGACGGTAGAAACACCTGCTACGCCCACCGATGGAGTAGATGCTGAAGCTACCGACGTGCCGGCAACTACTCGTCCGGCTCCCCGCACCCGGCAACCGGCTCAGCCGGTAAAACGAAAAAATTAACTTTGACTTTCTAACTTGCAACTTCCCTTTTAATGACCACCATGAACAAAATCCGCTTTGCTTTGGCCGCGGCCGCCCTCATTTTCACTACTTCTACGGCTACCCTAGCGCAGCAGGCTTCGCTAAAGATCGGATACACTAGCGTGGACTATGTGCTCAGCCAGATGCCTGAAAGCAAGCAGATCGAGTCAGATCTGAAAGCATACAGCTCGCAGTTGGAAGCTCAGCTAAAGAGCAAGATTGCTGATTATCAGACGAAGGCTGAGGCTTATCAGAAAGGTGCCAGTGCTATGACTGATGTGGTACGCGCTGACAAGGAGAAGGAATTGACTGGCCTGCAGGGCTCTATTCAGGAGTTTCAGCGCAGCGCCGACAACTCACTCCAGCAGAAGCAGCAAACGTTGCTGAAGCCAGCTTTGGATAAGCTGCAAAAGACGATTGACGCGGTAGCTACTGAAAACGGCTACACATATGTACTGAATTCGGATGGTGCTAGCCCAGTGCTGTTGCACGGTCCGAAAGAAGGTGACATTTCCGACATGATCCTGAAGAAGATGGGCGTAACGCCTGGTGCAAACCAAGCCTCGGCACAAGCTGCTCCGGCTCCTGCAAAGGCAACGCCTGCTGCTCCGGCTACTACCCCAGCCAAAAAAGGCAAGAAGAAGTAAGGCTTCAACATCTTTTCATCTTGAAAGCCGGAACAACATGTTGTTCCGGCTTTCTTGTTTTTTGAAGCTTGCAATCACCAGTATTCTATCAGCTTATGCTTACTGAAAATTTGCCCCCCGATGATTTAACTGACGAAGAACTCAGCGAAGGCGGCGATGAACTCTATGAACACCACCGCATTCAGGTAGATCGGGGACAGGAAATGCTGCGCATAGACAAGTTCTTGCTGAATCGGCTTTCGCATACCTCCCGCACCAAGATTCAGAATGCTATTCTGGCTGAAGCGGTGCAAGTGAACGAAAAGGTCGTAAAGGCCAGCTATCGGATCAAGCCGCACGATGTTATTACTATCACGCTGCCGGAGCCTCCGCGCGAGTTCAAGGTGGTGCCCGAACCGATGGAACTGGATATTCCTTACGAGGACTCGGCGCTGCTAATTGTAAATAAGCCCGCCGGGTTGGTAGTGCATCCGGCTTTCGGTAACTGGCAGGGCACATTAGTAAACGGACTGGCGCACCACCTGCAAAACCTGCCTACAGGCCGCAACGGCGAGATACGTCCGGGCCTTGTGCATCGCATTGACAAAGACACATCGGGTTTGCTGGTAATAGGCAAATCGGAGTGGGCAATGACGCACCTCTCGCAGCAGTTCTTTCATCATACCATTGAACGCACATACCTGGCGCTGGTGTGGGGTGTTCCGAAGGAGATGGAAGGTACGATAAGGGGCCATGTAGGCCGCAGCGTAAAAGACCGCAAGGTACAGGCCGTATTTCCGGATGGTGAACAGGGAAAGCCTGCTGTTACGCATTATAAGGTGCTCAAAACCTTTCGGCACGTAGCCCTATTGCAATGCAATCTCGAAACCGGTCGAACGCACCAGATTCGGGTGCACATGAAGCACATTGGTCATCCGCTGTTCTCGGATGCCACTTACGGCGGCGATAAAATACTGTATGGACAGCGTACGGGCGCTTATAAAGCCTTTGTTGAGAAAGCCTTTGCCCTAATGCCCCGCCAAGCCCTACACGCCAAATCTTTGGGCTTCGAGCACCCAGATACGGGTCAGCACCTACACTTCGAGTCGGAGTTGCCGGCCGATTTTGCTGCGGTGCTGGATAAGTGGGAAAAGTTTGCTGCCGATGAGCAGGTCTAATCAAGCTGCTGCACTTCAACGATCAACAAAAAAGCCCCCCAGCATATGCTGGGGGGCTTTTTTGTTGATCGTTGAAACGAGTTACTTCTTACGCTTCGTGATTTCGCTGATAGCGGTGCTAGCCTGCGTGTCATTAGGATCAAGAGCGATTACTTCCTTCCAGTAGGGCAGTGAAGTGGCCTTCTCACCTTTCTGATAATAGTAGTAGCCCAGGTACTTGTTAGCCTCAACCAAGCCTTCCTTGTATTTGGTCGGGTCGTTTGCTTTGGCTACCTCAATAAACTTCTCATAGTGAGGCTTGGCAGTACCTTGCTTGGAATCTGGATCCAGACCAAAGTTAGCGCGAGCACGCATCAGATAGACAGGCACGTAGGTCGGGCGAGCCGTAGCTACAGCGCTATACAGCTTGTCAGCCTCAGCGAACTGCTTGTTCTGCTCATAAGCACGAGCCAGATAGATCTGGTCAGCTAGCTCAGGCTTATCACCTTGAGCGGCAATTTTAGCCTGATACGTAGCGATAGCCTTCGCGTAGTCCTTCTTCGCGATATAAGCCTGCGCTAAGTCATTCTGAAGGTCACCAGCTTTATCTGGGTTGGCTTGGATAGCCTTCTCGATAATGGCAACGCCTTCATCCGTACGGCCAGCACCCATCAGCATTTTGCCATAGTACACGTTATCCTCGGGGATAATCTTGTTGGCAGGAGCCATCTTCATGTACTTCTCCATCGCTGGCAAGGCTAGGTCGTTCTGCTTGTTCTCATAAAGAGAATAAGCCAGCAAACGATTCATTGTCAGGTTGTTCGGGTCCGTCTTCAATACGTTTTGTATCTCGGTCAGGGCCTCTGGGTATTTGCCAGTCAGGTACAGGAAAGAAGCGTACTTAGCGTTCGTGCTAGGTGTCTTCTCCGCTATCGACATGTACTTCTGGAAGGTAGAAAGCGCTAAGTCATATTGCTTAGCGAAGTAATACATTTCAGCTAGGTCGCGGTAAGCAGGAGCGAAGTTCGCATCGAGGCTGATTGCCTTCTCAAAAGAAGTACGGGCTTCGTTGAAGTTGCGTGAGCGCACATACAGCTGGCCCTTGCGGTAGTTAGCCATCACCGAGTTCGGATCTACGATCAATGCACGGTCGTAGCTACCCATTGCCTCACCGCCGCCATTCTCAGACTTCTGATAAATGTCGCCACGGGCAATCATAAGCCCCAAATCGTCCTTGCCTTTGTTGGCAGCCTGAGCAGCATTTACATAGGCTATGGCCTTGGCCGTATCCTTAACGTCAGATTCGGCATAAGCTTGGGCAATCATTTTCAGCGTATTGAATGCCTCCTTTTTCTTGGTGGCTTTCACAGCTTTATCAAACTGACTTGCCGCTTCTGCCTCATTCCCTTTTGCCAGCGCAGCACGACCAGCGGCTACCAACGACATCGGAGAATCGGCATTAGGGGTGATTTTGCTGAAGTAAAAAGCAGCTGAATCGGGCATTTCCCGCATTTGGTACAGGCGACCCAACTCATACATTGCTTCAGGCGATTGGCCTTGACGGGTCAGCGCCGCACGGGCTTCACTATAGCGCTCCAGTTCGAGTGACTTTTGGGCGGTCTGCGCACTCTGAGCGAAAGCGGCAGAGCCGGAAACCGACAAAGCAGCGAGGAACGAAAGCTTCCAGGGCTTGAAGTTCATGAGCAAAAGGGTTAGTGGAGAAGAGTGAGTAAAAGAGTTTAAAGTCTACTTGGTTGAAGTTGTCACGATACGCGTTTGGCCTGTGGCCGGCATCAGTCCCGACTTCAAAATAATCAATTGGCCTTTAGTGCCAGCTACAAAAGAAGCAAATCCGCTGCCGAGTCCCGTCCTTGCCTCTCGGTTGATAACAAACAGCTCGCGTCGCAAAGGATATGTTTTGAGCGCCAGATAAGCCTGGTATGGCTGTACGTAATCGTCAGGTGACTTAGGATTGTCGAGAGCACTGATGCCCACTACACGCACCTTTTGCAAAAAGCTCTGCACCGACGAGTCGTCACGGTCGCTTATCCAGTTGGCACCCACCACGCCGATTGCGTCGGGATGCGTAGCAACGTAATCGAGGAGTTCAGGGTTCGATTTTGCCGCGAACACCCGTTTCGTTAAAGGGGTTCCCTGAGTTATTGAGTCCTGAACATAGCGGGTGGTGCTGGAACGGTTCGCATCAAATACCACATTAATATCCCCTAGTCCTTTTTTGCCGCTCACCTGCGTCCATTTCAGGGTTTGACCCGTGAAAATAGCCCGAAGCTGGGTTAGTGTCAGCAGCGAGTCAGGGTTGCTTGGGTGCACAATAATAGCCAGGCCATCAGTAGCAATTTTGGTTACGCGAGGCGTAATGGTTTGCTGCTTAAATGTTGCTTTTTCAGCATCTGTCAGCGGCCGCGAAACAATTACGGCACGTACCTTATCCGCTAGCAAATCCTGCATGACGGCTTCTTCCGGCTTATAAACCGCCGTGACAGTAGCCGATTTATACAGTTTCTGAAACGTATCAACCTGTGAGCGCATGATAGGCTCAAACGTTTCATCTACACTGATATTGAGACGGCCACTGGTAGGTGTATCTCTATCAGCCGGATTGCCTTGATTACAACCTGTTGTGAGTAAGCCGGAGAGCAGAAGCAAGGTGCCGGCTGCTCGCCAATTAGCGCGCAGAAGTATCATTGGATTTCTTGAAATGTTGCTGATAGGTGCGGACAAATCTAATAATTCCGTAGAGGACAAAAATGCCCCCCAGGGTGCGTTGTACGGCCGGCGACAACGAAAATGCCTCAGGCGAGGCAAACCAAAGAAAGATGCCCAAGCTAATGTAAGCTAAGGCCATGAACAGAGAAAAGTAGCGCATTACATTATTAGCGCCGCGCTTTCCTAAGCGTTCATCTGTGGTTTCGCGATTCAACATAAGCGTGATCTAACGGGAAAAATTATTCAGTTAGTGCCTTAACGTATAAAAGTAGGTAGATTGTTCGCCTCTCAGCCCAAAATATATATCATCCTGGATATTTTAAGGCCAGATAGATATAGAAAATCCAGGAAGCACTGATTTGCCCCCTGGATTTGCTGCGTGTTAAAAAAGCTGCATTTCTTACTGATCTAAGCTTGCTCGTCGCTCAGGAACCTCTTTACTGATACTGGAAGGTAATAGGCATTGTGTAGCGCACGGGGACAGCATGATCGTTTTGGCGTCCGGGCGTCCAGGGGGGCATTTTACTTATTACGCGCACTGCCTCTTCGTCCGTCCCATAGCCTAAGCCTTTAATCACGGCTATATCTGAGATGGTGCCATCGGCATTTACTGTAAAGGAAATATACACACGACCGGAAACCGCAGCACTTGCCGCCTGACTCGGAAAGCGCAGATTGCGCTGCATATAGCGGCGCAACGCCTCCGGGCCACCTACAAAGTCGGGCATTACTTCTGCCGTTAGGAAGGGCTTAGTAACTGATCCAGCGGCAGTCTGGCCCGAATCAGTGCCTATACTTGGGATATCGGTTATGAGGCCAGTATTACTGCCAGAAATAGGCACCGGACCAACGATAGCTCCGGGAGGAGTAGTTTCACCAACAACCTCTTCCATCAGGATGGGATTCGTAACCAGCTCATCCGGTACCACTCTTGCGATTACATCAGCTGGATTAGCCTCCACGACTACTGCGCGTGTTGGGGGGGGCGTAACTACGGGAGCGATTGGTTGAGGTGGAGTGGGGGGCAAAATAACGCGCTCAAGCTCGATGATCCCGGGCTCGGTTGGAAGCGTAGCGTATGCAATAGCCGGAGCTAAGCGTTGCACCAGGATTGGAATGCTAAGCAGCGCTAAGCAAAGGGCCAATGTGGCAGCTAAGGCCGTCGCCAAGTGCCGATTGTATAGACGACGCAGTACATAGGCGCCATACGCTTGGTTGCGACCATCGAAGACGATATCGTCGAGGGTAGCAGTGAGGAGATTGAGGGTTTTCATGGGTTGTATAGGCTAAAAGGTGAAAGGAGGCTGCAACGCGCATTACCCAAGCCATATAATATCCACTTCCCATTACTGCCGCTCTGGCTTTCAAACCCTCAACGCTCTATATATTTCAACTAGTATGCATGCCGATCAATATATTTTCACAAATAAAAACCCCAAGCAACACAGCGGTTACTTGGGGTTTTAAGCTTCGGAAAGCAAGAAATTTACTTGATAGCGAAGGTTACCGGAACAGTAAATGATACACTTACTGCACGGCCATTCTGCTTACCAGGAGCGAACCTTGGCAGTGTTTTCACGGCGCGAACGGTTTCTTCGTCGCAGCCGGCTCCAATGCCTTTGGTGATTTTCACATCCGTTACCTCACCTTGTGGGTTTACGGTAAAGTTTACGAAAACCTTGCCCTCTACTTGGTTGCGCAGTGCCAATGCTGGATACTTAATGGCCTTTTGAATGGCACCAACAATAGCATCATTACCACCAGGAAATTGCGGCATTTGCTCTACGTAGGTATACACTTTCGTGTCTACTACTTCAGCTACTGCTGCATCTCCGTCGCCTTCCAGACCGCTTAGGTCCACCTCATCGGTGTTTCCTTTTACGGTTTCAGTGGCAACCACCTTATCCTTCAGCTCTTCCTGATCCGGAATTTCTTCCTCCTTTACTACTTCCTCATCCTTTTTGATGACGGGAGGAGTAAACTTAATTGTGGAGAGCTTTGGCGGTGGCGGTGGTGGCGCCTCTGGTGGCGGTGGTGGTGGTGGTGGCGGTACCGCTTTATCAAGCGGCGGCGCTTCCATTAGCTCATTCACCTTCAAGTTCTTCGCATCCTCAACTTCCCGACTGTTCTCAAACATGCGGGCAACAATGGGGAAGCTTACTAAAACTGCAAAGATTGCGATGCCAATGAGAAGGGCACGGGTTAGGTGCTTGCTATACAAGCGACGGAGCACAAACGCTCCGTAGGCCTTGTTGCGACCTTCAAAGACGATATCGTCGAAGGAAGCACGGGCCAATTGCGCATTATCCATCATAGCCCTGACTTCGTTATAAGTACAGTATCAGCTGGCGAAATATCCACCAGTGCGTATTTCTTCTGGTTCGTGATATTCATCTCGTCCAGAATATCAACCATGTTCTTGTATACTGATTTTCTGGCTGGTTTAATCAGCACTACAGTATTCGGATTGCGGCGCATCCGATCAAGTAACACCTTACGAACACCGGTAGCACCGTAGTTAGTGACCTGCAACTCAGGTTTTACGTCGTCAGCCAATAGGCCTTCGTAGTAATACACCTTGTTTGCTTCACCTAAGATTATAGTCATCGCGTTCGACGATTTAATCTCGGACGGTGGATCACCCTCTTTTGGTTTTACCGGCATCGTTACCTGCATTACGTTCGGCTTATTGAACGTAGTCGTGAGCATGAAGAAGGTAAGAAGAAGAAAGGCCAAGTCAACCATGGGTGTCATGTCGATTTTGGTCGACATTTTCTTAGCCCGTTTCTTCCCACCTCCGCCGGAGTCGGCTTGTTGTTGTATTTCTGCCATTTCGCTACGATCAGTTAGTTTCCGGCTACTGTTTTAGGCTTCATCTCCAAATCAGTAATCAGGTTGAAGCGATTGATGTCCTTATCCTGCATGTACTTGATAAGTTTGCGAACCGTCGGTACATCCGCGTTATTATCACCCTTGATGGCGATATAAACCGGCTTCTTGAAGAGCTGTTGGTTGGCAGCTCTTCCCTGTATCACCCAATCAATAATTTGATTGTTCGTAGAGTCAGTTGGGATACCGGGCTGCTTGACAGTCTTTATCTCTTCCTTACTACGGTCGAGCAAAGAGCCAAGCTGCTGGATTGGTACACCAAAACTGGTCATTTGGCCGAAGCGCTTCTTTTGCTGAGGAGTAAAGGAGACACCATATTTGGCACCTACTTTTTCCAGCATCAAGATTTTGGCAGGCTCGCTGTCCAGTGCGAAATAGGTTTTGCCGTCCTTATCTACCGAGAGGGTAATAAGGTTGGTTTCCGGCAACTTAAGATCTGAAGTAGAGGATGGTGTGTCCACCATCACTACTTCCTCGGGGGCAAACTTGGTGGTGAGCATAAAGAATGTCACCAGCAGGAATGCCAGGTCCACCATCGGGGTCATATCCAACGAGGGGGACGTTCTATGGGGCTTTACTTTAGGCATTTCTGGCTTAGTTAGTTTGAATTCAGAAACGTAGGAAGCCTAAGCTTTAGTGCGTTAACCGCAACTTATGCCGTGTAAGTTTCCTTTTCGCCGTGCTGAGCGGCAAACGTCTGAATAATGCTGAAGCCAGCCTCGTCGATGCTGTACGTCAACTCGTCAATTTTGCTCGTAAAGTAGTTGTAGGCAATAATAGCCAGCGCCGAGCCAAGGATACCCAAAGCCGTGTTGATCAAAGCTTCCGAAATACCGTTAGCAAGTGCAGTAGCATCAGGGTTACCGGCTTGTGCCAGAGCCGAGAAGGCTTTGATCATACCAGCTACCGTACCCAACAGACCTACCAGAGTAGCAACCGAGGCGATAGTAGAGATAATAACCAGGTTTTTCTCCAGCATAGGCAATTCCAAGGCAGTAGATTCTTCAATCTCTTTCTGGATTGACAGGATCTTCTGGTCTTTGTCCATGCCACGCTCACGCGACATTTCCTGGTACTTCAGCAAACCAGCTTTTACCACGTTAGCTACTGAACCTTTCTGCTGGTCGCAAACGGCCAATGCACCCGTGATGTCATTCACGTTCAGCTTTTGACGGATAGAGCGTACAAAGCTCTCGATGCTCTTCGTGCCACGGGCCTTACCGATGGTCAGGTAACGCTCGATGGAGAACGTAATAACGAGCAAGAACAAAGTGAGCAGGATGGGTACAATAAAGCCCCCCTTGTACACGATGCCAAGGTAGTTGCCCTCAAGTGGGTGGTTCTCGTTATTACCGCCTTGGAAGTTAGCACCGTTTCCGAATACGAACTGGTAGATGATGATCGATACTATAAGTGCCAACGGAATTACGATGGCGGCGAACGCTGATCCGCCTTTCGCGTCGTCCTTAGGAGCAGCGGTAGCGGCGGCAGGCCGCACGTTCTTGTTCATGGCATTCTTCTGTTCCATTGTGCCGGAGGATTAGGGGGTTGGTAGTGAAAGGTTGAGAGGTAAAGGAGAAAATGAATGGGGTATTTGGTGAAAAAAGAATAGCCTAAAGACGACGGCGGCCCCGCTCACCCTCATATTTGGCCCCCAATAATGGAGATAAAATATGGGTCTGCTCGTGCGCGGGGCCTAGTTTCTCAGAAGGTCTATGCTTGGCAAACCTAAATAAAAACGAGCGCGCCGCCAAATGAAATATGGGTTTAAACGGTTTAAAACGGTGTGCAACTTAAAAAAAAGCTATTTCCCACCGCTCTTGGAGGTAGTTGACGCAGGTAGTTTTTTGGCCCTTTCCCAGTACGTATCCATCTCTGCCAGGGTTAAATCGGTGAGTTGGTGTCCGTCGCGGGCGGCTTCTGTTTCAAGGTATTGAAAACGCTGAATAAACTTACGGTTGGTACGTTCTAAAGCCTCTTCAGGGTTAATTCCAGCGAAGCGGGCAAAGTTTACAAGCGAAAATAATAAGTCGCCAAACTCGCTCGCCGCACGCTCCGAATCAATAGAGTCAGCGTTCTGGGGGGCAAATTCGGCTCCGAACTCGCCTAATTCTTCCTGTACCTTCTCCCATACTTGAGCCGGCTCTTCCCAATCGAAGCCCGCCCCGCGTGCTTTTTCCTGGATGCGCATGGCTTTTACCAGCGCTGGCAATGATACGGGTACTCCACCCAGCACCGAGGTGTTTCCTTTTTCTTTCAGCTTTAATTGCTCCCAGTTGCGCTTCACCTCCTCCTCATCCGCCACTTGCGTGTCGCCATAAATGTGCGGATGACGAAAAATTAGTTTTTCGCATTGGGTATTCAAAACGTCGGCAATATCAAAACGGCCACTTTCGGAGGCGATTTTTGCATAGAAGGCCAAATGCAGAAATACATCGCCAAGTTCCTTTTGCACATCCGCTAAGTCATCGCGCAGGATGGCATCAGAGAGCTCATAAGTTTCTTCAATAGTGAGGTGCCGTAAGCTATGCATGGTTTGCTTACGGTCCCAGGGGCACTCAGCGCGTAGCCGTTCAAGCACGTCCAGTAGACGGCTAAAGGCAGCTAACTGCTCGGGACGACGTGAAGGAGAAGACATTTCCATTAAATCAAATATACGGTCTCTTTCTGCATAGAGTAGTGATGGCGCAGGCAAGAACGCTCGGTCATCAACGTTGAAAAAAGATTTAAGGACTAAAAATTGTCGTTGTCCTAAAACTACTTTCATAGAGAAAGCAGCGCGTTTGTCTACTTTTGCGACTTAAAATAATCATTGCTTGTGGCACTAATAAAATCAATTTCGGGTATTCGGGGCACTATCGGAGGCGCAGCAGGAGACGGGCTTACGCCTATCGATGTAGTAAAATACGCTGCCGCTTTCGGAACGTGGGTACTGGACACTACGCAGAACAACACCATCATTATTGGCCGCGATGCCCGCATTTCGGGCGAAATGGTGAGCAAGCTGGTAGCAGCCACTTTGCAGGGCTTAGGTATTCACGTAATAGATCTAGGCCTGAGTACAACGCCTACCGTAGAGCTGGCGGTACCCGCCAAAAAAGCCGGTGGCGGTATTATTCTGACTGCCTCCCACAACCCTAAGCAGTGGAACGCGCTGAAGCTGCTCAACGACAAAGGCGAGTTTATTTCTGAACAGGATGGTCAGCAAGTATTAGCCTTAGCCGATGCAGAGCAATTTAATTTTGCGCCGGTAAATAAGCTCGGGCAATACAGCACTGATTCCAGCTTTCTTAAAAAGCACGTAAAAGCCGTGCTGGCCTTGCCCCTGGTAGACGCAGAGGCTATCCGCGCCAAAAACTTTCGGGTGGTAATTGACTGCGTCAACTCCAGCGGCGGTTTGGCTGTGCCTATGTTGCTGGAGGCGCTGGGTGTTGAAAAAATTGAGAAGCTGCACTGTGAGCCTACCGGTGATTTCGCCCACAACCCCGAGCCATTGCCCGAAAACCTGCGCGATATTGCACGGGCGCTCGAAAAAGGCAGCTATGACCTTGGTATTGTGGTTGACCCCGATGTGGACCGCCTGGCGCTGGTAAGCGAAAACGGCGAAATGTTCGGCGAAGAGTACACCTTGGTAGCCGTGGCCGATTATGTGCTCAAGCAGAACGGTGGCGGTAACACCGTAAGTAACCTGAGCAGTACCCGCGCCCTGCGCGACGTGACGGAGCGCCTGGGGGGCAATTATGCCGCCGCTGCCGTAGGCGAGGTAAACGTGGTGAATATGATGAAGCAAACCAACGCCATTATTGGGGGCGAAGGCAACGGGGGTATCATTTTCCCTGAGTTGCACTACGGCCGCGACGCGTTGGTGGGCATTGCTTTATTCTTGACTCACCTGGCGAAATCTGGGTTGACGATGACGCGCTTGCGGGCGTCCTATCCGAATTATCACATCTCAAAAAACAAAATCGAGCTGACGCCCGACATCAACACCGACAAGATTCTGGAGCAGGTGCAGCAGCGCTACGCCAAGCAGCCCATCAATACCATCGACGGCGTCAAGATAGAGTTTGATAAAGAGTGGGTGCATCTGCGTAAATCCAATACGGAGCCCATTATCCGCATTTACGCGGAGTCTGAGTCGAATGCTACCGCCGACCATCTGGCCAACAAGATCATCGGAGACATCAAAGAGATTCTCTCAACGAAAGCATAAAAGTAGACATGAGTACGGAGAGGTGAGAAGTGAGACTCTCTGTACTTTATGGCTTTGTATGAGCCTCCGACGAGTCTCACTTCTCCCCTTTCCGCACTCACCTCTTAGCCCTCATGTCTCAGCAAGCCGTTTATTTCGATAATGCCGCTACCACGTCTCTCGACCCCGAGGTGCTGGAGGCTATGATGCCCTTTCTGCAAAACCATTTCGGCAACCCAAGCAGCATTCATGGTCATGGGCGACAGGTGCGGGCAGCTATCGAGAATGCGCGCAAAACCATTGCACATCTGATAAATGCGGCGCCGGCAGAGATTTCCTTCACCTCGGGTGGCACTGAGGCCGATAATTATGCTGCCTTCGGGAGTATTCGTACGCTGGGGCTGCGTCATGCAATTACTTCGCCCTTAGAGCACCATGCCGTGTTGCATACATTGCAGGCGCTGGAAAAAAGCGGTGATATACAGTTGAGCTACCTGCGCCACGATGAGCGCGGCCGGTTTGATATGGAGCATCTGGCTGAGCTTTTGGCCGCGCACCCGCGCTCCTTTGTGAGTCTGATGCACGCCAATAATGAGATAGGCAACATCAACGACGTCGAGGCTATTGCTGAGCTATGTCAGCAGCACGACGCGGTTTTTCATACGGATACGGTGCAGACCATGGGCCATTATCGCCATGACGTGCAGCAGCTAAAAACGCACTTCCTGGTCGGTTCGGCGCATAAGTTTCACGGCCCGAAAGGAGTCGGCTTCCTCTATACCCGTTCCGGTACGCAGGTTACGCCGCTTATTCATGGCGGCGCTCAGGAGCGCAACGTACGGGCTGGCACGGAGAACGTATATGGCATTGTGGGTCTGGCCAAGGCTATGGAAATTGCCTATCGGGACATGGCGGACCACCAGCGTCATATTCAGGGCTTGAAAGACTTATTCATAACCTCACTAAGAGCTGAAATTGAGGATGTGCAGTTCAATGGCACCTCCGCCGACGCCGATCAGAGCCTGTATACGGTATTGAATGTAAGCCTGCCGCCTTCGGACATCAACGAGATGCTGCTCTTCAATCTCGATATTAATCGGGTGTCGGTATCGGGAGGATCGGCATGTTCGAGCGGCGCCAACGCGGGTTCGCACGTATTAAGCGCGCTAAACTGTGACCCCAAGCGTGGGGCTATCCGCTTATCCATGAGTAAGTACAATACGGCAGAGGAAGTAAAATTTGCCGTGGAGCAATTAGCCAAGATGTACCGGAAAGTGCCGGCTTAAGTGTGGCGCGTTCTATATAAATAAAATAGCCCCCCAGGCCAGTCTGGGGGGCTATTTTGCTTCTGTAATAATAACTAAACGGTGCGTTAAAGCTATGTATTACAATGTTTTAATACGTGCCTTTAACGCCCCTGCATATGGCTGCCAGCTGCATTCAGTACCTATTTTGGCTGCCGTCCGTACTGCTTTCCACAGACTTGCTTTAACCTGACTTATGGCTGAGATAAATATTCAACGCAAAAAGAACTCGTTCAGCCCGTGGCTGCTGGTGTTGCTGGTGCTGGCGGCGTTGGCCGTAGGAGCTTACTTCCTGCTGCGCGCCGATTCGGAGCCCACCGCTACTGCTCCGCCTGCAACTGGCGCCGTTGCCCCAACAGATGCTGAGGCCGAGGCACAAGCGCGCGCTACGCCTCCGCCCGCCGATGGCGGCACGCAAGCCGTAACGGATATGGCCGCTGAAGAAACGCCGGCATCAGCCGAAGAGCTGGCTCGGTTTGCGGCTGATGAGGATGATACTCCCGATTACGCGCGTCGTGGCCTCCAACTGCTCACAGCTACCCTCGTTGACTTAACTGACCGCAACGACTTGCGCGACAGCAACATTACGGAGAAGCGCAACGACCTGACCAGTGCCACCAGCCGCTTGAGCGAGACCTCCCAGGCCGGTATACGGCCGGGTTTGGTGGCAGCGGCTGCTTTAATGCAGGCAATGCAGCAAAAAGCTTATCCCGCCCTGGCGCGCCCTGTTGCAGAACTGGTACAGCGCGCTGACGAGTTGCCCAATCAGATTACCGAGGCGGAAGTGCCCGCGGTACAGGAGTTTCTGGTGCGGGCCGCCGATGTGGTTGGCACATTAAGTAAGCCTGCTTCCTGATTTCATTTCCAGTGTAGTCCAACGGGTTTTCCCAGGATCACCGTTGTTTATCTATCTGACTTTCATTCGCTTAACCATGGAAACAACTTCTGCCCCAATTCCACCCGCTGAGGGTATGCACCTGCGGCGTCTGCGCGACTTAACTGAGTTTGAAGTAGCAGATAGCAGCCCCGATGTGCGCGGCTGGAGCGTGCGCGGCGCCGACGGACAGAAATTTGGCGAAGTAGCAGAGCTAATAGTTGAGGAAGATGCGTTGAAGGTGCGCTACCTCGATATTGAGCTGAGCAGCAATTTGCGCTTAAACAAAAACGAGCGCCATATTCTACTGCCCATTGGCGTGGCTGCCCTAGACGAAGAGGGTGATAACGTGTTTGTACCAGCCCTGACGATGGAATCGGTAATGGAGTACCCGCCTTATTCCGAGATTCAAATTAGCCGCGACTACGAAGAGGCCATGCTACGGGCCCTGAAGCTGCCTTTGCCTGAAGCCGGCTCTGCGGCTTTTTACAATCAGCCTTCCTACGATGAGCAGCGCTTCTACCAGAATCGGCGGCCTGCTGAGTTAAATGCCTTCCGTAAGCGCGACCAGCACGGAAACATTGTTTAGCTGACTCTGGGGGGCTTTTTTAGGTGGCGTAAGCGTTGATTAGCCAAAGGCCTTGTAAAGAGTCCAAAGGCTCCAGACGATAACCATCAGGCCCACACCCGCGAGCATCCAACGAACGGGCAGATTCCCGGCAAGGCGCGCCGCCAAAGGAGCCGCCGCAATACCTCCCACAATCAGCCCCAGTACTACCTGCCAGTGCGAAAAGCCAAGAGTAGTAAAAAAGGTAAGCGCACTGGCGAAGGTGACAAAGAACTCGGTGAGGCTGACGGAGCCAATGACATATTGGGGAGCGCGCCCTCGCATAAGCAGCGTGCTGGTAACCAAGGGGCCCCAGCCGCCACCGCCAAACGAGTCTAAAAAGCCCCCCGCGCCGGCCAGCCAGCCAATATGCTTTACGGGACGAGAAGGGCCCGGCTGCTGAAAAGCCTGTCGCAAAATGCGCAATCCAAGAAGTAATAGATACGCTGCTAACGTGGGCTTTACCCAAGCGGAGAAATGCTGACCAAAATAAGAAAGCAGCAAGGCCCCGCTTACGGCCCCCAGCACTCCCGGCACCAGCAACGCCTTGAACAGTCGCCGATTAACGTTGCCCCGCCGGTAATGACTGTAGCCGGAAGCGCCACTGGCAAACATCTCAGCCGTATGAATGCTCGCGCTCACCGTCGCCGGCGACATATTCAACGACATCAGGCTGATAGCCGTGACCACGCCATAGCCCATACCTAGTAGCCCATCAAGGAGCTGGGCCACGAACCCAATAGCCACAAATAGGTAGAACGTCTGGGCACTGCTCACCACTTCCCATATCTGCTCCCAGGAAATAGCTAGCGTCAACCCAATCATACTCAATAGTATCGCAAACGTCCTGTTGGTGCTTGATTAAGGCGCTAAAAACCTCTATGCCCGAATAATTACTGGCTATTCGGGCATAGAGGTTAGGTCTTTAAGCAGTAGAGTAGGTTAATTATGGCGAATCATTTCCGTCACAGCGTTTACCCAAAGCGGGTGGGTATTCAGGGACGGTACCAACTGCCAATGCTCGCCGCCAGCTTCCTCAAACAGCTCCTTAAATTCTTCCCCAACTTCGATAGTGGTTTCCAGACAGTCGGCCACGAATGCGGGACTAAAAGCCAGTACGTTCTTGAAGCCTTTGGCGGGCAGCGGTTTCAGAACCTCATCGGTGTAGGGCTGTAGCCACGGGTCGCGGAGGCGGCTTTGCAGGCGGCTCTGGAACGCCACAGTATATTGGTCAGGGCTTAATCCTAGGCCTTTTGCCACTAGGCGCGAGGTAGCGAAGCACTGGGCGCGGTAGCAGTAGCGGTTGTTTTTATTATACGTATTGCAGCATTTGCCCAGCTGGCAGTAGCCGTTGAAACTGCCTTTCAGCACGTGGCGCTCCGGAATTCCGTGGTAGCTGAACACGATATGGTCGTAGTCGCGCTTAGCCATTTCAGCCTTGCCTAAGGCCACAATGGTGTCGATAAAGCCTGGGTCATCGGCGAAGGAGCTGATGAAGCTGATGCTCGGCACTATCCACCACTTGCGCACAATATCCATCACCTTCTGCTGCACTGAGCCCGTACTGGCCGAAGCATACTGCGGAAACAGCGGCAGCACAATAATGCGGTCGACGGCCGCCTCGCGCAGCTCTTCCAGCGCCTTTTCGATGCTGGGGTTCTGGTAGCGCATCCCGAAGGCCACCACGTATTGTGAGCCCAGCTTCTCTTGCACCAGTTTCTGCAAATCGAGGCCGTGGAAGAGCAGGGGAGAGCCGCGCTCGGTCCAGAGCTGCTGGTATATTTTGGCCGATTTCGGGGCTCGCAACGGCACTACCAACCCCTGAAACAAGGGGTAGCGCACAGCGGCCGGCATATCTACTACGCGGCCATCAGTGAGAAATTCGTTGAGGTAACGGCGTACATCGCTGGTTTGGGGCGAGTCGGGCGTACCAAGATTGACGAGTAAAACGCCGATACGGCGCTGGGGGGCATTTTCAGGCATAAACAGTACAGAACGTCGGACGCAATACAAAGGTAGAACCCCAATGGTTTGCGCTAACTAGGAAGGCGTAAAGTAGGAACAGATAATCGGACTAAAAGTCTGGCAGCCTGATTCTGATACCTAACCTATTGGACACCACGGTTCACTCGTACGAAAGCCGTACCTTTGCAGCCTCATTTTCAGCAGCATCCTCGTGAATCCCGAACCTAAACCGCACCGCGCCGGCTTTGTAAGCATCATTGGCAAGCCCAATGTGGGCAAATCCACGCTTATGAATGTGCTCGTGGGCGAGCGGCTCAGCATTATTACCAGCAAAGCCCAGACGACGCGCCACCGCATCATGGGCATCCTGAACGGCGACGATTTTCAGCTCGTCTACTCCGATACGCCCGGCATTATTCAGCCCAAATACGAGCTGCACAACGCCATGATGAGCTTCGTGTATTCATCGCTGGAAGATGCCGACGTGATTCTGTTCGTCACGGATATCTATGAAAAGCATGACGAAGAGCCCGTAGTGGAGCGCCTGCGCCGGGCCGAAACGCCGGTAATCGTGTTGGTTAATAAGATTGACCAGGCCGAGCAGGTGGAAGTGGAAGCCAAACTTGCCTACTGGCGCGAGCAGCTGCCCAACGCCGCCGAAGTATTAGCTATATCAGCATTGAATGCTTTAGGCACCGAGCGTGTTCTGGAACTGGTATTGGAGCGTTTGCCTGAGCACCCGCCATATTACCCCAAAGACGAGCTAACCGATAAGCCGGAGCGCTTTTTTGCCGCCGAGATGATTCGGGAAAAAATCTTCAAGCTCTATAAAAAAGAAGTCCCTTACAGCTGCGAAGTGGGTGTAGAGGAGTTCAAAGAAGACGAGAAAATTATTCGCATCCGGGCCACGATTTATGTGGAGCGGGCGAGTCAGAAGGGAATTATTATTGGGCACAAAGGCGAAGCTTTAAAAAAAGTAGGCACCTGGGCGCGGGAAGAAATGGAGAAGTTCTTCGGCAAGCAGGTGTTCCTAGAAACCCACGTAAAAGTCAACGAAAACTGGCGCACCGACCCGAAAGCGTTGAGCCGGTTTGGCTATCAATAAATAAGTAAGAGGAAGCAGTTTCACACTGCTCACCTCTAAAATCAAGTCCGACCATCTTTCACTTAATATCCCCGGGCACTGCCAGACGTAGGTCGGACTGGCGGCTGGGGCATCGTATCATGAAGAATACCATCGCTATTGTGGGGCGGCCCAACGTGGGCAAATCCACACTTTTTAATCGCTTAGTTGGCCAGCGTAAGGCCATCATGGACAACGAAAGCGGCGTAACCCGCGACCGGCACTACGGCTACGGCGACTGGACCGGCAAGTACTACTCCGTTATCGACACGGGCGGCTACGTGCACGGCTCCGACGACGTATTTGAGGAAGAGATTCGCAAGCAGGTGAAGCTGGCCATTGACGAGGCCGACGTAATCCTGTTCATGGTAGATGTAGACGCTGGTTTGCACGGCCTAGATGAGGAGTTTGCCAACGTGATGCGTCGTTATCAGGGCAAAAAACCAATCTATCTGGTTGCTAACAAGGCAGATACCAACGCTCGGGCGCACGCGGCAGGTGAATTTTATTCCTTGGGCATTGGCGACGGCGACATCTTCACCATTTCCAGCCAAAACGGCTCCGGTACTGGTGATTTGCTCGATGCTATCGTAAGCCACTTCGACGATCCATGGGAAGAGGAGCCTGATGCTGGTCTGCCGAAAATTGCGGTTCTGGGGCGGCCCAACGTGGGCAAATCCAGCCTGTTCAACTTGCTGCTCGGTGAGGAGCGGACCATCGTGACCGATATTGCCGGTACTACCCGCGACGCTATTCAGACCCGCTACAATGCCTTCGGTAACGACTTTATTCTGGTAGATACGGCCGGTTTGCGCCGTAAAAATAAGGTACACGAAGACATTGAGTTCTATTCCGTATTGCGCTCTATTCGGGCCATGGAGGAGTCGGACGTGTGCATCGTGATGCTCGACGCCACCCGTGGCATTGAGGCGCAGGATGTGAACATCATCGGCTTGGCTGACCGCAACCGCAAGGGAATTGTGATTGTGGTAAACAAGTGGGACCTGATTGAGGATAAGCAGACGAATACCGTAAAGGAGTTTGAGGATCTGATTAAGGAGAAAATTGCTCCGATCAGCTATCCACCTATCATCTTTACGTCGGTGCTTACCAAGCAGCGCGTGCATAAGGCCATCGAAACGGCCGTGCAGGTGTATCATAACAAGACTAAGAAGGTGCCCACTTCCCAGCTGAATGAAGTGATGCTACGGGAGATTGAGGCCCACCAGCCGCCGTCGGTGAAGGGTAAAATGGTGCGTATCAAGTACGTGACTCAGTTGCCCACGCACAACCCGGTATTTGCCTTCTTCTGCAACCTGCCGCAGTACGTGAAGGACAGCTACAGCCGCTACCTCGAAAATCGTCTGCGCGAGCATTTCGACTTTACGGGTGTGCCAATCGGTATTATTTTCCGCAAGAAATAATCACCTATCCAACCAGATCAGTTATATTCTAAGGTTAAATGGTAAGCAATTATCAATTTTATTGAGTTGGCTGATCACACGAAAAAAGCCCCCAGAGTATATCTGGGGGCTTTTTTTATGTGGTGTAATGATTAAAAGTACCATCGTCTATGAATAATTAATTAAATTCTTGGTCCCGTTGGGTTACCTATTGCTGGTTGAGGTATAAAGCTGTGAATCTCCTAATAAGCCGCTTGCGGAAGGAAGTGAGATTCACCCAAAATTGATTTTTCAACCCCCCCTCTCTAATTTATCCTGATCATGAAAAAAGTATTGTTCCTCGCCCTTGCTGCTGCTTCGTTCACTTTCGCTTCTTGCGACACGAAGACTGAAAACGCTACTGAGAATGCTGCTGAGAACGTAGAAGAGTCTGGCGAAATGAAGGCTGACGCTATGGAAGAGGCTGCTGACTCGACCCGCGACGCTGCTGAGAACTCGGCTGATGCTATGGAAGATGCTGCTGACGCAACGCCTTCTACTACTACTCCTGCTGCTACCACTACTCACTAGTTCGAGTAGCGCACAAGCGCAAAAAAAGCCCCCCAGACTTGTTCTGGGGGGCTTTTTTATTGGTTATACTTTTTCAATTGAGCCGGCGCTGCAACATGCTGTCTACTACTTCAAAAAGGCGGCGCGGCTCATAGGTGCGCCACGGCAGCTCATCAAGCTGGCCGCCGAAGTTTACGTAGTTGTCGATGTTGTACTGGCGCATCTCGCGCAGCACGTGTTCCTGAAAGTTGACGCCGGCAATCCAGCCATCTTCTACATCCTCAAACCATTCCTCGTAGTAAGAGTCGTCGGAGCCGTGGAAATTGAACACGTTTTCCCCGATGAGGATGAACTTGCGGATACCCTCGTGCACCATCAGATCAATGATGTTGCGCTTGAGCTGCATCACATCGTTCTCAATGGCGTCATTCCACTCACCAATAAACTCGATAACCGCAATACCCTGCTCATAATCTACGAAGAGGATTTTGAGGAATAAGGTGTCCGACTCCAGGCTATCCCATTGAGGGTGAATGTAATAGCCATAAATCGTATTGGTGAAGGAATCAAGGCTGTTTTCGGCCTCGAACAGGGGCGAGCGGGGGTCTTCGGAGGCCGAATACTGCTCAATCCAATTATAATGCGGCTCGATGGTATGCACGGGAAGGCGGCTGTTTTTTGATAGAAACGTGCCACCGGACGTTCTGTTCCATACACCGCTCAAAAATATTGGCCAGGTATAAAGCAGAGCTCAGCGCTACTAACTCCCGTTATTGATTGGCATGAGCCGCCAGCGCTGCCCGTACCGAACCGTGCTGTTGCAGAAGCGCCGCAGCTTCAGGCTGTTCGATGCCAAGCTCATCCATAAGCATGCGCTCACCGCGGTCTACCAACTTATAGTTGCTGAGCTGCATATCCACCATTTTATTGCCTTTCACTTTGCCCAGCCGAATCATGGTAGCAGTGGTGAGCATGTTGAGCACCAGCTTCTGCGCCGTACCCGCTTTCAGGCGCGTGCTACCGGTCACGAACTCCGGCCCCGTCACGACTTCCACTGGAAACTCGGCAGCGGCGGCTACCAAAGAGCCCGCATTGCAGACAATACAACCCGTGGCAATACCCTGACGCCGGGCCTGCTCCAAGCCTCCTATAACATAGGGTGTGCGGCCCGAGGCAGCAATGCCTACCAGCATATCGTTCTGGTTGATACTGTGCTTCTGCAAGTCCTTCCAGGCTTGCTCAGGGTCATCTTCGGCATTTTCTACCGCTTGGCGAATAGCCGTGTCGCCACCGGCAATGATGCCGATAACCAACCCCTGCGGTACCCCGAAAGTAGGCGGGCACTCAGACGCATCCAGAATACCCAGCCGCCCACTCGTGCCCGCACCGATATAAAATAAACGCCCCCCACGCTGCATACAAGCCACAGTAGCATCTACCAACGCCTCAATCTGGGGCAACGACTTAGCGACGGCCTGTGGCACGGTCTGGTCGACGCTGTTCATGCCAGCTAGCAAATCGTGCGTGGAAAGGGTTTCAAGGTTGTTGAAAAGGGAGGCGCTTTCGGTGGAGTTCATGGCAGAGGGCAGAATAGGTGGGTGGAATGACGGCGCTTACGGTTACCGGCCAGTCTGGTTGGCAGTGACGAGGTTGGGGGGCATTTTTAGGCGCCCAATCACCTGGAATTTATCAAAAACATGGGCCGTATGAGGAGCGTCGCGGTGCAGCTCGTCAGTTAAGTCTTGGCCGGCCCAGTGGCCGTAGTGGTTGCCGCGCGTCCAGAGCCGGGACCGACCAACATCGTAAATCAACCCCTCATAACAAACCCATATTTCGTCCCGGTCTTGACCATTACGCAGCGCTAGCTGAGCTTTTGTGTACTCTGGTAAGCTGTCATGTTGGGTTGTTGAGGGCAAAATAGGATGCATGCAGAGCAATAGGGAGGTATAATATTAATCAAGCGGTGACAATACCCCAATAGGATTAGCCTAATAGCGCTTGCGTCAGAATCCAGCGGTTGGGCAAGTCGCCTTGCGCGGCGTACACGTAGTCTTCGTAGCTGCACGGCACCACTCGCTTAATGGCACTATCGGCCAGACTTTCCACTTCCAGCCACCACTTTTCGGTGCGTTTGGCTTTGTAGAAAACCAGCTTGGCCGGTGTGCCGGGCAGCCCCACGGCGTAGCGCTTGAAGCGGGTGCTTTGGAAATCAGTTTCGCCGCGCCGATGATAAAATCCTTCCACAAAATACCACAGCATGGTGGCCAGGGTGGCGGCGCCCAGGCCGTGGGGGTCGTGGTCGGGGCGGTAGCCGTAGAGGCCGAAGCTGCTGAGTTGGTCGTTGTGGCCGGCGTACCAGGCAAGCTGTGCTGCTTCCTCGCTGGTCAAGCCGAAAGGGTTGGCCGGCGAATAAGCCGGCGCATCCTGCCAGCGCAACGCGGCTACATCAAAGCTCACAAAATCGGCCTGCCGCAGTAACGGCTCGGCCTGGCGCACATCCGTACGCACAGCGCCCAACCGCAACGTTTCGAAATGCAGCTTTTCCAGCGCCGCCAATACTTCCGGCGTCGCCAGATATTGCTGGTGCGCCAGCTGGGCGAAGTTGAACAGAAAGCTAGGCTCGTGCATGAGCATACGCCGCAGATGCGAGTCCTCCGCGGCGGCCGAGTCGTGCTCGGCCATGTCCACGCGGGCATCCACGGTGGCAAAGCTGACGGCCCTATCGAGGGTTTCGTAAGCCAGAAATTGCCCGTAATCCAGATCGTGGCTGCCGCCCAACAGGATGGGCACCGTGTTGTGTTCGAGCAGCGTGGCCACTATCTCGCACAGGCGTCGGTAGGTATCTTCGAGGGTAAGGCCGGGGCGCAGGTTGCCCAGGTCGGTGAGGCGAAGCGGAGCCGCGCCCTTCTGCAACTGGTAGAAACGTTGGCGCACGGCGTTGGCTCCGTGCCTGGCAGGAGCGCCGGCCGTACTGCCCCGCCACTCGTTCAGGCCGATAATGGCCATGTCAGCATCCCGCCAATCCGGAAACGTATCCAGAAAGCAGGTGAGATGTGCCCCGAGCGTGGTAGGGGCAATGAGCGGGGGTACTAGCTCCTCAGGGAGCGGATCAAAGAAGATAGCCAGATTCATCGGGCAAAAGCAAGGCAGGCCGGCGAAATTACGCAAATCGTGTCAGCCATCCACCACATTTGCCCCCCAGCGTTTCAATCACACTACAGTAGTTGGCTTTCCGCGAAAAAATCCAGTTATTTAACCAGTATTTCCCACCCTTTCGCTCTTATTAAATGGAAGTTCGTCGCGCGTTTGATATTCTGCCTCACCAGCTTGCGAAATATCCGAAATCTGATTGCCTGGCCGCCAAAGTCAATGGCGAATGGCAAAAGATGAGCACCCAGCAAGTAAGTGAAGCGGCCAATCAGGTAAGCCTGGGGCTGCAGCAGCTGGGAATCGGAAAAGATGACAAGGTTGCCATCATCTCCATGAACCGTCCGGAATGGATGCTGGCCGACTTTGGTATTTCCCAAATTGGGGCCGTGAGTGTGCCCATGTACCCCAGCATTACCGTTGAAGATTATAAGTACATCTTCACCGATGCCGGCGTAAAGGCCGTGTTTGTGTCCGATAAAGGTCTGTACGCCAAGGTGAAAGAGGCCACAGCTGCCTTGCCTGGAGTACAGCACATTTTCACCTTCGACAAAGTAGAAGGTGCCCGGCATTTCGATGAGCTGCTGGCTATGGGTAAGAAGGGCAACCCCGCCGATCTGGAGCCGCTGAAAGCCGCCGTGCAGCCCGACGACCTGATGACCATCATCTACACCTCAGGCACTACCGGCAACCCGAAAGGGGTGATGCTCAGCCACGACAACCTGCTCAGCAACTGCCGCAATTCGCAGCCCTCGGTGCCCGTTACCAAGGATGATACAGCCCTGAGCTTCCTGCCGCTCTGCCACATTTTTGAGCGTATGGTGACGTATCTGTACATGATCAACGGCGTGAGCATTTACTACGCCGAGAGTATGGAAGTCATTGCCGACAACCTGCGCGAGGTAAAGCCGCAGATTTTTACCACCGTGCCGCGCCTGCTGGAGAAGGTATATGATAAGATAGTTGCCAAGGGCCACGATCTGGAAGGCGTGAAGAAAAATCTGTTCTTCTGGGCCCTTGATCTGGGCTTGAAGTTCGACACCCAGAAAAATCAGGGCTTCTTCTACAACACCCAGCTAGCACTGGCTAATAAGCTCATCTTCAACAAGTGGCGCGAGGCGCTGGGGGGCAATTTGAAGTGCATCGTGTCGGGCGGTGGGGCGTTGCAACCGCGGCTGGCCCGCGTGTTCTGGGCAGCGGGCATTCCGGTGATGGAAGGCTACGGCCTCACCGAAACCTCCCCCGTAATTGCCGTGAGCGGCTTCGAGCGGGAGAATAACTTCATCGGCGCCGTAGGCCCCGTGATTGACAATACGGAAGTGAAAATTGCTGCTGACGGTGAAATCCTTACCAAGTCGGCTTCGGTGATGAAAGGCTACTACAACAAGCCCGAATTAACTAAAGAAGTAATCGACGAAGACGGCTGGTTTCATACCGGCGACATTGGCGAGTTTGTGAATGGTCGTTTCCTCAAGATAACGGACCGCAAAAAGGAGATGTTCAAGACCTCGGGGGGCAAATATATTGCCCCTCAGGTCATCGAAAACAAGCTGAAAGAGTCGCCGCTGATTGAGCAGGCCATGGTCGTGGGCGCCGACCAGAAGTTTCCGTCGGCGCTGGTGGTGCCCTCGTTTGATGAGCTCAAGAACTGGTGTAAGCGCCACGATGTCCCCTTTACCTCTAACCAAGAGATTGTGAAGGACCCTAAAATCGTGGATATGTATGACGACCTAGTGAAGGGCTATAACAAAGGATTCGCGCAGTGGGAGCAGGTCAAAAAAATCTGTCTCATGGATCATCTCTGGACCGTGGAAACCGGCGAGATGACGCCCACGATGAAGGTGAAGCGCAAAGCCATTACCGAGAATAATCGGGATTTGATTGAGAGCTTATATCATCAGAACGCGCTTCGCTAACCGAAACGGCCCCGCTAATAAAATAGCGGGGCCGTTTTGCTTGGGCGCATTACTGAACACAACGGGGCACAACTTTTTTATCGCAAAGTAGTATGCAAGCCTAACATATTCTTTGTATGTTTACCGGACATCCTCTCCCCGATGAAACCCGAAGAAACCGTCGATTATAACGTTAAAGTCTGCTGGCATGCCATTTCGCGCATGTATAATACGCAGGCTGCCAAGCACGACATCACGACCAGCATCGGTTTCGTGCTCCTGAATATTGATCAGGAAAATGGCACTCCCGCCACCAAAATTGCCCCCCTGCTGGGGTTGGAGACGCGCAGCCTCACGCGTATTCTGCGCAGCATGGAAGAGCGTGGCCTCATCTACAAGCAAGCCGACACTCAGGACAAGCGCTCCGTGCGCATCTTCCTGACTGAAGAAGGCCTGCGCGGCAAGGAGATTTCGCGCCAGACGGTGCGCCACTTCAATCAGAAGGTGCGGGAGAAAATTCCGCAGGCGCAGCTGGACACGCTTTTCAAGGTGATAGGCCAGATCAACGCCATGATTGAAAGCAAATCCCTGTTCGACGACTTCACACCTAAGCCGCTTCGCCCCGAAACTACCTCCGCCTAGGGGGCTTTTTTGGGGCGTTTTGCCTTCTACCTATTCTATTTTTTGCCAACAGATTACCTGTTTCAGCTTTATGAATCGAACTATCAAGAAAGTGGCCGTGCTCGGCTCCGGCGTGATGGGCTCGCGCATTGCCTGCCATTTCGCCAACATCGGTGCTCAGGTATTGCTGCTCGACATCGTGCCCCGCGAGCTAACGCCCGAGGAGCAAGCCAAGGGTTTGACACTGGAAAACCCCGCCGTGCGCAACCGCATTGTGAATGCCTCGTTGCAGGCGGCGGTGGCTTCCAACCCGTCGCCCTTGTACCGCAAGCAGGACGCCTCGCGCATCAAGACCGGTAACTTCGATGATAACCTGAAGGATATTGCCACTTGCGACTGGACTATTGAGGTAGTAGTGGAGCGGCTTGATATCAAGCAGAGCCTCTACGAAAAGGTAGAAAAAGTGCGTAAGCCCGGCACGCTTATCACGTCGAACACGTCGGGTATTCCCATTCATCTGCTGGCCGAAGGTCGCTCCGATGATTTTCAGAAGCACTTCTGCGGCACGCACTTCTTCAACCCACCCCGCTACCTGAAGCTACTCGAGATAATTCCGACGTCGGCCACCGACCCGGCCGTGGTTGACTTTCTGGTGCACTACGGCGACCTGTACCTGGGCAAAACCACGGTACTAGCCAAAGACACGCCTGCCTTCATTGCCAACCGCGTGGGCGTGTTCGCCATCATGGATGTGCTGCAAATCATGCAGCAGCTGGGCCTGACGGTGGAGGAAGTCGATAAGCTTACTGGTCCGGTTATCGGCCACGCCAAGTCGGCTACGTTCCGCACTTCCGATGTGGTAGGGCTTGATACGCTGATTAACGTAGCCAACGGCCTCGCCCAAGGCCTGCCGAATGACGAAGCCAAAGCCGTATTCGAGTTGCCCGACTTCCTGAAGCAGATGGGCGAGAAGAAATGGCTCGGCGACAAGACCGGTCAGGGCTTCTACAAGAAAGTAAAAGGCGCGGGGGGCAAATCTGAGATTCAGGCTCTCGACCTGAACACCATGGAGTACCAGCCCAGCCAGAAGGTGAAGTTCGCCACGCTGGAGCTGACCAAAACCATCGAGCAGTTAGCTCCTCGCTTCAAGGTGCTAGCCAGCGGCAAAGACAAAGCGGGCGAGTTTTATCGCAAGATGTTCGCGGGCCTGTTTGCCTACGTCACCAACCGCATTCCCGAAATCACCGATTCGCTGTACAAGATTGACGACGCGCTCCGGGCTGGCTTCGGCTGGGACATGGGTCCGTTTGAAACCTGGGATGCGCTAGGTGTGCAGCAGGGCCTGGAGTTGATGCAGGCTGAAAGCAAGCAGCCCGCCGCCTGGGTGCAGGAGATGCTGGCCGCTGGCCATACTTCCTTCTACAAAGTTTCTGAAGCCGGCGCCAAGCAGTACTACGACCTCGAAAGCAAGAGCTACCAGCCCATTCCGGGCGTCGAGAACTTCATTATTCTCGACAACCTGCGGGCAACGGGCAAAGTGCTCTGGAAAAACGCCGGTGCTAGCGTCCACGACCTCGGCGACGGGGTGCTAGGCGTTGAGTTTCATTCCAAGATGAACACCCTCGGCTCCGATGTTATTCAGGGCCTGATGAAAGGGGTGGATATGGCCGAAGCTGGCTACCGCGCCTTGGTAGTAGGCAACGACGCGCCTAACTTCTCGGCGGGGGCCAATTTGGCCCTGCTCTACATGTATGCCATCGAGCAGGAGTTCGACGAGGTGAACCTGATGATCAAGCAGTTCCAGAACGCCATGATGCGGATGCGCTATTCTAGCATTCCCGTCGTGACGGCGCCGCACGGCTTGTCGTTGGGCGGCGGCTGCGAAATCTGCCTGCATGCCGATAAGGTGGTAGCTTCCGCTGAGACGTACATGGGCTTGGTAGAATTCGGGGTAGGTGTGATTCCGGCCGGTGGCGGCACTAAAGAAATGACTCTGCGCACCGCAGCCAAATACGAGGAAGGCGAGCCGGAATTTAATTTGCTGCGCAACACGTTTGTAACGGTAAGCACGGCCAAAGTATCTACCTCTGCTGCCGAAGCATTCGACCTGGGTTTCCTGCGTCGTGGCGACGAAATTGTGGTAAACAGCCAGCGGCTTATTGCCCAAGCAAAAGCCGAGGCGCTTGATTTGGCTGATGCTGGTTATACCATGCCCGTTCAGAAAACCAACATCAAGGTACACGGTAAAGGCGCGCTGGGCATGTTTATGAGTGGTGTATATGCCATGAAGGAAGGCAACTACATCTCGGAGCACGACGTGAAAATTGCCAATAAGCTGGCATACATCATGTGCGGCGGCGACTTGTCGCAGCCCACGGAAGTCAGTGAGCAGTACCTGCTGGATCTGGAGCGTGAAGCTTTTCTGTCGCTGACTGGCGAGCGGAAAACGCTGGAGCGTATTCAGAGCATCCTCACTACTGGCAAGCCTTTGAGAAACTAGCGCCGGAAGCTGGTTTCAACTCTATCACTTTCCTCAAGACTTACACTAATGACTGCATATATCGTAGCTGGTTACCGTACGGCCGTGGGAAAAGCCCCCCGCGGCGGCTTCCGCTTCACCCGTACCGATGACCTCGCCGCTGAAGTTATCAAACACCTGATGGCCTCCGTGCCCGCGCTTGATCCCACTCGCGTCGATGACGTGATTGTGGGCAACGCGGTACCTGAAGCCGAGCAAGGCCTGCAAATCGGCCGGATGATTTCGCTGTTGGCTTTGCCCATAAACGTACCGGGGTTGGTAGTGAACCGCTATTGCGGCTCAGGCATCGAGACCATTGCCATGGCCGCCAGTAAAATCACCGCCGGCATGGCCGACTGCATCATCGCCGGTGGCGCTGAGAATATGTCGCAGGTACCGACCGTGGGCTGGAAAACAGTGCCTAACTACAACTTGGTAAAGAAAAACCCGGACTACTATCTGGGTATGGGCCTCACGGCTGAAGCGGTAGCGAAAGACTACAGCATCAGCCGGGAAGACCAGGATATGTTTGCTTACAATTCCCATCAGAAGGCCATCAAAGCCATTAAGGAGGGCAAATTCAAAAAGCAAATCGTGCCCATCACGGTCGAAGAGACTTATCTCGATCAAGCTTCAGGCAAGAAGAAAACGCGCTCTTACGTAGTAGACACCGACGAAGGCCCTCGGGCCGATACCTCGGTGGAAGCACTGGCCCGTCTTCGTCCAGTATTCGCGGCGGGTGGCAGCGTTACAGCCGGCAACTCATCCCAAACTTCCGATGGCGCTGCTTTCGTTATCGTCATGTCGGAGCGCATGGTGAAGGAGTTGAACTTGGAGCCGATTGCCCGCATGATCACGTACGCCGCCGAAGGCGTTGACCCGCGCATCATGGGTATGGGCCCCATCAAGGCCGTGCCAAAAGCGCTTAAGCAAGCCGGCATGAAGCTCGATGACATAGATCTGATTGAGCTGAACGAGGCCTTCGCTTCTCAGTCTATCGCGGTGGTTCGGGAACTTGGTATCGATGAAAACAAGCTGAACGTGAACGGTGGAGCTATTGCTTTGGGTCACCCGCTGGGCTGCTCTGGCGCCAAGCTCAGCATTCAGCTTTTCGACGAACTGCGCGAGCGGGGCAAGAAGTACGGCATGGTGACTGCATGCGTAGGCGGTGGTCAAGGCGTAGCTGGTATTTACGAGCTGCTGAAGTAGCCCAGAATCAGAACTTGACAGGAAGATATCCTGTTTCTATAAGTGGAAGGAAAGCCCCAAACCGAACGGGGTTTTCTTTCCGCTAAGTACTCGGCAAGCCTAACATATTTTTGTATATTTCGGTAGTGAAATCAAAGGGATGTGTTGCCCCTAATGCTCGGCAAGCCTAATAGTTTCATTGCTGTTTACCCTCATTGAATTAACCTCAACTCTCAACCTCACATAGTCATGGAAGTATCAAACAAACTCAGAAAAGGCGGTGAATTCATCATCAAAGAGACGGATGCGCAAGATGTGTTTACGCCCGCTGAATTCACCGAGGAGCAAAATATGATGTACCAGACCTGTCTGGACTTCGTGACTAGTGAAGTGTACCCGCTGCTGGACCGCCTCGACAACCACGAGGAAGGCCTGATGGCTGGATTGATGAAGAAAGCCGGTGAGCTAGGCTTGTTCGGCGTGTCGATGCCCGCCGAGTACGGCGGCTACGACATGGACTTTAATACGGCTCTGCGCGTGACGGAAGGCGTGGGTGGGGGGCATTCTTTCCCGGTAGCCTTTGCGGCGCACACGGGCATTGCTATGCTGCCTATTCTGTACTTCGGCAACGAGGAGCAGAAAACGAAGTATTTGCCCAAACTGACGAGCGGCGAGTGGGCTGGTGCCTACTGCCTCACCGAGCCTGGCTCGGGCTCTGATGCGCTGGGGGCCAAAACTAAGGCCATCCTGACTGAAGACGGCCAGAGCTACGTGCTGAATGGTCAGAAGATGTGGATTACCAATGCTGGTTTTGCGGAGGTATTCATCGTTTTCGCCCAGGTTGACGGCGACAAATTCACCGGCTTCATCATCGAGCGCAACACACCCGGGCTGACGTTCGGACCGGAGGAGCACAAGATGGGTATTCGCGGCTCGTCCACTCGCCAGGTATTCCTGTCGGACGTAACGGTGCCAAAGGAGAACGTGCTGGGTGAGGTTGGCAAAGGCCACCTAATTGCCTTCAATATCCTGAACATTGGCCGTATTAAGCTGGCTGCTGCCTGCTTGGGCGCCAGCAAAATGGCGCTTAACCTGAGCATTAAGTATGCTAATGAGCGGGTGCAGTTTAAGCTGCCCATCTCTAAATTCGGCGCTATTCGCCACAAGCTGGCCCAGCAGGCTATCCGCGTGTACGCTGCCGAATCGGCTATCTACCGCGCCGGCATGGACATCTACCGTATGGAGCAGGAGCTGCTAAGCCAGGGCAAATCAACGAACGAAGCGCTGCTAGGTGCCGCTCGTGAATTTGCCGTGGAGTGCGCGATGCTAAAGGTAGAAGGCTCGGAAGTGCTGGATTATGTGTGCGACGAGGGCGTACAGATCTTCGGTGGCTACGGCTTCTCAGCCGACTATCCCATGGACCGCGCTTACCGCGACTCCCGCATCAACCGCATTTTTGAGGGCACCAACGAAATCAACCGCATGCTGGCCGTTGATATGATCCTGAAAAAGGGGCTGAAAGGTGAGCTCGACTTGATGGGCCCCGCTCAAGCGGTGCAGCAGGAACTGCTGGCCATCCCGGACTTCGCCGAAGCTGACGATTCGCTGTTTGGCGCCGAGAAGAAGATCATTGCCAACCTCAAGAAAGCAATCCTGATGGTAGCCGGTACGGCCGTTCAGAAGTACATGAACTCCCTGGCCAAAGAGCAGGAAGTGCTGATGAACATCGCCGACATGTCGATCAAGGTGTACACGGCCGAGAGCACGCTGCTACGGGTTGAGAAGGAAATCAGTCTGAGCAACGAAGCTGCTCTGGCCAACCAGATCGATATTGCCCGTGTGTATCTGGCCGACACGATTGACTCCGTAACCAAAGCGGCAAAAGATGCTATTGCCGCCATGACCGAAGGCGACGAGCAGCGCCTGCTGGCTACCGGCCTCAAGCGCTTCACTAAAGCGGAGCTATTCAATACCAAAGAAGCCCGCCGTCGCATCGCCGCCGCGATGATTGAGGCAAACGAGTACGTGTACTAGTTGACAGAGATTGTTAAGCATAAAAAAGCCCCCCAGATACATTCTGGGGGGCTTTTTTATTCAATATATCTGTATCTACTTCACCGCGATTTTATTGAGTTGCAGGGCGGCTGATTTCTTGCTGGGCCGGCTCACCCCTACGATAGTTTTGGGGTCGAGCCAAGCCGTAAAATCTTTTACATAAGCCAGCTGCTGATCATTCGCTACGTTGAGGCCCAAGCCTTTAGCTGGCTGCACTACGCCGGTTTGCGCGTTCACCCGGCGCAGGTACAGGTCCGATTTGCCTTTCAGTTTTTCCTGCGTTAGGATATGAATCTCGGGGCCAAAAACGCCCACGCGGTAGCCGATACCAGCAAAGGCTTCGGCAGGCGAGGCCACCTGCTTTTTATCGATGATGCTGTGCCACTCCGGTAGCTGAAACTCATTGTAGCCAAACAGGTGTAGCTCGCGGGCATGAACCGGCGAAGCGTCGCCGCCCTCCTCATACTTTTTCTCCGCCACGATTATCATCTGCTTTTCCTCCGTGAATAGCAAGTCGGTCAGGTACACGTCTTCCAGGCGCTTGGCCGTGGATTGCGTCGCCTTGTTGACTTCGGCCAGGTATTCGGGCTTGAAGCGAAACTCGGGGACAAATTTCATCGTGCCCTCGCCCTTGAAATCGAACTTTACTACTTTCAGGCTGTAGTAAAGGCCCGTCAGGCGCTCGGTGCAAATAGCGGCGGCGTAAAGTGTAGTGTCTGGCCGAAGGGCAAATTTGGCGTCGAATACCATTACGGCCTTGCCCTCAAAGGAGCCGCCTAATGCCACCGACATAACTTTGATGTCCGCGTTATCATTGCGGTAACGACGCACGGTGAGCTTCTTCATATCGTCGCTCAGCAGCGTTACATACTGCGTGCCCTCGTTGTCGATGTGAATAGTAGTCGAGAAAAAGCCCCCCAGATCCTGAAAATTGTAGACACGGTCCTTCAGCTTGGTTAGCTTCTCATTGTACACGCTGGCGCTGATAGACCGAATCTGCTGGTCGCGGGTGACGTATTGCCACGCCACGATTTTGGTCCCATCAAGGGAGAATGCGGCGCCGGGTCTACGGTTGCGGGCAGCAGTTTCGGTAAGCTTTTTCTGGGGGGCAATTTTGCCGGTGGCCAGCTCAAAGGCTTGCCCTGCTAAGCTTTGAGTTGCCCCATCCTTGCGGTAGATAAGCACCGTGATTTGCTGGCTGCTCTGCCCAAAACCATCAATGCTCTCTTCGGCAGTGAGCGGCAGCGGCGTTGACCATAAGCGCTTTAGCTCTTTGTCATAACGCTCCACGGCGTATTCGGTAGCCGTGCGGTGTGCCAGAATAACAAAGCTGCCATCAGCCATAGGAAGCGTCTTTTTGGCTACCCTTTGGTTATAGCGGTCGTCCGATTTTTCTGGTAAATAGCTAAAAGCAACTGATTTAACTCGTTGCCCTAGCGCCGGTACAGTCAAGCTCAGACTAAGAACACAGATAAGGCAGTAGGTATGAAGAAATGCAAATCGCACGTTGAAAGGCAGTTAAGTTGGAAAAATGATAGTTATCAGAAAAAAATAGGATCAAAGGTATCCAACTCCAGCCGCATCTCGTATATGGCGCCGCTACCAGTCGGGTAACCTACACAGTAGGTAATCATTTCTTGATGAAGCCTTAATATTCTGGTGTTCAGTATCAGGATTCGAGTATGCTTACTTTGTGGATGGAATGTATGTAAATATGAAATTACCGATAAGCGCTTCCTGCTAGCTGCCTTAAAAACGGTGGACAAAAGCATTAATAAAAATTAAAAAACGCTTTTGAGCCTCCTAAATCACGTTTGCTACTATTCCCCATTTGTTTCCTTGCCTCTTTGCCAACTTTGGCTTTAACTTTGTGCGCCTCTACGGCAGTCGTTTATTAGATTACCTTCATTATGAAAGCATTACTAAAGTTTTTATTACTGTTTAGTCTCATCATTATTGGTAAGTTGGTGAAAGAGCCCATTACCGGAGATATTGCTGCTAAGGATGCTGCTGCTAACGAACTGCCTGTGCATATGATCTCTTTCTTCTCGCGTCAGGCTACCCTGCAAGGTGGTGCTGCCCAGGAAGATGGCAAGCAGTGGTGGTTGCAAGAACCAGCACAGGTAAGCAATAATTAAGGTAATTATTTGATAAGCAACTCATTAGTTGCTTTTTTTATGCTTCTTAGCTAAAAGTGCTTTAACTAATCCGGCTCCAGTTTACTGCCGTTGCGGGCAACGACTCAATATGTCGGCGGATGTTGAGGTTTTGGGGCCGGCTCAGACTGGGGTCTTCGCTGAGGAGTTGCTGGGCTGCTGCCCGCGATTCGCTCAGAATGCGGCCATCTTTCGCTAAATCAGCGATAAGCAGATCGAGCACGCCACTCTGTTGGGTGCCCATCAGGTCGCCAGGGCCGCGCAGCTTCAAGTCAATATCAGCGATTTCGAAGCCGTTGTTGGTGCGCACCATCGTTTCGAGGCGAGTGCGCGAGTCTTTGCTGAGCTTATAGCCCGACATCAATATGCAGTAGCTCTGGTCAGCGCCGCGGCCTACCCGACCCCGCAGCTGGTGCAGTTGCGATAAGCCAAACCGCTCAGAGCTTTCAATCACCATCACGGAGGCGTTTGGCACGTTTACGCCCACCTCAATAACGGTGGTCGCCACCATGATCTGCGTTTCCTTTTTAATAAAGCGCTGCATTTCGAAGTCTTTCTCTTCAGCCCGCATGCGGCCGTGCACAATGCTGATTTGAAACTCAGGGAAGGCACGCGCTACACTTTCGTAGCCGTCCGTAAGATCTTTATAGTCCAGCGTCTCCGATTCCTCAATCAGCGGATACACGATATATACCTGCCGGCCCAGGTTAATCTGGTCGCGCAAAAATTGAAACACCTTCAACCGATTAGCATCATAGCGATGCACCGTCACGATGGGCTTGCGACCGGCGGGCAACTCATCAATCACCGATACATCGAGGTCACCATAAAGCGTCATGGCCAGCGTACGCGGAATAGGTGTGGCCGTCATCACCAGCACGTGCGGAATAACGTGCGGGTTCTTTTGCCATAGCTTCGAGCGCTGGGCCACACCGAAGCGGTGCTGCTCATCCATAATGGTCAGACCTAGGTTACGGAACTGCACGACGTCTTCCAGCAAGGCATGAGTGCCCACTAACATGTGCATCTGGCCTGCCCGCAATGCTTCATGCAGTACCCGTCGCTCAGCAGTACGCGTGCTGCCCGTAAGCTTGCCAATGCTTATACCCAACTGGTCGGCGTAAGCCTTAAGGCCCACATAGTGCTGGTCGGCCAGAATTTCAGTGGGCGCCATCAGGCAGCTTTGGGCGCCGTTGTCGGCGGCCATGAGCATGGCTATGAAGGCCACGATGGTTTTGCCCGAGCCCACGTCGCCCTGCAAGAGGCGGTTCATCTGCTTGCCGGCGCAAAAATCCTTGTAGATGTCGTGAATAACACGTTTCTGGGCACCAGTGAGGTCGAAGGGTAGATGGTTCTTATAGAAATCAACCAACGACGGCACTTCTCGAAAAATCTGGCCCGCTAGCTCTACTTTGCGTTGGTCGCGCTGGCGTAGCAGCTTGAGCTGAACGTAGAACAACTCCTCAAACTTGAGCCTAAACCGTGCTGCCTGCAACAACTCAGGGCTCTGCGGGAAGTGAATTTGCTGCAACGCATCTGCCTTCCCCATAAGCGCATAGTGCTGAATCAGGGCCGGCGATAAGGACTCCGAAATGTGCGGGGGGGCAATTTTGAGCAAGTCGGCCACGATGCGGGCCAGTGCCTTGCTATCAATGCGATGGTAATTCTTGAGCTTTTCGGTGGTATTGTAAACGGGCTGCAAAAAGCTCTGACCCGGCTTTGCTTCCGTGACTTCCTCCAGTTCTGGGTGGGCCATTTGCGGCTTGCCATTGAACATCGTCGGCTTACCGAAAACAATGTATTCCTGATGATTCTTGACGACGTTTTGTAGGTATTTTACGCCCTTAAACCATACCAGCTCCAACTCGCCACTCTCGTCGGCAATTTTGGCTACCAAGCGCTGCTTAGGGCCTTCGCCTAACACTTCACGGTTGCGCAATACACCCTTCACCTGCACATAAGGCAGGTCATCGTGCAGATCGACGATGTTATAGAATTGAGTGCGGTCGAGGTAGCGGAAAGGGTAGCGCTGAATGAGGTCGCCGTAGGTAAAGAGGTTCAACTCCTTTTGCAGAAGTTGAGCCCGCTGGGTACCTACCCCCCGCAAATATTCTATTTTGGTGTTGAAGAAATTGCTCATTCATGGGAATGAGCAATGCCGAGGTAAGATGACTGCGTCCTTGGTCCCTGCATTGCTCACTAAGCAAAACGTTATTGATATTTTAAGGTATTAAGCATCTGAACGATATCCTTCTTGACATAGTCAATGATCGGGGCAAGTGAATCATTGGCCGTCGCGATGGGAAAGTAAAGCGCTCCGCGGAAAAAATGCTTGGTGCTATCAGTGGTGTAAAACTGAAACTGGCTGGGCACGTCACCAGCTAGCTCAAATACGGCCACCTTCATTCCGCTCGGCGTTCGCATGATGCTCTCGTCGATGGCCGATGCCTTTATTTGGTGCTTGCTGGTGAGCTTACGCGCATCCTCCATCATCTTATTAAACAGCTTCGGATTCTGCTGCACATTGGTGTAAGTGATCTGCACGTTAGCGCCCAGTTTTGGATAATAAATGTTAATCCAGTTGGGCTGCGCCAGATATGACGAGTCGCGTAGTACGCGGGCGTGCTGCGAGTATTCGAAAGTGTAGGGGCGGCCCGCCGGGAGCTGCTGGTAGCTATGGGGCGGCAAATCAATACGATTATACCCCTTAGGCTTAGGCGTATAGTCGCCCCCGGAAGAGGTGCAGGAAGTAAATATGGCCCCCACAAAAAGCAGAACCGCACTCAAACCGTGGTAAAGTCGAAAAACAGGCATTTGAAACAATGCAAAGATGATAATCAAAGGTAGGCGGAAATGAAGATGTTGTCTTAATCTACCGGTCCGATCCGGAAGCCTAGAAACGCAAAAGCCCCGGCACGAAGCCGGGGCTTTCGGGTAGTATCACCCGCTGGGGGCATTTTTAAAATGGTAACTGGTCTAATTCTGGCTCCTGACGGAAGGATTGCGGCTCAGGAGCTGGTGTGACTTGGTTTGCGGCTCCATCGGTGTGGGGCTTACCACCCAGCATGGTCATCTCATCAGCCACGATTTCCGTGATGTAACGGGTCTGATTGTCTTTGTCCTGATACTGGCGCGTCCGAATGCGACCTTCGATATATACCTGGTGGCCTTTGCGCAGATACTTCTCGGCCACCTCCGCCAGGCCGCGCCAAGCAGTGATGTTATGCCACTCAGTACGCTCAATACGGGCCCCGCTTTTATCCTTGTGATACTCATTGGTGGCCAGTGTAAAATTGGCCACGCTTACGCCGCCTTCCAAGTGGCGCACTTCCGGGTCTTTACCCAGATTTCCAACTAAGATTACTTTGTTCACTCCTGCTGACATAGCTTGATTAATAAGGGGTTACGAAGCAAAATAAGCTGCTTCCTATTCCTTTAAAGATACAAAAAAGACATGGGGCGTCCAAGCCAAAATGGGCTTAAAAACCGGGTCTTCCCAAGTAATTACTGATCAAAACGGCCTTGGGTAACTGCTCTATTTCTGGGCTAGTGAAAGCGGCCAGACCTGTAGCCGTCAGGGCGGAAACAGGGAGTGGCGCTTCCAGCCAAACAGGGTGAAAACGCGCTTCCACTTTCTGATGACTCAGCACATGCCGGGCCGCGTAAGCCGGTTCCGATACGCTGCTGGTGTCCAATTTGCCCCCCAGAGCTTCCACCGCATCGAGCAGGTCGGTGGGGGGCAAATCGGGGCTGTCAGTTTCAGTTAGAGCAAAGTCATATAAGCCTTGCCAGATGTCCTTATCCGTGCGCTTACGCAGGTAGATCGTATCATCGTAGCGCAAGACCATGTAGTGAAAATAGCGCGTGCGTGCTGCTTTAGCCTTACTTTTTACGGGCAGCTCCTGCACCATACCATGCTGAAAAGCAAAGCATTGACCTTGCAGGGGGCAAAAAAGACAGTCAGGCTTTACTGGCGTGCACTGAATAGCGCCAAACTCCATGATGGCCTGGTTGAACTCGGCCGGTGAGGCCGCCGGAATCAGCGTATCAGCCAGCTGCTGAAACACTTTGCGGCTGGCTGGCGCAGCAATATCCGCGCTGATGCCAAACACGCGAGCCAAGACCCGGTACACGTTGCCATCAAGCACGGCCACCTGCTCATCGTAGGCAAAAGAGGCAATGGCGGCAGCAGTGTACTGGCCTACACCTTTGAGTTGGAGCAAGCCCGCATACGAGCCTGGAAATTGACCCCCAAACTCGCTTGTGACTTGTTTGGCAGTATGATGCATGTTGCGGGCCCTAGAGTAGTAGCCCAACCCTTGCCAGTGACGCATTACCTCGTCTTCGGGAGCCGCCGCCAACTGCTGCACAGTAGGATAAGTGGTCACGAAATCAAGGTAGTAGGGGAGACCTTGCTTCACTCGTGTTTGCTGCAAAATGACTTCTGAGAGCCAGATAGCGTACGGGTCGCGGGTATGACGCCAGGGCAAGTCGCGGCGGTGACGCGGGTACCAGTTGAGGAGAGCAGAGGCAAAGAAAGGGTGGGCGAGAGCAGAAGAGTGGGAAGTCAATATATTGAGAATAAATAATTTAGGAAAGAAAGACGGAGCTGTGTGGAATCAGTAAATAATGTTGCAAAACCAAAAAAGCAAACTACCTTTGTGGCCCCAATTCATAAGCGAACAGCTTACCGGGCAAGGGCTTACGTGTTGAATCGGGATATTTTGCCCAGCATATTTTTTCTCTCCATAGTACATTTCATTTACCAGCGTGACTAAAGCAGAAGTAATCGCCGAGATTGCCGACAAGACCGGCATCGAAAAAGGAGACGTGTCAGCTACCGTCGAAGCCTTCTTCAAAGTAGTAAAGGATTCGATGGCCGACGGCAACAATATCTACGTACGCGGCTTTGGCAGCTTCGTAAACAAGAAGCGGGCAAAGAAAGTGGCTCGCAACATCTCTAAAAATACGTCGATCATCATCGACGAGCACTTTATCCCGAGCTTCAAGCCGTCGAAAACATTCATCGGCAAAATCAAAAACAGCAAGAAAATTAAGGAAACCGCTCAGGCTTAATCCTTCTTTTTCTTCCATTTACTTTTTTGCCGGCTAGCCGTCGGGCGCTCCGTAACCGGGAGCCCGGCGGCCTGCTTTTTCTGCATGGCGTCACGTTCCCGCTCACATCAGTTAATCATACTAGTCATTGCCCTTGTGCTGGTGGCTGGGTTGTTTCTGTTGCCCAAGGTAACGGTGAAGCCTAAAGAAGGGAAAGGCGAGATGAGTCAGGATGCGGCCCGTACGGCCAACCGCGACGGTGGCGGCCCCGCTACTAATGGCTCAAAGGCTATCGCTTCCTCGGGCGACCAGGAGCAAACCGCTGGACCCGCGGGCGCTACGCCTGAGCAGCCGCATCAGCAGGCTACTGCTGAGCAAAGCCGCGAGATAAAAGATTTGGCTGCCCGCTTCAATAAAGAACGCGACCCGCAGGCCCGCCTGCGCGTAGCCTCCGACTTGGCTGCTAAGTATAAGGCCATCGCTAAGTTTGATAGCGCCGGCTATTACTACGAGCAGGTCGCAATTGCCCGCCCCGGTGAGCAAGCCTGGAAACGGGCTGCTGATGAGTACTTCGAGGCTTTTGGCTTCGCAGCTACAGAGGAGCGGGCCAAAACGCTCAGCACCAAAACGCGGGAGCTGTACGAAAAGGTGTTGAAAAACAACCCTGATAACCTCGACGCTAAAACCAACCTCGGTATGGCCTACATGGCCAGCGACAACCCCGTACAGGGCGTTACGTTACTGCGCGAGGTGTTGGCTGCCAATCCACGCAACGAGAAGGCGCTCTATAACCTGGGCATCCTCTCTATCCAAAGCAATCAGTACGACAAAGCCGTAGAGCGTTTTCAGGAGCTTGTAAAAGTGAATCCGGAGAATGTGAACGGCCAGTTTTATTTAGGCGTTTCTTTGGCCCAAACGGGTGCTAAAGAGGAAGCCCGAGCGGCTTTCACTAAAGCGAAAAGCTTAAGCAGCGACCCAAGTCTGGCGGCCTCCGTCGATGAGGAGCTGAGCAAGTTGGAATAAAATAGCAGATTTGTGACTCCGAAGCCTACTGCTTACGAAGCAGAAGCGGCGGATGAAAAATCAGCTAACGAAGAATAAAGTCATTCAACCATTTAAACCACAACCACATGCCCTGCGGTAAAAAGAGAAAGCGTCATAAGATTGCCACCCACAAGCGCAAGAAGCGTCTGCGCAAGAACCGTCACAAGAAGAAGTAAGCCCCGCGGGGTTAGCTGGCGGACGGTTGAGGCTTCAACCAAAGTCCGTTTATCTCTCATTTAGTATCCTTGAGAGTGGCTGGTTTGATGCTTTCCCCGTGGCTCGGAAGGGAAGTTGGTGCCTTGGTGCACTGGCTTCCCTTTGTGGGTTTCGGGGGGCAAATTCGGGCACTTTTGGGGAGATTAGTTAAGCTACCGAGACATTGAGTAACGAATTAATCATTAATTCTGCTCAGGATGGCGAACGAATTGCCCTGCTCCAGGACAAGCGGCTCATCGAATACCATTTCGACCGCAACGACACCAACTACTCCGTTGGTGACATCTTCCTGGGTACGGTCAAGAAAGTGATGCCCGGTCTGAACGCCGCGTTCATTGACATCGGGTATCAGAAAGACGCTTTTCTGCACTACGGCGATTTAGGCGAGAATTTCCTGTCGCTGAATAAGTGGGTGAAAGGCGTACAATCGCAGAAAATTACCGTCGGGCCTCTGAAAACCTTTCAGTTTGAGGAGCCGCTCGACAAAGTCGGCAAGATCGACAACGTGCTCAAAAAGGGCCAGCAGCTGCTGGTTCAGATTGTAAAAGAGCCCATATCGACCAAAGGTCCGCGCCTGTCCACCGATATTTCGATGGCGGGCCGCTACCTTGTATTGGTACCTTTTTCCAATACCATCAGCGTTTCCAAGAAGATTGTCAGCCGCACGGAGCGCGACCGCCTCAAGCGTCTCATCGCCTCCATTAAGCCCGACAATTTCGGTGTCATCATCCGCACAGTAGCCGAAGGTCGCGAGGTGGCCGAGCTGGACAAGGATATGCAGAGCATGACAGCTAATTGGGAGCAGCTCTTCCAGACCCTGCGCACCGCAAAGGAGCGCGATAAGGTTTTGGGCGAGCTGGGCCGCACTAGCTCCATGCTGCGCGACATGCTCAACGAGTCATTCGATGCCATCACCGTCGACTCAGCGCCGATGTACGAGGAGATGCGGGCTTACCTGGAGAAGATTGCTCCTGATAAGCTGGGCTTGCTGAAGCACTACACCGGTAAGGTGAAGATGTTTGAGCAGTTCAACATCGAGAAGCAGCTCAAAACCCTGTTTGGTAAAACCGTAACGGTGCCCGGCGGCGGCTACCTCGTTATTGAGCACACCGAAGCCCTGCACGTTATCGACGTAAACTCGGGCAACAAGAGCAACCAGGAAAGCGACCAGGAGGCAAATGCCCTGCACGTAAACTTGTCGGCGGCCCGCGAAGTGGCCCGCCAGCTGCGTTTGCGCGATATGGGGGGCATTATTGTCGTCGATTTCATTGATATGAAATCGGCGGAGAGCCGCAAGAAGGTGGAGGATGCGGTGAAGGACATTATGAAGCACGATAAAGCGCGCTTCACGATTTTGCCTATCACCAAGTTTGGGCTGCTGCAAATCACGCGGCAGCGCGTGCGGCCCGCTGAAAACATCATCACCGGCGAACTGTGCCCCACCTGCGGCGGCACCGGCAAGATTTCGGCTTCTATCCTCGTCACCGATGAGATTGAAAACAGCATCGAAGACTTGCTCGTGACTCAAAACCAGTCGGGCATTACGCTGCAAGTGCACCCTTTCCTGTACGCGTACTATACTAAAGGCTTGGTTTCCAAGCAGATGAAGTGGTACTTGAAATATTATAAGTGGGTAAAAGTGACCAAGGACACCAGCCTTGGCCTCACGGATTACCGCATCGAGGACGAACGGGGCGAAGACATCGAGCTGCACTCACCAGCAGCGGCCATGGCCCGCCTCCAGGACCGCGAAATAGAGATTATCGATTAAGGACAAACGGTTTTTTCTGCGAAAAGCCCCTGACCAAGAAGAAAGCCCGCTTCGCTCTGGATGAGCAAGGCGGGCTTTTTCGTGCAAGGAATCGGCGCTTGATCGTTTTTAACAGAAAAAGCCCCCCAGCAATATCTTCATCCCAAAAGATGTTGCTGGGGGGCTTTTTTCGGCTCGATTAGAACTTGATACCTAAGTCAAGCGCTACTTCCCCGTTTTTGATAGTAACATCGTTGTCAAAATAGCGGTCTATGTTAGCAAGACCATGATGATACGAGAGGCCAGCAAATACCTTCGTGCTCTGGCCCACTTGATATTCCGCTCCGAAGCCGCCAAGTAAAGCTGCATCAGGAATAATAAAGTGCTTGCGGGACCTTTCATTCCCTTGGTAGAACTTGTCGCCGTCGATGCGAGCCGCTACTACGCCACCAATTTTGCCCCCCAGTTGAAAGTAGAGCTTTGTATCAGTGGTAATATCGTTGGTGAACAACTTTACCGTTAGCGGTATTTCCAGGTATTGCAGGCTAATCTTCTGCTCATTGTTTAAGTCGAATCCGCTGTAGGAAATGGTGCCACCCTTACTGGTAAGCTGTAAGCCCGTACCAAAGGCGTAGTTTTGGCCAAAGAAGTAATCCACTACCAAACCGCCTCCAATACCTAGCTTACTTTTCTCTGACTTAAAATTACTTACACCCGGTGAATCTGCCCGCAAATAGGCGATGGAAGGGGAAAGCTTGATACCGATTTCGACTTGGGCAGAGGCTGTGCCAGCGGTAGCACCGAGCAGGAGCAGGGCTAAAAGTATTTTTTTCATAATTAAACGGATAAAACGACACCTGAAACACGAAAGCTGACTGGCTGGCGTTTCGTTTTGGCTATTTTCGTCCCAAAGATAGAACCGTGTATCACAAATCTGCCCCTCTGCGTACCTGTTTTGCCATTTGGTTGGGTACTCTATTGCTCCTGACTGGCTGCAAAAAGGCCAATACCTGCGAAATAAATCCGGAAGTAGCCAAGATAGAGGCTCCCGTACAAGTCGAGCGGCTGGAGCAATCATTCTTCGCAATCAAAAATGAAGCAGAGGCCCGGCAGTTTCTGGCTCGCAACCCGCTGCTGGCCAACCAGTTTCTGCAGCGTCGGCAGTATCCCTCCGATGCGGCTCTGGCTGCTACACTTACGCGCTTAGCTACCAATCCGGGTTTGCAGAAGCTAGGCCGCGAAACGCAGGCTGAATTCTCTAGCACCGACACCCTACAGGCGGAGCTAAAGCAGATGATGCAGCACGTGCGCTACTATTTTCCGAATTTCCGGGTGCCGCCTGTAAAGACGTTTGTAAGCGGCCTGAGCCAGGATTTATTCGTAAATGACAGCCTGATGGTGCTCAGCCTCGACTTCTTCGTCGGGCCCAAAGCCAGCTACCGCCCCAACGTACCCGGCTACATCCTGCGGCGCTATACACCTGCTCATTTATTACCAACCGTAGCGCAGGCCATTTCCAGCAAATACAACCAGCCATTGCCTGCTAACCAGCAAACCATGCTGGGCGAGATGATACAACTGGGTAAGTCGCTGTACTTCAGCGAAAAAGTGCTGCCCTGCACTCCCGATTCGGTGCTCATTGGCTACACCGCCGATGAATTGGCTGGCTTGGAGTTCAATGAGAGTAAGGTGTGGGCTCACTTTATTGAAAAAAAACTGCTCTATAATAACAGCCCTTTTACTATTCAAAAATACGTGAGTGAGCGCCCCAACGTGCCCGAAATAGCAAAAACGGCCCCCGGTCGTATTGGCGCTTGGGTAGGCTGGCAGATTGTGCGCAAATACATGGAAACGCACCCAAACGTGACGCTAGCTCAACTCATGGCCAAGAAAGATCCGCAGGCTATACTCAATGAGTCGCGTTATCGGCCAAAGCGGAAGTAGATTAAAACAGAAGCTATTTTATTTCATACGAAGAGAGTAAGAAGCTAGAATTTAGTTGCCGAAGTGCATATCGCGGTTTTCAGCCAGTATCACACCAACCCCGATTGTCCGGCTACCAGCCGGCACTACACGCTGCTGGCGCATTTAGCCCGCACGCACCGCGTATCACTAATAACGACGCGCACGTGGGAGCCACAGCGCCTTACCCAACAGTTTCCGTGGGTGCCGGATGGGGTAGAAATGCGAGCCGCAGACGTTCCCTATCATAATAAGATGGGTGTCGGGCGGCGGGCATTAGCTTTTGGGCAATATGCCGCCTACGCCCTGCGCGAAGGCCTGCGCTTGGACAAGCCCGATGTTATCTGGGGAATATCAACGCCGCTGACGGCTGCCTGGGCCGCCGCGCGAGTAGCGCGACTACGTCGGGTGCCGTGGGTATTTGAAGTGCAGGACTTGTGGCCTTCTTTCCCGATTGCCATGGGCGCCGTGCCGAATAAGATAGCGCAAAGACGGCTATTTGCTTTAGAGAAAGGGCTTTATACCAGTGCCAGCCACATTCTGCCATTATCCCCGGATATGTCAGGCTATATAGAGGCGTTGGGAATTAACACAGCTAAAATAACCACTGTCCTTAACGGTACCGACTTTCACTTAGCTGCGGCAGCCACCGACGCGGCCGTTGCTAATCTGCGGCGCGAACAAGACCTGATAGGCCGCCGGGTGGTGCTCTATGCCGGCACTTTCGGGCGGGCCAATGATATCCCGACGTTGGTTGCCGCGGCCGAAAAAATGGCCCCCAGCCACCCGGATATTACCTGGCTATTTATGGGGCACGGCTTTCACGAGCCTCTGATTCAGGCAGCGGCAGCCCGATGCCCTAGTATTCGCTTAATTGCCCCCCAACCCCGCCATGCCGTGTTTACGTGGTTTAAGTTGGCTGAAGTGTCGATAGTTTCCTTCTTGGATTTGCCCGTATTGGATGCGAATTCGCCCGCTAAATTCTATGACAGCCTTGCCGTAGGTACCCCCGTAGTTGTCACGAACAATGGCTGGACAAGAAAGTGGGTCGAAGACTATGCGTGTGGCTGGTACACGCCCGCCGGCGACGCAACCATGCTGGCTTCATGTCTGAGTGAGCTGTTAGCTAAGCCTGCAATTCTGAGACAAGCCGGAGAAAGAGGTAGAACCGCTGCCTTACTACATTTTGATAGAAAGGTGATGGCCGCTGATGTACAGAAAGTGTTGGAAAATGCGAGATCTAATACTAACTAGGACTACTTATGTACTATGTTGTGCCCGCAGCGTCGTTATCTGTGATACTGGGGGGTAATTTTGGCTCAGTTAACGAACCGGGGCCATCAGGAGCAGACAAGCCAAAATGCTCTGCATAATACTTGCAGAAATCGGTGAGGGGACAAACAGCGCATTTGGGCTGGCGAGCTACGCAAATGTAGCGGCCATGCAGAATCAGCCAGTGGTGAGCCTTCGGAATCAGCGTTTCGGGAGTATAGCGCACCAAATCCTTCTCTACTGCCAGCGGCGTAGTAGATGAGCGATTGACCAACCCCAACCGATGCGACACCCGGAATACATGGGTATCCACTGCCATGGCCGGCTGATTATAAATGACGGAAACCACAACATTGGCCGTTTTGCGGCCAACGCCCGGCAAGCGCTGCAACTCCTCAATGGTGCTTGGTACTTCGCCGCCAAATTCATCCATCAGCATTTTTCCCAAGCCAGCTAAGTGCTTCGCCTTGTTATTCGGGTAGGAAACGCTGCGGATAAACGGGTAGACCTCCTCGGCTGTTGCCGCGCCTAAGTGGGCCGGTGTCGGGAAATGCCGCAGCAACTCGGGCATCACCAGGTTTACGCGCTTGTCGGTGCACTGGGCGCTGAGTACTACCGCCACAATCAGCTCGTACGGATTGGAATACTGTAGTTCCGTTTGCGGCTCCGGGAAGTGCGTGGTGAAATAGTCCAGAAAGCGACGAAACCGTTCAGCCTTGCGCATAAAAAAGAGGGAATGAGTAATAAAGCAGCAAAATACGCTACTCTCGTTACTCATTCCCTCCTTTTCTCTTCTACGACGGCGTCAGAAAGTTGCGCGAATATTGTAGAATGGCTTGGGTCGTTGCGGGCTGGGGACCGCGTTGCAAGCTGGTGAGGCAGCGCTGAGCCAGCAGCAAATCGGCACAGCGGGCGGCCAGCTCAGCATCGTGCGCCAAGGCTTGCTCTACTTCCTGGCGTTCCTTATCCGGCAACTCGTTGTACACGTACCGGATCAGCTTCTCGTGGGTAAATGTTTTGATCATAGAAAACGGGTTGTGCGGCCATTTTTTTCCGCAGGTTGATAAGCGCGTAGCGCATCCTCCCCAGAGCGGTATTAATGCTGACCCCCGTTGCATCGGCGATTTCCTGAAAGCTCATATCGCCATAATGACGCATCACAAGCACTTCCTTCTGCGCCGCGGGCAGGTCCTGAATTAATTCGCGCAACCGGGCATGGGTCTCTTCGCGGGTGATGGTCGCTTCCGCGCCCTCTTCCGCTAAAGCCAACGAATTAAAGGCGTGGCTTGTTGTATCAAGACTCAATAAAGGCTTACGTTTTTCGCGGCGGAAGCAGTCAATGGCCAAATTATGGGCAATGCGGCAAATCCAGGAAGAAAATTTTCCTTCCTCGTTATAGCGTCCACCCTTCATGGTGTGGATGGCTTTTATAAAGGTGTCTTGGAGTAAGTCTTCAGCAACGGCTTCATCGCGCACGATGAGCATGATAGTAGTGAAGACGCGGGCTTTGTGCCGCTCCAGCAAGAGAGCGAATGCATCTTCTTTGCCGGCAATGTAGAGCGAAATCAACGCGGAATCACTCGGCTGCATGGTTTCCATAAAGGCTACGGGTTAAGAGAACGTAGAGCTTTAAGTCAAATAGTGCAGGTTGCCGGTGAAAGAGAAAATTCTTATAAAAAGATAACTGGGTGAGTCAAATGTATAAAACTAGTTGACCAAATACAACGTGATAAACAATCTGTTAAAATATTTTTTCTGAGCGCCTCGAAACAAATTATTAAATATTGTAAATCAAGTATTTATTATTTCTAACTCTTCAAAACAAATGAAAGTAACTACTACAAACGCCCTAAATACAGGCTGTAAGTAGGTTTACTGATGAGCAATAATAACACCGTAATGCTGCCGCCAACCAGATTGAGCAAACAAAACCCGATTATTCTGCCGTTAAAATATGCGCTTGGCCAACTGAATTATGGTAGCCGGATTCCTCTAAAATACTAATACGAGTTTGTTTCACCACCCGGATTAAGTACAATAGCGCGCAGCCAGACGAAAAAAGCCCCCCAAGGTTTGAATACCAGCAGTTCTGTTGCTCACCATGCACCCACTGTGTGAAAACCAATTCTGAACGCCCTTTGTACTTAGGGCCAACTCACTAATAAAGCCGAGGTCGGTGCGTGGTAACCCTGCTTTCCAGCGGGGTTGCGCTACCTTTAAGTCCGATTTCGACCTGCGTTTCTCTTATGTCCGTTCTTTCCTCTGCCGGGCCCCACGATCCATACGCCGCCCTGCGGCTGCCCGAGTTTCGGCGCCTGCTGTCAGCTCGCGTGTGCATGACCGTCGCTACCCAAATTCAGGGCGTGGTGGTGAGCTGGCAAATGTTTCAGCTCACGAATGATCCTCTGGCGTTAGGCCTGATTGGCTTGGCCGAAGCAATCCCTAGTATTGTGGTGTCGCTGTACGCCGGGCACGTGGCAGACTCGGTGCGGCGCAAGAATATTATTGTGGCTGCCGTCACGGTATTGCTTTTCTGCTCCGTGACGCTGTTTATGCTCACCCGGCCAATTGGGTCGTGGCTGCTGGCAAAGGATCAGTTTTATACGCTGCCGCTGTACGCTGTCATATTCGTGAGTGGCATTGCACGCGGCTTTCTGGGGCCAGCGCTTTTTTCCTTTATGCCCCAGCTTATCCCCGACCGCGAGCGGCTATCAAATGCCATTACCTGGAACAGCACCACGTATCAGGCGGCCGCCGTGCTGGGTCCAGCCATTGGGGGGCTTTTATTTGCCAAGGCTGGTATCAATACCGCTTACGGCGTTGATGCGGTGCTGATGGCGATGGCCCTGCTGTTGTACGGTAGCATTGCGGGCCGCGCCCTGCCCGCGATAGAAGGTGAGCGCTTGGATTTAAAGGAAAGTATTCTCTCAGGCGTGCAGTTTATTTTTAGCAACCAGCTGGTGCTGGCGGCATTATCGCTCGATCTGTTTGCGGTGCTCTTTGGCGGAGCCGTAGCTCTGTTGCCCATTTTCGCCGATACCATTCTGCGTACGGGCCCCGAAGGACTAGGCTACTTGCGCGCCGCCCCGGCTGTGGGCTCGGTGCTGATGGCCGTGCTGATGACGTATTTCCCCTTAAGGCGCCGGGCCGGGCGCAAGCTGTTGTGGGCCGTGGGGGGCTTTGGCGTCGCGACCATCTGCTTCGCGCTATCGCGCAACTTTTGGCTGTCGTTGGTATTGCTGTTTCTTACCGGGGCGTTCGACTCCGTCTCAGTTATCGTGCGCTCTACGCTGCTGCATACCTTCACACCAGAGCATATGAAAGGCCGCGTTTCGGCCGTGAACAACATTTTCATCGGTTCTTCCAACGAAATCGGTTCCTTTGAGTCGGGAGCGGCAGCCCGACTTATGGGCGTTGTCCCGTCGGTGATATTTGGTGGTGTGATGACGCTGTTGGTGGTGGGAATCACAGCTATTAAAGCGGATAAATTGCGTCGTCTTGATTTAACACCCGAGGCAGAGCCTGTTGCAGCAGCCTAATAATTCTTTTAGGGTCATTAGCGCACTCTAGAATTCGGATTCAGGTACTTATCCAGTAAAAAATAGGAACATAAGACTGGGTATCAGCAGGTAAAGCTGTATTGTTGCACCCATATTACTTACCTGAGCACGTAAATAGATTCGCCATATTCTTCGCGTTACCAAACATTAAGCGAAACAGATAATGGGCTATGGTTGAAGAGTTTACCTTGTGTTTGGGCTGTTTAGAAGAGTTAGTATATAAGGTGAATTCAGGAGTTGTGGTTGTCATTTCCACCTCGATATGTCTATCGCTACCGAACCTGCCTCTGATTTAGAGCTTCGCTTGGCAGAGCTGCAGCGCACGGATGCGGAGGCGTTTATGGAAACGTTATTCAGAGCCTTCTACCGGTCGCTGGCGAATGTCGTTTTCCGAATAGTGCAGGACCGCGCCGTCGCTGAGGATTTGGTGCAAGACGTGCTCTTGAACGTGTGGAAAAACCGCGACACTCTTCATATTACCTCCACCTACCAGGCTTACTTATATCGGGCGGCTATGAATGCCGCTCTGCGCCACGCTGCCCGTCAGAAGCGCCAAATAGCGTGGGACGAAGCCAGCCTGCCCGACCCCGGCCGCAATACCACCGATGAACAAGTGCACGGCCAGGAAGCCGAAGCTGCCGTAGCCGCCGCTCTCGATTCTCTGCCGCCCCAATGCCGCGCCGTGTTCTTACTGAGCAGGCAGGAAGGCATGAGCTACCAGCAGATTGCCGATGCCTTGGAAGTAGCCCCCAAAACGGTGGAAAACCAGATGGGTAAAGCCCTGCGGCTGCTTCGAAAAGGCCTTCAAGGTCTGTTGCACAGCTTTTTGTGTTGGTAAAAGCTACGGCAAAAAAATATTTTCACCTGACGTAGGGGTAATGGCGGGGATGTGAGTCTTACTACTGAAAGCCTTCCATCTCCCAACCTATTGTCAGCTATGAAAAAGCTACTGCTCTTATTGGCATTACCAGCCGTCCTGCTTACTACCACCGCCTGCGACCGCGAAGGCGACCTGCTAGGCCCGAGCGTGCGCGGTACCGGCCCGACCCAAACAGAAACCCGAACCATCAATAGCTTCAGCCGCCTCGAGCTTAAGATCGATGCCGACGTAATTCTGACCCAGGGCAGCCCCCAGGAAGTGCGAATAGAAGCCCAGCGCAACATTCTCGACGTACTTGAAACGGAGCTGGCCGGTGACAAGCTGGAGATAGAGTATGGACGCTACAATGTGCGCGGCCATAATCCTGTCCAAATCTATATAACGGTGCCTGCGCTGACCGAAGTGGAAGTGTCAGGGTCAGGGAAAGTGAGCAGCACAACGCCCTGGACAGCTACCAGCTTCCGCGTGGGCGTGTCAGGTTCGGGTGAGGCTAGCTTAATTTTCAATAAAGCTGATGCTTTACGGACGAGCATATCAGGCTCGGGCGCGGCAAAACTGAGCGGCTTGGCGCCCAGCCACAACGTTAACATCAGCGGATCGGGTCGGGTAGATGCCTACGGCCTGGATACGCAGGACAGTTACGTAGCCATTGCCGGATCGGGGAGAAGCTACGTGCGCGCCTCACGAACGCTTAATGCCGACATTACAGGCAGTGGCTCGGTTTACTACCGTGGCAACCCCGCCGTAAGCAGCCGAATTACGGGTTCAGGCAAGGTGCTATCCGATAATTAGGTTGCCTTGCATTGCTTCGGGGGAATTGCTAAACTGCCTTCCGCAGCCCTGAAAACACCGAATTTAGCAGGCTCAGTTGCCGCTCCTGTTCATGCCCGACTTGTATTCCGACACAGATGCCCCCTGGGATCTGCTGGCCAAACACTTGGCTGGCGAGGCCTCTGCGTCGGAACAACAGGAGCTGCATGCTTGGGTAACGGCTATGCCAGAGCGTTTGCCGCTGCTTACCGCCGCCATCCGGGCGTGGGAGCGAGGCGGAACTGCCACTGAAGAATTTGTGGAAGCTGATGTGGAACCAGCCTGGCAGCGCTTCCGGGTAGCCGCTGACCTAGCTCCAGCGGCCCCGGTTCAGGCAGCAATACCGGCGGGGAAAGTGGTGCCGATGTGGGCTGCCGCGCGGCCGTGGCTACGGGTGGCGGCAGCGGTACTGCTGCTAGTGGGCGTATGGAGTCTGTTGCGTGTTTTTTTGCCCCCCAGCCAGCAGGAAATGGTAACCGTGACGGCTGGTGCCCAGCGCCAACAAACCACATTGCCCGATGGCAGCCAGGTGTGGGTGAATCGTCATTCTACGCTAAGCTACGCTGCCAACTTCAACCAAACGGCTCGGGTAGTACAGCTACAGGGGGAGGCGTTTTTTGAAGTGAAAAAAGACCACGGCCGCCCATTCACGGTGCTTGCTAATGAAACCCGTACGCAGGTATTAGGTACGTCCTTCAACGTGCGAGCCTACGGCGCTGAAGACTCAGTAGAAGTGGCCGTAGTGACAGGACGAGTGGCTTTCAGCCCGGTGCGTCGCTTGCCAACTGGCTCTGATTCGGTGCTGCTGACGGCAGGATTGCGCGGGGTGATTCATCGGGTAGCGCCCACGGCGGCGGTGCAGAAACCCATTGTGGATCCCAACTTCCGCGCCTGGCAGCGCCAGGAATTAGTATTTGACAATCAGTCGTTGGAACAACTCGCTCAAACGCTGACCCGCTACTACGACCAACCCGTAACGCTGGCCAATCCGGCTCTTGGTCGCTGCCGTTTCACGGGGACGTTCGCCCAGGCCAGTTTACCTCAGGTGCTGCGCGTGGTGAGTTTATCGGCCAACTTAACGGTAAGCCAATCAGGCGCCGGCTATATACTCGACGGGCCGGGCTGCCGCTAGCAGCTCGGAATTTCTTTCGCCTTTTAAACCACAATAGCTATGCGAAACCGCATATGCCTAGCCCTGGCCTTGTTTTTTGCCCTAGGCGGGCTACCTACTCAGGCCCAAAATAGCTCAGCTTCAGTGCTGGAGCGCAAAGTGACAGTGACCTTCAATCAGGCGCCGCTCGAATCGGTGCTGCGTACGCTGCGGCGCCAATATGGCGTGCGTATATCCTACAGCAATACGGCGCTTGATTTAAGCCAACCCGTGACGCTCAGTGTGCAAAATCAGTCGCTACGCTTCGTGCTGAACATTGTACTAGCTGGTAAAAACATCGGCTACGAGCTGGTAGGCGACCAAGTGGTGCTGCACTCCATAACTCCGTCTAAGCCTGGAGTTGATTCAGGAGCAAATGCAGCAAGCAAGGGCACCGCCACAAAGGCAACGGCCACTACTAGCTCAACCCCAAGCAAGCCGCAGTCGAGTAAACCGCTGCCAAGTAAGAAAAAAGCCCCCCAGGCTTCGACTGCCGTAGCTGCGAATGATACCGCAAAGTCGGGGACTCAATCGGTGCAAACCGCCGCGCCAGCTACCAGCGCAAGTGTTGCCTCGGTTCCATCCGGCTCAGTGGATACACTCACCGCTACCGCCTCGACAGATTCTACAGCGCAGCTGGCTACCCCAGAGGTTGCAGCAGAAAAAACGCGGCGGCCTACGGTTACCAAGCAGGTACAGGTTTCTTTTCTGGGACCTTTGGGGTCGAATGGCTTGCGTAGCGGCCAAACGGTGAATAGAGTGTCGTTGAACGTGCTGGGGGGCTATTCGGCGGGAGTGAATGGGGTAGAAGCCGCGGGCCTGTTCAACGTGGACCGCGACTCGGTGCGAGGTGTGCAGGTTGCTGGTCTGGCCAACGTGGTGGGGCGCAACCTGACTGGCTTTCAGGGGGCAGGGTTGCTGAATGTACTGGGCGGCGCGGGTACAGGGTGGCAGGCAGCGGGCTTGTTCAACGTAGCTACTCGTCCCGTAAGCGGGGCCCAAACGGCTGGTCTGTTCAATTATGTTGGCCCTTCCAAAAAAGCCCCCCAGGTAGCTACTGATGAGAATAATGACGCGAAAATGCTCCCCGGTCGACCAACGTTTCAGGCCGCTGGCTTATTCAACGTAGCACTGGGAGAAGTGCGGGGTGCGCAGGCTGCTGGCTTGTTTAATGTCGGCGGTATGGTGCGGGGCGTGCAACTAGCGGGGCTGCTTAATGTTGCTGACTCGGTAGCGGGCGTGAGCATTGCGCCGCTCAACTTTGTGCGCCGCGGCTACCACCGTGTGGAAGTAATTAATACAGAATCGTGGCCCGTAAGCGCAAGTCTGAAGCTGGGCGGTTCCCCTAGCTTCTACACCTTTTTCACCGGCGCCTACGATGGCTTCGGCAGCCGCGACCGACGCTGGGGCCTTGGCTATGGTGTGGGCACCGAAGTATTTGCCCAGCGCCGCGTCAGCTTAAGTATTGATGCGGTAGCTATGCACGTAAACGAGGAAAGCCGCGGCTGGACCGAAGACCTGAATCTGCACAACCAGCTGCGCCTGATGGTAGGTTTCGCACCCCTGAAAGCAGGTGGCCGGCTGCGCATTGTGGCTGGGCCCACGGTGAGCGTACTCGTCACCCAGCGCTACGATACGGAGCGTGCTCAAGTGTACTCCAGCCTTCTGCAAAACCGCAGCCTCTGGCTCGACGAGGGCGACACGAATACCCGTGTTCTGGGCTGGATTGGCTACAGCGTTGGGGTGCGCTTATAAGCTTTCTATAGCGAAACCCGCTCAACCCGTTCTTCGCGCTAAGAACGAGTTGAGCGGGTTTCGCTATAGAAAGCCCAAACGGTTACCGGCTGGCCTGGCTCTTGGTTTGCTTAGAGAAGCTGGGCTTCAGGCGTTTGAAAAAAGCAGTGTGCGCCGCTAGCTTTTTAGCATCGGGCTGCCCGCTACGCTCCATTACCCACTCACGGATGGTATTCAACGCCTTAGGTGAGAAAGCTGGCTGTTGCTCACCATTGACTATGGGCCACTCTTTAGGGTCGGGCTGAAAGGAATGATTGACGCCGGCCAGCTTATGCACGGTTACATCGCGGTTGCTGTTAAGGCCTTTCGACAGGATAGTAAGATTGGTGCGGGCCGCTACCTGCAGGTCGTCTATGCCGTTGAGGGCCAGCACCGGGCACCGTACGTCAGACAATTTGTGGGTAGGGTCGAAATCCATGAAATAGCGCGACCAAGGCGTGGTGAGCTGAATGGAACGCGCTTTGGCCATTACTGGGTCGATATGGGTGTTGTTGAGCCGCAGAATACCGGCCAGTTTAGCGCGGGCCTGGGTGTCATCCGGGGTCTGACGTATGACATCAACCATGCGGTTGTGCAGATCGACGGCCGCTTGCACCTGCTGTGCATCTGACCCGATAAGTCGCATAATCTCTACCTGCTGCCGCAGAAGCACATCGCGGCCGGTTAAGCCGTAGCCCGCTAACGATACCACGAAGTCCGGGGCCTTAGTATGCAGATCGGCGGCGGCGAGCAAGGCTACGTTGGCCCCTTCGCCGTGGCCTAGCAGGCCCACGTGCTGCGGATCGATGAGGTCACGGGAGCGGAGGAAAGTCAGGGCTGCTTGCGCATCGCCTACCAAATCGACGGTGGTAGCCGTGCGGTAGTCACCGCCCGATTTGCCCACGCCCCGGTCATCAAAACGCAGCACCGCGATGCCGCGCCGGGTCAGATAGTCGGCCAGCTGCCCGAACATGCGGTATTCCTGCTGCCCGGCGTCACGATCCTGCGGGCCTGTATCGGATAGCAGAGCTACAGCCGGGAACGGTCCCGGGCCGGCCGGTACAGTCAGGGTGCCCGCCAATTTGAGCTTGGCGGCGGCATTCATAAACGTCACATCCTCTTCGCGGTAGGGCGGAGTCAGGCGCGCTTTTTTCGCTACCGGCGGGGTAGAAACTACCAGCCGCTTTAGCACAAGCGGAGCAGTAAGGCCCGGCTGCTTCCAGGTTCCGGTGAGAGTAGCGCCGCCCTGACCTACTTTACCCACAAAACTGCTGCCGGCCTGCTCCATGCGCAGCGTCAGATCGTTGCCTTTCAGCTCAACTTCCACCGGCATGCGGTTTACTCGTTGCTTCGGCACGTCAAGCGCCGCATAGTAAGAGCCGTTGGTGAGCGGCATGATGGTGATAATCAGCTCCAAACTGCCCCCCGGCACCTTCAGCAAGCCTTTCCACTGGCCTTTTAAAGGGGCAGGATCAGCAGCTACGGTAATGGTAGGCAGCCAAAGCATAAGACAGGCTAACAGAGAAATGAGTAAAGATTTCTTCATAAAGTTACAATATTTGCATCATTGAAACCTGTGAGTGAGAACATGGGCGTATCTTCTTAATCGTGGATAATTGTGATTAAGAAAGCTTGGTAAGCTATTTTGGGTTAATTTAATACAAATATTTGCACCAACACAATTCATGTGCCGTTCAGATAGAATGTGCTTTGTATTAGAAAAATATAAGAATGTGGTTAACGGACGTTTATAAGGCCTGCTGATACCTCAATAGTCAATTCACCGCTTACTTAGCTCGTTGCACAATCCAGTCGCCCATTGCTTGCAGGGCCGTGGGGGAAAAGGTCTCCGCAATGCCCTCATACTCAGTTACGGCACCAGTGGAGGCTGTCTGAAAAAGGTGATTCAGGCCGGAAAGCTCCCGCACGGTTACGTCGCGGTTGCCTCCGGTTTTCAAAGCTTTTTCGATGGATTTCAGATTGAGCTCGGCGGCTACCAGCAGGTCTTTGGAGCCATTGAGGGCCAGCACCGGGCACTTAATAGTGCGCAGGTTTTTGGGCGGATTATCCTCCAGCATAAAGCGGTAAGCGGGAGTCGTCATCATGGCGGCTTTATCCTCCGCTAGCTTTTGCATCTGGGCGGCCTGCTCAGGAGGCAGCGGAATGGGCGGAATCATGGCCGGAATGAGGCGGGCCCGCGCGTGCTTATTGTCGCTGATCTGCTGCACGATATTGAGCAGGGCCCGCTGGCGCTGCTCTACGCCAGCCAGAATCTTGGCGTCGTGCGTTTTTAGCCGAGATATATCCAGCGTCTGCCGCACAATTACTTCTGGTCCCAGCACACCGGGCGTAGCCAGCAATACCAAAAAGCTGGGGGTTTGCGCTTTATTGGCGGCGGCAATGGCAGCCGTACCGCCTTCGCTGTGGCCCACCAGACCAAGGCTTTTGCTATTTATCTCGCGACGGGTACGCAGAAAGTCCAGGGCGGCCTGAGCATCGGTAGCGTAGTCGGCGGCCGTGGCCGTGGCCGAATTGCCCCCCGACTGTCCCACACCCCGGTCGTCGAAGCGCAGTACGGCAATGCCGCGGCGGGTGAGGTAGTCGGCAATTACCCAGAAAGGGCGGTGACCAAATACGGCCTGGTCGCGGTTTTGGGCGCCGGAGCCCGAAAGCAGCACCACGGCCGGAAATGGCCCCGCGCCCTGGGGCACCGTGAGAGTACCCGCGAACTGAATACCGGCGGCCTTATTGGCAAAGCGTACTTCTTCCTCGCGGTAAGGAAACGGCGCTGTGGGCTCCTGGGGGCGCTTGGCGTTTTTGCTGCCCACAGCCGATTTGGTGGACACCGTGGTCGGGGCAGCGGCTGCCGCCGCGGCTACTACTGCGGTGCTTGTGCGCTGCAACAACAGGGGCAGTCTGGCGCCGTTCTGCCGCCACTTACCAGTTATCAGGCCGCCGTTGGGCGCTATGCGGCCCGCAAACGAAGCCCGAATGGCACTGGCCTGTAAGTGCAGGCTGTCGCCGCGCACCTCTACACGCTCCACGGCGATATCGTGAGCATTTTGGGTGGGTATGTCGAGGCTGGCGGTGCGCTTTCCGTTTATATCAGTTATATCAATCTGAAGTTGGAGCAGCTTACCGCTCGGTATTTTCAGGGTGCCGCTCCATTTGCCCCCCAGGGTTGGGAGGGGCGCGGCGCTGAGCAGGGAGGCACTACAAACAAGTGCCAGTTGGAGGAAAAGCAGAAGCGGAGTGGTAAAACGCATATATGGCGGGATAGGAATAGCTACGGTGGGTGCAAAACGCCGGCCAGGGATGAGAATAGTATAACGTTCCGCAAATTTTGCTACTTCACACACCTGTTCTTCATCGCTGCCCGAGGCGCACTTTGCGTAAGTAAAGCGCGGCCGGCTGGGGGGCATTTCTAAGGTTGAACGACAGACTTTACGATTTAGCGCCCCGCGCCAAGCCTTTTGGTTACCTGTTTCGGTAGTATCTTATCGTGCAGCAATTCTCGTTTTTGCCCTTCAGCATGCTCACATCCCACTATATGCGAATTGGTTTTACTCTTCTGCTTCTGTCGTGGCTGGCGCTAAGTGGCTACGCCCAAACAACGGCGCCACCCGCCGCCCAATGGACGACCGAGCTGCGCGCATTTGCCCGCCAGGATAGCCTCAAAAAGCCCCCCATAGCGTCCATTCTGTTTTACGGCAGCTCCTCCATCCGCATGTGGGAAACGCTGGACACCGATTTTCCCAATCAGCCAGTGCTGAATCGTGGCTTCGGCGGCTCGCGCTTCCCCGATGCCATTCAGCTGTTTGATCAGCTGGTCTTGCGCTACCGGCCTCGGCAAGTGGTGATCTACGAAGGCGACAACGACATTGCCGCCGGCGCTACGCCCCAGGAAGTGTACGCGTCGTTCCGGACGTTTGAGAAGCTGATGCGCCGGAAGCTGCCCAAGTCACAGCTGGTTTTTCTGGCCATCAAGCCCAGTCTGGCGCGCTGGGAGCTTTACCCCAAAATGCAGGAGGCAAACAACCTCATCCGTCAATACATGGAGAAGCGCCCCAAACGGCTGCGTTTCGTGGATGTAGGCACGCCCATGCTCGGCCCCGATGGCAAGCCCCGACTCGAGCTGTTCCTGGAAGATGGCCTGCACATGACCCGCGCCGGCTATGAAATCTGGACGGAGGCAGTACGGCCGGTTTTAGCTAAGTAAGGAGGCGTTCCCAAAAATATTGAACGTCATGCAGAGCAGAGCGAAGCATCTCGCGTGCTGATGTTGCCAAGCTAAACAATTAAACACGCGAGATGCTTCGCTCTGCTCTGCATGACCGCCTAGTGACTGCCTGAGCACAGCAAGGAGCAAAAACACTTTCCTCAGCCGCCGCTGGGGGGCTTTTTTACGTCGGTGGCAGGCAGCTTTTCGTGTTGGGGGGCAAATGTGCCAGCCGCGTGCAGGCGGCTTCGGCGCGAACTACCTTTTGCTCATCGGTGGAAGCGGCCGCTACCCACGCCACCCAGGCTTGCTGGTGGGCGACGGTCAGGCGCTCGTAGGCTTCCAGCGCACCGGGCACCTCCGCCAGACACTCCCGAAAGTCATCGGCGGATACAGTGAGCGGCGCCTCTTGATCGGGGCAGAAGAGCACCAGCCGCACCACGTCGCCGGCCTGCTTGCCCAACTGCTTGCGAATAGCGGCCTTCACCGGCAGAAACAGCCGACCCTGACCCATGGACATCAAGTGAGTGTCGGTTAACTCAAACGCATCGATGTGCCCGCTCACCGGCAGCGTGCTGAAGTAGCCCTTGGAACCCGCAAACGACGCTGGCGCCGGTACGGGTGCATACGTCCAGCCACCTTTGCCGGAAAATTTCTCCAGCGTCACGTCTGCATTTATGACTTCAATGGGCATGGGTTGGGTATAAAACAGATAAAATATTCTAGGATTGAGCTACCTCATATGGTATAAGTATATAGCAAAAATTATCATTCTACCTAATTCATTCTTGTTCAACTTGTCATATTTCTTATTGTAATCGGTTCTCATTTGTTCGAGATTGAAGTCTTCAAAGGCTGAGTATTCCGACTTCGATTTGCGAAAATATTTAGACTTTGATGTTTGAGATATTTCTGAATACAAGTCGATTTTCAATTGTCTGATATAGTCAACACGCTCTTGACTGTATTCTCCTGCTTTATAATATTTAAGCCGTCTTTTAATCTTAGTTTCTGCTTCCTTTTTCCCGCAGAATTCAAACTCGTATGCCAAATCTGTAAAGCAGATGAAGTCATAGGTCATTCCTGTATTATCAGTCATTTTTAATTCGATAATATTGAAAATGAGTTTGATAGGATATGTCTCCAGTGCTGGCGCGAGTTTAGCGCAGCGTAACTCGTGACCAACCATGATGTGGAGGCTGTGCCTCCACTGCCGCGTTAGCGGCAAACTCGCGCGAGATTAAGTTACCGGGACGTTCTAATGCGAGACACAGCCTCGCCCGAATAAGTGTCACGAGTTACGGTGCGCTAAACTCGCGCCAGTTGGGGTACTTTAATTATTACCTGTAATTATTTTCCATGAGTTATTCTTACTATTTTACTATTTTACTATTTCTTGCGTCCACGATGATTAAAAATGTCCCGCCGACAGAATTCTCCAAAAGCGTTCCGCTAATTACCCAGTACTTGTCAATAAAGTATATTTCGTAGGGTCTCTGCCGGGTTATGTTGTCTTTCCCGTAAATGCTGAATAAAATAGGCTCTGCTATACTTATTGCAGTTACGCTATCCTTTATAATGGCATTTTCGTTGTCAATAATGTTATGCTGTATTTTGCCTCCCAGCGCGAATTTCAATTCTTTCTCGGCGTAAGCCCTGCCTAAAACCGTCCTGTCATTTAATTGCTGACTACATGCCGGCTGTGTTAACATGAGAAGCATAAAAAAGTAAATAGCTCTTGCAGTCGTCATTTCCAGTAATTGAGTCGTCATCGCATTGGTGCTAACACCTATATCGCCGCTACTCAGCAGTAGCCTTATTAGTGGCAATATATCTTTGATACGCAAGGTAATAGGGCAGAGCATAACGCCACTAAACCGGCTGCCATCGGTTGCGCAAAACAATTAGGTAGTTACCAACCCAACCACCCCCGCCGTACCTTTGCGAATTCAAAACGCTGTGGGCGAAACCTTCCACCCGCTGCCGGCTGTTACGTTACCTATGCCCAAAACTGCTTCCCTCCAGGTGTCGGCCCCCGCGGACGACCCGATTGACGCGCTTGATCCGCGCGAGTTTATTCTGATTAAAAATGCTCGGGTTCATAATCTCAAAAACCTCAGCGTAGCCCTGCCGCGCAACAAGTTTATTGTCGTTACGGGGCTGTCGGGGTCGGGCAAGTCGAGCCTGGCGTTTGATACGTTGTACGCTGAAGGCCAGCGTATGTACGTGGAGAGCTTGAGCAGCTACGCCCGCCAGTTTCTGGGCCGCATGGACAAGCCCGACGTCGATTATATCCGGGGCATTTCGCCGGCTATTGCCATCGAGCAGAAGGTTTCTATTAAGAACAACCGCTCCACCGTCGGCACCAGCACCGAGATTTATGATTACCTCAAGCTGCTGTTTGCCCGCGTGGGTCGCACGTTTTCGCCCGTCAGCGGCGAGCAGGTGCGCAAGGACAACGTGGCCGACGTGGTCGATTTTCTGTTCACGTTGCCCGATGGCGCGCGCGTGATGCTGCTGGCTCCGCTGACTCCTTCCGAGGAAGGCCGGAAGATGAGCAAGGAGCTGGATTTGCTGCTGCAAAAAGGCTACTCGCGGGTAGTGACGGAAGACGGCGAAGTGTCATTCATCGAAGACCTGATTGGGGAAGGCAAGCCGGAAGTGAAGGGTGCGGTGCACATCATGATTGACCGCGCCGTTATCCGGCCCGGCGACGAAGATTTGCAGTTCCGCCTCTCCGATTCGGTGCAAACCGCCTTTTTCGAGGGCCACGGCACTTGCCTGGTGCGCCTCGACGACGAAACCCGCACCTTCTCCGACCGCTTCGAGCTGGACGGTATGAGCTTCGAGGAGCCGAGCGTCAACTTCTTCAGCTTCAACAATCCCTACGGCGCCTGCCAGACCTGCGAAGGCTTCGGCTCGGTGCTGGGTATTGATGAAGACCTCGTTATTCCCGACCAAAACCTAACCGTGTTTGAGGGCGCCATTGCCCCCTGGCGCACCGATAAGCAGAGTGAGTGGCTGAAGCCTTTGCTGAAAAACGGCATCCGCTTCGACTTCCCCATTCACCGTCCCTACAACGAATTGACCGAAGCCGAGCGCCGCTTGCTTTGGGACGGCAATAAGTACTTTGAGGGCCTCGACGCGTACTTCCGCTGGGTGAGCACCCAGACTCACAAAATCCAGTACCGCGTGCTGCAAAGCCGCTACCGGGGCCGCACCACCTGCCCCGATTGCCGCGGAACACGCCTGCGCAAAGACGCCCAATACGTCAAGATCGACGGCCAGAGCATTACCGACGTAGTGCTGCTGCCGGTGAGCAAGGCCCTGGAGTTTTTCAACAACCTAACCCTAACCGAGCACGACGCCAAAGTGGCCGAGCGCCTCGTAACAGAGGTAACCAACCGCCTGGGTTACCTGCACCGCGTCGGCCTGGGCTACCTCACGCTCAATCGCCTGAGCAGCACGCTCTCGGGGGGCGAATCGCAGCGGATTTCGCTGGCGACGTCGCTCGGTTCGGCGCTGGTGGGCTCCATGTATATTCTGGATGAGCCCAGCATCGGCCTGCACCCCAAGGACGCGGAGCAGCTTATTGGCGTGCTGCGCTCCTTGCAGAAACTCGGCAACACCGTGATTGTGGTGGAGCACGAGGAAATGATGATGGAGCAAGCCGACCAGATTATCGACATCGGCCCCGAAGCCGGTTCGGGCGGCGGCAACCTTATGTTCCAGGGCACTTACCCCGAGATTCTAAAAAATACCAGTACCTATACCGGCCAGTATCTGGGGGGCAAAATGGAGGTGAAAGTGCCTAGCTCGCGCCGCCCTTGGCGCAATGCCTTGGAAATAACCGGCGCCCGCGAAAACAACCTCAAAAACGTCAACGTGAAGTTTCCCCTGAACGTGATGACGGTGGTAACGGGCGTATCGGGCTCGGGCAAATCGACGCTGGTAAAGCGCATTTTGGCCCCCGCGCTCATGAAGCAGCTCGGTGGCGGAGCCGGTGAGGCTACCGGCCGGTTCGACCGCCTCATGGGCGTGAATGGCCAGGTGACACACGTAGAATTTGTCGATCAGAACCCAATCGGCAAGTCCTCGCGCTCCAACCCTGTAACGTACGTGAAGGCCTACGACGCCATCCGAACCTTGTTTTCAGAGCAGCCTTTGGCCAAAGCGCGCGGCTTGAAGCCTTCGCACTTTAGCTTCAACATCGAAGGCGGACGCTGCGAAGTGTGCCAAGGCGAAGGGCAGGTGAAAATTGAGATGCAGTTTATGGCTGACATCTACCTGACCTGCGAAAGCTGCAACGGCCACAAGTTCAAGCAGGATATTCTGGACGTGAAATTCCAGGAAAAAGGTATCGACGACGTGCTCGACATGACCGTAGCCGACGCCGTGGAGTTCTTCAAAGGCCAGCCCAAAGTAGCCGAACGCCTCAGGCCCCTCGACGACGTAGGACTAGGTTATATCCGCCTGGGCCAGTCGGCCAACACGCTTTCGGGCGGCGAAGCCCAGCGTGTGAAGCTGGCTTCCTTCCTGACCAAAGGCGCCACCTTGCAGCAGGATAAGATCCTCTTCATCTTCGACGAGCCCAGCACCGGCCTTCACTTCCACGACATCAACAAGCTGCTCAAAGCCCTGAACGCCCTGATCGAGCAAGGCAATTCAGTCCTCATCATCGAGCACAACGTCGACATCATCAAGTGCGCCGACTGGATTATCGATCTTGGCCCGGAAGGTGGCCTTAATGGGGGGCATTTATTGTTCGAAGGCACGCCCGAGGATATGGTAAAGCTCAAAGACACCAACCACACAGCCCGCTTCCTAGCCGATAAAGTTTAAATTCACCACACAATTAAGTTTGCCGTAAAACGAAGGAGCCGCTACCTAGCGGCTCCTTTTTTATTGTAGCTATGATCTTAAGTGTCGAAGAAAAATTCCGAGTAGGCGAGCCAGAGCCGGGCGAGAAAAACCGCCTGATAAGCAGTGCAGCCGCCAATAACGAGTTTCAGGTTCTATTTGAAGACGATGGCACCACCGGCTACTTCTACGCTTTGCAGAATGGGAGTGAGTTGGGGCTACTGGATGCGCTTCACATCTACAACGTGGCCGATATCGAAGATCGGGACGTGCCTATTACTGCCCAGATCTTCTGGGATGAAGGCCAAAACACGGCTGTGCTGCTCATCAACGGCAAAAGCCACGCGCTGTATGATTTCCAGCGCCAGGCTGGGTTCTGCCGCAACGCTTTTCCGCCCGCCCAAAATGGGCAGTTAGGCTCGCGGGAGCTAACGGATGAACTGGTGGATAAATACTTTGCCGCTTGAGCAGCTCTGAGATTCTCTGGGGGGCAAATTTGGGTTCCAGCACGATGTAGAGACGCAATATTTTGCGACTCTTCGTTGCTGATGTTGTTAGACATGGAAGGTTGCTCGTTCAGTACCAAGTCGTTCAACAAGGAGACGCAAAATGGTGCGTCTCTACATCCTTTGCTAAACAGCTACCCCGCTGCGTGAAATGCCCATTTCCAGGCCGCGCAATTCGGCTAGGCCGCGCAGGCGGCCGATGGCAGAGTAGCCGGGGTTGGTTTTTTTGTGCAGGTCGTCGAGCATCTGGTGGCCGTGGTCGGGGCGCATGGGCAGGCTTACCTGCCGCTGGCGCATGACGGCAATCAGCTCGCGCATCACGGCGTACATATCTACGTCGCCTTCCAGGTGGTTGGCTTCGTAAAAATTGCCCCCCACATCGCGCTGAGTGCTGCGCAGGTGGATGAAATGAATCCGGTCGGCGAACTGGCGCACCATCTGGGGCAGGTCGTTATCGGGGCGCACGCCGAAGGAGCCGGTGCAGAAACACAGGCCGTTGTGCAGAGAAGGCACGGCGGCGGCTAGAGCCTCCACGTCGGCGGCGGTGCTTACCACACGCGGCAACCCCAGAATAGGGTAGGGCGGGTCGTCGGGGTGAATGGCCAGGTTTACGCCAACTTCTTCGGCCACGGGCACTATAGCTTGCAAAAACAGAATCAGGTGCTGCCGCAGCCGCGCCGCGTCGATGCCATCATAAACATCCAGCGCCTGCTGAAACTGCGTGAGCGTAAAGCTTTCTTCGCTGCCCGGTAAACCGGCAATAATGTTGCGTTCTAGCTGATGCCGCTCCGCCTCGCTCATAGCCGCGAGGCGTGCTTCGGCTCTGGCCAACTCTTCCGCCGTGTACTCCTGCGCGGCGCCGTGCCGCTTCAGTAGCAGCGCGTCAAAGGATACAAACGCATCTTTTTCGAAGCGCAGAGCCTTGGAGCCATCTTCTACTTCGTAGGCCAGATCCGTGCGCGTCCAGTCGAGCACGGGCATGAAGTTGTACGTAACGGTGCGGATGCCGCAGGCCGCCAAGTTGCGCAGGCTCTGCTGGTAATTGGCAATGTAGTGCTCGAAATTACCCGTACGGGTTTTGATCTGCTCGTGCACGGGCACACTTTCTACCACGCTCCATACCAAGCCGGCTGCGGCTACTTCAGCCTGCCGCTGCTTGATGTCAGCCACCGGCCACACCTCGCCATTGGGAATATAATGTAGGGCCGACACCACATCAGTAGCGCCCGCCTGTCGGATATCGGAAAGGCTGACCGGGTCGTTGGGGCCGTACCAGCGCCAACTTTGAATAATGGGCATATAAAAAGTAGCTGCTATTTGAACTTTGTGCGGAGCGGGGCATTCTTGCTCTCGCCCGGTTAGAGCGTAAACACTTTGCCCCCCACCATCACTTCCTGGGTTTTCTCATCAAATGTAGCCTTCATGCCGGTGCGCGCGGCGGCCGTGGTCATGATGTTGGCAATAGAATGGCTGTAGCCGGCCTCAACCGGCGCGTGCGGGGCTTTGCGGCTGCGCACGCACTCCATCCAGTTGCGCACGTGGTTCGAGGTCAGCGTATCGCCCCCGGTATTGGCCGATGCTACTACCGCTTCGGCATTGGACAAGCTCATTTCCGGCAGCAGATTGGCTTGTAGCTGCATGGCCTCGGCGAATTTCTTGGTGAGGCCGCCGCGGGGCGAGACTTGATTGGTAATCAGGTTGAGCTCGCCGCCATTGGAGTAATAAATCTCGGCTGGGCGCTCATCGCCGTTGTGCATGCGGGCGCCAAATGTTACCTGGAAGCCGGTGGCTGGGTCATTCAAAGGCCCATAGTCGAACACGGCGGTCATCGTGTCCCAGTTGCGGCGGCCGTCTTTCCACATATAAATGCCGCCATTGGCCACCACGCTGCGCGGATGCGGCAGACCCGTAAACCAATGCACAGTGTCGATCTGGTGGCTCATCCACTGGCCAGGTAAGCCCGAAGAGTAAGGCCAGAAAAGCCGGTATTCCAGGTATTTGCGCGGGTCGAAGGCTTCGGCGGGCCGGTTCATCAGAAACCGCTTCCAATCAACGTCCGATTCTTTGAGCTGGGCTACCAACGCTGGCCGGCGCCAGCGGCCGGGCTGGTTCACGTTCCAGGTAAGCTCCACCATCGTGATAGGCCCAAACTTGCCCGACTTGATAAAGGCCTCGGCCGCGTGATAATTGGTGCCGCTGCGGCGTTGGGAACCAATCTGGATAATACGGTCGGAGGCTTTGATGGCTTTCAGGGCGGCCCGATTATCAGCCATGGTTTCGGCAAAGGGCTTTTCCACGTAAGCATCGCAGCCGGCTTTTACGGCTTCAATGGCGTGCAGGGCGTGCTGAAAATCGGCGGTGCCGATAAATACGGCGTCTACGGCCTTCTTAGCATACATCTCTTCGTTGTTGCGGTAAGCCGCCACGTCGTAGCCCAGCTTGGCTTTCCAGGCGGCCGCGCCTTCTTCCCGCCGCTGCTTCCAGATGTCCGACACGGCCACCACGTCGAAGTTCAGCTCCTTGTAGTGATTCATGAAGCAAGGCATGTGCGAGTCACGATGCCGGTCCGAGAAGCCAACTACGCCGACGCGCACCCTGTCATTGGAGCCAAGTATCCGCTTGTAGCTGCTGGCCGACCAGCTGACCTGCGAAAAAAGCACCCCAGCGCTGGCTAAGGCCGTTTGCTTAATAAATTGACGACGTTCGGTAGACATAGGATTTGGGTATATGGACGTAGAAAACCAGGCGGTCATGCAGAGCAACGCGAAGCATCTCGCGTGCTGATGCAGAAGTAGTAATTCATCATAAAAAGAACGTCATGCTGAGCGGAGTCGAAGCATCTCTACCGCTTCGCTGTGCACCGATTGAGATTAGTAACCAGTAGAGATGCTTCGACAAGCTCAGCATGACAGTTAGCTTGGCAACATCAGCACGCAAGATGCTTCGCTACCGCTCTGCCTGACGGCCTTAATAGCTGGAAAAGAGCTAATTAAAGCTATTGCTACTTCAGCTCTTTTATTTTGATGCTGCGGAAAGAAACCAGGTTGCCGTGGTCCTGCAAGAGGATGTGGCCCGCTGCCGCCTCGCCGAAATTCGGCCAGATCTTATACTTGCTCTGGGCCACTAAGTCCCGGAATTCCTGTGAGCCACGCACGTATTCGAGCACTTTCGCCCCGTTCAGGTAGTGCTCTACCCGGTTGTCGGGGTACACGACTACGCGGCCCACATTCCACTCCCCGATGGGGTGAAGAAAGCGCGGGTTCTTGTCAGCTTTCTGCAAATCATAAAGCGAGGCCAGGGTGCGGTTGCCGTCGCGGCCGAGCTTGGCGTCGGGGTGCAGCTCGTCGTCGAGAATCTGGTATTCCAAGCCAATGGCCGAGCCTTGGGTCTTTTCGTCCAGGGTCACGAAGTATTTCACGCCGCTATTGGCCCCCGGCGAGAGCTTGAATTCAAAAGACAAATCGAAGGCTTTGTACTGATCTTTGGTAACGATGTCGCCGCCGTTGGCCGCCTCTTTGCCCTCCGACGACAGCACGGTTAGCGCGCCGTCTTTGGTTTGCCAGCCCTGAGCCGGAAACGTCGCGGCCTTGGCGCTGCGCCAACTGGTTGGCGTTTTGCCGTCGAAAAGCAGCTTCCAGCCATGTTGTTTTTCGTACTCCGTCAGGTAGTTAGGCACAAAGTTGACCACGTAGATATCGGCGGGGAAAGCGCTGGGCTTCAGGTTCGTCGTCTTGATTTTGATGTTTTTGAAGTAGACTTTTTTGCCCTCCTGCTCTTTGGTGGTGATGCCATGCACCTGCAGACCAATGAATCCCCGCGGATCAACGGGATCTACCACGTAAGCCACGGGCTTGTCATTGATCCAGGTTTTCATCTCCTGGCCGATGCACTCCACTTTGATGTGGTTGTACTGGCCCACCTTGAAAAGCGGCTTGGCCTGGGGGTGCAGATCGAGCGGGTAGAGCCACTGCCGGCGCGCCTCATCATAAATGCCCCCCGACCAGCTCCGCTCCGACGGATCGACCTCCACCTGCCGGCCATACACCTTATTCTCGAAGCCCGGCGTGTTGAAGTGGCTGCGCGTCTGCACGCCCGAGTTGCTCACCGCGCTTTCAATCATGATGTCGAGCTCCAGCTGAAAGTCGCCGTACTCTTTCTCCGTGACCAGAAACGTGTTGCCCGAATTCATGACGGTCGTCCCGACGATGGCGCCGTTTTCCACTTTGTAATCGGCCGTGCCCGCCAAACGCTTCCAGCCCTTCAGGGTCTTGCCGTCGAACAGGTTCTGCCACTCGTCGGCGGTAGTAGCCGCCGCTTGGTGGGGCTGGGCGAAAGCCAGGAGGGCCAGGGCCAGGCCCGCAAGTAAAGATCGGTTTGTTTTCAAGGGGCGGATTGGATGAGGTTTGTAATCAGGTCGAGTCAAGCTACTAAAGTTTTGGCTATTCGCTTGCAGCATTCTGGGGTTGAGTCTGCTTTCCGGAAGCTTACTCAAGTCAGCCGCCGCCGCGACTGCTGTTGTGCTCAATCGGTAATAAAAGCCCCCCAGACCATCTTTGAGGGAATTTTGAACCAATACTCTTACGATAAGGAGCTTTTGATGACCTGTTTGACGACTACCACGGGCCGCGTCAGCAACGGCAAGGTGCTGATTAGGCGGCAGGTGTACACCCCGACTGATAAGCCTCAGCCAACCAACGTCACTTCCTGTTATAGACCAGTTGCCCCAAGCCATTTCTGACGCACAAAGCCCAAGGGATTTTTGTAATTAGCACATTGCCAATAACCTGCGTACCCAACACCTACGGTAGTGCTTCCGTAGGACTACACAACCACCTAATTCACCTGCTATTCATGACAACTACTGCTTCTTTCGATTCGGGGGTGCCCGTAACGGCTGCACGCGTTTGGCGCTGGCTCGCAGCTCTGAGTATTCTGGGTAACATTGGCCTGAACTACTACAGTCAGGCTTATCCCTTTAATGGGCAAACCATGGGCGCGGTGTCGGCCCAGTATCCGACGCTTATCACGCCCGCAGGCTATGCCTTCAGCATCTGGGGGGCAATTTTTCTGGCGCTGACCATCTATGCGGTGTGGCAGCTATTGCCCGCGCAGCGCCACAACCCTCTGCCCGATACCATAGCCGTGCCGCTCACTGTAGCTAGTCTGGCCACGGCCGCTTGGGTAGTGCTGTTTGCCTACGAGCTGATTGCGCTCAGTGTCCTCACCATGCTGATTATTCTGGGGGCGCTCATTATCGTGTATGGCCGGGCGCGGCGGCAAGTGCTGGCCGGTGAGGCTACGGGGTGGGCGAGCGTGCCGTTTGCCTTGTATCTGGGCTGGATTTCGGTGGCTTCGGTGATAAATATCACGCTCGGCTTGCGCGACATGGGCTGGCAAACGCCCCTGAATGTGGCTGTGCTGCTCGCGTTTGGGCTGCTGGCGGTGGTTGTGGCGCTAGGACTTATCATAAGCTGGGCTTTTCGGGAAAGCGTGTATCCGCTAGTGCTTGCCTGGGCGCTGGTGGCCATCTGGGTGGCGCAGCGCGCTGCCTACCCCGAGCTGGGCTGGGCTGCGCTTATTGGGGCGGCGCTGGTTGGCTTGGTGGGCGTTTTTCTGTCTCGAAGCCGCACGTAGCCGCCACCACCAACGGCCATTGACGATACTCGCCTAACTTGCGGCTCCATCTATTCTCCCACTTACTTCGCTTTCGCTTATGCGCCAAAACCTCGTTGCCGGCAACTGGAAAATGAACATGACTTACCAGGACGGTCTGGCCCTGGTATCTGAAATTACAAACATGGTAGCCGACGAGGTGACCAACTCGGACGTCCAGATCGTGATTTGCCCCCCAGCCCCTTTTCTGTCGGCTATAGGTCGGCAATTGCCGCAAGGCAGCAATTTCCACCTCGGTGCCCAAAATTGCCACCAAAAGGAAAGCGGCGCTTATACCGGCGAAGTTTCGGCCAAAATGCTGGCTTCCGTGGGCTGCGAATATGTGATTTTGGGCCACTCGGAGCGGCGCCAGTACTTCCGCGAAGACGATGAGCTGCTGAGCCAGAAGCTGAAAGCCGCGCTGGCCGCTGGTCTGAAGCCCATTTTCTGCGTGGGCGAAAGCCTGGATACGCGGGAGATGAACGAAACTAATGACTATATCGGTAAGCAGCTTCAGAACGGCTTGTTTCATCTGTCGAATGAAGAGTTTGAGCAGGTAGTTATTGCCTACGAGCCAATCTGGGCCATCGGAACGGGCAAAACCGCCACCAGCCAGCAGGCGCAGGAAGTACACGCCTTTATCCGTGAACAGATTGCCCGCGCCTACGACGCTAAAGCCGCCCTCGATACCACCATTCTCTACGGCGGCTCGGCCAATGCCCAGAACGCCCGCGAGCTGTTCTCCCAGCCTGACGTCGACGGCGGCCTCATCGGCGGCGCCTCGCTCAAGTCGCGCGACTTCACCGAGATTATCAAGTCCTTCTAAGTGCTAACCGCTGAGTTGAGCGAACCAAACTTGGCGACAAGTTTGTCTGGCAAGCAGGTGTATTCTTACTAAGAAATCATGACGTTTACTCTGCTGCTCGTGAGCTGGCTAACCCTGGGCTGGGGAATGAATTTTGCCCCCCAGCCGGCTTCTTCGCCAATTTTGCCCCCCAGCTCGGCCCAATCCATTGAGCCGTGCCGCATTTACGGCAGCATCTACCTCGAGACCGACCCGCGCCGCCGCAGCTACTGCTTCGCCACGGTGTATCTGGAGCCCGACCAAGCCTTCGCCGATGTGCTGATATTCAAGGAGTCCAACAAGCTATTTGCCGATAAAGCCGGCTTCTGGTACTTCACCATGGCCCGCGACTTCGCCGATTACGCCCTGTTCGTAACCGACAACCGCAACCTGGCCGACTTCAGCATTTACTACACCGATGTGCGCTCGTACGCCGGCTGCCGTAAGCAGTAAATAGCCCCCCAGCCACGCAAAAAGACAGCGCCCACCCAATGCATTTTGGGTGGGCGTTGTCTTTTTGCGCATTATGGTAAGCGGCGCCGGCTGTGAAGTAGTATGGGGGCTTAGCCCACCGAGCAACAACCGCTTTATAGCAACCGTATTATAGATGAGTTTTTCCTGCGAACTTTGCCGCCCCATCTTCGGGCGGCATTTTCGTTTCTGACTTTTCTTTTTGACCCTTATGGATTTTGTGGAAGTGTGCGTACTGGCCCCGCGCGAGTTGGCCGATATTCTGGTAGCCGAGTTGGCTGAGGTTGGCTACGACACCTTTGAGGACAACGACGAGGGTTTTTGTGCCTACATCGGGGAGGGCGATTTCAACCCCGATGCCGTGGCCGAGGTAATGGCCCGCTATTCCGGCATCGGTACGCTCGACTACAGCCACCGTATCATCACCCGCCAAAACTGGAATGCCGAGTGGGAAAAGAACTTTCAGCCGCTGGTTATTGCTGATAAAGTATCGGTGCGGGCGCCGTTTCATCCCAAACCCGAGCCCATTGAGTACGACATCGTGATTATGCCGCGCATGTCGTTTGGCACCGGCCACCACGAAACCACGGCCCTGATGATTGAAAACCAGCTTGGCGTTGACCACGCCGGCAAGCGCGTGCTGGACATGGGCTGCGGCACCGGCATTCTGGCCATCATGGCCGCCCAGCTCGGAGCCCGCGAAGTGCTGGCCGTGGATGTGGAGCCCTGGACCGTGGAAAACGCCGCCGACAATGCCGCTGAAAATCACTGCACCAACATCGAATGCCGCCTTGGTGGGGTGGAAGTGCTGGAAGGCGAAGCGCCCTTCGACCTGATTCTGGCCAACATCAACCGCAACGTGCTGCTGGAAGATATGTACGCCTACGCAGCCCTGCTGCCCACTGGCTGCCCAATTCTGTTCAGCGGTTTTTACCAGGAAGATCTAGCTTTGATTGAGGAAGAAGCCAAAAAGCATCAACTGGTTTTTCAGTCTCACCTCACCAAGAATAACTGGGTTTCCGCCGTGTTTACGAAAGTAGCGTAGCGCCCATGTGCGTTAGAGTATAAAAAAGCCCCCCAGCCATGATATTTTGATAGCTGGGAGGCTTTTTTGAGTATGGAAAGCTAAGGCATTGCTACACGCCGACTTTCTCCCGAATAGAAGAATCCCGAATAATCAGGTCAGGCTGGAGCACGATGCGGCGGGGCGAGAATTTGGCGCTTTTCTCCTCTACCAGCTCCAGAAACAAGCGCACCGCCGACTGGCCCATCTGCTCGCAGCGTTGATCGACGGAAGTGAGCATGGGCTCCGTGAGCGACGTAAATGACTCGTTGCTGAAGCCGACCAGCGCCATATCTTCCGGCACTCGTAGGTGTTGGGCTTTCAGCACCTGCATCGCCCCTACAATAGAGAAGTCGCTGGCCGAAAACACCGCATCCGGCACCTCTGGCAGCTGAAGCAGGTGCTTCATGCCGACAATGCCGTCTTCCAAGGTCATGTCGCAGTAAAATATCAAATCCTCGTTGATGGGCAGATCGTGCTCCCGAAGCGCATCGACGTAGCCCTGGCGGCGGTTTTTGTAAATATTCAGGTGCTGCGGGCCCCCAAAATGCGCAATGCGCCGGCAGCCTTGCGCAATAAGGTGTTTGGTAGTCAGATAGCCGCCTTCGCGGTCGTCAATTACCACCGCATTCACGTCCTGGCCTTCCAATACCCGGTCGAAAAACACGAGCGGAATCTCCCGCTTCCGAACCTTCTCGAAGTGCTTGAAGTCACGGGTGGTGCGGGCCAGCGACACCAGAATGCCTTCTACCTGCGCATTGATGAGCGTTTCAATGTTTTTGCGTTCGTGCGCAACGTCTTCGTTCGACTGGCAGATCAACACATTGAAGCCCGCTTTGCTGGCCACCGTCTCGATGCCGTGCATCACGGAGGAGAAAAAGTGACCGTCGATGTGGGGCACTATCACGCCCAGCAGATTGCTTTTGCCCTTGCGCAACGCCGCCGCCAGATGGTTGGGCTGATAATTAAGATCCTGCGCCAGCTTCCAGACCTTCTTTTTGGTGGTCTCGCTGATGCTAGAATGGTTGCTGAGTGCCCGCGAAATGGTTGAAACGGATACATTCAGCTCTTTCGCCATATCCGAAATGGACGCTCGCTTGCTGGCCACAGAAGTAGATTTTTAAGGAATAAGTAGATGATTGCGCAACACTCTGTGCAAAAATCTGCGCAAAACGTTGGGTAATTTACGCAAAAGTTATTTTACTTTTTACCTTCTGTGATACCCGGCCAGCTATCCGTGCGAAAGGAAGAAGCGGGCAGGTTTTCTTTGTTATAAAGATTGACAAACGGACTGTTTCCCCAGGCATAGCGCACGGCTACCGGCTTGGGTACCTGATCGCTGTAGAGCACAAGCGTATTGCCCTCCAGCTTGCCCTGCGCCCACACAAACTTGCGGTCGGCGCCCGCAATGGCAAAACCTTTCAGGTACGGCCCGCTGCTGTCTTTTAGCACAAGGCCACTGCCCACCTTCTCAAATTGCAGCCGAATGCGGCTGCCCTCCACCGTCATCGACTTATAAGTCGGGCCGGAAGACACGACCGATTTATCACGGTAAGCCACGCGCCGAGCCTCCAGGGCCAGGCGGTGCCCTACGTCCTGCTTGTTAAGGGGGTGAATATCGTTGGGGTTGCCTAGGTCCAGGGCCACGGCCATGCCGGTGCGCGGCTGCGCGAGCGTCATCATCTGGGCTTCCCGCAGCTCAGCCCAGGCGTAGTCGGCGGGTTGGTCTTGCTGGGGGCCAAAGCTGGCGAGCTGCACAAACAGGAATGGCAAATCCGGCTGCCCGAACTGCGTACGCCAATCCTGAATAAGAGCTGGAAAGAGCGTGCGATACTGATGCGCCCGCTCGGCGTTGCTCTCGCCCTGATACCAGATTACACCCTTCAGCGCATACGGGACCAAGGGGGCAATCATGGCGTTATAAAGCATCGTAGGCTGATTTTGGGTGCCGCCAGGGAAAGGGTTTTTAGGAACGCTAGCCGGGTCGTAGGCCGGCTGGTATTGCCACGGGCCCGTTAGCGGCATGGTTTGAGTGGCCGTTTGGAGAGATAGCTCTTCGGGCTTGCCCCAGATGCCCCCACCACCGCCCGAGTCCACTACCCGCACCGCAATGACGTTGCGGCCGGCGCGCACGGCCGTGGCCGGCACCGTGTAGCGCCTAGGCAGGGTGTAGCCGTTGGTGGTGCCCACCAATACCCCATTGAACCAGGTAGAGTCGCGGTCATCGATCTGGGCCAGCGAAAGGGTAAGCGGCTGACCAGCAGCGGCAGCCGGTAGCGTTACTTCTTTGCGCAGCCAGATAATGCCATCGAAGCGGCTGAGGTCCGGATGGTCGGTTTGATCTTCCCACAGGCCCGGCAACTGCATTGTGGGCCAGCTGCCAGGTGTGTAAGCCGGGTCGGCCCAGGAAGCCTGCCCCGGCACAAGGCCCCGATCCTGACTGGCGGGGCTTTTCTTCCACGCGGCCAGCGCGGCCTGATAGTCGGCCTGCTGGCGCGCCGGACCCGTACCAGACTCCAGCGCGGCCACCTGGGGGGCAAATTCCGGGAATTTGCGCAGGGCTACCCCGCTGGTCCAGGCTTCGGCGAGCGTACCGCCCCATTCGCTCGAAATCAGGCCGATGGGCACTTTGTATTGTTGGTGCAGGTCGCGCCCGAAAAAGTACGCCACCGCCGAAAAGCCCCCCACCGTCTGCGGGCTGCACACTTGCCAGCCTTCGCTCTTAAACTCCGCCTGCGGAACCGGGGCCGTGGCATCCTGCACATTCAGCAACCGAATACGCGGAAAGTTTGCCTGCGCTATTTCCTCCTTGAAGTTGACTACATTCTGCTGCAGCGGCCACTCCATATTCGACTGCCCGGAAGCCAGCCACACGTCACCCAATAAGATGTCGCGAATTTGGAGCGTATTTTTGCCCTTGATTGTCATTTCATAAGGCCCGCCGGCTGGCTGAGCTGGCAGCGTCACCGTCCATTTGCCCCCCGCTCCGCCCGTTTTGGCTGGGTAGCTTTTCCCCCGAAACGAAACCGTCACCGCTTCGCCCGCATCGGCCCACCCCCAGAGTTGCAGGGGTTTGTCTCGCTGGAGCACCATATGGTCGCCTACCAGCTTGGGCACCCGCACGGTAGCGTGCACCGGAAGCTGGGTAAGCAAAGCCAATAGGAGAGGCGAGTATTTGATAAGCTTCATAAATAGAGGTATTGAGAGGATAACAACTTGCTGAATGTCAAATAACGCCTTAGTGGTGCCTCAATAAGGCGGTCATACAGAGCGGAGCGAAGCATCTCGCGTGCTGATGCAGGAGTACTAACCTCACTACCGCGAGCGAGATGCTTCGCTCCGCTCTGCATGACGTTCTGGGGGCATTTTTGTGAAGCTTTCTACGTCAGGCGGGGCTGGGGCGTGTAGGTGGGGCCTTGGCAACGCGGGCCCTCAGGCGTCCAGAGGAGCGGGTCGATGCATAATTGCCGCTCTTTCATCGCCTCGTCCCAGGCATGATACACGAGCACTTCGGTTTTGCCATCGGGGCTCATGGCGTGGGAGTGGTGGCCGGGGCCGCGCACCTTGCCCGGTACTGAGTGCAGCACGCGGGCACCTTTCTCGGCGCCTGCATCGGAGTAAGGGCCAAGGATAGAGTCGGCCACCACAAAATCGACGCCGTAGCGGTCGGTGAGGAAGTTGGCGCCGCTGTAAAAGCAATAGTATTTGCCCTCGTGCTTGCGCATAAATGGGCCTTCCAGCGTGTGCCACTGCGCAAATACGCGGTTGTCGTAAATGGGCATGCGGCGGTTGGCCTCGAACAGCGTCCAGGGGTGGCGGGCCCGCATCACCGTGCGGCTTTCATTGGCCAGCTTGGTCATGTCGATAAGCCGATCTACCACAAGGCCGGTGCCCGGATAATAGCCGTCGTTGGATTCGGTGAAGTCGCGGGCGTAGAAGAGGTACCAGCTGCCATCGGTGTCCTGAAAAGGGTGTGCATCAATGGTAAACTTGCTTTCCGGCACATCCATCAGCGCCACTTCCTGATAGGGCCCGGCTGGCTTATCGCTGGTAGCCACGTGCAGGCGGTGGCCCACATTAGCATTGATGGCCCCGCCCCCTCGGGAGTAGTACATGTAAAACTTGCCATTGACAAATACGACTTCCGGGGCCCAAAAATCGGCCCCTTCCGAGCCGGCTGGCGGGGTGAGCGCGCCGCCTACTTCTTCCCAGTCATAGAGGTTTTTGGAAGTCAGAATGGAGAAGATACGGCCATCCTTTTTCTGGCTTTGGCCGGTGGTGGCAAAGGCGTAATATGTGCCCTCGTGCCGCAGCACAAACGGATCGGGAAACTGCCCGGCGTACACGGGGTTGGTATAGGTAGCGCCGGCTTTGCCGCCCCCGACAGCCTTTTCTGCGTCGGGGCTGGTGCGGGAGGTACAGTAAGGCAAAAAGGCCAACGCGCCCAGACCGAGCGTGCTAAGCTGAAGAAATTCGCGACGAGAAGAGTGAACAGACATATTGGGGGGCAAAATTGACAGATGAACGGGTTGATATTGAAGTGAGCCAGAGGACAGGCTAAGCCTTACTTGGTTTCTAAATCATCCTTGCTGGGCAGCTTCGGAAAGGGCGCGTGCGGCTCCATCTGGTACCAGAAAGCGGTAGAAGCTACATCATCCTGCAAGGGCAGGTAACGCCCGTTGTAGCGCCAGCCCAAGGCCTGAATAGTGATGCGCAGATCCTGCTGAAAGCGAACCGGATCCGGGATATGCCAGCGGTACATTCCAAACCGCGTATTGGCCTGATACAGCCCGTCGGGCCTGATTACCTGGTGCAAGCCCACGTAGGGCGTGGTGTACTCCTGGTACTGCTTGGTTTTCTTGTTTTCGAAGTTGTAGGAGCCCAAAAAGTAGTCTTCGGTGCCCGTGCCGTTGATAGTAGGCCACTGCTTGTCGCCATCCATATAAAACTTGATTTCGCCCTCGCCCCACCAGTCGTTGCTGTTCACGCCCCAGGCCATATAAGTACCTACATAGTGTCCGCGGCCTTTTACGCCATCCAGAATGGTGTAGGGAACCTTGTACTGGGTCGGGTTCTGACGCCGGAACTGGGCGTGAAAATAGGCTGCATCATTGGGCACATCGGTGAGCGTGTAGTCGATCTGGTAGTACAGCACCATATCCTTCTCATCGATATTCTCCATCGTGATGCGGCACTTTTTGCGAAAGGGCATCAGCCAGTAGGAGTTGAATGAGCTGCCAGGATTTACCACCACCGGAATGGAGTTGAGCATAGCTACTTGTCCCCAGCCCTGCCCAAAAAAATCGCCCACTGGCACTTCTACCGAGGGCTCTTTCTCATCATCCCAATACATGCGCAGAATAGCAAACCGCCACAGCCCGGTAGGCGTCATCCAGATGTGCTGAATGGCCCCCGAGCCGGTTATTTCGGCCACCGTAATGGACTGCCCGGCCTTGATGATTACGCTAGGGCTCACTTTCCAGCCCTGGCCTAAGTCGCGGGAGGCATTTTTGCCGGTGCCTTCCGTTGCCATGCCGCCTTTGCCCTTGGCGCCGGTAAAGTTTTCGGGGCTGATGGAGCGGGTCTGAGCGTCGGAGAGCCGGTAGAGGTTTCCCAGCTCTGAGCCCAGCCCATTGAAGGTGGCTTTTTGGGCCAATGCGGGCCAGAAACTACCAAAAAGCAGGAAAAAGAGTAGCGTGTTTCGTAGCATAAGCAGGAGTTAAACAGGATGGCTGAGCGGAACAATATGGCGGGTTAGCAGCAATGCAAGTATGCGCAATCGTTTGCACAATATAATAATCTGTCTTAGATTGCCCACATAGCCCGTCCAAACTTATCTGGGCAACTTCCTACTGGGTACGCAAAATCGGCCTTGGCAATAGCCGTTTCTCAGCAGATTAAAATCCACTAGCTTTCTTCTCTTCACTAGCAAGCTATGAGCAAGAGCCTTGCCTTCAAATGGGTTAATTCTCGCTTCCTGCGGCGGACGCAGCTCCGGCTACTGGTTGCTCCAACTTGACATGATGTCTGTTCCGGCGAGTAAAACAAACGTTTGCGTGTACTGCTCTATCTCCTGTTTGCTATGAACATCAGACAACGCTTTCTCTTCATTGTAGCTCTGCTTATCAGCTTGCCCTTTGTTAGTGGGGCCCAAACGGCGGCTACTTTCACCAATCCCTTGCTCGCCAATGGCCCCGATCCGTGGGTAATCCGGCGAGGCGACACGTATTATTACACGAATACCATGGGCAACCGCCTGGTGCTCTGGAAAACCAAAGACCTGAGCCAAGTGCGTGAGGCCAAGCCCGTAACGGTGTGGACGCCCCCCGCCACGGGGCCAAACTCCTATGAGATATGGGCGCCCGAACTACACTTTCTGGATGGCAAGTGGTACCTCTACTACACGGCCACCGACAAGGCTAACTTTGGTGACAAGACACGCTATGTATTCGTGTTGGAAAACGCCAGCGCCGACCCCACTACGGGCACCTGGACCGATCGGGGCAAGGTAAACACCAAGTACTCCGGCCTCGACGGCAGCGTATTTGAGCATAAGGGCAAGCGCTATTTTGTGTATTCGGCCTACGTGGGGCCGCAGAGCGTGCTGGCTATTGCGCCCATGCAGAACCCTTGGACCCTGCAAGCGGACAAGGAGGTTACCATTGCCACGCCCACCTTCGAGTGGGAAAAAGGCGGTGGACGCCAGATTCTGGAAGGACCGGAGTTTTTGCCCGGCAAAAAAGGCCAGCTATTTCTGGTGTACTCAGCCAGCGCCTGCTGGGACGACAACTACTCGCTCGGCATGCTCACAGCCGATCAGAATGCGGACCTGCTGCAAGCCAGCTCCTGGAAAAAAGCCCCCCAGCCGGTGTTCAAGAAGTCGGAAGCGAATAGCGTGTATGGCCCCGGCCACAACAGCTTCACTAAGTCGCCCGACGGCAAGCAGGACTGGATAGTGTATCACGCCAAAGACGCGGCCACCGGCAAATGCGAGCAGCGCAGCTCGCGCATGCAGCCCTTCACCTGGAATACCGATGGTACGCCCAACTTTGGAGAGCCCATCTCCATTAAAAAGCCGCTGCCCCGCCCCAGCGGCACCCCCAGATAAGGCTGGGGGGCTTTTTTCAATTGACTCATTCACCAGGGGCGGTCATGCAGAGCAACGCGAAGCATCTCGCGTGTTTAGCGAGAATAGTATCACAACGTCAGCACGCGAGATGCTTCGCGTTGCTCTGCATGACCGCCTGGAATAGTAGCGCCGCTGCAAATCACTTTATGAAAAAACTGCTGCTTTTGCTTCTGCTCGGCTGTAGCGTGGGGCCCGCCGCCTGGGCCCAAACGCCCGCTGCATCCGACGACAATACGTTTACCAATCCGCTCTTGCCCGCCGGCGCCGATCCGTGGAGCATTTACAAAGACGGCTATTACTATTATACCAACACCACCGGCCGCAACATCACGCTCTGGAAAACCAAGTCGTTGAGTCAGCTGAAAAACGCGGAGAAAAAGGTGGTGTGGACGCCGCCCGCCACCGGGCCCAACTCCAAAGACATCTGGGCGCCGGAGCTACACTTTCTGGGGGGCAAATGGTACCTGTATTACGCCGCCGACGCGGGCACCAACCAAACGCATCGGCTGTGGGTGCTCGAAAACTCCTCGCCCGACCCGCTACAGGGAACGTGGGTTGATAAAGGCAAAATCACGGACCCCACCGATAAATGGGCCATCGATGGCTCGGTGTACGACCACAACAGGCAGCTGTATTTCGTGTGGTCGGGCTGGTCGGGCGACGTAAATGGTCGGCAGGAAATCTACATCGCCAAGATGAAGAACCCCTGGACCATTGATGGGGCGCGGCACAAGCTGTCTACGCCCGTTTTTCATTGGGAGCGTAACGGCGACTTAAATAACCCAAATGATCCGCCTCACGTGGATGTGAACGAAGGCCCGCAGCTGCTGCGCCACGGCAATAAAATTCACCTGATTTATTCGGCCAGTGGCTGCTGGACCGATACGTACGCGCTGGGTATGCTCTCCGCCCCGGCTACCAGCGACCTGCTCAAGCCCGGCTCCTGGACCAAAACCATAACGCCGGTTTTTCAGCAGGCCCCCGCTCTCAAAGTATATGCTCCCGGCCATAACTCCTTCTTCAAATCGCCGGACGGCACCGAAGACTGGATCCTCTACCACGCCAACGACGAGGCAGGCCAGGGCTGCGGCCGGTTTCGTACGCCCCGCGCCCAGAAGTTCACCTGGAACGCCGATGATACGCCCAACTTTGGGCAGCCCATTTCGACTGGAATACCATTGCCAAGGCCCTCCGGCGAAAAGTAAGCGCTGCTAACGAAGCCACTAAGCAGCACGAAAGCAACTGTACATATACCGTTGCCGCCCGCTAAGGCCAGCAAGTAGCCCGGAACCGTTGAAAACAACCTTACATATCCACACTCTCCCCAACTTTTAAGCGCATGAAGAAAGCTCTGCTATTTATTCTGCTGTTGCTAGTGGCCACGCCCGACGTTCAGCTACAAGCCCAAAATCGAAAAACCAAAGCCGCCAAAACGTCCAAAGCCGCAGCTGGAACGCGCTGGACGCCGGAAAAGGCCAACGCCTGGTACAAAGCCCAAGACTGGATGTCGGGGGCCAATTTTACGCCCAGCACGGCCATCAACCAGCTCGAAATGTGGCAGGCTGCCACCTTCGATCCTGCTACCATTGATAAGGAGCTGGGCTACGCCGAAGGCATTGGCTTCAATACCATGCGCGTGTTTTTGCATCATCTGGCCTGGGAGCAGGACCCCGAAGGGTTTAAAAAACGCATGAATCAATATCTGGACATCGCCGATAAGCATAAGATCAAGACCATGTTCGTGTTCTTCGACGACTGCTGGAACAAGGACTATAAAGCCGGTCCGCAACCCGCACCCAAGCCCGGCATTCACAACTCCGGCTGGGTGCAGGACCCCGGCGGCGAGCCGACTTCCCAGGATTCGACCATGTTTCCGGTGTTGCAGAAGTACGTCACCGACGTTATGACACAGTTCAAAAATGACAAGCGCATTCTGCTCTGGGACTTATACAACGAGCCGGGCAACAGCAACCACAAGGAAAACTCATTGCCGCTGGTGCGCAACGTATTCCGCTGGGCCCGCGCCGTCAATCCCGATCAGCCGCTGAGCGTGGGCCTGTGGGCCTGGGATTTCGAGAAGCTAAACACCTTACAGGCGCTCAACTCCGATGTTATCACCTACCATTGCTACGACGACACGCCCGCTCACCAGCGCATCATCGAGATACTGGAAACCCACGGCCGGCCGCTTATCTGCACCGAGTATATGGCCCGTATTCGTGGCAGTCGGTTTGCCAACATTATGCCTTTGCTGAAAAAGCAGAACGTGGGAGCTATCAACTGGGGCCTGGTTGCGGGCAAAACGAACACGAAGTACCAGTGGGATACGCCCTTAGCCGACGGTAGCGAGCCCATTGAGTGGTTTCACGAAGTGTTTCACCCCGATGGCACTCCCTATCGCCAGGACGAAGCGAGCGTGATCAAACGACTAAACGCAGAAAAGGCGGACGCAGCCATCGAAGCGGCACTGAAGGTTAAGTAGTTCTTTACTTAACAAAAAAAGCCCCCTAGAACTGTTCTGGGGGGCTTTTTTATGGGCTAACCTTCTCCGCTCTTAGAGCTGAAGTTACTTTGCCTCCGTTTCTGAAGGCGCGGTCTGCTTATAATGCACGGCAGGCAAACTGCGCAGGCGTTCGGCCGCAAACTCTGCGGTTACGTCGCGCTGGGGATTGGCCAGCAGTTCGTAGCCTACCATAAACTTACGCACTGTAGCGGAGCGCAGCAGCGGCGGATAGAAATGCATGTGCAGATGCCAGCTTTCATGCGCTTGCCCGTCGGTGGGGCGCTGGTGCAGGCCGGCAGAGTAGGGGAAGGAAATCTGAAACAGGTTGTCGTAGCGAATCGTGAGCTGGCGCAGGATGACAGCAAACGCGTCTTTCTCATCGCTGGTCAGCTGCTCAATGCTGCTTACGTGGCGGCGCGAAACGATCAGCGTCTCGTAGGGCCACACAGCCCAGAAGGGCACTAGCGCCACAAAATGCTCGTTTTCGACTACCACTCGGGTTTTCTCCTGTAGCTCAACTTCCAGATAAGCACTGAGCAAGCTGCGGCCATGCTCGGCAAAGTAGGCGGCCTGCTGAACGGTTTCTTTCGCCGGGTCAGATGGCACCGTCCGCTGCGCCCAGATTTGGCCGTGCGGGTGCGGATTGCTGGCACCCATCATGGCTCCTTTGTTTTCAAATATCTGCACGTAGTTGATATCCGGCATCGCGCCCAACTCCAGATACTGCTCTACCCACAGGTCCACCACGCGCCGAATAGCTGGTTCGTCCATCTCGGGCAAAGTCAGATCGTGGCGGGGCGAAAAGCAGATAACGCGCGCCACGCCCGATTCGGATTCGGCGCGTAGCAGCCCGCCTAAGGTTATCTCTCCCACGGGCGCATCGGCTTGCAGAGCGGCAAAGTCATTGGCAAATACGAACGTGCTATCATAAGGCGGGTTCACAATGCCCCCCACGCGCGTGTTGCCAGGGCATAAGTAACAAGTCGGGTCGTAGGTAAGCCGCACATCGGCCGGGGTTTCTTCCTGCTGTCCCTGCCACGGCCGCTTCGAGCGGTGGGGCGACACCAGTATCCACTCACCCGTGAGCGGATTGTAGCGGCGGTGGGAATGTTCGGCGGTATCAAATGTCATGGCAAGTAGCGGTTGATTGTTAATAAATGAGCAGAACAGTTCTACCTGCCTGCTTCTACGCTTTCCACCACCTCCACGCCGCTCACGATAGTAGCCCGATAGGTTTCAAGCGTCAGATTCAGCTCCCGCTGGTAGCCGGCTGTCATGCTTTCTACAAAGGCATCTACTTTGTCGGTTTCCACTAGGTTAATGGTGCAGCCACCAAAGCCGCCGCCCATCATCCGGGCACCCAATACGCCCGGAAGCGGCCGGGCAAGCTCCACTAGTACATCCAGCTCCCGGCAGCTCACCTCGTACTTATCGCGCAGTCCGGCGTGGGAACCATACATTTCCTGCCCGAAGGCCTGAAAATTGCCCCCCAGAAGGTGCAGACAGGCTGCCTCTACCCGTAGGTTTTCCTCTACCACGTAGGAGCAGCGACGATACAGCACATCGCCTAGTTCGGTCTGATGCTCTTTAAGTTGGGTGAGCGTAATATCGCGCAGACTGTGCACCGTAGGGTAGTATTGCTTGATCAACGCCACGCCCTGCTCGCATTCCTGCCGACGGGTATTATACTCGGAGCTAGCTAGGGCGTGCTTTACGCCCGAGTTGCACAGAATCAGACGATACGTGGTGGTATCGAAGGGGAAGTATTCGTAGTCGAGTGAGCGGCAATCGAGGCGTACTACGTGACCGGCGCGCCCAAACAGACTGGCAAACTGATCCATCAGGCCGCTCTTTACCCCAGCAAACTCGTGCTCGGCTGCCTGCCCCATGTGGGCCAGCTCCAGACGATCAAATTTGCCCCCCAGCAGCTTGTTCAACGCAAACGCCAGCCCGCACTCTATCGCTGCCGACGACGACATGCCTGCCCCCAGCGGAATATTGCCCCCAAACACGCAGTCGAAGCCCGGCACGGCGAGGCCTTTCCTTTGCATCTGCGCCACCACGCCTTTCAGGTAATTTGCCCACTGCGTTTTGCCAGGCTTTACCTCTTCGGTCAAAGAAAAATCGTGGGTCTCATTCAGGTCTTGTGCCACTAGGCGGGCCGTATCACTACCGTTTAGTCCCACCGCAAAGTGAATCTCTTTATCTACTGCGGCGGGCAGTACAAAGCCACCATTATAATCAGTGTGCTCACCAATCAGATTTACCCGACCTGGAGCTCGCACCAAAAGCGGGGCATACCCGAAGTGGTTTTGGAAGGCAGTAGTTATAGATTGAGACGACATAAAGGCATACAGCTAAAATGAAACAAAAACAGGAGCGGGGCAACAGTAAGGCTAAAGGTGAGAAACCCGGTTGTAAAACGCAAACGATTGCGCCTATTAGTCACTAATAGGTGTAGATCATTACTATTGGCTTGGAGTAAGAAAATTGATACGAATGAATACTCGCGGGTAAGTGATAGGCTAGCCTGTAATTCAAGTAATTGACTCAGTTTGACAACGATCTAAAGCTGATGTAATGAGTTGAAAATGAAGTTATTAAATAAAATGATCATGGTCAAAATCGTAATTACAGCTGCTATTGAATTAAGTGTTTGAGCTGCTGAGTTATGGGCTTTACTACATAAAATTCCTTCTAAACTTATACATCAATCCGCCCACTAAAATACACTGGATGCGACTTGATATAATGCAGGATTTCCTGACGATTGTTTTATGTATGAATTGTTCAGCCAAGATAATTTGCATGGCATGTCTTGACATTAGTTGAATTTCCTGTTATCCTTACACCACCTAATCAGTAAATTAAGAGTCATAATGCCCGCTTGAGCGCATTCTTGCTGAAATTTTTCTGACTAGTACCACCACCGTTTCAGTTTACCCCGAAGATCAATGCTTCCTGGTTAGCTGATTTTTTTAGCAATGAGTCCGCAAACGTTTGCGCCATTACCTAAGATTTGCTCTCCATGCATATGTGCTTTCATTCTTCTTTCTTGAACTAACACCTTTCCCATCCTATCCTTTCCCTATGAAAAAGACTGTACCCAAGCTGCGTTGGCTAGCTGTTCCAGCGCTTATCTGCTACCTGCCGCTTACCGTAGCTGCTGAGGCTAGCGCAGCTGCTGGCGTGCGCGCGGCACTGCCTTTAGCTGTGGTAATACAAGCCCCTGACGTAACTGTAATTGGTCGTGTAACGGATGAAAAAGGGGAGGGCCTGCCCGGTGTGAACGTAGTAGTAAAAGGCACTTCCAACGGCACCAGCACTGATGTTGACGGACGTTACAGCATCACCGTGCCGGACAATGCCACATTAGTAGTTTCCTACGTGGGCTACACGCCCCGGGAAATTGCCGTAGGTGGCCGTACTACTATCGATGTGCCGCTGGCCCCTGATGCTCAAGCCCTATCGGAAGTGGTTGTGCTGGGCTACACGACCCAAAACCGCCAGAACCTGACCAGCGCCGTTAGTCCTGTGGATGTGGCCGCAGCTAAGCGCGCGCCAGTAGCCACTATTACGGAAGCGATTCAGGGCCGCACCACCGGCGTTCAGATTTCGAATAGTGGTACCCCAGGCCAAGCTCCTATCTTTAATATCCGGGGTATTGGCACCCTGAATGGCGGTAGTGCTCCACTGTTTGTAGTAGATGGCCTGTGGACGAACAACATCCGTGATTTAAATCCATCGGATATTGAATCGTTGACGGTACTGAAGGATGCGTCCTCAACATCCATTTATGGCTCTCAGGGGGCAAATGGCGTGGTAATTATTACCACCAAGAAGGGTAAAGCGGGTAAGCCAACCATTGGCTTCAATGCCTACGCTGGCGTACAGAATGCAGTAGACCGCTGGGATTTGACAAATGCCAGTGAGTGGGCAGCTCTCAGCCGTGAAGCCTACCAAAACGCCGGCCTGACGCCGCTTGCTTCCGCCCAAAATCCAGAGAATTTTGCCGACACTGACTGGCAGGATGAAATTCTGCGCACCGGCACCGTACAAGACTATAACCTCAACTTCTCGGGCGGCTCTACGGGTGAGAACTTTAGCACCAACTTCCTGATCTCGGGGGGCTATTTTAAGCAGAAAGGCGCCCTTATCGGAACCGACTTTGAGCGCTACACGCTCCGCCTTAACTCAGGCCTGACTGCCGGGCGCTTCAAGCTGAGCGAATCCTTGCAACTTGCCCACGCCCTCACCGACTTGCCAAGTGGGGCTCCCTTCCAGGATGCTATCCGTCTGCTGCCTACCATTCCGGTGTATGATCCTACGGAGAGCACTGGTAGCGGCTTTGGTTATGGCAGCCCAGCGGCAAATACCTTCGGTACAAACCCCGTTGCTTCTCAGCTCATCCGCGATGAGTCGCAGTACAACAACCGTTTGCAAGGCAGCGTCAATGCCGAGTACGCCTTCTTCGACTTTCTGTCTTATAAGTTGAATCTGGGGGTAGAAACGCTGGACTACGTTGACCGCAACTCTCGCAAATACGGCCGCATCACCCAGAACCAGCCCCAGAATGAGTACCAGTCCACGTATCAGGAGCAGCGCGGGGATAACTCCTTTCTGATTGTGGAAAACATTCTGGATTTCAACAAGCAGTTCGGAGATCATGGCATCAATGTAATTCTGGGCTACTCGGAGCAAAGAGGCAAAAACACCTTCTCGCGGGGCTTAAACCGCGGATACGGTACGGGCCCGAGCTACAACTTTGTGCTCAGTGCGGGTACTACCAGCCCAGAGGTTACCGGAACAGATTCTGAGTACTCCAAGCGTTCCTATTTCACGCAGGCCGTTTACGATTATAAGAACCGCTACTTGGTTACGGGTAGCTTCCGTCGCGACGGCTCCTCCCGCTTCGACCCCGACAACCGCTATGGTAACTTTGGTGCTGCTTCCCTGGGCTGGCGCATCAGCGAGGAAGATTTCCTGAAGGAATCGGCCCCTTACATCAGCAACCTGAAAGCCCGTGTCAGCTATGGCGTGAACGGTAATGATGCCATTGGTGAATACCGCTACCAAGGCGTTATTAATCAGAATGCTAACTATGTATTCAATGGTAACGTCATAACCGTTGGCTCCATCCAGACGACCATTCCCAGCCAAGGCATCAAGTGGGAATCGCGCTTTACTACCAACTACGGCATAGACCTGGGGCTTTTCGAAGATCGCCTCACTATGTCGGCTGACTACTACACTTCCCGCACGGAGGACGCGCTTGTAAACCCGCTTCTTCCCATTTATTTGGGTAATGCCGGTACGCGTCCTTTTGTGAACATTGGTGATATCGAGAATAAAGGCTTTGAGCTACAACTCGGTTATCAGGACAATCGCAGCGCCTTCACGTATGGTGTTACGGGCAACCTGACTACTGTTAAAAATGAAGTGTTGCGTCTTTCTCAGGAAGGACAGAGCATTCCTAGCGGCGTAACTCGGACAGAAGTTGGTCATCCGGTAGGTGCTTTCTTCCTGATTCCCTTTGATGGCGTATTCCAGACGCAGGAGGAAGTAACCAGACACGTAAATGCTGATGGCCGTGTTATTCAGCCTTATGCTGCTCCTGGCGACGCACGCTACCGCGATACGAACGGTGACGGCCAAATCAACGACTCAGACCGTATTTTCTACGATACCTCTATCCCGAAAATACAGTACGGCTTAGGTGCTAACGCTGGCTTTAAAGGAATTGACTTTTCCCTACTGTTTCAGGGCTCTGGCGGCAACGAATTGTTTAACGTAGCCCGCGCTACCATGGACCGCACCGACGATCCTGCCAACTTCCGCGCCGACTTCACGCCCTGGCGTCCAGATGCTCCGTCCAGCACGACGCCTCGTGCCTTGCAGGGTGGTGGCACTACGGCCAACCTGCGCGAAGCTGCTGCTTCCAATGCCCGGGGCAGCTCACGCTTCTTGGAAGATGGCTCTTACCTGCGCCTGAAAAACATCTCTATCGGCTACACTATTCCTGAGTCACTGACGGGTAAGGTGAAGGGAGTCAGCAATGTGCGCATCTACGTGACGGGCCAAAACGTGCTGACATTCACGGATTACAGTGGTCCAGACCCAGAGATTGTGAATGGCAACTTCTTCGAGCGGGGTGTAGACTTTAGCTCTTTCCCCAACCTACGCACCTTCACGGGCGGAATTCAGCTTGGTTTCTAAACTATTTCGGTTGATCGGCGCTTGTTCTTAGACGCTGATCTTGAACCTATTACCACCCTGTAATCATGAAAATAAATAAGTTTACTGTAGCAGCGCTGGCCGGCATTTTATCGCTGAGCAGCTGCGAAAAAGATCTGCTGGAAAAGGTAAATCCGAATCAGCCTTCAACGCAGGACTTCTGGAAAACACAGGACGATGCGGTCAAGGCAGTTACATCGGCCTACGGAACCTTGCAGTTGCCAGGCACCTATAGCCGCTGGTATTGGTTCGCGACGGATTTGCGCTCGGATGAAGGGTATAGCGCCAGCCCCTGGACGGACCTCGCCAACTTCACCCGGTTTCTGCAGCTCGATTACAATTTCGAGCCCTCCGAGGTAATGTGGACTGACCACTATCGGGGCGTGTACCGCTGCAACCAGATCATTGCCAACTTGCCCACCATCACAACGATAGATGCCGGGCTGAAGACGCGGCTGATGGCTGAAGCACACTTCCTGCGTGCTTTATACTACTTCAACCTGACATCCTTGTATGGCAATGTGCCGATGATTCTGGAAGTTTCGACGGCTACTTCGCGTGCGCCGCAAGGAACCATAGAATCAAACTACGCGCAGGTGCTGGCTGACTTAGCCATTGCCGAAGCTGGTTTGCCAACTGATTACACGGGCGCTGATATCGGGCGCGCTACCAAGGGAGCCGCGCAGGCGCTGATGGGTAAGACACTGATGCAGCAACGCAAGTGGGCTGAAGCTTCCGCTCAATTCACGAAAGTGATTAGCTCAGGCAAGTACCGGCTTGCCGATAACTATCTGGACAACTTCACGATGGGCACCGAAAACAATAGCGAATCTGTCTTTGAGGTGCAGTTCTCTGATGCCTTGCAAGGAGATGCGCAAGATGCTCCCGGCGGTTCGGAAGGTAACAACCGGGCACAGTTTTTTGGCCCCCGTGGTATTGGCTGGAGCGATGGCCAGCCCCGGCGCTGGGTGTTTGAAGAGTTTACGGATAAAACCACGACGGGCGGTGTAGATCCTCGCCGCGACATTACGGTGTTTAACTCGTCGATGCCTATTTATGGACGGACCTATGCGCAGCGCGGCTATAATGACCCGAATGAGTTGTTCTGGCGCAAATACCAGAATGACCGCACCCGGACATTTGAGGACTACCACTCAGGTATCAATATTCGCGTAATCCGCTATGCCGACATTCTGCTGATGCAGGCCGAAGCGCTCAATAACCTGGGGCAAACTGCTGCTGCCATTCCGCTGATTAATCAGGTGCGCACCCGGTCGGGGATAGTGCCACTAACAGGCAGCTTCAGCCAGGCGCAGATGAAAACGCAGATTCTGCATGAGCGCGCGACCGAGCTTGCTGGAGAGGGCGTCCGGTTCTTCGATCTGACTCGCTCGGGATTGCTTGATAATCAAGCCGGTGTTGATCAGATCAAGACGCGCGACCAGGACTTCCTCAACTTCGTGCCCGGCAAGTCGGCTTTGCTGCCCCTGCCCCGCACCGACCTCGATATTGATAAGAACATCAAGCAAAACCCAGGTTGGTAAGCTATTGCTGGCCGCGGGCGACTAGCCGCTAGTTATTTCCGTTCCGGGCCGGGACAGTGTGTGACTACCAGTCACCTCTGCTCTGGCCCGGAATTTTTTTGCTGCCGAGGACTGACCTGTAAAAAGCCCCCAGACGCATTCCTCACTTTACATCCTACTTATGCACTTGCTGTACAGTCGCTTTTTAGCGGTATTCGTCCTCTGTATTGGCTTCGTTGGATGTCAGCGCAGCACAACGGTACCAGATGTAGCTACCGCACCAGTACTGGGGGGCATTTCTTCGTTTTCTAATCCTGTTCTCAACGAAGACTTTCCCGACCCAACCGTTATCAAAGCTACTGATGGCTACTACTATGCCTACGGCACGCAAACGGAGCGAAAGGGCAAAGTGCTCAACATACAAGTGGCCCGCTCCCGCGACTTGGTTATGTGGGAGCATCTGGGCGACGCGCTGCCCCAAAAGCCTGCCTGGGCTGATACCACCCAAAACTTCTGGGCTCCGCATGTAAGCTTTCACGATGGCCGCTACTACCTCTATTATTCGGCCGAGCCCAACATGCGCAAGTATCCGGTGAAAGGTAAGGAAGTTAATGGTTTGTGTCTGGCAGTGGCTACAGCTACGTCTCCGGCTGGTCCTTTCATTGATAGTGGTCAGCCGATGCAGTGTGGGCCGGGGTTTGTCAACATTGACCCCATGAGTTTTGACGACCCCGCTACTGGGAAGCGCTTGCTCTACTGGGGCTCCGGGTTTGGTCCGATTAAAGTGCGAGAATTGGCCCCCAATCGTACCACTTTCGCGCCGGGCAGTACTGTTATTGATTTAGTTAAAGCTGATACTTCTAGGACCGCGGACAATTACGAGAAGCTGGTAGAAGGAGCTTGGGTGGTGCTCCGCGATGGGTGGTACTACCTGTTTTACTCCGGCGACAACTGCTGCGGACCCAAGGCCCACTATGCCGTGCTGGTGGCTCGCTCGCGGAGCGCTACTGGTCCCTTCCAAAAGATGGCTGAAGCCACTGGTCGCCCCAATAGCGCTATTCTCGTACGCAATGATCAATGGCTGGCGCCGGGCCACAACTCCGTAATTACCGATGCCGCTGGCCACGATTGGATTGCCTATCATGCCATAAACACGCAAAAAACTGCCACTAGTGGTCAGGCGGGCTCTGGTGGGCGGGTAATGCTCCTAGACCGGCTGGAATACCAGGATGGCTGGCCGCGTGTGGACGCCAATGGTACGCCCTCGGCAAGCCCTGTGCCTGCGCCTGTTATAAGCACTACGCCAGCGGCTAAATAACAGGATCGTGTTGCTCACCAATTTCATGTATTCTGCCCTATTCCCCTTTCTCTATTCTTGTCGATGCTACTAAAACCCGTCTTGCGTAAGCTGCTCACCCTCTCCCTGATCGTAAGCCTGGGAGGGTGTAAAAAATCAGAGAATTCCACCGTTGCGCCACCGCCCTTGGTGGTAGACGAAACAACGTATTCAACCCCGTTGTTGGCTTCTGCCCCTGACCCTTGGGTGTACCAAAAAGACGGCTTCTACTACTTCATGAGCACCACGGGGGGAAATTTATCGTTGCGCAAAACCGCGAAAATGTCGGAGCTGAGCAAAGCGCCGGCTAAGGTTATCTGGACGCCTCCGCCAGGCAACACGTACCGCGACATTTGGGCCCCGGAGATTTATTTTTTCGACGGCAAATGGTACGTCTATTTTAGCGCCGATCCATTCTGCTGCAATGGACACCGTGTGTTTGTATTGGAAAACTCCTCGCCTGACCCCACTACCGGCACTTGGGTTGACAAAGGCCGAATTGCAAATCCGACGGAGGACTTCTGGGCCATCGACGGGACGGTAATGGAGCAGAATGGGCAGCGCTATTTCCTGTGGTCAGGCCACCGGGAAACGGCCGATGGTGTGCAGCGCCTCTACATTTCCAAGATGAGCAATCCCTGGACGCTGACGGGGCCGCGTGTCGAGCTTTCCAGCCCTGAGTACGAGTGGGAAAAAAAGGGCGAACCGGACGTGAACGAAGGCCCCGAAGTGCTGAAGCACGGCAACAAAACATTTATCGTGTACTCAGCCAGCCATTGCTCAACCGACGACTACGCCCTGGGCCTATTATCGGCCTCTCAAACTGCTGATCCATTGGACCCCAAATCGTGGACCAAAACCCCAACGCCAGTCTTTGTTAAAAACCCCACCGGCAACGCTTTCGGACCCGGCCACAATGGCTTTTTCCAGTCGCCGGACGGGAAGGAGGACTGGCTGATTTACCATGCCAACGTGGCGACCGGGCAGGGCTGTGGCGATGCGCGGAGCACGCGCATGCAGAAGTTCAGCTGGAATGCCGATGGCACGCCCAACTTTGGCCAGCCAGTACCAACCGGCAGCAAACTGCCAAGGCCCAGTGGTGAATAATAAGCTTCCTTGGCTCTGAATACAGATTTTTTAGTAGCGTTTGCTCCCTACATACTCCTCCCTACTACTCGCTCTTCTTCCACAACCCAATCTTTCTTCCGTGAATAATTTGCTCTCCTCATTCTCCCAAAAAACTGGCTGGCTAGCAGCGCTGGGCGTCAGTGTACTGATTGGTTGTCAGCCGCCGGCTACCACTACGCAACCTGCCGAAAACCCTACTACGGTAGTTACACCCGAGCCCGCAACTCCCGTAGCGCCTGCGGCTCCGCCTATTCCTAACCCGGTGCTTCCCGGCGACTTTCCCGACCCCTCCGTAGCGAAAGTGGGCTCTACGTATTGGGCCACGGCTACTTCGTCGAACTGGGGCCCTGTCTTTCCATTGCTTAAATCCGACAACCTTACCGATTGGAAGATTGTCGGGCACGTGTTCCCAGAATTGCCCCCCAGCTGGGCCGACTACTATTTTTGGGCCCCCGAAATCAATCAGGACAATGGCAAAACCTACGTGTACTACTCCGCCCATAAGAAGGGCGGTAACCTGGCCGTGGGTGTAGCCAGCGCCGACCGTCCCGAAGGCCCTTACCGCGACCATGGCTTCCTGGTAGGACAGCCTGCTGGCTCCATCGATGGCTTTCCGATGCGCGATGAGAAAGGCCAGCTGTATCTTATCTGGAAAGAAGATGGCAACAGTGTAAAGGAGCCAACTCCCATCTGGGCCCAGCGCCTAAATGAAGAGCGCACGGCCCTGACTGGTGAGAAAACCGAGCTGTTTCGCAATACGGCACCCTGGGAAGGAAACCTGGTAGAAGGCGTGGCTATGGTGCGTCACAATGATTACTTCTATGCTTTTTATGCCGCCAATGGCTGCTGTGGCAGTGGCTGCACGTACGCTACGGGCGTAGCCCGCGCCAAAAGCTTGCTCGGACCGTGGGAGAAATACGAGAAAAACCCCATTTTGGCCCCCAACGAAACCTGGAAATGCCCCGGCCATGGTACAGTGGTACAGCACGACAATCGGTGGTACTTTCTGCACCATGCCTACGATAGGGAGGGATTCCAGAATGTGGGCCGCCAGGGTGTACTGAGTGAATTTACCTGGAATGCAGATGGGTGGCCCGAGTTTACGGGCGGCAGCACCCCAGCCGCGCAAACGGCGAACCTTGAGCAATATGACGTAACCGACGAGTTCGACGGAACCGCGCTCGGCTTAGCTTGGCAATGGCCTATTACTGCTAAGCCGAAAGTAGGAGTGAAGGATGGCAAATTGCAGCTTACGGCCCGCTCTGAAGCCGCGGGAGCTATGCTTGGCCAAACGACCTATACCACCAACTACACCGCCACCACCCAATTCGACCCCACGACTTTGCCCGCTGGCGTACAGGCCGGCCTCACGACCATCGGGAATGTGGAGAACACCTTGGCTCTTACAGCTGGCGGCGGCAAGCTCCGGCTGTGGCAACTGAAGAAAGGCAAGCGCGAAAACCTAGGTGAAACAGCCATGCCCAAGGGTAAGAATCTGACGTTGCGGGTGCAAGCTGAGGGCGGCACCAAATACCGGTTTGCCTACAGTCCAGATGGTGGCCAGACCTGGCAAAACGTGCCCGCCAGCGGCGACGCCATTGATGGCAGCTTTCTGCCACCCTGGGATTTGGGTGTGCGCGTGGGCGTCCTGGCCCAAGGCTCAAACTCGGCTACGGTCGCTTTTGATCGGTTTACGCTGGACAATCAATAGCAGAAGCAGCAAGTGCTTACTTTGCTAATCTTAGCGGGTAAGCTCTTGCATGTAGCTAGTGGATGTGAACAGAATTTGCCCCCCAAGCGCTATTTGCTATGACTCAATCCTTTTTTCGCTTCAAAAGCCGCAGCTCGTTAGCGGGAATACTGCTTCTTTTGACCTTGGCTAGCGGGTGGGCGTCGGCCCAGAACATGGTGCCGCTGAACCGGCCTACGTATTACCCGCGTGTCATTCGGCTACAGCACAGCGGCGCGGCCAATGGTCGGCTGCTGGCCAGCTTTGATTCGGGCAGAACCGGCAACATCTACGAAAGCCCGGATAATGGGCAAACTTGGCAGGCGGTAGCGGAAGTAACCGAGACCACGCCGCCCGGTAACTGTTGCAGTGGCTTGTATGAGGTGCCGCGCCAGCTCGGCAACACGGCGGCGGGCACGCTATTCTGGTCAACCTCGGTAGGTACGGATAAAGGTGGACGCGGCCCGTGCTCTATTCGCATTTACCGTAGCCTCGACCAAGGCCGCACCTGGAGCTATTTCTCAACCCCAGTCAGCGGGTTTATTGGGTTGTGGGAGCCGGAGTTTGGCGTGGACAAGCAAGGCCGATTGGTGGTGTACTACTCAAGCGAAGAGCGCAAAGCCAATGGCTACAATCAGATGCTGGCGCACAAAGTCTCGCTGGATGGTGGCCTGACCTGGGGCGAAGAAGTGCTGGACGTAGGCATGAACGACGGCAAAAGACGCCCCGGAATGCCTTTGGTAAAGCAACTGCCCAACGGCAGCTTCGTGATGACCTACGAAATTTGCGGCACTGGCTGCGATACCTACATTCGCACTTCGCCGGACGGCGTCACCTGGGGCGACCCAGCCCATGAGGGCACACGCGTAGAATCGACGGCGGGGCACCACTTTGAGCACGCACCCACCCTGGCCTGGGCCCCGGTACCGGGTAAGAAAGATGGTCAGCTACTGGTTATCGGGCAGATGTTGCTCAACAACGCCGACAACACCATAGCCCCCGACAATGGCAAAGTGTATATGGTAAATACGAACAACGGCATCGGTCCCTGGACTGAAGTGCCTGCGCCCGTTCCTGTACCCGATGCCAAAGACAATCCTTGCCCCAACTACAGCTCCCAGCTGTTGCCCTCCGCCGATGGCCTGACGGTACTGGAAGTAGCCCTCCGCATGACCGAAAATGGCTGTCGGGCCTTCTATAGCACAGCGCCAGTGAGCACTTCTACTTTTCAAAAAGGCTCCCCAAACAAGAAAGCGCGAAAGTCAAAGTAAATACGTGGCGCTTCCTGTACGTCGCGCGTTGTTGGGGCTATACTTGGGTATATTTTAATTTTGTCTTTGTGAGGGACTTAGCGAAGTAACGGGCGGTGAAGCGCAAAGCTTATTTCGCTGTATTCGGTAAGGTAAATATAAGTTGCAAAAAGCCCCCCAGCGATAAGTCTGGGGGGCTTTTTTGGTGCGCCTCTTCACCACGTACTTCCTGCTTTTCAATGTTAAGCAGCAAAGGAACGGATTCGTTAGTGCTATCAATTTTTGTATTTTGATAAGATTAGATAGCAATTGATAATTTCATTTATAGTGTATTCACTAGGTACTATCTTATATAAAAAGCCACAAATCTTGCGAATACGCGGTTTTCAGGGCCTCACTGCAAAAATCTGCGTGGTTTTTGCGAAATTGTAGCTGTCTTATTATGGTCCTGACGGCGTGAGTATGAAGCATATTGTCTTTGGTTGGTTTTGTTTGCTGATAATGGGGGGAAGCGTGCCTGTGTGGGCACAACAAGCCAAGCCCAAGCCACCGGTTGCGGCCGGCGCTGTGGCGGCGCCTCGACCGAAGGGCAAGCTTTCGCAGGAGCCAGCTCAGTATATTCTGGATGTGCAGGCCATGATGGCCAGCACCAACAATGCGGCGGCCAAAGCCTCCGCAGCCAGCTTGCAGCAGCTTTGGGCCAGCAATAAGCTCACGGCCACGCAGCAGGGAACCATTGTAGCCGTTTCCCAGCAGATGCTGGAAAAGAAATACCGGCCTCGGCCACACTTTGAATCCTTGTTCAACGCGGTGCTGGCGGGCGCCAATCAGAATCTCTCCGATCAGCAGATGACGGAGCTGCTTGGCGTAATAGCCAAAGCGGTGGAGAAAGAGGATCTACTGACGACCGAGAAGTTTCTGACCAACACCGCGCAGTTTTTGAACACCAAAACGCTCTATCGCTCGCGCTACAATAATCTGCGGGTAGTGGGGGGCAATTTTACCTTCGCCTACAACGAAAACGACAACCCGCTTCCTGCTCCACCCCGGCCCAAGCTGGTGGCGCCCACACCCGTGCCCGTAGCCAAAACGGAGCCGCTGCCTACTACGCCTGCCGCCAAGCCGGCTGCTAAGCCAAAGCCAGCGAAGAAGAAAAGCAATGATGGCTGGGACACCGCCGACCTCTGGGACTCGGGCAGCGACAATGGCTGGGGCAACGACGATGGCTGGGGCACGCCCAAGAAGAAAGCGCCAGCGAAAGCTCCCGCCAAAACCGCTGCCAAAACGCCGGCAAAAGCTGCTACGCCTGTAAAAGCGCCCGAACCTGCTCCGGAGCCCGTTTTCGTTGACAACAGCAGCTACGATACGTACATGGCACCGCCCACCCGCGGCCCGGTGCTTATTATAAAAGACGCCGACCTGCTGATGGCCACTCCCGGCGACAGCATTGTGCTGCGCAAAACCAGCGGTATTGTGGTGCCCGGCCGAAGCAGCTTTGTGGGGCAGGGCGGGCAAATGGCCTGGACCATCAACAACAATCCGGTCACGGCTGACATGACCAGCTACGACTTTGATATTGCCAAAGCCGAGTTCACCGCCGAGCCCGTTACCCTGACATACCCGGCGGTGCTTGAAGCACCTGTTGAGGGGGCTTTTTCTTACAAAAGCGTCAAGAAAAAGCCCGGCGCCACCGACTCGGGCTACCCGCGCTTTATCTCTCTGACCAATGACGCTCGGGTAAAAAACCTCGGCGACAACATTCGCTACGTGGGGGGCTTTTCCTTGGCTGGTAGCAAGATGCTCAGCGCATCGCTCGACGGTAGCTTGTCGCGCATTACAGTGGAGGCTGATGGCAAAACCAAGTTTGCGGCCACGTCGCGGGCCTATGTGCTGGGCGACTCTATCATTACGGCGGCCCGTGCCGGCGTTACTATTTATCAGGATAAAGCCGACTCTCTGACGCACCCTGGCGTGAAGCTCAAGTACAGCAAGCGCGGTCAGGTATTGCAGCTGAATCGGGAGGATGGCTTATATAAAACTACGCCCTACTACGACTCTTATCATCAGATGGAAATTGCGACGGAGCTGCTTACCTGGCCCATTCGCACGCCGCTGATCGACTTCTCGATGCTGACTGCCAAAAATCAGGTCACGGCCAGCTTCGAGTCGAAAGAGTTTTACACCAATACGCGCTACCAGCAAATCAAGGCCATTAATAAGCTGCACCCGCTGCAAATGGTGGTGGGCTACAGCCAGACGCACGGCGATGCCAAAACCTTCACGGTTGCGCAGATGGCCGCCGATTTGAAAGTGAAGGAAGCCAACGTGCGCTCTGCCGTATCCGGCCTCGCCCGCGACGGCTACGTGGCCTGGAATGCCAGCACCGACGAGGTGACCCTGCTGCCCAAAGCCACTCACTATGTGCGCTCCTCACGAGGTAAAAAAGACTATGACCACATCGCTATTAAATCGTTGTCGCCGGGCGGGAAGAACGCGACGCTTGACCTGAACAGCAACGATCTGATTGTGCGCGGCGTGGACCGCTTCAACTTCTCCGACGACTCAATAACGGTGTATGTGAAGCCCGACAGCAGCACGATTCGCATCCAGAAGAACCGTGGTGTGCTGTTCAACGGTACGGTGGTGGCTTCGGCCTTTATCTTCAAAGGCAAAGAGTTTAAGTTCGACTACGACGGCTTCTTCATTGATCTGGTGAAGATTGACTCCATCATCGTGAAGGGCAAAAACTCGAAAGGCTCGGTGATGAAGACGCGCAAAGACACCGACTTTGCCCTGACCAACAAGAAGAAAAGCTCGTCGGGTAAGCTCTACATCAACGACCCCAAGAACAAGTCGGGCCGCAAGCGGCTGGGCGCGTATCCTTCCTTCGACGCTTCCACCGGTGCTTACGTGTTCTTCAACAAGCCCGAAGTACTGGGCGGCGCCTACGATACAGCCGTGTACTTCGATATTCCGCCTTTCCGCCTTGACTCGCTCAATAACAAAAATCGTTCGGCCGTCGGGTTCAAGGGTACGTTCATGTCGGGGGGCATTTTGCCGCCTATCAAAACCAAGCTGAGTCTTCAGGAAGACGGTTCGCTGGGCTTCAACTACAATGCTCCCAAGGAAGGCCTGCCGGTGTACGGGGGCAAAGGTCGTCTGTACAACAAGGTGCAGATGAGCAACCGCGGTATTCAGGGCAACGGCGAACTGACTTACCTCGTGGGCAAGCTCCAAAGCGAGCAGTTTATCTTTTATCAGGACTCCGTCGTGACCTCCGGTAAGTCGGGAAATATTGCGCAGGGGCCACTCAATGGCGTGAATTACGCCAACGTAGCGCTGCTGCCGGGCTACGAGATGAAGTGGGTGGTGAAAGCCGACTCCATGTATATCAGTACCCCACGCGACGGCATGGCCATGAAGTTCTACGCCGGTGAATATGGCTTCAAGGGCACAACCGTTTTAACTCCTGGGGGGCTTTATGGCAACGGTGGGTTAGACGGGCCGCAGTCATTTATTCGCTCGCAGCAGTTTACCTTCTTGCCTACCAGCTATAAGGGTAAAAAATCGACGCTCAGCATCAAATCATCGGAAGCCAACAAGCCCGCCCTGACCGCCAACGAAGTAGCTTTCGATTACGATATCAAGCAGGGCTACGCCAACTTCACCCGCGAAGAAGGCAGCAAGGCCAGCATCGACCTGCCGTATTCTGACTTTAAAACCACGTTGAGTGGTGGCCGCTGGGACTTCAAGAAGAAATTCGTGCAGATGCGCGTGGCCCCCGGCGCCGACTCTACCAAGGCTTATTTCTTCTCTACCAAAGAAGAGCAGAAAGGGCTGAAATTCAGAGGCACTACGGGGCAGTACGACCTGAGCCGCTACCGCTTGGTAGCCGGTGGTGTGCCCTACATTGCTGCCGCCGACGCCTGGATCACGCCCGACAGCAGTAAAGTGTATGTGCTGGGCAGCGGCCAGATGCGATCCTTCCAGAACGCTGGTATCGTGATGGATACGCTGAGCAAATTCCACGAGTTGTATAAGGGCCAGATAGAAATTAAGTCGCGTACGTCCTTCACAGGCAATGCACTGTACAGCTACCAGAACGCTACGGCCGACTCCTTTGCCATCAAGTTTGCCAACTTCGCCGTCGATTCGGTGGCGGTGAAAGGGAGCTTGGCTAATGTCGGCAAGGGTGGCGGCAAAGGCTTACTGGGGGGCAAAAAAGAAAACATTATGAGCCCCTTGGCGCCGCCCACGGTGGCGGTGGCCAATATTCAGGCCGCTGATAAATTCAAGCTCGCGCCGCGGGTTCCTTATCGGGGCAATGTGCGCCTGAACTCCCAGCGTAAAGGGTTCATCTTCGATGGGCAGGCCCGCCTCGACTTCAGCTCCCAGCCTTCGGCCAGCGGCTGGTTTGCCGTTCAGGACAGCATCGACCCCAAAGACATGCGCATCAAGCTTCAGGATCTGACTTCGGAAGATGGCTCACCGATGCTTACGGGTCTGTTTATGTCGGGTAGCACGGCCAAATTATACCCGCTCTTCGCGGCTGTGAAGCCCGACGTAACCGACCTGAACGTCTTCAGGGTAGACGGCACCATGCGCTTCGACGCCAAAAAGCGCAACTTTACTATTGCCCGTCATGATGCCGATGACATTAACATCTATGAAGGTCAGGTTCTGAAACTGGATGATGCAACAGGAGTAATGAACTTCCGGGGCAAGATGGAGCTGATTGCCTCCAACAAAGACTACTCGCTGACCGCGGCAGGCGTAGGCAAAGCCAAGCCCGACAGTAACCGCTACGAGCTGGACACCTTCATGGCGTTCGACATTAACATGCCCGAAAAAGCCATTGAGGCTATGGCCGCCGATATAGCCGGCAGCATCAAAGGGGCTCCCGAGGCGCTAGATGGCTCGCAGAATGAGCTGTATAAGCTGGGTGAGTTTATTGGTAGCAAGGCAGTTCAAAGCTACGCGGCCCGCAAAGGCAGCTATGTGCCCCTGCAAAAGTTGTCTTCTAAATTGCTGCATACCCTGGTGCTGAGCAAGGTAAATCTGGAGTGGTCGGAGAAGAAAAAGGCCTGGTACTCGGTGGGCAAAATTGGCCTGGCTAGCGTAGGCAAAAAGGACCTGAATGCGCTGATTGATGGCTACATCGAAATCAAGCGTGAGAGCACCGGCGACGCGGTCGAAATCTACCTAGAGGCCGAGCCCCGCACGTGGTACTACATCAAGTACACCAACAACGTGGTGCTGGTCAAGGCCCAGCACGGCTCCTTCGATGAGATTATCAGTCTCAAAGCCAAGGGCGATTATAACACGGCCACGCAGTACGGGTTCTATCTCGGCGACGACCAGGAAGTGCAGCTCTTCCTCGACCATTTCCGCAAAGACTACTTGGGCGAAGACCTCAAAAAGCGCAAAGCGGCCCCCATTGTAAGTGGCAACGACGACACGAGCACATTCGACAACATGGGGGATACTGGCAAAAAGAAGAAAAAGAAGAAGCAGGACGCCGTAGTGGACGAAGGCACCACGCCCGCCGCTGACGCTCCGGTAGAAGAGCCTAGCCGCAAAAAGAAAAAGAAGAACGAAGCTGTAGATCAAGCCGCGCCACCCGCCGATGCGCCGGTGGAAGAGCCCAAAAAAGAAAAAAAGAAGAAGAAAAAAGCTGCCGAGGAAGACCCCTTCGGCGACTCCTAAAAAGTAAAAGCCTCTATACAAAAAAGCCCCCCAGAAACTTTCTGGGGGGCTTTTTTGTGAGTTGATCATTATATAGAGGCGGTCATGCAGACGAAGGAAACATCTTACGTGCGGTCGTTGCCATCATACACATATCTTCTGTCATCCTGACGAAGGAAGGACCTTATCACGTTGAAATACCTTGTTCAACTGCGATAAGGTCCTTCCTTCGTCAGGATGACAGAAGATATGAGAGCGAATGCTACTGTGTGCGTATAAGGCGGAGTCAACTTCTATCTTTGAGCAACTCCGCACCTGCTGCCTTTCCACCCTATGAACATTCCTATCGTGCTTGGCCTCTTGGTGGCCGCTTACCTTATCGGCTCCATCCCCACGGCTCTGTGGGTGGGAAAGTGGTTTTTCGGGCTCGATATCCGGGAGCATGGTAGTGGCAATTCGGGGGCTACCAACACCTTTCGGGTGCTGGGCAAGCGCCCCGGCTCGGTGGTGATGGCCATTGATGTATTCAAGGGCTGGGCCGCCACGTCGCTGGCTATGGTGATGCTGAACCAAGGAGCTATTCAGGCTGGTAACTTATTATATTTCCAGCTGGCCTGCGGCGTACTGGCCGTGGTAGGCCACATTTATCCCATTTATGCGGGCTTCCGGGGTGGCAAAGGCGTAGCCACTGTGCTGGGTATGATGCTGGCTATTGCGCCCGCGACCGTGGGCGTGTGTATCCTAATTTTTCTGGCCGTGCTGCTGCTTTCCCGCTACGTGTCGCTCTCCTCGATGGCCGCCGGCGTAGCCTTTGCGCTCTTGCAGCTACTGCCCCCGTTTCGGCCTGATAACTCGCTGCTGCTGGTATTCGGCTTCGTGCTGGCTGGTTTGTTGATTTACACTCACCGAGCTAATATCGGCCGCCTGCGGGCCGGGACGGAGAGCCGCGTGCCGCTGTTTGGGCGGAAGTAAAGGGCGTGACTATAGGCACTAAGCCGTCATTTTTGTCAATAGTATATTTCTCGTTGATTAGAAAAAGCTTGTAGCGGAGCAGAGCAGACTTTACTAAAATAACTGTCGGGCTTCTGTAACCTTCCCGATATAGCGCAGTGTCCATGAGCAAAACGTACTCAGTCAATTTCTGCTCAGCTCACATTCGACAACTGCTTCATGCGGGTACTACTTCTGACATCATTTCTTGGACTAGCAAGTTGCTCTCCAAGCGCTATCGTTCCCCAAGACGTGGTTGCGGCGCAAAAGCAAACGCTACCTGCCGTTCAGGATACGCTTGTTGATGTGGGCGGACACCGATTGCACTTCAATGTTTGGCCAGGCAAGGCGCCAGCTATTCTGTTTGAAGCGGGGGGCGGTGATGACTTATCCACCTGGAAAAAGATAGTAGAGCCCGTGTACCGCGCCACAGGAGCTACGGTAATTACCTACGACCGCGCCGGGTTTGGCAAGAGCGAGCTAAATGCTGATCGGATGAGCTTACATGCGCAAGTCGCGGACTTGAAATCAGGTCTTGCCAAGCTAGGAGTTGACGACAGATACGTGTTGGTAGGTCACTCATTTGGGGGGTATTTTTCTACGTTATTTGCTGCTCAATACCCTAAGCAAGTGAAGCATGTTGTGCTGCTGGATGCCGCGCATGTCGCCTTTTATACCGACGCGCGGGTGAGCAGCTTTCAAACGGAGTATGCGGCATTAAAGGCAAAGTTCAAGCAGGAAGACCAGGGCAAGTACTGGATGCTCGAAAATGCTATGGAGGATAAGCTGGAGATGGCCAAAAGCCCCTTTCCAGCCTCAGTTCCAGTTGTTGACGTGCTAGCAGAAACTCCTTACGGCAATAGCGAAGCAGAACGGGCCGAGTGGGCCCAGGTGCATGAGCAGTTCGTGGCTGCGGCACCCAACAGACGGTTGATAAAAGCCGCGGGCAGTGGGCACTATATTATGAGCGACCGGCCGGAGCTAGTCGTTGAGACGATTGCGCAAGCCTACCGTGAGGGCCAGGGTGGAAGAAAGGAATAAGGGAAGGTTGAACAGCGACGCTATTTGTTGGTAATTACAACTTATATCGTTTGGGGCAGAGCGCGTACCGTGTGCCCTGCTACCTTCGTAGTCCCAACTAACCTTACCGCCCCATGCCTACTTACCTCGACCAAAACAAGGAGCGCTTTCTGTCCGAGCTGCTCGATTGGCTCCGTATTCCGTCCGTTTCCGCTGACCCCAAGTTTCAGGGCGATGTGCTAAAAGCCGCCGACTTTCTCAAAGCCCGCCTAGAGGAAGCTGGTGTAGAAAACGTGGAGCTTTGCCAGACCGCCGGCTACCCTATCGTGTACGGCGACAAAATCATTGACCCTAGTTTGCCCACTGTGCTTGTGTACGGTCACTACGATGTGCAGCCCGCCGACCCGTATGAGCTGTGGACATCGCCGCCATTTGAGCCGGTCATTAAGGACGAGAAGATCTACGCGCGCGGCGCCTGCGACGATAAAGGCCAAGTGTATATGCACGTGAAGGCCTTCGAGATGATGAGCCAGGACGGTGGCGTGCCCTGCAATGTCAAGTTTATGATTGAGGGCGAGGAGGAAGTAGGCTCCAGCAACCTCAGCATCTTTGTGAAAGCCAACAAGGAGAAGCTGAAGGCCGATGTCATTCTGATTTCGGATACCGGCATGCTCTCCAACGACGTGCCCAGCATCGAGGTGGGCTTGCGCGGCCTGAGCTACCACGAGGTAGAAGTGACCGGCCCCAACCGCGACCTGCACTCCGGTATCTACGGCGGCGCGGTGCCCAACCCCATCAATGTGCTCTGCAAGATGATTGCCAGCCTGCACGACGAGAACAACCACATTACGGTAGCCGGCTTCTACGATAACGTGGACGAGCTAAGCGCCGAGGAGCGGGCCGAAATGGCCAAAGCCCCGCACTCCGACGAGGAGTTCAAAAAAAGCATCGGCCTAAAGGATATTCACGGCGAGAAAGGCTACAGCACCATCGAGCGCACCAGCATCCGACCCACGCTGGACGTGAACGGTATCTGGGGTGGCTACACCGGCGAGGGCGCCAAAACGGTCATTGCCTCCAAGGCCTACGCCAAAATCTCGATGCGCCTGGTACCCCACCAGACCTCGGCCGAAATCACGCAGAAGTTTCAGCAGCATTTTGAAAAAATCGCCCCCCAGGGCGTTACGGTGAAGGTAACGCCCCACCACGGCGGCGAGCCCGTGGTTACGCCCACCGATTCGGTGGCATACCAGGCGGCGGCCAAAGCTATTGAAACCACTTATGGTAAAAAGCCGGTGCCCACGCGCGGCGGCGGCTCCATTCCCATTGTGGCCATGTTCAAGTCGGAGCTAGGGCTGGATACGGTGCTGCTCGGCTTCGGCCTGGATTCCGATGCCATTCACTCACCCAATGAGCATTTTGGCGTGTTCAACTTCCTGAAGGGCATCGAAACCATTCCGCACTTCTACCGCAACTACGCGGCAGCCAGCAAGTAATAATTGCCTCTTCATATAGCAAAAAAGCCCCCCAGCACCGGTGCTGGGGGGCTTTTTTGCGTTATTTATTCTTATTAAAGAAGCGGTAAGCGACGTAAAACTGCAACGCTCCGTTTCGGGCTTGTAGCTGCTGCGTCTCATCCTCGGAAAACTGTACGGCCTTAAAGATATTGCTTAGGCCGCCCAGGTAGCGCCAGCCCGCGCTCAGGCCTCCCGGATCCTGGTAGCCAAAGCCAACGGCATATCCATACTCTGTCTGGCGAAAGGGACCTTCCTCCACGCTGAACTCCGTTACGCTTTCCAAGTTGCTCTTCACCGACAGCAGGCGCCCCATCTGTGGGCCGGCTTCAAAGAAAATGTCGGTGACAGTGTAGCGCAACAGCGCCAAGCCATCCAGGTAGTGCAGCTCCGCCAGAATGTTGGGTCCGTAGGCCAGCGACTTGTCGCCTTTGATGGTGTAAAGCCCTTCCGTCTGTAACGAAAACCGCTCGCCAACGCTCAGATTCAGCGTGGCGCCGCCGTGGTAGCCCACCCGAAACTTGCTGTCCTCTACATCCCGGCCGACGCCGCTGCTCAAATTGCCCCCCACCTTAATGCCGGGCCGCAGGCGCACAAGCTGCGCGTAGCTGGTGGTGCTGGCGAATAGCAGCAGGAGGAAGCCTAAAAGTGCCTTTATCATAAAATGCCGGGAGCGAAAGACTACTAACGAAGTCATCGGTCAAAAGTAGCTACAGATGCTGAAGCTTTTCTCGTAAGCTTGTAAAACAGAAAAAGGCTGTTTCTCGCATCTGAGAAACAGCCTTTTTGGCTTTAAAAACTACTCTCTAGTTGCCGCCGAAAACGTAGCCTAATGAAAATTGGATTACTGTGTTGCGCGTCTTCCTTTCGTCTGGCACATCTTTTAGAATAGAAGAGAGACCACCATTGTAGCGTACAGTCACGCTAGGACCGGAAGAAAACTGGTAGCCAACACCGGCCACATAACCAATGTCAAATCGGTTGTAGTCGTCAATATTATCATATTCACTGGTTACACGAGCAACCTCTTGTTTATCTTTTTTTCCTACTAAATAGCCAAACTGCGGACCGGCCTCAAAAATTAACCCATCAGCATTAATACGTGCAAGCACTGGTAAATCGACGTAGTGAGTGCGCGATGTATACTTAATATTATCTTCATCTACGCGATATCCCTTCTGCGAATAAAGCAACTCAGGCTGCAAGGAAAAGAAGCCATCACTGCTTAAAGGGGCATTAAGCGTAATGCCACCATGAGGGGCTATCAGAGATTTAAATTCAACATCTTGTGCTTTTTCGAAATTCTCTACGCCATTGCCAGCATTGTTGGCAAGGTTGACACCGGCTCTAATGCCCAGTTTTACGCCTTGCGCCTGGCTGAAAGAAGCAACACCCGCAGTAAGTAGGAGAGAAAGAAAAACCTTTTTCATTGGTTAAGAATAAAAATAAGATGGTTGACACGCTTTATACAGTTGAAAGCATGGTTATAATAGTTGTGCTTCATAATTATGCCAAATATTAAAATAGGCTAATAAATAATAAAAAAAACACCCAACTAGGTCGGTTGGGTGTTCTGTATGAAGGCTTTATAGATAACGCTAGCGGCTCGGAATTAGGTAGCCCAGCGACACCTGAAACACTTGGTTGCGGGCGTTGCGCAGTTCGTCGTCGCGGTAGCCAGCTTTGGCAAAATCGGTGAAGGAGCCGTTGTAGCGCAGGCCGATGAGCAAGCCCGCGTCGCTTTGATAGCCCAGGCCGGCCGCGTAGCCAATCTCGTTGCGGTTTACTTCGTCCAGGTTCTGCTCGCTCTGCACCTTGCTGAATACCGTGCTGTTGGTCGTGCGCTCCGACTCGTCTTTCACCTTCAATAGATAGCTATACTGCGGACCACCCTCGAAGAAAACGCCCCCCGTGTTGATTTTAAGCAGCAACGGCACATCAATGTAATTATAGGTCTGGGTGCCTTTGTAGGTATAGCTCTGGCCCAGGAAGGTGAACTGGTCATCGGCGTATTTGTATCCTTTCTGGGAAAACAACACCTCAGGCTGCACGGAAAGGAAGCCGTCGTCTACAAGGCCGATATTCAGCATAACGCCACCGTGAGCGCCAAACTTATTCTCGTATATGTCTTCGTTGGTCAGGTCGCCGGAGAGGTTGGAGTAGTTAGCGCCGCCCTTGATGCCAAAGCGGATGCCCTGAGCATGTGCATCGGAAGAAGCGAAGGCCGCAGCCGAGAGCAGAGTGGCAAGTACAAATGCAGTTTTTTTCATGGCGCAAAAGAAGTTTGGTTAGATAAATTGCATAGCTCAACCACAGACGAAAAGTGTGCCAGGGTCGCCAGAAATCAACGAAAACAGTATTATTTAAATTTTAAACAGCACAAAAAAACGGGTTGCCAAGGTATGGCAACCCGTTCTAAGAAGCTGAACTGCAACTACCTATTTCGTCGGAATCAAGTAGCCCAACTGTAAGGTGAAAGCATTGTTGAATGCTTTTGGCTCGTTGTCGATGTCCTTGGTGTCGATGAGGGAGTTGAAGCCGCGAGCATAACGCAGACCCAGGCTAATTCCGCCTTCGGTCATATAACCGATGCCAGCCACACCACTAATGTCGAACTGTGCCAGATCAGACTTGTCGGCATCACCGTTACCAAAGCCGATATAATCGTCAAAATCCGAGTTGTCTTCCGACTTTTCCGTCTGACCGTTCACGAATTTGGTGGTCAGCTCGCTCTTGTTTTTAGAGCCGAAAAGGTAGCTCACCTGCGGCCCCAGTTCAAAGAAAAGCCCCCCAGCGTTGATTTTGGCTAACAGCGGCACATCCAAGTAGTGCAGAACGCGCTGCTGCTCGTAGTCAACCTTGTCGATGTTGGTGTTGCCCACCTGCGCACCGGTCAGGGTAGAGCTTACCTCATAGCCTTTGCGGTTATAAAGCAGCTCAGGAGCAAAGGAAAAGAAGCCGTCGGAGCTAATTGGAACACTAAGAGCCACGCCAGCATTGTAACCCAACTTATAATCGCCAAAATCGGTGCTGTAGCCTGCGCCCGTGATTTGATCCACGTCGCTGCCGCTGATGTTCGAGTAAGTGGCACCGGCTTTTAAGCCAATGCGAAATCCGCCCGGGTCCTGAGCTTGGGCGACGGAAGCCGTCAGAAGGCCTAGAGCCAGTACTGCAAACTTTTTCATAAAAATGATAAAAAGGATTTGTAAAACATTGTAAATCTGGTATTAATGCCAGCAAGACAAACGAATGTCAGGCCCTCATACCGTAAAAACGAGTATAAAAGTTGCGGCTCAGGTAGTAATTAATGTTGAGGCAGCAGTGGCACAAACCTATTTCGAACGCCCCTGTTTCCGACAAGTACAATGAGGTCAGTAGCTTAGTGGTCATTTCAGAACCACCTTGTTTCCGGGGCGTGATGCCCTGGGTTTTGCTAATTTTGAGTCGCGACACGCTGCTCTATGGTTATTTTTGGTCGATTGAATTGGGGCAGTTTGGTTTTGGCTGCTTTCGTTGGACTGGGCTTAAGTGGCCAGTCGGTACAAGCTCAGGGTACAGATGCCGCTGGTGCGCCCCGTGGGCCGCTGGTGCTGGGAGCGTATGTGCAAGGGGGCTTTATTATTGCCCATACGCCGCGGGTAGCGCATCTGGTGCAGGCGCACCCAACGGGTTTTGAGTTGAACTGGCAGCGCCAGACCACCGGAAATGCCCCCTGGCACGCGTGGTATCGCTATCCGAAAGTGGGCGTGGCCCTGACTTACTACGACTACCGCAATCCGGTGCTGGGCAAGTCATACGCCGCCACCGTGTACCTGAACAAGGCGTTTCTGCGCACCGCCCGCCACGAGCTGAACCTGCGCATGGGCACGGGCCTTGGCTACTTTCCCGTGCGCTTCGACCAGGAAACCAATCATAAAAACCTGATTGTCAGCTCGCGCCTGAACGCGACTTTGCAGTTGCGGGCCGAGTACGATGTGGCCATTTCCGAGCATCTGGGCTTATTGCTGGGGGTGGGACTCAACCATTATTCCAACGGAGCTACCACCAAGCCAAACCTGGGTATCAATATCCCGACGGTGGTAGTGGGCCTGAACTATCATCAGCAGCGGCCGTTTCGACCGTTGGCTACGGTGCCGGGCTACGTGCCCGAGGATATTGGCCAAAACTTCCTCAACCTAAGCGGCACGCTCGGCTACAAGCAGCGCAACGAATCGAGCCGGCAGAAGTATCTGGTAAACTCGCTGACGGTGATTGCCGGCCGGCGCATCAATCGCAAAAGCAACCTGGTGGCTGGCGTGGAAGGCTTTTACGACCGTGGCTTGCTGGCCGAGCAGCGCGATACTGTTCGCAACGGAGAAGCGCTGATTGATGTGAAAAAAGCCGGGGTGCTCGTGGGCCATGAGCTGCTGTTTGGGCGTATGGCGGTGGTCACGCACCTGGGGGTTTATGTGTATAATCCCTACAAGTCGAACAGCTTTTACTACGAGCGCATCGGTTTGAAATACCATGTTACGGAACGGCTTTTCGGCTCCATTGACTTGAAAGTGCACCGCGGCGCCGCCGACGTGATTGAATGGCGGGTAGGAATGAAGCTCTAGCCAACCCCGTCATTGCAGCGCTTTCTGCGCGTTCCGGCACGATGAAAAAAGCCCCCCAGCATCTGAATCAGCAGCAATTCATCTGCCGGACCCGCTGCTTCAGCTATTGAATCCGACGCTTCAGAATCTTTTTTATCACTCAAAGTCCATTTTCGCCCACATTTGACAGCACCCAACCAGAATGGTTTGATAATCAACGCTTAGCCGCTGCTGTCATGGACGATATGTTATTGCTGAACCGCTGGATTCACATCGGCGCCGGATTTGTTGGCTTTTTCATGGCGCCAGCCGCGCTGGCGGTGCGCAAAGGCGGCGCGGCGCATCGGCTTTGGGGCCGAATTTTCTTTTGGTCTATGGTGGTGGCGGGCATTACGGCTATTTTTTCGGCTAGTGTCAAGGGCCTTACTTTTTTGCTGCTGACCGGTATTTTTAGCTTGTATCTGGCTTGGTTTGGCTATCGCTCCCTCTACCACAAGCACATGGGTCAGGGCCAGCAAGCTGCTGTCTACGACTGGGTAGGAGTAGGGCTGGGGCTGGTGGTTTTTGGCGGCACCATTATCTACGGAGTAGTGACGCGCAATATTATTTCGGTGGTGTTTGGTGGCATTGGGGCCAACTTTGCCATACAGCAGCTGCGAGCGTTTCGGCGTCCCGGTCCCTGGCCTGCAGGCCAATGGCTGCACAACCATATATCGGGTTTTGTGGGGGCTTATATAGCGGCAGTATCGGCTTTTTCGGCTACCAGTCTCTCGTTCATTCCCTGGCCCTGGAATTTTCTGTGGCCTACGCTGGTCATGGTGCCGCCGCTAATCTGGGTGCAACGGCGCTATAAGGCTAAATTCTCGCAAGGACAGCGGCCCGAAGAAGTAGTGGAAGTGCGTTTGCAGAAGCAAATGCCAGCATAGAGCATTAATCGACCAGTCATTTAACCGTCCGATTTAGGCCGCCGTGCCGAGAGGTAGCGAAGCATGACGGCCTTTTCAGGCAGAGCTAACGCACCAACGCCTGATTGATCCGCTTCACAAGCGCCGGGCCTTCGTAAATAAAACCGGTGTAGAGCTGCACCAGCGCGGCGCCGGCGTCTAGTTTCTCCTGCGCATCGGCAGCCGAAAAAATGCCCCCCACACCTATAATCGGCAGTTCGCCATCCGATTTTTGGTGCAAATACCGAACGACCTCCGTGGCACGCTGGCGCAAAGGCCGACCACTCAAACCGCCTGCGCCCAGCTGCTGAACCTGCTGGGGGGCAATTTGCAGCCCTTCCCGACTGATGGTAGTATTAGTGGCTACCAGACCGCTCAACTTGGTTTCGCGGGCAATGAGCAGGATATCATCGAGTTGACCATCCGTTAGGTCAGGCGCAATCTTGAGCAGCAGCGGCTTGGGCTTAGGGCGGGCTTGGTTGCGGCTCTGTACTTGCTGGAGCAGGTCAATCAGGGGGGCTTTTTCCTGAAGCTGGCGCAAATTGGGCGTATTCGGCGAGCTGACGTTGACCACAAAGTAGTCGACCACATCAAAGAGCGCCTCAAAACAAGCTATGTAATCGGCGGCGGCTTGCTCATTGGGCGTATCCTTGTTTTTGCCAATGTTGCCTCCAATAAGCATGGGCGAGCGGCGCCCACGGAGGCGGGCAGCCACAGCCTCCGCGCCGTCGTTGTTGAAGCCCATACGGTTAATCAGGGCCGCATCAGCGGGCAGCCGAAACAGGCGCGGCACCGGGTTGCCAGGCTGCGCCCGGGGTGTTACCGTTCCAATCTCGACAAAGCCGAAGCCCAGCGCCGCCAGCTCATCCGTGAGGTCAGCGTTCTTATCGAAGCCGGCCGCCAAACCAACCGGATTCTTGAATTTTAAGCCAAAAACCTCTCGCTCCAGGCTGGGATGCTGAAAATCGTAGAGGCCGCGCAGCAAGGCAGCACTGCCAGGCAGGCGGTAGCCGCGCTTAAGATTGTCGAAAACAAAGTGATGGGCGCACTCCGCATCGAGCTGGAAAAGAAGAGGTTTGACGAAGCGCTTATACATTTAACAAGTAACATTTATCAATTAACACTGTGCAACAAAGCTAGTAGTGTGAAGCATGTCAATCAGCTGATGTGCATTACTAATTGTTAACTGATAATTGTCAAGGATCATCCCGCCCAACCTTCCCGGTCTAGACTGCGGTACTGAATGGCCTCCGCCAGGTGCTCAATGCGGATTTCCTCGGTACCTGCCAGGTCGGCGATGGTGCGGGCTACTTTCAGGATGCGGTCGTAGGCGCGGGCAGAGAGGCCGAGGCGCTCCATGGCGGTTTTGAGCAGCGCCCGGCCAGCAGTATTTATTTGGCAAATGTCCTTCACCATCTGCGAAGGCATCATGGCGTTGGAGTGAATATCAGGGAAATTCTGGAAGCGGGCATTCTGCACCTTGCGCGCTTTCTCTACCCGCTGCTGAATGTCGGCGCTGCTCTCCGATTTGCGGGTTTCCGTCATCTGATCGAACGTGACGGGCGTGACCTCCACGTGCAGATCGATGCGGTCGAGTAGGGGGCCACTTACCTTGTTGAGGTAGCGCTGCACCACACCGGGGCCGCAAACGCATTCCTTCTCCGGGTGATTGTAGTAGCCGCAGGGGCAGGGGTTCATGCTGGCGATAAGCATGAAGTTGGCCGGAAACTCAATGCTCACTTTGGCCCGCGAAATGGTCACGCGACGCTCTTCCAGCGGCTGCCGCATTACTTCCAGCACCGTGCGCTTAAACTCCGGCAACTCGTCCAGAAACAGCACGCCATTGTGGGAAAGCGAGATTTCACCCGGCTGCGGATTGCCCCCGCCTCCTACCAGCGCCACGTCCGAAATAGTGTGATGGGGCGCCCGAAATGGCCGTGTAGTCAGCAGGGATGCATTAGTGCCCAGCTTACCCGCTACCGAATGGATTTTGGTGGTTTCAAGCGCTTCCTGCATGGAGAGCAGGGGCAAAATACTAGGCAAACGCTTGGCCAGCATGGTTTTGCCGGCGCCGGGCGGACCAATCATAATGGCATTATGCCCCCCGGCGGCGGCTATTTCCAGGGCCCGCTTAATGTTTTCCTGACCCTGCACATCGGCGAAGTCGGCGGTGTATTGGTTGACGCTGTGCTGAAATACGTCGCGGGTATCGATGCGCAGGGGGGCAATTTCCTCGCGCCCTTCAAAGAAGTCGATGGCCTGCTGCATGCTGTCCACCGGAATCACGTCGAGATTGTTCACGATGGCCGCTTCCTGGGCGTTTTCGCGTGGCAGAATAAATCCTTTGAAGCCTTCCTTGCGGGCCTGAATGGCAATAGGCAATACGCCGCGAATAGGTCGCAGACTGCCATCAAGTGCCAACTCGCCCATAATAATATAGTCGCCGAGTTGCTCGGTGTTTAGCTGCTGCGAAGCGTGTAAAATTCCCAGCGCTATCGGCAGGTCGTAAGCTGAGCCTTCCTTACGCACATCGGCCGGCGCCATGTTTACCACCACCTTGGTGCGCGGCATCCGATACCCCCGAAACTTCAGCGCCGACTCGATGCGCTGCTGGCTTTCCTTGATGGCATTATCGGCCAGGCCGACTACATAAAAATTCGTTCCCTGAGATACAACTACTTCAATGGTAATAGTATTGGCATTAACTCCCTGCACGGCCGAGCCGAAGGTTTTGGTAAGCATTGATAAAATCTAAATAGGATAAGATGAAAGCCGGGCAAAGATAGACACCAAAAAGCCGGCCTTTTTTAGAGGCCGGCTCTTTTAGCAGTGTTAATAAGGCAGAAGCAACTCAATTGATCCCGAACGTCATGCAGAGGCGGAGCCGAAGCATCTCGCGTGCTGATGTTGCTAAGCTAAACAACTGAACACGCGAGATGCTTCGCTCCGCTCTGCATGACGGTCTGATTGAAGGATATTCTAGGTTAAGCTTTTTTTAGCTCTCTGCTTTTTCGTTTACCAAGTCTTCAATCAGCATGATCATGATGTGAATGGCCTTGATGTGAATCTCCTGAATTCTATCGGCATAACCTGAATGCGGGGCGCGAATCTCGACGTCGCAGAGGGCGGCTAATTGCCCCCCATCTTTGCCGGTAAGGCCTACAATACGCATCCCGGCAGCTTTAGCCGCTTCGGCGGCGCGTAGTATGTTGGGTGAATTGCCGCTGGTACTTATGGCGAGCAGCACGTCGCCGGGACGACCCAGGGCTTGCACGAAACGGCCAAATACGTAGTCGTAGCCGTAGTCATTGGCTACACAACTCATGTGTGAAGCTTCGGTGAGGGCAATGGCCGCCAGTGCCGGACGGTCGTGGCGGTAACGGCCGCTAAGCTCCTCGGCAAAATGCTGCGCATCGCAGAGGGAGCCGCCGTTGCCGCAGCTCAGCAATTTGCCCCCCAGCCGCAAGCTGTCGGCCATAAGGCGCGCAGCCTGCTCGATGGCAGCAAGGTTGGCTGGATCAGCTAGAAAACGGTCGAGGACCGTGCGAGCCTCGGTCAGCTCAGCTTGAATGCGATTGGTAAGCGAATTGGTCACTATTAAGGTTGGGAAGAAGGATACTGCGAGGGCCGCGGTGTTTCGAGGTCGGCGGCGGAAGCGGGCGGAACGTTAGAATGCGGTGGGGTTTCTACCACATTAGGGTTGGGGGGCAAATTCGTGCCCGGCGCAGGGTCGGCAGGCACTACATATACCGGGTCGAGGCGGGTAGCCGTGGTTGCCGTTGGCGCTGGAGTAGGGGCGGGCGGTACTACTGGTGCTACGGGTGTGACGGGTACTACGAGCGGCGCGGTGGTAACAGGCCGAGCGGGGTTTGCCGGGGCTGATGTGGTAACGGGGCGCGCCTGCAAATCCCGGTCGCGCTGCTCCATCTGGTGATCATAAAGGCGGGCTTTCAGCTCGTTTACCTTGCCTTCCTGGCGGGACAGGTCGCGCTTCAAAGCCACATTGTACAGGTTCTCTACGATCAGCTCCAAAGCCAGCAATATGGCTCCGATGACAAACATCGTGTTATAAAATGTTGCCAATCCTAAGTCGCCACTCAGTCCCATTGACGACATCATAAAGTCGCGGGACGCGGGCATCAGCATGAAAAGCAGCGCCAGGAGCAAATACACCATGACGACCACATTAACTAAGCGTTTGAAAGCAAGCATAGGAGGAGAAAGCTAAGTGGAAGAAAAGCCGGTGGTCAAACCACGCGCGGAAGCCACAGGAAGCCACAACGGCGGGCTAAATATAGACGTTTACCCATTTTGGGCGCGCAGTGCAACCCTGGCACCATCCTGCTAAACGCAGCCAAGCCTTCAACGGTTGATTTTAAGTGCGTTTTTCATGGTCTGGGGGGCTTTTTAGGCAGAGCGCAACTTAAGGCCACCTATTTCTTTTCGCCCAAATTCTACACCAGCATACCGTTGGTTTGCATGCTGTTCAGGCGCTGATACAAGCCGCCGGCCTGCGCCAGCAGCTCGTCGTGGGTGCCGCGCTCCACGATACGGCCGTTCTGCAAGACCACAATTTCGTCGGCGTGCTGCACGGTGCTCAGGCGGTGGGCAATAACCAGCGAGGTACGACTGTGCATGAGCCGCGTCAGGGCTTCCTGCACCAGCTTTTCCGATTCTGTATCGAGGGCAGAAGTGGCTTCGTCCAAAATCAGGATGGGCGGGTTGCGCAGGATGGCGCGGGCAATGCTGATGCGCTGCCGCTGCCCACCCGAGAGGCGGGAGCCCCGGTCGCCGATCATAGTGTGGTAGCCCTCAGGCGTTTGCTGAATGAATTCGTGGGCATTGGCAATCTTGGCCGCCTCAATTACCTGCGCTTCCGTGGCTTCGGTATTGAAGCGGATATTGTTGAAAATGGTATCGTTGAACAGAATGCTTTCCTGAGTCACAATGCCCATTTGCTCGCGCACGGAGTGAATGGTGCAGTCGCGCACATCGTGTCCGTCGATGAGAATTTGCCCCCCAGTGGGGTCGTAGAAGCGCGGCAGCAGGTCGGCCAGCGTTGACTTGCCGCTGCCCGATGGACCAACCAGGGCCACGGTTTTACCTTTGGGAATAACGAGGTTGATGTCGGTGAGTACGGGCTGGTCGCCGTAGCTGAACTGCAAATTGCGCAGCTCAATCTGGTGCTGGAACGGCGGAAGCACGTGCGCGTCGGGCTTGTCGCGGATAATGGGCTCTGTATCGACCACTTTCAGAATTCGCTCACCAGCAACTAGGCCCCGCTGAATGTAGCTGAACGCCCCGCCCAGCGCTTTCACGGGCACTAGTACCTGCGAAAACAGAATCAGATAGCCAATAAAGTCCGACGCCGTCAGCTCCGATTCGCCCGACAAAACCAGCGTGCCGCCATAGAATAGCAAGCCTGCCACCACACCCACACCCAGAAACTCGGAGATAGGTGACGACAAATCGCGGGAGTTGGCCATAGCCCGCAGCGTACGCGCATACTCGTTGTTCTGCGCCCGAAACTTGCCCATAATGTAGGGTTGAGCATTGAAGGCCTTGATAACCCGAATGCCCCCCAGCGTCTCGTCAATCACCGTAAGCATGGTGCCCAGCGACTCCTGGCTTTGGTGAGCCTGCCGCTTTAGCCGCTTCGAAATACCCGAAATCAGCAAGCCCGATACCGGCAGAATAAGCAGGGTAAACAACGTCAGCTTCACCGACATGTACAGTAAGAGCACGAAATACGCCACGATAAACAGCGGATCGCGGATAACGCCGGTCAGCGTGTTTACCACCGAACCTTCTACTTCCTGCACGTCGTTGGTGAGGCGCGACATCAGGTCGCCTTTACGCTCGCCCGAAAAGTAGCCGAGCTGTAATTGCGTGATGCGCTCATACAGCGCGTGGCGCATATTGCGGATCACGCGGGCCCGAACCCGGGCGATGATGCGCAAGCCCAGATAGCGGAACAGATTGCTTAGAAACACCGAAACAATCAGCACCATACACACGAAGCTCAGCGCGCCCAGCTTGCCCCGCGAAAGCGTGACCTGCGTGAAGTAGTAATCGAAAGTCGTTTTGATGTAGTCGATGGACAGCGCAAAGTCCGGCGGTGCGGTGGCAGTAGCGGTATGCTGCTCTGTGGTGCCAAACAGCACGTTGAGCAAAGGAATGACCAGCGTAAAGTTGCAGAGCCCGAATATGATGCCGAGCACCGTATACAGAAAATACAGGGGCACGAAATCGGCGAACGGCCGCGCATAGCCCAGAATGCGGAGGTAGGTTTTCATGGAGGCCGCAAAGGTAAGCATTAGCGCAGCCCTCGTTCAATCGGCCTCTATCCGACCACTTTCAGCAGCCATTTCTTTACCCAGGCATTCCGGGCCAAGCCAAAACCAGCATTTACCAGCCAGGGTTTGCTGGAAATAAACCGCATAAGCCGGTAGCTGCGGGCCAGCTTCTTGCCTATCTGCTGATACACCGCCTGCTCGTACCAGTGCATTTGCGCCGCGCTGAAATCCTGCTGCTCAAAGCAGCGCACGGCTTGCTTAGCCGCCAGTATGCCGCTTTGAATGGCCGTATCGATGCCGTGGCCCTGTAGCGGGTCGATGAGCGAAGCTGCGTCGCCGCAGAGCAGGAAGCGGGCGCCACTAATAGGCCGGGATTTGCCCCCCAGCGGCAGCCCAAAGCCGCTTACTTCGCTTAGTTGGCTGGCCTGGGCAAACCGTGGCGCCACCTGCGGATGCTCGCGGGTAATAGCCAGCAGCACTTTCTTTAAATCCAGCTTTTGGGCCGCCACATCAGACGAAAGCATGCCAAAGCCGACATTATACACGCCGTTGCCGACCGGGAAAATCCAGAAATAGCCAGCCAGATACTCGCGTAGGAAATAGAACTCGGTGGTGGTTTCGTCGGTGTTGGTGAGGCCCTGAAAATAGGCGCGCACGGCTACGCACTGGTGGGCACGGTCGAGGGGGCGCTGGGTAAGCTTGCGGGCCGCTACCGAGTTAGCGCCGTCGCAGCCAATAAGCAGCTGGCAGGTAAGTGGCGCTTGCCCGTTGGCGGACAGCAGCGTGACTTGCTCAGCCGACACGTGCATATCCTTGACCGGAAAAGCGAGCTGAACGTGCGTTTCGGTGTGAGCCCGTACCATTGCCAGCAGGCGTGCGTCGAAGTGCAGACGGGGGCTGTTGAAGGTTTGAATTTGCCACCGCACCCGGATGTCGTCGCCGCTGGGCGCAAACAGCCGGCTGTCGCGGGTTTCGGCTTTTTGCGGCAGCGCGTACAACTCCTCATACAAAGCCGGCGAGAGTTTCCGGATGGCTTTGAGGGCCAAGCCCGGAATGGCGTCTCCGCATACTTTATCGCGTGGAAACCGGTCTTTATCTACCAGGGCCACGCGCAAACCGCTATTCTGCAACGCCAGCGCGCAAGCCGTACCCGCTGGTCCGGCCCCGAGAATAACGACATCGTAGTGGTTGGTCATGAAGAAATGCGGCCCGCCCGAGCTGTTAAAACTCGTAGAGGCGCTGCGCAATATTCCAGCGGAATGCCAGAGAAGGGTACACCGTGCTATTGGTCAGGTTATCGACGTCGGGGCTGGTTATGCGGCGCATAATCAGCTTCGCATCAAGCCATACATTATGGCGGGCCTGATACGTGGCAGTAAAATCGGTGTGAATAAGATTGGTTTGGATACCATCGCCCACCCGGAAATCCTCTATGCGCACGTTGCCATCGGGCTGGAGCGGTCGGTTGGTGTAGGGCAAACGTACGTTGCCGCCGTAGTTAACCAGAAAGCCGTTTTCGTCTGTTATGTCATTGCCCTGCACGGTGTAAAATCCTTTGGCAACCAAGTTCAAGCGTGGCAAGGGCTGGTAGCTGACAATGCCCAGCAGCTCCACCAAATTGCCCCCCATCGGGTGCGCCAGCGGCTGGTTGTAGTGCTGGTAGTTGCGGTACTGATCGAGGTGCTGGTAAGTGTAGGGCCGGATATAGTTTACTTCACCCTGAAAATCAAGGTTTTGGATACCTGCTACATTAATGTAGCGGCCACCCAGCTGCACCGATTGCTTGTTGCGCCACGAGCCTTTGCCCGCACGCGCCTCACTGATAACGAACTCATCCAGCACCACCTGCCCATACAGCTGCAACCGCCGCTTGATATTCCACTTGAAATCAAGGCCCAGCAAGGCGTTATCATTGGAGCCAATAGCCTGCTCTACAGAGCGGTAGAAGATGATGGGGTTGAGGTATTGCAGCTCGTAGCGTCCCTTGCCGCGACCAAAAACCACCGATTCAAATACGCCTACATTAAAGTTAGGCGCCAGATCGAGGCTGAGGTGATGGAGGGCGAAGTACTTCTTTTGATAAATCGTGTCTTGGTTGGCCTTTTCGGCCGTCATTTCCGCAAACAGGTTCTGGTAATTGAATTTCCAGATGCGGGTATTAACCTTCAAAAACAGGTAAGGCGCCGCGTAGTCTGACAGGATAAGCGAGCGGTAGCCGTTGCCGATGGTGTTGCGGTCGTAGCCAAACTGTAGGTTGATGTGCTTGGTGGCCGAGTAAGTGAGGTAGCCGCGCCCCGAAAGGAAGTCGTACTGATCGGCGCGGTTTTTATAGGTTTTCCAGAAAGCCTCGTGGGGTACGATGTTGTCGCGCAGCACCCGTTGCTGCACATAAAAGGGCGCGGCCGTCTGATTATCAGCCAGGAAGGTATAGAAGCCCAGCTTTTCGTCGATGGTGCCTTCCACCTGCACGCCGCGCGTATTGAGGTAGCGCAAGCCGTCAATGTCGGTGTCGCGGCCCACGGAAAGGTTGGCCACAGGATTTACGCGTAAGGTGAAGCCAGGCGTTTCGACATGGAAAAAATCGGACTTATTACGGTAGAAACGCCCCAGCACCGGCTTTTCCGACGTATTTACCGCGACATCCTGCTTGGTAGACTGCCAGTTGTCGCGCAATAGATATTCAGCGTTAAAGCGGTCGGCGCGAGTGATGCCGGCAGTGGTGCTGTCCCGCAGAATGCGCTCTGCCAAACGGGCTACGCTGGCGCGGGTGTAAGGTCGTACCGAGGTATGCGGGTCGTTGAGCGAATCGGGGCCGAAAAGGATAGCATAGCGGTCGATAAGCCGATACACGTCGCTGTCGAGCGGCACATACGTAGTGCCCTGCACATCACTTTGGGGCTGGACTGGAACGGCCGGTTTGGCGCCCAGCGTGTCGATTCTTAGATAAGTGGGGCCAGCTGGGTTTACCTGGGCAACGGCCTGCCCGGCCAGAAAGCTCAACGCGGTGAGCAGCAATAATGATTTTCTCATACTAATTAGTAGGACCAAACGACCACTGAGGCGCCCGGCCGTGCAAAACTACGCACTTGGGGGGCAAATTAGGTTGCGCGCGAAAATCGGTCCGGCTTCGCTGCGTAAAAGGTTAGCAGGCCGGTTTGCTGAAACTTTTTGCCCTAAAAAAGCCCCCCAATGCCGTGCTCCTTCTTCAAGTTGCCGTACTAAGCTTCTAAACTTTCATATTCTCCCTTGCCGCTTCGCTATATCCGCCATTCTGAGCTCGACCTGCCCGCCTGGGAGGCTTGCGTAGCAGCCGCGCCCCAAGCGCTGCCGTATGCGTGCGCCTGGTGGCTGGCAGCTACGGCTGGGCGCTGGGATGCGGTGGTGGAAGTGATGGAGGACACGGGTGCATACGCCTCTGTGTTTCCGCTACCAATAAAAACGAGGCCCTGGGGGCGCGACGTGTATCAGCCGCCTTTTACCCAGCAGCTTGGCCTGATTACCACTGCCGCCAGCCGCCACCGCCATGTGCTTGACTATCTGGCGTTGCTGCCCGCAGGGCGTGTTGCACATCTGTACTTGCAGCTAAGCACCAAAAACGAGCTGGTAGCTGCGCCGCCTGGCTTTAAGCTGACGCAGCGCCAAACCTACCAGCTCAGTTTGGCGCCCGTTTATAATACGCTGCTGGCTTCCTACGCACCCGACTACCGCCGCCGTATTAGCCGAAGCAAGGAGCAGCCTCAACATCTGGTTGTTACAGAAACTATGTCGGCGGGGGCTGTTATTGACTTATTCAAAAGAGAGAAAGCCGCTGTCGGTTTGAAGAACCAGGAATACCAGCACTTGCAGGCTTTAGTGAAGGCCTTGCAGGCGCACAGCCGGTTGCTGATACTGGAAGCGCGGGCGCCAAACAGCGGCGAACTGCTGGCCGGAGCGTTGTTTGTCTGCCATGCCCATGTTATCATTTATTTGTTCGCGGCTGCCTCGCTGGGGGGCAAAAAAGCCGGTGCCCCACTGCTGCTGCTCGACCATGTAATTCAGCGCAATGCGGGCTCGCCCGGCTTAGTTCTCGATTTTGAAGGCGGAATGATTCCTTCTATTGCTCGTTTTTTCGCCAACTTCGGCGCCACGCCCGTACCCTACGCGGCCCTCACTCAAACCCGCCAACCCTGGTATCTGCAATGGATGCGCTAAACCCAACGCCCGAAGCTACTCCCGACCTTTCTGAGCGCGTGCACATCGTGTGCGCCGAGCCTTCCATCGCCAATCACTTTCTGGCCGAGCTGCGCGACGTGGATGTACAGCGCGACAGCCTGCGCTTCCGGCGCAACCTTCAGCGCTTAGGCGAAATCATCGCGTATCGCATCAGCTCTTTGCTCAGCTATACCGACAAAGCCGTACAAACGCCACTGGGCACGGCCAACAGCCAGCAGCTCCGCGACTTTCCGGTGCTAGCTACCGTATTGCGGGCCGGTTTGCCATTTCATCAGGGCTTTCTCAATTATTTCGATCAGTCGCCCAGCGCTTTTGCGGCCGCTTACCGCATTGAAGGCACATCACAAGTGCAGGTGCAGGTCGATTATCTGGCCGCGCCTTCCTTGGATGAGCGGGTACTTATTCTGGCCGATCCGATGTTAGCTACGGGCAAATCATTGGTGCTCACCTATCGGGCAATGCTGCGCTTTGGCACACCCCGACAGGTACACATCGCGGCCGTTATTGCCAGCCCGGAAGGCGTAGCGTACGTAACCCGCGAAATTCCGGAGGCCACGCTTTGGGTAGCTGCCGTGGATGAAGGCCTGAATGCCCAGGCCTATATCATGCCAGGCCTCGGCGACGCCGGCGACCTCTCGTACGGAAGCAAATTGTGAGCAGGATAGCGCTTATGAGAAACCAGCTTTACTAACACGGCATATAATCGGCAGCATACGGGGAACCAAAGGTGGCACCAGCTTCGTGTTACCTTTACGCCCGAAGCTGTTGGCCGTTTTTGCTATTCAAGCTGTAAATACTCCTTGCTCGTGCTACCCGAACTTGCCAAACAACTGGCCCAATACGCATCTGTTTACCTACTGAGCTCTCTCAAGTTCTTTGCCGGCCCGGTTGCGGGCACGGCAGCGGGTTTGTCTTTCGCTCTCACGTGGGGGCTGACCGTAGCTGGTATGATGACGAGTGTAGTTATTGTGTCGGGGGTGGGCCGTGCCTGGGCGCTGCACCTGCGGAAACGGCGTCAGCGTAAAGGCAAGCCCGTATTTAGCAAGCGCAGCCGTCGTATCGTAAGCATTTTTCGCCGCTTCGGCATGCCCGGTATTGCTTTCCTGACGCCTATTCTGTTTAGTCCCATCCTCGGTACCGTCATTGCTACTCAATTGCATGTGCCTCGCTCACGGATTCTGCTGCATATGCTGTGGAGTGCGGCCATTTGGGGCGTTGCTCTCACCTTCGTGACTATCGAATTCAGTCATTTGCCCATCTTTCAGCACTGACACTTAGCTGCGGGATATAATTACGTAGAAATGCCCCCCAGACCGTCGGTCTGGGGGGCATTTCTACGTAATGAAAATTAGGACCAGAATACCCGGAAATAGGTATTGCCTAATGAAAAATTATGGTGTTGCTTTGATGTGAAGTAAGCTATAAATATTTGTGCTTAAGACAGTTCAGTTTACCTAGTGTCTTATTATCTTTAGCTCTACCCGCTATCTATATTCTCGTTCCTCTCATCAACGCTGCTATGAAACCTCAATCCTTCACCTTGCAAGGTCGCCCTTCCACCATACACGAACGGTCATCTGCCGCTCCTGTATTAGTATTTCTGCATACCAATGCTTTAGGAGTCAGAGTGTACCTACCGCTTTGCGAGGAGACCGTGCGGGCGGGCTACCGCCTGATGGCATGCAGTGAGTAAGTTGTCGGGTATCGCCTGACTTTCTATTTGCGGCGACCGCGGGCTTTGGCTGCTGCTTTTTTCGCCGGCGACGACGCCCGCCCCTTCGACGGATTCGCCTTGCGCCCCTTTACGCTCCGGTTCGGGCCTTCCACATAAGGCAAACCAGTGCGCTTGTCGATGTCCTTTTGCAGCGGAACCTTCTTCTCGTGGAATGCGCCCTTGAAGTTTGGATCGAGGCGGCGACGACGCTCGTCAATCTCCCGATCCATACCTTGCTGCTCATCGAAAGCGGTAGGAGCCACCGCTACGTCGGGTGGCAGGGGTAACTCCGGAATCGTCTGATTAATCAGCTCCGCAATGCGGCCCATATGGTGCATTTCGGCAGCGTTGGCAAACGTAATAGCCGCGCCCGTGTGCTGGGCCCGACCCGTGCGGCCAATGCGATGCACGTAGTCGTCGTAAATCAGCGGCACGTCGAAGTTGATGACGTGGCTTACCTGCGGCACATCGATGCCGCGAGCCGCTACATCGGTGGCTACCAAAAAGCGCAGCTCACCAGCACGGAAAGCCTCCATCGCGTTGATGCGTACGTTCTGGCCCTTGTTGCCGTGAATGGCTCTTACTTCACCCGTGCTTTTGCGCCCCAGAAAATGCGCCACGTTATCGGCGTGCTCTTTGGTGCGGCAGAAAATCATAACGCGGTTGAACACTTCCTCATCGCGCACCAGGTAGCCCAGCAAGTTGATTTTGGTGAGCAGGTTGGGCACCTGATACAGCGCCTGACTGACATTTTGGGCAGATGTAGCCGCCGGAGTCACTTCCACCCGCACCGGGAACTCCAGAAACTCCTCGCTCAGTGTTGCTACCTTATCCGGCATAGTGGCCGAAAACAGCACGTTCTGCCGCTTGGTCGGTATAACTTCCAGAATGCGCCTGATTTGGGGCATAAAGCCCATATCCATCATTTTGTCGGCCTCGTCGAGCACCAAGGTTTTCAGTTCTTTCAAAACCAAGTCGCCCTTCAGATATAATTCCAATAGGCGCCCCGGCGTGGCAATCAGAATATCAACGCCCTGAGCAATAGTTTCAATCTGTGTTTTGGGCCCCAAGCCGCCATAGATAGCGAAAATGCGCAAATCGGTTTGGGTGGCGAGGCGCTTCAGGTGCGTTTCGAGCTGAATAGCCAATTCGCGAGTGGGGGCCAAAATCAGGGCGCGGGGATGCGTACCCTGCGCGTATTTCACCTTCATCAGCAAAGGCAAACCAAAAGCGGCGGTTTTGCCGGTGCCCGTCTGCGCGATACCCAGCACGTCGTGTCCGGCAAGCAAAAGCGGAATAGTTTGCAGCTGAACCGGCGTAGGCTCCGTAAAGCCTGCTTCAGCCACGGCCGTAAGTAGCTGCTTATTGAGCTTGAAATCGGCGAAGGAAATGGGTTGGGGCGTGGCGTCGGACATGATGAAAAAAGCTAATGCGAAAGACAAAGGTACGTGACTCTGGTAGGAGCGCGACACAGCACAGCTAGTCGTGGGCTGACAGTGGGGGGCAAAATTTGTAATTCAGCGGAGTGATGTAGAAGCTAAACGGCTGGCGGCGCATTTTTACGAACTATGTGTTGCGATAAAAAAACTCTCTCATAATTTTTGAATAACCCCGGCAGACCGCTACTTTTGTCCCTCCATTACCCATCTGGTAGGCATAGCTCAGCTGGTTAGAGCATCGGATTGTGATTCCGAAGGCCGTGGGTTCGAGCCCCATTGCTTACCCTGAAAAGGTCCCCGAAAGTTTTTTCCGGGGACTTTTTTTTTGTTTGTGCCGTTGTCAACTTCAAATCATCTGCTTGAATCACCTTTATTCCCTCTTCTTATGAGTCTGGTAGTTATCGGTTCGGTGGCGTTCGACGCCCTGGAAACGCCTTTCGGCAAAACGGACAAAATCATCGGTGGCGCGGCTACTTATATCACGCTGTCAGCTTCTTACTCCGTAAAGCCGGTGAAGCTGGTGGCCGTAGTAGGCGACGATTTTCCGCAATCGGATGTGCTTTTGTTGCAAGAGCACGGCGTTGACACAGAAGGCTTGCAGATAAAAGAAGGGGAGAAGTCGTTTTTCTGGTCGGGCAAGTATTCGACGGACCTGAACTCGCGCGAAACCCTACAGACGGAGTTGAATGTGCTGGCCGATTTCGACCCCATCATTCCGGATTCGTACCAGGACTGCAAATACCTGATGCTGGGCAATCTGACGCCTCAGGTGCAGCGCCTGGTTATTCAGCGCCTCGTCAATCGGCCTAAGCTTATCGTGCTGGACACCATGAACTTCTGGATGGATGTGGCACTCGAAGAGCTGATCACGACCATTGAGATGGTGGATGTGCTAAGCATAAATGACGAAGAAGCTCGTCAGCTTTCGGGTGAGTACTCGCTGGTAAAAGCAGCCCGCAAGATTATGGCTATGGGGCCTAAGTATCTGATTATTAAAAAGGGCGAGCACGGCGCACTGCTGTTCTGCAAGAACAAAGTGTTTTTTGCTCCCGCCTTGCCCCTGGAAGAAGTATTCGACCCGACCGGCGCCGGCGATACTTTCGCGGGCGGCTTTATCGGCTACCTCGCCGCCACCGATGATATCAGCTTCGACAATATGAAGCGTGCGGTCATTCACGGCTCGGCTATGGCTTCGTTTTGTGTTGAGAAGTTTGGTACGGAGCGCTTGGTTAATTTGACCAAAGAAGAAATCGAAGCTCGGGAGCGCCAATTCGCTGAACTGGTAAACGTAGAGCCGATTAGCATTGAAGCTTAAGCTTGATTAAACCAAAAAAGCCCCCCAGCACTCGCGGCTGGGGGGCTTTTTTATGCGCTTGCTTCTCACCTTTGAGCAACCAAATAAAGCGAAGCTGGGTAAAAGAGTGGAGTAATCTTCTCACCCTTAGCTCTACTACAATGGCAGAAAATAAGAAGCCCTCGAAGAAGAAATCTGTGCCCTCTGACTCGCCGCAGAATGAAACGAATTCTGTAGCGCCAGATATGAAGGGCGGCTCCAATAGCGGCGGAACCAAAGTGCAGAACGCCAACCAGAATATTCTCACCGAAGCGGGCAACGACATACGCGGCAATACGCCCGGCGGCAACGTGAACGAAGTACTTTCGGCTCGTACCAATAAGCCCCGCAGCAACCCCAATCCTTCGCAGCAAAAAGCAAAATAAGGATTGGAGACGGCACAAAAAAGCCCCCCGGAACCAGTTCCGGGGGGCTTTTTTGTGCCGTAGGCTACTGAGGCAGCAGCAGCCGCGCATACTTGATCTGGGGCGTACTGTCGGGATAATACTGGCGGATAATGAGCGTTTTGTCGTTCAGCCAGCGCACCTCCTCTGGCCCCCAGGTATTCACTACGCGGTTCCAGCGCAACATCGGGATTCCACTTTCCAAGGACCAGACCTCCAGCCCATTAGGCGAATAGCCGGCTTCCATATCGGAGTTGAATGCGACGAAATGGGTACCGTTGGGCGCCAACACCGGCCGGCCCCACAGCCGCGTGCGCCGCCCGGTATGCTGATTAATCAGTAGCACGAACCCTGACTCCCAACGCGTGACATCCAGCACCCAAAAGTCGCTGTTGGCTAAAGGCCCCCGGAAGCGGTAAACAACGTGCTTTTCCTCGTCCGGATCGGTTATATTATTGGTTAGCGTAAGCGTACGGCCATTCGTTAGGGTAAGAAGGAGTTGATCAGAGCGGCGCTGGGCCCGGCCCTTCGCCAACTGAATATATTTCTGTTCGGTGGTATCGGTGTCGATGCCATTGAGGCGGGCAAACTCAGCTTCGCGAGCGGGGGTAAGCCGGGCTACACTGCCGTTGCGGAGCCGGATGGTATCGGTTTCCGAGCGCAGAACCTTAGCCGCTGGAGCCGCCGTTGCTGAGCTAGCAGGGTGTAGAACTTTCGGCTGCACAGCCGCCGTGGGTGATCTTGCCGGGGTTTTCGCGATTTCCTGAGGACTACTGTCGCAGCTGATCAGCGAAATGCCCCCCAGCGTAAGAAGAATTGGATACAAGTTCATATAAGCACAAAATTAAAAATCTTGCTTGAGCCATTGTTTGAAGCTAATCTGCTGCTCGGGCGTAGCATCAGCGCGTTTCGCAATGGTAACCTTTGGCCAAAAACGCCGGGTTGGATCAGCTGCCAGCGTTAGGGTAAGCAGGCGGCTCTGGCGAAACACGCTTAGCTCATAGCTGGGAGCTCCAGTGCTAAGCAACACCTGCAAATTCATCTGAACCCGTTGCCCATTCACCGCTATTATTTCGTCATCAACGGTAAGAGCGGCGGCAGCGGGCGAATGGGGGAGGATGTTCGTTACTTCCGTTCGCTCGTTTTTGAGAATGGTCTTAAACCCAAATACGCCTTCCGCAGCCGATACGTTTTCTTCTTGCAGGAGCGTGCAGCCCACAAAGTGCAGGGCTTTGGTCAGGGGCTCTTCCAAAGAGGCAGTGCCGTAAATAAAGCTGTCGAAATATTGCCGCATGGGCCGGCCGGCTACTTCTTCCACCAAGCGGATATAGTCATCTTCGGTGTAGCCCACGCCCGGCTTTCCAAATTCCAGCCACAGCCGCCGCAGCACATTGTCGAGGCTGCGCTGATGCTTGGAAAGCTGCCGCAACGCCAAATCCAGGAGCAGCGCCACCAGCGCTCCTTTATAATACACGGATACCTTCCGATCGGGCACGCCATTCTTATAGCCATCCAGCCAAAGGTCAACGGAGGCGTCGGCCAGCGACAGATTGAAGCGGCCGTCGTCTTCGTAGTGCTTGCGCAGCACCGTGTTCAGTTCCTGGAAATATTGCTCCGCCGTGCGCACGCCGCTACGTGCCAATAAATACTCGCCGTAATAAGTTGTGATGCCTTCGGCGATGTAGCAGGTGCGGAAATACTGTTCCTGCGTATAGTCGTAGGGCAATAGCTCGGCGGGCCGGATGCTTTTGATGTTCCAGGTGTGGAATAATTCGTGGCAGCTTACGCCCAACAGCTCTTTATAAAGCACCTCCGTCATGAGCAGCTGCGCGGGTCCCAGCGTAATAACCGTGGAGTTGGTGTGCTCGACGCCGTGGTAATGACTGTAAGGCAGAATCTGGTTGATGAAATGGTAATCAGCCACTGGAAAGCCGCCAAACAAACTCAACTGCTCCTCTGAGAAGGCTGTAAAATCCTGAAGTAAGCGCGGCCAGTCGGGGTCACACTCGCCCTGCACCCAGACATGAAATGGGATGCCCTGCGCCTGGTATTCGTGGTGTTGGAGCGTAGGACTAGCTATCAGCGGGCATTCGATGAGGTGCTCAAAACTGTCGGCCTGAAGCATGTGGGGGGCTTTTTGGGGTAGGCCACACGCAATCTGCCAGCTCTCGGGCAGTTCTAATGTCAACTCGCAAGGCTCCTGTTGCCGGCCTTCGGCGTACATAAAGCATTGCACCCCATTTATGTATAGCTGACTTTCATCGAGCCAAGAGCCGCCCGCATCCATCTGGTGAGCGTAGAAGTTGTAGCGCACCCGCACCGTCCGTCCGGCCGCGTCCGCCACCTGCCAGCGATCTTTTGTGAGCTTACGATAGGAGAGGACCTCGCCCGAATCAGCATCATCTATCACCACCCGCTGAATCTTTTGCGCAAAGTTTTGCAGCTCATAGCGTCCGGGGCGCCAGGCCGGCAGCTGCAATTCCAGCGCTTCGGTAGCTTCGGCCGGCACCGTTAGCGTTAGCTGAATTTGCAGATAAAAAGTAAGTGGATTCTCAAACGAGACGTGGTAGTGAATCATAAAGGGAAGGTAGGCCTTGCGGCTGGAGTGTACGTCGGTGTCCCAAAAACAAAGGAAGTTGCTGAAGTCAAATGTATACGAAGCCGGTGCCCCCGCAAGCTTAAGTGCCTTCCAGAATGCCCTAAATGAGGCTTAAAGTCAACAAAGCCACTACTACTTTTCTATACTGTTTGGCATTTACAAATGAAGGCCTTACCTTTGCCGGCCATCCCCGAATAGCATTCCAAGACGATGAAAAGAACATTTCAACCCTCGCAGCGCAAGCGCCGCAACAAGCACGGATTCCGCTCACGCATGGAAACCGCCAACGGCCGCCGTGTGCTGGCCTCCCGCCGCGCCAAAGGCCGCAAGCGCCTGACGGTATCCGACGAGGGTCGTCATAAGCGCTAAACCGCTGACGGCTCCCGCCGATTCGCCCCAGCCAGCCATATCTATGACGCCGGGCGCGCGCTCCTACTCATTTCCGAAAGAAGAACACTTGTGTCGCAAAAAGCTCATTGACGAGCTTTTCGGCCGGGGTTCTTCTTTTGGTTTATATCCCTTGCGGTTGGTGTGGCTGCCCGCACTTGCCCCGACTACCGCTCCGCCCCAAGTGCTGGTGAGCGTATCGAAGCGTTCCTTCAAGCGGGCTGTGGACCGAAACCGGCTGAAGCGCCTCATGCGGGAGGCATACAGGCTGAATAAATACCGCCTGCTGGAAGCACCTGGGGGGCATTCTGTTGCCCTGCTGGGGATTATCTATTCGGGTAAGGAAAAAAAGCCTTTCTCGCTGGTTGAAAAAAAATTAATTTCAGGGCTGGAGCGTTTGCTAACTGATGCAACCCCCACCGTTGCGGTGGTGCCTGTATCGTAGGTTGTTTTCCACGCTTTCAGCCTTTTTATGCGCAAAAAATATCTGGCCGGCCTGGTTTTAGGCGGGGCCACGTTGCTCGTCTCTTTCCGCAGTGCCTCCGACAATGAGCGCTACTTCGAGATTGCCAAGAACCTCGACATTTTCGCGACCCTGTTTAAGGAAGTGAACACCTATTACGTGGATGAAATAACGCCCGCGAAAATGGTGAAAACGGGCATCGACGCCATGCTTAAGTCGCTGGATCCGTACACGAATTACATTCCCGAAGACGATATCGAGGACTTCCGCACCATGACCACCGGGCAATACGGCGGCATTGGGGCGGTGGTAGTGAAGCGGGGGGCAAAAACCGTAGTGCAGGCTGCTTACGAAGGCTATCCGGCGCAAAAGGCTGGCTTGCTGCCCGGCGATGAGATTCTGACTATTAACGGAGTCAACGTTTCGACCAAGAATAACTCCGATATCAGCAAGCTGCTGAAAGGGCAGGCCAACTCCGTAGCAAAGCTATCGGTGACGCGCTACGGGCAGGATGTACCGGTGGAGATCAACATTACCCGCGACAAGATTCAGGTAGAAAATGTGCCGTACTACGGCATGCTGACTCCTGAAATCGGCTACTTCCAACTAGCCGGCTTTACTATTGACGCCGGTAAGGAAGCGCGCTTAGCGGTAATGAAGCTAAAAGAGCAGGGCGCCAAAAAAATCGTTTTCGATATACGCGACAACCCAGGTGGCTTGCTCAATGAAGCCGTGAACGTATCTAACCTCTTCGTAAATAAGGGTTTGGATATAGTGAGCACCAAAGGAAAAGTAACCGACTGGAACAAAACCTATAAAGCCCTCGATGCTCCTCTGGACACGCAGATGCCGGTAGTGGTACTGACCAGCAACCGTTCCGCTTCCGCCTCCGAAATCGTGTCGGGCGTATTGCAAGACTACGACCGCGCTGTGTTGGTCGGTAAGCGAACCTTCGGCAAAGGACTAGTGCAGGCCACGCGGCCTTTGTCTTACAATTCTCAGCTGAAGGTAACAACTGCCAAATACTATATCCCAAGCGGGCGCTGCATTCAGGAAATAGACTATGCCCATAGAGCCGAGGATGGCACCTTAGGGAAAGTGCCTGATTCCTTGCGCACCGCTTTCAAAACGACCAGCGGCCGCGTAGTATACGATGGGGGCGGCGTAGCTCCCGATGTGGAAGTGAAAGAGCGTGCCATCGCGGATATCACCCGGGTGCTGCTGCAGAAAAACTATCTGTTTGACTACGCTACTCGCTACCGCGCCGCTCACGCCACTTTGCCCCCCGCCCGTGAATTTCACCTCTCAGACGCTGAGTATCAGAAATTCATCGAGTTCTTAGGCGGAAAGGATTTGAGCTATTCCACGGATATGGAAAAAAGTCTCGCTCAGTTAAGCAGCAGAGCAAAGGAAGAAAAGCACTACGACGACGTAAAGGCTGAAATCGAGGCCATTCGCCGGAAGGTTTCTACAAACAAGAGCAACGACCTGACCCGCTTTAAGCCCGAAATTCGGGAGTTGCTGGAGCAGGAAATCGTATCGCGCTACTATTTCCAGAAAGGTCAAATCGAAGCCAGCTTCGACGATGATCCGGATATTCTGATGGCCCTGAATGTGTTGAATGATCAGGCACGCTATGCAGCTTTGTTGAAGCCAGGCACACCAGAAGCAAAATCGCGTCCCGAACTCAAGAAAACAGGGGAGAAGTAACCTTTAAGCATTTTATGATAACCAAAAGCAGGTTCCTATAGGGGCCTGCTTTTTTGTTTGTGCCAACCAAAAGGGAATTTCAACTCCTCATTAATGCGCCTCTTCCCGGTTGTACCTTTGCGCAAATAGACCTGGCTCATGCTTATTCTTTCTCTCGAAACTTCTTCTCCTGTGTGCTCTGTGGCCGTGCACCAAGCGGGTGTTCTAGTCGGCCAAGCCGAACTGCGACTAGAGAAATCACACTCGTCGCACCTGAGCATACTAATAAATCAGCTGCTGGAAAACACGGGTCATACGCTTCAGGATGTTGCGGCGGTGGCTTTATCTGACGGGCCTGGCTCGTACACGGGTCTGCGGATCGGTGGGGCGGCGGCTAAAGGTTTGTGCTTTGCCTTGGAGATTCCGCTGCTGGCTGTTAGTACGTTGCAGGCCTTAGCCTGGCAAGTAGCTGCCTACACCGCATCGCCCGAAACCTATCTTTATTGCCCCATGCTGGATGCGCGGCGCATGGAAGTCTACACCGCGTTATATACCTGCGACAGCCAGGAAATTTTGCCCCCCACAGCCTTGGTGTTAACTCCCGATGCGTTGGCCGAACAATTAGGTGGGCACCGCGTGTTATTCTTTGGCAACGGAGCAGTTAAATTTCAGTCGCTGCTGGCTGAGCAACCTAACGCTGGCTTCCTAGCGGGCATCGAGCCGTCGGCGGTGGCGGTGGGCGCTTTGGCGTGGGGAGCATTTCAGCGGCAGGAGTTTCGGGATGTTGCGTATTACGAGCCGTTTTATTTAAAGGAAGTTTATACAACTACTCCTAAGGTGAAGTAGAGGGACGTAAAAACAATGGAATGGCTTTCCTGAGTCATCATTTAATGAGTAAGGAAAGAAAATCTTTGCACCAATTTGAAGCCCATTGGGTCTTATCGATATGGAAGAAATTATCAACCGCGTAGCGCAAAGCGCCCTTACCACGCTCAATCTGGAATTGCTGCTGCATCCAGGAGAGCGCGTGGTGTATGATATTAAAGATAACCTGTTTCAAGGGCTTATTCTGCGCGAGAAGGACTTTCGCGAATTCGTTAAGACTCATGACTGGAGTCAGTACGACGGTAAAAACGTAGCTATCATCTGCTCAGCCGATGCCATTGTGCCTACCTGGGCTTATATGTTGTTGGCCACAAAGCTCCAGGGACATGCCCATCGGTACGTATTTGGCAACTTGGAAGCCTTGGAGCAGGAGTTGTTTCAGGAAGCCATTGCCGCCATCGATGCCGAAGAGTACCGCGACGCAAAAGTGGTGGTGAAAGGCTGCGGCAGCATTCCGGTGCCAACATATGCCTACGTAGCTATTATGCAAAAGCTACTGCCGGTAGCAGCCAGCATGATGTACGGGGAGCCGTGCAGCACCGTGCCCTTGTATAAGCGCCCCAAAGTATAGCCGCTGCTTCGGTACAGCTAACTAGTATATGCGAGCACTCTATATACTATAGAGTGCTCACAAGTAGAGTGTGGCCTAAGCTTACTCTATTAATAAGGAGACCTAAACGCCTTGCATGACTAAAGCCGCGGCACCCGTTTACCAGATTGGCTTAACTACTGGCGTGGCCTTGGTAGTAGCCAATATGGTAGGAACGGGTGTTTTTACCACGTTGGGCTTCCAGCTGTTGGATATCCAAAGTGGCTTCGTGGTGCTGATGCTTTGGGTTGTTGGGGGGCTTATTGCCTTGTGTGGAGCCTGGTGCTACGCAGAACTGGCTGCTGCCATGCCGCGCTCAGGAGGCGAATACCAGTACTTATCCCAGATTTATCATCCGGCTGTCGGCTTTCTGTCGGGTTGGGTATCTGCTACGGTGGGGTTCGCTGCCCCGACGGCGCTCGGCGCAATGGCTCTGAGCAGTTATGCCACCAGTGTGTGGCCAGCGCTGAATCCGCTGTGGCTATCAGTAGCGGTAGTGTTGGTGCTCACGGCTATTCATGCCAGCAGCAGCAGGGCTGGAAGCTACTTGCAGGTGGTTATTACTGCGGCCAAAGTAATAGTGTTGGTGGCCTTTATCGGAGCTGGCTGGCTGCTGGCTGATCCGCAGGCTATCCAATTTGCCCCCCAGCCCACCGATTGGGGCCAGTTGCTCAGCCCGGAGTTCGCCGTATCATTGATCTATGTTTCGTACGCCTACTCCGGCTGGAATGCGGTTGTGTACATAGCCGGTGAGGTAAAAGCCCCCCAGCGCAACTTACCGCGCATTTTGCTGCTAGGTACTTCTATCGTAGTCTTCTTATATGTGGCGCTAAACTTCATCTTCCTATACTCCACACCTGTCGCTAGCCTTGCTGGAGAAGTTGAAGTAGGATACGTAGCGGCCCATCATCTTTTCGGAGAATCAGTAGGACGCCTTATGGGAAGCGTTATTGCTGGCTTGCTGCTGTCTACGGTTAGCTCCATGATTTTTGCCGGCCCACGGATTATGCAGATAATGGGCGAAGATATGCCAGCCTTGCGCGAAATGGCAGTGGTAAGTAAAGTAGGAATCCCAGTTCGGGCCATGCTGTTTCAAACGGCCCTCACTCTTCTGTTCATTTTTACTTCCACCTTCAAAGCAGTACTGCTTTATGCAGGCTTTGTCCTTAGTTTGTTCACTTTTCTGACGGTCATGGGCCTGTTTGTGCTACGGTGGCGTCAGCCCAACTTACCCCGCCCTTATCGCGCGTGGGGATATCCATTGACGCCACTTGTATTCCTGACGCTCAGCGGCTGGACGCTGCTCTTCATCCTCCGTGCCAATCCTACGGAGTCGTTTTATGGACTAGCCACGCTTCTGGGGGGCTTATTTGTTTATTATGGAGGACGCCGAATAAGAGCAAAGTCAGTATGACCGTGGCCTTCTCAAATCGTATACTGTCCTACTCTTATAAAAAGTCACTTCGTGCCAGATAATCCCTCTGCCCAGCAATCACGCTGGAAGCAAGCTGTATATCAAGTAATATTTGAGGCAGACACGCACGCCGGGCAAGCGTTCGACATCACTCTATTATGGGCCATTTTGCTCAGTGTTCTGGTAGTGATGCTGGAAAGTGTGCAGAGTGTAAACCAGCAGTACGGTCCTTATCTGCGCGCCCTGGAGTGGTTTTTCACCATCCTGTTTACTATAGAGTATATCACCCGACTTGTTGTGGTACGTCGGCCACTAAAGTACGCCTTCAGCTTTTTAGGCATAATCGACTTCCTTGCCATCGTTCCCACCTTCTTAAGCCTTCTTATAGTAGGCAGCCAGTATTTACTGATTATTCGCACAATCCGACTATTGCGGGTCTTTCGTATTCTTAAACTCAGTCGGTTCGTAGGGGAAGCCGCAGTTATAACAGGTGCTTTAAAAGCTAGCCGTCACAAAATATTGGTGTTCTTAACCTCTGTAGTGGCAATGGTTGTAATAACAGGCACATTAATGTATGTAATTGAAGGTGGGCAGAATGGCTTCAGCAGTATTCCTCAAAGTATCTATTGGGCTATCGTGACGCTCACCACCGTTGGATACGGTGATATTTCTCCGACAACTACCTTAGGAAAAGCATTAGCGTCGGTCATCATGATTATGGGATATGCCATCATTGCCGTTCCCACCGGAATTGTCACCGCCGAGCTATCACGTCCTTATCAGAAGAGCTATAAGCACGTCATTTGCCACGTTTGTCAAGCTACCGAGCATGAAGAAGATGCTGCTTTTTGTCGCAAATGTGGCGAGAAGCTATAAGACGTAGTCATCCTCGTTCCTCGTTCAAGAGTCTCATCAACTGATGTGTATAGTAGATGCCTGCAAGCACTGCTTCTGGCTTAGTTAAGCCGCTAGCATTTTTCCCGTGGTAGTTTCTTACAATGATTTGAAATAGTTGGTGCTCCTAACACGCTGTATTTCAATATGCTCACATCCGTCAGGGCAATCAAGTAGTAGATTAACGGTAAAAAATACCGTTCACTGCTTGCAAACAATGATTCTATCCTGCACTTTTGCACTCCCAATCCGAAACGCGGTGGGGTCAACAAGCTAAAGTCTCTTCATTGACAAGTGCTCTTTGCACTGTCAGAGCTGATAATAGCTGATTCATCAAGCAGATATTTTTAGTAAAAAAAATCATTTGCTTTTTCAGTTAAGAAGTTCTTATCTTTGCACTCCCAAATCGAAAGGAGTTGGTAGGCGAAGAAGCTTTAAGAGTAGAGTCTAAAAATTTAAATAAAAAATTTGCAGATTTTTCTTGACAATTCAAAATCAAAAGCTACCTTTGCACTCCCAATCCGAAAGAGGGTTGAACATTAAGTAAAAAAAGAGTCGCTCGACTCGCAAGGCTCCTTCAAAAGGAAGGGCGCATACGTTCTTTGAATGATTGGAAAGTAACGAATGGTAAACGTTTCGGTTAGCTTTTGGTAACAAAAACTAATTTGAAACAAGTAAGACCAAGCGACACGAATTAAATGATTACGTCAATACGTGAGCAGGAGTCAGCACTCGACAGCAGCTTAGGTTCGCCTAAGTGAAGAGAATTTATACAATGGAGAGTTTGATCC